>NZ_CP087999.1:2935000-4135000 GCF_021044625.1 Geomonas sp. RF6 | reverse complement strand
CAGCGGCAGGACGTCCTCCGTACGGTCCCGGAGCGCAGGCATCTTCACCTGCACGACGTTGAGGCGGTAGAAGAGGTCCTCGCGGAAGGAGCCGTCCTGCACCTGCTCCTCGAGGTTTCGGTTGGAGGCGGCAACGATCCTCACCTCCGCCTTCACCGACGAGGTCCCCCCCACGGGGCGGAATTCACGCTCCTGCAGGACCCGAAGAAGCTTCGTCTGCAACTGCAGCGGCACCTCCCCTATCTCGTCCAGAAAAAGGGTCCCGCCGTACGCCTGCTCGAAGAGGCCGGGGCGGTCGGAGATGGCGCCGGTAAAGGAGCCCCTGGCGTGCCCGAAGAGCTCGCTCTCGATGAGCGTCTCCGGGATGGCGCCGCAGTTCACGGCGAGGAAGGGGGCGCTTCTGCGCGGACTGTTGTAGTGGATCGCCTTTGCCGCGAGCTCTTTCCCGGTGCCGCTCTCCCCCTGGATGAGGATGTTGGCGGTGCTCCCGGCGACCTTCTCGATCAGCTCGTACACCTCCCGCATCTCCTTGCTTTTCCCGATCAGCCCGCTGAAGCTGAAGCGCTCCTGCACCTCCGCCTTCAGCCGCCGGTTCTCCTCCACAAGGGAGCGCTTCTCCAGTGCGTTGGCGACGAGGACCTTCACCTCCTCCACCCGGAACGGCTTCGCGATGTAGTCGTAGGCGCCGAGCTTCATCGCCTCCACCGCCTGCTCCGCTGTGGTGAAGGCGGTGATCATGAGGACCGCCGTCTCAGGGGAGCGGCTCTTGATGCGCTCGAGGAGGGCGATGCCGTCAAGCCCCGGCATGCTGACGTCTGAAATCACCAGGTCGTAGCTTTTGTCTTCCATCGAAAGGAGCGCCTCTTCGGCGCCGGAGGCCTGGTCGACAGTGTACCCCTCCCCTTCCAGGAGTATCGCCAGGAACTCCCGCATGCTCAGTTCGTCATCCACCACCAGAATCTTTGCGCTCATTTGCCCGCCCTTCCCTTCACAGCCGCGATGCCGCGGCGACAAACCTCTTTTCCCCTCAGGCGGGGAGATCTATCGTCACCGTCGTCCCCGTCCCGCGCGCGCTCTCCACGCTGATCCGCCCGTGGTGCGCCTCCACTATGCGGTACACGGTGGCAAGCCCGAGCCCGGTGCCGACCTGCTTCGTGGTGAAGAACGGCTCGAAGACGCGCTTCACCTCCTCCGCGTCCATCCCCGCCCCGTCATCCGTCACCCGGATCCGTACCAGGTTTCCCCCCTCCTCGCGCTGCGCCCCCGCCTGCACCACGATCCTCCCTCCGCCGCTCATTGCCTCCGCGCCGTTCACGAAGAGGTTCCAGAAGACCTGTTTGAGCTGGTCCCGGTCGGCCACGAGGGAGAGCGCCTCCGGCACCCGGTTCTCTATTGCTACCTTCTCGAGCCTGGGATCGCGGGAGAGGAGCGCGCAGAGGTCCGCCATAAGCTGTCGCAGCCCGAAGGGGGTCTTGTTCGGCGTGTTCGGGCGAGCATAGGCGAGGAACTCGCGCAGGAGGCCGTCCAGCCGGTCCGTCTCCCTGAGGATGATGGAGAAGAGCTTTCTGTCCTTCTCGTCGACCCAGTCCCTGAGCGCCACGAGCTGCACGGAGCCGCTTATGGCCGCGAGCGGATTGCGGATCTCGTGGGCGATGCGGGCGGAGAGCTCCCCCACCGCCGCGAGCCGGTCGGCACGCTTCAGCTCCAGGGAGAGGCGCTTCATCTCGGTGAGGTCGCGCAGGTCGAGGATGGCCCCCTGGTCATCCCCGTCTATTCCGACCAGGGGGACCGACTTGCAGGAGAGGACGAGACGGGTACCTGAGGGTGCGGTGTGCTCGCACTCCCCCTGGCTCACGCCGAAAAGCTCGGGGAGCCGCGCCGAGAGCCCCGGGAGGACCTCCGCCAGCGGACGGTCGTACGCCTCGAGCTGGGAGCACCCTGTGAGGATCTCGGCGTAGCGGTTGAAGACGCGAATGCGCCCCTCACGGTTTATGGTGAGGAGCGCACTGTCGATCGTGGAGACGATGGAGCTGTTCAGCCGCTCCAGCTCCTCGAAGTCGATGACCTTCTCCTTGAGTGCCGTCTCCGAGAGACGCGCGCGCTCCGAGAGGTGCCCCGCCAGGAAAGCCGTGAGGTAGAAGGCGGAGCTGTACAGAAAGATGAGGTAAAAGAGGTAGGAGGCGCCGAACTGCTGGGCCGGTATCTGGCTCAGCCCCAGCGGGGCGAGGCGTCCGTAGAACTGCAGGTCGAGTATGGAGCCGTGCAGGATGACGCACAGCGACGCGGTGTAGTACGCCTGCGAGCGGGCCAGAAGGACACTCGCGCTGATGATGCATAGAAAGAAGAGAAACGCGTACGGCGAACTCACCCCACCGGTGAGGAGGATCAGTACGGTGACGAGGATCACGTCCCAGACGATCTGTGCGTAGGTGAGGGTCCTGGTCACCCTGTCGGTAAGGGCGAGGGTGACCAGGGAAACGAGAGAGAAGAGATAGGTGGCGACGGTAAGCCGGACCAGGCCAGAGAGGGAGACGACGCTGTCCTGGAGGTCGAGGAAGATGGTGGAGACGAGGAATACGGAGATCGTCAGCACCCGGAAGAGGATGAACCAGCCTACTTTTCTCCTATCGAGCATGCATCAACCGCCCACCGTGCTCGCCAGCTTGAAGATCGGGAGATACATGGCGATGACGAGCCCCCCCACGGTCGTGCCGAGGAAGACCATGAGAAGAGGCTCCATCATGGCGGTCATGGCACCCACCGCATCGTCGACCTCATCATCGTAGAAGTCCGCGATCTTGTTCAGCATGGCGTCCATGGCACCGGTCGCCTCGCCGACTGCGATCATCTGCACGACCATCGGCGGGAAGACCCCGCTCTCCTGCAGCGGCTCCGCGATCGTCTTCCCCTCGGAGATCGACTGGCGCACCCGGTAGATCGCCTCCTCGACGATCTTGTTTCCGGCCGTCCTCGCCACGATGTCGAGGCCGTCCATGATCGGGACGCCGGAGCTTATCATCGTGCCGAGGGTCCTCGTGAACTTCGCCACCGCGACCTTGCGCACCAGGGGGCCGACGATCGGCGCGTTCAGGGCAAAGCGGTCGATGTTCTTCTTCCCGGCAGGGGTGGCGTAGTACTTCGAGATGCCGAACTTCAGCCCAAAGAGAGCTGCGATGATGACGACGAGGTACTTCGTGAGGAAGCCGGAGAGGGCGATGACGAACTTCGTCGGCGCGGGGAGGTCCCCGCCGAAGTCGGCGAACATCTTTGCAAAGGTCGGGATGACGAAGACGAGGATGACGCCGACGACGATGACCGCGATCGCCATGATGGTGGTCGGATAGACCATCGCCCCCTTCACCTGCTTCTTCAGCTTCATCGCCTTCTCGATGTAGGCGGCGAGCCGATTCAGGATCGTGTCGAGGATACCGCCGACCTCCCCTGCCGCCACCAGGTTCACGTAGAGCTGGTCGAAGGCCTTCGGATGCTTCGAGAGGGCGTCGGCGAAGGTGGAGCCGCTCTCCACGCTCTCCTTCACCTTCACGAGCACCTCCTTGAACGTCTTGTTTTCCTGCTGTCCCGAGAGGATGTCCAGGCACTGCACCAGCGGGAGGCCGGAGTCGATCATGGTGGCGAACTGCCTCGTAAAGACGACGAGCTCCTTCGTCTGGATCTTCTTCTGGCCGCTGCCGAACTTGATCTCGCGCCCGAGCCCCTTCCCCTCTTCCTTGATGGTAATGCCGGTGAAGCCGTAGCGCTTTAGTTGAGCCTCGACCTGCGCGCTGTTGGTGGCCTCCATGACCCCCTTCTGCACCGAACCGGCCTTGCTTCTCGCTTCCCAACTGAACTTGGGCATGAGCTTTTCTCCTTGAAAAGGTGGCTAGACGAAACACCCGTCCCTCCCCTGCCCCTCCGCTAGCGGAGGGGGGGCAGAGACTGCAACTGGCTGGACTGACGGAAAGCGGCAGGGGGGCTAGTCTGGCTCGAACTGCGATGTAGATGAATTCCCGATAGTACTGTACCACGACCGGCGCCACCCTTCAGTGACCGGGGGCACCATTGCACGCGGGGGACGCCCCCCGGAAAGATTCCCTACCTCATCGGCCGGCGCTGCCCCATGGCGGCCCCGCCGGGAGAGAGCATCTGCTTCAGCTCGTCCGGGTCGGGGGAGCGGGCGATGGCGTCATCGATGGAGATGTTCCGCTTCGCGAGGTGCGCCACGAGAGACTGGTTCATCGTCTGCATGCCGAACTTCTCCTGGCCGACCTGCATCTGGGAGTAGATCTGGTGCACCTTGTCCTCCCTGACGAGGTTCCTGATCGCCGGGTTCGGCACCATGACCTCCAGCGCCAGCGCACGCCCTCGGCCGTCGGAGCGCGGCACGAGCATCTGGGAGAGGACCCCCTCCAGGACGAAGGAGAGCTGGGTGCGCACCTGGGTCTGCTGGTAGGAGGGGAAGACGTCGATGATGCGGTTTATGGTCTGGGCGCACGAATTGGTGTGCAGCGTGGCGAAGCAGAGGTGCCCCGTCTCGGCGAGGGTGAGCGCCGCCTCGATCGTCTCCAGGTCGCGCAACTCGCCGACGAGGACGACGTCCGGGTCCTGGCGCAGCACGTACTTAAGCGCATGCTTGAAGCTCTTCGTGTCGGCCCCTACCTCGCGCTGGTTCACGATGCACCCCTTGTGCGGGTGCAGGTACTCGATCGGGTCCTCGATCGTCACGATGTGGTCGTGCCGGTCCGTGTTGATCTTGTCGATCATGGAGGCGAGTGTGGTGGACTTCCCGCTCCCCGTGGGGCCGGTGACGAGGATAAGGCCGCGCGGCTTCCCGCACAGCTCCGTTACCACCGGCGGCAGCCCCAGTTCCTCGAAGGAGAGGATCCGGTACGGGATGACCCTGAAGACCCCTGCCACCGCGCCGCGCTGGATGAAGATGTTGCCGCGGAAGCGGGAGAGCCCCTTTACCCCGAAAGAGAGGTCGAGCTCGTTCTCCTCCTCGAACTTGTGTTTCTGCGCGTCGGTGAGGATGCTGTAGCACAGCTGCTTCGTCTCGATGGCGTTCAGGGGGGGGATGTCCATCGGGGTGAGCTTCCCGTCGATGCGGATCTGCGGCGGCGTGTTCGTGGTGATGTGCAGGTCGGAGCCGCCCCGCTCCACGAGATCCTTCAGTAGCTGGTGAAAGTTGATCATCTAGTACCTCGCCTGTCAGTCGTCAGCCACGGTGACCCGCAGCACTTCCTCGAAGGAGGTGACCCCCTCCTTTAACTTCGTAAGCCCGGACTGGCGCATCGTCTTTATGCCGAGGCGCATGCTCTCCCTCTTTATCTCGGCGGTGTTGGCGCCGTTCAGGATGAGCTCCCGGATCGGCTCCAGCATCGGCATGACCTGGTAGAAGCCGACGCGCCCCTTGTAGCCGGTGCCGTTGCACACGGAACAGCCGCGCCCTTTGTAACAGACGAAGTCGGCCGCTTCCGCCGCGGGGACCCCTGCGTCCACGAGGGCCTGCACCGGGATCTCGTCCAGCTCCTTGCACTCGGAACAGACGCGCCGCGCGAGGCGCTGGGCGGTGATCAGGTTCACGGCGCTTGCCACCAGGAACGGCTCGATCCCCATGTTCAGGAGACGGTTGATGGTGGAGGGGGCGTCGTTTGTGTGCAGCGTCGAGAGGACGAGGTGGCCGGTTAGTGCGGCCTTCACCCCGATCTCCGCGGTCTCGAAGTCACGGATCTCGCCGATCATGATGATGTCAGGGTCCTGGCGCAGGAAGGCGCGCAGCGCGGAGGCGAAGTTGAGCCCTATGTCCTCGTGCATCTGCACCTGGTTGATACCTGCGAAGTTGAACTCCACCGGGTCCTCCGCGGTGGAGATGTTCTCCGTGACCTTGTTCAGCTCCGCAAGGGCCGAGTAGAGGGAGACGGTCTTTCCCGAGCCGGTCGGTCCGGTGACGAGCACCATCCCGAACGGCTTGTGGATCTCCCTCTGGAAGGAGGCGAGCGCGTCCGGCTCGTAACCGAGCTTCGTCATGTCGAGCTGCAGGTTCGACTTGTCCAGGAGTCGCAAAACGATCTTCTCGCCGAAGAGGGTCGGCAGCACCGAGACGCGGAAGTCCATGTCCTTCCCGCCGCCGAGCTTGATCTTTATCCTGCCGTCCTGGGGAAGGCGCCGCTCGGCGATGTCGAGCTCGCTCATGATCTTTATGCGGGAGGTGATGGCGTTTTTGAGCTTCATCGGCGGCTTCATGACCTCGTAGAGGACGCCGTCGATGCGGTAGCGCACCCGGAAGCTCTTCTCGTACGGCTCGATGTGAATATCGCTCGCCTTTTTCTTGATGGCGTCGGTGAGGATGAGGTTCACAAGCTTCACGACCGGCGCGTCCTCGACGGCGCGCTCCAGGGAGCCGAGATCGACCTCTTCCTCGTCCCCCACCACCTCGAACTCCTCCATCTCGAGGCTGTCCATGACGTCCGCCAGCGATGCGGACTGGTCGTAGAACTTGTCGATGGCGTTCTTGATGGCGCTCTCCGGCACCACCACCACCTCGACGTTGTACCCGGTCATGAACTTGATATCGTCGATGGCGAAGATGTTGGAGGGGTCGCTCATGGCGATGATGAGGGTCGACCCCGCCCTGTTCACCGGCACGATCTGGTACTTGTGGGCGATCTCGGCGGGGATCACCTTGATGACGCCGGGCTCCACCTCGTGGTCGGTGAGGTTCACCGTCGGGACCCCGTACTGCTTCGAGAGGAAGGAGGTGAGCTCCTCCTCGGTGATGAGGCCGTCCCGGATAAGGATGGAGCCGAGGCGCATCTGCCCCCCCGATGCCTTCTGCTCGGCGAGGGCCTGCTTCAGCTGATCCTTCGTGATCATATTGTGTCCGACCAGGAGCTCGCCCAGTCTGCTTATCTGCATAGTAACCTCAAGGCTTTTGACATCCTGTGAATACTATTTTGATTGTCGGACGATGTCAAGAGTTGCCGCCCCTATCCCCTCCAGGACGGCGCGCTTCATGCATCCGGCGGGAGGCTGTTGACCGGTCCAGATCGTGAAGGCGGCCTCCCCCTGCGCCACCAGCATCCCGATCCCGTTCGCCACGGGGAGCCCGACCCCCCTCCCCTGCTCCATGAGCGGAGTCTCCAGCGGGGCGTACACCATGTCGTAGATCGCCGCGTGCGGAGGGAGCCCCGTAAGCGCGAGGTCCCCGAAGGCGCTCCCCCCCATCCCCACCGAGGTCGTGTTCACCAGCAGGTCGAAGCCGGAGAGGAACCCGGCGTCCGAAAGGAGCGTAAAGGGGGCGCTCTGAAGGAGCGTTCCCGGGAGGTGCGGCGCCACGGAGGCGACCAGTTCCTCCCCCCGCTCCTTCGTGCGGTTTGCCACCACGACCCGTGCGGCGCCGGCAAGAGAGAGCGCGGCGACCGCACTGCGCGCCGCGCCGCCGGCCCCGAGCAGAAGGACCGAGCGCCCCGCCGGGTAGAAGCCGAATTCCCCCTCCAGCGCCCGCAAAAGACCGATCCCGTCCGTGTTGTACCCCGTGAGAAGACCGTCCCTGTTAAGGACCGTGTTCACCGCCCCGATCGCCCGCGCCTCCGGGGTTATCTCGTGCAGGAGCGGGAGGATCGCCACCTTGTGGGGGATCGTCACGTTGAACCCCCGCACCCCGAGTGCGGCGAGCCCCGCCACCCCCTGGGGGAGCGCCTCCGGCGCCACGGAGAAGGGGAGGTAGACCATATTCAACCCGAGCTCCCCGAATGCCGCGTTGTGCATGAGGGGGGAGAGGGAGTGGGAGACCGGGTAGCCGACGATCCCCGTGAGGGCTGTCCTGCCGTCTACCGTCACCGGCATGAGGCACCGTAGCGGGCAAGTATCTGGTCGATGTGCGGGGCGAGCTCCGGCGAGATCTCTTTCCCGAGGCACAGCTGCTGCGCGCCGGTCACCTGGGCTCCCCCTCCGGCCGAGAGGAGGATCTCCCCGGACTCCATGAGGGCGGCGGCGTAGATCTGGATCGCCTTCCCGGTGTCGAGGTCGCGGAAGAACATGTCGCTCGCACCGACTACACCGCGCTGCGTGTACAGCGCCCAGACCCCGGAGTCCGGGAGGGGGAGAGGCTGCGAGGCGGGGATCAGCTGGTACACGATGCCGTGCTGCAACGCCTGGTAGCCGGGGAGCGCGACGGAATACTTGGTGGAAAAGTCGATGAACACCGGCCGGCGCGGGAACTGCTCCGCCACCGCCACGAGGAGGGCGTCCTCAGGGGCTGTCTGGTCCACGAGGGAGCGCAGCCTGCTCCCCCGGAAGAGCGCCGGGAAGCCGTCCAGGTACCACTCGAAAACGAGGTGCGGGGTGTGCAGGAGGTCGAGGTCGTCGCGCATCCGCTCCACCCCTTGGATGTACCAGAGGGGAAAGGCGCCGCTGTCACCCCAGGTGAACATGACCGCCCCCTGCGGCAGGGAGCGCAGCGAGTTCTGCGCGTAATCGCTGGCGATGTAGTTCTCGTGCTGGTCGTTCTCCACGTAGTGCAAAAGGACGACCGAGAGGGGGAGGACGAAAAGAAGAGCGGAGAGCCCGAGCGCGGGGACCTTTCCCCGCACGCGGAAGGCGGAAAGGAGAAGGCGCAGGAGCCCGAAGAGGGCAAGCCCTATGACGACCGCGCTCAGGAGGTACAGCGGGGTGAAGAACTCCTCGGTGAGAAAGATGAGCTCCCCCGGCGTGTTGAAGTACCCTGCGATGATAAGGAGAAAGGTGAAGAGCGCGATCAGGTACGAAAGGACGATGTCCCTCTTCGTGCGAAAGAAGAAGACGAGCCCCGCGATGAGGAGCAAAAGCCCGACGACCGTGAACTCGTACTGGACGTTGAAGGCGTTTATCTGCGACCAGAGCAGCGAGAGGTCGCGCTGCGGCTTCTCGGTGGGGTACCCCTTGCGCAGCAGGTTCCAGAGGAACTGCGTCAGGTTCTTCGAGTCCCCCCAGTTGAGAAGCGGCTTCGCGAGCGCCCGCACGATCAGGTGCAGGTGGATGGAGAAGCCGAGGATCCCGAAGGAGAGCGCGATCAAAAACTCCTTCATCCTGAAGATAATGCGCCACTCCTTCGAGAGGAGGAGGAACGCGTACGCCGGGATCATGAGGACCATGATCTGGTGTGCGCCGGTCCCCAGTCCGCAGAGGAAGGCGCCGAGGTAGACGTAGGAGGGGCGCTCCTCCCCCGCGTCGAAGCTGTCGCGCCAGCGCAGCATGAGGTAGAAGACCGCGGCACAGATAAAGGAGAGGAGCGGATACGGCTTGTCGTGGTTCGACTGCAGCCACAACCGCGCGGTGCCGCAGAAGGCGAGCGCCGCCGCGAGCGCGGCAAGGGAGGTCACAAGAGGCGCCGGGACACCCTCCGGGAGCTCCTCGTCCTTCAGGAGGTGCTTCGTCACGAGATACACCCCGAAGCAGGCGAGCGCCGCGGAAACCGCGGTGGCGAAGTTCACCCGGAAGGCGATGGAGCCGAAGGGGAGCCAGGTGAAGGGGTGCGCGTAGTTTATAAAGAGCGGGTACCCCGGGGAGTGGGCGGTCCCCAGAGAGGCGACCGCGGTCAGGAACTCGCCGCTGTCAAAGAAGGTGACGGTGGGGGCCAGGGTCAGAAGGTAGATAAAGAGGGGGATGAGGAACGAGAGCGCGGCAAACGGCTCGATCCCGGCGCGCCGGAAGGTCTCTTTCACGCGGAGGCTCCTGTTTCATGTTCGGCATCTTCAGCTGCACTTAGCTTCTTCAGTGAGAGCTTGTCCCGCCAGAGGCAGAAAAGCCCGATCACGGTGACGGGGAAAAACCCCATGCCGTGCATGACAATGGCGACGCTAAGAGCGCGCTCCGGCGCCACGTCGAAGGCGGCGAGCGCGCTCACGCAGGCGTAGTGGTACGTCCCGACGAACCCGGGGGAGGAAGGGACCATGACGGCAAAAACGAGGAAAACCATGATGAACATGGAGACCGTGAGGGGAAAGTGCAGGTCGAAGGAGGCGAGGAGAAAGTCGAGCGGCCAGATTGCGGTCCCCCACACGAGGAGGGAGAGGGCGAAGATGGTGGCGATCTCCCGCGGCGAGGTGGAGAGCTGCAGCCCCTGTATGAACGATTCGGCCAGGTGCGCGAGTTTCTTTCCGAGCTTTGCGGGGGGAATCGCCGACAGGGTCCGTACCGCGAGCGCCGGCTTCTTCTTCAGGACCGCCAGAATCGCCAGCGCCGTCAGGTACACCGCAAGGGTGATGTAGCCGCCGGTGGCGAGCCCTTCCTGCATGTGCTCCTTCCCCGCCGGGAGGCGCACGGTGAAGAAGGTCACCAGAAGGACCAGGAGCATGGTGAAGCCGTCCCAGAGGCGATCCACCACCAGTGTCCCGAAGACCGCACTCGTCTTTAGCTCCTCTTTCTGCGCCAGGGAGTAGGCGCGCACGAACTCCCCGAGCCGGGCCGGAAGGAGGTTATTCGCCATGTACCCAATGAGGGTGGAGGGAAAGAGGTTGGAGAGCCTCGTCTTCTTTATCGGCAAAAGGAGATACTTCCAGCGCAGCGCGCGGAAGAAGTAGCTCACCATGGTGAGAAGAAGAGCCGGCAGGAGGAAGCGGTAATCCATCTGGCGGAAGGCGGCGACGAGCTTTCCAGGCTCGATCTGGCGGCCGAGGAGAAAGAGGAAAAAGCCGCTGATCGCGATACCCAGCCAGAGTTTCTTATCAAATACGTGTTTCAAACGTGCAATGCTCCGAGGTTGGGGGAGCGCAGGAGGCTCCCGGGTTGCAGGATGCGGATGTTCTGTTCGTGCCGGTCGGACTGGTCGGACTGGTCTCAGGGAGCGCGCAACCCTTCAGCACGTCTCCGCGGTATGGCAGTCGATGAGGGTCGCACTCTCCAGGAGTTCGCGGCAGTGCTCCACGTCCTGGGCGATCGCCTGGCGCAGGGCGTCCACTCCGGGAAAGCGTTTCTCCCCGCGCACCCTGTCGATGAAGTAGACGCAGATCGTCTCCCCGTAGATGTCCCGGTCGAAGTCGAAGAGGAATACTTCCATGGAGAGTTTCGCGTTGGCGAAGGTAGGGTTCGTCCCCACGTTGCAGGCGCCGTCGAAGAGCTCGTCGCCGAGGCGCACCTTCACCGCGTACACCCCGGCGCAGGGGACGAGGTCCTTCTCCGTCTTCAGGTTCGCGGTGGGGTAGCCGAGGGTTCTGCCGCGGTGGAAGCCGTGCACCACCTCCCCGGCCATGCAGTAGTGCCTCCCGAGAATCGCCACCACCCCCTTCACGTCCCCGTGCTCCACCATGCGGCGCACCGCGGTGGAGCTGTACACGATCGTCCCGTTGGAGACGGGGTTCAGCAGTTCCACCGAGAAGTTGTGGCGCTCCCCGAGGAGGCGCAGGAGCTCAGGCTCCCCTTCCCGGCCGCGCCCAAAGGCGTAGTCGTACCCGATCACCAGGAGCTCGACCCCGATCCTTCCGACCAGTACCTCCTCCACGAAAACCCGGGCGGGCGTCGCAGCGAAGGCGGCGTCAAAGGGGATCTCCAGGAGGTAGTCGATCTCCGAGGCGGCGATGAGGGCTGCCTTTTCGGCGGGGGTGGTAATGAGTTTCAGCGGCACTCCGGGGGAGAGAACCTGCAACGGGTGCGGAACGAAGGTGATCACCACCGAGACCCCGCCGCGCCTTTGCGCCTCCTCCCTCACCCGGGAGAGGACCTGGCGGTGCCCGAGGTGCACGCCGTCGAAGTTGCCGATGGTGACGACCGGGTGCGGCAGCCCGGCCGGTAAGTCGCTTATCTGCCTGTAGATGATCATGACAACGCCACTTTACCTCTCGAAGGGGCTCTCCACCCTCCCGCTGCCGGCGGGGCGCTCCCCGCCGCCAGAATCACTCCTGCACCACGGCAGGCTGCCGCTTCTTGCCGAAGAGGAGTGCCACCCAGACGCTCACCTCGTACATGAGGTACAAAGGGATCATGATCACGAACATGGTGATCAGGTCGGCGTGGAAGGCGGCGATGATCGAGCTCGCCAGGAGTGCGTACTTGCGCCGCGTGGCGAGCATCTGGTAGTTCACGATGCCGAAGCGGGCAAGGAGGAAGGAGAGAATCGGCAGCTCGAAGATGAGCCCGAAAACGAGAATGAGCCTTAAGCAGAAATTGATGTAGGCGGAGAGGTTGAACCAGCTCTGCAGCCCGGCCGCCTCGTAGGAGAGGGAAAAGTTGATGATGACCGGCCAGATGACGATCAGGAAGAAGCCTCCCCCCAGGAGAAAGCTGAAGGAGGTGGCGGTCACGAAGGGGACGACGAGCTTTCTCTCCTTCCTGGTCAGCCCCGGCGCCACGAAGAGCCAGATCTGGTGGAAAATCACCGGAAGGACGAGGACGAACCCCGCCAGCATGGAGAGCTTGCACTGGACGAAAAACGGCTCCAGCGGAGCGCTGTAGTTCAGCTTCCTCTTCTCCGGTGTCGCGTTCACCTCGTCCGCCAGCTTGTAATGCTGGTACACCGCGGGGAAACGGGTGCGCACCTCGCCGTAGATGATCTTCTTCACATTGGTGAGGTAGGTCTCCCCGGTAAGGGGGCGTTCCACCAGGTCGAGGAGGTTGTCCGAGAAGTTCCAGCACACCCCCATCCCTATCACCAGCGCCACGGTGCACACGATGAGCCGCTTGCGCAGCTCTATGAGGTGCTCCATAAAGGGGAGAACCTTTTCATCACTCATTACTTATCCCTTCTCCTTGAGGAGCCGACAGTCTGCCCTTATAGCACAGCGCCCCGCGAAAACTCAAGCAGCTTTCAGCGCCGCCTCGACTTCGGGCGCTTCCCCTTGATCGCTACCCGCGGATAGCTTTCGGAAACGGTGCGCGAAACGGCGCCGCGCTCCTCCAGCGTCTCCACGAGGGCAAACTCCACCTGGCGGGCGAGCTCGCGCACGCCGGCCACCCGTACCCGCACCTTGTCCGCGATGCGGTACATGACGCGGCTGTGCTGACCGACGAGGGCGTGGCTCTTCTCCATGTGCAGGTAGTAGTCGACAGGAAGGGTGGTGACCGGCACCATCCCCTCCACGAAGAGATCGACCAGTTCCACGAAGATGCCGAAGGGGGCGACCCCGGTGATGAACCCCTCGTACTCCTCTCCCACCTTGTCCCTCATGAACTGCATCTTCTTCAGGTCCACCATCTCCCGCTCCGCCTCCATGGCGATCCGCTCGCGGCGGCTGGTGTGCAGCGCCACGTCGTCGAGGCGCCCGGCGAGACGGGTGCGCTCCCCCTCCTTCAGGGGGGCGGAGAGGAGGCGCCTCAGGATGCGGTGCACCACGAGGTCGGGGTAGCGCCTGATGGGGGAGGTGAAATGGGTGTAGCAGGGGGCGGCGAGGCCGAAGTGCCCGAGGTTCTCCGCGCTGTAGCGCGCCTGCTTCATGCAGCGCAGGAGGACCTCGTTTATGAGGCGCTCCTCGGGCTTACCCTCCACCTCGGAGAGCAGCCTCTGCAGCTCCTTCGGGGCGACCTTCTCCTCCTCCACCTTCAATGTGTAGCCAAAAGAGAAGACGAACTCGGCGAGATCCACGAGCTTCGCCGGGTCGGGGTTTTCGTGGACGCGGTACAACGACGGGCTCCCCTGTCTCTCGATGAAGGTGGCCACCGCCTCGTTCGCCGCGAGCATGAACTCCTCGATGATGCGGTGGGCGAAGTTTCTTTCGGCGCGCACGATCGCTGTCGTCTCCCCCTGCAGGTCGATGATGATCTGGGGCTCCGGGAGGTCGAAGTCGATGGAGCCGCGCCCCTGCCGCCTCCCGTTCAGCTTCAGGGCGAGCTCCTTCATGAGGTTCAGATCCGCCACCAGATCCTCGTGGGCGGCGATCGCCTCCGGCTCTTCGTCCACCACGATCCGCTTCACGATCGTGTAGGTGAGGCGCGCGTCGCTTCTGATGACGCTCGGGTAGAAGCTCGAGGAGACGGGGGCGCCCCCCTCGTCGAAGAGGATCTCAGCCGTCATGGTGAGGCGGTCGACCTGGGGGTTCAGGGAGCAGATCCCGTTGGAGAGCTCCTCCGGGAGCATAGGGATGCAGCGGTCCGGGAAGTAGACGCTCGTGCCGCGCTGGTAGGCGTCGAGGTCGAGCTTCGACCCCTCCGTGACGTAGTGGGAGACGTCGGCGATGGAGACGAAGAGGCGGAGGCCGCTCCCCTCTCGCACCACGGAGACCGCGTCGTCGAAGTCGCGCGCGGTCTCCCCGTCGATGGTGACGGTGCGCCGCTCCCGCAGATCGGTCCTCCCTGCGAGCATATCCTCCGACACCCGCTGCGGGGCCTTCGCCGCCTCGGCGAGTGCCCCGTCGGAGAAGGCGTAGGGGAGCTCGAACTTGCGCACCACCGTCATGACCTCCACCTCGGGGTCGGAGGGGTGTCCGAGCACCTCCACGATCTTTCCGGACATCCCGGAGTGGGGGGTGGGGTAGGAGACGATCTCCGCCACGACCGTCTCCCCTGTGAGGGCGTTTCCGGCAGCGCCGGGGGGGATGAAGACGTCGCGACCGAGGCGGTCGTCGTCGGGGATGACTCTGCCCCCCCGCCCGGCCGCCTCGTAGCGGCCGACGACGCTGGTGACGCCGCGCTTCACGAGGGCGGTGACCCGCCCCTCCCTCTTGCCGTCGCGGCGGGTGGAGACGACCTGCGCCTCCACGGTGTCGCCGCTTAAAGAGTCGCGCAGGTAGCGGGCGGGAATGAAGAGGTCGTCCCCCCCGTCCTCGGGGACCACGAAGCCGTACCCTTCCCGGTGGCACACGAGCTTCCCGCGCACCGTGCCCCCTGCGCCGGCGAGGGAATAGAGCCGCCCGGGGAGACGCACCACGTCACCGCGATAGACCATATCGTCAAGGAGGGACTCCAGCCGCGGGCGCTGGTGCTTCGGCACGGCGAGCACCTTCAGGATCTCCCGGAACTGCAGCGCGTCCCTCCTCCCCTTTAACAGTTTCAGCACGACGTTTTTGTCGATGCGCATGGTAAACCTCCGGATGGAATCGGCAACTTTGAGGCTCGCCCTACCTCGGATAATGAAGAAGGGGTGAAGAATTGTCAATGACTTTGCCCCGTTGCGCCACTGCGGGGGTGCGCGGGGCGCCGTGCGCCGGAGCACAAAAGGGGCAAAAAGCCTTTGCAATTTGAGGGAAGCTCCGGTAACAATAGCTGGTTTGTTCCACCCCCCTCCCCGGGGGGCGCCGTATATAAATAGGAGTCTCCCATGCCCTGTCGCCTCTTTGCCGCCGTCCTTGCCTTCATCGCCCTTGCCCTCGCCATCCCCGCCTCCGCCCTCTCGCCGGGAAGGTTTTCCGACCCCGCCGTCGTGGCGGCTGCGGCGCGCCTGAAGCTGAAGGACTACCGCGGGGCCAGGGAGGCGGCTTTGAAGGCCTCCGACCCCGGCGTGCGCTCCTTCCTTGTGGGGATGACCGACGTGAAGCTGGAGTTCTATGAGGATGCGGCTCCTCAGCTCGCGGCGGCGGCGCAGTACCTCCCGCTCCTCGGGGACTACGCACTGTACAACCAGGGGCTCGCCCTCTCGAAGCTCTCCCGAACGGACGAGGCGCTGGCGCCGCTGCAAAAGCTCGTAAAGACCTTCCCGGGAAGTCGCCTCGTGCGCCCCTCCCTCTTCCTGAGCGCGGAAACCCTCTTTTCCTGCGGCCGCTACAAAGAGGCGCTCGACGCCTACAGCGCCTTCGTAGAGCGGTATCCCCTGGGAAGCGACTCGCTAAAGGCGCTCCATGCCTCGGCGCTTTGCCGGGAGAAGCTCGGTGATCCCGCCGGTGCCGCAGCGATCTTGCGCGGCATCTGGATCAGGAACCCCGGCTCCGGCGTCGCGCAGCAGGCGGCGGACGAGATGTCGCAACTGGCAAAGACGGGGGTGGCGATAGCGCCGTACACTGTCGACGAGCTCTTCAGGCGCGCCAGCGCCCTGTACGATCTCGGGCAGTACGGGAAGGCGGCGGCCGCCTTCTCCGAGATCGCCTCCCGCGCCGAGAGCGGGGAGTTTGCGGCCAGAGTGCGGCTAAAGCTCGGGCTGTCGCACTTCAAGGCGCGGCACTACCACGACGCGGAGGAGACGCTGCGCCCCCTCGCGGAGCGTCCCGGGTCGACGGAGGGAGCGTACTGGTACGCCCGGGCGCTGGAGAAGTCGGGGAACCCGGAGAAAGCCTACACCCGCTACCTCGCCCTCTCCGAGCGGGGCGTGGGGGGGAACCTCGCGGCCGATGCCCTTCTCGATGCTGCCTACCTCAAGCGCTACCAGGGGCACACCGCCGAGGCGCTGCGCCTCTTCCAGAACTTCCTGAACCGCTATCCGGACGCTGCAAAGCGCCCGGCAATCCTCTGGGAGGTCGCCTGGCTTAGCTACCAGTCCCGCGACTACCGCTCCGCCGTCGACTACCTGCAAAACCTCTCCCAATACCGCGAGCAGAGGGAGAAGTCTCTCTACTGGCTGGGACGCGCGCTGATCCTCTCCGGGGACCAGAAAGGGGGAGAGGCGCAGATGGCGGTCCTCTGCTCCGACTACCCTTTCGGCTACTACGCGATGCTATGCAACTCAGGGCGCCCCTCGGCCGAGCCGCCGCGCCCCCCGCAGAACCTCGCCGGGGCCCTTCCGATGCCGGCGGGGCTGGAGAGAGAGAAAGCGCTCATCGCCCTTGGGCTGTACGAGGAGGCGACGCGCGAGCTCTCCCTCATCAAGAAGCCGAAAAACCCCTTCTCGGTGGCGAGGCTCTACCTGGAGATGGAGAACTACAACGCCGCCTACCACCTCACCGGACAGGACGTTCCGAAGGCGGGAGACCCGGACGGCTCCCTCCTTTGGGGGGTGAACTTCCCCCTCGCCTTCCGCCAGGAGGTGGCGAAGGAGGCTGCGGCAAGTAACGTCCCGGAGAGCCTCGTCTACGCGGTGATACGAGCGGAGAGCAACTACCTGCCGAGTGCGCTCTCCCCGGTCGGCGCGGTAGGTCTCATGCAGATCATGCCGGCCACGGCGGAGAGCATCGCGAAGGGGGGCTCCGCGCGCCTTACCTCCCCTGATCTCAACATCCGCCTCGGCGCGCGCCACCTGAAGGACCTCCTGGAGAGCTTCTCCGGAAACATCCCCCTCTCCATCGCGGCGTACAACGCAGGGGGGGGGAACGCGCGGCGCTGGCAGAGGAATTTCGGCACCCTCCCCCTGGACGAGTTTGTGGAGAGCATCACCTTCAAGGAGACCCGGGAATACGTGAAGAAGGTCACCAGCGCCATGGCCCTGTACCAGAGTCTTTACGCCCTCCCCGCCGTCTCCCCACTCACCCGGGAATTGAGATTGACAGCACACTGATTATATGCATAATGCCTTGTCGTACCCGCCACTTGCGGCGCAGCTGCCGCCCTGTGCGTGGCGGGGGACGGGATCGTCATGAACACAAAGCGAACAGAAATTCTCGATATCGAGCGAAGCGTCGGCTTCCTCCTGGCGAAGGCCTACCAGCGCGGCTGCGCAGTCTTCAAGGAGGAGTTCGACCGCCACGAGGTAACGCCCCAGCAGTTCGCGGTTCTCGCCTTTCTCTGGCAGGAGGATCGCCTCACCCAGGCGGAGCTCTCGGCCCGCAGCCAGATCGACCGCACGACCGTCGGGGGGCTGGTGGACCGCCTGGAGAAGGAAGGTCTCCTGTCGAGGCAGAGCCATCCGGAGGATCGCCGCGCCCACCTCATCTGTCTCACCGAGCGCGGCAGGAGCCTGGAGGAGGAACTGTGCGCCCAGGCCGCCATCGTGCAGGAGCGCTGGCTCAAGAAACTCCCCCCGGACGAGGTGGAGACACTGAAGTACCTTCTGGAGAAAATCCGCAGCTGACGCTGGAGCACTTCATGTACAAGATACTGGTCATAGTAGGTGCACTTCTCATCGCAATCCCGCAAGTGCACGCGGAGCCCCTGGAGCTGAAGCACTTCCTCGAGAAGGCTGCCACCTCGAACAGCTCGCTGAAGGCCGCGGCCCGGGAGCAGGCGATCGCCCTCGAACAGGAGGGGGTGGCGCGCAGCGGGCACCTCCCCCGCATCGACGCGCAGGGGGGGTACCAGGCGCAGCTCGATCCTCAGGCGGTGGAGTTCAACGGCCTCGCCCTCCCCACCCAGGACGCAGATTTCCCTTTCTTCAGCCTCTCCATCTACCAGACCCTCTACGACTTCGGCAGAACCCGCTACCGCACCGAAAGCGCGAGGCTGCAGACCGACGCCGTGAAGGGGCTGTACCGTGCCAGCGAGCAGGACGTCTTCCTGCAGGTGGTGCGCGCCTATTACGGGATCCTCGAGGGGGGGAAGGTCGTGCAGGCGGCAAAGGACGAGCTCGACCAGATGCTTTCGCACCAGCGGGTGGCCAAAGCGCTGTACGAGGAGGGGGTGGTGACCCGAAACGACCTGCTGCAGGCCGAGGTCCGGGTCGCGGCGAGCCGCCAGAAGCTCCTTGCCGCCCAAAACGCGGTGCAAAACGGCTGGCTCCTCCTCAACTACCTCGCAGGGTACCCCCCCGATTTCCGCGGCGAGCTCCGGGAAGGGACCGAGACAGCCGCGCTCCCCTCCCCCGCCGCTCCGGTCGACTTCTCCGGACGGGGGGAACTCGTCGCGCTGCAGGACACCGTAAAGGCGGACGAGCTCACCGTGAAGGAACTGAAGACCGGGTGGTACCCGGAGTTCTTTCTGAAGCTCTCGGCGGACTACGTCAGTAACAGCGCGGTGACGGAGCAGACGATCATGGCCGCGACTGCCGGGTTCCGGGTAAACCTCTTCGACGGCTTCGCCACGACCTCCAGGTTGCGCGCCGCGGTCGCCGCCCGTTCCCGCGACGAGGATCGGGTGCGCGATCTGAAGGAGCGCCTCTCCCTCGAGCTCGCCACGGCACGAAACGACATGGCGGTCGCCCAGGAGAGGATAAAGGTTTCGGAAACGGCGATCCAGCAGGGGGTGGAGAACCTGCGCATCACGAAGGACCGCTATCAGGAGAAAGTGGGCACCGCCACCGAGGTGGTCGATGCCCAGACGCTGCTCACCCAGACCCGCACCGACTACTACAGGAGCGTGTTCGATCTGGAAGTCGCGGCGGCCCGCGTGAAGCGGGCGATGGGACAGCTTTAGCTACCGACACCCCGGGGGGTTTTATGGCAGAGGAAAACGGCAACGGTCAGGCCGTGGATGAAAAAAACGGTGGGAAGAGGCTGAACAAGAGGCAGCGCGGCGCGATCATCCTGGCGATCCTGTGCATCGGCAGCGCAGTCTTCGGCGTGCACCAGTGGGTGAAGAGCAAGACCCACATAGAGACGGACAACGCCTTTATCGAGTCTCACGTGCACTCCGTCTCCAGCCGCATCCCGGCGCTCGTGAAGAGGGTCGCCGTGGTGGACAACCAGTTCGTGCACAAGGGGGATCTCCTGGTCGAACTGGACACCTCCGACTACCAGGCCCGCGCCGAGACGGCAGCCGCAGCGCTCGATCTCGCCAGGAACGAGACCGCCGGCGACGCGGCGCAGCTCGAGGGGGCCCGTGCCACGGTGGGACTGGCGAAGGCGCGCCTGGAGCAGGCGGAGATAGATCTCAAGCGCGCGGAGGCGCTCTTTGCGAAGGAGGTCATCCCCCGCGAGCAGCTCGACAAGCTGAAAACCGCACGCACCGTCGCTCAGATGCAGCTCAGGGAATCGCAGGAAGGGGAGCGCCGCGCGCAGGCGACCCTCGGGATGACCTCGCAGGGGAAGAAGGACGCGAAGGTTGCCCAGAGGCAGAGCCAGCTCGCAGAAGCGAAGCTCAGCTTGAGCTACACCCGCATCGTCGCGGTCTCGGACGGCTACATTACGAAGAAGTCCGTGGAGCCGGGAAACTACGTACAGCCGGGGCAGCCGCTGATGGCGCTCGTCAGCCTGCAGGACTCGTGGGTGACCGCGAACTACAAGGAGAGCCAGCTCACCGACGTGAGGCCTGGGCAGCGGGTGGAGTTCTCCGTCGACGCCTATCCCGGCCTCTCTTTCAGGGGTAACGTGGAGAGCCTCATGGCGGGGACCGGAGCGGCCTTCTCCCTCCTTCCGCCGGAGAATGCCACCGGCAACTACGTGAAGGTCGTGCAGAGGGTTCCGGTGCGGATCGCCATAGACGCCGCCTCCGACCCGAACCACCTTTTGCGCGTCGGGATGAGCGTCGTGCCCACCATCCTCACCGGGAAGAGCTTCCGGCAGGTCCTCGGGCTGTAGCCCTCACCGGAAGCGGCACCACCCGGTCCGTTCCCCGGGTCTCGCGGAGGTTCCACCCTGACCAGCAAAAAGGAAAAAGAGCAGAACATCAACAAGTGGCTCATCACCATCACGGTGATGCTCCCCACCATCATGGAGATCGTGGACACCTCCGTGGCGAACGTTGCTCTCCCGCACATGCAGGGGAGCCTGAACGCCGGGACCGACGAGATCACCTGGGTCCTTACCTCCTACCTGGTGAGCAACGCCATCGTCCTCCCGATGACCGGGTGGCTCTCCCGCATGTTCGGCAGGAAACGCTTCCTCATCACCTGCATCACGCTCTTTACCCTCTCCTCCCTCCTTTGCGGCGCCGCGCCGAATCTGAACTCCCTGATATTCTTCCGTGTCGTGCAAGGAGCCGCCGGAGGAGCGCTCATCCCGATCAGCCAGGCGATCATGATGGAGACCTTCCCGCCGCACCAGCAGGGGATGGCGATGGCGATCTTCGGGGTCGGAGCGATGTTCGGCCCGATCATCGGCCCCGCCCTCGGTGGGTGGATCACCGACAACCTGAACTGGCGCTGGATCTTCTACATCAACATCCCGATCGGGATCATCGCCGTCGTCATGGCAACCTTCTTCATCTTCGACCCAAGCTACCTGAAGAGGGAGCGGACCGCCATCGACTACTGGGGGCTCACCTTCCTGTGCCTCGGCCTCGGGGCGCTGCAGATCGTCCTCGACCTGGGGCAGCGCGACGACTGGTTCAACTCCCCCTTCATCGTGACCTGCTCGGTGGTCTCCGCCATTTCGCTCGTGGCGCTGGTGGTCGTCGAGCTCATGCATCCGCACCCGGTCGTCAACCTGCGCCTTTTCAAGAACGTCTCCTTCTCCGCCGGGAACACCATCATGTTCTTCGTCGGGTTCTGCCTGTACAGCTCCATCATGCTGATCCCCCTCTTCCTGCAGACCCTCATGGGGTACAACGCCACGATGGCGGGGATGGTGCTCGCGCCGGGCGGGGTGGCCACCCTCGTCACCATGCCCTTCGTCGGCGCGGCGATCCAGAAATACGACGGGCGCAAGGTCGTGTTCGGCGGCCTCATCATAGGCGCCACCTCCATGTTCATCATGCAGCGCTTCTCGCTGGAGGCCGCCTACTGGGACTTCGTGTGGCCGCGCGTGATCCTCGGCATCGGGCTCGCCATGATCTTCGTGCCGCTCACCACCGTCACCCTCGCCACCATCAGCAAGGAGGAGATGGGGAACGCCACCGGCATCTTCAACCTGCTGCGCAACATCGGCGGGAGCGTGGGGATCGCCATCGCCGCCACCATGCTGGCGCGCTACTCCCAGTTCTACCAGACGACGCTCGCCGCCCACGTCACCCCCTACGGCCTCGTCACGCAAAAGACGATCTCCGCCATGACGCAGGCAGCCGCCTCGCGGGGACTTGATCCGGCGAGCGCGCAGAATGCCGCCCTGGCGATGATATACGGGACGGTCCGGCGCCAGGCTGCGATGCTCTCCTACAACAGGATCTTCTTCATCGTGGGGCTCGCGTTCCTGGTCATCATCCCCCTCCTGCTCCTCCTGAAAAAGCCCGACCGGCACGCCCCACCCCCGCCAGTCCACTGACCTTGCGGGAAGGGCAGATCGAGGACGCAAAAAAGGCGCAGAGGAGAGACCCTTTGCGCCTTTTTTCCTTCGTGTCACACCGGGGAAATTACGGCGTACGGCTGGTAATCTCGATCAGATGGTACCCGAACTGGGTCTTTACCGGGCCGAGCACCTTCCCGACTTCGCCGCTGAAGACGACCTGGTCGAATTCCTTCACCATCTGTCCCGGCTGAAACTCCCCGAGCGCACCCCCCCCGCGCTTCCCGGAAGGGCACAGCGAATGCTGCCGCGCCACCTCTCCAAAGTCAGCACCTTCTTCGATCTGCTTCTTCAGATCCAGACACGCCTCCTCGCTGGACACAAGGATGTGGCGCGCACTTGCCTTCGTCATGGAAATCTCTCCTTTAGTAATGTGGTTGCCCTTCCGGGCCAGAAGCCGGATCACGCCAAGCCGCCCAATTCGGTCCACTATATCTTAGAGTAGCGCCGAACCACAAGAAGAATACCCCCGCTCGTCGATCGGCTGGCCATCTTGCTCCTCCCGGAAAAGATTTTTGGGCGAGGGAAATTTTTTTTGCCGTACCTGTCTTCCAGATTTCCGGACGGTCAATGAAGGATGTGGAAAGCACCGCTCTTTCACTTCTTTGGCCAATGAAAAGAAAAGACTGTGCCGCTGAAACAGAGTTACCGGCAAATGAGACCCCGCGACAGGAACCGCCTTATTCCGGCAGGCACAACTGTCGGATCTGCAAGCAGAAAACCCATTTTACTCGGCGCAGATGCCCTATACTTTTTATATAGGGAGTAACGACAAAGGAGGAGATACTCTATGGCCAGTGTGAAAAGATTTCTGTTCGGCACCCTCGCGCTTGTGGCGCTTTCCGGTTTCACCCTCTCTATGACCGCCTGCAGCAAAGAAGGCGGTGGCGGCGGGGCAACGGGAGGGAGCACCGACACCTCCCGCAGCAGTGGCAAGAGCGGCACCGGTACCACCAGTGACACGGGCGGGACAGGGGGCAGCTACGGCACGAGCGGTACCGGAAGCGGCACGGGTGGTAGCACAGGTGGCAGCACCGGTGCCGGTGGCAGCATGGGCGGCACCAGCGGCAGCGGCACTGGTGGCAGCACCAGTGACACAACCGGCGGCATGAGTGGCAGCGGGACCGGCGGGAGCACCGGCGGCAGCACCGGCGGCAGCATGGGTGGCGGGACCGGCGGCAGCACCAGCGACACCGGCGGCAGCATCGGAACCGGCAGCGGCAGCGGCAGCATGGGCGGCGGCACTGGGACCGGTGGTTCCAGCGGCGGATCGCGCTAGCAGGTGACACGCAGACCAGCGTGAAAAGAGAGAGCCCGATGACTGCGAAAGCAGCGCGGGCTCGCAAAGTAAGAGGGGCCCTAAACCAGGCCCCTCTTCGTTTTCTGCCGCTGTAGTGGCGTTACGCACCTTATAATTCAAGACCTGACCCGGGGTCAGGTCTTGAATTTTGGCGTTTTCCGATCAGGCGTAGCGCACCAGCTCCACCATGTCGCGCACCGCGCGGTCGAGACCTACCAGAACCGCCTTGGAGATGATGGAGTGCCCGATGTTGAACTCCTCTATCCCGCCGAGGGCCGCCACCTTCCGCACATTGCTGTAGTTCAGGCCGTGCCCTGCATTGACTCCCAGATCGAGCTTCTGTGCGAGCTTTATGGCATTCTCGATCTTCACCAGTTCCTTCTCTTCCGCACCGATGTCGGGGGCGTCGGCGAAGGCGCCGGTATGGATCTCGATATAGTCGGCGCCGGTCTTGTGACACGCCTTTATCTGGTCGGGGTCGGGGTCGACGAAGATGCTCACGATGATCCCCCCCTCCTGCAGCTTCTGCACCGCCCCCTTCACCGAGTCGAGGTTCAGGCGCACATCGAGCCCCCCCTCGGTGGTCAATTCCGCCCTCTTCTCCGGGACGAGGGTGCAACAGTCGGGCTTCACCTTCAGGGCGATGGCGATCATCTCCTCGGTGGCAGCCATCTCCAGGTTGAGGCGGGTCTGCACCGTCTGGCGCATGAGGGTGAGGTCGCGGTCCTGGATGTGCCGCCGGTCCTCCCTCAGGTGGATGGTGATACCGTCCGCCCCGGCAAGCTCGGCGATGGCGGCGGCGGTGACCGGATCGGGCTCGGAGCCCCCTCGCGCCTGCCTTATCGTCGCCACGTGATCGACATTGACACCGAGTCTAGCCACGTCCTTCACCTCCGAGGGCACCGGCTACGGTGGAGGCGATCTCGTTGGCCCACCCGGTGATCTGCCCCTCATCGGAGCCTTCCAGCATGATGCGCAGGAGGGGCTCGGTTCCGGAGTAGCGGATCAGCACCCTCCCCTCCCCCTTCAGCTTCCCTTCCACGTCGCGCACGAGCGTCGCCACTTCCGGCACCTGCATGATGTCTGTGCGCTGCGCCAGCCGCACGTTCACCAGCACCTGCGGCAGCGGGGTCATGACCTCGGCAAGCTCGGAAAGCCTCTGTGAGCGCCTCTGCATGATGGCAAGGACCTGCAGCGCCGAGAGGACGCCGTCGCCGGTGGTGTTGTGGTCGAGGAAGATCATGTGACCGGACTGCTCCCCGCCGAGGTTGTACCCCCCCTTCAGCATCTCCTCCACGACGTAGCGGTCCCCCACCGCTGTCTTCAGCACGGTCCCCCCGACCCGCTTCATGGCGATGTCGAGACCCATGTTGCTCATGACAGTGGCCACGAGGGTGTTCTTTTTCAGCGTGCCGTGCTTGATCATGTCTGTGGCGCAGATCGCCATGATCCGGTCGCCGTCGACGACGGATCCGTGCTCGTCGACGAAGATGACGCGGTCGGCGTCACCGTCGAGCGCGATCCCCAGATCCGCCCCGTGCGTCTTCACAGCGGCCGAGAGGACCTCCGGGTGCAGCGAGCCGCATTCCGCGTTGATGTTCGTGCCGTTCGGCTTCACCCCGATCGTGATGACCTCGGCGCCGAGTTCCTCGAAGACGGCGGGAGCGACCTTGTACGCCGCGCCGTTGGCGCAGTCGAGAACGATCTTCAGACCGGTGAGGTCGAGGTCTTTCGGGAAGGCGCTCTTCAGGAAGACGACGTAGCGTCCGGCGGCATCGTCGATGCGGTACGCCTTCCCCACTTCCGTGGCGGTCGGGCGCAGGCTGTCGATACTCTTGGAGAAGATCAGTTCCTCCATCTTCAGCTCTATCTCGTCCGGAAGCTTGAAGCCGTCGCGGGAGAAAAACTTTATGCCGTTGTCCTGGAAGGGGTTGTGGGAGGCGGAGATGACGACCCCTGCGTCGGCGCGCATGGAGGAGGTGATGTTCGCGATCCCGGGGGTAGGGAGCGGACCTACCAGGAGGACGTCGACCCCCATGGAGCAGATCCCCGCCACCAGTGCGCTCTCCAGCATATAGCCGGAAAGACGGGTGTCTTTGCCGATGACGATCCTGTGACGGTTCTTGCCGTTCTTGAAGATGTAGGCCGCAGCACGACCGATCTGCATGGCCATCTCCGCCGTCATCGGGTAGACGTTTGCCACCCCGCGAACGCCGTCGGTACCGAAAAGTTTCTTCATATCTACTTGCTCCTCAAAAGGGTAATTTTGTGTACTGGCAATCAGGTAATTGTAGCAGATACTAGCGGTGCGCCTCCCGCCCCAGCGTCACCGAAAGGGGACTCGGGTGCAGACGCGACACCCGGATCTCCCGGTCGAGGCCGAGCGCCGTCTCCACCGGGCGGAAAGTCACCGTCCCCTCCCCTGCACCGGAAAGGTCGAGCCGGCACACCGGGGGACTTAGCGGGACGCGGGCCAGCAGGATGCGCGGCCCGGAAAGAGTGACCGAGACGCGTGCCGGAGCTGCGACGACCGCAAGCCCTGGCGGGAGATGCTCCAGTTCCACCGGGACCGAGAGTGAGAGTTCCTCGGTCCGCTCCGCCGCCACTGCGACCCACAGAAGGGCCGCCAGAAGGACCGAAAGGACCCATCGCCCTGTCGCGCCTTCCCAGCTCATTTGAGCCACCTCGGATCGACCAGCCGCTTCAGCATGCGGCGCAGCCCCTGCAGGTCGAGTCCTGTCCTCTTCCCCCCGAGCATGACCGAAATCTGCCCCGTCTCCTCGGAGACTACGATCACCACCGCGTCGACGAGCTCGCTCAGCCCCATCCCGGCCCTGTGCCGGGTCCCCATCGTCTTGCTGACCTCGGGGTTCTGGGTAAGGGGGAGGAAACACCCCGCTTTCGTGAGCTTGCCGCGCTGGATGATGACGGCCCCGTCGTGGATCGGGGAGTATGGCAGAAAGATGGAAGAGATGAGCTCGCTCGTCACCTTCGCGTCGATCTCCGTCCCCACCGCGAGGTAGTTGTCCACCGGGATGCCACGCTCGATGACGATGAGCGCGCCGATTTTCTTCGCCACCAGCCCCTCGACCGCAGTGACGATCTCCTCGAAGGCGTCCCCCATGCCGTACCCCTTCACCTCGCGGGTCTTCCCGAGGTTCGCACAGGCGCGGCGCATGTCGGTCTGGAAGATGACGGCAAGAACCAGGACGGAGGAGGCAAGGAGCGTGTCCAGAAGAAGCCGGACCCCCTGCAGGGCGAAGATGCGTGCCACCAGATGCCCCGCCAGGAGACCGGAGAGCGCGAGCATGATGCGCACCGCGAGCGCGCTCCTGATGAGGCGCGACAGTCGCTGGATGATGCACGCCATGAGCGCCAGGTCCACGAGATCCCGAAAGAGCGCTATGTAGGGGAGAGATCGCATCAATCGCTTCCTGGGGTGGCCGGGTGCGGGAAAAGCCGGTCAGGAAGCGGTGAGTGCCCTCGTGAGGTCCACCACGTCCCTCATGGCTGCTACGTCGTGAACCCTGAAGATGGAGGCGCCGTTTATGAGGCCGACGGCAACGGCCGCCGCCGTTCCGAAGACCCGCTCTCCGGTCTCCCTCCCGAGGATGCGCCCGATGAAGGACTTCCGGGAAGGGCCGATGAGGAGCGGGCGCCCCAGGGGGAGGAACTCCCCGAGACGACGGATCAGCTCCAGGTTCCCCTCGGCCCCCTTGCCGAAGCCGATCCCGGGATCAAGCACGATCCGTTCCGGCTTCACGCCGGCGGCGACCGCGGCGGCGAGTGAAGCCGCCAGGCTCTCCCGCACCTCGTTGATGAGGTCGGCGTAGCCGGTATCTTTCTGCATGGAATCGGGACGTCCCCGGGTGTGCATGAGGACGACTCCGGCGCCGGCGTCTGCAGCCACAGACGCCATCGCCGGATCAAAGGAGAACGCGCTCACATCGTTGATGATTTCCGCGCCTGCGGCGCAGGCGGCGCGGGCGACGGCGGCCTTGTAGGTATCGACCGAGATCGGTGCCTGCACCTTCCCGGAGAGCGCCTGCACCACCGGGAGGACCCGGGAGAGTTCCTCCGCCTCGCTCACCTCGGGGGCGCCGGGGCGGGTGCTCTCCCCCCCGATGTCGATGATGTCGGCGCCTTCCTCCACCATCTGCAGCGCCCGCTCCACCGCAACCCCGGTGGAGAAGTAGCGGTTGCCGTCCGAGAAGGAATCGGGGGTGACGTTCAGTATTCCCATGATCAGCGGGCGGGAGAGAGAAAGCGTCCTGCCGGAGAGTTCCCAGGTGGCCGGGGCCTCGGTCATACCGGCGTGGCCCCTTCCGGTTCTTCACCTGCGATGATGCGGTCGACTTCCTCGCCGGAGAGGTTCTCCTTCTCCACCAGGGCAAGGGAGATCTTGTGCAGCGTATCGATGTTTGCGGAGAGGAGCTCTATCACGCGAGCGTAGTTCTGCTCCACGATGCGGCGGATCTCGCCGTCGATCTCCACCGCGGTCGACTCGGAGTAGTTCTTCTGTACCCCCATCTCGCGGCCGAGGAAGATCTGCTCGTCCTTCTTCCCGAAGCTCACCGGGCCGAGTTTCTCGCTCATGCCCCACTCGCACACCATCTTGCGGGCGATCTCCGTGGCGCGCTCGATGTCGTTTCCGGCACCGGTGGTGGTGGAGTTGAAGATGATCTCCTCCGCGGCGCGCCCCCCCATGAGGACCGCGATGCGGTCCAGCAGCGAAGTGCGGGAGTAGGAGTGCTTGTCCTCGATCGGGAGCTGCATGGTGACGCCGAGCGCCCTGCCGCGCGGGATGATGGAGACCTTGTGCACCGGGTCGGTCCCGGGGATGAGCTTCGCCACCAGCGTGTGCCCCGCCTCGTGGTAGGCGGTGTTTTTCTTCTCCTCCTCGGAGATGACCATGGAGCGGCGCTCCACACCCATGAGGACTTTGTCCTTCGCGTCGTCGAAGTCGGACATCTCCACGAGGCTCTTCTCCTTGCGGGCAGCCAGAAGGGCCGCCTCGTTCACCACGTTGGAGAGGTCGGCGCCGGAGAAGCCAGGCGTCCCGCGGGCCACGACGCCGAGATCGACGTCCGGGGAGAGCGGGGTCTTCTTCGTGTGCACCCTGAGGATCGCCTCGCGACCCTTCACGTCGGGACGCGGCACCACGACCTGGCGGTCGAAGCGGCCGGGGCGCAGCAGCGCCGGGTCGAGGACATCCGGGCGGTTTGTCGCGGCGATGAGGATGACCCCTTCGTTCGACTCGAAGCCGTCCATCTCGACGAGGAGCTGGTTCAGCGTCTGCTCCCGCTCGTCATGCCCCCCGCCGAGCCCAGCGCCGCGGTGGCGGCCGACGGCGTCGATCTCATCGATGAAGATGATGCACGGCGCGCTCTTTTTACCCTGCACGAAGAGGTCGCGCACCCTGGAGGCGCCGACGCCGACGAACATCTCTACGAAGTCGGAACCGGAGATGGAGAAGAAGGGAACCCCCGCCTCACCAGCGATGGCGCGGGCGAGAAGCGTCTTTCCGGTGCCCGGAGGCCCCATGAGGAGAACCCCCTTCGGAATGCGCCCGCCGAGCTTCGTGAACTTCTTCGGGTCCTTCAGGAAGGAGATGATCTCCTCCAGTTCGTCCTTAGCCTCCTCGATGCCGGCTACGTCTTCAAAGGTCACTTTCCCCTGCGCCTCGGTGAGGAGCTTCGCGCGGCTCTTCCCGAAGGCCATCGCCTTGCCGCCACCCCCCTGCATCTGGCGCATGAAGAAGATCCACACCGCGACGAGGAATATGATCGGGAACCAGGAGACCAAGAGGGAGAACCAGGAGAAACGCTCCTCCTCCGGGCGGGCCGAAAGGGCGACACCTTTGGAGATGAGGCGATCGGTCAGGTTCGCGTCCGCCGGCTTGTAGGTGCGGAACTCCTTCCCGTCGTTAAACTTGCCGATGATCTCGTTCCCCTGGATCACCACGCTCGTCACCCGCCGGTCCTGATTCTTCACCTTCCCGGTGTCCACAGCGGTTATGAAGTCGCTGTAGTCGAGCCTCTCCTGGGTCGGCTTCGGCTTGTTGAACAGGTTGAACAAGAGGATCATCATCAGACTGATCACCAGCCAAAGCGCAAGATTTTTATAAAACTGATTCAAGTTTCCTCCCGAAGTACCTGACTGTGGGGACACCTTTTCTCTACCCGGCAAAGCGGCCGGTTCGGCGCCCCAAAATCTCGCTGCCTCACCCGCAATCCCGCGCGGGCAGCGGATTCAAATGAAGAAAACTACCACAATCCCCCCGGTATGACAAGAGCTTTTCAGGGAATAATATCAAGAATTTCGGCCCTTAACACCGCATCGCAGCAGGGGGTGACGCGCCCCTCCTCGGAGCTTCTGTATCCGCAGATCCACAGGAGCCTTCCGGCGCTGAAAAGAAGGGGCACCCGGCGCCGGCGCTCGAGCTCGACCTTGTTGTTGATGAAGAAATCCTTCACCTTCTGCTTTCCGGATAGCCCGAAGGGGGTGAAACGGTCGCCGGGAAGGAAGGGGCGCACGAGCCACGGAAAGGGCGCCGCTTCCGGCGCAAGGTAGACGACGGTACGAGAGCCGGAGTCGAGGTTGGCGGGGAGCGCGATTCTCTCCACGCGGAGCCGCCCCCCCAGGGGGAGCGGGTGGATCCCGGGAGCCGTTATCTCAGCCTCAAAATACTCCGCGGCGGGGGGAGGAGCGGGAGAGACTGTAAGGACGCTGTAGCTGCGCCCCACCCTGGCGCCGCCGGGGAGCGAAAGGCGAGCCTGGGGGCGCTCGCCGAAGACGAGGTGGTCGATCGCCTCAAGGTGGACACGGCCGATCCGCTGCAGTCCCCGCACCTGTGAGAGTGCATGTCGGTAGAGGCGCATGCGCAGAGCGACCGGGTGGGACAAAAGCACCTTCAGGTCGAGCTGCACCGAGTCGCCGGAGACGGCGGCGCAGCGGGCATAAGCCTCCTCGGTCACCTGCTGCAGGAGTTCCTCGTCGGCGGCAAGGGTGCGGGCGGTGTCGGCAAGACGCGCGCATACCTCCGGGTTGTACCGCCTGAGGACCGGGATCAGCTCGTGACGGATCGAATTTCGCAGCACTCTCGTGTCGAAATTGGTCTCATCAGTCCGGTAGCTTACCCCCCTCCCCTGCAAGTACTCCTCGAGCTCCGCGCGGGTGACCGAGAGGAGGGGGCGCTTCAGGATGCCGCTTTGCGGGCTCATGGCGCTCAGACCGCTCCCCCCTGCCCCCCGCAAGAGGCGCATGAGGACGGTCTCCGCCTGGTCGTCGCGGTGGTGCGCAAGAGCGATGCTCGTCGCCCCGATCGCTTTAGCGGTTTCATGGAGAAAGAGGTAGCGGGCCTCGCGCGCCGCTTCCTCCAGGCTCATCCGCCCCTCCCGCGCGAGTGCGGGGACGTCGACGGAGCGGCAGTAACAGGGGATCCGGTAGGAGGCGGCAAGTTCCTCCACGAACGCCTCGTCGCCATCCGCTGCCTCACCGCGGATCTGGTGATTGAGGTGCGCGACGGCAAGCTTCAGGGGGAGCCTGCTCAAGAGATCGAGGAGGGCGACGGAATCCGCCCCCCCCGAAACCGCAACGAGCACCGTCTCCCCCTCGCGGAAGAGCTTTTCCTCTACGATTTTCTCAAGAAGGGGATTCAATCAGGTGAGCTTCCGATAAGGAGACGACCGGCCAGGTCCTCCACGAACTGCTTCGCGGCGCGCCCGGAGCGCTGCCCCTTGTGCAGGGCCCAGCGCAGCGCCTCTTTTTGCAGCTCGGGATCGCTCACGTCCAGGTTGTGCGCCCGGGCGTGGCGCTCCACGATCGCCAGATAGGTCTGCTGGTTGAAAGGTGTGAATGAGAGGTTGAGCCCGAAACGGTCGGAAAGTGCGAGCTTGTCGGAGATCGCCTCCTCCGAGTGGATCTCCCCCCCGAGGTTCAGGTTGTCCTCCATCCGCTCCGGCATGAGGTGGCGCCGGTTCGAGGTGGCGTACACCAGGAGGTTCCCCGGGCGCTCCTCGAGCCCCCCGTCGAGGAGGACCTTCAGCTCCTGGTAGGAGGTGTCCCCCTCGGCGAAGGAGAGGTCGTCGCAAAAGAGGATGAAGCGGTACGGGACCGCGCGCAGAAGCTCGCTGATCAGGGGGAGGGACTGCAGGTCGCAGCGCTGGATCTCGATGATGCGCAGCCCTTTCCCGGCGAAGCGGGAAAGGAGCCCCTTCACGCAGGAGGACTTCCCGGTGCCGCGCTCCCCCCACAAAAGGACGTTGTTGGCGGGAAAGCCCGCGACGAACTGGGCGGTGTTTCGCAGCAGCGATTCCTTTGCGTAGTCGACGCCGACCAGGAGGTCGAGATCGAAGAGATGGGGGTGCGGTATGGCCGCGAAGGTCCCCCCCTTCCCCCGCTTCTCCCACCTGAAGGCCTGGTACCGCTCGAAGAGCGCGGGGTCGAGGTGAGGTTCGGGGTCATGCCCTTCCAGCAGGCGCTCCACCTTCAAAAGGACTCGTTCCAGGTGCTGGGCGGTCTCCATCCATCGTGCGGTACCGGTGTCACTCATCTTTTAAGGTGCACTCCCGTTCCCAGGCGCGGTACCCGTCGCCGGTGATATCCCAGAAGGATGCGATCCTCCCGGTGTAGAAGTCAAGGTCAGCGCACTCCCCCTCGATGACCTGCAGGAAGCGCGGCGAAATGAGCTGGTGTCCGTACAGGAAACGGTAGAACTCCCTGATCCCGGCAAGATACCCCTCCAGTTCCTGCGCGTTCGGCTCGAGGGTGTTCACGATGTACCAGTTGCCGGCGAACTGCCGCACGATCCCCGGGGTCTCCTCGAAGATGCTGCGCGACTTGATGGAGATCACGAAATCGCGGACAAAGTAGTCGGCGCCCCGGGCAAGGGCGGTCGCCTGCTCCGGAGTGAGCCCCGACTCCATCCTTTCGCAGTAGAAGCGATGCAGGAGATCGCTGCACAACTGGTCCACGCGCAGCTCGTCGTCGAGCGTCATTACCACGAAATCCTTCTTGTCCACCTTCAGCTGTTCGAATCCTTCTTCACAACGTTCTGCCATACAGACCTCTCAAAAAAAATAAGTCCAACCGGGAATTCCGGGGGAGCCGCACATGGCCACCCCCCTTCCGTTGATGGGAGGGGACGCTAGTGGCGCCGCGCTGGAGCACAGGCTTCCCAGCCTGTAGCCGCGGCGCCAGCCGCGCGCTCTGTGGCGGCTGCGCCGCCATCGCAGGCAAGATGCCTACGCTCCAGCGCGGGGGCACCCGGGTTCTTGTAACCACCTTCCCCACAATTCCAGGAAGAGCCTTTGCGAATGGGGGACACTGTGAATTTGCATTTTGCAGGTCAGCGGAGGCTACCTTCTCGGGTCGAGCGCGTCGCGCACCCCCTCCCCCACCAGGTTGTAGGAGAGGACGGTGACGAGAATGGCGAGCCCCGGAAAGAGGGAGAGCCACCAGGCGAACTCTATGTAGTCCTTGCCGGAGGTGAGGATATTCCCCCAGCTCGCCACCGGGGGCTGCACCCCGATCCCCAGGAAGGAGAGCGCGCTCTCCGTCAGTATCGCCCCCGCCACCCCGAGGGTAGCAGAGACAAGGACCGGAGAGAGCGCATTCGGGAGTATGTGCCGGAAGATCACCCGCTGATCCGACGCCCCGAGCACCCTCGCAGCGAGGACGAAGTCCCTGCTCTTCAGCGAAAGGACCTCGGCGCGTACCAGGCGCGCCACACCCATCCAGCTGGTGAGCCCGATGACCACCATGATGTAGCGGATTGAGGGCTCCAGCATGGCGATGACCGCGAGGATGAGGAAAAAGGTCGGGAAGCAGAGCATGATGTCCACGATCCGCATGAGCACCGAGTCGACCCAGCCGCCGTAGAAACCGGCGAAGAGCCCGACCACCGTTCCGATGACGACGGAGATGCCGACCGCCACAAAGCCTACGCTCAAAGAGACCCGCGCCCCGTAGATGACGCGGGTGAAGACGTCCCTTCCGAGTTCGTCCGTCCCGAACCAGTGGGTCCCCGAAGGGGGGAGGAGGACGTGCCAGGCATCTATGGCATCCGGATCGTACGGCGTGATGTACGGAGCGGCAAGTGACACGAGGAAGAGAAGGACCACCACGCAAAGCCCCGCAAAGGCAAAGCGGTTCTCCACGAAGCGCCTCCAGAGATCCCAGTAGTAGCCGTGATTTCTCCCCTTCATCCTCACCCCCTCCCGTGCCGGATGCGCGGATCGGCAAGCGCGTAGCAGACGTCCGCCAGGAGGTTTCCGAGGAGCGTGAGGCAGGCGCCGATCACCAGGATCCCCATCACCAGGGGGTAGTCGCGCCCCATGACCCCCATGTAGAAGAGCTGCCCCATCCCGGGGATGGCAAAGATCGTCTCGAAGATCACGCTCCCGCCGATCAGCGCGGGGAGGGAGAAACCAAGAAGGGTGATCACCGGCAAAAGCGCGTTTCTGAGCGCGTGCCGGAAGATTACCGTCCTCTCGCGCACCCCCTTCGCGCGCGCGGTGGTGACGTAGTCCTGGGAGAGGACCTCCACCATCGTGGAGCGCATGTAGCGGGAAAGCCCCGCGAGGCTTCCGAAGGTCGCGATGGAGACGGGGAGTATCAGGTGCTTCGCCATGTCCAGGAGCCAGGGGAAGAAGGAAAGCCGCCCGCTCCCGAGGGAGTGGAGCCCGGAGATCGGGAGAATCGGGTACTTCACCCCCAGAAGGTACATGCAAAGGAGCGCGAGCCAGAAGGTCGGCACCGCGAACCCTATGAAGACGAATACCGATATGCCCCGATCGACCAGGGTATCCCGCTTCACCGCCGCGATCACCCCGATGGGGAGGGCGAGGCCGAACTCCAGGATGAGGGCGATCACGTTGAGGGAGAGGGTCACCGGGATGCGCTCCACGATCTTGTCCCTCACCGGACGGTTATCGGGCGCAAAGGAGCGCCCGAAATCGAGTTTGGAGAGGCGGGAGAGCCAGAGGCCGTACTGCACGTAAAGGGGCTTGTCCAGCCCGTAGAACTCCCGCAGACGCGCGCGCGCCGCGGCAGAGACCTTCGGGTTCATCGCCACCTGCATCTCCACCGGCTCCCCCGGAGCGAGATGGATCACCGTGAAGGTGATAAGGGTGATGCCGATGAGAAGCGGAAAGAGCATCACTATGCGTTTGAGGAGATATTTGGCCATATGTTGGGCTCTCTGGTTATTCCGTCATGACGGCCTTGCGCTGCTCATCCTTCGGCACGTACCACTTTATCAGGTTGTGCATGATCCCGGCGGGTGCGGGCTCTATGCCGTGAAAGCGGGCGGAGACGACGGGAAGGGCGTCCGGCACGTAGAGGAAGGTGTACGGCTGCTCCTGGGCGAAGATGTCCTGGATCCTGTAGTAGCAGGCGCGCCTCTTCTCCATGTCGAAGGTCCCCCTCCCCTCCTCGATGAGGCGGTCGACCTCGGCGTTCTTGAAGCCGACAAAGTTCAGCTCCTTCGGTCCGGTCTTCGAGGAGTGCCACACGTCGAAGAGGTCCGGATCCTGCCCGATCGTCCACCCCATGAGGAGCGTCTCGAATTTCCCCTTGTCGATGAAGTTGGTGAGAAGGGACGCCCACTCGAGCACCCGGATCTTCACCTCGATCCCCACCCACTTCAGACGGCGCTGGATGATCTGGGCGCACTTCAGGCGCTGGTCGTTACCCTGGTTGGTGATGAGGGTGAAGCTCAGGCGCCTGCCGTCCTTTACCAGCACCCCGTCCGCCCCCATGGTGTACCCCGCCTCCTTCAGGAGGGCGCGGGCACGGTCGGGGTTGTAGTTGAAGTCCTGGACGGTCGGCTTCCACTGCCACGTCCCCGGCTTGTAGGGACCGTGGGCGATCTGCCCCATCCCGAGGAGCACCCCCTGCACGATCTCCTCCTTGTTGATGGCGGAGGTGATCGCCTGGCGGACCCGCTTGTCCTTGAAGAGCGGATGGCGCAGGTTGTAGCCGAGATAGGTGTAGGCGGACGCCGGATAGCGGTACTTGTTGAAGCGGTTCAAAAACGCCTGACTGACCGTCTGGCGCTGGAACTGCACAGGGGAGAGCCCCATCATGTCCACCCCGCCCGCCTTCAGCTCCAGGTACATGGTGGAGCTGTCGGGGATGATGCGGTACAGGTACCCGGAGAGGTAGGGGCGCCCTTCGTAGTAATCGGGATAGGCGGTGAGGGAGATCTTTTGCCCCGGAATCCATTCCCGGAAGATGAAGGGGCCGGTCCCCACCGGGCTCCTGGCGAGGGGGCTCTTCGTGATCTCCTTCCCCTCCAGGAGGTGCGCCGGCAGGATCGGCATCCCCCAGGAGGCGAGGGCCGGGGCAAAGGGCTTGCCGTACACCGCCCGGAAGGTATAGGGGTCCGGCGCCTCCGCGCTCTTGACCTGCTTGAAGTCCTCGGCATAGGCGGTGGGGGTCTTCGGATCGACCGTCACCTTGTAGGTGTACATGACGTCGCGGGAGGTGAACGGCTTCCCGTCGTGCCACTTCACGCCGTGGCGCAGGTGGAAGGTGATGGTGAGCCCATCGGGGGAAACTTCCCACGATTTCGCGAGGTCCCCCTCGAGCTTCAGGTTCTTGTCGTAGCGTACGAGGCCGTTGTACACGAGGCCGGAGATGTCGCTGGAGGCGGAGTCGGAGGCAAGTATCGGTATGAGGTTGGAAGGCTCCCCGATGCTCCCCGTAACCAGGGTGTCGCCGTAGGCAGGGGGGGCGCTGGAGCGGGGGGCCGGGCGCTCGGAAACCTCGGCGCCGCACCCGGCGAGGAGCGCGAGGAGAAGCAGGAGGGAAAGGCGCCCGGGACGGATCATTTCTCTCCCGTCTCCGGCCGGCAGTGCTTCATCCGTTCGACCACGTCCACCCCTTCGGGATCCATCTGCTGCAGCTTCTTGAAGAGGTGCAGCCCCTTCTTGTAGTGGCGACCTGCGCAGTAGGCGTCGGCGAGGTGCCCCACCACGGTGCTGTCGTCGTCGGCAAGCTGTGCCGCCTGCTCGAGCTGGTAGATCGCCTCGTCGTAGCGCTTCATCTTGTAGTACACCCAGCCGAGGCTGTCGAGGATGAAGCCGTCGTCCGGGCGCAGCGACGCCGCCTTCTTCAGGTAGCCGAGCGCCTCATCCAGGTTCGTCCCCATCTCCGCAAAGGTGTAGCCCAAGTAGTTCAGTGCCTGCGCGTCCTCCGGGGAGCTCGCGATGACCTTGCGCATCATCGCCACCGACTGGTCCTTCTTACCCATCTTGTCGTAGAGGACTCCGAGCCTGAAGCTCACGCGCGGGTCCGCGGCGAGGGTCTTGTCCATGGAGGTAAGGACGTTCACGCCGTCCTCATAGCGATCCATCGTCTCGTAGAGCCCGGCGAGGTGCAGATAGGTCTCCACCCGGGACGGGGTGCGGGCGATCTCCTCCTTCAGCAGCGCAATCCCCTTCTCCGGCGCCCCCTCTTCCTTGTACAGGTAGGCAAGGTGACCGACGGCATCGGTGTAGTAGGAAGACTCCCGCGGGATCTTTGCGAATTCCTCCACCGCGCGCTGGGTGTCCTCCATCTCCTCGAAGGCGGTGGCGAGATAGAAACGCACCTGGTGCGCCTCCGGCTCCTGCTTCAGAATCTCCTCGAAGGTGGTCACCGCCTCGTCGTAGCGCTCCAGCTCGAGAAGGAGGAGGCCGATCTTGCGGCTGTTCTCCACGCTCGTGCCACCCGATTCCTGCAGCAGGGTGAGCGCCTCCTGAAGCTTGCGCTGCTGGATATAGAGCTGCGCCAGGTGCTGCACCACGTTCACGTTCCCGGGGTTTGTCTGCAAAAGGGTGCGGTAGGTCTGGATGGCGTCGTCGGTGAGCCCCTGGGTCTCCTGCGAGATCCCCATCTCGATGATCGCCTGCTCGAAGTCGGGCTTCACCTCCACCGCCTTCTTGTAGTAGGAGAGCGCCTCCTTCGGGAGCTTCATCTGGTCGTAGCTCTTCGCGAGGTAGTAATAGCCGAGAGGTGACTCCGGCACCGCCTTCACCAGCGCCTTCAGCGTGTTTACCGCCTGCTCGTACTCGAAGTTCTTCAGGTAGTACACCGCGAGGTGCAGGTACACCTCCTCCTTCGTCGGGTCGAGCTCGATCACCTTCTGCAGGTGTGGCACCGCCTCTTTCACCCGCTGCAATGAGACGAGGATGTTCGCGGCCATGAGCTGCGTGTTCACCGAGTTCGGGTCGATCTTCAGCGCCCTCTGGCATTCGGCGAGCGCCTCCTCGCCGCGCCCGAGCTGCAGGTAGAGCTGCGCCAGTGCCGTGTGCAGGGAGGGATTCTCCGGATCCTGCTGCAGCGCCCTGTTCAGGGGGACGAGCGCCCCTTCCAGGTCGCCGTCGGCGGCACGCAGGCGCGACTCGGCATAGTAGGCGAGGGAGCTCTTCGGGACGAGCGACTGCGCCGGAATCGCTGCAGGGGCAATTTCCGTACGGTGTTGGGCCGCGCAGGCGGGGAGGGAGGCGAAAAGGAGAAGGAGCGCTAACTTCCTGGTCATGGGGTACCTGTGGTTTCTGTGACGCTTCGGGCGGCTCAAGGGGCGAAAAAAACCGCGGCACCCCGTCGGAGAACCGCACTCCGCGGGACAACGCGACTTTTTAGCACTTTGAAAAGCTAACACAAATAGTAAAGAGCGTCAAACTACATTTAAGGCGGCTCCCGCTGTTGATTCCGGGGCACCGTATGCTACTATTTCGCAAGTGAAATCATAGCGTTAGGGCCTCCGATGAACCTTAAGCTGAAAAAATCGCTACTTAAGCCAGAGGCCTATCCGGAGCCCACCACTTCCGTGCGTCTCATCGAGACCCACGTCTCCCTCCTCTTCGTTACCGACAGCTACGTCTACAAGGTAAAGAAGCCGGTGGATTTCGGCTTCATCAACTTCTCCACGGTGGACCGCCGCCGCTTCTACTGCGGCGAGGAGGTGCGCCTCAACCGTCGCCTCTCCCCCGACCTGTACCTCGGCGTGGAGGAGATCCGCGAGAGGAGCGGAGCGTTCTCCATCGGCGGCACCGGGCAGGTCGTCGACTACGCAGTGAAGATGAGGCGACTCCCGGAGGAGCGGATGCTGCACCGGCTCATCGACAACGGGGAGGCCGGCGAGGAGGAGCTTCGACTCGTCGCCGGGACGGTGGCGCGCTTCCATCTCGAGGCGCCGCGCGCGGGGGTGTCCCAGAGCTTCGGCACCGTCGCGGCGGTGCGGGAGAACTGGGAGGAGAACTTCCGGACGGTGGAGGGGATGCCCTGGATCAGCCGTGCCGACTTTGCCCTCATACGTGACTTCGTCTCCCGCTTCGCGAAAGAAAAGGCGCACCTCTTCGAGGAGCGCCTGCACGCGGGCTTCGTGCGGGAGTGCGACGGCGACCTGCACCTGGAGAACATCTGCCTGACGGACCGGGTGTACATCTTCGACTGCATAGAGTTCAGCGAGCGGCTGCGCATCTGCGACACCGCCGCCGACATCGCCTTTCTTCTCATGGACCTCGAGTATCACGACCGGGGAGACCTCTCCCCCCCCTTCCTGCAAACGTATCGGGAGATCACCGGCGACAGCGGGATGGACCCCCTTCTTGATTTCTACAAGAGCTACCGAGCCTTTGTGCGCGGGAAGGTGTCGGGGCTCCTTTTGCGGGAAAAGCTGGAGGAGCCCGAGCGGCTCCGTGTCGAGGGGCGCGCCCGGCGCTACTTCCGCCTCTCCCGCGGCTGCGCCCTGCGCGGCAAGCTCCCCCCTTCCCTCTTCCTCACCTGCGGGCTCACCGGGAGCGGGAAGAGCACGATCGCGCTCGAGCTCACAAGGCAGCTCGGCTGCGAGCTGTACCAGTCCGACCCTGTCCGAAAGCGCCAGGCGGGGATCCCGGCGGGGGTCCGCGCCGACGCCCCGCATGGCGAGGGGATCTACTCAGCCGATTTCGACCGCTCCGTCTATGACGAGCTGCTCGGCTTGGCAGCGGAAGCGCTCCGGCGCGGCAAAAGCGTGGTCGTCGACGCCACCTTCAGGCGCGCGGCGGACCGCTCCCGCTTCCGCGCGCTCGCCGGGGCAGCCGGGGTCCCCTGCCATATCCTGGAGGTGCGCTGCGACGAGGGGACGGTCAGGGAGCGACTTGAGCGCCGCCACGCCGACCCGCGCGCCCCCTCCGACGGCAGGTGGGAGATCTACCTCGCGCAGAAGGAGCGCTTCGAGCCCCCCCGGGATGAGGGGGAGATCCTCCTCGACGGGGCGCTGCCGCCGGAGGAGTGCGCCGACCGGGTCCTGCGCGCCGTGGGGGTGCTCACGTGAAACGCCTGAAGGAAATGGTGCTGAAGCGCCTCTGGCTGCGCGACACCTGGGTTATCGCCTTTCTCCTCGGTTTCCTCGTCCTTAACTACCCCTTCCTGGGGGTGTTCAACAAGCCCGCCCTGGTCATCGGCATACCACTTCTGTACCTCTACCTGCAGCTCGGGTGGCTTGCCTTTCTCTTCATGGCCTACTTCTTCAGCAGAGCGCAGGAGCGAAAGCACGATGACGAGAGGCGGACCTGATGCTCACCGTCGATCTCGTCTGGGGGATAGCCCTTCTATACCTCGCGCTCCTTTTCCTTGTCGCCTACCACGCCGACCAGATCCACCGCTCCGGTAGCAGCGTCACCGCAAACGCCACGATCTACTCCCTCTCCATCGCCGTCTATGCGACCTCCTGGACCTACTACGGCAGCGTCGGGAGCGCCGCCACGACCGGCGTCGCCTTCCTGGCTCTCTACCTCGGCCCCACCCTTGCCGCCTTCTCCTGGTGGTTTCTGCTGCGAAAGATCATCCGCGTCTCCAAGGAGAACAACATCACCTCCATCGCGGACTTCATCTCCTCACGCTACGGCAAATCGCAGCGGCTCGGCGCGCTGATAACGGTCGTGTCGCTGGTGGGGGTCATGCCGTACCTCGCCCTGCAGTTGCGCGCGGTCTCCACCTCCTTTGCCGTCATTACCGGCAGCCACACCTTTTACCTGTCGTTCCTGGAGCACTGCGACATCACCCACCCGGGTCTGACAGCGGCACTGATCCTCGGGATCTTCAGCACCATCTTCGGGGCGCGCCACCTCGACTCCACCGAGCGCCACGACGGACTCGTGGCCGCCATCGCACTCGAGTCGGTGGTGAAGCTCGTCTCCTTCCTCATCGTCGGGGCAACCGTCACCTACGGCATCTTCGGCGGCATGGGTGACATCTTCGGGCGCCTGCAGCGGGGGAATCCCGCCCTGCTAGCCGAGCTCTTCACCCTGGGCGGGAGCGGGACACGCTCCTACACCTCCGTCTTCACCTTCCTCATTCTCTCCATGAGTGCGGTCATGCTGATGCCGCGCCAGTTCCAGGTCATGGTGCTGGAAAACTCGGACGAGAGGCACGTCACGAAGGCTGCCTGGGCCTTTCCTGCCTACCTCTTTCTTTTCACACTCTTCGTCATGCCCCTGGCGTGCGCGGGGATACTCCTCACCGGAGGGGCAACGGGCGCCGAGTACTTCGTCCTCAACCTGCCGCTGATGGAGGAATACCCCTGGCTCGCGCTCCTCGTCTTTATGGGGGGATTCTCCGCATCCGCCGGGATGGTGATGGTGGAGTCGGTGGCGATTTCCACCATGGTGCTGAACCACGTGGTGATGCCTCTCGTTCTCCGCATGACCCCGGGGGGGTGGTTCCCGGTCCTCCTCATCAGCCTGAAGAGGGGGGGGATCTTCCTCGTGGTCCTCACAGGGTACCTCTACCAGATGGTCGTGCCGGCGGAGTACCCCCTGACGGAGATGGGGCTCGTCTCCTTCGTGGCGGTGACCCAGCTGGCGCCCGCCTTCTTCGGCGGCATGTACTGGCCCCGCGGCAGCAAGGGGGGCGCGCTCGCCGGGATCGCGGTCGGCTTCGCCGTGTGGTGCTATACCCTCCTCTTCCCGAGCCTTCTTCCCGCCGGTCCCTTCAGGGATACGCTCTTCTCCCCGGGGCCTGAAGGAATGGGGCTCCTCAATCCGCACGCCCTCTTCGGCCTCACCGGGCTCGATCCGATCAGCCACGCACTCTTCTGGAGCCTCTTCCTGAACCTCGCGGCGTACGTCTCCGTCTCCGTCATCGTCGGGCAGGAGGAGGGGGAAAGGGAGCAGCTCGGCAAGTTCGTGAAACTCGCCTCCCGGAAGGAGGACCACCCCCGCTGGGAGACGAAGCGCCTCTCCAAACCGGTGACGATCGTGCAGTTCGTGAACCTCATGGCGAAATTCATCGGCGAGCCCCAGGCGTACAGCGCCATCAGCGACTACCTCGGTGACCGGGAGATCGACAGCAAAGGGGGGGTGTCGGACTTCGAGCTCCCGAGCCTGAAGCGCTTCGTGGAGAAGACGCTCGCCGGCTCCCTCGGCGGTGCCGCGGCGGGGGCGGTGGTGGAGAGCTTCCTCTCCGACGTGGGATCGCGCCTGGAGCCGGTGTACGACATCTTCTCCACCGTGCGCACCTCCCGGGACGAGAGCAGGGAGGCGCTCTTCGTGAGGCTGCGCGCCTCGGAGATCATGAACCGCACGCTCGATCTCAACATCATAATGGAGGACCTGCTGACCCTCCTTTTGCGCGAGTTCAAGGTGGACCTGTGCGTCATCAGACTTGTCGACCGGGGAGGTGTGCTGAAGGTCGCCTGCGCCAAGGGTGAAGGTGGGGAGCGCATAAAGGTGGAGGACCGGCTCCCGGAGATCGAGAGCCACATAGGGGAGGCATTCCTCGGCCGCCGCACGGAGTTTTTCAACGACGCCGACTACGTCACAAAGCCTGCCTCCCGAAAGCTCGTGGCGGAGGAGGGTATCAGATCCTTTGCCCACATCCCCATCGCCAGCGAAGGGGCACCGGCGGTCGGCGTCCTCTCCGTCTACTCGCGCTCCATCGTCGGGCTCTTTACCGAGCAGTTCGTGGAGCTGCTGGAGAGCCTCGCCGGCCAGCTCGCCCAGGCGGTGCGTATCGTGGAGGAGCGGGAAGCGAGGGAGCAGGAACGCCGCCAGAAGGAGGCGGCGCAGCTGGAGCACGCGAAGGTCGTGCGCGACCTGGAGCTCGCAAAGCAGATCCAGCTATCCCTCCTGCCCGACAGCCCGCCGGAGGTGAAGGGGGTGGCGCTCGCAGCCCGCTGCATCCCCGCCACCCACGTCGGCGGCGACTACTACGATTTTTTCCAGCGCGGCAACGGCCTTGTAGACCTCGTCATGGCGGACGTATCAGGGCACAGCGTCGGCGCCGCCCTCATCATGGTGGAAACCCGCTCCGTGCTGCGCGCCCAGATGCAGCGCACCATCACCACGGGCGAGGCGCTGAACGTCTTAAACGAGCTCCTCTTTGATGATCTCTCCCGGGCCGAGCTCTTCATCACCATGTTCTGCGGCAAGTACGATGCCGAGACGCGCACCCTGAGCTACTCCAACGCAGGGCACACCCCTCCCCTTCTCTTCAGGGGAGAGAGGTGGGAGGAGCTCGACGCCGAAGGGCTCATCCTCGGGGTGAACCACGACGTCCTCTTCGAGGAGCGCCAGGTCCGCCTCGAAGCGGGGGACCTTCTCTTCGTGTACACCGACGGGATCATCGAGGCGCAGGACGCTGCCGGCGATCTCTTCGGAATCGACAGGCTCTGCTCGACACTGGTGGCGATGCTGGAGGAGAGGGACCCCGAGCGGATCGTGGAAGGGGTCCTTCAGACGGTGCGGGGCTTCACCGGGAGCTCGGCTTTACAGGATGATGTTTCCATGGTAGTCATGAAGGTGCTTTAAACCCGGGAAAGGCCGAGGGGCAGGCTCTTGCTAAAGCAGGCGCAGTAATGCACAATACAGCTAGGAATTGGGACCTTTACGGAGGAGGGGGCCATGAATCTGCACACCGAAATGCGCAACGAGATAGAGATCATCTACGTGAAGGAAGAGCGCCTCGATGCCCACAACTCCGGGGAGCTGAAGGTGGTGGTGCAAAAGCTCTTCGAAGAGGGAAAGAAGAACGTCCTCATCGACCTGAAGGAGGTGCGTTTCATAGACAGCTCCGGGCTCGGCGCGCTCGTCTCCGGCTTCAAGAACGCCATCTCCCACCAGGGAAACCTGAAGCTCTCCTCACTGCAGACCCAAGTCAAATCGATGTTCGAGCTCACCCGCTTGCACCGGGTTTTCGAGATCTTTCCATCCAGCGCGGAGGCGATTGACAATTTTCAATAGGAACGCGTTTCAGCGAGGCGCATGATGGAAGGAAATCCCGTCGAGGTGGAGATAAAGGTTCCCAACAAGACCAGATACCTGAGTCTTATCGGGCGCATAGGCGAGGACATCGCCAAAGAGCTCGACAGGTATCAGGGGGACCGGGAGACCCTGGCCTACCACCTGAACCTGGTGCTCACCGAGGCGATGGTGAACGCCATAAAGCATGCAGGCCCGGCGGAGCCGGAGCGGATGGTGCGGATCGTGATACACATCAGGTCCGACGAGATCACCATCAGCGTCTACGACGACGGCCAGGGCTTCGATATCAACTCCATCCCCCCACCCAACTTTGAGGAACTGGAAGACCGCGGCCGCGGCATCTTCCTGATCCGCTCCCTCATGGACACCGTCTGCTACCGCAAAAAGTCCACCGAAAATATCCTGGAGATGAAAAAGAAGCTGGTGTGACCTCTAGCCGCGCCTGAGCCGCTGGATCACCATCCCGCCGCCGATGAGGAACATCGGAAGGCTCAGGAGCTGCCCCATGGAGAGCCCCCCCATGAGGAAGCCGAGCTGCGCGTCCGGCTCCCGAAAGAACTCGAGGCAGAAGCGGAAAAGGCCGTACAGGCAGATGAAACCCCAGAACACGACACCGTCCTGGCGAACCTTCCGCGAGACCGCGAAGAGGATGACGAACATCAGCACCCCTTCCAGGAGCGCCTCGTAGAGCTGGGAAGGGTGGCGCGGCACCTCCCCCCCTCCCGGAAACACCATCCCCCACGGGACGTCGGTGACCCTGCCGTACAGCTCCCCGTTTATGAAATTTCCTATCCTGCCGAGCCCGAGGCCGATCGGGGCGGCGAGAAAGCCGAGGTCCGCCAGCGGATAGAACGGGAGCTTGTGCTTCCTGATGAAGTACACCCCGGCGACGGTGGCGCCGATCAACCCGCCGTGGAAGGACATCCCCCCTTCCCATACCGCAAAGAGCTTCGCGGGGTGCGCGAGGTAGTAGTCCAGGTTGTAAAAGAGGATGTATCCGAGACGCCCGCCGAGGACGATCCCGAGCGCGACGGTGAAGACGAGATCGGCCACACCTTCGGTATCGAGGGGGAGACCCTTTCGCTTCACCCCGGAGCGGATGATGAAGTAGGCGGCGAGAAAGGCGCAGATGTACATGAGGCCGTACCAGCGAAACTCCAGCGGCCCGAGCTTCAGGAATACCGGGTCGATGTGGGGGTAGGTCATGAGGTTCTCCTGAGGGTAAATTGGCAGGTAAACCTAGCAGCAAAAGGCAGAGGTGTCAATCGCCGCGCCGCCGGTGCATGGGACAGCGAAGCGTGGCGGTGGTCGGATGTTCCGGCGAAAGGCAAATCCCCCCTGTCCCCCCTTCGCAAAGGGGGGAACGTAGTAGCACTCGCCTCCTTTCAGGACACACAGACTTTGGTGCGCCGAATTACGGGAGGACCATAGAAAAAGGCCCGAGCGGTTGTCACCGTCCGGGCCTCTCGTACATCTCGCGGGGGATCTTTCTACTGGCGCAGATCGCCGGGGAGATCCGCCTTATCCGCCCGGGCGTTCAGCTGGTCCAGCTTCTTTTTCAGGTCCTGCACCCTGAACTCGGCGTGCTTCAGGGAATTCTGGATCGTGAGATACTCGGTGCGGGACATCCTGGAGGTATCGGAAATGCGGGCCCGCAGCTCCGCCTCGTCCTTCTCGGCAGCCTTCAGATCGGCATTGGCGCGTCCGAACTCCTCGCGCCAGACCTTCTCATCCTTCCCGCCGTACACCTTCTTTTCGGCGCGGGCCTCGGAGCCCTTTCCCTTTCCTTCGGCCCCCTTCCCCTTCGCCGGCTCCGTCTCTTCCGTGACCTGCGGCGCGCCGCTCTCTTCGCCGATGAGCTTCGCTTTCTTGCGATACTTCGGTGGGACCTTCCCGAGATCCTCCGTGAAGTTGACGGTGCCGCGCTCGTCGGTCCACTCATAGGTCTGGGCAATGAGCGGAAGGGCGTAGAGGAGGATTGCTGCAACAAGCCACTTTTTCATGTGCATCTCCTTCGATGACTCTAGACGACTCTAGACTGTGCGATCCTGCCGAAGGTGCTGCAACCTTTCCGGGGCTACCCCGGAGGCCAGGTCAGCCTGCGACCCGCAAGCAGGTGAAAATGGATGTGGAAAACGGACTGGCCGGCGCCGGCGTTCGTGTTGTTGACGATCCTGAAACCGTCTTCGGCGACGCCCCTCTCTTTCGCCAACTGCGCCGCAACGCGAAAGACCGAGCCGATGGCGGCGTCGTGCTCCCCCTGCAGATCGGGTGCGTTGGTGATGTGTTCTTTGGTAATGATGAGGAGGTGTATCGGGGCTACCGGATTGATGTCTTCGATGGCGAAGAGGTGCTCATCTTCGTACACTTTCTTTACCGGAATCTCGCCGCTGGCCATCTTGCAAAACAGGCAACTGCTCATCGTCCCTCCCCTTCATAACATCGGCATAAGGTACAGCCGGTTTAGCCGATTCATCAAAAAGCCGGAGATCGGTCTCCGGCGAAATATCCTTCAGGTTCGACCTTCCAGCGCAGCCATACTAGCATTTGCCGCCACAGGCGTCAAAGTTTTGTATCGCTATCTGCACACTTTTTTTGCAGGTGAATGAGAAACTCCTTGTTCCCCGCGGGACCGAGAATCGGCGACTCGCAGACTCCCAGTACCTCCAGACCGAGAGACGCGGCGAGGGCGGAGATATTTTCCACGACCTCCGCGTGCTTCTTCTGGTCGCGCACCACCCCCCCCTTCCCCACCTGTCCGCGCCCGACCTCGAACTGCGGCTTTATGAGGGCGACGATGACGGCGCCGGGGAGAACGAGGCGCAGGGTAGACGGGAGGACCTTGTCCAGCGATATGAAGGAGGCGTCGATGACCGCGATCTGCGCGAGCTCGGGGACCCCCGAGGGCTCCAGATGGCGGATGTTCGTCTTCTCCAGGTTCACCACCCGCGGATCCTCGCGCAGCTTCCAGGCGAGCTGGCCGTAGCCGACATCGACCGCTATGACCCGGCGGGCGCCGCGCTGCAGGAGGCAGTCGGTGAAGCCTCCGGTGGAGGCCCCGACATCGATGGCGGTGAGGTCCGTGACCTCTATGCCGAAGGTCGCCAGTGCGTGTGCCAGCTTCAGGCCGCCGCGGCTCACATAGGGGAGCGGTTCACCCTTCAGGCGGATCTCCGCCTCCAGCGGGACAAGGAGCCCAGCCTTATCTGCCAGGTGGTCGTTAACCACCACCTGCCCGGCCATGATGAGCGCCTTCGCCTTCTCCCGCGACGGCGCGAGCCCGCGGTCCAGCACCAGTTTGTCCAGTCTTTCCTTGCTCAATACGTCCTCTGCTGATTTAGCTCCCCCCCCTGCACGAGAGGGGAGAGCGCGTGCCAATCTCCGATAGCCTTATTTATATAATGCCGTGCAGCGGGCGGCCGGGGGCGCCGAGTTCATCGACGGTGCGCTCCACCTCGGGGTCGTCAATCAAAGGGGGCGCGTGGTGCGGCTTCACCCGGGCGTCTATCACCAGAGGTCCGCGGCACCCCCACTTCTTCCGCACGGTTGCCGCCCCAACCCCGTAGATGTCGGAAGCGGGATCGGACCGGGTGAAGGTGACCCACAGGAAGTTGTTGAGAGAAGCCGCAGTGAATCTGCTGTCGTCGACCACCACGAGGAGCGGGATGGAATCCAGCCCCGCCACCCCTTCCAACGAGCGGCACAGCCTTTCCATATCCGCGTCGCCATCCCCCGTGGCACTTCCACATAGAGGCCCCTGCACGGCGACGACCCCGGGGAGGCACAGATGCGGCGCGGTGAATCCGTCCGGGAGGCGGAAGTCCGCCGGCAGCTCCGTGGCGAGGGTGCGCCTCTTCTCTCCCACAGCGGCGAAGACGACCTTCGAGCCGCTGTTGAGGGCGCCCCCGGTGTAGTCGAGGGTATCCATCGTGGTCGCGGTCTGAAAGTGCAGGTCGCGCGTGAGATCGATCCGCTCCAGCACGTGCCGGAGGAAGGAGGCGATGTCGTGCACGTCGAGATGCGGATCATCCTCGTGGCACGATATCATCAGGTACTTTGCCAGGGAAAGCTGCCCCTGCCCGAGAATGGCGTTGGCGATGGTGAGAAGCTCCTGCGGGGTGTTCCGCTCGGCGTACGGCACGTACCGCTCGCTCCCTATCGCCAGCAGGAGCGGATGGACCCCTGCCGCATCGACCGCGTGCACCGCTTTTACCCCTGGAATGACGCTGGGGATGAGGGGCCCGGTGAGCTCGTGAATGAAGGCTCCGAAGGAGGTGTCCTCCTGCGGGGGGCGCCCCACCGTGGTGAAGGGCCAGATCGCCCCGGGGCGGTGATAGACCGCCTCCACCTTCAGGACCGGGAAGTCGTGGCACAGGCTGTAATAGCCCAAGTGGTCCCCGAACGGCCCCTCCGGGAGGGTGCGCCGCGGATCGATGCTCCCGACGATGCAGAAGTCGGCCTCCGCGGGAAGAGGGAGGTGCCCGGGAAGATCCACCATGTCGATGCGATGGCCGGCGAGCAGGCCGGCGAAGGAAAGCTCCGGCATCCCTTCCGGGAGGGGCATGACGGCGGCGACCGTCATCGACGGCGCGCCCCCCACGAAGACATTGACGCGGAACGGCACCCCCTCCTCCAGTGCCTCGGCGTGGTGAAAGCCGATGCCGCGGTGGATCTGGTAGTGCACGCCGGCTTCGTTCGCCGCGTAGCTGTTGCCGGAGATCTGCACCCGGTACATCCCGAGGTTGGAGTGGCGCACGCCGGGTCGACGGACGCTTTCCGAGTAGACCTGGGGCAAAGTGACGAAGGCGCCGCCGTCCATCGGCCACGACTTCAGCTGCGGCAGACGGTCAAGGGAGATGCGGTGCGCCAGCGCCGCCCCGCGGGAGACCTTTCGCGGAAGGAGGTGCAGCGCTGCGGGAACGACGCTGAGAAGGGCCTGCGGCTCCTTCAGGAGGGTGCGCGGGTCGAGCTTCAGCTGGACGAGACGCTCCACCGCATGGAGGGTGTCGCGGAAGATGTAGCGGGTGCGGTCGAGCGTCCCGAAGAGGTTTCCGAGCATCGGGAAGGGGCACCCCTTCACCCGGGTGAAGAGGAGAGCCGGGCCCCCCGCCTGGTAGACCCGCCGCTGTACCGCACCGATCTCCAGATCGGGGGAAAGCTCCTCATCTATCCTGATCAGCGCCCCGGTCCGTTCCAGGTTCGCCACACACGACTGCAGATTACGATACCCCAACAGCCCCTCCACTACTGCGATTTGACAAAGCTTCCCACTATTAATGCAGCGTCGTGGTCAAGTCAACAGAAACATGCCCGCTTCGGGAGGACCAATCCGGGAATTCGGACCAGCGCGATCTGCCAGAGCTAAGTCGTGGGCAGTGCGTCCCTCCCCTTTCAAGGGGGAGGACAGGAGGGGGATGGGGTTCGCCCCCCGCCACCACTGTTGTACCCCATCCCCACCCTATCCCTCCCCTTGAAAGGGAGGGGACGCCCGGGCTCCTGCTCCACTAAAGAACGGCGCCATGACTCGCTCCTCCGGACTCCGAAGGAAACATAAAAAGAGGGGGAAGCACCAATGGCGCCTCCCCCTCTTGTGACATCCGCAAAAAGTCAGCGGCTATTTCTGCTGCAGGAACTCCCTGCCGAACGGCGACATCTCGCGCAGCCGCTTGATGATCGGCGGCAGCTCCCTGATCACGGTATCGATCTCGCCGTCGGTGGTGAAACGGGAGAGGGAGAAACGGATCGAGCCGTGCGCGCAGGTGAAGGGAACACCCATGGCGCGCAGGACGTGGGACGGTTCGAGCGAGCCGGAGGTGCAGGCGCTACCGGAGGAGGCGCAGATGCCCTTCTCGGAGAGAAGGAGAAGGATCCCCTCCCCTTCCACGAATTCCATGGCGATGGAGAGGGTGTTCGGAAGACGCTCGGCTTCGCCGCCGTTGATCCTCGTGTTCGGGATAAGGGAGGTGAGCTCCGCCTGGAGCCTGTCGCGCAGGGCGCGCACCCTTGTCGTCTCCTCTTCCATGTACACATGAGCGAGTTCGCACGCCTTCCCCATGGCGATGATCGACGCGGTGTTCTCGGTACCGGCCCGGCGACCGCGCTCCTGGTGCCCGCCGACCAGCATCGGGCGAAACGGGGTGCCACGCCGCACGTACAGAACCCCTACCCCCTTCGGCGCATGGAGCTTGTGTCCGGAGAGGGAAAGGAAGTCGATGGAGCTCTCGGCGAGGTTGATAGGTATCTTCCCTACCGCCTGAACGGCGTCGGTGTGGAAGAGCGCGCCCTTCTCCTTCGCCAAGGCAGCCGCCTCTTCGACTGGGAAGATGACGCCGGTCTCGTTGTTGGCCCACATGAGGGTCACGAGCGCAGTGTCGTTGTCGAGCGCCCGCTCCAGCTCCCCCATGTCGAGGCGCCCCTCGCCGTCGACGTTCAGCTCGGTCACCCGGTAGCCGCGCTTGCTCAGGTTGCGGCACTGGGTGAGGACCGCGGGGTGCTCGACGCGGCTGGTGATGATGTGCTTCTTCTCGGGAAAGACCTCCAGCGCGGAGCGGATGGCCGTGTTGTCGCTCTCGGTGCCGCAGGCATTGAAGATGATCTCGTCCGGATGTGCTCCGAGGAGCCCAGCAACACGGCTGCGCGCCTCGTCGACCTTTTTCTGCACCTGGCCGCCAAAGAAGTGCATGGAGCTCGGGTTGCCGTAGAGCTCGCAGAAGTAGGGGCGCATCTCCTCGAAAACCCGCTCGTCCACCTTGGTGGTGGCGTTGTTGTCCAGGTAGATCTCTTTCATCCCTGAACCTCCTGGACGACAATGTCAGGAGATACCATCTCGCGCAGCTTCTGCTCCACGAATTTCGCGGTGTAACCGGAGGAGGCGCAGCCGGCGCACGCCTTGCGGAATGCGACCTGGACGACGGCGCCGTCGATGTCGATCAGTTCGAGATCACCACCGTCGGCCCAAAGCTGCGGACGGACCTCGTTTTCGAGCGTCTCCTGGATGAGCTGCATCTTGCGCAGGTTGGTAAGCTTCGCGGCCGGCTTCGCTTCGGTTTTCTTCTGCTCGCCGGTTACCTCAGCGATGAGCTCCTTGATCTTCGGGATGCACCCGCCGCAGGCGCCCCCCGCCTTGGTGAAGTGGGTCACCTGCTCGGCGGTGTGCAGCTTGTTGGAGGCGATGACCTTCTTCAGGAAGACATCGGTAAGACCGAAGCACTTGCAGACGATCTCCCCCTCGCTCTCCACGTGGTCGTGGCCGTGCTTCGGCACGTCGACGCCGCGATACTTGGCGATCGCCACCTCGAGAGCCTCCTGACCCATGACGGAGCAGTGCATCTTTTCTTCCGGGAGCCCCCCCAGGAAATCGGCGATCTCCTGGTTCGTCACCGCAAGCGCCTCGTCGAGGGTCTTCCCTTTCACCATTTCCGTGAGGGCGGAGGAGGAAGCGATGGCGCTGCCGCAGCCAAAGGTCTGGAACTTGGCGTCGACGATCTTTTCCTTCTTCTCATCCAGCTTCAAAAAGAGTTTCAGTGCGTCGCCGCAGGCGAGACTTCCGACCTCACCAACAGCATCTGCATCAGGTATTTCACCCACGTTCCTCGGGTTGAGGAAGTGTTCTTTGACCTTATCGGTATAGTCCCACATAGACCCTCCTCGTTTTAATGATGAGCAATCATAACGTAAAGCTCACAAAAAGAGCAACCCCCAAAACTCCGCGATTGCGTCAAGGACGGCAGCAACTTCGGTATACACCTCTGCAGGACATGCGTATGAAATCGATGTTTGACGCGATGAACCAGAAAGGGGCGAAGTCGTGGTTACGAGGGGCAGAGTCGGGGTATTGAGACGTCGGCCCTGTGCCTGCCGAAGCGCTTCACTTTCTCCTCACGGAAGAAGCCGGAGCTTCGACAGGCTCAGGACGAACAAAGGGTGGAAAGTTCTAGCCGTTCCCGAGGATGAACTCGCGCCCGGCGGCGACAAGCGCCTGCAGACGCTCGTCGGACGACGCCTCGCAGTAGAGGCGCACCACCGGCTCGGTACCGGACTTCCTGAAGAGGAGCCAGCTGCCGTCCTCGAGGATGAACTTGTTGCCGTCGATGGTGACGAGCTCCTGCACCTTCATGCCGGCAAAGCTCTCCGGCGTCGCCGCGATCCGCTCCGGGAAGGCCGCCTCCAGCTCGGGGGAGAGGACGATGTTGACCCGGCGCGTCAGGTAGCGGCCAACCTTCTCGTACAGGCGCTCCAGAAGCGCCTTCACACCGATCCCTTCGTGCGCCACCATCTCCGCCACGAGGAGGCAGGCGAGTATCCCGTCCTTTTCGGGGACATGTCCCTTGATGCTCAGCCCGGCGCTTTCCTCACCGCCGATGATGATCCTGTCCTGGCTTATGAGCTCTCCGACATACTTGAAGCCGACCGGCGTCTCGAAGACCTCCACACCGTGGCTCTTCGCCACCGCGTCAATGAGGTGGGAGGTGGCGACGCTGCGGGCAACGCCCCCTTTAAGACCGCGCACCCGGACGAGGTAATCGAGAAGGAGGGCGATGATGTAGTTCGGCTCGATGAAGCTGCCGTCGGCGTCGATGATGCCGAAGCGGTCCGCGTCCCCGTCCGTGGCGATGCCGAGCTCGATGGAGGGATCGTTCTTTACCAGGGTGATGAAGTCCTGGATGTACTTCTCCGACGGCTCGGGGGGGAACCCGCCGAAGTAGGGGTCGCGCCTGTCGTTTATCTGCACCACCTTCACGCCGTGGTCCCGCAGCGGCTCCGCGAGGTACCCGCGGGCGGTCCCGTACAGCGGATTTACCGCCACCGACTTCAGCTTCGCAATCTTTGCGAAATCGACCTTCGTGGAGAGATCCTTCAGATACTCCCCCATCGGGTCGATCTCCACGAGGAGCCCCTTCTGCAGCGCCTCGTCGAGGGGGCACTCGCTATAGCACACCTCCCCCATCATCTCGTTCGCGCGCCGCTCGATGTCCTTCGTGGTCTGGGGGAGCGCCGGCCCCCCCCAGGAGGGGGAGAACTTGATGCCGTTGTACTCGGGGGGGTTGTGGCTGGCGGTGAAGTTTATGGCGCCGGCCGCACTGCGCCGGAGGATCTCGAAGGAGATCACCGGCGTCGGGGTGTCGCGGGTGAGGAGAAAGGTCTTCACGCCGGCGCCGGTCAGAACCCGCGCAGCCTGACGGGCGAACTGCTCCCCCATGAAACGGGAATCATACCCCACGATGATCCCTTTCTCCGCCTCGCCGCTCGCCTTCACGTTATCTGCAATGGCCTGGGTGACCACTTTCACGTTCTCGAAAATGAAGTCCTCACAGATGATGCCGCGCCAGCCGGAAGTGCCGAAGGTAATACGCTGCATGATAGCCTCCTTATTAGAAATACAGCCGTCTCCCGCAGTGGAAATTGTCGCTCGATAACTGTAGACGCGCGCCAGAAGCGGCGGGAGCAGGCAGGATAAAGAACTGCTAAAGGTTAAAGCATACGTTTTGCCGAGTCAAGGAGAAGGGGAAAAAAGTGGCTTTTCGGTGAACTTTTTGGTGTTGACATTTTTCTTTTAAAATTGTTAGAGTAACCGAGGTTTAAGCAACTACGCGGATTTATACAGGAGGTTTATCATGCAGTGTCAAACAGTGCTTCCCGGTACCGAGTGTACTTTCATGGGTAAGAATGGTTGCGTATTCACCGAAGGTGCATGCCAGGTAATCGTGGAAAACTGCGAGGGGTGCGAGAGGGTCGTTGAAACCCAGATCGGGAAAGTTTGCGGTAGCTACCCTGCTCCGGAGAAGAAATGGAGCGGCGGTCTTTGCAACTTCGCCACGCACGTGAAAGCAGAAATCAAGACCGAGGATGCGAAGATCAACCCGCTCAAAGCATCCAAGAAAGCTGCCGGTTCCAAAAAGAAGAAGTAACCGGGCTGCCTCGAAGTCCCGAAGGGGAGGAATTTTTTCCTCCCCTTTTTTTGTGCCCGCGCCTCGCTGGAGGAGCTTTGGCTGGTACAATCTCTCCCGTTTGCGATGCTGCAGACGGTGCCGCCTCTTCCAAAGGTGCCGCGCCCGAATGTGAGAAAGAAGGAGGCCCCTCATGTCATACGATTACCTCTCCTGCCCCTCCTGCGGTGAAAAGGTAAGGTCCTACAGCAATCCTTTCCCCACAGTCGACGTCCTCATCGAGCTCCCGGAGGGGATCGTCCTTATAAAGCGCAGGAACGAACCTTTCGGCTGGGCCCTCCCCGGCGGGTTCGTCGACTACGGCGAGTCGCTGGAGGCTGCTGCGGTTCGCGAGTGCGAGGAGGAGACGGCGTTGAAGGTGACGCAGATGAAGCTCCTTGGGTGCTATTCGGATCCGGCCAGGGATACCCGCTTCCACGCCATCTCCACCGTCTACGTGGTGAAGTGCAGCGGCACTCCGAAGGCGGGGGACGACGCAGCGGAATTCGGCGTCTTTCAGCTCGACAACCTGCCGAGCCCGATCTGTTTCGATCACGAGAAGATTTTGTCGGACTACCGGGAGAGGAGAGAGGCGGGGACGATCTGGTAAGGGAAGGAGCGTGAGAGGGGGCGCCGTGCCAGCAACGGCTGCGCCTTATGCCGGCCTACATGGACTACACTGAGGCATGTGAAGAGGTGAGTTCCCCCTCCCCTGCCAGGAGGGAAGGCGCCGCGGACTCGTCTTTCACTCTTGAGCTGTCCTGCCACAAAAGCTCAGTCACCCCGCCCCGCACAAAGTCGAGCACCCTCTCGGGGGGGAGCGGCCTGCTCACGAAGTACCCCTGCAATTCGTGGCAACCCTGCCTCTGGAAAAAGAGGAGCTGTCCCTGCGTCTCCACCCCCTCCGCGGTCACTCTCAGCTTCAGGGCACTCCCCAGGTCTATGATGGAGCTCGCGGCCTGGGCCGCGGCGTCGCTGTCCTCCAGCGCTGCGGTGAAGCGGCTGTCGATCTTCAGGGAGCGGACACCGAGGAGCTTTAGCCCGGCAGCCTCACCTTTACGGGTATAATCGTCCAGCACAACTCCGACGCCAAGTCGGGAAAGAGCGGCAAGGACCCCCTTCACGTATTCCGGATCATCGATGAGTGCGCTCTCGGCAACCTCCAGTTCCAACAGGTGCGGGTCGAGCCCCGCCTTCGCGACCGCATCGCGCACCCGGTCCACCAGGTCGCCCTGCTTCAGCTGGCACAGCGAAAGATTTACCGCCACGCGCAGCGGCGCTCCCCCTTCCTCCTGCCACTTCCTGTTCTGCTGACAGGCGCGCTCCAGGACCCAGCGCCCGATCGGCTCGAGAAGCCCCGCCTTCTCCGCCAGCGGGAGAAACTGCGCCGCAGTCAGAAGGCCGAAGCGAGGGTGCTCCCAGCGCACGAGCGCTTCCACGCCGCTCACCTGTCCGGTCACCACTTCCACCTTCGGCTGGTAGTAGATGCGCAGCTCACCGCGCTCCAGCGCCTGCTCCAGTGCATCGGCCAGGAGCGTCTCCGTGTGAAAGGAGAGCTCTCTCGAGTAGCTGCGGTACCCTCCCCTCCCCTTCTCCTTGGCGAAATACATCGCCACGTCCGCCTTCCTCATCAGCTCTTCGAGCTCGTCGCTGTCGTCCGGGTAGATGCTTATCCCGATGCTGACTCCCGCCTGGAGGGAGTGATGGTCGACGAGACACGGGGGCTCCAGCGCCGCCAGCACCTTGCGAGCCACCACCTCCGCGCCGTGGGAGTCGCGCAGCTGGCCGAGCGCGATCACGAACTCGTCCCCACCGATGCGCGCCACCGTATCCGTCTCGCGCACGCAAGCCGAGAGCCGCTGCGCCACTTCCTGGAGCAGCTTGTCCCCGACGCCGTGCCCGAGGGTGTCGTTGACCCACTTGAAGCGGTCCAGGTCGAGATAGAGCAGCGCCATGCGCTGACCCATGCGCTGGGAGACGGCGCGCATCTGGCGCAGCCGGTCCAGGAAGAGGAGACGGTTGGGAAGCCCGGTCAGGGGGTCGTGGTGTGCCCTGTGGTAAAGCTCCTCCTGGGCGCGCTTTCGCTCCCCGATGTCCCGTCCGATACCCCACACCGCAACCGGTGCTGCTCCATCGTAGGTGCAGGAAAGATTCCCCTCCACCGCGACGGGGGCGCCGTTTCGCGCGATGTAGAGGTGCTCGCAGGAGCGGCTCTCCCCGCCGGAAAGGACCCGGTCCAGTTCCTCGCGGTAGCGCTGCAGGCTCTCCGGGTGCAGCACGTCCTCCACGGTAAGAAAGTCGAGATGATCGCGGCAGTACCCCATGGTGCGCAGCCAGGCGTCGTTGGCGTAGAGGAAGCTCCCGTCCGGGGCGTTGCTGTGGATGAGATCGTTCGTGCGGTTTAGAAAGCTGTACAGCCGCTCCTCGCTCTCCCGAAGGATCTGCGTTTCCCCGCGCAGGGCGGACATGAGCTCGCAGCCGATGATCGCGATGGCAGCATTGAAGACGGTGGCGAAAAACCAGATCAGGAGGAGGTAGAGGACATCGTCCTGCACCCTCTGGTCCACAAACGGCATCGCTATGTGCGGCAGAAGCCGCCCGTGCTCCAGGAAGAGGAGAGTGCCGTGGCTGAACGCGGCTCCGAGCCAGGCGCAGCAGATCTCTTCGCGCCGCTCCAGGAGATAGACCGCCTCGATGGTGACGACGAGGTAGAGGGGCCAGAGCCAGCTGGCCGCCCCTCCGCTGAAATGGATCAGGACGGTCACCAGGAAGGTGTCGATAAGGATCTGCAGGTGGTGAAAGAAACGGAAAGGGGAGAGCTTCGCGTAGGCCTGCTGGTAGGAAAGGTTGTAAATGACCACCACGCAGATGGAAAGCGCAAGGAACGCCCCTTGCGACCTGGTGACGAAGAAGCCGAAACGGCTGAAGGAGTAACAGGTACCGGCACAGAGGGTGTACACGGCAAGAAGGAGGAGCATCAGCCACTTCGCGCGCATGAGCACGGTGATGGGAGGGGCCGAGCCCTCCCCCATGCGCGCGGGCCACAGGATCGCCTCTCTCCCCACCCCCATCAGGCGGCGGTCACCTCTGCTCCTTGGGGAGCAAAAAATCGCAGCTCAGGCTCTGCCGGGATAAGGGAGAGTTCGAATGCATAGCGGAAAAAGGTGCGCACCCCTTTCAGATGGGCGGGGGTGAGATCGTAGGAGATGGTGCGCCAGTAGTCGACGAGGTCGTCAGATGACAGCCATCCCCTCTCCGCACACCCGGCGGCAATGGCGGGGTAGGAGTGGTAGGCGAGCTCCTTTGCCGCGACAAGATCGCGGGCGAGCTCCGAGAGTTCCCTCCCCTTCGTGGCCGCCGCCTCGCGCCGCACAATCCAGAGTGCGAAAACAAAGGGTAGCCCGGTGAAGTCGTACCAGAGCTCCCCCAGGTCGTACACCCGGTAACCGTGCTCGATGGCGGCGCTCTTGAGCGCAGCGTCACCGATCAAAAGGAGCGCCGGATAGCGGGAAAGCGCCGCGTCGAGGGGAAGCTCGGTCCGTTGAAAGCTGTTCTCGAAGCCGTACTTTTTGGCGAGGAGAACCTTCAGAAGGTTCACAGAGGTGTCGGAGTGCAGCGTAAGACCGACCGTGCTGCCGTCGAGCTCCTCGATGGGGAGGCGGGAAAAGAGGAGTACGCTCTTTACCTTGCCGATGGAGCTGATGGAGAGGTCAGGGAGGAGACAGTACTTTTCGCTCGCCTGGGCGTATTCGATGGAGGAGGAGGGGCTCACCTCCACCTCCCCCCTGCGCAGCTTCGCGTTGAGCTCTGCAGGGACGCCGTCGACGAAGGTGTAGCGGCTGCAATCGAACGAGGCGGCCAGGGCGGTGAAGATGGGGGTACAGTTGGCGTACCTGATATGTCCGATCTGCAGCGTCAAGGGGAAACTCCGGAATCTCTACTGTGCCGGACCAGCGGGGGCGCGGTCGGCGGGGGTAGACTATACCAATGTAAACATGAGATCAAGGCAAAACGCGCCGATATATGACGCCGGGAGAGCTTCCCCTTTTCCTCCGCCGCCGAAAGTGAAAAGGCGAGAGAGACCCCTCGCCTTTTCCTGAGCTGCTGGTAGAAGCTTATAATTCAAGACCTGACCCCGGGGTCAGGTCTTGAATTATAAGGTTTGTATACGGGGCGCTACTCTTCCTCGGCGACCGAGACGAACTCCTCGTAGTGCTCTGCCGACATGAGGAGGTTCAGCTCCTCGTGATCGACGACTTCCACCACCACCAGCCAGCCGCCGTCGTACGGGTCGTCGTTCACGATTTCCGGGGTGTCCACTACCTCGTGGTTCACCTCCAGCACCGGGCCGGAGAGGGGGGCGTAGAGCTCCGCCACCGTCTTTCTCGCCTCCACGGACCCGAAGGAGTCGTCCTGATCCAGGTCGTCACCCGGATCGGGGAGCTCCACCGCGGTGATGTGCCCGAGCTCGTGCTGCGCGTAGTCGGTGATGCCGATGACGGCGCGGTTTCCTTCCACGCGCACCCAGATATGTTCCTTGCTGTACTTCAGTTCATCAGGAAAGTCCATACCTTACTCCAGTACCAGCCTCTCGATGAAGCCGGTGTCGATATTTCCCTCGATGAAGTCCTTGTTGGACATGATCTTTTTGTGGAACGGGATGGTGGTCTTGATCCCTTCGACGATGTACTCGTCGAGCGCGCGGGCCATCCTGGTAATCGCCTCTTCCCTGGTGTCGGCATGGACGATGAGCTTCGCGATCAGGGAGTCGTAGTGCGGCAGCACGGTGTAGTTCGTGTACACGAAGGAGTCGACGCGCACTCCGAGACCGCCGGGAGTGTGGTGGCTGGTGATCCGTCCGGGGGACGGGGTGAAGCGGACCGGGTCTTCCGCGTTGATGCGGCACTCGATGGAGTGACCCTTGATCTTGATGTCGTCCTGCGTGTAGCGCAGCTTCAGACCGTAGGCGGAGCGGATCTGCTCCTTCACCACGTCGACGCCGGTCACCATTTCCGTCACCGGATGCTCGACCTGCACGCGGGTGTTCATCTCCATGAAGTAGAAGTTGTTCTGCTTGTCCACCAGGAATTCGATGGTGCCGACGGAGGAGTACCCTACCCCCTTGGCGGCACGCACCGCAGCGTCCCCCATCGCCTGCCGCAGTTCCGGCGTGGTGACGGTGGAGGGTGCTTCTTCGATCACCTTCTGGTGACGGCGCTGGATCGAGCAGTCGCGCTCGCCGAGGTGCACGACGTTGCCGTGCTTGTCGGCGAGGATCTGGATCTCCACGTGGCGCGGCGACTCGCAGTAGCGCTCGATGTACACCTCGGGGTTGCCAAAGCCGCTCTGCGCCTCGGCGCGCGCGGTGGCAAAGGCGTTCGGAAGGGTCGCCGGGGAGTGCACGATCTTCATGCCGCGCCCGCCGCCGCCGGCGGTAGCCTTGATGATGACGGGGAAGCCGATCTCCTTGGCGACCTTTATCGCCTCGTTCACGTCGGCCACCCCTTCCTTCGTGCCGGGAAGGATCGGCACCCCCTGCTTGATGACCGCCTGGCGCGCGCTGATCTTGTCACCCATGATGCGCATGCTCTCGGCGGAGGGGCCGATGAAGGTGATGCCGCAGTTTTCGCAGATCTCGGCAAAGGCGGCGTTCTCGGAGAGGAAACCGTATCCCGGGTGGATCGCCTCGGCGTCGGTCAGTTCCGCGGCCGAGATGATGGCGTTGATGTTGAGGTAGCTGTTGATGCTGGGGGCAGGACCGATGCAGACGCTTTCGTCGGCAAGCTTCACGTGGAGCGAGTCCTTGTCGGGGAGGGAGTAGACGGCGACCGTCTTGATCCCCATCTCCCGGCAGGTCCTGATGATGCGGAGGGCGATCTCCCCCCTGTTCGCTATGAGCACTTTATGGAACATACTTTTGTGGTTCTCCGGTCTGCGTGCTCCTCCGGTTTCCCGAAAAAGCCGCGACAATGCCGAATGGAGAGGGAAATGCCGGTACGGGGCTCACCGGAAGGGAGCGGCCGCTGCGGTATCCTGCTCCATGCAATGGATGGGCGGTACTAGAGCCTTTCCACCACGAAGAGGGGATCGCCGTACTCGACGGGGGAAGCGTTCTCCTTGCAGACCTTCACGATCTTGCAGCGGAACTCCGCCTCGATTTCGTTCATGAGCTTCATCGCCTCTACGATGCACAGCACCTCCCCTTTCTCGACCACCTGCCCTACTTCCACGAAGAAGGCGGCTTCCGGGGACGGCGCACGGTACAGGGTGCCGACGATGGGGGATACGATGACTTCACCCTCTTCCGCCTCGGCTTCGGCTGCGGGAGCGGCGGGGGGTGCTGCTACGGGGGCGGGAGCGACAGGCTGGGGCGCGAAGGGGTACTGCGCGGGGTGCTGCGGCACGAACTGGGGAGCACCTGCGACGGCGCCCCTCTTGATGACCACTTTCTCGTCGGCGCTCTCGAGCTCGAACTCGGTGATGTCGGTCTCGGTGACCATCTTGATGAGCGTCTTCAGGTCTTTTATATCCACGTGTTTCTCCTTTTCATTACAGTTAATCGCACGTCTGCGCGCAAAGATCCGGCCTTCGCAGGGTCTTCCCGTGGGGGCACCTCGCGCCGGCCGGCAAAACGGAAAGTACAAAAGAACGCGGAGACCGGGGGACGGTCCCGCATCTTTAGGGAGCTATAAAACGATCAAATCCTTCGGGACCTTCGTGATGCACCGGCACCCGTCCTGCTCCACGACGACGGTATCCTCGATGCGCACCCCCCCCCAGCCGGGGATATAGATCCCGGGCTCGATGGTGAAGACCATACCCTCGGTAACGGTCCCCTCTCCCCGCGGGGAGACGGTGGGGTGCTCGTGGATGTCGATGCCGACGCCGTGGCCGAGCCCGTGCCCGAAGTAGCTGCCGAAGCCGCGGCTCTCGATGTAGCTGCGCGCCAGGGCATCGACTTCCTTCAGCGTCATCCCCGGGCGTGCCCCCTTTATCGCGGCTTCCTGCGCTCCCCGCACCGTCTCGTACACCTCGACCTGGCGGGGATCGGGTTTCCCCACGCAGACGGTGACCGTCTCGTCGGAGCAGTATCCCTGGTACAGCGCGCCGTAGTCGAGGGTCACCAGCTCGCCGTAGGCGATGACCTTGTCGGAGGCCTTGCCGTGCGGCAGGGCGCCCCGCTCACCGGAGGCGACGATGAAGTCGAACGATATCCCGTGGGCGCCGCGGTGCCGCATGGCGATCTCGAGGGCGAGAGCGACGTCGCGCTCGACGGCGCCGGGTCGTACCTGCGGGAGGATCTCCTGCAGCGCTTCCGAGGCTATCTGCGCCGTCTGTTCGAGGAGACGAAGCTCGCTCGCGTCCTTGACCGTGCGAAGTGCCTCCAGCTCCTTGTCGACGGGGATGAACTCGAGGTTGGGAAGGACCGAGCACAGATCCTTGTGCGCGGCGACAGTGGTGTGTGCCGCCTCGAAGGCAATCCGCTGCGCCCCCTGCTCCTGAAGAAGCCTCTTCACCCCTTCCAGGCGCTGCGCATATTCGATTACCTGCACCCCCGGGGCCTCTGCGGCCGCCTGGGAAGTGTAGCGGGAATCGGTAAGGAGAAAGGCCTCTTTTTCGGAGACGACAAGGAGAGCACTGGAACCGGTAAAACCGGAAATATATCTTATATTACTGAGGCTTGTAACGATCAAAAGATCGGCGCCGGACCCCTTCAGAGCACCCCTGGCCGCCGAGATTCTGTTATCTAACATAAGAGCCCCCATCTTGACAATCTATTTTTCCAGGTGGCTCACCAGTGCGCGCAGCCCCAAAAGATAGCTAGTTGCGCCAAATCCGGAGATCTGTCCGAGGGCGATCGGGGCGATGTAGCTCCTGGTGCGAAACTCCTCCCGGGCGTGCACGTTGGAGAGGTGCACCTCCACAGCCGGGAGGGCAACGGCGGCGATTGCGTCGCGGATGGCCACACTGGTGTGGGTGTATGCCGCGGGGTTGATGAGGATGCCCTGGCAGGTGCCACGCGCACCCTGAATGGCGTCGACCAGCGCCCCCTCGTGATTTGACTGCACAGTGGTAAGTTCCACGGAGAGCTCGCGGGCGAGTTCGGCGAGGGAATCGTTGATCGTCTCCAGCGTCGCAGCCCCGTAGATCCCCGGCTCCCTCGTTCCCAGGAGGTTCAGGTTCGGGCCGTGCAGCACCAGTATGCGATGCGCCGCCATTACTGGAGCGCCTCGCGCAGTTTCCAGGCGTCGCGCTTCAGGAGGTAGCGCCCTTTGCCGTAATTGCCGTCTGCCGAAAGTACGAGGGCAACGAAGAAGTCGTCGCTCACGCCGCGCACGATGACCCGGCACTGCTCGCTGGAGATGGAGACCTCTTCCAGCTCCCCGGTCTTCAGGACCCCCACCGTCCTCTTGATCTCCTTCAGTACAGAGGCGTATTCCACCGCCAGAAGGTGCACGTCGAGTTCATCGCGCTGCGCCTGGTACTCGTCGATGGCGATGCCGTCGTACCCCATGACGATCCCGCCGAGACCTCCGCCGCTTTCCTCCACGATCTGCTGCAAGATGCTCTTAAAGGGCATGCTGCTTCCTCCTTCTTATATTCTCTAGCCACTCCTCGAGGATTTCCACTGTCTGCTGATCACTTTTGGCAAGATGAGCCGCGGAGGGGACGGGAGACGCGGCAACCGGCGCCAGCGGGGGGACGACAGCGGGAGCTTGCTCCTCTGCCGCGGCAAAGGGCGCCCATTCTTCAGCGCCTGCAAGAGCCCCCTCGTCACCGGCTGCGAAAGCGGCTTCCTCTTCGGCGGCAAAGGAAAGCTCCCCCTCCTCTACGTTCGGGAGATCCTCTTCCTCGACTGCAGGGACCCCGGCTTCGGCGGCAGCGGCAATGGCACGCTCGAGCTCGGCCGCACGCCTTGTGTACGTCAGGTTAGCCGGGTCGTCCTCGAGGAGCGCGCGGTAGATGCGCAGCGCCTTCTCCGGAAACCCCTGCGAGAGGTAGAGTTCAGCCATGGTGGCGGTGGAGAGCGGATCCTTCCCCTGTGCCGCGACCGGCGGGGCGGGAGCTTGCGGCGGCTCCGGCTCCTCCGGCAACGGCTCCTCGAGGTCGAATAGTTCCTCCATCTCGAAAAGCTCCTCCGGCTCCAGTTCGTCGGTCAGTTCCTCGACGAGCTCGACCTCCTCCAGTTCCACCTCCTCCACTGCGTCTTCGGCGGCGGCCGTCACGGGCGCGCTGCCGGAGAGGGTGCGCAACAGGAGCGCGCTCTCGGCGTCGTCGGGGTTGTCGGCGAGAACGCGCCGGAGAGCCTCGCGCGCCAGATCGGTCTCTCCCGCCTCGGCGTAGACCTGGCTCAGGAGCTTCTGAGCCCGCAGGTTGTCCGGGTTCGAGCCGACCACCCGCTCCAGGGCCTCGCGCGCCGCCCCCTTCTCCCCCTTGTCCAGGAGGGCTGCGGCCAGCGCCAGAAAGCCGCCGGCGTATTCGGGGTGCAGGGTGCACCCTTTTTTGGCGACGGAGATGGCATCGTCCAGAAGCCCGAGCTTGCGGTACAGCTCCGACAGCGGTGCAAAGCAGTACGAGCGGGGATCCGCTTCCAGCATGTCCTCGTATCGCTTTATGTCAGCCCAGAAAGAAATGGCGGTTTCTATCATCTCATGCTCCTATGCCGCAGATCTTCAGCAGCTTCCCGGGATCGGTTACCCTCTCGAGGGAAAAGTCGCCGATCCCTTTGTTGCAGACGAATGTAAGACCGGAGTGGCGAACCTTCTTGTCGTGGGAGAGCGCCTCTTCGTACTCCTCGAAGGGGAAGAACGGAAGCTCCAGCGGGAGACGCAGCTTTTGCAGGAGCGCCTCTATCCGGCGGCACTCCTCGTCGCCGCAAAGCCCTAAGGAGCGGGAGATGCGGGCAGCCTGCACCATGCCGATCGCTACCGCCTCGCCGTGCAGGAAACGGCTGTAGTGCGTGAGGGTCTCCACGGCGTGACCGAGGGTGTGGCCGTAATTGAGCACCGCCCGAAGGCCCGACTCGCGCTCGTCGCTCTCCACAACGCGGGCTTTCAGCGCGCAGGAGCGGCCGACTGCGTGGATCAGGGCGTCCTTGTCGCGCGCCAGGAGCCGGTCGACGTTCTCTTCCAGAAAGGTGAAGAAGGGGGCGTCGAGAACGGCGCCGTACTTCACCACCTCCCCGAGTCCGCTCAAGTACTCGCGGTCCGGCAGGGTGTCCAGGAGGGCGACGTCGATCAGCACCCCCTTCGGCTGGTAAAAGGCGCCGATCAGGTTCTTACCCTTCGGGTGATTGATGCCGGTCTTCCCGCCAACGCTCGAATCGACCTGCGAGAGGAGCGTCGTGGGAACCTGGACGAAGGGGATGCCGCGCAGATATGTCGCAGCAGCAAAGCCCGCCATGTCGCCGATGACCCCCCCCCCGAGAGCTACTATGAAGGAGCCGCGGTCCAAGGCTGCCTCCACCAGGGAGTCGTAGATGAGGTTCAGTGTGCCGCTCTCCTTGAACGCCTCGCCGTCCGGAAGTTTAACCGGAACGGTGCGATAGCCGGCGGCCGCGAGGCTCGCGCAGGCCCGCTCGAGGTAGAGGGGCGCGATCGTCCGGTTCGTCACGACCGCGGCGGTCCCGGAGAGGGAGAGCGCCTTGCACCTGTCACCGAGAGTATGAAGATTGCCGGCGCCGATGGTGATGTCGTAGCTGCGCTCGGCCAGATCCACTTTTATTCTTTCCACTGTTACCTCGTACAAAGGGCGGGGACGTTTCACCGAAGCGCCGCACGCGACCTCGCGTCCCCCCCTTTGCGAAGGGGGGACAGGGGGGATTTGACTTCGCAAGGAAGCGTCCGCGTAAGGTGCGCAAGCAAGATGTCAGACTCGGTGGTAACTGCTGCCGTCACAACAAATTAAACCGGCCAAAACCGCTGGAGCCTATACCATTGATTTTTATACTGCCATAGCAGTGCTACGACCGAGAGGTAATCAAATCCCCCCTGCCCCCCCTTCGCAAAGGGGGGAACGTCGGATCTCTTGCAGTGCTTCGTGGAAATGTACCCGCGCTCCCCGGAATTTGCGGATGAACCTTCGCACATGGCGGGAACCCAAGCCCTTGCCTTATCCATGCACGGCACACAAACCGTCGTTCGAATTACCTAGAACAGGGGCTCCGTTCGAGAGTTCCCCTCCCCTTCCATAAAGTGCACAATCTCCGCGGCGATCGCCTCCACCGTCTTTCCAGTGGTGTCGATGCGCAGATCCGCATCGGCATAGTACCCTTCCCGGCTCGCCATGAGCGTCGCGATCCGCTCCCCCGACGGGTCATCCTGCAGGAGGGGACGCTCGCTGTCGCCGGAGAGCCGCTCCACAAGCGCTGCCACGCTCGCCGTCAGGTTCACAATCGTCCCGTGTTGCCGCATGACGCTGCGGTTATCCTCGGCGATAACGGCACCGCCGCCGGTACTCACGATGATCCCTTCCTCCTGCGCCACCTTCGCGAGCACCTCGCTCTCGAGGCGGCGGAAGGCCGGCTCACCCTCCCCCGCGAAGATCTCCTTCACGGTCGCGCCGGCCTCTTCAACGATGGCGCGGTCAAGGTCGACGAAGCGGAACCCGGTGATCGCAGCGAGCACCTGGCCGACGCTCGTCTTGCCGCACCCCATGAAGCCTGTAAGAAAGATGTTCCTCAATCAGAACTCTCGCAGGTACTGGAGGTAGGAGGTGAAATTCCTCCGGGTCTCCTCGATGCTGTCTCCGCCAAACTTCTCCATGAAGGCGTTGACGACCTCGATTGCCACCACCGACTCCGCAACGACGGCAGCAGCGGGAACCGCGCAGACGTCAGAGCGCTCCACCGTCGCCTCGAAGGGCTCCTTGGAGAGGATGTCCACCGACCGCAACGGCGTGTACAGCGTGGGGATCGGCTTCATGGCGCCGCGCACGATCAGTTCCTCACCGTTGGTGATCCCCCCCTCCAGGCCCCCCGCCTTGTTCGTCTTCCTGAAGAAGCCGCTCTGCGCCCCGTTAGCTACCCTCTCCCCGTCGAAGAAGATCTCGTCGTGCACCTGGGAGCCCGGTGCGCGGGCGGCATCGAAGCCGAGCCCCACCTCCACCCCCTTGAACGCCTGGATGCTCATAACGGCAGCGGCGAGACGCGCGTCGAGCTTCCGGTCCCATTGCACATGGCTGCCAAGCCCGGCGGGGAGGCCGTTTACCCGCACCTCGACGACGCCGCCCAGCGTATCGCCATCGGCCTTTGCCTTGTCGATGAGGGCGATCATCTTCTGGTCCGCCTCAGGGTCGCAGGTGTACAGCGGGGAAGCCGCGATGATCCTTTGCAGTTCCTCGGCAGGGAGAGCGGGGCGCTCTGCCTTTATGCCGCAGAGCTCGGTGACGCACCCGGTGACCGTGATGCCGAAGGCGGAAAGGTACGCCTTCGCCACGGCGCCGACCGCCACCCGCACCGCGGTCTCGCGGGCGCTGGAGCGCTCCAGGATGTTTCGCACGTCGTCGTGCCCGTACTTCATGGCGCCGGGGAGGTCCGCGTGCCCCGGGCGCGCCCGGGTGACCCTGATGCTGTCGTCGCGGTCCTCCTCTAGGGGGGACATGCGCTTTTCCCAGTTGACCCAGTCGCTGTTTATTACCGCTAGCGTGATGGGGGAGCCGAGCGTCTTTCCCCAGCGCACGCCGGAGAGAAGACGCGCCTTGTCCGTCTCGATGAGCATGCGACCGCCGCGGCCGTAGCCGCCCTGCCGCCTTGCCAGGTCCTTGTTGATCTCTTCTTCGGTAAGGGAAAGCCCTGCGGGAATTCCTTCTACTATGGCGGTAAGCTGCGGGCCGTGCGATTCCCCCGCGGTGAGGTACCTGAACATGCATTCTCCTTGGTGCGAATTACTGGGGTGCCCGTACTGCCTTTCCTGCCTTCTCCGGCACCGGCCCTCTGGCGCCGCCATACCGGGGCGCGCGACAGGTGCAGCGGGATATTAGCAGTTATTCCTGCGGCAATCAAAGGTTATCGCGATAGCACCTGCCGAGCTCCAGTTACACAAATGCCAGGGGATGTCCCCTGGCATTTGCTTCGTACCGGTATTTGCCACCCTTGTCGGAGAGGGGGCTAGGGCGTAGTGACAGGGGCGTTCGTGGTCAGGCTGACGGCGGTCGTGGTGTTGCCTGTCAGCCCCCCCGCCAGGGGGACTGCCTGGTTGTTCACCACGGTGAGCTCGGTTACGGTCCAGGTGACGGTGACGGAAATGGTGTTCGACGCCGCAGGAGAAGTCATCGTCAAGGTAGCGCCCGGGAAGTCACCGGTGCCGGTGGCTACAATCGTCGTCGTGTTCGTGCCGGTGTCGGCAAAGGTCACGGTGGCTCCGGCCGAAGTCGGGGCGACGGTCGCGGTGATCTTGAACAGATGCGTGGAGGAGGTATCGAACGGATCGTTGACGGTAAGGAAGCCCGCCTGCGACGGGATCGGGATCTCGGTCGAGGTGTTTGCCTGGTCGCTGGTGACAGCGAAGTCGACCGCGGGAATGGGGGTCAACGTCATCGCCACCCCGGAAAGGGAGACGGAGGCGAAGTCGGTGAGCTTGTCCGCCTCCACCTTCACGGTCACCGTCTGCGTGCCGGTGAAGGCGGCGGGATGGAAGGAAACGCTTACGATGCCGGAGTTATTGGTATGGTAGGTGCCGAGATCCTGGTATTCGCCGTTTCCGACGCGGAAGGAAAACTTGATCGGCTGCCCGATGAGGTTCGTCACCGTCGGGTTGGTGTACTGTGCGGTGGCCTTTATTTCCGTACCGGTGGCAGCCACCGTAACAGTTACCGCGCCGTTTAGCCCGTCGCTACCGCCACCGCACCCGGCCAGCGCCACGGTGAATAAAGAGAAGACTGCCAACAAAAGGGACCTGAATCTCATACTCTCTCCATTTTCTCCATTTCATGCTGGGGGAGCCCCCCAAGATTAAACCGCTGTCCTCGGTGCCCGCGGATCAGATCACCAGCTTCGGCGTAATGAAGATCAAAAGCTCCGTCTTGATCTTCGACTTTGTGTTCGACTTGAAGAGCCATCCCAGGAGCGGGATGTCGGACAGGAACGGCACCCCGGTGTTGGTGTCGGTGTCGCTGTCCACGTAGATCCCGCCGATGACCGTCGTCTCGCCGTTGGCTACCACGAGTTCGGTGGTCGCCTCTTTCTTGTTGATCGGCGGCGGGGTACCGGAGCCGGGGGAGTTGTTGCTCGCCTTGATCTTCATGCTGACGGAGCCGTCGGGGGTGATGTGCGGCGTGACCTCGAGGGTGAGGGCCGCCTCCACGAACTCGGTCTTCGTCCCCTCCGCCGAGGTCGTCTGGTACGGAATCGACTGCCCCTGCGAGATCTTCGCCGCCTTGTTGTTCAGCGTCACGACCTTCGGGGTGGAGATGATCTTTACCTGGCCGATGGTGGCCGCAGCGGAGAGCCTCATGTCGATCTGGATGTTGCTGGTGAGCTTCCCGAACGACATCCCGGTGGCAAGACCGCCGGTGGTAAGGGTCGGCAGCACCGTGGAGACAACGCCGCCAAAGCCGGTATCGAGCGTGTTGATGCCGGCGGTGGAGGCCGACGCGTCCTTGTAGTGGATCGCCCACTGCACCCCCAGGTCGCGGGTGAAGTTGGAGGAAGCCTCCACGATGCGCGCCTCGATCATCACCTGCTTCTCCGGGGTGTCGAGGGTCTTCAGGAGGTTACGCATCTCGTCGATCGCCATCGCGATGTCTTTTACGATGACCTTGCTGGTGCGCTCGTCCTTCGTGATGAGTCCGCGGTCGCTCTTCAGGGCGGCAAACTGCATCATGACGTCGGAAACGCTCGCGTAGTTCACGTCAAAGACGGCGGTTCTGAGCTCCATCGTCCGCTCCCGCGCCTTCTTCGCGGCAGTCTCCTCGTCGGCCTGGCTGAGGATCCTCCCTTTCGGCTTGATCTGGACGATGTTCCCCTCGCGCTGCATCCCGAGACCCTTGTTGTCGAGGATGACGTCCAGCGCCTGGTCCCAGGGGACGTTCACGAGCTTTATGCTGATGGTCCCGGTGACATCGTCCGCCACAAGGAAGTTCAGGTTGCTGACCTCGGCGATAAGCTGGAAGATCTTGCGCACATCCGCATCGGAGAATTCAAGGGTCACCCGGCGCCCCTTGTACACCTTCTTCTGGGCAACAGTCGAGCCGACCGTCGGGGGAAGCTCCACCACACCGCTCTGCTCCGCGGGTGCGGCGGCGAGTTCCTCCGCTGCAGGGGGAGCCGCCTTCTCGTGGCGCGGCGCCACGGGCGCCACCGGCGCCTTCGCTGCAGCAGCAGGTTTTGTCTGCTCTATCTCCAGAACGAAGGTGTCCCCTTCCTGGAAGGTGGTGAAGGGGGAGGACTCGCTCATGCGCACCTGCACCCTCGCCTGGTAGCCGGTCTTCGCCTTCACCTGGTACGGAACGACCGAGAGGACGTTGGAGCCGAAGCCGGAGGTATCAAGTGAGCGCTGCAGCTTTTTCGGTACCTGGCAGTTCCTGAGCACAAGGGAGATTCCCTCCGCCGTACGGACCGGTTTCCCCGCCTGGCAATCGCCGGCGAGCTTCAAAAGGACGCGCGCCCTGTTCTCCACAACCTTGAAGTCGACGGCCTCCAGTGCCCCCTTCCCTTTCTTCAGAGAGGTGGCCGGAACTTCTACCTGCGTCTTCACAGGGGCCGCGATGCGCTCGCGGGAGGCAGGGGTCGCAGCCGGAGCGGCCGGAGCCTTCGCTTCAGGCTGGGGGGGCTCGGCCGGCGCACCTTTTTCGACCGGCGCCGCTGCGACCGCTGCCGGCGCCTTACCCTTGAAACGGATACGCAGACCGTTGTCGGTCGGGCGCACCTCGAACGGCGCCAGCCCTTCCGGCGCATCGAGGACGACGCGGACCTTGTCGGGGGTGATCCCGATCCGTGCGCTGCCGATGCCGTACGCCTCTATCGGCACCACACTCTGCTTCACCTTGTTTTTCACGCCGAAGAGGTCGAGCACCAGGCGGTCAGGCGCGCGGAGCTTGAAGGCGCTGAAGGTCTCGATCCCGCCGGCGATGCCGAGGTCAATCCCGTCCGGCGAAACTGCCACAGAGGTAAGGAGGCGCTGCGGGGCACCTGCAGGAGCGGATGGGGCGGGGGCGGCTTTCGACTCCGGCGCACCCGCCTGTGCGCTTTTCTGCTCGGCAGGTGCCGGCTCCGAGGTTGCGGCCTGCACAGAGGGGGCGGGGGCGACTCCGCCTGCGGCGCCGTCCGGCGCTGCCGCCTGTGCGACGGCTGCGGGGGCCGGGGCCTCCTTGGCGGCGGGAACCGGCTCCTCCGTGACCCTTCTTTCTTCAACTTTCGGCTCGGCTGCAGCAGCGGAGGGGGTAGCGGACGCGGCAAGGACGGGGTGCTCCGCGTTAGCCTCACCTTTGGCGTCCGCCGGCGGCGCCTCCTGCTTCACCTCCGCCTGCGGCTGGGGCGCTACCGCCGCGGCAGGTGCGAGCTTCACGATGAGCTTCCCCTTGTCCTGCGGGTCGGTGTTCACCTCGAACTCCGCATCGGAGCGAAGCGCGATCTCCATGCGGGTAAGGACCCCGCCGCCGACCGGCTGGCGCATCAGGTCGATACGCTTTATATTTCCGGCGTTGATCTCCTGGGCGGTCGCCGCGGCGCCAGGCTCGGTCTGGGAGAGGTCCACAATGACCTTCGGCGGCGCATCGAGCTTGTAGGAGGTGTAGGTGAGGGGCCTGTCGCTCTTCAGCTCCACCTGGGAAGCGTCCTGGGAGACCTGCACCGACTGTATCGTGGCGTAGCTGGAGCGTTCCGCCGGAAGCGGCTCGTTCGCCGCGGACATCCTCTTTACGCAGCCGGAGCAGGCCGCCCACAAAGAGATGAGTGTCAGCGCCTGACAAAGGGTTCTGCTTGGGTACATTCTCATCTGAAACGCTCCTTACCTTTTCTTGGCCAGCGTAAGCACTATGGTTCTCTTCTTGACGTGTCCGGCTTCGTCGCGGTAGCGCTCCACCACCTCAACCGACGAGGGGGTGATCCGCGTGATGCGCCCCTGGTGGTTTCCCACCACCATCCCTACCTGCACGACGTACGGTTTCCCCTGGGGGTCGACCAGAAGCGCGCGGTTCTCCTTGATCCCCGCGATGATCCCGGTGACCCTGAACTTGCTCACCTCGAAGCTCTGTATCGGCAGCTCGTCCCCTTTCGGGCGCAGCGTCTCCCCCTGCTGCTCGGCGGGCTTCTGCGGCTGCGCCTCCAGGAAAGGCTTGAAGGGGTCGCGGCGCGCCTTGAAGTCGCCCTGCCCTCCACCCTGCGCTTGTGCGGAGGAGTGCTGCTTCTGTACCGGTGCCGCCTGCGGGGCGGGAGCGGGCTGCGGCGCCGCGGGGGTCGCGGGCGCGGGCGCTTCCTCCTTCTTCTTGCAGGCAGGAAGGAGCGCGACCATGAGCGTGAGCGCGCACAAAAGCGCCCTATTTCGGTGCGGGAGTCTTTTCATCCTTGGTCTCTTTCTGGTCAAGGAAACGGAAGGTGGTGGCCAGGCAGTTCACCTTCAGGGTGGTGCGCCCACCAACGGTCTTGAAGTCGGAGAAGTTCACGTTGTTGATGTTGACGATGCGGGGGAGATTGCCGACGGCGACGAAGAAGTCTGCAACCTGGTAGAAGGTGCCGGAGACGGAGATGTCTACAGGGACTGCGGCGTAGAATTCCTTCTTCTCCTCGGGGCGCGGCTTGAAGAGGAGAAACTCGAGGCCTGCGCTCTTCCCGGCGTTGGAGATGCTGGTGAGAAGCGAGGGGATCTCCTTGGAGTTCGGCAGCTCCGTGAGGGCGTTGTCCAGGTCCTTCTTCAGCTGCTCATAGTCGCTCTTGAACCTCGGCAGGTTGTTGGCGATGCGGCGGCTTTCGGCGATCTGGCGGTCAAGATCCTCCACCTGCGTCTGAAGGCTCTTCAGCTCCTCCATGCGCGGCCTGTACAGGAAGTTGTACAGGAGCGCACCCTCCAGGAGCACCATGAGGCATAACAGCGCCACCTTCTGTTTGGTGGGCAGCTTCAGTACTTTCTCTATTGACGGATCCATGAAAAGCCCCTGCTGACCGCAGTTGTACTAAATGTAGGTAAGGTGGGAACGGTCCGGCCTGCGCGCCGGAGCTACTTCCCCTTGATGCTGAAGTTGATGTCGAAGCGCTTCGCCTTCACACCCGCCATCTCCGTCTGTTCGGAGACCTGGAGCTCCACGTTCGTGAAGGCGGGATTTCCCTGCAGGTTGCGCATGAAGGCGGCGATGAGGTCCTCGCTGAGCGCGATCCCCCCGACGGACACGTTCGCCCCGTTCTCCGAGTATCTCGTGAGCCAGAGCTTCTCCGGCACCGCGTCGGAAAGGGCGGCGAGGCGGCTGGCCGGACCGGTCTTCTCCTTCCTGAGGCTATTCAGGACGTCGAGCTTCTTCTTAACATCTGCCTGCAGCTTCTTTATGTTGTTGATGGCGCCGATCTTCGACTTCAGCGACGTCAGCTCGCTCTCCGAGGTCTGGATCTTCTCCTTTGCCGCGGCGATTTTCGAAACGGTAGCGAAGTAGAGAGCTACGCCGATCAACAGAACCAGGACGAGGGTGCCGGCCGCGATGGAGATCTGCTGCCTGATCGTCTCCTTCTTTTTGGAGGCGCGTACCGGTAAGAGATTGATGCGGATCATTTATCCCCTCCCCGCCTCAGCGCAAGGCCCATGGCGACCGTCATGAGGGGCGCGATCTCCTCCAGGTAGGCGGGGTCGAAGTCTTTCTCGTTCACCGCCACCTTCGTGAAGGGGTTTAAGATTTCCACCGGCAGCTGCAGCTTCTGCTGGACGGCATCGATCAGGAAGGGGGTCTTCGCCCCACCCCCGGAGAGGTACACCTTTACGATCCGCTCGTCCCCTGCCGTGGAGTTGTAGAAGTCGAGGGAGCGGCGCATCTCAAGGGAGATGGAGTCGTTCACCCGCTGCATGATCTCCTTCAGACGCGCGTCGCCGGAGGCGAAGGCGCCGACTTTCATCGCCTCGGCATCCTCCGTGGAAACCCCGTACTGCTTCTGGATCTCCTCCGTGTACAGGTTCCCCCCCATCTGCACGTCGCGGGTAAAAAGGGAGACCCCGCCGCGCACGATGTTCAGGTTCATGATGCTCGCGCCGATGTTCACCAGCGCCACGACCTCGGTGAAGCCGTCCTCGTAGTTCGCCTCGTAGGCGTTTTGCACCGCAAAGGAGTCGACGTCCACCACCACGAGCCTCAGCCCCGCCTCCGTGAAGACAGTCTGGTAGTCGTTTATGATGTCCTTCTTGCTCGCCACCAGAAGGACGTTCATCTTGGAGGGGTCGTGCTCGTCCGGGGAGAGTATCTGGAAGTCGATGTTCACGTCGTTGATGTCGAAGGGGATGTACTGCTCCGCCTCCCAGTGGATCTGGTCCTCCAGCTCCTCCTCGGGCATGACCGGCAGCGAGATCTTCCTGATGATGACCGCGTTGCCGGAGATGGAGCACGCCGCCTCCTTCGCTTTTATGGAGAGGCTCTGCAGGAGGTTCTTGATCGTCTCCACGATGGAGGAGCTGTCCATGAGGGTGTTGTCCACGATCGCCTCCGCCGGCAGCGGCAGGAGCCCCACGTTGGAGAGCTGGAAGCCCCCCTTCAGCGACCTCAACTGGACCAGCTTCACCGCGCTGGAACCTATGTCGATCCCCACTATCTCTTTTTTTCTTGTGAAGAGCATTGTGCGTCCTGTTGAACGGTTAGTCCTGAAACACCTTGTCCTTTTCGGAGAGTGAAAAACCGAGCGCCAGCAGGATCTTGCGCTTCGTCTCCATCCTGCACTCCTCACCACGCTCGATCCTGTCGACGGTGATGGGGGAGACGCCGGCCAGGCGGGCCAGCTCGGCCTTGCTCATCAAACGCTCTTCCCTCAACTTTTTGACGCTGTTGCTAACGATTATGGGCATGCCAGCACCTGACTCCGGACAGATTTTGGCGCAGATTTACAGTAATTAAAAGAAAAGTCAAGAAATTGTTTTAAGTTATATGTAATTATGTTCTTTGGATGTAAAAGATAATGAGTGATGATCTCTGATGAGGCAAATTAGATGGTACCAATAAAAGTTTCAAGTGCAATTACACCCCTCCCCCGCCGCGGAGCCGCTCTGGGCGGGGAAATGCCGGATCTGCGCAAAGTCTGCCCGATAACGGCCCGATCTATCAGCGAAATATTTTTTGTATATCAGTAGGCATAGAGAACGGAAAGGCGGGCCTTCTCCCTTAGGTCCGTCGTCTCCCCCTGCACCCCGATGCTGTACAGATAGGGGACGTGCTGCGGGTAGATCTCCTCGTCCTTCCAGTCGACCGCGCCGCCTGCGTCGAGGTCGAAACCGCCAAGGAAGGAGTTGCCGGGGACGGTGTCCACGATCTTCGTCGATACCTGGTACTCCTTCGAATGCCCGGTCCCCTGGAGGACGAAGCTCACGTCGGGGAGTGTCGCGGGGTCCGAGCTCTTCCCTTCCGCGGTGCAGGCGCTCCACTCCTCCGTGCGGGTGGAAAGCTTCTGCTGCAGGCACTGCGCGCTCCCCCCGGGAAAGCTCACGTCGAAGGAGAACATGTCGTGCACCTGCTCCAGCGAGTCCGAGGTCAGCGGCCCGTTCATCGCCTTCAGGAAGAGTTGCGGAATGATCTCCTTCGCCAGGACATCCACCCCCCCTTCGGCCGCTGCGAGCGCGGTACTGTAGCGCTTGTGGCTCGCGGTGCTCTTTATCCCCTGCGTCACGGAGTAAAGGAGCGCCGTCGCTATCACCAGAGAGAGGAGGGTCAGAAGGAGCGCCGTGACCAGAGCCGCCCCCCCTTCCCCGCGCACCTTCGCCATGATCCCCCCTTTTTCGCCCCGACCTCCCGGAACTCTGGGCACTTTCCGCATACCCCTTTTCACTCGAGGTTCTTCGGCTGAACGACGATCCTGAAGATCTTCCACCGGTAGTGGCGCCAGTCCCCCCCGAAGGTTGCGGAGAGCTCGGAAGCCTTCCGCTCCCGCGTCTGCTCCGGCGCCTCCGCCTCGTCTCCGACGACGATCGCTTTTTCCGCATCGGGCACCGGATAGAGGAACGAGGGATCCCTCCCCCCTTCCTGCGCCAGTATGTACACCCTGATCTCCTTCACCTGCTCGCGGATGGTGCGCGGGTCGAACTCGTTCACGTTCATCAGATCGTCGGTATGAAGGTCGATGTCGCCGTCGCCGTTTGTGTCCAGCCCCACCACGACCTGAAGGTCCGCGACGCAGTCGAGGAGCGGAAAAACCGTGAACTGGCTTCCGCTGGCATCCCCCTGCTGCTTCAGCACCATCTTCGAGAGTCGCCCCGTTCCCTTCGCGCAGCGCGCCGGGAGATCGTCGGGGGTGCTTATGAAGTAGTCCGCCCTGTTGAAGGGACGTGTCAGCGGGGTGGCTGTGTCAGGATCGACCCCGTACACGACGAGGCGGTCCTGCGGATTTTTCGGGAGGTACGCCACCGGCAACGGCTTGCTGTAGGGGAAGGAAAAGAGGCTCCCCTGCATGACCAGCTCCTTGCTCACCACCCCGTTTTTCACGCTGTCCCGAAGGGCGATGACGCGACCGCTGTCGGTGCCGAGGTAGAGCTCGCTCTCCGACCGGCTCGGCTTCACCACCGCGTGAAGGGGGCTGCTGTAGGTGAGAAAGCTCCACCGCCGCGCGACCCGGCTCATCCCGAGCGCCGCCCCTTTGAGGACGAGATAGTCAGCCCCCTTTATTCCGGTCCCCGTGCCGCGGCGGACAAGGACAGCCCGCGGCGCCATGAACTGCCCCGCCGTGCCGTCGAACGCCTCGTTGAACGCATCAGGATCGTTATCCCCTTCCTGAGCCTCTGCATACCCTGCGTACCCGGTCGTCTGGTACGACCAGGGGAGCCCGAGCCCTGCGTTTTCCAGGTCGATGCGCAGGAGTTCCAGCCCGATCATCCCCTCGATCTGGGTCTGCTCGGACCTGACGAGGTGGCTGGAGGTGGAGACGATACGGTTGAAGGTGAGGGTGGTGAGGGTCATGACGATGGCAAAGACCCCGATCGCCACCACCAGCTCGGCAAGGGTGTACCCCCCCTCGTCACGGCACATGGCGCTCACCTGTTGCTCTTGATGGTGTATATCTCATGCTGGAGCCTGTCCCCCCTGTAGTTGTAGCTCACCCGCACGAGGAGCCTTCGCGACTTCCCCCCCGTCGACTGGTACTCCCTTGTCACGGTGAAGAGGCGCCCTCCCCCCCGGATCTGCAGCGGCACGTCGATGGTCGACTCCTCCTTTGTGCGGTCGCCGAAGGCCGCCATTTTGAAATCGCCGTCGTTCTGGTGCCCGGCGGCAAGCCTGAAGGCGTTCATCTCCTTCTCGGCGAGGCGCACGGACTCCTCGCGGAGCACGTTGCGGGTATCGTACTCCAGCGCCACGATGACCGCCTGCAAGAGCCCCAGGAGCCCGATCATCATCACGAGCAGGGCCGCCAGCATCTCGATGAGGGTGAAGCCCTCTTCACTTGACGGTGATGAACTCCGAAGCACAGTCCTTCCCCTCCTTCCGGCTTCCCAGGTTCACCCTGGTGTAGTAGAGGACGACGCTGTCGGTGAGGTTCCTGTCCCCGGACTCCTCCATGCAGATGGAGCGAAAGGGCGGACTGATGATCCCCCGGTCGTCGATGTCGATGGCGGTCCCGGTGCAGTTCCAGGTGATCGGGTAGTTGAGCTGGAGGCGCACCCTCGGAGAGGCGCCATCCTCGTCGTCCTGGGTGGAGGAGTACACCTCGAAGGAGGTCCGCTTCAGCTTCACCCGCCTCCCCCTCCTCTCCGTCAGGGCGGCGAGTCTCGCCTGCATGATCTCTGTCTGGATCATCCTCGTCTGCGCCTCCTTCCTGCTGCGCCGGATATAGTCACTGAACCTGAGGACCGCTATACCGAGCAGTATGGAGACGATGCAGAGGACCACAACCAGTTCTATCAAGGAGAATCCGCGCTCTCTCATTTTTTCTCACTCCGACAGTGACGAAAGGCGCTAAAGACATAGCAGAAGGAGTGTGACAGAAAAAGATCCGGTCCCCTTCCCTTGTGCCGTGGTTGGCATGCGGAGTGGGCGATCGGTTCTCTCAAAAGCGCCTGCGCGGCGCGGCGTGTGTCAGGAACGGCTGCCTCTTGTGAGGCAAATGAGGGTGGGTTAGAGCGGGTTATGACTTTAGTAGTATAACCTCGAGACGGCAAAAAAAAAGCCGGCCCCGCATATACGGGTCCGGCTTCTCATTGTGCGTCAGGCGATTCTCAGTAGGCGTACAGCACCGAGAGGTTCGCTTTTTCTTTCGGATTCACCGCCTTCTCCCCCTGCACCTCGATGGAGTAGATGTTGGGGGTGCGCGGCGACTGGGTGCTCGCGCCGGCACCGGCGACGCCGATCCCCGGGTCGAGGTAGTCGACGCCGCTCGTATCGAGGAGGCCGACCCCGGGGACGGTATCCACGATCTTGCTGTACACCTTGAAGTCCGGGGCGCCGGTCTGCCCTTTCAGGTTGAAGACGACGTCCGGCAGCTCCTTCGGATTCAGGCTCTTCGCGGCGGTCCCCCCGGTCCACGAGGCGGTCGGGGTGGTGAGCTTCTGCTGCAGCGCTGCGCCGCTGGGGAGGGTGAGCCCGAGCTTGTCGGTCCCACCGAAGTCGCTGAGAAGGGAGGTGCTGCCGCTCGTGAAATCATCGATGACGCGCGGGATGACCGTCCTGGTGAGGAACTCGGTGCCGCCGTAGGACGCCTCCAGCGCGTTCTTGTAGCGCGCCTGGGCGGCGGTCATCTTGCTGGCGCTCATGACGAGCTCGAGGAGCAGGAGGATCATCGCCAGGCTGATGAGGGTAAACATGAGGCTCACCACAAGGGCGATCCCGTCTTCGTTTCGTACAACTCGCATAAAATTCCTTCGTGCCTACTGGATCAGGTTCTTGGGGCGCGCCACGATGGTGTACACCTTCCACCGGTAATGCTTGTATTCGCCGCCGATGCGATCATTGAGGTTGAAGAGCCTGCCGTGCGTACCCCCGAAGTCTTCGCCGACCTTGATCGTCTCGGAGGGATAGGTATAGGAACGGTCCCTCTTCCCCTCGTGGGCGAGTATGTACACCCTGATCTCCCGCACCTGCCTGCGTACGTCCGCCGCATCGGTGGGGGGCGCGTCCACGTGGTCGTTCACGAAGCCTGCGCCGGAGGTGTCAAGCCCGTACTCCACCTGCATGTCCGCGACGCAGTCAAGAAGAGCGGTGCCGGCGGAGAGCCTGCGGGTGGCGTGGTCGAGCACCGACTTGTACAGGATCCCGGTATGGGGGGCGCAGTCCTGCGGCATCCCCGATGCCGGGGTCTTCACGTAGTAGTCGGCCCTGTTGAAAGGGGCCTTCGGGTCGGCGGTGGGGTGCACTCCGTACACCTCGAAGGAGTCGCCGTCCTGGTGGCGCGAAATGATCGTGGAGTAGGTGCCGAAGGGGCGAAAGTATGAGCCGGTGCTGGAGTCGACCATGAGGAGCTGCTTCGGGGGGGTGCTGGCCAGCGAGTTCTTCACCACGATGACCCGCTCGTCCGCTCCGAAGGCGGCATCGCGCACCGGGTTCCTTGCGCGCGTCCCCCCGGAGAAGGCGACGGTCGTCCACTTCTTCGCGGTGGGGGTGGAGCCGACGACGGTGCTCTTGATGACCAGGTAGTCCGAGGCGCCGCTGGCGTCCTGGTTGAAGGTGGACTGCGCGCTCGCCACCGCACGCGGGGCGTTGCTCGGGGCGTCGTTGAAGGAGTTCACGAAGGCGCCGTCGTCCGCCTCCTGGTAGTTCGGGTTGCTGCTAAAATCCCACGGAAGCCCGAACCCCGCCTGCTGCAGGTCGGCGCGCAGGAGCTCGAGGCCTACGATCCCGGCGATCTGGGTTTCGGCGGACTTCGACTGCTGCCCGGCATGGGTGGTGACGGTGTTGAAGCTGTCGGCGGTGACAATGATGATCGCCATGAATATGGCCATGACGACGATGACTTCGACGAGGGTATATCCTGCGGTAGTGCGCAAATGCTTCATGTCTTCCTCTGACTGCCGTTACTGCAGGGGCCTGGAAACGGGGGAGATGACCCTGTTCTGATACTGCACCCCCTTGTACGTCCACTTCACCAGCACCTGGAGCTGGCGCACCGTCGCGCCCGTGCCGTCCACCGAGAGGGCCGGGGCGCTGCGGTCCACCACGAAGGCGCCCGTCCCCCCCCGTGCACTGCCGGTGACCGACATGGAGGGGTAGCTCGTGCTCAGGTTCTCAAAGGGGGAGTTGCGCAGTTCGTTCATGTACTTCTCCCCCATGTACACCGCCTCCTCGCGCATCTGGTTGCGCAGGTTGTGCTCGAAGGCTATCCCCAGCGCCTGCAGGAGACCGATCATGCCGACCGCCATGATGACGAGCGCCGCCATGACCTCGATCAGGGTAAATCCTCTGCTATTTCGTAGCGATGCTGCCGACTTCACAAGCTCCTCCCTCCCTTTTGCCGAGTTTGACCCGGGCCGCGGAGACGACGAGGCTGTCCACCGTCGCCGGATTGGCCGTCGCGAGCGACCCGTCCGGAGCGACGCACAGCGGCACGTCGCTCTCCACGAGACCGCTCGCGTCGAAGTTGATGGTGAGGGAGCTGCTGTCGGGGGTCCACTTCAGCGGGTAGGCGAGGGTCTTCGTGCTCGCCGGCGCGATGGAGGTGTCGTTCGTGTTGTAGACCTTGAACTCCGTACCGCTCACGACGACGCTCCGCGCCTGCTTCGTGTACAGCGCATCGAGACGCACCGCCATGAGATCGGCGTACACCGTCTTCGCTTCCCTTTCTATGGCGGTCTTCCTGTTCATGTCGCCCCAGTTCAGCGTCGCCACGGAGAGGAGTATTCCTATCAGCGCGATCACCACCATGAGCTCCACGAGGGTGAAACCCTTCTGTTGCATTTAGTGCTCCTGGATGTGCAGGATCTTCTTCACCGGCCTGTTCGTGCTCGAACTGATCACCGGCGGTGCGTCTGAGGGGGGTTTCCCCGTCAGCGGAGTCGCCATCCTGCGGTTCAGCTTGTCCGTGAAAACGGTCGAGAGGTCGACCTCCTTGAACTCCCCGGTAGAGAGCTGGATCAGCGCCTTTCCGGTGAGGGCGTTCGCCGGAGGGGCGTCGCCGGTATCGTACTTCACCCCCCACAGATACGAGTTGCCGCCGTAGCCGCAGGGGTCCATGGTCGGGGAGAAGGAGGTGAAAAAGACGGTGCCGTTCACCAGCGACACCGTGTCGGTAACGAGACGCTCCGCCCCGACCGACGACGTGCTGGCATCGAGCTTTATGCGCCACCCTGCGTTACCCGATCCCACGGAGGAAATGTCACTTGTCTGGTCCACCAGCGCCCCGGCAGCCCCTTCCAGAACGGTCCCGGTATAGCCGTCGGTGCAGGCCTTGTCCAGGTAGTTTCCGATGTTCGCCTTGTTGTAGCACGGCTCCTTCACGCCGAAGAGCATGCGGCGGGAGGTGTTGTCGTCGAGCCCCACGCTGTCGCGGTAGAAGTACCTCCCGGTGCCGCCGTAGAGCCAGAGATTGCGGTTCTTGCGGTCCTGCAGCCTGGAAATCGCGGTGGTGACCGGGCCGATCCCCTCGAGGATGGTGCTCCATTTCCACACCTCATCGCTCTGCAGGTTCGCGGTGGTCGGCTCCTCCCCCTGGTCCCGGTTTATCATGATGCGCCCGAGCCCGCCGTCGGTCCAGGCGGTGCTCGTCCCTGTCTGCTTCACGTACCCCACGTACACGGCATCGTCCTGGTAGTTCCCGAGAGAGATCGGATCCCAGCGGTCGGCGTCGATGGCCCCGCCGGTGAGGGAACCGGAGAAGGCGTTCGCGATTCCGGTGTCGATCTGCTTCACCAGTTCCCCCGTCTTCAGGTCGACAACGAAGAACCTGAGCTGCTGCCCGGAGCGCCCCTGGAACTGGTGCGTGGTGGTGTCGATCGGCCCCGTCGGTCCCGAGCCGAAGATGGCGAACCACCTGCCGTTTTTCTGCGAGTCACCGATGCGCACCACCGCCGGCCCCGTCGTGGAGTAGCCGAGGTACGGATTACTGAATTCCCACAGGAGCTTCGGGGTGGCGGGGTTGGTGACGTCGAGGGCGAAGTAGGAGGAGTAACCGAACCCGTTGCCGTCGTTCGCCGGGTCGTTTATGGGGGTGGTCACGAAGTTCGTGGTGGAGGTCTTCGCGGACGCCCCCCCGAGTCCCATCCCGCTGATCAGGATCGTGCGCCAGGTGTTGTTGGAGGCGAGGTCGTTGCTCGAATCGGTTACCTTGCTATCCGCCCCCATGGTGGGCTTCAGGCAGTTCCAGTAGTTCGTGCTGTTGCACGCCGTGGTGCCGAGGTCGCCGATGCTCGCGTCCACCAGCACCGTCTTTCCGTCCACCCCGTACAGGTGCTGGTAGTCCGGGTCCTGCAGGTACTTGAGGTACGGCAGGTAGTTTTTGGGGATGAAAGCCCACTGCTCCTTCCCCAGATCGGTCATCGGGTCGGCGGTGAGCGTCGCCTTTTCATACCCGGTCGACTTCACCGAGAGAAGCCCGAGCTTGAAGGCGTGCAGCATCCCGTCGTTCGCCCCCACGTACACGGTGCCGCGGCTTTGGTACTGGTTGGAATTGACGAAGGAGAGGTACGAGGCGTCGTTGTACCCCCCCGGAGGCGCCAGGTTGTAGGTGCCGAGGCGTACGGTCGACTGCACCCTGGGGGTCGAGGAGATGATGTCCCCGAGTTTCCAGGTGGAGGCGGCGTACGTCTTCATCTGCACCGTCCTGCTCCTCATGTTCGTAATGTCGAATCCGTACACCCACTGCATGATGTCGTTCGCCTCGGAGCGGCTCCCCGCCTGCAGGTAAGGGATCAGCGCGTCCTTCGTGGCGTTGCTGTTGTAGTCGAGGAGCATGAGGCCGCTACCGGTGGAGGTCAGGGTCCCGCCGGAGATGTACGGGGTGTAGATCTGCCGGGTGCCGGGGGAGCGCAGGTAGAGGAGCTCGCCTGCGCGCCAGAGGGAGTGTACCTCGTCCGGGTCAATGAGGGCGCCGACTGCAGTGTCCCCCGTGCCGTTGCCGTCGCTGTCCTGGTAGAGCTGCACCATCGCCTTGTTTGAGCTGTTGTCGAAGGTGAAGCGCACCACCTTGTCCTGCAGGAGGTTCAGCTTGTAGTCGGTCTGTCCCGACAGCGGCGTGTCCTCCCTGATGGTGCTGTTATTGATATAGGGGTCGACGTAGTACCAGAGGTTCTGCATCTCGCCTATCCAGTTCACCGAGGTGGAGTTGTTGAAGATCTTCTTCGGGTAGAAGACCGCCTGCAGTATGTTCGCGCCGCTCCCCTCGCTGTTGCTGAGGATGGAGGCGGCGGTCCCCGATGCAGCCTTCGCGGCGACATCCTGGAAGACCTTCGTGAGCTGCGTGCTTAGTGTCGGGAAATCCTTCGCCATCTTGATCTGCGTACCCCCCTTGGTGGCCGCCTCGGTCATCAGAGTAACCGAGTTGCAGTCCTCCGCCGCGCCATTCGACTCGCCGTTGAAGACGATGTAGGTGGTGATGGAGTCGCGTGCGTTGCTGGGGGTCAGGCTGAAGTTGGTGATGTTGCGGTTCTTCGCCAGCCACGTCATGATCGGGAAGTTGTTGTTACCGCCGTAGTCGATGACCTTGTTCCTCGCCGCGGTCGTGCAGCTTCTCTGGGTGATCCCCGCCGAGGATGCGTAGCTGTTGGCGAGCGTGGTGGTGGAGCTGTTGAGGTCCGCGGTGGAGGCGCCGTCGCTGACGAGCAGCACGTAGTTCTGCTGGCAGCGGTACTCGGACGGATTGTAGTTCTCGTCGAAGTCTCCGGTGTTCAAGCGGACATCGGTGCGGCTCGTGCCGGTGGCGGTGCGGGCGTAGTAGCCGATGGCGTTGTAGAAACCTTCCGCCAGCGGCGTCCAGGTCTCCGCCTTGACGTCGTCGATCTTGCGGACGAGCGAGGTGCTGGAGGTGTGCAGCCCGGCGGGGTCGGCGATGCACGCCTGGTTGCTACCGGTGCAGTTGGAGAGGGTAGTGCAGGCGGTCTCTCCCTTCACGCCGCAGTACCCCTCAAGGCAGGTCTCCCCCGACCCGGTGCATTCGCCGTTCACCTTGCAGGGAACGCTGGTCATGGTGGCGCAGGAGCCTGATCCAATCTTGTAGAGGATCGTGCTGCCGTCGAGGTTCGTCCCCGCCGGCGTTCCTATGGAGGTAAGGGCAGTCTCGGAGGAGGAGCCATACTTGTTGAAGGACATCGCCCCGAGGCGTATCTGGTCGGAGAACTGCTGGACCAGCCCTTCCGGCGCGGTGGAAGTGGCGATCTTCACCTTCATGGTGATGATAGGCGAGCCAAGCTGCGCTTCGACGCTGGTGCCGCTCAGGATCGCCGGGACGTTGTCGGTTGCCGGGGTGTTGGACGGCGAGTCGGTGGGGTCCATGACGTTCGGTGCGCTGTTCGCGGAGCAGTAGGTGGCGTACACCTTCTCCTGGCACGTCTCGAAAGTGTCGCCGGAGGCGCAGGCGCTAGGGAGCGTGGCGGGGAGTGAGCTCCTGAGCACCCATGCGCTCCCGCTTTGCTGGAAAAACTTCCCCATGTAGCTCGTGCCGCAGATAAGCGCGGGGTTCCCCGCTGCGATCGCAGCGGGGCCGGTGACGCAGGCGATACCTTCGCCGCAGTCGGCCGTGGCGGTCGCGGTGGTGCACGTCTTCTGCGCGTTGTTCGCGCAGGTGGCAAACCCACCGTAGACGTCGGAGCACTGGTTGTTGATCGTCTTTATCTCGTCGGTGCCGATGGCGTGATTTTCCCGCACCTGCCAGCACGCCTGCATCGACTGCTGAAAGGAAACCTTCGTTTTCACTACGGCCTGCTGCGTCGAGGTGACACAGGGGCCGACGTAGTTGGAGGTGCAGGGCCTCCAGTCTATATCCGAGGTCTGGCAGGTGCCGTAGTCCTTCGTGGAGGCGGCGGCGTACCCGGTGCAGGAAGCGGTGTAGGTGGTGGTGACTCCCTTAAAGGTGTTGGTAATGCTGCACTCTGCATTGGTCCGGCAACTGGAGGGTATGCTGTTTTTCAAGCTGCTGGGGAGCACCGGGGAGTAGCTCCCCTGGGTGCCGCAGGTGCCGAGCCTCTCCGGGATGTTGACGACACCGCACCCGAGCGTGCACAACCTGGTCGTGTCGCCGGAGCAATACCCCCCGGTCACCGTGCAGTTGGAGTCAGTGGTGCAGCTCTGGGCGGGGTTGCCGCTGCAGACAGAGCTCGTCTGGGGCAACGCGGTGTTGAGCTCGCAGTCGGTGGAGGTGATGCACTGCAGGGAGCTCTTCTGCTGGCAGCTGCCGTAGGCGGGGGAGGCATCCTGCAGGCACGCCCCCACCGTCGTCTTTATGGCGGCGTTGGTGCCGCTGTCGATGGCTGCATACGCCGCATCGCAGGCCTCGGAATCGTACACCTTCCCCGGTGTGGAGAAGATGTCGATGTAGGTTTGCCCGCCAACGGAGGGGGCACTGGGGTTCGCCGTGTCCCACGGCCCCTTCACCCTGAAGGTGACCCCCAGCGGCACGTTGGGGTCAGAGGTGGTGTAGTTTACGAAATCCCCCGCCAAGGCGTCCTTCACGTACCCCTGCCCCACACAGCCGCGGGATTCGGGGAGGAGAAAGCTGCCGTTGAACTTGCCGCCGGTGAGGATCTTCTTCTCCACGTCCATCTTCGAGGCGCTGAGCCAGTTGAGGTAATCCCCCTTGGCGACAAAGCTCACCAGCGCCTTCGGCGAGGTGGTGAATTTCAGGCACATGATCCCCGGGATCGATCTGGTGACATAGGAGGCGTCCGTGGAGCAGCTGAGGGTGCCGCCCGCTTCGGGCGCGAAGTCATCTGTGAGGGGGCGGTAGGAGTAGTAGGTGGTGCGGTCGAAATAGCCGTAGTACTCCTTACCGCTATGGAAGGTCTCGTCGTAGCAGAAGGTCGGGTTGCGGTCGACGACGCTGCATGTCCCGCCGGGACATTCCGAGTCGTCCGCACACGTCTTCGTGGCGTCGTTGGAGCAGTGCTTGAGCCCTTTGTCGATGTAGGCGAGGTCGTACATACTGGCCGAGTTGTCTATCATGAGGAGCAGATTCGGCTTTATGTTCGCGGTAATGAAGGCGGGGGTGATGCAGTAGTTGTTACCCGGGTCGCCATGGGAGACGACGGGGACCGAGAGCAGAGCCGATACCAGCAGCAAGTTTCGCCACATCTTCATGTCACACACCTCTTTATTGATCCGGGCCGGGATGACCGTCACCCCCCCCCGCATGCCAGGCTGCCATACAGGCAAAACACGTGCCGCGACAGCGTCTCATGATAGCAAAGTGCACCGGCGAAGGGAACATCCAGAACCCCGCGCTGGTGACAGGGCGCACCAAAGCGTCACAAAATCAGGGACTTTCCGCGCGAACCACCCCTCACCGGTTGAAGTGCGGGGAGCCAACAGCAGGAAAAGACGCGAAAAGTGACGCGGCATCATACCAGAGTCGCGCGGCAAAGAAAATCTCTAAGTGATATTCCGGGCGCCCCCGTGACCCGGCCTTACCTGATACCCGATACGGTACCAAGGTACCAGAGGATGATGGTCCTGCCGAAGAAGATATAGATGATCGCCGCACCCGCGAGGAAGGGGCCGAAGGGGATGGCGAGCTTCGAGTCCTTCTTCTGCGCCACCATCAGGGCAATCCCCACGACCGAGCCGATGAGGGAGGCGGCGAAGATGATGAAGAGGATCGACTTCCACCCGAGGAAGGCGCCCATCATGGCCAGGAGCTTGATATCCCCTCCCCCCATCCCCTCTTTCTTCGTGAGGAGCTCGTAGCCGTAGGCGACGATAAGGAGGCTTCCCCCTCCGGCGAGGATTCCGAGGAGGGAGTTGAGCCAGCCGAGCTGCGGGATGAAGAAGGAGATGATAAAGCCGATGACGATACCGGGGAGCGTGATCACGTCCGGTATGATCTGGTGCTCCAGGTCGATGAAGGTGATGGTAACGAGGGCGCTGCAGAAGATAAAGAGGACGGCGAAACCGAAGCTCGGGCCGAAGCGCAGGAAAAGGAATAGAGTGAGGAAGCCGTTTATGAGCTCGACGACCGGGTACTGCACGGAGATGGGGGTCTTGCAGGAACGGCACTTCCCCCCGAGGAGGAGATAGCTCAGGACGGGGACGTTGTCGTACCAGCGTATCCGGTAGTCGCAGTTGGGGCAGTGCGAGGGGGGAAATACGACCGATTCGTGCCTCGGCAGGCGATAGATGCAGACGTTGAGAAAGGAACCGACGACGGCGCCGAAAATGAAGGAGAAAGTGGAAAACAGAAGGTGTGCTGCGGTCAACGCCCCTCCCTTGGGCGCGGATGCGCCTTCGCTGTGGTAGGTAATACGGGATCCACCTTTTCGGATAACTGCAGGTAGATATGTGCGGGTGCTCCCGGTCTCACTGCTACTGGATGTTGTGAGAATACCGGGGAGAGGCGCCAGGGACGTCCCCTCCCCCCTCGCGGGGGAGGGACAGGGTGGGGGGGAAGATGCCGCAATGCACGAGATGGCAGCTTCACCCACCCCCTGTCCCCCTCCCGTCAAGGGAGGGGGGACCTCGAAGCCAGCTTCACCCTGCAGTTCCCCGAGAAGCCTCTATTGCTACTTGAGCCGCCTGATCTTTTCCAGGTTTTCCTCGAGAAGCTGCTTTTTGTTGGCAAACTCCGCAATCTTCTCGCGCTCCTTCTCCACCACCTCGGCGGGTGCACGCTCCACGAAGCTCGGGTTCTCAAGCTTCTTGGAGAGGAACTCGATGTCCTTCTCGATCTTGGCGATCTCCTTGTTGAGGCGCTTCTCCTCTTCCTCTACGTTTACCAGGCCGCGCAGCGGCACCACGATCTCCACGTCGCCGGCCACCTGCAAGGAGGCCTCCTCGGGGCGCTCCACCCCTGTCCCGATGGTGAGCTCGGAGAGGCGGGCGAGGCTTGTCACGTACGCCCTGTTCTTCTCGAGGAGCTCCAGGCTCTCACCGGACTTGCAGTCGAGGATGACGGCGATCTGCTTGCTCGGCGGCACCTCCATCTCACCCCTGATGTTCCTGATCCCCTTGATGACGTCCATGACCAGTTCCATCTCGGTGGCGGCTGCAGCGAGCCCTTCCCACTCAGGCACAGGGCGCGGGTACCGGGAGAGCATGACCGTCTCCTCGCCGCGTGCCGCGGGGCCGCCGATCGCCTGCCAGATCTCCTCGGTAATGAACGGCATGAAGGGGTGCAATAGCCTCAGGAGGTGCTCCAGGGTGAGCCACAGGACGTACTTCGCCGTCTGCTGCCGCTGCGGGGTGCCGTTGTACAGGTCGTCCTTTATGAGCTCGATGTACCAGTCGCAGAACTCGCTCCAGGTGAAGCGGTACAGGTCGCTCGCCGCCTCGTTGAAGCGGTAGGAGGTAAGGGCCTCCTCCACGGAGCGCGCCGTTTCGTTCAGGCGGTACAGGATCCAGCGGTCCGCATTCGAGTAGACGAGTTCATCTTCCTTCACACTCGCGGCGTCGAACCCTTCCAGGTTCATGAGGGCGAAGCGGGAGGCGTTCCAGATCTTGTTGGCGAAGTTGCGGTACCCCCCGATCCGCTCCTCGGCGAGCTTCACGTCCCTCCCCTGCGCCGCGAAGGCGCACAGGGTGAAGCGGAATGCGTCGGTGCCGTAGGCGTCGATGACGGTTAAGGGGTCGATGACGTTGCCGCGGGACTTGCTCATCTTCTGCCCCTGGGCGTCGCGCACCAGTGCGTGGATGTAGACGTCGGTGAAGGGGACCTCGTCCATGAAGTGCAGCCCCATCATCATCATGCGGGCGACCCAGAAAAAGAGGATGTCGAAGCCGGTGATGAGGCACGACGTCGGGTAAAACGCCGCGAGCTCCGGGGTCTTCTCCGGCCAGCCGAGGGTGGAGAAAGGCCACAGCGCCGAGGAGAACCAGGTGTCCAGAACGTCCGTTTCCTGCCGGATCTCGTCGCTGCCGCACTTCTCGCAGCGGGTAGGATCTTCCTTGGCGACGGTCACCGCGCCGCAGTGGTCGCAGTACCAGGCGGGAATGCGGTGTCCCCACCAGATCTGGCGGGAAATGCACCAGTCCCTGATGTTCTCCATCCAGTCGTAGTAGGTCGCTTCCCACTGCGCCGGGACGATGCGGGTCTTTCCGTCCTTCACCGCCGCGAGGGCGCGCTCGGCGAGGGGGCCTACCTTTACGTACCACTGCAGGGAGAGGTACGGCTCCACGACCGTCTTGCAGCGATAGCAACCGCCGACGGAGAGTGCGTGGTCCTGGATACGCTCCAGAAGCCCCGCCTTCTCCAGGTCCTCGATGATCTGCTTGCGGGCGGCGAAGCGGTCCATCCCCTCGTACTGGTGGCCTGCGGCGTTTACGATCCCCGACTCGTCAAAGACGTTGATCTTGTCCAGCCCGTGGCGCGCACCGACCTCGAAGTCGTTGAAGTCGTGGGCCGGGGTGATTTTCACCACGCCGGTGCCGAATTCGAGGTCGACGTACTCGTCCGCAACGATCGGAATCTCCCGGTTCACCAGCGGCAGGAGGACCTTCTTGCCGACCAGGTGGCGGTAGCGCTCGTCTTCGGGGTGCACGGCAACGGCGGTGTCGCCCAGCATCGTCTCCGGGCGGGTGGTAGCGACCACCAGGAACTCGTCGCTGCCGATGACCGGGTAGCGCAGATGCCACAGGTTACCCGCCTTCTCCTCGTGTTCTACCTCGATGTCCGAAAGGGCGGTATGGCAGCGGGGGCACCAGTTTATAAGGCGGTTGTCCCGGTAGATGAGCCCTTCCTGGTACAGGCGGACGAAGACCTCGCGCACCGCGGTGGAGAGGCCGGCGTCCATGGTGAAGCGCTCGCGCTCCCAGTCGCAGGAGGCACCAAGCCTCTTGAGCTGGTCGATGATCTGCCCCCCCGACTCACCCTTCCACTTCCAGACCCGCTCGATGAAGCCGTCGCGGCCGAGCTCGAAGCGGTCCTTCCCTTCCGCGGCGAGCTGGCGCTCCACCACGTTCTGGGTGGCGATCCCGGCATGGTCGGTCCCCGGCATCCACAGGACGTTGTAGCCGCTCATCCGCTTCCAGCGGCACAGTACATCCTGCAGGGTGTTGTTCAGTGCGTGTCCCATGTGGAGGACGCCGGTGATGTTCGGCGGGGGGATGACGATACTGTAGGAGGGCTTGTCAGAGGGGAGGGTGGCGTGAAAGTACCCTTTCTCCTCCCACTCCTTGTACCATTTCTGCTCGACGCTTTTCGGCTCGTAAACCTTTTCCAGCTCTTTCTGTGCCATCTACACTTTCCTTATGTCGTTTTCCAGTTGCGGTCGTATCGGTTGCGGGAACATCTTCAGTTCCAGCGTAGCTTTGATCATTTCGGCGTATGGAAAGGGGATCGGGACCTCGCGAGGCTCCTCCCCTTCTCCGCGGAGTGTAGCAGAAAGCGGTAGCGAAACACATTAAAAAAGGGGATGTGAAATCCCCTTCTCAACTACCTGTGGTGGCAACCGCGGCTCGCTCCTACTCCTTGCTTCCCGCCTTTATCTTCCTGATTTCTTCCTTGATGAGCGCTTCCGCAAGATCGGGCACGACCTCCCACACGATGCGCTCGATGACGTCGCGGGAAAGCTTCGAAAGTGCGGCCACGAGCTGCTCTTCGGTGATTCCCGTCGCCGCAGGTGCTTGGGGCGCCTGGGCAGGGGGTGCGGCTTCTCTCTCGGCCGCTGCCACTACAGGTTCCGGAGCGATCTGCGCGAAGGTCTCCTCGACTGCCGGCTTCGCGGGAACCGCCTCTTCCACGACCTCGAACGGCGCCGGCTCCTCGTACGACTCCTCCTGGAAGGAGAATGACTCGGCAGGAACCTCCTCGATGCCCCCCTCCTCCTCCAGGGGCTGAGTCTCCTCTATACCCTCGGCGTCCTCTTCGAAGGTGAAGAACTCTTCCACCTCGTACTCGGCCTCCGGCTGGATTGCCGCCTCCAGGGAAACGGAGGGTTCCGCGGCAGGCGCAACCGGCTGCGCTGCGGGTGCTGCGGCCGCTGCCGGAGGGGCCGGTGCAGGCTCTTCCTCGACTTCATCAACGAGCTCGAATGCTCCCCAGAGATCGTCCTCCAGGGTCGCTTCCTCGATCTCTTCAACAACCGGCGCGGCAGGCGCAGGAGCGGCCTTCGGCGGCTGAGGCGCAGCGGCGGGTGCTTGCGGGGCTGCAGGCGCCTTGGGGATGATGGCAGTCTCTGCCGCCAGCTCTCCCCAGATATCTTCATTCCCAGCAGGTGCGGGAGCTGCAGGCGCAGGCGCCGCAGCGGCAGGAGCCGGCTTCGCGGGGGGAGCCTCTTTCCGCTGCCGTCCGACCTCCAGCAATTCCTTCACCCGATCGATCAGCTGCTGCGACTCGAAAGGCTTCGTTATGGAAGCGTCGGCGCCACATTCGCGCGTCTTCTCCTCGTCGACGGGGTCGAAGGCACCGATCAGCAAAAGGAGCGGTGTGGCGGCAAGAGCCGGATCGCGTCGCACCTCCGCGCACACCTCGTAGCCGGACTTCCCGGGCATGAGGGCGTCCACCAGCATGACGTCGGGATGGATCTCACGCGCCTTCTCCAGCGCAGCGGTCCCGTTGTCTACCACCGTGAGCTCAAACAACTCCTCGTTGGCGAAGATGATCCCTACGACCTTCTGGATGGTGATGCTATCATCGGCGAGGAGCAGTCTATTCCCCATCGATTCCTCCTCTTGTGTGGGAGCGTATGGCAGCGCGACAGGCCTGCGGAGCGCGAAACGACGCGGCAAAAGCTAGCATAAAGAACATCGGGGTGTCAAGGCTTTTGCCCCCCCTTATTAGTCAAGGATCATTGAAATCAGCCATCTCCTGCAGCACCGGCGGCACCCCGAAAAGGGTGCAGGCGATGGTCGAGAGATCGCTGCGCAGCTTGCTGAATTCCTTCGTTCTGTGGTAGTCGAGCCGCGCCGTGAGGAGAATGACGAAGGCGTCCGATTCCGGGTCGATCCAGATGGACGATCCGGAGTAGCCGGTGTGCCCGAAGGAGCCGTCGGAGAAGCGGTTGCCCCGCGGCGACGAGTACGGGGAGGCGATATCCCACCCGAGGCCGCGCACGACCTGGCCGTGGCGGGAAAAGTACGGAGCGGTCATCTGCTGCACCGCCCGCTGGTCCAGGACCCGGCGGCCATCCAGCTCACCACCGGAGAGCATCATTCGGCAAAAGCGCGCGAGGTCCTGCGCCGTGGAAAAGAGCCCTGCGTGCCCGGCTACCCCTCCCAGCTGTCGGCACAGGAGATCCTGCGGCTCCCCCGTATAGATGCGGTCGTCGACGACCGTGGAGGCGCAGCGCTCTTTCTTCGCGGGGTTGAACCCGGTGTCGTTCATGGCGAGCGGGTGATAAAAGGAGGCGTAGCTGAAAAGGTCGAGGCCGGCACCGGTCGCTCTCTTCACCACTTCCGCCAGGAGGATGAAGTTGATGTCGGCGTACCTGAAGCGGCTCCCCACCTCCCCCTTCAACTTCTGCAGCGCGGACCCCTCGATTGCGCTCCCGAGAGGGTTGACTGAGGCAAGTGAGAAGTCGTCCAGCCCGGAGGTGTGAGTGAGGAGATGGTACACCAGCACCTGATCCTTGCCGTGTCCCGCGAACTCGGGGAACCACTTCTGCACCGGATCGGTGAGTGAGACGCGCCCGTCCGCGGCAAGCTTCAGGACCGACGGAGTAGTGGCGATGACCTTTGTGAGGGAGGCGACGTCGAAGACGGTATCGACGGTCATCGGACGGGCATCAGGGAGTGCGGAAACGCGGCCGTAGGCGCGCTGGAAGAGAGTGCCGCCGCGGTTGCCGACGAGGACGACGCCGCCGGCGATGAGCCCCTTGCCGATCGCCTCCTCGATAAGGCGATCTATCGCGGCGGGCTCCCCGGCTGCCAGAGCTTCGGTGGAAAGGGAAATCAGGAGGAAGCAGATGATGATTCTAAGAAGGGACACGATTACTGCACCTGCGTTCGCACCGGGCGAACGATTCCATTGCATGAGTCGGAGCTCCCCCCCGGACGAGGGGGACGCATCTTTGAGCTATGTAGCTGTAGGCCGGGATAAGCCGAAGGCGTTCCCGGCGGTCCACCCACTAGCGGTACCGGCCGGAAACGCCTCCTCTTTTCCTGCAGGGTGGCGTTCTAGTTCATGGTGAAACTGACCGACTTCAGCACCTTCCCGTCGGCGTCGACCGCGTCGCAGCGCCACTCGCCGGAGAGCCCCTTCTCCACCGCCCTCTTCGAGTAGGTGCGCCAGCGCCCCCCCTTCACCGGGAGGACGTATTCACCCACCGGCTCGTCGTTTAGGTACCAAACCTGCTTGATCGTCGTGTCGGTGTCCTCCGGGGAAGAGATCCTGGTAAAGCAGTACAACGCCTTTACCGAGGTGGAGGAAATGCGGCGCACCGAGTCGATCGGGTTTCCCTTCACAATCTTTGTAGTCACCGCCATCTCGGTTATCTTCAGGTCCGCCGCATGAGCGGAGCCGAGCCCGGAGACGAGCAGGGCCAGGGCCAGGGCAGTAGTGCAAAAACGCCTCGTAACAGTCATGGTACCTCCAGCTGGTGCGCTGCGGGGTGTTTTTTGGCGGTGGCGGTTTTCTGTCAGGTCCGGTAGTCCGCGTTGATGCGAACATAGTCGTAGGAGAGATCACTCGTATAGACAACCGCCTCCCCTTCTCCGGCACGAAGGTCAATGATAACGGCAATTTCCTTCTTTTTCAACACGTCGCTCCCGCGAGCCTCCGCGTCCCCGCCGGCAAAGACGCCCCTGGAGACCATCTGGACGTCGTCGAAGAAGAGGTCGACCTTCGACTGGTCCATCTCGATCCCGGAGTAGCCGAGGGCGCAGAAGATCCTCCCCCAGTTGGCGTCCTGGCCGAAAAAGGCGGTCTTTACCAGGAGGGAGTTGGCGATGGCAAGAGCCCCCTGCTTCGCCTCGGCGTTAGTGACTGCGCCGCGCACCCTGATCTCCACGAACTTCGTGGCCCCCTCTCCGTCCTTTACGATGAGCTTGGCAAGGGAAAGGAGGACGTCGTGCAAGAGCGCGGTGAATTCCTTCGCCTCAGGTGTTCCCGGCACGATGGTGGGGTTGCCGGCGGCGCCGTTTGCCATGATGAGGGCGGTGTCGTTCGTGGAGGTGTCGCCGTCGACCGTGATGGCGTTGAAGGAGCCGTCCACCGCCTCCTTGAACGCTTCCTTCAAAAAAGCCGCATCGACGGCGGCATCGGTGACGAGAAAGGAGAGCATCGTCGCCATGTTCGGCTGGATCATCCCGGCGCCCTTGGCGATTCCGGCTATCCGGTAGCTTGCCCCCCCGGCACTCCCCTCCCGCACCTCCATCTTTGCGAAGGTGTCGGTGGTCATGATGGCGCTGGAGACGTCCTCGAGCGTCCCGGAGGGAAGGTTTGCCACCAGCGGCTCGATGCCGTCGCGCAGGCGCTGCACCGGGAGGCGCTGGCCGATGACCCCGGTGGAGCAGATGAGGAGGTCGTCTTCGGCGATGCCGAGAGTCCCGGAGGCGAGCCTGCCGTACTCAAGGGCGTCGGCCATCCCCTCCTCGCCGGTGCAGGCGTTGGCGTTCCCGCTATTGACTATGAGGGCGCGGCAGACGCCGTTTTTGGCGCGCTCCATGGAGATGAGAACCGGCGCGGCCTTCACCTTGTTGGTGGTGAAGACGGCGGCGACATTGGCAGGTGACTGGGAAAAGATGAGAGCCAGGTCGAGCCGCCCCGGCTTTTTGATGGCAGCCTCAACGGCTGAGAACTGGAAACCTTTGACGTTCATATTCCCCCCTGGTGAGAATAAAGGGTTTTTGGAAATTGCCGGTAGATGCCGCAGGACGTCCCCTCCCCCCTTGCGGGGGAGGGACAGGGTGGGGGGGAAGGTGCCTCCGTTACAGCAGATGGCAGCTTCACCCACCCCCTGTCCCCCTCCCGTCAAGGGAGGGGGAACCGCAGGCACTTTTTCCCCGAGTTCCAAGTACCACGCATTACAGGACTACTTGCCGCAGCACTTCTTGTACTTCTGGCCGCTGCCGCAGGGGCACGGAGCGTTGCGGCCGATCGCCTTCTTCACCTTCACCGGCTTTTGTGCGTGCTCTTCTTCCGCAAGGTTGAAGACAAGACGCTGCTGCTGGCGCTGCTGCTCCAGCTCCTGCTCACGCTCCAGCCGCTCCATATCGTCCTCGTGAGCCACCTGCACCCAGAAGATCTTCTCCACCACCTCTTCCCGGACCCTCGCCATCATGTCCATGAAGAGCTGGTACGCTTCCCTCTTGTATTCCTGCTTCGGATCCTTCTGGCCGTAGCCGCGCAGGCCGATCCCTTCCTTCAGGTGGTCGATGGAGAGGAGGTGGTCTTTCCACTGCGCGTCGATGACCTGCAGCATGATCACCTTGTGCAGGTGGTCCATGAGCTCCTCGCCGAGCTGGTCCAGCTTCTCGGTGAAGCGCTGACGGGCGGCGTTTCGCAGCATATCCTCCAGCGCGGGGGGGGTGAGACGGTCCAGCATCTCGGCGGAGATGTCGATGTGGTAGGCAAACGCCTTGTACACCGCCTCCCCTATCCCCTGCCAGTCCCACTCGCGGGCCGGCACCTTGTCGATGGCAAAGGCGCCGACGAGGTCGGTGATCAGGTCGTCGACCATCCCGAGGAAGCTCTCGCGCAGCCCTTCGCCGGAGAGGATCTCCCTTCTCTGGCTGTAGACGACCTCGCGCTGCTTGTTCATGACGTCGTCATACTCGATGAGGTGCTTGCGGATCTCGAAGTTGTGAGCCTCGACCTTCTTCTGGGCGTTCTCGATGGCGCGGGTGATGAGGCCGTGGGTGATCGCCTCCCCTTCCTCGATCCCGAGCTTGTCCATGATCGCCGACACACGCTCCGACCCGAAGATGCGCAGCAGGTCATCCTGCAGCGAGAGGTAGAAACGGGAGGAACCGGGGTCCCCCTGACGGCCGGAACGGCCGCGCAGCTGGTTGTCGATGCGGCGCGACTCGTGGCGCTCGGTGCCGAGGATGTGCAGGCCGCCCAGGGTCACCACCTCATCGTGCTCCGCGGAGCACACCGGCTTGTACTTTTGCACCAGCACCTGGAACTGCTTCGTGAGCTCCTTCAGGACCGCTCCCTCCACATCGTCGTCATCCGGGTCATCGTCCGCAAAGAGCGGGAGAACGACCGGGGCGAGCTGCGGGTACTCCTCCTGCAGGGCGGCCTTCTTCTCCTCGGCGGTCTTGTCGTAAAGCGACTCGTAGAACTCCATGAAGTCGTGGGTCTTCGTCTCGGGGCTCCCCTTGAACTCCTGGCGAGCGAGCCCGTCCGGGTTCCCCCCCAGGAGGATGTCGGTACCGCGCCCCGCCATGTTGGTGGCGATGGTGACCATCCCCTTGCGCCCTGCCTGGGCGACGATCTCCGCCTCCTTCTCGTGCTGCTTCGCGTTGAGGACGAAGTGCGGAATCGCCTGCTGCTTCAGGAGCTCGGAGAGCTGCTCGGACTTCTCGATGGAAATGGTGCCGACGAGAACCGGCTGCCCCTTGGCGTGCAGCTCCTTGATCTCCTCGATCGCCGCGTTGAACTTCTCCCGCTCCGTCTTGTACACGACGTCCGGGAAGTCCGGGCGCAGCAGCGGGCGGTTGGTGGGGATGACCACGACGTCGAGGGTGTAGATCTTGTGGAACTCCTCCGCCTCGGTATCGGCGGTACCGGTCATGCCGGAGAGTTTGTCGTACATCCTGAAGTAGTTCTGGAAGGTAATCGTCGCGAGGGTCTGGTTCTCGTTCTCGATCTTCGCCCCTTCCTTCGCCTCGATCGCCTGGTGCAGGCCGTCGGACCAGCGGCGCCCCGGCATGAGGCGGCCCGTGAACTCGTCGACGATGATGACCTCGCCGTCGCGCACGACGTAGTCCACGTCCCTCTTGAAGAGAGCGTGGGCGCGCAGGGCCTGCTGGGTGTGGTGCAGGATCTCCATGTTGCGCGGATCGTAGAGGTTGTCGACCTTCAGGAGCTTCTCCACCTTCAGGACCCCCTCCTCGGTGAGGGTCGCGGACTTCGCCTTCTCGTCGACGGTGAAGTCGCCGGTGTAGTTCTTTCTCTTCCCGGAGAGGGTATTTGCCTCCACCTCGATCACCTCGCCCTTCTTCAGGAGGGGGATGATGCGGTCGATGATGTAGTATTTGTCGGTGGAGTCTTCGGTCGGACCGGAAATGATGAGGGGGGTACGCGCCTCGTCGATGAGGATGGAGTCGACCTCGTCGACGACGGCGAAGTTGAAGCCGCGCTGCACGTACTCCCCGAGGTCGAACTTCATATTGTCGCGCAGGTAGTCGAAGCCGAACTCGTTGTTGGTACCGTAGGTGATATCGGAGGCATACGCTTCCCGCCTTTCATCGTCGTCCAGGCCGTGCACGATGACACCGACCTCGAGACCGAGAAACTTGTGAATGCGCCCCATCCACTCGCTGTCGCGCTTGGCGAGGTAGTCGTTGACGGTAACGACGTGGACCCCTTTGCCGCTGAGGGCGTTCAGATAGGAGGGGAGCGTCGCCACGAGGGTCTTCCCCTCCCCTGTTTTCATCTCGGCGATCTTGCCGGCGTGGAGAACCATGCCGCCGATGAGCTGCACATCGAAGTGGCGCATGCCGAGGACCCTTTTGCCGGCCTCGCGGCAGACGGCGAAAGCCTCGGGGAGCATGCTGTCCAGGGTTTCCCCTTTGGCGTAGCGCTCCTTGAACTCAAAGGTCTTGCCACGCAGCGCATCATCGGAGAGCTTGGAGACTTCGGCTTCGAGGCTGTTGATCCGTTCCACAACAGGCCACATGCGCTTCAGCTCCCGCTCGTTTTTGCTCCCCACGAACTTCTTGATAAGTGCAGCAAACATCTATAAATCTCCTTGAGTTACGAAAAAAAAGGGATCAAAAAACAGTGTAAGATACCATAACAGTGAGAACCGCTCAATAGAAAAGGCGGCAGCGGCGTAATATCTTTAATGAAACAAGGGGTTTCACCTCCATTCTATCCCATTCCCCCTCGCAAGTGGTACATCGTCCCCCTCCCCTGCGCTGCCGAGGTTGTGCATCCCCTTCTTGCAATAACGGGAACGCCTTCCTATAATGGCAGCCGCAAAGGAGAAGTGTGTGCCCCCTACCATAGAATTCGACGAAACCCTCCTCGACACCCATCTGGTAGTCGATGTGCGGACCCCGCTGGAGTACGCAGAAGATCACCTCCCCGGTGCCATCAACGTCCCCCTTCTGAGCAACGAGGAAAGGGTGGAGATCGGCACCCTTTACAAGCAGACTGGGCCGCACGCCGCGCGGATCCGGGGGCTCGAGCTCACCGCCCACCGTTTCCCGCAGATCGTCGGCGAGATCGCCTCGCAGGGAGCAGGAAGACCGATCCTCGTCTACTGCTGGCGGGGGGGGCTGCGCAGCAAGACGGTGGCCTCCATACTGCAGCTCACCGGCCACAACGCGCGACAGCTCATCGGCGGGTACAAGGCGTTCAGAAACCGCGTAGCGGAACTCTTCGAGCCGTTCAACCCGCCGATGCCGCTAGTGGTGCTGCACGGGATGACCGGCACGGGAAAGACGACCTTCCTCCTGCAGCTCAAGGAGAAGGGATTCTCCGTCATCGACCTCGAAGGGCTCGCCTGCCATCGCGGCTCCGCCTTCGGGCAGCTGGGACTTGTCCAGGACCTCACCCAGAAGCGCTTCGAGACCCTCCTGTGGGACGCGCTCCGAAAGGCGCCGAAGGGAGAGCCCCTCATCGTGGAGGGGGAAAGCCAGCGCATCGGCAGGGTATCACTGCCGGGGAATTTCTACGAAACGATGCAGCAGGGGATCAAGGTCTGGTGCCACGCATCCTCCGAGACGAGGGTGGCCCGGCTCATGGAGGAATACGGGCTGCCGGAGTACCGCCAGGAGATGGCGGACGCGCTGGAGCGGATCAGGAAGAAGCTCGGCGGGGTGCACTACGAGGAACTCGCGGGGAATCTGGAGCGCTGGGAGATGGCGCCTTTCATGAAGGGGCTGATCGACAACTACTACGACAAGGTCTATTACAAGACGAGAACCTGGACAGAAGACCACCGTCTCTCTCTGGAGGACTACGATCTGGCGGCGGTGGAACTGAACGATTTTCTGCGAAAGGCGATCCCGGCGTAACCATCGGAAGGCTCACCCCTTCTTCGTCACCCGATACTTTTTCACCAGCTCGTACGGATGGTAGGAGAGCTTCGCGCTTCGCAGGCTCTCCTGCCCCAGGTCCTGCTCCCGGTTCACATAACGCATCCCCGTGAAGAGCAGCCGCGCGAACTCACGGTTCACCAGCTGATAGACCCCCTCCATGAAGACGTCCCCCTTCTCGAAGTGGCAGACGGCCGTCTCCGCATTAAGCGCCTCCCCGAGAGCAAACCCCTTCACCCGCCCTTCCACCAGCACGACAATCCCCGAGAGGCCGAGTTCTTCCGACATCTTCAACGCCTCCGCAGTCCCCTCCGCCTCGCCAATCATCGAATCGGAAAGTTCCGTGCGCACCCGCAGCCATTCTTCGAGAAGCTCCAGGCAAAGATCCCGGTGTCTCGGCTCGTAGATTTCCGTGGTGTAGCGGTTGCGGGCTGCAAAGTAGTTAACCCTGTTTTTCTTCTTGTGATACCTCTGCCCCGGAAGGGTCGCCAGCTCCTCCCTCAGGTGGAGATAGTCGAAGCTGTCGCGGTCCTCCGCGATTACCACATCCTTTCCCTGTAAAAAGCGCTCCACGAAAGGATCCCCGGCGCCGTAGAGCGTCATCCCCTCGGAAAGAAGGCGGTCAAGGGCATCCTCCACGGTCCCCAGCGGCGGCAGGAAGTACTCCGTGCCGTCATACCCCCGGCCAAGGATGACGATGGCGTCGCCGAGGGCAGTGATCTTGTAGGCATGGACGGTGCGGAAGAGATAGAGATTGGCGAAGGTGAATTCGGAGATGCGCGGCTGCATCTCCCGGAAGATCCGGTCCAGAAGGGGCTTGTCTTCAAGGTCGAGCGGTCTCGATACGGGATATCGCGGTATCTCCATTACCTCTCCACAGCAGGCGCCTGCGGGCGCGCCTCAAGCTACCTCGCTTTAACAGTCGGGATCGGTCTCAAGCGGCGAACCGAAACCTCCCGACGACAGTAGCAGATTTGGGGGGAAAGTAAAATTTCTCCCGGATTGCACGGGAGTGCCGACACGGCGTGAGGAGGGTGAGGCGGGAGGGGAGCAGCGGGTCAAGCCGAACGCCGCGTTTAGTGGCGACAGTCGCTACCGTACGAGGTAGACAGAGCACTTGGCGCCCTTTACGACCTTGTGGGAAACGCTTCCAATCACCTTGCGCTTCAGGAACCCTTTCCCGGTGCTGCCGATGATGATGACGTCGATCTCTTCCTGCTGCGCGAGACGGAGAATTTCTTCGGCAGGGTCCCCGTGCGCCACCGCCGTTTCGAGGTCGACCCCTTCGTCGGAGGCCTGCTTCAAGATGACGTTGAAGATCCGCTCCTTCGGATCATGCCACTCGTCGGTCTCGGCCTCAGGGTCGGCAGGTTCCAGGTCGGCAGGACTCTCGCTATCTTCCTCCGGGATCACCAGGAGCGCAAAGACCTTGCTTTTGAACCTGCTCGGTGTCCCGGCAGCCATACGGATCGCCTCCTCCCCGGCCTTATCGGAAAGAGGAGAACCATCCATGGCGACGAGAATCTTCTTACGCAGGCAAATCATTTACTCCTCCAGCGGTCGGGTCGGGTAAGACAGGGAAAGATCCCGGTGAAGGAACTATAAATCATGAAGCGGTTTTATCAAAACAGTTTTTTACCATATCGCCAAAAACCTCTTAAAACCACCCACCGCGCCAATCAAGGATTCACGAGCACCAAACTCGCTCAAACAGTTAGCTAAAGCATGATTTCCGGGGACGGCATCAGCCCATCTACCGTCTCCCATAAAACAAGGTCAGAAAGAAATGTATACCTCTTAAGGAACAAAAAAAGGTTCTTCCGGAAGTTCCGGCGAACCAGGCTTTGTGCCCCCTCGAAGGAGCAGGCGAAGCTACTACGCCCCCTCTTGGCGAAGGTCTTCCGAAGAAAGTGGGGAACCAGCGACAGTGTGCCCACAAGGGAAAAGCGAGCCCCTACGTCCCCCCCTTTGCGAAGGTGTCTTCCGGGAATTCTGGGGAACGCGCTACAAAGAAACCGGGTGCCCCCACGCTGGAGCGTAGGCATCTTGCCTGCGATGGCGGCGCAGCCGCCACAGACCGCGCGGCTGGCGCCGCGGTACAGGCTGGTAAGCCTGTGCTCCAGCGCGGCGCCACTAGTGTCCCCTCACGTCAACGGAAGCAGCCGGGCTGAATTCCCGGAATTCCCGGATGAACCTTTGCGAAGGGGGGACAGGGGGATTTCGCCTTTGTTGCCTCTGCGCCCCGGCCACTACCCCCCCGACGAACGCGCCAACACCCCTATCATGTCTTTATGTATCCTGCCGTTGGAAGCAACGACCCGATGGTCGTAAATGGAATACGCCTCTCCCGCATAATTGGTGACGACCCCGCCTGCCTCGGCGACGAGAAGGACTCCCGCCGCGACGTCCCACGGTTTCAGCTTGCACTCCCAAAAGCCGTCCAGCCTGCCGGCGGCCACATACGCCAGGTCGAGTGCCGCCGCCCCCGCCCGCCGCACGCCCCGCGTCTCCATGTGAAAGGCGCAGAAGTGGTTGAAGTTGTTCTCGTTGTCCCAGGTCCGGTCGTAGGGGAAGCCGGTGGCGAGCAGGCACCCCTTCAGCGGCTCGTGCTGCGAGACCTGCATCTTTTTGCCGTTCAGGTACGCCCCCTTCCCCCTGATGGCGGTGAAAAGCTCGTCCATCATGACGTGGTAGATCACCCCGAGGACGGGTGAGCCTTCCACCTCAAGCGCTATGGAGACGCAGAACCAGGGGAACCCGTGCGCATAGTTGGTGGTGCCGTCGACAGGGTCGATGACCCACCTGTGGCTCGTGCTCCCGTCCTGGTACTGGTTCTCTTCGGCAAGGAAGCCGAAATCGGGGGTAGCCTCCCTCAGCCTCGCCACCACCATCTCCTCGCAGCGACGGTCCACCTCGGTGACGAGGTCAACCTCCCCCTTGTGAGAGATGGAGAAATCGCTCCAGAGTAGCTCCTTCTGGAGCTTCCCCGCTTCCCGGGCGGCACCGACCGCCGCCTCCAGATACCGTTGCAGATTACCTTCAGAAAACATCAACTACCTCTCTATGGTCCCGGATCGAGGATTTCGCGCAGATTTTCCAGCAGGGTGAAGTGCATCTCCTCTTCCGCTGCTATCCCCCGGAAAAGCTCTTTCTGCCACCCGCTGCTCTCCTCTGCCAGCCGGGCGTACCTTTCGGCGCTGGCGGCCTCCATGTCCATGGCGCGGTAGAAGACCTCCAGCTCTTCATGATCGCCGGAGGCCGCGTCCACAAACGACAGCCGCCGGAGGATGAAGCGGGCTTTTTCCAGGGTGGCGGAAGGATGAAGGGTCGCCTGCGCCCCCTGCTCCAGATCGGATATGGCCAGCCGGTGCCGCTCCTCATCTTCCGCCAGCATGGCGAAGAGCTGGCCGCTGGTTTCCGGCAGACCGGCGGTGGCGTTTTGGTAGTACCGCTTCACTTCCTCTTTCCTGCGGAGTGCTCCCTCCATTGCGCTCATAAGCCCTCCCCTGATCGATTCCAACGGGGAAAAGGTACCAGAAAAAAGCGGAATATCAAAAAAAGCTCACGTCAAAATTTCCCGACCCCTCGCCGCCTGACCTTGCACAGCCGGGCTACCGCAAACGCCGGGATCGCTATGGCAATGCTGAAGAGCGCCCCCATCTTCGCCCCTTCCTGCAGGAGCGGATCTGCGAAGGCCTCCCCCGCGATGAAGAGGGAAACGGTGAACCCTATGCCTGCTATCAGCGCCACGAGGACCAGGTCGAGCCTCCCCATGCCGCGCGGCCGCGTCCAGCCAAGACGCCCGGCGACGAGGCTCGCGGTGACAATGCCGCCCGTCTTACCGACCAGGAGGCCAAGAAAGACAAGCCATGTCACTACGGAGACCCCCGAGAAAAGGACTCCGGCATTAACGAGCCCGAAGAGGAACATCCCGAAGTCCACGGGAAGGCGCCAGTGCCGCACGAACCGCGCCAGCGGCGAGTCCTCCCGCTCGTCCTCCTCGAAAAGATGCGCCCGTTCCCGCGTCGCGTGGGGAAGGAAGGGGACGACGCAGGCAAGGGCGAGAGCCGGGTGGAGATTGCCGAGGTATAGCCCGGTCCAGCATGCACAGCCGCCGACGACCAGGTACGGCATGTACCACTGGACGCGCGCCCGGCGCACGAGCCAGGCGAAGATCATCCCGCAGGGGATGAGAAGGAGCCACACCGGCTCCGGCGGCTGATGCGGATTGGGGTAGAAAAGGGCGATGATGATAAGCCCGATGGCGTCGTCGGCGATCGCCAGCAGGAGGAGGAAGGCCACCGCCGGGTGATGGCGCCCGAATATCGCGCGCGCCACGAGCCACGCGAGGGCGATGTCGGTGGCGGTCGGAATGCCCCACCCTTTCACCAGCAGCGGCGAACCGAATACGGCGTTCAGCGCAAGGTACACGACGGCGGGGCCGATCACCCCTCCCGCGGTCGCGGCCAAGGCGTTCAGCGCCTTCCTCGGAGGATTGAGGTCCCCCCCCGGCAGGCAACTCTCCGTGATTTCCGCCGCAGCGATACCGAAGAAGAGGACCATAAAGAGGTCGTTGGTAAGAAAGTGCAGGTCGAAGCGGAGAAAACGCGGGGCATGCACGAAATGGTGGTAAGACTCGGGGTAAAGGTTCGCCCAGAAAAGGGCGAGCGCCACCCCTGAAAGGAGGGGGATGGAAAACTCGCGCAGAAGATTCAGATGCTTGCCCACTCGCATGGTAGCCTCAGGTCGTTGTAGGTCGGTGGGTTCGCGTCAGAGCCATCGGAGAAGTGCCACTCGCAAGTAAGGCACGGACGGGTCGCAAGGGGAAGGATTCTAGATGAGAGGGGACAAAGGTGTCAAGCGGCTTTGGACGCCTCATTTTTCATGCTGTTCGAAGGCTTTCCACAAAAAGGCGGGGAGGGGCAACAATTGCCCCTCCCCGCCCTATTCCATTTTTGTGCAACCCTCTAGTTGTAGGCGGTCTCGGAGTGCTGCGTCTGGTCGAGGCCGATGATCTCGTCTTCCTTCTCGACCCTGAGCCCCATGATCTTGTCGAGAGCGAAGCAGATCGCCAGGGTGACGATGACTGCGTAGGCCCCTGCTGCGGCAACCGCAATCAGCTGGGTGACGAACTGCCCCATGTTGCCGGAGAGGAGCCCGGTAGCGCCGACGGTGGCGAAGACGCCGGTCAGGATGGCGCCGGTGGTGCCACCTACGCCGTGGACGCCGAAGGCATCGAGGGAGTCGTCGTATTTCAGCTTCGCTTTCAGCATCACGCCGCCGTAGCAGACCACGCCGCCGATGAGCCCCATGAGGATCGCGGCACCCGGCTGTACGAAACCGGCTGCAGGTGTGATGATAACGAGGCCCGCCACGACGCCGGAGCCAAAGCCGAGGGCGGAAGGCTTCCCTGCGTGGATCCACTCGGCGAACATCCAGGAGAGGCCGGCAGCAGCCGGTGCAATCGTCGTGGTGGTGAGGGCGAGGCCGGCGAGCCCCCCTGCCGCATCAGCGCAGTTCACCCCGACGATGGCCGAACCTGCGTTGAAGCCGAACCAGCCGAACCAGAGGATGCCGACGCCGGCGAGTGTCAGCGGCAGGCTGTGCGGAGCCATCCGCTCCGTGGGGAAGCCGCGGCGCTTGCCGAGGAAGAGGAGGAACGCAAGGGCGGAGATACCGGAGGAGAGGTGAACGACGGTACCGCCTGCGAAGTCGAGCGCCCCCTTCTTGAAGAGCCAGCCGTCCACCATCCAGACCCAGTGAGCGAGCGGATCGTACACCAGGGTCGTCCACAGGAGAACGAAGACGCAGTAGGCGGAGAACTTCACACGCTCGGCGAGGGCGCCGGAGATCAGCGCCACCGTGATCATGGCGAACATGCACTGGTACATGGCGAAGACGTATTCGGGGATGGAGCCGGTTTCTGTGGGGACATTCTGGAAGAGGGTGAAGACAGGGTTGCCGTCCTTGAAGGTGATCAGGCCGTGCAGGAGGACCTTGCTCAAGTCACCGATGAGGCCGTGCCCTGCATCGGCGCCGAAGGCGAGGGAGTAGCCGAGCACCGCCCACTGCACCCCGACGATCCCCATCGCCACGAAGGAGTGCATCATGGTGGAGAGGACGTTTTTGGAGCGGACCATGCCGCCGTAGAAGAGCGCGAGGCCGGGAATCATGAAGAGGACGAGCGCGGTGGAGATGAGCATCCATGCGGTGTCGCCGGTATTGAGCACCGGGTCCACGTTTTTCGGCTTCTCGGCCGGAGCGGCGGCTGCAGCCGGTGCAGCGGCAGCCGGGGCAGCGGTGGCCGCCGGGGCGGTCGCGGCGGGGGCGGTAGCAGTTGCGGCCGGCGCGCCCTGCTCTTCGGCAAGGACGGCTACAGGAGCCGCGAGGAGACTCGCGGCGAGGACGAGCTTGGCAAGGGAAAGTCCGACGGTACGGAAGGAGGAAGATGCGCTGCGCCCGGACGCAGCTGTCTTAGCCAATTTAGAGACACTTCTTCGTATCATTTTCATTCTCCACTTTTTAGATTTGGTCGATTAGATGGCTTCTTCGCCTTTTTCACCGGTTCTGATCCGTACGGCTTCCTCAAGTGAGAAGATGAAGATCTTTCCATCCCCGATCCTCCCCGTCTTTGCCGTCTGCTCGATCGCCTCTACAACCTTCGGCACCAGCTCGTCGCTCACAGCGATCTCCAGCTTTACCTTCGGAATAAAGTCGACGACGTATTCCGCTCCCCGGTAAAGCTCCGTGTGCCCTTTCTGCCGACCGAAACCTTTGACTTCGGTTACGGTGATCCCCTCGATCCCTATGGCATTCAGGGAGTCCTTCACCTCATCAAGCTTGAACGGCTTGATAATCGCCTCTATAAGCTTCATTGCTTACCCCTCCTCCTGTTTTTTGTTGTGAAACGAAGATCTTGCACACCATATTGCAGCATTGATACCAACCCTGAAAAAGCAGCAAATGCCTGCAGTTACATCACTGAGAGCACCACCCGCTGCCGCCTGTTTAGGCAAGGCGCACAAAATGGAGGCACCGGAAACGAGGTCAGCGGGATTTTCAGCCACAGAATTTGCGGATGGAGGAGAAGAGAGACGGCAGGAGTACCTGTCAGGGACACAGGAAGATCAAAGGGAGGGCCCCCCTCCTCTGGAGGGGGGAATGAAGTCCTTCCGGATAGGGAGGTCAGGCGACGCTGGTGCAGATCTCCTGCAGGTCGTTGCCGCAGTGGTCCTGGTAGTTCGCCAGCATGGGGGGGATGTCACCGGGGGGGACCGGCCGGCTGAAGAGGTATCCCTGGTAGACGTCGCAGCGGTTGATGCGCAAAAACTCGAGCTGCGCCTCCGTCTCCACCCCCTCGGCGATGACCTGGAGCTTCATGGTGTGGGCCATTTCGATGGTGGCGCGGGTGATCGCCGCGTCGTCGGGATCGGTGATGATGTCCTTTATGAAGGTGCGGTCTATCTTCAGGACGTCCAGGGGGAAGCGCTTCAGATAGGAAAGAGAGGAGAAGCCGGTGCCGAAGTCGTCGATGGCGAGGCGCACCCCGCGCTCCTTCAGGGCAAGGAGGGTGGCGATCGTCTTCTCGGTGTGCGCCATCAGCACCCCCTCGGTGAGCTCAAGCTCCAGGAGGGTCGGCTCCATTCCGGTGGTCTGGATGACGCGCAAGACGGTGTCCAGGAGGTCGTTCTTCGCAAAATGCTGCCCGGAGATATTCACCGCCAGCGTCACAGGGGGGAGTCCCGCGTCCATCCAGCTCTTGTGCTGGCGGCAGGCGCGCTCCATGACCCATTCGTCGAGCGGCACGACCAGCCCCGTTTCCTCTGCAAGAGGCAGGAAGCGGCCGGGCTCCACCATGCCGCGCTCCTTGCTCTGCCAGCGTACCAGCGCCTCCAGACCGACGACGCGTCCGGTGACGCTTGAGACCTGGGGCTGATAGTAGACGGTGAATTCCTCTTCCTTCAGGGCGCGGTGCAGCTGGCTCTCCAGGATGATCCTCTCCAGCGCCTTCGCGTTCATCGACTCGTCGTAGATCTGGTAGCCGTTTCTCCCCTGCTCTTTCGCCTGGTACATCGCCCCGTCGGCGTTCCTGATCAGGTCTCCCGCGTTGCAGGCGTCGAAGGGGTAGAGACTTATTCCTATGCTGGTGGAGATGAAGATTTCCTGCCCGTCGAGAAGGAAGGGCATGGCCACCGCCTCCAGGATGCGCCGGGCCACCTTCGCCACATCCTGAAAGTGATTGATGTCGGAGAGAAGGATGGTGAATTCGTCGCCGCCGAGGCGGGACACCAGGGAGGGGGGGCCTCCCGACTGGGCCCGGTCCTCCTCGTTCACGGCGAGGATGTCGCTCTTGCGCACGCACCGCAGGAGGCGGTCGGCGACGTCCTGCAGGAGCTTGTCCCCCACGCCGTGGCCGAGCGTGTCATTCACCCGCTTGAAGCGGTCCAGGTCCAGGAAGAGTACGGCGAGCATCTTGTCGTGCCTGTTCGCATGGTGCAGTGCCTGCTCCAGCTGCTGCAGGAAGAAGCGCCGGTTCGGCAGCCCGGTAAGGGCATCGTAGTAGGCGAGCTGCCGGATCTGCTCCTCGGCACGCTTGCGCTCCGTTATGTCCTGCACCGTCCCTGTCAGAAGGACCGGCACGGAGTGCTCGTCGAGGACCGGCACGAGCTCCGCGTGCAGCGTGCGCTCCACCGAGCCGGCCAGGAGCACGCGAAAGTCGAAGCTCGTGGGGGCCTTCCTCTCCAGCGTCTGGTTGATGGAGCTCTCCACAAACTCGCGGTCGAGCTTGTGCACCGACTCCAGAATGGGGTTCCTGCTCCGCTCGTCTCCGGCACAGCAGATGTTGTACACCTCGTCGGAGCAGCGGATCTCTCCGCTGGCGAGGTCCCATTCCCAGCTCCCTATGTGGGCCAGGCTCTGGGCGTGGGCGAGCCCTGCCCTGCTCTCCCGCAACTCCTCCATGGCCTTCGAGGAGCGCAGCATGTAGCTTACCCGGTAGCTCAGGATGAACCAGTTAATCGGCTTGGTAATGAAATCGGTGGCGCCGACCTGGTAGGCGCGGTTGATCGATTCGAGATCGTCCAGCCCGGTCATCATGAGAATGGGGGTGTCGCAGCCGCTGCGGGAGCGGCGGATCGCACCGCAGACGCCGAAACCGTCCACGCCGCCGGGCATCATGACGTCGAGGAGAACGATGTCGGGCCTCACCTCCTCGAAGGCGTTCAGCCCATCCTTGCCGCTTTGCATCTCCACCACGGCGTACCCCGAGTGCTCCAGCGTTTCTCGCGCCAGGAGGCGTACCGCGGCATCGTCGTCGACGACCATGACCAGGGGGGTGCTCCTCTTCACCTTCCGCGTCAGCATAAGCTCCCTCCCGAAAGGGCATCCCGCACTGCGAGATACTCCTCTTCCACCCTCATGAGCAGAGGCAAGGCCCCCTGGGTCGAGCCGGCACGCCCGAGGGCCTCAAGGTCGCTGCAGGCGCCAGCAAGGCGGACCGCACCGAGGTTGGCGCTGCTCGACTTGAAGCTGTGTGCCGCGGCCTTCAGTTTTTCCGCGTCCCCTCCCGATTGCGCTTCACGCAGCGTCTCCAGCAAGGTAGGGGTACTGTCGAGGTAGAGTTGCACCACCTTCCTGAGGATCTCCATACCACGCTTTCCGGGGAGCGTCTTGATAATCTCCAGTGCGGGAGCCGAGGAAGGTATGGACGGGTCCACGTGCTCCCGGGCGGCGATCGGAATGGTGGAGTGCGGATCCAGACCCGCGGTCGCGGCGGGGGGTGGTGCGGCCGGAGCTCCAGCTCCGATCGTCCCTGCCCCGGCATCGTTCCGAGAGGTGGGAGCTTTGAGCCCTGCCTCGTGTGCCGGAGGGCGCTCCCCCCCTGCGGTATGCTCGCCGTTCAGGTATTTGGCCAGGAGACGGGAGAGCTCCGATCTGGAGAACGGCTTGGTGAGATAGTCGTCGGCACCGGCGGCGAGGCAGCGCTCCTTGTCACCCTGCATGGCGTAGGCGGTAAGGGAGATGATGGTGGTGCGACGCCCCTTCTCCCAGCTGCGGATCGTGCGCGTCGCCTCCAGCCCGTCCATCTCCGGCATCTGGCAGTCCATGAAGACGAGATCGTACTCCTTCTGCTGCACCGCCTCTATCGCCTTGATCCCGTTTTCAGCGATCTCAACCCGGCACCCGAGGCTCTCCAGCATCCCCCGCCCGACCTCCTGGTTCACCTCGTTGTCCTCCACGACGAGGACAAGGGGTGAGGAGAGGGAAGCACTCATCTTCCCCTCCCCCCCCCATCCGGCGGGAAGCTCCATACCGAGCGCGCACACGAGCGCCTCGTACAGCGCCCCCTGCTGCACCGGCTTCTGAAGGGAGGAGACGATGCCGGCGCCATTGAGGATCTCGGCGTCCGGGGCGCCCCCGGCGGGGGTGAGAAGAACGAGCCGCACCCAGCGGCCGGCTGGGTGGTTGCTGATGGCGCGGGCAAGGGTGATGCCGCCCCCCTCCGGCCCCTCCTCGTCCAGGATGGCCAGGTCGTACGGCGCGCTGCCGATCATGCGCAGCGCCTGGGAAGAAGACTTGGCAGCGTCCGCCTCCATCCCCCACACGGCCGCCTGCCGCAGGAGGACTTCGCGCTGGCTCCCGTCCCCGCCGACTATCAGAAGCCGCTTCCCCACGAGGGAGGACTCGGCGTCCAGTGACGCGGGGTGGCACTCCGAGACCGGCTCCAGGTGAGCGGTGAAGAAGAAGGTCGATCCCTGCCCCGGCTCGCTCTCCACGCCGATCTCACCCCCCATGAGCTCCGTCAGCTGGCGTGCGATGGCAAGACCGAGGCCGGTCCCCCCGTAGCGGCGGGTCATGGACTGGTCGGCCTGTGAGAAGTGGTCGAAGATCGATGCCTGTACCTCGCGCTCGATGCCGATCCCGGAGTCGCGCACCTGGAAGAGGACGAGTCCCGCCTCCGGCGCAGGAGCAACCAGAACATCCACCTTCCCCTGGTGGGTGAACTTCACCGCGTTTGCAACCAGGTTCACCAGGACCTGCCTGAGCCGCCCGGCATCGCCGCAGAAAGAGCGCGGGAGCGCAGGGTCCAGGTGGTAGGAGAGAACCAGCCCCTTCTTCTGGGCGTCCTCGCAAAAGAGCTGCACCGCGTCTGCGACCGTCTCCCCGAGGTCGAAGGGGATGATCTCCAGCTCCATCTTTCCGGCTTCTATTTTCGATATATCGAGGATGTTATTGATGATGGTGAGGAGGGCCTCTCCGGAGCGGCGCACCGTTTCCACGAAACGGGACTGCTCGGCGGAGAGCTCGGTATTCATGAGAAGCTCGGTCATCCCCAGCACCGCGTACATCGGCGTGCGGATCTCGTGGCTCATCTGGGCGAGGAAGTCGGACTTGGTGCGGCTGAGGGCCTGCGCCTGCTGCATCGCCGTCCGCACCTCCTCGAGGCTCTCGGCAAGCTGGCGGTTCACCGCGGAGAGCTCCTCCGTCCTTTCCGCCACGGTCCCTTCGAGCTCCTCGCTGCGCTGCGCCATGGCGGCCTGACCGTCGGCGAGCCCGGTGATGATCCCTTCCAGGCGAGTCAGGAGCAGGGTGAGCTCATCATAGCCGCGGGGGGCCTCCGCGCTCCCTCCCCCCTTCCCTCCGGCCACTATCTCCATACGCTGCACGAGCGCCCTGACCGGGTCGAGGAGCCGTCTCTGCAGCTTCGCGGAGATGAACCTGAGCAGGAAGGCGACGCCGAGCAACTCGGCAAGTAGCACAAGGAGCATTGAGGATCGAGTTATCACACACCCCCCCTGCAGCAAGCCAAGCGTTAGAAAAATGAACAAAGTGCCCGAAAGTAGGAAAAAAAAGGGGAGCTTTCCAGGGGTCCCGGGCGCACGATTAGAACTTTACAATAGTGACTCAGGATTTCAAGGACGGCGGGCGTTGATGGCGATGCGGATGAAATTGGAGAGGATGGTGTGGTTGTGCGCCTCGAAGACCGGACGGGCGGCATCAAAGGATGAAACGATCGCGGGGGCCTCCCCGGACGGCGAGCTCCACCCGGAGACGATGGCGCGGTCGACCTCCGGGTGGAACTGCACCCCGTAGGCATGGTCGCAGCAGCGGAAGGCCTGCCACGGGCAGCGGGAAGACGACGCAAGAAGTGTCGCCCCTGCCGGAGGGAGGAAGCTGTCGTAGTGCCACTGGAAGGTCGTGAAGGTCGCTGGAACGCCGGAGAAGAGGGGGTCGGCGCACCCTCCGGAGGTAAGGGAGACCTGGCAGATACCTTTCTCGCCGTGGGGGGAACGAGGGGTGACCGAGCCGCCGGAGGCGTGCGCCAGGAGCTGGCCGCCGAGGCAGATCCCCAGCAGGGGGACCCGGAGCCGCAACGCCCCCTTCATGAAGGACTCCACCTCTGAGAGGTAGGGAAATTCCTCCCTTTCGTGCACCCCCATCGTTCCGCCGAGGACGATGATGCCGCCGAGGGAGGCGGGGTCCGGGAGGGGGTCGTTGTCGCAGGGGAGGAAGGTGCGCCCCTCCGCCCCTGCCGCGCGCAGCAGATCGGTGCAGGAACCGGCAGGTACTTCGGGGTCGTTCTGAATGATGGCGAACATGAGGCTCACTCTGGCTGTCGATGGAGGGGAGGCCGTTGCCGGGGGGCTACCCCGAGGGGGACTCCCTCTTCGTGGTGAGTGCCTTTACGATCCCCTGGTACACTTCCTTCGGCGCGAACGGCTTCATGAGTGTTCCCCTGGCACCGACGTCGATGGCCGCCTGGGTATCGCTGTCGAAATCTGAGGCGCTGCATACGAGGACTGCGGCGTTCCTGTTCAGGGCGATCATCTCCCTCGTCGCCTCGATCCCGTTCTTCTCCGGCATATATATGTCCATGATCGTCACGTGCGGGCGAAACTGGCGAAATTTTGCCACTGCCTCGTTGCCGTCCGCAGCCTCCGCAACGACGGTGAATCCCATCTTCGTGAGCATGTCGGTGAGAACCCGACGGAAGAAGAGCTCGTCATCTACAACAAGTATCCGTATATCCTTTAGCGCCACACCCATTCCTGCCTCCGAATATTGCGCCCACTGGGGCCGCCATCAAAAACAGATGCTGCGGAAGGTTCTGAAAAGGAAGCACCCTCCGGTTCCCCTGAAGAGGGGGTCCCTGCACATGCTCATCGGCAGCCGTTCCATTTTACTTTATAGCGTAGGGAGAATTCTGCGGATCGGATTAAAATCTTCCTCCCCCCTCTCCCCCCCGGCGCGTGCGCTGGAGGTTTTAGCCGTGCATGTCGATGATGGAGTGGTCCCCGACATTGAGGCGGCGAGAGGAGCCGGTAAGCTGGATTGCATCCCCGAGGATGGAATCGTGCAGCACCATGTTGCGCACCTCGCTGTTGCTGTTGACGATCGACTCCCGGATGATGGAGTGCTCCACGACGCTTCCCGCCGCGATGGAGACGTGCGGCCCGATGATGCTATCGCGTACCACCGCACCCTTCTCCACGTGCACCGGCTCGATGAGGACGGAGTTCACCACCTCCCCCTCGGAGCTGTGCCACCCTGCGAGGAGATAACGGTTCGTCTCCAGGAGCGTCTCCGGTTTTCCGCAGTCGAGCCAGGCATCGATCTCCGGTGCCCTGAACTTCCTCCCGGCGCCGATCATGCGCATGAACACGGAGGGGAGGTAGAATTCCCCCTTCACCATGTCCCCCGCGGCGATTGTCTCGGCAAGGAAAGCCATGAAGGAGGCGGCGTCCTTCAGATAGTAGAGGCCGACCTGGGCAAGGCGCGAAACGGGGGTTTCCGGCTTCTCCACCATGTTGACGATGAACTCCTCCTGCAGCACGTTCACGCCGAAACGCTGGTAGTCCTCGACCTCCTTCGAATATATCAGGCCGTCGCAGTCGCGGCAGAGGGAGGGTATGAGGGTAAGGTCGGCGACGAAGATGGTGTCGTTGAAGACGACCAGAAGATCATCCCCGGGGGCGACGAAGGGAGCGGCCAGATGCACCGCGTGGGCCGGTCCCTTCCGTTCTTGCTGAACCACGTAGCGGCAGGTGGCGGCGGAAAACTTCTCCTCCATGAAATCGCTTATCTGGCTGCCGTTCTCGTCGACGATGAAGATGAGCTCTTCCGGCTCCAGCGGCAGGAGGCGGCTGACGATGTGTTCCAGTACCGTCTTTCCTGCGACGCGGACCAGCGACTTTGCTTTCGTGTGGGTGTGGGGGCGAAGCCTGGTGCCTTTGCCGGCGACCGGCAGAATGATCTTCATGTGCTTTCCTTCACAGTGGGTGAACATCTGCGTGCAACGAAATGGATCGGTTCAGCGCGTTGTGGAGCAGCGGGGGCGGCGCCGACGCTTACCACCGATCAGGGGTAAGTCTCCGCAGCACGGAAGGGGAGACCGGCAGCGTCCTTCTTCGCAAGAACGGGCTCCCCCGCCAGGGGCCATTCGATCCCCAGCTCCGGGTCGTTCCAGATGATCGTCCGCTCGTGCTCCACGAACCAGTAGTCGGTGGTCTTGTAAAGGAACTCCGCGACGTCGGAAAGTACCACGAATCCGTGGGCGAACCCCTGTGGCACCCAGAGCTGCCGCTTGTTTTCGGCGGAGAGAACCACCCCCACCCACTTCCCGAAGGTGGGGGAGCTGCGGCGGATATCGACGGCCACGTCGTACACCTCTCCGAGGGTGGCGCGCACGAGCTTCCCCTGGGAGTGCTCGATCTGGTAATGCAGGCCGCGCAGCACGTTTTTGGTGGAGCGGGAATGGTTGTCCTGCACGAAGTCCGTTTTCAGCCCGGTCAGCTCCTCCCAGGTACGCTGGTTGAAGCTCTCATAAAAATAGCCGCGCTCGTCGCCGAAGACTCGCGGCTCCACGATCAGGACGTCGGGAATATCTGTGGCTATAACTTTCATCGCACCCTCACACGAAGCGGAAACTTTTCAATAGTGGACGGGCGCCGCCCTCGGGGAGCGCCCTTTCAGCCGCGGCGGGAGAGGCCTCACCCCGCCGGCGCAGCTGACTCCCCTCCCCTCTCCTGCAGCCGCTCGCTGTACATGGAGCTGTAGTAGTCCTGGTAGCTGCCGCTCAGTATCGCGGCACTCCACTCGGGGTTGGCGAGGTACCAGTCGATGGTGCGCCTGATCCCCTCCTCGAAGGTCACCTCAGGGGTCCACCCGAGATCGTTCCGGATCTTACCGGCGTCGATGGCATAGCGCTGGTCATGCCCGGGGCGGTCCTTCACGAAGCGGATCAGGGAGCGGCGCGGCGCGTTTCCCGACAGCGGGGGGGCGACCTCGTCCAGGATGTCGCACACCGTCTCGACGACCTCCAGATTCCGTTTCTCGCTGTTCCCGCCAATGTTGTACGTCTCGCCGACGACACCGCGCTCCAGCACCGTGAGGATGGCGCGGCAGTGATCGGCGACGTAGAGCCAGTCGCGCACGTTGCTGCCGTCGCCGTAGACGGGAAGTTCCTGCCCCTTCAGGGCATTGAGGATGATGAGGGGGATGAGCTTCTCAGGGAAGTGGTGCGGCCCATAATTGTTGGAGCAGTTGGTGATCAGGACCGGAAGGGCGTAGGTATGGCAGTAGGCGCTCACCAGGTGGTCCGAGGACGCCTTGCTGGCGGAGTAAGGGGATCTCGGATCGTAGGGGGTGGTCTCGGTGAAATACCCGGTCTCCCCGAGGGAGCCGTAGACCTCGTCGGTGGAGACGTGCAGGAAGCGGCGCTCCCCGGCGTCCTTCCCGCCGCCAAGCCACGCGCTGCGGGCCGCCTCGAGGAGGGTGAAGGTGCCGACCACGTTTGTGCGCACAAACTCGGCGGGACCGTCGATGGAACGGTCCACATGCGATTCGGCGGCAAAGTGCACGATCCTGTCGATCGACTCTTCTGCGATGATCCGGTCGACCACTTCCCTGTCGCAGATATCGCCCTTCACGAAGCGGTAGCGGGGGTCGCCGGAGAGGTCGGCGAGATTGCCGAGGTTTCCGGCGTAGGTGAGTTTGTCCAGATTGACAAGGCGGAAGGACCGGTCGCTTTCCAGCAAGAGGCGGACGAAGTTCGAGCCGATGAAGCCGCAGCCACCGGTTACCAGGATATTCATTGCACCTCCATGATGCTTACTACTGAGCCCCTTGCTCAGGGCGGTCATAACAGTATGAGTCGACGCTTCTAATGGGAATCGGCGGCTTCACTCATTACCATTTCACCCCCTGTGAAGTCAAACAAATAGTAGACAGCAGAGGGGGAGCCGACCGGAATTCGACTGCAAAAACGAAGGGTTCCCGCCCCGCGCACTTCCCCCCCAACCCTTCCGAATGGAATTAAAAAGGTTTTACACTTCCTTTACACTCAAGGTAAAAAAATACTCATTTTACCGTTGACACTATTTATGCCTCTGCTAGAATGACTCCCAAGCATGGCAACATGCGATACGCGCTCTGGCATACAAGTAACGATCGGTTGGGTCCCTGACTACCTTTTCTTCCGAAAGTCTCCCGAGTACAGATGTGGTGAGCAAGCCCTTAGCACCCAAAGGGAAGCCTAAAGCATCTTCACGGGCAATGTTGCAGCAGAGGTCAGCTACCCCAACACCCGCTACGGTATACCGGAGCACCAAAAGACTGGCGTTATTTCGGAACGATGAAGTTCACCGCAGGTGCACAAAGTCCTCCGAAATAACGCCTACAAGAAAAAGACCCGTGAAATGGCCGTCACGGGTCTTTTTTTGTCTGGTGTACCCGATTTATCCACCGCGGCTTATAGTAACATTTCCAGCACCTTACACGCTCGAACCTGTCATGTTGCTCGATTCTTCCACAAAAGCTGTGGAAAACTCTGTGGGAAACGCGTGATCATCCCCTCCGGGTAGCCCAGAGGCGCACCATGTAGCATTCTGCACAAAAAACAGGCACACCTTTCAGCACTCACAACTTCGCTTCTGGTACCGCTTCGGGAGCAGAGACGGCACACTCCTTCCTGTTTCATCAGCATCATCTTTCCCGCTCGGATCCACCCCACTCTCGAACTCCCAAACCATGAACTTTCAGTCCCTTACGACCGCACACTTCAACAGGACCGTGAAGAAAAAGGATGCTAGAATTAAAGCAGGTAAATCTACCGCACTGCCGAAGGAGAGAAGAGATGAAACGTCCGTGGGTGACGCTCCTTTTTGTCGCCATGGTCCCGGCCACGCAAGCGTTTCCGGGAGTGGGCCAGGCGAGCCATCCTGTCCTGCAGCAAGAGGAGTACTGGGATGCCTCCGACTGGTATCTCTCCGGGCTTGCGCTGAACAGTGCAGGGATGTACCCGGAAGCCGCCGAGGCCTTCCGCATGGCCCTTTCGATAGAACCTCGCAACCCGCTTTGCTGGCTCAATTTCGGAACCGACCTCGCGCTGGCGGGAGATTACCCCGGCGCCATCCACGCACTGGAGCGCTCCCTGAAGCTCAGCCCGGACCTGAGCCTCGGGTACTCGAACCTCGGCGAGGTGTATTTCCGGGCGGGACAGTTCAGGCGCTCCATCGAGACCTTCGGCACCCTGCTCGAGCTGCAGCCTCAGGATGCCAACGCGCGCTACAAGCGGGGCCTCGCCTTCCTCCTTCTCGGAGAGAGGACGAGCGCGCTCACCGAGTACGCCCTGCTGCGCGACGTCGACCCGATCCTCGCCGGACGCCTGCTGAAGGCCATCGACCACAAGGAGTAGCACCTCCTCACCACGGCGCCCCCGGAGCGTATCGGGAAAGGGTGTGGAGGCGCTTCTGTGGTAGACTGGTTGCGGCGCGCCGCGCGGCTCCACCCTCTTTCCCCCTACCGTCACGGCAGCGCCTCCGGGGGTGCCATGCGCTACTCACCACTTCTCACAGACCTATATGAACTCACCATGGTGGCGGGGTATCTTGAAGAGGGGATGGAGGAGGTTCCCGCCGTCTTCGACCTCTTCTTCCGCCACAACCCGTTCAACGGCGGCTACGCCGTCTTCGCGGGGCTGGATACCGCCCTCTCCTACCTGGAGAACCTCGCCTTCGACGACGACGAGCTGCGCTACCTGGAAAGGCTCGACCTCTTTAAACCCGCCTTCATTTCCTATCTGAAAGGATTCCGCTTCCGCGGCACCGTCATCGCCCCTCCGGAGGGGAGCGCCGTCTTTGCCGGTGAGCCGCTCCTGACCGTGGAGGGGGGACTCGCGGAGGCGCAATTTGTCGAGACGGCGCTTCTCAATATCCTCAACTTCCAGACTCTGGTAGCCACGAAGGCCGCGCGCATAAACCGCGCTGCCCAAGGGGCCGCCGTACTCGAATTCGGACTGCGTCGTGCTCACGGTCCGGATGGAGCGCTTTCAGTCGCGCGCGGCGCATATGTCGGCGGAGTGCGCAGCACCAGCAACGTTCTCGCCGCGAAGGAATTCGGGATCCCCGTTCGTGGCACCCACGCCCACAGCTGGATCATGGCCTTTCCCGATGAGCTTTCCGCCTTCCGCAGCTACGCCCGCCACTTCCCCGACAACTGCACCTTGCTCGTCGACACCTACGACACCCTGAAAAGCGGGATCCCGAATGCCGTGAAGGTGGCGGCCGAGCTCCGGGCCCAGGGGCACGAACTGGCGGGGGTGCGCATCGATTCCGGCGACCTCGCCTTTCTCTCCCGCGAGGCCCGCGCCGTACTGGACCGGGCGGGATTCCCGCAGGTGAAGATCGTCGCCTCCAACGAACTGGACGAATTCGTCATCGAGTCGGTCCGAAAGGACGGCGGGAGAGTGGACATCTACGGGGTCGGGACGCGGCTCGCCACCTGCTGCGGCGAAGGGGGGGGAGCGCTCGGTGGAGTGTACAAGCTCGTCCGCCTGGATGGCCGCCCGAGGCTGAAGGTCACCAGCGACGTCGCGAAGGCAACGTTGCCGGACAAGAAGAGGCTTCTGAGGGCGATCGCCCCCGACGGCACCTTCATACAGGATGTGATAGTCCTTGACGGCGAAAGACTGAGCCCCGGGACGATCGTGTTCGACCCGACGAATCCTTTGAGGTACAAGGCTATCCCCCTCGACGCCCGCCTCGTCGACCTGCGCGCACCGGTGATGGAGCGGGGGAAAAGATGCGCACCGCCGGCGAGCCTGGAGAGCGCAGCGGAAACCTGGGCCGTACAGGAGAAGTTTTTGCCCGCCGGCACTGACCGGCTCATAAACCCGCACGTGTACAAGGTTTCCATCAGCCCCGGCCTCAGCGCGCTGAGGCTTAGGCTGATCGAAGAGATTCAGAGCAAGCTGTGAGGGGGTGACAAGGTGACAAGAGCGGAAGCTTCGTTGCGCAGGAGGGGTGCCCTGATCGTGGTGGACGTCCAGGTCGATTTCTGCCCCGGCGGGGCGCTTTCGGTCCCGGAGGGGGACCGCATCGTACCGGTACTGAATAGCTACATCACCCTCTTTGCCGAGAGGGGATGCCCGATCTTCGCCACCAGGGACTGGCACCCGCAGCGCACATCCCACTTCAGGGAGTTTGGCGGCGTGTGGCCGATACACTGCGTGCAGGAGAGCGAAGGGGCACGATTCCACCCCGACCTCGTCCTCCCTCCCGGGACGATCGTCATCTCCAAGGGGCACACCCCCTGGGAAGACGGCTACTCCGCTCTGCAGGGGGTCACCGAGAACGGGACCCCGCTCCCGATGCTCCTGCAACGGATGGAGCTTGACCGGATCTATCTCGGCGGGCTCGCCACCGACTACTGCGTGAAGGAGACAACGCTCGGCGCGCTGCAGCTGGGGTTTGAGGTGACGGTCCTTGCCGACGCCATCGCCGGAATCGATCTGAAGGAGGGGGATTGCGCCGCTGCCCTCGATGCCATGCAGATGCGCGGGGCACGGCTTGCCACGCTGGAGGAAGTGCGGCAATCGCTGTGGAAAAAATGAGTGGCGCCCACCGCGCCAGCGGGCGCTGTTTCTCCGGCAAAATAACGCTCCTGGAGCTGTAAACCTTTGACATCGGTGAGGAAAAAGGCTAGATTAGCCGCCGTCAAAGAGCCCACGCCCAGGAGCAGTCGATGATCAAGACCAACAACCTGAAGATCAAGAGCATCACACCGATAATCGCGCCGGCCGATCTGAGGCAGGTATTCCCCGTTTCTGCCGAATCGGGAGCCTGCGTCAGCAGGAGCCGTGAAGCGATCACGCGGATTTTGCGGGGCGAGGATCGCCGCCTCATGGTAGTAGTCGGCCCCTGCTCCATTCACGACCCTCAAGGGGCGATGGAGTACGCAAGGCGCCTTGCCACCCTGTCGCAGGAGGTCGGGGAGGAACTCCTCCTGATCATGAGGGTGTATTTCGAGAAGCCGCGCACCACCATCGGGTGGAAGGGGCTCATCAACGATCCCGACATGGACGGCACCCACCTCATCTCCAAGGGGCTCGGCATCGCCCGCGCGCTGCTGTGCAAGGTGACCGAGATGGGGCTGCCGGTGGCGACGGAGATGCTCGACCCCATCACCCCCGAGTACCAGGCGGACCTCCTCTCCTGGGGCGCCATAGGCGCGCGTACCACCGAGTCGCAGACGCATCGGGAGATGGCGAGCGGCCTCTCCTTCCCCATCGGCTTCAAAAACGGCACGGACGGGAACCTGCAGATCGCCATCGACGCCATGAAGGCGGCGCAGCATCCCCACTCATTCCTGGGGATCAACCGTGAGGGGCTCACCTCCATCGTCCAGACACAGGGGAACCCTGACGTGCACATGGTGCTGCGGGGGGGGAAGAAGCCGAACTACAGCCCCGAAGACATAAGGAAAGCGGAAGAGATGCTCCTGCGCGCCGGGCTCAACCCGACCGTCATGGTCGACTGCAGCCACGGGAACTCCGAGAAGGATTACAACAAGCAGCCGGGGGTCATGCAGAGCGTCGTGGACCAGATCGCGGCAGGAAACCGCTCCATCTCCGGGGTCATGATCGAGAGCTACCTCGAGCCGGGCAACCAGCCACTGGCGAAGGACAGGACGACCCTGAAATACGGCGTTTCGGTAACCGACAGTTGCATCGGGTGGGAAGCCACGGAGCAGATGCTGCGGGAAGCACACCAGAGGCTGAAGGCGTGCGGCGGAAGGCAGCTGGGGTAGGCAGGCGCGCCCTCAACACCCTTCTCGAAGCTCGTTCCCAAGCTCCGGATTGGGAACGGAGTTGCGCGCGAGGGTCCTCCTCGCCAAGGCCGTGCTTTGCACGGTATCCGCTGAGGCGGATGCAAAGCTTGAGCTTTGCGCCCAAGTGCGTTCCCAAGGAGGACCTTGGGAACGAGCACGTTGAGCCAGTTTCCTTGTTGAGCAGAGAGCCTCGCCCCCATAGCCTCCTTATAAAAAGGCCCTTGGCATACACCTGCCAAGGGCCTTTCCTTTTGCTCCAAATAAGAAGACGACTACAGCGTGGTGATGTGCAGCGCCTTGATGAAGGCGGCGTCGGTGGCGGCCTGCACTTCTTCGGCGACTGCCGACGGCACCGGGGAGTCGACGGAGAGGATAACCATCGCCTCCCCTTTCTTCTCCCTGCGCCCGAGGTTCATGGCGCCTATGTTGATGTCGGCCGCGCCGAGGATGGTACCGATCTTCCCGATCATCCCGGGGCGATCGGCGTAGGCCAGGAGCAGCATGTGCTCTTCCGGACGGAAGTCCATCTGGTAGTCGCGCAGCCTGATGATGCGCGGCACCCCTTCGAAGAGAGTCCCGGAAACGATGCGGCGCTCCCCTGCCCCTTCGATCGTCACGGTGATGACGTTGGCAAACGACTCATGCTGCGAGCTCCTGAGCTCGTCCACCACGATACCCATCTGGCTCGCCACAAGCTGCGCGTTCACCATGTTGACGTCCTGGTTCACCTTGCGGTTCAGCAGCGAAGCAAGTCCGGTGACGGTGAGCGGGGTGCAGTCGTGGTGCGCGATGGCGCCGGAGTAGGTAAAGGTGATCTTGTTGAGGTGGCTCTCCACCAGCTGGATGCTGAAGTCCGCGAGGACCTGCACAAGCTTCAGGAAGGGGCGCATCTGGTCCATGAGGGACGGGTCGAACCTGGGGATGTTCAGCGCGTTCTCCAGCGGCTGCTCGTTCAGGTACTGCAGGATCTCCTTCGCGACGTCCACCGATACGTTCACCTGCGCCTCGAAGGTGTTGGCGCCGAGGTGCGGCGTTACGATGAGCTTGTCGTTGGCGATCAGGCGCTTCAGCACGTCGGTGTTCGGCGGCTCCTGGCTCCACACGTCGAAGGCGGCCCCTACGACCTTCCCCGATTCCAGCGCCTCCAGCATCGCCTCCTCGTTCACGATCCCGCCGCGGGCGGCGTTCACGATGATGACGCCGTCCTTCATGCCTGCCAGTTCCTTCTTGCCGATCATGTCGCGGGTCTCTTCGGTGAGAGGGGTATGGAAGGTGACGATGTCGCTTACCTTGATGAGCTCCGCCAGGGAGACGAGCTTCACCCCGAGGTCGTGCGCCCTCTTCTCCGCGATGTACGGGTCGTACGCGACCACGTCGCACTCGAACGCTTTCAGGCGGGTGGCGACACGCCCCCCTACCTTGCCGAGGCCGATAACGCCTGCGGTCTTCCCTTTCAGCTCATACCCGGTGAAAGGTGCGCGCTTCCAGGCGCCCCCCTTGAGGCAGTCGTTGGCCGGGACGATGTTGCGGCACAGGGAAAGCAAAAGGGCCATTGCGTGCTCTGCGGCGCTGTTGGTGTTGCCAAGCGGCGCGTTTACCACGATGACCCCTTTGGTGCTGGCGTAGTCCACGTCGACGTTGTCGACCCCCACACCGGCCCTCGCCACCATCTTCAGGTTCTTCCCGGCGTCGAGGAGCGGCTTGTCCACCGTCGTGCCGCTTCTGGTGATGATGACATCGTAGTCGCCGATAATGGAGTGCAGTTCCTCCGTCTTCAGCCCCAGCTTCACATCGAGCTGGATGCGCGGGTCCTGCTTCAATAGATCCAAACCTTCCTGGGCAACCTCGTCGGTAACGATAATCTTCATTCCTGCTCCTTTTATTGACGGTCCCCCCTTCCGAGGGGCCGTTTTACGCTCTACGCCCTCCGCCATCGGAGGGTGGAACGTCTTACGAAACTTTTTTTGCTTCCCTGATGAACCGGCGCACCTTCTCGTGATCTTTCCGTCCGGGTGCAGACTCGACGCCGCTGGAGACATCGACGGCATAGGGGGAAACATGGGCGACGGCGCTCGCCACATTCTCCGGGGTGAGTCCCCCCGCGAGTATCACCGGCCCCGCCTTTTTCGCGGCGCTGACGCAATCCCAGTCGAAGGTCTCGCCGGTGCCGCCGTAAAGATGTGGGGACCAGGCGTCGAGCAGATACCCCGCCACGCGGTACGACGTTAGTGACGCGAGGCTCTCCGCCCCCTTCACCCGGAACACCTTTATGACCCTTCTGGAAACCGAAAGACAATAATCCGGGCTCTCGTCGCCATGTAACTGGACGAGGTCAAGGCCGCATTGTTCTGCCGTGGTGTTGACGAAATCGAGCGGGGCGTTGACGAAGAGTCCGACTGCCTGCACGAAGGGGGGGATGGTCGCGATGATCTGAGCTGCCCGCGACGGGTCGAGATTGCGCGGGGATTTTTCGAAGAAGACGAAACCGAGCGCATCCGCACCCGCCTCGACGGCGATGAGTGCATCCTCGACGCTGGTTATACCGCAGATCTTTACCTTTGTCATTTCTGTATACCTGTCAGACGCCGAGGGACCTCAACGAGATCAAGGACTTCTAAGATTCTCTCACCTTTTCGGGGCGGAGTCTATCCGGCAAGCTCCCGCAGCTTGGCGCCTATGTCCGCCTCCCGCATCAGCGATTCGCCGATCAGGAAAGCCGCGATTCCGCACTCCTGAAGGTGCACGATCTCCTCTCTTCTGGTGATGCCGCTTTCGGCGACAATGGTGTGCCCCTCCGGGATGAGGCGCGCGAGACGCTCCGAGAGGGAGATGTCCACCACGAAGGTGCGCAGGTTGCGATTGTTGATCCCGATGAGACGGCAGCCGGTTTCCAGCGCCATCTCCAGCTCCCTCTCGTCGTGCACCTCGAGAAGGACGTCAAGGCCGAGCTCCCCGGCGTACCCCTTCAGGTCCTCCAGTTGGGAAAGCTCGAGCATCGCGGCGATGAGGAGGATTGCATCGGCCCCGGCCACTTTAGCCTCGTACACCTGGTACGGGTCGAAAAGGAAGTCCTTGCGCAGCAGGGGGAGGCTCACCCGCTGGCGGATCTGCCGCAGGTAGGCGAGGTCGCCGAGAAAGAAGTCCTTCTCGGTGAGAACCGAGAGACAGCTCGCACCATTTGCCTCGTAGAGCTGCGCGATCCCCACCGGGTCGAAGTCCGCCCGGATGATCCCCTTCGACGGTGAGCCCTTTTTCACCTCCGAGATGATGGCAGTGCGCCCACCGTTGCGGGAGCTCTCCAGCGCCGCGATAAAGCCGCGGGGGGCGTCCTGGACTTCCGCCGCCCTCGCCCGGACCTCGCTCAGCGGGGTCTTCGACTTCACCCCGGCGAGTTCCTCCTTTTTGCGGGAGACGATCTTCTTGAGGATATCCGGTATTTCTGTCATGCAACCTTCCTTTGACTTGTTCGACCTGCCAGCGTTCGTGCCGATCCTGGGAAAGAGGCCAAAATTCAAGACCTGACCCCGGGGTCAGGTCTTGAATTATAAGGTCCTGCTACTCCACTTCGTTGGTGAGCGTCACCAGCTTTTCGAGCTGAGCGATCGCCCGGCCGGAGTCTATCGCCTCGGCGGCCATCTCGACGCCACCCCGCACATCGGCTGCTTTCCCGGCCGCCACGAGGCCGTATGCCGCATTTATCAGCACCACGTCCCTCTTCGGTCCCTTCTCCCCACCGAGGACACCGCGCACAATGAGGGCGTTCCCCCTGGCGTCGCCGCCGCGCAGCTCTGCCATGGAGCAGCGGGAAAAGCCGTATTCCTCCGGGGAGACGGACGAGGTTGCCACCCCCTCGGGACTCACCTCCGCGACGCGGGTGGCACCGGTGAGGGTGATCTCGTCCATGCCGTCGTTGCCGCAGACCACGAACCCCCTGCGGCATCCGAGCCTTTGCAGCACGTGCGCGAGCTTTTCCACCAGGTCTTCCCGATATACACCGAGGACCTGGCAGTCGGCGGCGGCGGGGTTCGTGAGGGGACCGAGGATATTGAAGATGGTACGGACACCGATCTCCCTGCGCGGACCGATGGCGTGCTTCATGGCGCCGTGCAGGGCGGGGGCGAAGAGAAAGCCGATGCCGATCTCGTCTATGCAGCGCTCCACCATCCCCGGAGTCACGTTCAGGTTCACCCCGAGCGCCTCCAGGACGTCCGCGCTGCCGCACGATGAGGATACGGAGCGGTTGCCGTGCTTTGCCACCCTGACGCCGCAGGCGGAGATGACAAAGGCGACGGTGGTGGAGATGTTGAAGCTGTTCGTTCCGGAACCGCCGGTGCCGCAGGTGTCGAGGATCGTCTCCTGGTCCAGGTTGATGTCGTCGCGGTCGAGGTCGAGCACCTTCTTCCCCACCCGGATCGGCGTCACCCTGTCGCGCATTACGCGCGCCGCGCCCGTAATTTCGTCGACCGTCTCACCTTTCATGCGGAGTGCGGTGATGAAGGCCGCGATCTGGGCGGGGGTCGCCCCCCCGGACATGACCTGGTCCATCACGTCGATCATCTCAGCCTCGCTGAGGTCCCCTCTCTCTACAACCTTGGCAATCGCCCTCTTGATCATTGCATTCTCCTACCCTTCGGTGGCAGCCTCGCGCGACATGACGAGGAAGTTTCTGAGAATCTCCATCCCCCCCTCGGTGAGGATCGATTCCGGATGGAACTGCACCCCCCAGATCGGGAGAGTGCGGTGCCTGAGCCCCATGATCTCACCCTCGGCGACCCAGGCGGTCACCTCCAGCTCTGCCGGAAAGGTGTCGCGCTTCACGACGAGGGAGTGGTAGCGGGTGGCGGCGAAAGGATTGGGGAGCCCCTTGAAGAGCCCCTCGTTGTCGTGCAGGATCGGCGAGGTCTTCCCGTGCATGAGCGTCGCGCTCTTCACGATCTCTCCGCCGAAAGCGTACCCTATCGACTGGTGACCGAGGCACACCCCGAGGATGGGGATGCGCCCGGCGAAGCGGCGGATCGTCTCCACCGAGATCCCCGCCTCGGCAGGGGAGCAGGGTCCGGGGGAGATGACGATGCGGTCCGGGGCGAGCGCCTCGATCTCCTCAAGGGTGATCTTGTCGTTTCGATAGACGTGCACGTCCTCGCCCAGTTCCCCGAGGTACTGCACAATGTTGTAGGTAAATGAATCGTAGTTGTCGATCATCAAGAGCATCGGTATTCCTCCCTAGGCCAGCCCGGCTTCCGCCATCTCTATGGCCTTCACCACTCCCATCGCCTTGTTCACCGTCTCCTGGAATTCGGCGGCAGGGTCCGAGTCGGCGACGATTCCGGCACCGGCCTGGAGATGCACCTTCCCCCCCTGCACCACGAGGGTGCGGATGGCGATCGCCATGTCCATGTTCCCTGAGTAGGAGAAATACCCGACCGCGCCGCCGTAGACTTCGCGGCGCACGTTTTCCAGCTCCTCGATGATCTCCATGGCGCGCACCTTCGGCGCTCCGGAGAGGGTGCCCGCAGGAAAGGTAGCGCGCACGACGTCGAAGGCGTCCTTTTCCGGGAGGAGCTCGCCCTGCACGTTGGAGACTATGTGCATGACATGGGAGTAGCGCTCCACCACCATGAGCTCAGAAACCTTCACGCTCCCGATGCTGCAGACGCGCCCGAGATCGTTGCGGCCGAGATCGACCAGCATGACGTGCTCCGCCCTCTCCTTCGGGTCCGCCAGGAGCTCCTGCTGAAGGAGCCGGTCTTTTTCGGCATCGGCGCCGCGGGGACGGGTCCCGGCGATGGGGCGCAGTTCCACCCGCTCCCCTTCCTTTCGCACCATGACCTCGGGAGAAGCGCCGACGACGACCGTCTCGTCGAGCCTCAGGAAGAACATGTAGGGGGACGGGTTCAGCGTCCTCAGTGCCCGGTAGATCAGGAAGGAATCAACGGAGAGCTCGCCGGAGAAGCGCTGGGAAAGGACGACCTGGATGATGTCCCCTTCCCGTACATACTCCTTTGCACTGGTGACCCACGACTCGAACTCCTCGCGGCTCACATTGGAGGAGAAATTGGTCTTCTCCGCCACCGGTGCCGAGTGCTCGAGAGGGAGAGGAGTCTTCAGTCTGGCGATCAGCCCCTCGATCTTCTGCAGCGCCTCGGCATACGCATCCTCCGCGGAGACGCCGCCGTCGAGGTGGGCGTTGGAGACGACCTTGATCTTCTGGCTCAGGCTGTCGAAGATCAGCATCGTGTCGGTGATTATGAAGTAGGCGTCGTAAGCGCCGATCGCCTCCTCGTTCTTCTTTGGCAGGCGCTCGAAATGCCGCACGCAGTCGTAGCCGAGATACCCCACGGCGCCGCCGAAGAAGCGCGGAATACCGGGGACCTCCACGGGGCGGTAGGCCGCCATGAAGTCGCGCAGATAGCAGAGGGGATCCCCCACCTCCACCCGGCGCACCTCTTCCCTCTCCACCACCTCGACCCACCCTTCCTTCGCGCGGATAACGACTGCAGGGGACGAGCCGAGGAAGGTATAGCGCCCCCACTTCTCACCCCCTTCGATACTCTCAAGGAGAAAGCCGTAACGGCCGTCGTCGATCTTCTTGAAGGCCCCAACCGGGGTGTCCAGGTCGGCCATGATCTCGCGGTACACCGGGATCAGGTTTCCCTGTGCGGACAGGTCTTTGAATGTGGCTAAATCTGGGTAGTACATGAGGCTCCCGCATGGTGGTAGAGAGAACGGTTCGGAGGGGGATCCCGGCGCCGCCGGGAAGTGTAGCCGTGTTTATTAACATACGGCGGCTGAAGGTGTCAAGGAAAGGGGGGCGTGAAAAGGGACGGAAAGGGCTCATCTTTCATGGGTTTCGCAGGAGATTGTATACCGGCGCCATTCGAATGGGCAAGGCCTTCTGCGTTCATCACTCCCGTCGCGACACAGGGGCCGAGTCACGTCCCGGGAGCTGTGGTCATTTTCACCCTTGAAAAAGCGGGACCCGATGCTTACGTTGAAAAAAGGATTGTTCAAAATGGCGTTAAAGGAGATCACCACCCATGGGTAAAACCGTCAAGAAATTTGAGACCGAAGTCCAGCAGCTTCTGGACCTGGTCATCCACTCCCTCTACTCCAACAAAGACATCTTCCTGAGAGAGCTGATATCCAATGCCTCGGACGCCATCGACAAGCTCAGGTTCGAGTCCCACTCAAACATGGAACTTCTCGAGGGGAACGCCGAGTGGAAGATAAAGCTGCACGTTGACAAGGCAGCCGGGACCCTCACCGTCACCGACAACGGCATCGGGATGAGCATGGACGAGGTCGCCGACAATATAGGCACCATCGCAAAGTCCGGCACCCGCAATTTCCTCGCCGCCCTGAAGGAGAAGAGCCTCGCCGATTCCCCGGAACTGATCGGTCAGTTCGGCGTCGGCTTCTACGCCTCCTTTATGGTCGCCGACAAGGTTACCCTCATCACCCGCAAGGCTGGCGAGAAGGAATTCGGCACCCTGTGGGAGTCGACCGGTGACGGGAGCTACTCCATCGAGGAGTGCACCAAGGAGACCCGCGGCACGGAGATCACCCTGCACCTGAAAGAAGAGATGAAGGAGTATCTCGAAGAGTGGCGCCTGCGCTCCATCGTGAAGAAGTACTCCGACTACGTGCAGTACCCGATCGTCATGGACATTACCCGCACCGAGCAGGTAAAGGGCGCCGACGGAGAGGTCATCGAGGGTGGCGGCACCATCGACAAGACCACCGAGGAAACGCTTAACTCCATGAAGGCGATCTGGACCCGCCCGAAGAGCGAGATCACCGAAGAGGAGTACGAGGAGTTCTACAAGCACATCTCGCACGACTACGACAAGCCGCTGCGCACCATCCACTACTCCGCGGAAGGGGTGAGCGAGTTCAAGTCGATCGTGTACATCCCCTCCCACAAGCCGTTCGACCTCTTCCTGCGCGACCACAAGAAAGGGGTGCACCTCTACGTGAAGAGGGTGTACATCACCGACAACTGTGAAGCGCTCCTCCCCGACTACCTGCGTTTCATCAAGGGTGTGGTCGACTCCAGCGACCTGCCGTTGAACGTCTCCCGCGAGATTCTGCAGGAAGACGTGCAGATCAAGAGGATCCAGAAGAGCCTGGTGTCGAAGATCCTCTCCACCCTCGCCGAGATGAAGGAGAAGGAGCCGGAGGATTACCTGAAGTTCTACGCGGAGTTCGGGGTCGTCCTGAAGGAAGGGGTTCACTTCGACCACGCCAACCGTGAAAAGATCCAGGACCTCCTCCTGTACGAGAGCTCAAAGACGGAGAACGGCAAGTATGTTTCGCTGAAGGAGTACGTGGAGAGGATGCCGGAGGGGCAGAAGGAGATCTATTTCATCACCGGCATGTCCCGCGCGGCGGTGGAAAACTCCCCGTACATGGAAGTGTTCAGGAAGAAGGACTACGAGGTCCTGTACATGACCGACCCGGTCGACGAGTGGGTCGTACAGGCGCTGCACAGCTACAACGAGAAGCACCTGAAGGCGATCGACCGCGGCGACCTGGAGCTTGAGACCGAAGAGGAGAAAAAGGCGCACGAGGCGAAGAAAGAGGAGGCGCAGAAGGAGTACGGCAGCATCATCTCCTTCATCCAGGACACCCTGAAGGACCAGGTGAAGGAAGTGCGACTCTCCTCGCGTCTCACCGACAGCGCCTGCTGCCTCGTGGCGGACGAGATGGGGCTGAACGCGAACATGGAGAAGATCCTGAAGGCGATGAACCAGGATGTGCCGGAGGCGAAGAGGATCCTGGAGCTCAACCCGGACCACCCGATCATGCAGGTCATGACCTCCATGTTCGAGAGGAACAAGGAAGACGCGAAGCTCAAGGACTACTCCGAGCTTCTCCTCGACCAGGCTCTCCTCACCGAGGGCTCCCCGATCAAGGATCCGCTACGCTTCGCGAAGCTGGTGAGCGAGCTCATGGTGGCAAGCGGGAAGTAGGACACCAGCAGCGAGAGAGGCAGCGGGAGGGATCGAGACAGGTCCCTCCCGCTTTTTTTTTGGTTCGTCCAGGGGGCGTCGTCCGGGGGGGCGTTAGGCGGGTTCATCCAGGAATGCCGCGATTTGGAGAACCTTTCCACGACTCGCTGCAGAACCCGCGTCCCCCCTTTGCGAAGGCTCATCCGAATTCCGGGGAAGCCGCAGTATGTTCCAATGAAGGGCCGCACGAGGCCTCGCGTCCCCCCCTTTGCGAAGGGGGGAACGTTGGGCCTTCTGCAGTCCTTCGTGGCATGTACCCACGCTCCCCCGGAATTCCAGGATGAACCTTTGCGAAGGGGGACAGGGGGATTTGCGTTGGTCAGTATGGGCGGAGCATGGACCGCCGGGAACGCCTCCGGCTTATCCCGGTCTACAAAACCACCAGCGGCGTGTCATGTGGTCATGTAGGCAGGAATAAGCGAAGCGTTTCCGGCATGCGCTTGCGCACACAAGCCCCCGATCAGGCGCAAAAAAAGCGGGACGAATCTCTCGTGATCCGTCCCGCTTCTTTCCTGCCAGCTGATGCCCTAACTATTAAAACTGCATCCTCCATGGCAGGTAGTCACGCAGGGAGTCGTGCTTCTCCGCATCCTTCGCGGCGCTCACTGCACCCTGGCACGGGTACAGCGGAAAGATGCTGTGGCCGCTTCGGTTACCCGCGGAGGGGGACAGCCTGCAATTCTGGCATCCAGCGCTCCAGCCGGACCTTTGACCGCGACAGTGGGAGGAATGTGATTGGTGCATGATCTCTCCTGGCCTGTGCACACCACCGCCGGTGCACTTCCCACCGGAGGTCAGCACAAGCCATGCCACTCCTTCCCATTCTCAGAAGTCAAAGTCCCTAGGCTACTTATAGCACCACATCCGCTCCCGGCGCGGAAGCGGCGAGAGGCAAAGTGTCGCGAAATCAGGCACTCGCTGCCTTTACCTCGTGAAATCGCATCGTTCCGGGTGCCTCTTTTTTTAACAGAGCGGCAATTAAATCGCCGCTCCCTCCCCGATGCCCAGGCTCACTTCGGGTTGATCTTGGTGATTTTCGAGCCCTGCAATCCGATGCCGGCCATCAACCCTTTCTGGGAGAAGATGAAGGCGTAGATGTCCTCCTTCAGCGTCGTCGAGGTCATGCTCTTGCCAAAGGCGGCGGCCGTCTCCTTGTCGACGATGACGATGCTAGGGCCGACGCCGACCTCCCATCCCCCGCTCTTGTGCAGGTACTCCAGCGCCTTGTCCGTCATGAAGAACATGGCGTAGCCGAACTTCTGGACGCCCGCCTGGAGGCCGTACGAGGCCGCGACGGAGTTGTAGTACTCCACGACCTCTCCGTTTTTCACCAGCCCGCCGTCACCGTAGGCACCGCCGATAATGAGTCCACCCTTCACAATGCTCGGAAAGACCAGGACGGCCTTTGCCTTCTCGGCAACCATTTTTGCCGCAGGCGTCTTCTCGCAGAGATCCGCCAGTGCGGCCTTGACTTCACGGTCGAGCTCGGCCTTGGTAGCGGCCACGGACAGCGCCGGCGCGAGCAGCAGACCTGCGGCAACGAAAAGCATGACTACCTTGGAACGAATGGAATCGAACATGGGGAAAGCCTCCTTACCGTTTATGGGGGTCCTTACAGTATTAAATATACTTTATCCATCGCCGGCCGCTCCCCGTTCACGTCCCGCCACAAAAAAAGGCACCGCAGCGATTGCCGCGGTGCCTCCACATCCCCGGTCCGGAACCGGACCGTTTCACCCTCCGGCGGGGAGGCGCACCTGGAATGTGCTCCCCTTCCCCGGCTCCGAGTCGAAGGCCAGCACCCCCTTGTGCTCTTTCACAATGGACTGGGAAATGGAGAGCCCGAGCCCCGTGCCGCCGCGATCGAGCTTCGTGGTGAAAAACGGCTCCATGACCCTCCCCTTCTCTTCCTGGGTGATCCCGCACCCTTCGTCACGCACCGTGATAACGATCTCCTCTGCCTCCGCGTCGAAACCGGTGCTCAGCCATATTCGTGAGGAGCGGGAAGGGAGCGCCTGACAGGCGTTCATCAGCAGGTTGATGGCGACCTGCCCCAGCTGCTGGCTGTTTCCCCTCACCGGCGGCAGATCCCCCGCCAGCTCCAGGTGAAACTTCTCCGTGTGCTTGGCGAGCTCGTACTGCAGGATCGAGACCGCGCCCTGCACCGCCCTGTTCACATCTACCTGCTCAAGACCGCCGCCATGCCTGGCGAAGCTCTTCAGGTTGTTGATGATCTCGTTTATCCTGCGCGAACCGTCGACCACTCCCTCATAGAGCTCCGGAATATGGGAGGATATCTGGTCGAAAGGGAGCCCCCCCAGGATGAAGTCGCCGTGCTCCTTGCGGTACTCCTGCAGGATCTTCAGGGCGTCGTCCCAGACCTGCGCCAGGAGCTGCGAGTTGGCCAGGATGAAGTTATTCGGGTTGTTCACTTCGTGGGCGACCCCGGAGACGACGAGGCCCAAGGAAGCCATCTTGTTGATCTGGATGAGGCGTGCCTGCATCTCCCGCGCTTCCTCCTCCAGGCGAACCCGCGCGGTGATGTCCCGGAAGGTGCAGTACGCCAGACTCACCCCCTGCAGCGTCATCAGCCTGCCGCGAATGGAAAGGAAAAGATCCCTGCCGTCCCTGCGGCGGTGCGCTACGCAGTGAAGCCGCGAGGTGCCGCCGTTGCAGCCGCTGATCATCGTCGTCAGTGCCGGGAGATCCTCACGGTTCACCAGCGCCTCCACCCCTCCACTGCGCAACTCCTCCTTGGAGCAGCCGTACAGCCTCGCGGCGGTGTCGTTGAGATCTGCTATGCCACAGCTTTCGGGGTGAAAGAAGATGATCGCGTCGTCGCTTTGATGAAAGATCTGGCGGAAGCGCTCCTCGCTCTCCTGAAGCTCCCGCTGCATCCGGCGCCGCTCGCTCACATCGCGCATGACAAGGAGAAACTCCCCGGCCCCTCCGACCGTTACGCGGCTGACGGAGATGTCCATGGTGAGGAGCGCCCCGTCCCTCCGGCTGGCGATCAGTTCGTGCGAGAGCGCCTTCCCGCCGACTGCCGGCGTCGCCATTTCCAGAAGGGTGTGGAGGCACTCCCGCCCCCCCTTGAAAAGGACATCGGCGTTTTCCCCCGCAAGGTCCGCGGCGCGGTAGCCGAAGATCCCCTCCGCCGCGCGGTTCACCGTCTTTATGGACCCGTCGCCGTCGAGGGTTACCACTGCATCTATGAGCTGCTCGTACAGCGCGCTCACCCTGGCGTGCTCGGAAAGGGCGGAGCGTGCCAGCGGGCGCACCACCAGGAAAAAGAGGACCGGGGCGAAGAGGGAGGTCACCAGGAGGGCGTCGAGAAGCTCGTTCCACTGCTTCGACAGGGAAGGGAGAAGAAGCGCGCAGAGAAACTCCTGGAGCATGGTCAGGAAAAAGACCATAAGCAGCAGGACCAGGTAGAGGCGAAGGGGGGTCTGCAGGAGCTCGTCGCCGCTGCTGCGCCGCTGCCGCATCTCCTTCCTGAAAAAGAGCCACCACAGGAACGGTGCGCTGCCAAGAGAGGTGCAGAAGGCGTCGGCGATCTTTTGCAGGCGCAGCGGTAGCATCGGCAGCGTGAGGGGGAGCGCGATCATGACCAGGTACTCGATGGAGAAGAGCACGGCCAGGGAGAGAAAAAGGAGGACCCCCGCGGGAATGGCGGGTGGCTGAGCGGGCGCCGGGGGGTAGAGGGGGCGCACGAAAAAGAACCAGAGCGGCAGGATGAAGAGGACGGTCAGGAAGAGGGAGTCGAGAAGATCCCATGAAAAGGGGTTCAACCGGGTGAAGAGGGGGGCGCAGAGACCATCCAGCACGAACTCGGTACAAAAGATCGTGAGGATAAGGAGGGCGAAGAGTCCCCATTGGCGGTCTGCTCTGGCGTCGGTATTCGTTGGGCCCATGGCGGCCTCCTCCACTTCCCGCGGTACCGGCAGGCACTCCGCGTGAGGGAGGGGTGCCACTTTTCGCCGATTGTAGCTTTTTTTCCTCGCGGAAAAGAAAGCGCCCGGCTGGTACCGGTGGCGGGAGACGGAAATGGTCCCGCCGGGGATCCGGGGGGAAAAGGCGCGTCAGCCAAGGGTAAAGTAGAAAGTTGCCCCCTGCTCGACCGCACCTTCGGCCCACACCGTTCCACCGTGGCGCTGTATCACCCTGTGGACCGTTGCAAGCCCGATGCCGGTTCCTTCGAATTCGCTGGTGGAGTGCAGCCGCTGGAAAACCTTGAAGAGCTTCTTGTAGTAGGCCATGTCGAATCCGGCGCCGTTGTCGCGCACGAAGTAGACGCTTTTCCCCTCCTTTTCCTCGCTGCCGAACTCGATGATCGACTCCTCCTTTTTCGCGCTGTACTTGCAGGCGTTGCCGAGGAGATTGGTGAGCGCCACGCGCAAGAGATCCGCGTCACCCACCACCTCGAGGTCCGGCGCGATCCGGAAATTGAGCCGGCGCTGAAGGTGCCGCAGCTTCAGATCGGTGGCTATGGAGCCGGCAAGGGCACTGAGATCGACGGGGCCGCGCTTCAGCTCCTGGCGGGCGAGGCGAGAGAAGTCGAGGAGAGTCTTTATCAGCTTGCTCATGCTGAGGGTCTCCGTGAGCATGATCTGCACGAACTCCCGGCACTGCTCGTCGAGCGATTCCCCGTACATCTCCAGGATGACCTGGCAGTATCCGTTTATGTTCGTGAGCGGTGTGCGCAGGTCGTGGGAAACGGTGTAGCCGAAAGACTCCAGGTCCTGGTTCGCAGCTTCCAGTTCGCTGGCGCGTGCCGCGAGCTTTCGGTTCAGGTCCTCGATTTCCTGCTGCGCCCTCTTTCGCTCGGTTATGTCTTCCTTCACCGCCACAAAGTTGATGACCCCCCCTGACGAGTCGAGGATCGGGGAGATGGAGACCGACTCCCAGTACAGCTCCCCGTTCTTCTTGCGGTTTTCCAGCTCGCCATGCCACTCCCGCCCGGACATGAGCTGCACCCAGAGTTCCTCGTACGTCTCCTCCGGTGTGGTGCCGGCCTTGAGGAGGCGCGGGTTCTCCCCCACGGCCTCCTCCGCGGTGTAGCCGGTGAGTGCGGTGAACTTCGGGTTCACGTACTCGATCGTCCCTTCGCGGTCGGTGATGATGATGGTGGAGGGGCTCTGCTCCACCGCGCACGACAGCTTCGCGATGAAAGCCTGCTGCCGCTGCACCTGCCGCTCCAGCTCAATCCTCGTGATGCAGTTCTGGATCGCGGAGAAGAGCTTCTCCCTCTCGATCGGTTTCAGCACGTACTGGCTGATGCCGATCTCGATGGCGTCCATCAGGAACTCCATGTCGCTGTGCGCGGTGGTGACGATGATCGGTATGTTGCTTCTGAGCCCCTTGATCTGGCGCGCCATTTCGATCCCGTGCAGCACCGGCATCTTTATGTCGGTGATGACGAAGTCCGGGTCCTGCTCCAGGAAGAGCTCCATCCCCGCCTTGCCGTTTTCGGCGGTCACCACCACAAGCTGCGGAAATTTCCTGCCGACGAGGGTGCACACGACTTCCCGAGTGATCGGCTCGTCCTCCACGTAGAGGAGCTTCAGGGGAGCCTCTTTTGCGCCGGTACCCGCCATGCTACACCTCGATCCTGAATTGCACCCCGACGGGGGTGTTGCACACCGTGAGGCTCCCGTTCATGTTTTTCTCCACGATGTTCTTCGCCATGTACAGCCCCACCCCCGTCCCTTTCCCTTGCTCCTTCGTGGTGAAGTACGGCTCGAAGATCCTGCCGATGATCTCCTCCGGGATGCCGCCCGCGTTATCCTCCACCAGAACGAGCGCCCTCCCCTCCTGCGAAGAGAGGGTCACCTTCACCCAGGGATTCTCCGTTTTCCTCTCCAGATGGGCGTCGCGGGCGTTGCTGAACATATTGAGGAGAACCTGGGAAAATTCGTTCGGGTACCCCGTGATCGTCGGATGATCCTGTGCCACGACCTCGCGGCGGATCCCTTTGTCGGAGAAGTCCCCCGCGACCAGGGTCAGGGTCCTCACCACCACCTGGTGCACGTCGAAGGAAACCTTCTCCTTGTCCGGCATGAAGAAGTTCCTGAAGTCGTCTATGGTCTGAGACATGTGCTGGATGAGCTGCATGATCTTTTTGGTGGTCGCCTCCAGGTACTCGCGGCTGAAGTCGCCGTCCTCAAAACAGAGGGTGATGTCCTGGATGAGGAGCCCCACCCCGTTCAGGGGCTGGCGCCACTGGTGGGCGATGTTGCCGATCATCTCCCCCATCGCCGCCTGACGGCTTTGCTGCATGAGGACCTCGTCCTTGCGGCGCAGCTCCTCCAGGGCGGCGAGGCGCTCTGCCGTCTCGGCAGAGAGGGCGGCACTGCGCTCCGCGACCCGCTTTTCCAGCTCCCGGTTCAGCACCCTCAGCGCCTGCTTTGCGCTGTTTAGCTCCTGATTCTTGTCCACCGCCATCTCGTAGGTGGCAAGGAGGAGGTCGACGATCTGGTCTTTTTCTGCGGGGATGGAGTAGTGGTGGCCGCGGTACTCCACGTCGAGCCTCGCACCGCCCCCCCCCGAGCGGTCGGGGCCGCGCTCGATGCTCGCCCTGATGCGGGAGAGGAGGAGCTCCCTGTTGTACGGCTTGGAGATGAAGTAGGTAGCCCCCGCCTCCAGGGAGCGCAGGACGTCGGCCGGGTTGTCCAGCAGGGTAAGGAGTATGATCGGAATCCCCCCCACCCCCGCGGTCTCTCTCACCCCTCGGCACAGCTCGAAGCCGTCCATCTCCGGCATCATGATGTCGCTTATGAGAAGATCCGGTTGCTCCGCGCACACCGTCTCGAACGCCTCCCGGCCGTTGTGCGCCACGAGGACCCGGAACCCCTCCTGCTGGAGGATCTGCTCCAGGAGCTTCGCCTGGGTCGGGCTGTCGTCGACAACGAGTATCGTGTGGGGGGAGCTACCCATTGCCGCCTCCCTGGGGAGCCGCCAGCTTCGTCAGGAGCGCCACGATCGCGGGGGGGGGCAGGACGTAGCTCGCCGCCTTCAGCCTGATCGCCTCCCCCGGCATCCCGAAAACGACGGACGTCTGCTGGTCCTGGGCTACCGTCACGCCACCGCCATCCCGGATCAGCCGCAGCTCTTCCGCGCCGTCCCTTCCCATCCCCGTCAGGAGGACGCCGACCGCGCGCTTTCCGTACACCGCCGCCACGGAGCGGAAGAGGTGCGCAACCGAGGGTCGCAGCCCGTTGTCCGGAGGGGTGGGACTTAAGATAATGCGCTCCCCCGCCCCTACCCCGAGGTGCTGTCCGTCCGGCGCCACGTACACGGTCCCCGGCAGGGGACGCGCGCCGTGCACCGCGAGATGGACCGGTAGTCGCGAGGAGTGATTGAGCCAGTTAACGAAGTTCACCGTAAAGCCCTCCGCCATGTGCTGCACGATGAGGATGGGGACAGCGAGGTCGGCCGGTAGCGCCGAAAGGATCTCTTCCAGTACCGGTGGCCCTCCCGCCGACGCCCCTATGGCGATGAGCCCGGGGCGTATCGGCTCAGCAATCGGCGGCGCCGGCGGAATGCGGGTCTCCGCACCTCCCCTCTGGATCCTGCGCACGACCTTTATCTCCGACATGAGCTTGATGTTGCGGATCAGCTTCGCGACCGTCTCTTCCCGGTCCGGATGGCCAGGGGGGGCGGGTTTGGCGAGCACCATGAGGGCACCGGCCTCCATGACGCGGAAAAGGGTCGCGGAATCCTTCGGGTCGAGCTGACTCGTCACCACGACGATGGGGGTGGGGGCGACCGACATGATGGCTCTCGTCGCCTCAAAGCCGTCCATCTCAGGCATGTTGATGTCCATGGTGATGAGGTCGGGGCGCAGGTTCATGGCGGCTCTCACCGCCTCGGCGCCGTCGGACGCCGTCCCCACCACCGTGATCTCCGGGTCGGAGTTCAGGATGCTCACCAGCGCCTGCTGGACTGTCTTTGAATCTTCTACGACGAGAACACGGATCACTTTGGTACCTTCAAGGGTATGTTAGGGCCGGAAAGGAAGGAGAATTCCCCTCCCCCGGCTGTCAGGCCAGCTTCCCGATCGTCTCCACCAGCCTGCTCTGATCGAAACTGCTCTTCACGATGTAGGCGTTCGCCCCCACGTCGATCCCGCGCTCCCGGTCCTCGCGCGATTCGAGCCCGGTCACCAGAATCACCGGAAGCTCCGAAAGCCTCCTGTCCGCGCGTATCGCCGTCGTGAGTTCAAACCCGTTCAGCCTCGGCATCTCCACGTCAGACACGACGACATCGAAATCCTCCTCCCGAAGGATCGCGAGGGCGTCGCTCCCGTCGATGGCGGTTCTGACCCGGAAGCCGGAGGCCTCGAGGATATTCTTCAGAAGGGTGCGCGAGGTGATGGAGTCTTCAGCCACCAATACCGACACCACCTTTCGCTGCGACGGGGCGGCACCGGCGGCACGAGCCCCCCCCGACACCGAGAGGGCGGAGCGGAAGAGGTCGTTGGTGTTCAGAAGCGGCACTACGCTGCCGTCCCCGAGGACGCACGCCCCGGAGACGTTGCGCACCCTGCGCAGCTGCGGCCCGAGCGGCTTTGTCAGCACCTCGAGCATTCCCACCACCTCGTCCACCGCAAAGGCGATCCGTTTCTCCCCCGCCGCGAGGACCACCACCGGCTGCTGCCCGCGCTCGCGGTCCATCCGCTCGGTGAGCTCCAGGAGCTCGGAAAGGCGCACGAAAGAGAGTGTTTCCCCCTCCACGCGGACCGTCTCACGGTTCTCCACCGTCCTTATATCCTCGACGGGGATGCGGGCGGTCACCTCCACGCTGGCGGCCGGGAGGAGGCAGGGGCGCCCGCAGCACTGTACCAGCAGAGCCTTCATCATGGCAAAGGAGAGCGGGAGCACCATGCGAAATTCGGTCCCTTCTCCCTTGCGGGATGCGACCGTCACGTGCCCGCCGAGCTTTTCCAGCGCCTCACGCACGATGGCGAGCCCAAGCCCGCGCCCCGAGAGGTTCGTGATCATGGAGCTCGTGGAGATGCCGGACTCGAAAACAAGCGCCAGCGTCTCCGCCTCGCTCAAGTGTGCGGCCTGCTCGGCCGTGATCGTCTCCTGGGCCACAGCGGCCGCCTTCAGCCTGGAAGGATCGATCCCCTGGCCGTCGTCCGATAGGGTCACCTCCGCCCGGTTCCCGTCGAGGTGCCGCACCCGGATCGTTATCCTCCCCCCGGCGGGCTTCCCGCGCCGGCGCCGTGCTTCGGGAGATTCTATGCCATGATCGAGCACGTTGCGCAACAGGTGCAGGAAGGGCTCACGAAGCTCGGCGAGGATGCGCCGGTCTACCTCCAGCTCGCCGCCGTGGCAGAAGAGCTCCGCCTCCTTCCCGAGTTCCGCCGACAGGTCGCGCACCATCTTCGGGAATGAGCTGAAGAGAGAGCCGAACGGGAGGAGGTGCAGCTTCTTCATGTCGTCGAGGAGAGCGTCCACCATCCCGGACAGAGCCCTGAGGCTCCTGTCGGAGCGTCCTGTGAGGGAAACGATCCGGTGATCGAGCTGCCCCTCCCGCTCCAATGCCCCCTTAAGAAGCGCCGCGAGCCTCCCCTCTTCGGCGTCCGCGCCGCGACGCAGCACCTTGTGCGCAAGCTCGAGCCCGCGCGCCCTTTCCTCCCTCAGAGCGCTCAGTTGCCCGCTCATGGAGGCAATTTCCCCCCCCAGGTGGGACGCCATGAGCTTTGCGGAGAGAAGCTCCTCAGCCTGCACCAGGAGCGCCTCGAGGAGGTGCGTCGGCACCCTCACGCTCTCCTGCCCCCAGCTCCTCTCCGGACCGGCCCCGGCGGCGCCCTCGTGCTCGGTCCGCGGTTTCGGCCGCGCTCCTTCCGGAGGGGGTTCGATCGGCACACCCTTCTCTATGGGCTCGGCGACGGCGGCGAGTGGCGCCGGAAGCGTGCCGGCCAGTGGATGGCTCTCCCCGAAGAGAGCGGCCGAGATGGAGTTGATCTCCGAGTGCAGGGTGGTGAAGAGCTGCCGCTCCGGGTGCAGCTCACCCCGCTTTAGCGACGCGAATACCCCCTCCAGCGACTGGCAGCTCTCCGCCACGTCGAGAAGGTTCACCGCATGTGCCGCCCCCTTCAGGGTGTGCATCCGGCGGAAGAGGTTTTCCACCAGAGGCTGGCGCTTCTCGGGGAGCGCCTCCTGCTCCAGCGCGACGAGGAGGGTGGAGAGCGACACGAGGAGATCCTCCGCCTCCAGGCGGAACGTATCCAGGAGCTCTTCCAGTAAATCGCTGTCTGCCATTATCCCCCCGACTCCGTAACCGCCTGCTGCCGTGCTTTCTTTCGTCCCTCCCCTTCCCGCCCCTCCTTCACGGAGGTGTAAGTCCGGAGACGGACATTCAGGCGAAGCAGACGGCAGCGCGTCCCTCCCCTTTCAAGGGGGAGGACAGGAGGGGGATGGGGGGCGCGCCCTCACCAACCTCTACCCCATCCCCACCCTGTCCCTCCCCTTGAAAGGGAGGGGACGCTTGAGCTCATGTTCTAGTAAAGGAAAATCGTTTTCCTTGATCTCGCCCGATCCCTCGCCGGTGCGAGCGGCTCCCCTTCTATGCCACCTTGTAACGCCCGACCAGTTGCTGGAGCTTCTGGTTCAGCTCGAAAAGGTTCCTTGCCGCCGCCTCGATCTGCCGCGACCCGTCCACGTGCTGGTTGCTCGCCTGGTTGATGCTCTGGATGGCGATGGCGATCTGGTCCATGCCGATCGCCTGCTCCTGGGTGGAGGTGACGATCTGCAGCGTGGAGTTGGAGGAGTCCTCGATGCTGGAGGCAAGGAGCTTGATGGCCTCCCCCGCCTCGCCCGACTGCTTCACACCGGCCTCCACCGCCTTGCTCCCCTGCTCCGTGGCAAGGACCGCATCGGTGGTGGCCTTCTGGATATAGCCGAGGATGGAACGGACCTGGGAGAGCGCCTGCTTCGACTGGGTCGCCAGGTTCTTCACCTCCTGGGCAACTACCGCGAACCCCTTGCCGTGCTCTCCGGCCTTTGCCGCCTCGATCGCGGCGTTTACCGCCAGAAGGTTACTCTGCTCCGCGAGGTCGTTGACGGTGGCGATGATATCGGCGATGGCGAGGCTCTGCTCGCTCAGGTTGACGATGCGGTCGGCGATGAATCCCATCCGCTCCTGGATGCCGTGCATCCCCCCTATAGCCTCCTGCACCGACTGCCTCCCGCTGTGCGCCACATTGACCGAGCGCTGGGATATCTCGTAGACCTGTTTCGACTTCTGGGAGGCGAGATCGGTCGTCTGGCGCACCTCCTGGACCGTCGCGTTCGTCTCGCTGATGGCGCTGGCCGTCTCCGAGGAGCTGGAGGCGAACTCGGTGACGGTAGACATGATCTCCCGCGCGGAGGCTGCCAGGATGTCCACGACCTGGCGCACCTCCAGGTTGAGGGCCCGGTGGTTCTCTACCATGGTGGCAAAGGAATGCCCGAGACGGTCGCGGTCCGAGGCAAGAGCGACCTGCACCGTCAGGTCGCCGGTGGCGATGCGGTCGGCGGTCGCCGCCATCCTTTTCAACGACTCCACCATGTTGCGCATGGAGAGCCCGAAGATATCCCGATCGGAATGAGGAACCACCTCCACCTCCAGGTCCCCTTTCGCTATGCGGTTCGCGTTCTCCCCCATCTTGCGCAGGGAGGCGATCATCCTGCCGAGCGACCGCAGGAGCTGCCCCGTCTCGTCCTTGCTCTGCACCGCGACACGCGCCGAGAGATCCCCCACCGCGAGCCGGTCAGCTGCATCCACGGCGACCTGGAGCGGCTTTACGATGGAATCGGTGATGAAGAGGGCTATGGCGACCGCCAGCAGTATGGCGATACCGAATACGATGGAGGTGGCGAGATAGGTGCGCTGCTGGCTCTCCGTGGAGAGTTTCACGAAGGTCTCCGCCTTGTTGCGGGCGAACTGGAGCACTTCCCCCACCAGCGTCTCGATCTTCGTCACGATCTGCCGGGCGTAGGTCCTGTGGAAGGTGATCGCCTCCTTCACCTTCCCCTGCTGCACGAGCCCGATAGTCTTTGCCCGCACCGGTTTCCATTCATCCATGAGGGCACGGATCTGGTCGATCTTCGTCTTGTCGCCGAGGAACTTCTCCTTGGCCACCGCAAGTTCGTCGTACACCACCTTCTCGGAAACGTCGATCGCCCTGATGGCCCGGTCCATTTCCGCTGCGTCCCCCGCGTAGAGCACCACGTCCTTCATGCTGCGATGGATCCGTATGATGTGGGACTCCGCATCGCGCATGGCGCTCGTCACGGTGAAGGGGTGGTTGTACAGTTCCCCCATGAAGGTGCTGAGCTCTTTCTGGTTCTTGAGGGAGATGACCCCTCCGATGAGGAGAAAGAGGACCACAATCCCGAATCCGGCCATCAGTCTCGTTCTAATCCTGAAGTTGTTCAGCATCTACCCCTCCGGGTTCTAGTAATAGCGTTAGCAATGGTACGTTGGGACTGGTCACTCCACATCCTGCTGGACGACCACTCGCGGGTCGGCGAGGATCTTCGAAATGTTCAGGAGAGCCACCCTGTCGCCGGTGATGCCGGTCAGAAACTCCTCGCGGACACCGGTAAGGGTCGGCAGCGGTGCCTGCAACTCCCTCACCGGGATCTCCCTGATCCCCTCGATGGTGTCGGCGACCATGCCGAACTCCATCCCGCCGTCCCGCACGAGGATCACCCGGTTCAGGTTGGAAAGCCCCACCGTCGGCAGCTCGAAAAAACGCCGCAGGTCGACGATGGAGACGATCCTGCCACGCAGGTTCGTTATGCCGAGGACAAACGGAGGGGTACAGAAAAGAGGGGTGAACTCGCTCAGCGGGAAGGTCTCGTCGATGAAGGAGGTCTCCACTGCGTACCGCTCACCGGAGAGCTCGAATTCCAGCGCTGTCACGCGCGCCCCCCCCTCCTCGAGCGCGGGGACCTCGGCAAGCTTCGCCGCCCGCCTCTTCAGGAGCTCGCGTGCTGCCGGGAGGGGTCCTGCCCCCTCATCGAGTGCGCTCCTCAACGCCTGAAGCCGGGAGTGGACAAATGCCCAGTCTATTTTTCCTTCAGCGTGCACGGCTTTCTCTTCAGGCATGTGCACTCCTTCCCTCCAGGGCGGCGCGGATCATCTCCGCCAGGCGCCCCGCCGTCAGCCCCGCGGCTTCGGGGACTACCTCGTGCTGGTCGCGCCGCTCCAGAAGATGCAGCGCGTTTGCGAAATGCCGCCGGCACTCCTCTTCTTTGCCGAGGTGCCGGTGCAGCTTGCCGAGAGCGAAATGGGCGACGAGGAAGTCCTGGTCGAGGTAAAGGGTCCGCTTCAAGGCCGCCGCGGCTTCATTCAGGAGCCCCTGCTCCTCCAGGATGATGGAGAGGAGGTAGTGGGTATGCGGCCGCATCCGGTCCACGGCTATCGCCGCCTCGCAGTAGTGTCGGGCCTCCACGATTCTGCCGAGGCTCGCGTAGCTTCTGGCGAGGAGCTCGAGGGCGCCGGAATCGGTGCCCTCCGCGGCCAGCGGCGCCACGGCATCGACCGCCTCCTGGTACCGTCCCCGTGCGGCAAGGGCCGAGGCTTCTGACAGTGTTCTCCCGGGTGCGGAATCGGTTTTACCCGCGACAGGTTCGGAACCGCGCGCCGCAGGTGCGGAAGGTGGAGCGGGCGAAGGGGGTACGGCTTCCGAAGCGAAAGGGGTGACCACCACCGCAGGCTCGGGGAGCCGGGAGTTATCCGCTTTCTCCCCCTTCGTGAAGACCAGCGCGCCGGAAAAGCGTCTGCAGCCAAATTTCGAGAAGATGCGGTGGTCGACCTCCGAGGGGCTGACAAAGAGCGAGCCGCCATCCCGAAGGACCCGGTAAAGCCGGTCCGCCACCGCGACCCGGAGCTCCTCATGAAAGTAGAGCATGACGTTTCGGCAAAAGAGTATATCGACAGTTCCATCGGCAAAGAGGGAGCTGTAGTCGTCCGTGGCGAGGTTGAAGGGTGTGAACTCCACGAGCCTTCTCGTCTGCGGAGGCACCTCGTAGCGCCCGTCATCGAGCTTTACCAGGTGATCGAAAAGCCAGGCCGGCGCATTGCGGAAGGACCAGTTGCGGTAGACCCCTCTCTGGGCCTTCTCGAGCGCCTCCCGGTTCAGATCGGTGGCGCAGAGCCTGATGTCCCACTCCTTGAGGTCGGGGATGAGCCGCTCCAGGAGGATGGCGATGCTGTACGCCTCCTCTCCGGTGGAGCACCCCGCGCTCCAGATCGTGAGCCTCTTCTCCCCTTGCCGCCGGGCCTCCAGCAGTTCCGGGAGGAGTTCCTCCTGGAGGACCCGGTAGCTTTCGGCGTCGCGCAGGAAGTATGTCTCCCCGATGGTGAGAAGCGGGGCGAGGATGTCGAGCTGATTTCGGGAGAGAGGTGAGGACATGAGCCAGATGAGGCACCCCTCGACGTCCACGTAACCGAACGCGCGCGCCGCCTGCTCCATCTTCTGCAAAAGCTCCGGCACGCGCGGAGGGGGGAAGTGCAGCCCGGTATGTTTCACCAGGTAGCGCCTGAAAAGGGTGAGGGTCTTTGGCGAGACTGCGGCACCCATATTCTCACCCCTCACAGTGCTGGAGGGCCGCCGCCAGGGTGGCCTCCTCTTCCAGCGAAAGAAAGCTCTCCAGATCGTGTATCAGCACGAGCCCTGCTGCGGTCCTCGTGACGCCGGAGAGGTACCCGGTTCCGTGCTGGATCTGGTCAGGCGGGATGATCGCATTCTCCCCGCAAAGCACCTCCGTTGCCTCATCGACCGCGAGAACGACGGTGCGTGCTCCCGCCCGGGCAATGATGAACTGATCGTCCGGCAGGATCTCCCTCTCCGGCAGGGCAAAGCGCTTCCTGAGGTCGAAAACCGGCGCCACAGTCCCCTGAAGATCGAGAATGCCGAGGACAACCGCGGGAGCCTTCGGCAGCGGTGTCACGGCCGCAGCCCGGACGACACGCTGCACGCTCTCCAGGCGCAGGGCGTAACGGTTTTGATCAAGAGAGAAGGTGAGTAGAGAGGGGGCGCTAATAACTCTATCCTCCGGCACGGGAAGCGGCATCACAGTCAAAGCGCGTACAATTTACACTCCTGCTCCCCCTGTGATCAAGGATATTCTGCCGCTGGATCAGTAAAATGCCTTAGGCGCTCATTAGCATGGGCCGTTTGGGGTGAGGGAGCGTGATGGGGATGCTGACGGAGGGCCCTGCCCCGCTCGACCGGGGCAGGGGCTTTCTCGATGCAACGGAGACAGACGGGGGGACCTCAGAGTGGAGCGGCGTACGCTTCCCCGGTCGCTTCATGACGGCGCACTTCCCCTTCGAGAAGTCTCTGCCAGATCCGCTCCGAGGCCTTGCCGTCCCAAAGGGGCGGGAGTTGTGCCCTCTTCTTCTTTTCCAGGCTTTCGCGATAGCCGGAGATGATCCCTTCGGTGGAGCAACCGGCGAGGACGTTGCTGCCGATTTCCACCGTTATCGGACGCTCGGTGTTCTCACGAATGGTGACGCACGGGACCCGCAGCGCCGTGGTCTCCTCCTGCAGCCCGCCGCTGTCGGTAAGGACCGCCTCGGCGTCCTTCCAGAGAAAGAGCGACTCGCTGTATCCGAGCGGGGAGAGAAGCTTCACCCGCGGGGAGAAGGCGATGCCGAAGGAGTCGATCGCCTGGCGCGTTCGCGGGTGCACCGGGAAGAAGATGGTCCTCTGCTCGGCAAGCTCGTTCACCGCTTTCGCTATCGGTGCAAAGCTCTCCCGGCTGTCGACGTTGGAGGGGCGGTGCAGGGTAAGGAAGAGATACGGCCCCCCCTCCATCTTCAACGGGTAGACAGGGAGCCGGGTCACGTCGAGCTGCGCGAGGCGCTCGAGCTGGCGCAGCAGGTTGTCGATCATGACGTGCCCCACCGAGTGGATCCGCTGGGGCGATTTCCCTTCACGCAGGAGGTTTTCGACTCCGCTCTCCTCCGTCACGAAAAAGTGATCGGTAATAGAGTCGACGACGATGCGGTTGATCTCCTCAGGCATCTCCATGTCGAAGCTGCGCAGACCAGCCTCGACGTGGGCCACGGCAATTCCTCCCTTCTTCGCCACGATGCTGCAGGCGAGGGTGGAGTTCACATCCCCTACCACCAGCACCAGGTCTGGAGAGTCGGCGCTGCAGACCTCTTCGAAAGCGATCATGATCTTTGCCGTCTGGGTGGCATGGGAGCCTGAGCCGACCTCCAGCGAATAGGAAGGCGCCGGGATCTCCAGGTCGTCGAAAAAAGCCTGGGACATGGAGTGGTCGTAGTGCTGTCCGGTGTGCACGATCTTGCAGGTAACTTGGGGGTGACGGAGTGAAGCGCGGTAAATGGGCGCAATCTTCATGAAATTCGGACGCGCGCCGGCAACAAGGAAAACTTTCATGGTAGCACCTCGGGCGGAAAAGGATGGAGTGGGCGCCGGCTTCTCTCGCCGGCTCCCGAAAAGCCGGTCAGTTATCGTGGTATTCGTCGAGCGAACAGATGCTCTGGCTCACGTTGTAGTGGGGACCGACGGCGTTGGCGAGGGTGTAGGTGAAGTCGATGATGACCTGCTCCCCCTGCCTGCAGCTTTGATAGGGAAACTTCATGCGGAACGGCATCGAGGTTTGCTTGCGGACGATCATCGGGAAGTCGACGAAGGTCTGGCTGTCGACGACGGTTCCCTCCTCATCGAGGAGAGTCACCGTCATGCACAGATTCTGCAGGAAGACGCGACCGTTGTTGCGCAAGACTCCGTCGAAGATGAGCTCGGTGCCGACGTGCTGCTCCCGCCAGGTGACGTCCAGGTCATCATGATGGACATAGTGCACCGGCAGATCCGGCTGGGCCCCCTCCCCCTTCGTGGTGCTGCAGGCGCTGAGGAGAAAAGCGGCTGCCATGAACGTCGCGTAAAGGACGATGCGAGCAACAGATCCCGCAGGCTGGGGCGGTCTTCCTGTTCTTTTCCCGTTGCGCATAAGGTGCCCCCCTTTCATGTGCTACTACCTGAAATTCCTTAGAAAGGAATAGCCCAGCGGCAGCTAATGTCAAGAAAGGCGCGGCGCGCCCCCCTACTCCACCTCCTCCATGATGGAACGGAAGGTGGGATCGGTGAGGGAAACGGCAGGGAAATAGATCCTTGCCAGTTGTCGCTGCCACAAGAGCCCGGTGCGCCTCTTCTCCTGCGGGGTGCTGAAGCGGTACCGGTAATGGAGCGCCCGGATCTGGCGCGGCGGAGCATGGGGGAAAGGATTCTCCTTCAGCAGAGAGAGGGTGGCCTCATCCCCTTCCAGGAGACGCTGCAGGAGCCGGATAAACCACCGGTCGAGATACGGCGAAGGCATGGCGGCGAACCACATGAGCCAGTCGAGTCGCAGATGGTACGGCGCGATCTGCGCAGGGGTCGCCGCGGGGTCTCCCGGTTTCCCCTTGAAGCCGTACTCCTTCCAGCGAGTGTGTGGGGTGGTTACCGTGTCATCGGTACCTTCGATGACAATCTCATAGCGCTCGCGCGTGATGCTCCCGAATGCCCCGTAGGTATTGACGAGATGCAGGGAGTCGAAGTTCGCGTTCATGAGCTGCTCTCCGGAGAAGAGGTTCATTACCGGCTTCACGCTCAGAAAGGCGACCAGGAGCAGGAGCGCCCACACACCCCCGACCTGCCAAACCTGGGGCGAGGCGAGCTCCGGTGGGACGAGGTGGATCACCTTGCCGAGGAATCCATCGTCGAAGGTGGAAAAGGCGATGACGAGGGTGAGAAAGCTGAGCCAGGAGAAATTGCCGCTCACGATCAGTATCCCCTGGAAGATGAGGACGGAGATCCCGGCAGCGGCGGCAAGGGGTTGAGGGGCAACGTAAAAGAAGGGGGCGACGACTTCCGCAAAATGGTTGTACAGCACTCCCCCCCTCAGGAGGGGCCTGGGGAGCCAGTGGAAATACCAGCTCAGGGGGTTCGGCATCGGCTGCGTTTCGAAGTGGTAAAAGAGGCAGGAATAATCTCGCCAGCACGGGTCGCCGCGCAGCTTGATGAGCCCGGCCCCGAACATGATCCGGAAAAGGACCCATCGGAAGAGCCAGATCACGATCTCCTGCGGCTCGGTGCGGGCGTCACCGAGGAAGATGGCAAGAAAGCCGCTTTCCAGCAGGATCGACTCCCAGCCGAAGCCGTAGAAGGTCTGCCCTACAGTGACGAAGGAGAGATAGATCAGCCACAGCAGGAACCACACCGACATGGAGAGGATGCTGCCGTAGCGTTCGGAAAAGCCTGTGACCGCCAGGAGAGAGAGGGCGACACCGGCCCAGCCGAAAAGGGTGAAAAAGGTATCCCTCGGGAAAAGGTAGAAGATGCTGGGGGAGTCGCGAAACGGCACCTCGCGCATGTATTCCGGCGCGGGGAGAAGGCCGTGCTCGCCGCACAGGGGGCGGAACTGGTTCACCACCACGAGGAAAGCGATCAGGTAGACAAGCCCAAGCCCCCGCTGGAGCAGGAGCCTCGTCAAATAGTACCCTGAGGAGTCGTCCATTTTTCTTTGCCATCCCCTCCCCCCTTGCGGGGGAGGGCCAGGGTGGGGGGGGATGTGGCGGCACATATGGCAGCTTCACCCACCCCCTGACCCCCTCCCGTCAAGGGAGGGGTACCTCCGGTTACCCCCTTTCATACGGATTCAGCGCCTATTTCCGCTGTGCCGCAGGTATACCTCAATTAACATTATGACCCATGATGTTATATTTTTTAACAGAGGGTGCCGCTTGAGTAGCCAGCGGAGGGACAGATGCCTGAGGCACCAGAATTCCCATTGAAGGTTTTCTACGATGGCTCCTGCTCCGTCTGCTCCAGCGCGATAGAGGTGTACATGCGCATGGAGCACGGCGGCCGGCTCATCTTCTTCGACATCAGCGCCCCCGATTTTCAGCCCGAACTGTACGGAATCCCGCTGCACCGATTCATGCACGAGATGCACGCCATTGACCGGAGGAACCGGGTCTTTCGCGGTGTGGAGGCATTCGAAGCGATCTGGCAGGCGCTTCCCCCCGGCACGTTCTATCGCATCATCGGAACCTTCCTCGCCCTCCCCGGTATCGACCTCATGGCACGTGCCGGATACTGGTCCTTCGCCCGGATCAGGAGATTCCTCCCCAAGACGAAGAACAGCTGCCCGGGCGGCGTCTGCGGCCTCCGAAGGAAGGGGCCATGACCTGGTCGGTGCAGCACTTTCTCCCCTGGCTCTTCCCGAAACTCCTCGGTGGCGTCTACTGCATCGCCTTTGCCTCGCTCCTCTGGCAGGTCCTCGGCCTGTACGGCTCCAGGGGGATACTCCCCATCTCCGAATACCTCGGCGCGGTACGAGACGCGGTCGGAAAGGAATGCTACACCATCTGCCCTACCCTCTTCTGGCTAAACAGCGGCGACAACTTCCTCTTCGTGGGATGCCTCCTCGGGGTGGCCCTCTCTCTCCTGCTCCTCGTCGGATTCAGTCCGTTGCCTCTCCTCATCATGCTATGGCTTCTCTACATCTCCTATACCTCGGCGGGGCAGGAGTTCCTCGGCTACCAGTGGGACGCGCTCCTTTTGGAGACCGGCTTCATGACAATATTTCTCTCGCTGGCTCCGGACTCGCCACCGCTGGTCGTCTTCACCTACCGGTTCTTCCTCTTCCGCTTCATGTTCTCCTCCGGAATGGTGAAGCTTTTAAGCGGCGACCGCACCTGGCGCGACCTCACCGCCCTTGTGCACCACTACCACACGCAGCCACTGCCAAACCGGATCGGCTGGTATGCGGGGCACCTGCCGGTGCTGGCTCAACGTTTCTCCACCTTCGGCACCTTCTTTTTCGAGCTGATCGTCCCCTTCCTCGCGCTCGGATCGCAACCTGCCCGACTTCTCGGGTTCTGGCTCTTTCTGGGGTTCCAGGGGCTCATCTTTGCCACCGGCAACTACGCCTTCTTCAACATCCTCACCGCCGTTCTGGCAGTTTCCTTGCTGGACGACGAGCTGCTGCACGGCATCGTCCCCCCTAATCCGACACCCGGTCCGGATATTCCGGCTCCCTTTACGACAGCTATTTTCGCCGTATTCCTCGCGCTGAATATCTGCCAGCTTCTCGCCTTGTTCTACAGGCCGAAGTGGCTGAACCGGGTGTTGTCGGCACTGGCACCGTTCCACATTTCCAACCACTACGGGCTCTTCGCGGTCATGACCACCCATCGCTTCGAATTCATCATCGAAGGGAGCAACGACAAGAAAGAGTGGCGGCCGTACGAGTTTCGCTGGAAACCAGGAGACCCGCACCGCGCCCCCGGGCAGGTGGCACCCCACCAGCCGCGGCTCGATTGGCAGATGTGGTTTGCAGCGCTCGATCCGCGCAGTCTGGAGCCGTGGCTGGCGAACCTGGTGCTGCGACTCCTGAAACCTTCCCCACATGTGCTGCGGCTGCTAAAGACAAACCCTTTCCCGGACTCTCCTCCAATCTTCATCCGTATCTCCGTCTACAGCTACCGGTTCAGCGACCACGCCACGAAGCGCAGGGACGGGGTCTGGTGGGAACGGAAACGCGTAGGCCACTTCCCCCCAATGTCCCTCTGATGCAGCCGTGTACTGTGGTGTACTGTGGTGTACTGTAGGCCGGAATAAGCGGAGCGTTTCCGGCACATCCCCTTGCTGCAACCGACTCCGGAGACCCAAGGGCTCCTGAGACCCAAGGGCTGCCGGGAACGCCTGCGGCTTATCCCGGCCTACATGGACAGATCCCGGCCTACATGGATTGTGGTGTACTGTAGGCCGGAATAAGCGGAGCGTTTCCGGCACATCCCCTTGCTGCAACCGACTCCGGAGACCCAAGGGGCTGCCGGGAACGCCTGCGGCTTATCCCGGCCTACATGGACAGATCCCGGCCTATGGACATGTCCCGGCTTCCATTCCTTCCTCCGCAAACCGCCGGCTGCCGCGGGCCGAGCGCTCGCTCGCGCGGCGACACGGTATGGTATATTTGGGTGGGACTAAAAGTGCGAGGGAGGGATCCATGAAAGAGCTCAGAAACTTCATCGGCGGAACCTGGCGCGACCCGCGTGGCTTGAAACGCTTTTCCAGCATGAATCCGGCCGATGGGCGCGAAACGGTCGCCGATGCGCCCCTTTCCGGGCGCGCCGACGTCGACCTTGCCGTCGAGGCCGCCCGTTCGGCAGCGCCTGCCTGGCGCACCCTTCCGGCGCCGCGCCGCGGCGAGATCCTCTACAGGGCCGCGCAGCTTATCGCCCAGAACAAGAGGCGGCTCGGGGAGCTCGTCACCACAGAGATGGGGAAGGTACTGCCGGAAGGTTTGGGAGACGTGCAGGAAGCGATAGACATCGCCTACTACATGGGAGGGGAAGGCCGCCGACTGCAAGGGGAAACGGTACCGTCCGAGCTGCCGAACAAGGATTGCAAGAGCCAGCGTGAGCCGCTCGGGGTGGTGGCACTGGTGACGCCATGGAATTTCCCCATCGCCATTCCGGCCTGGAAGATGACGGCGGCGCTGATCTGCGGCAACACCGTCATCCTGAAGCCGTCCTCGGAGACGCCGGCCTGCGCCGCGGCGCTCGTGGAGATACTGGCAGAGGCGGGGGTGCCGCCGGGTGTGGTGAACCTCGTTTTCGGGTCGGGCGAAGAAGTCGGCGAGTACCTGATGAGCCATCCCGGTGTCGATGCCGCCTCCTTTACCGGATCGTGCAACGCAGGGGAGCGGCTGGAGCGTGTGCTCGCACCACTCCATCGCCCGCTCGCGCTGGAGATGGGGGGAAAGAACGCCATCGTGGTAATGGATGATGCGGACCTCGAGCTCGCCGTCGACGGAGCGGCGTGGGGGGCGTTCGGAACGAGCGGCCAGCGCTGCACTGCCACGAGCCGCGTGGTCGTGCACGAGCGCGTCTACGACGCCTTCGTCTCACGCCTTGCCGAGCGCGCAGGTCGCATGCGGCTGGGGAACGGGCTGAAGCCGGAAACAGAGGTCGGCCCGGTCATAAACGAGCGCCAGTGCGCGAAGATCCTCGATTACGTCAGGGTGGGGAAAGAGGAAGGGGCGAAGCTCGTCATCGGTGGAGAGAGGATCACCACCGGGGAGCTGCAGCACGGTCTTTTCATAGCGCCGACGATTTTCGCCGGGGTGAAGCCGACCATGCGGATCGCCCAGGAAGAGATCTTCGGCCCCGTCCTCAGCGTCATTCCATGCACTTCGTTCGACGAAGCGGTCAGCATCGTGAACAGCTCGCGCTTTGGCCTCTCCTCCGCGATCTACAGCCGTGATGTCAATATAACCGCACGGGCAGAGAAGGAGTTTGCCACCGGCATCGTGTACATCAACGCCTCCACCATCGGCGCCGAGGTCCAGCTCCCCTTCGGAGGCTGGCGCCACTCCGGCTCCGGCCACCCGGAGGCGGGTGGCAAAGGGGGTGCGGTGGAGTTCTTCAGCAAGGTAAAGGTCATCTACCGGGACTACAGCGGCAGATTGCAGAAGGCCCAGATAGACCGGGAAGCATGAAAATGGAATGAGTGCCTGCGGCATGGCGCTGTGCCCTCACGCAGGCGCTCCCTTCGCTCCGGCGATGCCGCCACTCCCTGCGCCGCGAGAGGGCGTTACGCCATTGCACCTGAAGCAGGAGGGCCTTATGCCAAACCCGACCGACTACTTCGACATCGAGAGCGATCTGAGCTCCGATGCCCGCCTCGTGCGCGACACCACCCGATCCTTCGTGCAGAAGGAGTTCATGCCCCTGGTCCGGGAACACTACCGCGCCGGATCCTTTCCTCTTTCTCTCGCCCCTCGCCTGGGAGAGCTCGGCATGCTCGGCGCGAACCTCTCCGGCTACGGTCTCCCCGGCCTCGATGCCGTCTCCTACGGCCTCCTCATGCAGGAACTGGAGCGGGGGGACTCGGGGCTGCGAAGCTTCGCCTCCGTACAGGGCGCACTGGTCATGTTCCCCATCTTCGCCTTCGGGACAGAAGCGCAAAGGAGCTACTGGCTGCCGCGCCTCGCCAGCGGCCGCACGGTCGGCTGCTTCGGCCTCACCGAGCCCGACTACGGTTCCGACCCTTCCCGCATGATCACCCGCGCGGTGAAGGACGGAAACAGCTATCTCCTCAATGGCGTGAAGATGTGGATCACCAACGGGACGATAGCCGATGTCGCTGTCGTGTGGGCAAAAGTGGATGACACGGTCCGCGCCTTTCTCGTCACCAGCGATACCCCTGGTTTTTCCAGCCGCGAGGTCAGCGGGAAGCTCTCCCTGCGCGCCTCCGTCACCGCCGAGCTGGTACTGGACGATGCGCGGATTCCGGAGGAGAACCTCCTCCCCGGCGCCCACGGTCTGAGAAGTGCGCTGGAGTGCCTCACCCAGGCACGCTACGGCATCGCCTGGGGCGCCCTCGGTGCTGCGATGGCCTGTTTTGAGGAGGCGCTTTCCTACAGCAAGGAACGGAAGGTCTTCGGCCGCCCCGTAGCCTCATTCCAGCTGACGCAGGCAAAGCTGGCGGACATGGCGACGGGGATCACCCATGGGCAACTTTTGGCGTTGCAACTGGGACGCCTGAAGGACGCGGGGCGGCTCCGCCCGGAACAGGTGAGTCTTGCCAAGCGCAGCAATGTGAGGATGGCGCTGGAAACGGCGCGTAGCGCCCGCTCCATCCTCGCGGCGAACGGGATCATCGACGAGTACCAGTGCATGCGCCATATGTGCAACCTGGAGACGGTGGAAACCTACGAAGGGACGTATGAGGTGCACACACTGGTCGTGGGGCGCGATCTGACCGGATTCGACGCCTTCTCCTGAAGGAACAGCTCTCCCTCGTTGCAAAAACAGGGGAAAGGAACTATGTTGGCTCCTAATGAAGGACACCCCCCTTTCCTGGCGCCACCCCAAACCCCGAACCGTTACCTTTATCGAAAGGCGCCTTTGTTGACGCCGGTCAAGCCGATCCGGCGCGCGATGTGTTTATATCTACTTGACGTTGATGAGCAACTGGAAGAAAAGGAGCCCCAAGAGGGCGCGCAAACAGGAGGAGAAGAAAGTGGACGTGGTAATCAATGTATTGAGCATCATCTATGTTTTGGTAGTCGGTGTGCAGCTTCAGGGGTATCTTTCCCACAAGAAGAAGGGAATCGCGGCAGAAAGGACGATGGAGCGTTATGCAGCACCGGAAGAGGGCGAAGCGTCCTTTTCCTGAGCCGCACAAGATAAAGAATTCGCAGCAGGACGAAAGGCAGAGGTGGATCCCACCCCTGCCTTTTTTGCGCCTATAGAGCTCCGGGCGAGCCCATGAACCCTCGTTCCCGGCCTGGGAACGAGCATATGACCCTGCGGCGGCGCCTGCGCTACCAAGATGAAGGCAAGCCGGCAGCACGTCCCTCCCCGTTCAAGGGGGAGGTCAGGAGGGGGATGGGGTTCGGCGGCCTCAACCGACTTCTACCCCATCCCCACCCTGACCCTCCCCTTGAAAGGGAGGGGACAAGTGGGGTGCTGCATCGCTGAGGGGACAGGTAATCACAGCCGCCGTGCACACCATGAACGCGAAAAGGCCCCGGTTGATGCCGGGGCCTTTTCTGTTGCTGTTATGCTGCCTACTCCTTACCCGAGGATCTCCTTCAGATCTCCTTCGGCGGTGCCGATCGGGCCGATGTTGAAGTTCTCCACCAGGAAGTTCAGCACGTTCGGGGTGATGAAGGCCGGCAGGGTCGGCCCGAGCTTGATGTTCTTGATCCCCAGGTGCAGGAGGGTCAGGAGGATCGCCACCGCCTTCTGCTCGTACCAGGAGAGGATCAGGGAGAGGGGCAGATCGTTCACCCCGCACTTGAACGCTCCCGCCAGCGCCACCGCGATCTGGATCGCGCTGTAGGCGTCGTTGCACTGGCCGACGTCGAGGAGACGCGGGATCCCGCCGATGTCGCCGAAGTCGAGCTTGTTGAAGCGGTACTTGCCGCAGGCAAGGGTGAGGATCACGCAGTCGTTCGGCACCTTCTCGGCGAACTCGGTGTAGTAGTTACGCCCGCTTTTCGCGCCGTCGCACCCGCCGATCAGGAAGAAGTGACGGATCTGCCCCGCCTTCACCGCGTCGATGACCTTGTCCGCGACGCCGAGCACCGCGTTGTGGCCGAAGCCGGTGAGGATTTCCTTCCCCAGGTTCTCCTCGAAGCCGGGGAGCTCCTGCGCCTTTTTGATCACCGCGGAGAAGTCCATCCCCTCGATGTTTTTCACGTCGGGCCACTGTACGAGCCCCCAGGTGAAGAGGCGGTCCTTGTAGCTTTCCGCCGGGCGCTGGATGCAGTTGGTGTTGAAGATGATCGCGCCGGGGAAGTTCACGAACTCCTTCGCCTGGTCCTGCCACGCGCCGCCGAAGTTGCCGGCCAGGTGGCTGTACTTCTTCAGCCCGGGGTAGCCGTGGGCAGGGAGCATCTCGCCGTGGGTGTACACGTTCACGCCGGTCCCCTCGGTCTGCCTCAGGAGTTCCTCCAGCATGCGCAGGTCGTGGCCGGAGACGAGGATCGCCTTCCCTGCCTTCGTGCCGAGCTGCACCGGGGTCGGGACGGGATGACCGAAGCTGTCGGTGTTCGCCTTGTTCAGGAGCTCCATGGTGACGAGGTTGATGCGGCCGCACTCCATGGCGAGGCCGACGAAGTCCATGAGGCCGAGGCTCTTTTCGAGGGTCGCGGCGAGGGCCTTGTGGGTGTAGGCGTAGATCTCCTCATTCTCGAGGCCGATCACCAGGGCGTGGTGGGCGTACGCTGCGTACCCCTTCATGCCGTAGATGATGATCTCCTGCACCGATTTGACGTCCGGATCGATCGTCTCGTCCTTCACGCCGTGCTGCTGGCCGAGGGCCACGAGCTCCGAAGTGGTGGCTGCAGCGAACGGCTGCGCGGCGGCGGGGACGGTCCCGGCAAAGGGTGCGCCGTTTGCCTTCTCGTACAGCTCCTGGGCTGCATTGCGGATGGCGGCGCCCTTGCGGACGAGCTTCGCGATCTCTTCGGCGTCGAAGTCGACGTTGGTGACGGTGGTGAAGAGCCCGTCGATCATGAAGCGGTCGATCGCTGCGTCCTTCGCCCCCTTCTGGCGTGCCTTATCGGCCCAGAAGGCGATCCCTTTCATGGTGTAGACCAGCTGGTCCTGCAGCGCCGCTACCTCCGGCTGCTTCCCGCATACACCGACTTTCGTGCAGCCACCGTTGGCTGCCTGCTCGCACTGGTAACAAAACATGGACACGTTCCCCTCCTTCCCTTTGGTATCTGTTGTCGAACCCTTGATCCACTTCATAAGCTGCTTGACCATCGTTTCCTCCGCCTGCCGTATTTTTTTCGTGAGCGGCGCGTCAGCGCCAGCTCCCTCACTGCGTCAAATCGATGGTGCGACTTTACCCGCAACTGAGGGCGGATTCCTTGACGCAAGTCACAAAAATGCACAGGCTCATTTCTCCCCCCTTCTCCCTCCCCTCAGGTAAGGACAAAAGTATGAAAATTTGACCTGAGTCAAGTCGCCCTGCGCTCTCAGCGGCTAACGTCCGGCTTCTTTGCAGTTGAACAAATCGCACCATGTGCAGCGACGGGAGGGAATGAATGAAAAGGCGGCTGGCTCGTGTGCCTCACAAGATGAAGGGGGAGTTGCGCGGAAAAGGGGGGCCGTTGTCGCTGAAATATGCGCTGTGGGGGATGCTCAGCAGCACCGCTGCGATTCTCGCCATCTTCGGCGTGACCCACCTCGCCGGCTCCCCTCTCCTTATCGGCTCCTTCGGGGCTTCCGCAGTCCTCCTCTTCGGCGCTGTGGAATCCCCCCTGGCACAGCCGAGGAACCTCGTCGGAGGGCACCTTGTATCCGCAGCGGTGGCTGTCGCCATCGTTTCGCTCGGCGGAAGCGGTCCGGTCGCCATCTCCATTGCAGTAGGAAGCGCGATCTGTCTCATGTACCTCACCCGCACCCTCCATCCCCCGGGTGGCGCCACCGCCCTCATCGGTGTGCAAAGCCATGCCGCCCCGGCCTTTCTCCTCGTGCCGGTTCTCGCCGGAGCGCTCATCCTCCTCGTCATGGCACTTTTCACCAACAACGTGGTGCATCACCGCCAGTATCCAAAGCACTGGCTTTAGCCCCCCGCCCCCCCGATCTCCCGCGAGTGCCGCACCTCCATACCGGCACTTCTGTCATAGCACCCAGGATCTCTGCACCACGGAAAGGATAAAGTAGGGAAAAGACACACACTAGCCGCAATTTTCTGACATTGGAGAAACTCCGGAGGGCTCCAGGCCATCTTTCTCTCTCATTCAGGCGCTACGGGGAAAGATCACATTGCTAGAAAATTATTAAACCCTGTTTACTTATCTAAAAAAACGTCCTATACTATCCGCATTCGATCCCATGACCGAATCGGAAGGACTTTTGACAGTGACAAACTGCGCGAGCGCCTCTGCGAGACGCCCTTTTGTTATTTTTTGCTGCGCTGCAAAAAGATCTGTCAAGGAGGAAGGACTGATGCGAAGATTCGTGATGGTGCTGCTGACGGGATGCCTGTTAGCCACTGCCACGGCTGCCCTAGGCGCGGGGCTTGCCGATCCGCTCGAAGCGGTGGACAGGCAGTGGCAAGGGCGTCTCCATGTGAGGAAGGTTTTCGGAAAGCCGGAGAGGGTCGGTCACTTCGCCCTGGAAACACGGGGGCTCTTTGGTGCGGGGGAAGACGAAGCTCCGTCCAAGGTGCAGTTTTTCCGGGGAATCAGGAAACTGATGCCGCCCAACTTCAAGTTTCTCGCGGGGTATCTCCGGAAGTCGACGGCCGAGGAGGTGTACACCTTCCGCTCCAGTGCGCTGAAATCCATCGAGTCGAAAGAGGCCGACGCGAAGAAAGGGACTCTGTACGGCAGCAGGCCCGGCACCTTCACCCTCGTCGTCAACCGCGACTCCGACGGCAACCGCATCGCTACCTGCACCATGCATCTCGGCCTCCCCGAGGACTTCTCCGGGGGGAGCATCCTCAGCAACCCCTTCATGTGACGGTGGGCCATAAATGGAGAGGGGCGCCAGCCGCGCCCCTCCCTGCAAATCCCCCCCACTCCCCTCACAACGTTCGCAGCGAGTAGCGGCAGGTCACCCCGCTCATGACAGCTCCGTTCTGGTCTCGCGCGCTGAACCCCTCAACCGCGTAACTCCCCCCCCCGCCGCAGGATCGTGGCAGAGAAGGGTCGCCAGATCGCCGGGGGGAAAGCCTGCAGCATCCGCGATCATGATGACCACACTCCCCGGCGTCGTTGCGGTCGCCGGAGTGTAGCGGGCCGAGGCGAGCGCGGCGCTGTCCTTCACCAGCAGCTGCCCCGCAGCGACCTCTCCCGTTGTCGCGTCCGCTGCCACCGTCGCCCCGGCAGGAAGCCGTACCGTGAGTTGCACCCCGTAAATGACCGTCTGCACCGAGGGGGCCTGCGTCGTCAGGTCGACGGCGACCGTCCCGCTGCTGACGCTCCCGCCCCCTCCCCCTCCGGACCCGCACCCCGCCAGAAGCAACGCCAGAAGCACCGCGCATATCCGCCCCATTTGTGCACCCCCTTTCAAGCTCGGATGACGATCAGAAGTTCACCAGCCCCACAATCTTTCTCAAAAGGACCACCACGTCACCGACATCGATGACGCCGTCCGGCTGCGGAACGCCCCCTACCAGCGGCGCCACGTCGGCGTGAGCGAGCGCTGCCGGCGTCAGCGGCTCCGTTCCGATGGAGAGGGAAAGGACCCGCATGGCGTCGCGGATGTCGACGGCACCGTCCCCGTCGAGATCCCCCCGGACAATCTGGGAGCGGATCACGTTGCGGAAGGCGACTGAGGAGCCGCCGTCGGGTCCGGTGGCGGTGGCGCTGACACGGTAGGTGCCGGGGGTAGCGAGGGTCAGCTGCTGCTCGAAGCTTCCCCCGGCTCCCAGCGGCGGGCGGTAGCTCGTCCCGTTCACCTGCACGACGACCTGGAGAGCTCTGGGAGCGGCGCCCCGCAGCACGGTGCTCCCCCCCTCGGTCATCACGTCCTGCACCGGATCGGTAAAAGCGACCACCGGCTTTCCGGGCGCGTAGGCTATACTCCGTTTCCCCCTCGACTTCGCGCCGCCGTTCTCGGCGCTCACCTCGATGGTATTTACCCCCTCCACGAGGATCGCCGTGGCGCTGAAGGCGCCATTTAGGAGCGCCACACCTTGCGGGGCCGATCCGTTCACGCTGACGGAGACGGAGCTCCCCTCCTGCGCGGTCCCCTGGACGAGGACCTGCGGCTCCGCCACGACGGAGTTGTCCGGAGGTGCGGTCAGCGCGAGCGCCGGGGCACTCCCCTGCAGGAGGACGGTGCGCGTCTCCGTGGTCCGGTTCCCGGAGGTGTCCACCGCGGAGACCGTTACGGTGTTCGAGCCGGCGCTCAGGGGGAGCGCGGCGCTAAAGAGGGAGAGGTCACCGCCGATCGTCTCTCCGTTCACGGTAACCCCCGTTATCCCTGAGGCATCGCGGCAGATCCCCTCGATGTTGAGGACCGGGTTGGCGGTCGTCGCACCGGACGAAAGGGTGGAAAGGAGCACAAGGGGGGGGGTCCCCTCCTGCGCGACGGTGAGGGGTTGGGAAACGGGAGTGGCCTCTTCGTAATTGACGCTCCCCCCCTGGCGCGCGGTGATGACGGTTGTGCCGGCGCCGATGATCGTGACGGTGCTTCCGGACACCGCCGCTACGGTCGGATCGGAGCTGTCGTAGCTCACGGAAAGTCCGCTGGAGGCGGTTGCCGCCAGCTGGAAGGGGGGATCCCCCACCGCCTTCTGCGCGAGGGAGGAAAATTGCACCTGCTGCCCCGCCCTGTGCACCACGACCGTCTGGCTGATTTCGTCCGCGCCGTAGTAGTTCCCGTCACCGCTTGTTCTTGCGGTTATGGTGACGCTTCCGGTCCCGACGACCGTGAGGGTGTTGCCGTCGACGCGGATGATCGAGGGGTCGGAGCTCACGAAGGTAACGGCGAGGCCGCTGCAGGCCGCGGCGCTTATGGCGAAGCTGTCCCCGTACGTCCTCTCCCCGATGAGCGGGAAGGTGATGCATTGCCCGCTGCGGGTGATGCTGAGGGTTCCGGGTAGAAAGAGGAAGGTGTAGTTTCTGGCATAGAGATTCCCCCGCGCGACGGTGATCGGGTAGCTTCCGGCGTCGCTCGACCAGAGCGCGGTGGTCGAAAGAAGGGGCGCGCCGGAAAGGACGGACACCCCCTCGCCGTACACAAAGCCGGAGTAGCTGAAGGTGAATGGAGGGTCCTGTGTCTTGTACGGGCGCGACTTGTCGTCCCCCTGCACGGTGAGTTGCTTCGGGAGGACCGTGAAGGTCTGCGGGACCTCCGGCGCGTCGTTGTAGCTGCCGTTCCCCCCCTGGGTCGCGGTGATGACCGTCGTCCCGGCCCCGGTTATGTGAATGATGTCATTCTCCGCGACCGCGACCGTGGGGTCGGAACTCAAATAGGTCAGCGGGAGCCCGCTTCCGGAGGTCGCGCCGGTCGGGAAATCGGGATCGCCGTACGTCTTCGTGGGGAGCGTGCCGAAGGTCGTCGTCTGGTCCATCTTCCCGGCGGTGAACGACTCGTCGTTTCCCCAGGAGAGCCCCTGCGCGTTCCGTGCGAAGGCCCGCACGTGGTAGCTTCCACCGGGGACGAGCCCCGATATGGTGGCGACGAAGGTGTTACCTCCGGGACCGAGGGTAGTGCAGCTGTCCGCAAGACCTGGATTCTCCGCGCTCCCCCAGCAGAACCCCCGCTCGGTCGGGGGGTAGTAATTGTGGTAGATGGCGCCCCCCACAACCGCGCCGCCGGTGATCTTCTGGGTGATCGCAGCCGTCTCCAGAAGGGGCGCGAAGGCGCCGGAGCCGACCCAGTTCGAGGTCTCGCCAGAAAGTGAGAGGCCGGAGAGGACCCCGTCGTTGGCAAAGGGGGTGCGCTCCGGAACCGCTGTGATTCCACCGTTACTCCCCTTTGCGGTCCCCTCGTCGAAATGGTAGTAGGCGACCAGGTTCGTCTCCGCCGCGGGGTCGATTATCTCCGAGGCGACGTGCCTGATCTCCTCGACTGTGCGCGCCACCTTCCAGAGACGCACCTCGTCCACCTCCCCCTTCAGGTAGCGGCCGCCGCTGCGGTCCACCCCCACCAGGAGCTCCGCGCCGTCTTCCAGTGTCCCCACCCCGGCAGGGAGCGGGAGGGTCCGCTCCAGATGCCCGTCGAGGTAGAGGCGCGCCACCTGCTCGGAGCGGTCGACGGTGAGGGCCACGTGATGCCAGAGGTCGTCGGCAAGGGAGGTCTTCCCGACGAGCCCCTGGTCGGGGCCGAGGAGGTCGCTCCCGGCAAACTCCGCCGCTATCTTGTTCCCGTACAGGACGAGGGCGTATCCCGGGGCTCCCCCCCCTCCCCTGGATACGATCCCGGTGCCGTCCCCCTGGCTCCCGGAGAGGTGCAGCCACGCCTCGATCGTGAAGCTCTGCGTCGCGCCGAAGGAAAGGTGCGCCCCCCCCGCGACCCGCACGACATCGTCCACGCCGTCGAGGGCTATCCCGTTCCAGGGAGGAGGATTCACCGTCAGGGTCTTCGTTACGCTTTGCGCCTCGAAGTACTGCCAGTTCCCCCCCTGGCTCGCGGTGATCTCCGTCGTGGCGGCTGAGAGCCCCGGAGACTTCACCCGGATCCGCTGCCGCCCGAGTGAGTCGGTGACGATCTCGGCAAGGTCGCTGTCCGCGCTCTGGTAACTGACCGTCAGCCCGCTCGGGACCGCCGTCGCGCCGGGGAGGAAATCCCCTTCTCCGTAGGTGTGGGGGCGGATCGGGAAGTTTATGTTCTGAGCCATCTGATCCGCGACGTAGAGGGTCCCCCCGACCAGCCTGAAGGTGTAGTTTGTCGAGGAGAGGTTCCCGATGGCGATCGTTATCGGATAGGAGCCGGCGGGGGTCGAGTCGTCCGCCGCCGTATGGAGCTCGGGGGCGCCGGAGAGGTCTGCCGCCCCCTCCCCGGCGGCGAAGCCGCTGTAGCTTGCCGTGAGGGGAGGATTGGGCTTCCCGGCTGACTTGTACTGGTCGTCCGCCCGGACCGTCAGCTCTTTCGGGGTGATGGCGAGGGGGGCGGAGAGCCAGGTGATCTGGTAGTTTGCCGGGGAGCCGACGCTGAAGACCGCCGCGGTCGGGGTGATGGTATGGATGCTGCCGACCGGGGACCAGGTGTTCGCGGAGCTAGTGAAGGTCACCTTGGCGATCGTGTCTGAAAAGAGGAGGCCGCTGCTGGTGAAGGTCCCGGCGGGAACCGCGTCGCCGTAGGCGCGGGAGGCACTCCCGGCCGTGACGGTGAGGGGGGCTCTGGTGACGGTGAAGGGGGAGTCGGCGGCGACGAGGGTGTATTTCGCCGAGGCGAGGGTCCCGAGGGAGGCGGTGATGGTGTGCGTGCCCGCCCCGGTGGTGAGACCGACCGAGGTGGAGAGGACGGCTGCGCCGACGAGGGAATTGGCCGGAGTGTCTCCGTCCTGGAAGCCGAGGTATTCCACCTCCAGCGTCGGGTTCCCCTCTCCGTAGACCTTCGTGAGCGCCTTCGGCCGCACGGTGAGGACCGGCTTCAGGTAGTAGAGTCTCTTTTCCTCCACCAGCACGTTCGTCTTGGAGGAGGTCACGGCGTACCCCCTCCCCCGCAGGTAACGGTTCTGGCGGGTGACCGGGTTCGGCACCTGCACCCCCCACCCCCCCTCGATCGGGACGCCGCTCCCGAGGACGGTCCAGTTCGTGCCGTCGGGGGAGTCCTCGAAGAGTACCCCGGTGAGCTCCGGCGCCGCCCCCCCCCGCAGCCACCTCACCGAGGCGTGCGAGCCATCCAGGGAGATGTCCAGGCTTTGCACCGCCGGCTTCGAGGTGGCAAAGCGCGCCAGGGAGTGCCGGCTGTCGGTGCGGGCGTTCATGCTGGTGAACTCCCCGGCGACGATGACCTTCCCATCCGGCTGCAGGACGATCGACTGCACCGTCTCGACCGGGCGGTAGTTGTCGAAGACCCCGAGGCTGAAGGAGCGGTCGACGGTACCGTCGGGGCTCACCCGTATCACGTAGCTCTCGGGAAAAGTTGTGGTGCCCAGCCGATCCCTCGTGGAACTGAACGTCCCGGCGAGGATCATGGTCCCGTCCCCCTGCAGGGCGATCGATTTGATCTCGGCGACGTACCAGCACCCCCCCCGTGCATCCTGCTCCTCTGTGCAGTACACCGGATGCCTGAAGACGGTCTCCAGTGCCAGCGAATCGTCAACGGTGCCGTCAGGATAGAGTCGCACAAGATTTTGCCGGTACGTCACCCCGTCATGCACCACCGGGTGCTTGAAGAGCCCCCCCACCACTATCCGTCCGTCGCGCTGCACCACGATAGTATTGACGCCGTCGTTGAAGAGCACCGGGGGGAAGGTGGGGTCGAGTTCGCCGTTTGGAAGGAGGCGCAGCACAGCGCCCCTGTTCGTGAAGAAGTCGTCCGCTTCCGATGGGCCGGTGAGGGCGACGAGGAGCTTCCCGTCCCGCTGGAGCGCCAGGGCGGTGACCCAGCCGCGCTCGCTTTCGTACCCGGCGTAGAGGCCGAACCTCCCCTGCATCAGTTCCGGCGGATTGAAGGACGGATCGCGCTCGCCAGTCGCGGTCATGCGGAAGAGGTGGTACTGCGAGAGTTCCTTGTGCCCCCAGTCCCCGATGAAGTACCCCCCGACGTACGCCATCCCCTCGTAGGGGGAGCCGGGGGGGGGGGCGACCATGGACATCACCTCCCCGGTGCGTTCCCGCATGACGGTGTGCACGTTGTCCCAGAAGGTCTTTCCTCCCAGGTCCGTAGAGGGGTCGTAGTGGCCGGCCGTGTCGATCCGCTGCAGGTTCGGGCGGTGCTCCGGACTTCCCGATTCCGCGTCAACCCAAGGGAAGAATCCCCCGCTCCACATGCGCAGATCCGGCTGCAGGACGATCGCCTCGGCGGTGTACCCGGTATCGAGCGCCGCGTCGAAACTCGTGGCAAGGGTCCAGTCGGGATTGAAGCGCGCCACGTACTTCCTCGTCGTCCCCCCTGTATAGTGCGTCCCGGTACCATCCCTGTACTGGGTGCCGCCGACGGTGACGAACTCACCGCCGGCGGTGAGCTTCCCGTCCGGCTGCAACGCAAGCGACATGGTGTCCCCATCCGTCATGAGGCCGGTCGTGGCGACGTCCCTGTCGAGCGTCCCCTCCGGATAGAAGCGCACCACCGCGCCACCGGCACTCGGACCGGCGAGAATCTTTCCGTCCGGCTGCACCGCTATAACATAGAGCGTACTGACGAGCGCACTCCCCGGATCGAAGCTGTCTATCGTGCCGTCCTGGTTTATCCGGACGAGTCTCTGGCGGGGAAGCCCCCCCGCATTCGAAAAATTCCCCCCTGCCAGTATCTTCCCGTCCGGCTGCAGAGCCAGGGCCAACACCCCGCCGAAGCCGACGTTCGGATCGAAGTCGTCCACCTCACCGAAGCGGGTCAGACGCGCGATGCGGTTGCGCGTCTTTGCAGCCCCGCCTCCATGCGGGGTGACAGAGGTGAATGGCCCCCCTATCACTATCTTGCCGTCAGGCTGCACCTCCAAAGCCAGTACGGCTGCGCCGGCGTTCACGCCGGGGGCGAAGCTCTCGTCGAGCGTGCCGTCCTCGTTCAGCCTCATGAGGTAGGTCCGGTCCCTGACCACCCCGCCTGTGGTTACCTTCGTGAACAACCCCCCGATCACGACCCTGCGGTCGTCCTGCACCTTCATGGCGAAGACGTTCGTATTCGGTGAGGGGTAGCTTGCGTCCACCGCCCCGGTTTCCAGCGAGATCTTCGCAAGGTTCGCCTTCCCCATGAAGTTGGCGAAACTCCCCCCCACGAGGACGCTCTTGCCGTCCGGCAGGAGCGTTGCGTCCCAGAACGACCCGCTGAAGGAGTCCCCCCCGGCTATGAAGCCGTCCGGCCTGCCGTACTGATCGAGCCGCGCGACCCCGTGCCTCGTCACCGTCCTCTGGACTCCGGACTCGTCGAGGTAGCTTACGGTCGTGAAGTTGCCGATCATGAGCACCCCGCGGTCGGGGAGAAGAAAAACCTTTACAACCAGGCCGTCGGTCGATGCGCTGAAGGAGGTATCGAGGGTGCCGTCCGTGAAGAAGCGGGCAATGTTCCTCTGGGTCCCCACGGGGTAGCTGGAGCTGCCGCCGACGATGATCTTCCCGTCCCACGGCTGCACGACAATGCTCCTTACCGGTGAGAAAGGGATCGGCGGATTGAAGCCGTCCGGAACCGCCGCGACGGCGGCCCCGCAGCAGAAAAGGGCCAGGAGGAGCACGAAGGCGGAAGGTATCCTTGTCATCGACGTTCTCCTTTCACGGTCCGCCGGGTGCAGCCGCTCCGGCAGATCAGCTCCACCCCGCCACCCCCTCGGCTACCGGGTCAGGGGCATCAGCGTTCCTGCATGTGCAGGATCTTGCGCACCGGCTTCAGGCCGCTGTTGGAGACTATCTTCACCCCCCCCGGCTTTCCGATCATGGCGGAGCTGCGCCTCCCCAGGGCGTCCGGGAACGATTTCACCCCGAAGGCTGCCAGGGTGCCGGTGGAGAGATAGGTGAGCGCCTTGCCGTTGAATGCCGCGGCAGTCCCCGCAAGGGCCGCGCCGGTATCGTACTTGAGCCCCCACAGGTACGACTTCCCCCCCATAAAGCAGCGGTCGGTCGACGGCTTGAAGGAGGTGAAAAAGACCGCTCCGGCAGTGCTGGAACTCGGCATCGCCAGCACCCTCTCGCTGCCGAAGCCGCTTTCCGGCTTGTTCGCCTCCTCGAGCTCCACGTACCACCCCTTGTCCTGCGTCAGGTTCAGCTTGTCCGAGGACTCCCTTGTCTTGTCCGTGAGCTCCGAGACGCTGCGGGAGAGGGTGCAGGCCTGGTCGAGCCGGTTCGGCAGGATGATGTCCCTGCTGTAGCACGGCTCCTTTATGCCGTACAGCGCGCGCGCCCCTGAGATGTCGTCCTGGTTGTAGCTGTACCTGCCGGTGCCGAAATAGAGCCAGAGGTTCTTCCTGGTCCGGTCCTGGAGCTTCGTTACGCCGCCGGTGACCGGGCCGATGCCGTCTATGACGGTGCTGGCGACCCACCTGGAGGGGTCGGAGGGATCCTCCTTCGTCACGAGGCGCAGCACACCCCCCTTGTTCCACTCTCCTCCTTCACCTTTCCGGGTGTAGCCGATGTACACCGCGTCGTCCTGGTAGTACCCCCCCTGCCCCACGTCCGCCTTGTCCACGTCGATCGCTCCGCCGGAAATGCTCCCGGCAAAGGCGTTCTCTATTTTCGTGTCGATGACCCAGTAGCTCGTCCCCTCCACCAGCGGACCGTGTGCCCCGATGTCCACCACGAAGATCTTCAGCCGCTGGTCGGAGGTCCCCCTGAACTGGCAGCTGTCGCAATCGATGGGGCCGGTAGGGCCGGAGCCGAAGACGGCGAACCATTTCCCGTTCCGTTCGCGGCTCGCGAAGTTGCGCGTGTCGCGGGCGCTGACCTTCACGATCGCCGCGCCGGAGGTGGCATATCCGAGGCCGGGAGGGGCGAACTCCCACAAGAGCTTCGGCTCGGTTGTGCCCTCCGAGCTCTGCCCCGTTACGTCGAGGGCGAAGTAGGAGGAGAAGCCGACCCCCTCCGCGGGGGTCTTCACGCAGCTCCCGGTGGCGGTGTCCGAGCAGGAGTCGCCCGGTCCCCTCGTCCCCCCCCCGAGCCCCATCCCGCCGATCAGGACGGTGCGCCAGTTGCTGCCGTTCTTTGCGTCTTTCAGGCAGTGGGAGTAGTCGGAGCTCGTGCACAGCTCGGGCTTTCCGATGCTGACGTCGGAGAGAGTGATGCCGCCGTCCACGTAGTAAAGGTGCGTGTAGAGCGGGTCCTTCAGGTACTTGAGATAGGGGAGCGCGTTCTTTGGCACGAATCCCCACGCCTCCTCCCCGAGACCGGCCCCCGACAGCGCCCCCTTCTGCGTCACCGGCCAGGGATCCTCCGCATCATGGGGGTGGGCGGAGGAGACGTCCTGCGGCACCGGGCCGAGACGCAGCTTTCCCAGGCGGAAGGCGTGCAGCATTCCGTCGTTGGCACCGACGTAGACCGTCCCCCGATTCTGGTAGGAGGGGGAGTTGATGAAGCTGTCGTAGGAAAGGTCGCGGTAGCCGCGCGGAGGGGGTAGCTGGTAGCTGTTCAGCGACGACTGCGCCTGCACCCGCGGGGTGGAGGAGATGATGTCTCCGAGCTTCCACACCTTCTCCGTGCTCTCCGCGGCCGACATCGCCACCGACCTGTCCCGCACCCCCGATGGCGCCTCGTTTCCGAGCACGAAGTCGATGATGGCGCCCGCCTCATCCTTCCCGGCGGCCTGCAGGAGGGTGCGGTTGGTGGAGGAATCGGTGTCGAGCGTGCTGAAGTCGACGAGCGTGCGGTCGTCTGTCTGGGTGTACACCTTCCGTGCCGCCGGCGTCTTCTTCCACAGCTCGAGCCCGGCTCGCCAGATGCTCTGCACCTCGTCGGGATCCTTCACCAGCGGAAAGCCGGACGGCTGCGGGACGTCGATCTTGCCGTCGCCGTTATTGTCGGAAAAGAGCTTCGCCTCGGAACGGTTCTGGTCGCTGTTGAAGGAGAACTCCACCACCCGGTCGGTCTTCAGGTCGAGGAGGTGCTCCCCGCTCCCGCTGTACCCGGTATCCTCCCGTATGGTATTGGCGCTTCCGTCCGAGTTCCCGAGCATCGGGTCGAGGTAGTACCAGAGGCTCTGCAGCTCACCGATCCAGGAGACGGAGCTCTTCCCTTTGTCGAAGCTCTTGCGGGTGTAGAAGAGAGGCTGGAGGAAAAGGGCGCCGTTGCCGTCCCCGGTGGAGAGGAGGGTGGCGTCGCTCCCGGCGTTGCTCCCTCCGGAGATGAGCTGCAGCATCCCCCTGAACGCCTCGTCGAGCCTGGAGGCGTCCGGAACGGGGGTGAAGCGCCCACCGCTCACGTCCGCGGCGTGCCTGAGGAGCGTCGAGGGGTCGCACTCGCCGGGGGGAGCCGTTTTCGGATCGGCGGTGGGACCGAGGTAGATGGCGTGGGTGGTGATCTGCCGGCTCGCGTTGCGCGGCGCCTGATCGGAGGCGCTTGAGGTGGTGAGGTCCTTGATGTCTCTGTGCGAGGCGATCCAGACGAGGTCGTCGAGGTTCCTGCTCCCCTGGAACGCGGGGCAGTTATTGACGGAGTCCCTTCCGGTCCCCCCCTCCTCCGCGGGGTTGTACAGCTTGGCAATCGCCTGGACGCTGGAAGTGCGGTACGTCTCGACGAGCTGGCTTACCCTGCTGTTGTTGTCGGCAGTCGACATCCCGTCGCTGAGGATGAGGACGTTGTTCATCTGGCAGCTGTACTGGGTGGGGGGCATCTTCTCGTCGAAGTCCCCCGCCTGCAGACGCAGATCGGTGCGCCCCGCGAAGTAGCCGATGGCGTTGTAGAATGCCTCCGCAAAGGGGGTCCAGACGTTCGCGCTCGCCCCGCTGCTGGAGCCGATGTTGTCTATGGCTGCGATAAGCCCCGCTCCTGAATGGTCCCCCACCGGGGTGTAGTTTAGGTGGGCGATGACCTTGCCGCCGTCAGTGGGCACCTCCGGTATGCAGCTCTCCCCGTCTTCGCAGTCCGTATTCTGGTAGCATTCTTTGTGCTTGATGGAGCAGTGTGCGATGCAGGGGATGATTTCGCTCCCCTTCCCGCACTCGGAACCGGCGCCGTTGTGGAAGACCATGGCGCCGATGTTCATCTCGCTGCTGAAAGCCTGGATCTGTCCCCTCGGGGGAAAGGGGAGCGAAATCTGTGCGAAGAAGGTCCCTGCGGCGCTTCCGAGCCCCGCGGTGCCGGCCTCCAGCACAAAGCTCCGTATGCTGGCAGTCTCCCCCTCGCTGGCGCTGGAGGTCGCGGCCGGGTCGGTGATCGTCGGCTGCTTTATCTCCAGGCAGTAGTCCTTCACCTGGTCGCCGGCGCACTCAGGCCTCGTATTCCCCGAGGCGCTGCAGTTCCCCAGAAAACCGGTGGTCGAGCCGGTTGCCGAGGCGGTGCCGCCGAGGATCGTGTGGAGGGCATGGGATACGTTGTTGGCGCACACCGTATCGTTCAGCTCCGTGGCCGTCCCCGCCCCGCCAGTGGTGGAGAACCTGGCGGCGCACCCCCTGGCCAGCTCCGTGTCCTCGGGAACAACGTCCGTCTTCAGATAATAGAAGCAGTCGTTCATGACGAGGCTGTAGACCCTGCTCTTGGTCGGCTGCCCCGAGCTCTGGACGGGGTGGTCGAGACAGTTGAAGATCTGCTCCTTTACCTCGCGCAGGACATCATTGTCTCCTTCCTTGCCGTTGTCGCTCCCCCCCTTCACGGTGAGCCAGCTGTCGATCACCTCCTGGCAGGCGTCGCTCTGGTACGCCTTGTCATAGACCTCTATCCGCGTCGCCCCCCCGCGGCTCGCGTCGTACGGGAAGTCCGCCTCCCCGTTGAGCGGGCCCCGCACCGCGAAGGTGATGGGGGGGTAGCTCCGGTCCGACCTCCTCGGGAGGAGCTTTACGTAGCGCTTTCCCTGGCAGCCGCGCGATTCCCCGACGAGCTTCCCGCTGGTGGCGCTCCCCTGCGCCACGAACTTTCCGCCGGTGAGCACCCTTTTTTCCACATCGAGCTTAGACGAGGTGAGCCAGTTCAGGAACTTTCCGCTCGCAACGAACCTTGCCACCGTGCGGGGAGACCGCGATCCGTTCATCTGCAGGCAGAGATAGGTCGTGGATATGCCGTTGCAGGAGGAGGGGAGGGTCGCCCCCGCGACGAAACTCTGCGAGGCGTCGTCGTAGGCATACACCCCCCCCTCGTCGAAGTACCCGGCATACGACGAGGTGTTGCTGTAGCTGTCATCCACGCAGTAGTTCGCGCCGGTGTAGGCGAGATCGTACATGCTCGCGGAGTTGTCAATGAGAAGGAGGAGGTTCGACTTCACGCCGGAGGCGACGAAGGGGGGGGCGTTGCAGTAGTTCTTCATCCTCGCCCCTGCGGGCCTGAAGGTAACGTCGATGGAATGGTTTCCCTGCACGTTTGGGAAGGTGTAGGTGGTACCGGTGGACTGCGAGATGCTGTCGACGGTGACCGTGTCGACGGTGAAACCGGATGCCGGGGTGAAGGTGAACGTCCTCGAGCTCCCTGCGGCGACGGGGACGGCGTCCTTCGGCGAGATCGTGCCGTTCGCGCCGGCACTGGCGATTATGGTGTACCCCCTGGCGGTGACGACCTTCAGCTCGCCGTTCTGGGTCACCGGTTTCAAGGTGTACTTGTGGCTGGGATCGCACGGAATTTCCCCCGTCGGGGTGGTCACCTGGACGCAGGTAAACCCCGCACTCGGCGTCACGGTGAAGGTAGGGGTGTCCCCCTCCGCGACCACGACGGCGCTCCCCGGCGAGACGGTCGCACCGTCGCCGTCCTTTATGGTCGCATCGGAGGCAGAGACCGTGATGTAGTAGGCGGTGACGAAGGGGATCACGACGTTCACGTCACCGGACACGTTACTGAGGGTGTACAGGAAGTACGTCCCCGATCTGGTCAGCACCCCCTGTGCCCTCCCGGCGGGGGAAATGGTTGGGGGGCCGACGGTGTACCCCGGATTCGGCTCGAGCCTCAGGACGCAGCTTCCCCCCGGCGGCACGGGGCCGTCGCACGACGGCGTCACCGTCCCGTAATCGTTGTGGGTGGTGGTGATGGTGTAGGCGGCACGGCTCATCTTGACGGTGATGATGAGCGAAGCCTCCCCCACGGTAACCGTCTGTCTGCTCGCGCTTCCGACGCTTCTGGAGTCGACGAGGATGTCGTCGATGACGCAGTTTGACGATGAGAAGGTGAAGACGACGTCACCGGGAGAGTAATAGTCCGGATTCCCTGACCCCCATTCCCCTGGGGGAGTGGCTGTGAACTCTTCTCCGCAGGTATCTTTGGCGGGAAATACGATGTTGACCGTGCCGGCGCGCGCCACGAGCGGCTTCAGCAGACAAAGAAGAAGGAGACAGAAAAAGGGGATCAGTGCGACGCGGCGTGGAGACGGCTCCCTGGTCATGGCCTGATGACCTCGCAAAAGGTGTTTTTTTCGCCCTCCTGCCACCTTTTGCAGGGAGCAGTAGAGAAAAAGAAATTGCAGTGATTCAAATTATAACTTTTGAAGTATATCCATCGGAGAGAGAAAAAAAAGGACCCCGCCCCCCTCTCTTTCACTCAAGATGACGACCACCCCCCGCGCCCGCCTGCGATGGAGAGAGAGGATCTACAACGTCGCAAAGCGTGTGGAGCCGCTCCCCAAACGGGGTGAGGCGTGCTATATTTTGGCGATAAATCTGAAAGGGGACGCCAAGTGACGACGGAGAGCGCCGGCAGCGGGATCGACAAGGAAGAGGAAGGTGGTGCCCCCTGCGAGACCGCCTCCGGCGCCGCTGCCGCTACGGGAAAAGGAAGCGCGATCCGGGGGCTTCTACGCAACCTCCTGACGGGGGGGAGGATTTCCCTTTTTCTGCGGACAGGAGTGGCAGATCTGGCGGTATCCCCGTCCGCCCTGGCGCTTCTCGTCCTGGCCGACGTCCTCACGAACATCCTCGTCTCGGTACTCCTGTCAGGCCCGGATGGCACCCCCGCCTGGTCCTCCTTTCCCTCTTTTTTCTTTCACCTCCCGCTCATGCTCCTTTACGGCTTGCTGACGGCGAGACTCCTGCAGCGCCCCGAGCTTCTCGTCGCCCTCCCGGTCGCCTTCATATCGCTGAGCATACCGGTGGAGCTGTACCACTGCGCCCTGGAGGGGCTCGTGAGGCTCCCTGTCCTGCGCTGGCTGCAGGAGTACCTGGAGGCGCCGAACTACTACCGCTTCTTCTGGTGGTGGAGCGCGGCGGCCCTCCTCTTCCTGCTGCGCCTGCGCGAGGCTCCGCTGCCGCGGCGCATGGCGAGCGCCGCCCTTTTCCTCGTGCTCATCGTCCTTCCACTCTGGGCCTTCCCCCGCGGGGACCTTTGGGTCGCACCCTCCACGGGGAGCGAAAGCGGCGAGATGCACCTCACCGAAGAGGTTCTCTCCGCGCAGTCCCGCCTCCTCGGCGAGGAGCTTGCCGCCCTCCTCCCGGGGGGGAAAGGGACCCCTCACCTCTACTTCGTGGGATTTGCAGGGGACGCCACGCAGGACGTCTTCATCAAGGAAGCGGGCGCCGTAGAGCAGCTCTTCGCCACCCGCTTCGGCACCGCCGGCCGCTCGGTCCTTCTCGCCAACAACCCGAGGACCGCGACCACCCTCCCCTTCGCCACCCCCGGAAACCTGGAGCGGACCCTCGTCGCGGTGGGGCAGGCGATGAACCGCGACAGCGATGTCCTCTTCCTCTTCCTCACCTCGCACGGCTCCCCCGAACACGTCCTCGCCGTGGACAATCCGCCGCTGGAGCTCGACGGGGTGACTCCGGAGATGCTGCGGCGCATGCTGAAAAAGTCGGGGATACGCTGGAAGGTGATCGTCGTCTCCGCCTGCTACTCCGGCGGTTTCGTCGATCCTCTGAAAGATGCCGACACCCTCATCATGACCGCGGCGGATGCCACCCACGAGTCGTTCGGGTGCGGCTTCGGGGAGAAATTTACCTGGTTTGGGGAGGCGCTGCTGAACGAGGCGCTGCGCAGGACCTGGTCCTTCCCGGCGGCGTTCGAGGAGGCGCGGACGACGATCAGGAAGTGGGAAACAGAGCAGGGAGAGACCCCGTCAAACCCGCAGATCCACCTCGGGTCAAAGGTGGCCCCGGCACTGAAGCGGCTGGAGAACTCGCTTCGCGCGCAGAAGGAGCCTGCGCACCCGCCCCCTCCGCGGGGAGAGACGAAGGGAAGGGACCTTCCCGGCTCCGACGAGGGGTAGCACTACCATTGCAGTGCGCGCGAGAGGAGATCGAGCGTCTCCCCGAGCTCTTCCAGTCGTTTCAGAGTCTTCTCGAGCCTCTTTATCCCCTCGACGTTCTGCTCGCTCGCCTCGCGAATGCTTTCCATCGCCCGCGCAACCTGGTCAAGACCTACGAGCTGCTGCTGGCAGGAGGCAGCTATCTGCAGCGCTGCCTGGGCGGAGAGATCGACACTCTCCTCCATCTGCCTGATCGCCTCCCCGACCTTCTTCGCCTGCTCCACCCCCGCGGCGGCAGAGTCCTTTCCGTGCTGGGAGACGAGGACTGCCCCGTCTGTCGCGCGGCGGATGTCGTCCAGAATGGAGCGCACCTGGGCCGTCGCGGCCTGCGACTGCTCCGAGAGGTTCTTCACCTCGCGCGCCACGACGGCGAATCCCTTCCCCTGCTCCCCTGCCTTCGACGCCTCTATCGCCGCATTCACCGCCAGTAGATTCGACTGCTCCGCCAGGTCGTTCACGGTGGCGATGATCTCGCCGATGGTACGGCTCTGCTCGCTGAGGCGGACGATACTTTCCACCGAGCCGGTTACCTGCGACTGGATACGGATCATCCCCGCGACCGCCCCCTGTACCGCGGTGCGCCCCCCCTGGGCGACGTCTGCGCTGCGCTGCGCCGCGAGGGAGACGTGCCGCGACTTCTTGTTCGATTCGAGCGCGGTCTGCCTCACCTGCTCCAGGGCGGCGGTGGTGTGGCTGAGCGCGGCGGAGGTGTCGATTGCGCCGCGCACCGCCAGGTTCGTCATCTCACGCAGGCTGCGCGAGGTCGCCGCCACCGCCCCGGCCCCCTCGACGACCTCCAGCGCCCGGGAAAGAAGCTCCTCGCTGCGCTGCGCCACGCGCTCCTCCAGTACCCGGTTCAGTTCCCGCAGCTCCGCCTCTATCGCCTGCCGCTGCGTCATGTCGCGTGCCGCGGCAAAGGCCCCGGCGACCTCACCCGCCTCGTCGCGGTACACCACCGCGTTGTACAGGACCTCGGAGAGCTGCCCGGAGAGAGAGCGCAGCGTCAGCGGATAATCGCGCAGCGACCCTTCCGCGAAAACCTTCGCGCGCACTTCCCGCGCCTTCTCCGGATCGGTGAAGTGCTCGGCAAAGAAGCTCCCCACGAGGGCCTCCCTGCTCCGCCCGGTCAGTGCCATCATCGCCTCATTCACGTCACTTATCTCCCCCTGCGGGCTCATGGTCAGGAGCGGGTCCGGGCTCGACTCGAAGAGGGTCCGTGCATACGCTGCGGCGGCGGCGATTTTCCTGTCGGAAAGCTCATGTTGCGTGATGTCGCGTATGGCGGCTGAAACGATAAGCCCCTCCCCGGTGCGTATGGGGCTCAACCCTATCTCCACCGGAAACTCCGAGCCGTCTCTGCGAAGCGCCACCAGCTTCAGCCCGTGCCCCATCATCCGCCTGCGGGGGGCACTGAAGAAGTCGGAGACATGCCCTTTGTGTCTGGTAAAGCTCTTCGGCACAAGCATGTCGACGTCCTTTCCGAGTACCTCCGCGCGCGGGTAGCCGAACATGAGCTCGAACTGCTCGTTGACGAGGATGATCCTGTGACTCTCGTCGACGACCACCACGCCGTCCGCGGAGCTTTCCAGAACCCCCCGGTAGGTATTCTCGCTCTCACGTAGTGAAGCGATCGCCTGCGCATCTGCGGTGCTGTCGCGCAGGCACCAGATTCTGCCGTAAAGAGTGCCGTCGGCGGCGCGCAGGGGGGCGGTGTAGCGGTAGAAGACCCGCCCGTCCAGAAGATGAATTTCATCGTGGGATTCCGCCTGTGGCCTCCCCGCCAGCGAGCGAAGCTGCACCAGCAACTCCTCCGGATCGGAGACCTTCTGAAGGAGAGGCTCGACGGCCTGCAGGAAGGGGAGCGGCTCCGAGGCGGTGGGGGTATCGCCCCAGAGGTCGGGATGGCGGCGGTTGTGAAAGACCACCGTATTGGCGCCGTCCACCACCATGATGTCGTCGGGAGCATTTTGCTGCTGCAGTTCCAGGAGGGCGCAGCGCTCGGCGAGCGTCGCCACGACCTGCGCCCGGTTCGCCAGGAGGCAGCGGAGATAGAGAAGCACCATACCGCAAAGGAGAAAGATGGCGGCACCAGCGAGACAAAGGCCGCGAAGCCAGCGGGCGGAATTTTCGATTTCCGGAAAGAGGGAGGAGCTTCCGAAGGAGACGAGATAGAAGCAGAGAGCAACGACGGCGCTGCAGGAAAGGAATGACAGTGCGAGAAGTATCTTTGGCTGCATCCTGGGAGCGGAACACAGCTTCATGAAGGCTCTCCTGGGGCGCCGTACGGGCAGACGCCCCTTTGTTCAGGTCGATTGTCACACTTTGCCGTTCTTTGTGCAACAGTGCTACGGCGTGCCGCTGCCCCGTAGCGGCGCCCAGCCGCCGGTGAACTCAACCATGCGCCGCACCAGACCTCGCTTACTCCTTTCTTAGCTCAGACATCGGGGTTTTCTCCGGAATCCCAGAAGAGCCTTTCACCAGCCGCGTCACCATGACAGCCGCCACGTCGTCGCCAGTGGCGTTTATCAGCGTCGCCAGCGGGTCGATGAGGACGCTGATCGCCACCAGAAGGGGGAGGGCCTCCTGGCCGAATCCGAAGACGCTCAGGATGAAGAGTTCTCCGATCATCCCGCCGCTCGGAATGGCTCCTATCACGACCCCGACGACTACTGCTACGGCTATCGTCATGACGAGGCGCTGGGGGGTGAGTTCCAGATGAAAGAGGCTCAGTGCGAAAAGGACCTTCACCACTCCGCCGATAACGGAGCCGTCCTTGTGAATGACGGCACCGACCGGGATCACCAGGTCGCTCACCTCGCGCGGCGCTCCCATCGCCGGAGCTGCCTCCAGGTTGGCCGGAATGGTAGCCATGCTGGAGCACGTACCAAGCGCAGTGAGGGAGGGGGTGAGCATCTGCGACCAGAACCGCCTCACTGCGACGCCGCCACCGGCGCACCAGACATAGGCAGAGAAACCGGCGAGAAAATAGAAGGTCCCGAAGAGATAGTAGGCGGTGAAAAGAGCCAGGTATGCCCCGGCGAGCTGGGCTCCCGTTTCCGCCACGGTCGCAGCGAAGTAGGCGAAGAGGCCGGCGGGAGCGGTCAGCATGACGTAGTCGACGAGCTTCAGCGCTACCCGCGAGCCGCTTGCGAGGATGCGGGCCAGCGGCTCACCCTCCGAGCCGAGGCGGCGCGTCGCCACGCCGACGGCAGAGGAGAAGATCAGGAGCGGCAGCATCGCCCTGTGGGAGAGAAGCTCGGCGAAGGTCGGCACCGTCACCGTCTTTACCAACTGCGCCAGAGGGTGGGGAGGCTCCAGGGGCGCCGCGAGCTTGAGGACGATTCCCACGCCGGGTGACGGCGTAACCACGAGGAGAAAGAGAAGAGAGGTGACGGCGGCGATGACGCTGGTGAGGAGGAAAACGCCAAGCATGCAAAGGGATATGCGCGAGACGGTCGAGCCGGGGGAATTGGCGATGCTGGAGGATACGGAGAAGAAGACGAGCGGGACGATAATCATGAAGATGAGGTTGAGAAAGAGATCGCCGACCGGCTTTATGGCGGCGGCAAAGCCGGGCGCAAGCTGCCCCGCCGCGGCGCCTGCAATGATGGAGGCGATCATGACGAGCGAGAGGCGGTAGCTCCGCAGCACCCTCATCGCATCCCCTCCTCCCTTCCCGGCGCCGCAGCGACAGCGGCGTCTCCCATAAGGATCATCGGGTGCTCACCAGGGTCGAGCCAGCTTATGAGGGAGACGATCCCCGCCTCATTGAGGGCGACGCACCCGGCCGTCGGCCGCCCCATTTCCAGCCACTCGTGGATGAAGATGGCGCTCCCCCTCCCCTTTACGACCGGGTCGCGATTGTAGCCGATCACCACCCCGTGGCGGTAGCGATGGTCCGGGAGCTTCATGAGCTCGAAGGACGAGGCACTTGTTTCACCCCTGCGCACCCACGTGTTGTAATCGGGGGAGCTTGGGTCATCGACCCACAGATCATTCTCCGTCGCCTGCCGGTACGGCATGCGGGTCGGCGCACTGGCAGCGTAGCCGAAGACGAACTCCAGGGGGAAGAGCCCCGAGGGGGTCTTGCCGTCCCCTTCCCTTTTCTCGCCGATCCTGGCGAAGCCTTTCTTTCCTATCGACGCCTCGAGCGGTCCCAGCCGCGTATGCCAGCCATCCGGCGAGCGCTGCAGTGCGTACACCGTCGCCCGCGCGCCACCGTCGTCGGCCACCACGACAAGTTGTGCAGTGGACGCCGGGAGATCGCGCGGCACGAAGGTTGAGGCTTCGTGGTCGGGGATATGCGTTGCCGATCCGTGCGGGACGGTTGCGCAACCGGCAGCAAGAAAAGCTACAAGGGCGATGAGAGGGAAAAGAAAGGGGTGAGGAATGCGGCAACGGTGAAGCGACGGCATGTACCTCTCCTGAAAGGTGATGGTGCAGAAGTTCGATGCGGGGAGGATCCGGGGGGGGGAGGCTACCTCTCCCAGAACTCCCCGACGTCCTGCAGTATCCTCCCCGACACGATCTCGGCGACATCGGTATCGAACCAGTCGGCCGGCATGCAACGGGTAAAGCTCGTCTGGGTGAAGCGGTTGTCCATGAGGACGATCAGTCCCCGCTCCGTCTCGGACCGGATGACCCGCCCGGCAGCCTGGACAGCCTTCGCCATTGCGGGGTAGATGTAGGCGTAGTCAAACCCAGCGCCGTATTCCCTCTGATAATACTCCTTCATCTCTTCCCGTTCCAGGTCATAACTCGGCAGTGGCGGCCCCACCACGAAGGCACCGATGACCGACTCCCCTGCGTAATCCATCCCCTCGGAAAAAGATCCCCCTTGCACCGCAAAGACGATGGTGGGAACGGTCTGCGCTCGCAGATGATCGACCACCGCCTCCACGCGGGCGGCATTCATACTGCGCTCCTGGAAAAGGAGCGTAAACCCGTCCGGCGGTCGAAAAAGAGCGGCGACCCTCTCCAGAAATTCGAAGCTGGGGAAGAAGACGAAGTAATTTCCCCGCCGCAGCTCCGCCATCCTGCGCACCGCCTCGGCGACCTTCGGGTAGTTGCGCTCCCGGTCCGCGTATTTGGTGGAGATCTGGGGGATGATGAGGAGCTTTCGCAGCTCCTTCGGAAAGGGAGAGCCAAACTCCGCCGTCGTGGTTTTTCCAACGATGAGGCCGGAAAGCTTCGCGTAGTACTCGAACGGTTTCAGCGTCGCGGAAAATCCCACCACCTGCTGGTATTCCGCGTAACACTCCTTCAGCATGGCGGAGGCGTCGCAGCAGGTAATCTTGACGGTCGCGCCGGTGGGGTGCGGGTGACAGGTGGCGAAGAATTCCGTTCTGTCTCCGTCCGAGAAGTACTCCAGCGTCTCCGTGAAGCCTGACCAGTAGAAGGAGAGCGCCATGACCGGATCGCCATGCTCTATCTCCAGGTCCGAATCGAGGTAGCGCGAAAGGAAGGCTCGCAGCGCTGCGTCCTGCTCCAGGAAGAGAGCGACGGGGGGATCGATCCGCACCCCTTTCCCACCTTTCCCCCCCTTCCCGCCGGCGCAGGAAGAGACGATGGCGACGCAGCGGTCGAGAAGATCGTCCGCCTCCCGCCTGAAGCGCGGCTGGAGCTCGGCAATCTTCGGCCGGAGCCCCTCCAGCACTGCCGTGGAGAGCGCCGGCGAGTAGTAGTCCATGGCACGGGGGGGGAGGTTGTGCGCCTCGTCGATCACCAGGTTCGGCTTCCCCGTCTGGTCCACCTCGATGCCGCCGACGCGGCGCAGGGCGGAGCGCGGCGCGAAGACGTAGTTGTAATCGCAGATCACCACGTCCGCCTCCTCGATGCAGTCGAGCTGCAGCTCGAAGGGGCAGAGCTGGTGAGCTTCGGCGACCTCGCGGAACATGCGCGCCTTCAGCTTCCTCTTCTTGGCGAGCACTTCCCGGATCCCGCTTTCGAAGAACTTCTTGTAGTAGTCCCGGGCGTACTCGCAGTAGTCCGGGTCGCACAGCGGCTCGTTCTTGAAGCAGATCTTCCCCTTGGCGGTGATGGAGAGGGACTTCACCTTCGCCCCCGTCTCCTGAAAACGCGCCACAGCGTCTTCCGCCACGGAATGGAGGCTGTTTTTCGGCGTCAGGTAGATCACCTTCTGCCCCCGCCCCAGCGCCTCCTTCAGGACCGGGTAGAGCACCCCCACCGTCTTGCCGAGTCCGGTAGGAGCCTGGAGCAGGATCGGCTGCCCGACGAGCATCCCCTCCTCGATGGTGCGCAGCAGGTCGAGCTGTTTCGGACGCGGGGTTGAAAAGGGAAATTTGAAGTCGGCACCGATCTTGCGCCTGCGCGCCGCCCGCTTCTCGGCGAGGGTCGCCTCCACCGCAAGCTCCGCAAGGCGCAGTTGGAGCCACTCCTCGTAAGCCTGAACGTCCAGCACGAGAGGGAGGTCGATCGACTCGCCGCTCCGGGAGGAAACGAGGTGAAAAGTGAGGGTCGGTATGACGGAGTGCTCCCGCCAGTAGAGGTAGCCGTAGGTCAGAAGCTGGAGGCAGTAGGGATGGCCGAAGGGGGCATCGGAGAGGCGGCGGGCCAGTTCCCGCACATTGAAGGTTCCCTTGATCTCCTCGATGGTCGGAGTGCCGTTTCGGAAGATGCCGTCCATCCTCCCCTGGACATGGAAGCGGAACCCTTCCCGGTCGAAGCTGCCGCTGATCGGCACCTCCGCCTGATAGGAAGGGTCGAGCTTCACCCTCTGCTTTTGCACGCGCTGGTGGATTTCCTGCCCTTCGGCAGCGGAACGGCCGAATCCGGAGTTCGCTTCAATGCTGCCGACGCGCGGCACCGGCAGCGCAAACTCGCGCAGCGGCACGGTAATGACTTTCATCGGGACCTTGCTGTTGGGGAGAATGAGGCGGTCGCGGGAACCGACCGGATCAGACAGAAATAGCACCGCCACGCAGGCGAAGTCAAAGCAAAAGGTTCTTCTGTAATACCGGGGACCAGGGGGCCATGTGCCCTCCAAGGGGTGAGCGCGGCCTCGCGTCCCCCCCTTTGCGAAGGGGGGAACGTCTGGTCTCCTGCAGTGCTTCGTGGCAATGTACCCTCGCTACCCGGAACGAACCAAGAGCTTTTTAAGCAACCTTCCCGAGCGCCCCCTCGAATACCTTCAGCGCCTCGGCAAGCGTCCCCTCGATATCCTCTCCGTAGACCGTAAAGTAGAGCCAGTCCCCCGAGTAGTGATGCCAGTTAAGATCCTCGACCTGGAGCGTCCCGAGGAGGCGCTCCATCTTCTCGTATGGGTAGAAGGGGTCGCCGTTTGGCCAGGTGCGCCGCAGCTTCCTCGCCTGCGCGTCGGTGAGAGGAATACGGTACCTTATGGAAACTACTTCCGCTTCCACGTTGCCTCCTTCCGGGCTATCCCCTCTCCGCCAGAAGCGCCGAAATGGAGCGCCACAGCCGGTAGCTGTCGGATAGCATGTGGTGCCCGAGCGTCACGTGTTTCAGCCCGTGCACGAGGTAAAGCCTCGCCTGCCCCGGTGGGAGCTGTCGGCTGAGGGCGATGCTCTCGGTGTAGGGGATGATGTCGTCGTCATACCCGTGGACGAGGATGAGTCTGGCCTTGAGCCTGGAGAGGTCGCGGGCGGCGACATTGAGGTCGTCGATCTCCCGGCGGATCGGGAGCGGCAGCCGGTCCATGAGCGCCGGCGCCTCCCTCGGGTCGCGGTTTTCGATGAAATCGTAGAGACTGCGTCCCTCCGGGCCGAGCCGGGCGGCGAGGTCATCCACCGGGGCGTCAAGGTTTTCCAGCTTTCGCTGCGCAATCTGCTGGAAAAGGAGCCTGTCGTTCCGGCTGGTTATCCTTCCGATGTTGCTCTGCACAAAGACCCACTTCCCGTAGCTGTTGGGCTGGAGGAAGCGCCACTCGCCGTCGAGCCGGAAGTATCCGGTGGTGAAGAAGACGAGGACGTCCTTCACGCTGTGATAGCCGCCGATGGACATGAGGAAGGAGACCCGTCCCGCAGCAGGAGGTTCCAGCGCGGCCAGTAGCGCAGGGCCGGAGGCGTAGCTCAGGGAGAAGATCCCGGCCCTCCCTTCGGGGGCGAGATCTCTGTGCGAAGAGAGCCAGGCGAAGACGCGTGCGGTTTCGCCGATGTCGCTGCTGCCGACCTGGAGGGAGCGAAAGCCGACCATGTCGGGGACGAGGACCGCAAAGCGCGCCCGCGCCATCGTCACAGCCAGAGCTACGAGGCGCGGATCGTCCTTCCCCCCCTCAGCCGCACCGGGTAAAAGGAGGAGACCCGCGAGGGGCTTGTCGCTGGTGAGATAGAGATCCGCTGTACGTGTCGTCCCGGGGCCAGGAAGGGCGACCGCCCTCCGCGCCGGCTGCGGCGTCGTCGCCTTCAGCCGGCTCTCCTTCGTCCCCGCCGCAATATCGCCGAGAACGAGCGCAGCGTCGTATTCTCGCCGGATGTCGCAGCCGGAGAGGAGTACGACGATGACTGCGAGGTAGATGGAATAGAGCGCTGCACGCATCGATTTCTCTCTTCCAGGATGGCGGCGCGAGCCGCCACATGAAATCGCGGAAAGCGCGGGTTTGACACCACTTTCCCCCTCGTTAAACTATGACTTCGCACCGATGGTGCTTCAAGAGAAATCTCCGCATCGCCCAGAAGATTCCCGGAGCCCCGATGTCCAAATCCCTGAAGAAAAGAGCAAAAAAGGTCGGCGCCGCGCCGGGAACGCTTATGCATCTCGGCCGGGAGAGGGGCGGGTCTGTGGCGATCGAGGTGATCGAGTACGATCCCGAGCACCTGCAAAAGCGGCAGGTGCAGGACGTAGGGGAACTCTTCCCTTCCCACCCCCCTCCCCTCATTACCTGGGTCAACGTCGAGGGGCTCCCGGACGCTCATCTCCTGCAGCGCTTCGGCACCGGCTTCGGCATTCACCCCCTCGTCCTGGAGGACGTGCTCGCGACGGACCAGCGCGCGAAGGCGGACGATTATGGCAGCTATCTCTTTGTTGTACTAAAGATGCTCGCCGCCGGGGAGAAGGGGGCGGAGATCAGAAGCGAGCAGGTGAGCTTCGTCCTCGGCGAGCGGCTCCTGATCTCCTTCCAGGAGGGGATCGATGGGGACGTCTTCGGGCCGGTCCGGGCGCGCCTGGAAAACCCGCAGGGGCAGTTGCGTGCCAGAGGCGCCGATCACCTCCTCTATGCCCTCATGGACATCACCGTCGACAACTACTACCTCGTCCTCGAGGCGCTGGAGGACAAGATCGAGGCGCTGGAAGATGAGGTCCTCGTGAACGCTTCCACTGCGACGGTGCAGGAGATCAACCGGCTGAAAAGAGAAATGCTTTTTCTGCACAAGGCGGTGTGGCCCCTCAGGGAGACCGTCGGCTCGCTGCAGCGGCGCGACTCTCACCTCATCGAGGAGGGAACCTCCATCTTCCTGCGCGACCTCTACGACCACACGGTTCAGGTTCTCGACACCCTGGAGACGCTCCGCGAGATGCTCTCGGGGCTCCTCGATATCTATCTCTCCAGTGTCAGCAACAGGCTCAACGTGGCCATGAAGTTCCTGACCGTGATAGCCACCATATTCATGCCCCTTTCCTTCATTTGCGGCGTGTACGGCATGAACTTCAAGTTTGCCGGAGCTTGAGTGGCGATACGGCTACCCCGCGGTGATGCTCCTCATGCTGGTGCTCGCCGTCGGCATGCTGGCCTTTTTCCGGAAAAAGGAGTGGCTGTGAAACGTGGAGGTGCCATGGAGTTCAGGTCCTCGATAGACTCCCTCGTCAGGCAGCGCTACTCATGCAGAAGCTACTCCTCCAAGCCGATCGGCAAGGAGACGCTGCGCACCCTCTCCCGCTTCTTTGCGGAACACCGCACCGGTCCATTCGGCGGGGAGGCGCGGTTCGAGCTTCTGGCGATGACCGAAGAGGACCACGAGATACTGCGGGGGCTCGGCACCTACGGTTTCATCAAGGGGGCGACGGGGTACGTCGTGGGTGCAATGAAGAGGGGAGCGCACGACCTGGAAGAATACGGCTACCTCCTGGAGCAGGGGTTGCTCCTTTGCACCGATCTCGGTCTCGGAAGCTGCTGGCTCGGGGGAAGCCTCACGAAGAGCCGCTTCGCCGAGAGGATCCGGCTCGGCCAGGGGGAGATAATGCCGGCGGTGGCTTCGGTAGGATACATAAAGGAAGGGACCCGGGAAAAGGATGGCATCCGGCGCCGGGCAGGTTCCGATCGGAGGCTGCCGGCTTCGGAGCTCTTTTTCGACGGGGGTTTCGGGGTGCCCCTTCACGCTGCGGAGGCAGGTGCATACGCAGGGGTGCTGGAGATGGTGCGGCTGGCGCCTTCCGCCTCCAACAGGCAACCGTGGCGTATCGTGCGCGGCGACGGTGCATGGCACTTGTACCTGCAGCGCACGAAGGGGTACGGCAAAGGAACGCTCCTGTTCACCGTCCTCGGGCTGGCGGACCTGCAGCGGGTGGACATGGGGATCGCCATGTGCCACTTTGAGCTCGGCGCGAGGGAGATGGGGGTGCAGGGGGGGTGGATCGTGCAGGAGCCGGAGATTGCAAAGCCGGGCGAAGGGGTGGAATACACCGCTACCTGGCAATCTCCATAGAGTGCGCGACCTCCTTCAGGTAGTCGTCGAGGTCGGCGTTGACGAGGTGGCGGTGGCTCGCAGTGCCAAGGCCTATGGAGCCCCTGTTGATGATGATGGTCGGAGCATTGGTGACGTAGGGAAGAAGCGAGGCCGGGGTCACGTTGAGCGACGACCCGAGAACCAGGAGGAGATCGCACTCTCTGATGAGCTCCTCCGCCTCGTCGTAGCGGTAGACTGCCTCTCCGAAAAAGACGATGTCCGGCTTCAGCACTCCCTTGCAGCCGCAGCGCGCCACCGGCTTGTCCGGACTTTTCCCCATGAGATCGAGCCACCAGCGATAGGTCAGGTTGAAAAAGCGCTGCCCGCACTTAAGACAGGTTGCGGAGCCGAAGGAGCCGTGCAACTCGATGACGCGTTCGCTCCCCGCTTCCTGATGCAGCAGGTCGATGTTCTGGGTGACGATGCCGCAGAGGATCCCCTTCCCGGACAAGGTGCAGAGGAACTCGTGGCTGAAGGTGGGGGTGATCTCACTCGCCATGGTGGCAAAGTCCCAGGCGAATTCGTAAAAGTAGCTCGGATCGCGTCGAAACCAGCTGATCTCGAAAACCTTCTGAGGATCGTAGCGCCGCGACACGTACAGCCCCTTCGGGCCGCGAAAATCGGGTATCCCTGCGGAAGTGGACAATCCCGCTCCGGTCAGCGCCACCACTTTTTTCGCCTGCTTGAGCATCTCGGAAAGTTCGCCGGGGGAGATCGAGGCGTCTACACTCATTGGATGGGGTCCTCAGCTGATCTGGAAAGATTTGATGCGCCAGAAGACAGTTTACCGTCCGAATACGATTCCGGCAAAGAGGCGGGCGCCGAAAGAAAGGGCCCGCTCGTCGATGTCGAAGTGAGCGCTGTGCAGAAAGGGATTTGCCGACGGGTCGCCATCGGTGCCTGCCACGCCGAGAAACATGAAGGCTCCCGGCTTTTCCTGCAGCATGTACGAGAAATCTTCCGAACTGAGAGCGGGCTTGTAGTCGTGCAGGAGGTCGGCGGGTTCGACGAAGCGAGAGAGGAACGAAGTGAGGTTCTCGACCACTGCCTCGTCATTTACCACTGCGGGGCACTCCGGCTCATACTCGATCTCCACCCGGCATTGCGGATGAACTGCCCGCGCGGAGCTATGGCAGACATCGAAAAACATCTCCCGGATCGACCGCTGCACCTTGGTGGAAAAGGTCCGCACACTGCCGCAGAAGTCGCCGACTTCGGGAATGACCGCCTTCGCCGCACGGTCCCCCGCACTTACCTGGCAGACCGACAGTACCGCCTGGTCAAGCGCCCCCACCCTTCTCGCCACGATGTACTGAAGATCGCAGACAATCTTGCACAACGCCAGAACCTGGTCGCTGGAATTTTCCGGCGCAGAGCCGTGTCCGCCGGTCCCATGCACCTTCACGCGGAAGACGTCGATCGCCGCGCAAAAGGGGCCCTTCCTGTAGGCGACCTGCCCCACTTTCAGGGTCGGCAGGCAATGCAAGGCGTACACCTCATCGATCCCCTCCAAGTACCCTGCCTTCACCATCCGCTGTGCGCCGCCGTACCCTTCCTCGCCGGGCTGAAAGAGGAGCCGCACCGAGCCGCGCAGCTCTTCCCTGTGCTGATAGATCAGCTTTCCCGCCCCCACGAGGATCGCGCAGTGGGCGTCGTGACCGCAGGCATGCATGAGGCCGTCGACCGTGGAGCGGAAACCGAGCCGCTGAGGAAGATGGTCCGGGGAGTCCGACTCCGTCAGGTGCAGGGCATCCATGTCGGCACGCAACGCGAGCGACGGCCCCGGCAGGGCCCCTTTTATTTCCACCACCAGCCCCACCTCACCCGGCCCGTGGCGCAGTTCCACCTCCATCCCCCGGAACTGTCGGTCAAGATAGGCAACCGTCTCGGGTTGATCCACCCCCGCCTCCGGGTGGGCGTGCAGGTGGCGCCGGAGCGCGCTCAAGTACGGCAGTGACTGTTCCGCTTCAAAAAGTAGATCCCCTACCTGCATGCAACCTCCCGTTGCATCGGCCCGCGATCATCGATGGAAACCGGGACCGGCGGCGACCGCATGTAGCTCGACCGAAGCCAAAAAAAAGTCATAGTACACTCAGCCGTACTCTTTGGGTAGGGTATTTGTGACACAAGGCCGGGAACAGGGTCGCGCGGAACGGTACTAGAAGGAGCTGATCCTGCTTGGTGGCACGGGAACGCGATCGCTCAACCACTCATTGAAGTTTTCATCCTGCCACATCTTAACTCTTTGAGTAATGAGAGTACCTCTGTAGCAGTGTGCTGGCGCTAGCGCGTGCTGCTGGAAATCAACATACGCTCCAAAACCGTGCGATTGATATACTGAAAGAAGGGATGATTCCGATGCGGGGGGGTGCGGCCGGTCGCAACGTAGGCCGGGATAAGCCGCAGGCGTTCCCGGCGTCGGCGCCAGCCGATCGGTGCTGCCGGAAGTGCCGGAAACGCTCCGCTTATTCCGGCCTACATGGAAGCATCGTGGCGTTGTAGGCCGGGATAAGCCGCAGGCGTTCCCGGCGTCGGCGTTAGCCGATCGGTGCCGCCGGAATTGCCGGAAACGCTCCGCTTATTCTGGCCTACATGGGACATCGTGGCGTTGTAGGCCGGGATAAGCCGCAGGAGTTCCCGGCGTCGGCGTTAGCCGATCGGTGCCGCCGGAATTGCCGGAAACGCTCCGCTTATTCCGGCCTACATAGGGGGATCACTTGTGGAACACAACCATCTCGCGACTGTGCAAAGGATAATGCTGTATTTCACTGAAGAAACCGGAATACGAGGAGGTGCCCCTCCGCGCCGCTACCTCTGGACCGATGCCTTCGCCGTCTGCAACTTTCTGGAGCTGTACCGGCAGACGGGGGAGGAGAGGTGGCGCGACCTGGCAATACGGCTGGTGGACCAGGTGCACCACGTACTGGGACGGCATCGCCCGGGAGACAGGCGCACCGGGTGGATCAGCGGCCTGAGCCAGGAGGATGGGGAAAAGCACCCTACCCGCGGCGGCTTGCGCATCGGGAAGGATCTCGATGAGCGCACCCCCCAGGAACCGCCGGACGACCAGCTCGAATGGGAGCGGGACGGGCAGTACTTCCACTACCTCACCAAATGGATGCACGCGCTCAATGCGATGACCCGCGTTACCGGCGACAGCAGGTATCTCGTGTGGGGAATGGAGTTGGCGCAGGTAGCCCATGCCAAATTCAGCCACACCACCGTGTGGGGCGCAAAGCAGCTGTACTGGAAGATGAGCATCGACCTCACCCGTCCGCTGGTCCCTTCCATGGGGCTGCACGACCCGCTCGACGGGATGATCACCTGCTGCGAGCTGCAAAGTGCGGCAAAAGGGCTCCTAAAGGAGCGCCAGTCCACGCCCCCTCCCCCTGAACCTGCCACTGCTGGCCCCGCTCCGTCCACAAATTATCCACTGGATACGGAGCCCCCTCTGACGCCCCATCTGCATCACAGGGAGGTTCCCCATGCGTCCCCTCCCCCTCCGGAGGATCCCATCCACCCGCCTTTCACCGACCTTTCCGCCGCCATCGAAGACCTCTCCAGCATCGGCCGCGGCATGACGTGGGAGACGGACGATCTCCTCGGCATAGGAGGACTGCTGTGCGATATGTGGCGGATGGAGCAGCTGGTGGAGCGAGGGGAGTTTCGAAGGCGGGAAGTGGAGGAAAAGGTGCTGAGGGCGGCGCTTCGCGGCATCGGACAGACCCGCGGCATACTCTATCTTCCGCACAACTACCGGCTCCCCTTCCGTGAGCTCGGTTTTTCGATAGGGGTCCACGCGGCGGAGCGGCTGTGCGCGAGGAACATGGCGGAGGGAGGTTCCCGCGACATGGCGCGGCTGGGGAGCTACTTCTTTCTGGCGGAGAAGGTGGAAAAGCACTGGCTGGAAGAGCGAAACCAGGAAACGGAAAGCTGGCGCGAGCACAGGGACATCAACATGGTCATGCTCGCCACTAGCCTCGCGCCGGAAGAATTCCTGCGGGTCTGACCGGGGCGCCGCCCACGGCGTCAGCAGGCCCCTTCCCGCAAAAAGATCACCTTCACGGTCCTCAGGATCAGCCTGAGATCGAGGAAGAAGCTCCAGCTGTCGATGTACTCGATGTCGAGGCGCACGACCTCGTTGAAATCGGTGATGCTGTTCCGGCCGCTGACCTGCCAGAGCCCCGTTATCCCCGGCTTGATGCAGATCCTCTTCCGCTGCCAGTTTTCGTACCCCTCCACCTCGGCGGGGGTAGGCGGCCTCGTCCCCACAAGGCTCATCTCACCCTTCAGCACATTCCAGAACTGCGGCAGCTCGTCGAGGCTCGTCTTCCTCATGAATGCACCGGTGCGGGTGATGCGCGGGTCATCCTTGATCTTGAAAATCGCCCCGTTCATCTCGTTGAGGTGCATGAGCTCCTTTTTGCGCTCCTCCGCATCCTGATACATGGAGCGGAATTTCCAGCAGGTGAAGGTACGGCCGTTTTCGCGCACCCGGGTCTGTCCGAAGAAGAGGGGTCCCGGAGATTCGAGCTTTATGGCGAGGGCGATGAAGGGGAAGAGGATCGCGGAGAAGAGGAGGCCTACGCTTGCGCCGGCGATATCGAGGCAGCGCTTCAGAAAGAGCTGGTCGAGGTCGAGCGACACCGGACGGAAGGTAAGAAGGGGCACCTCGCCGTGCAGCATCCCCAGCTCTCTGTGGCAGTCAAAGCGGTAGTAGAGGTTGAGGACGGTGCGGGCCGTGATCCCCATGGTGTCGAGCTCCTCGATGTACTCCGCGAGCTCGAACCTGCACTCCTCCTTGCTGTCGCAAAAGATGACCTCGTCCACAGGGTACGATTTGCAGACCTCCACCATGTCGGTGAGGTTCCCCACAACCCGATGCTCGAGCGCATGAGAGACGTGCTGCGGCGAGGTCTGCAGCACCCCCACCACCTGGAGCCCCCACTCCCTGTGCCTTTCGAGGAGCTCGAAGACCCTCTGGGCGCTGACGCCGGTCCCGACGAGCAGGATGTTTCGGAAGTTGTACCCCTCGAGGCGCAAGAGGCGCAGCGCGAAGCGCACCAGAAGCTGCTCGGTGGCGAGGATCAGAAATGACAGTATGAGGAAGGTGCCGAAGAAGCCACGGCTGAAGCCGTGGGGCTGCAGGAGGAATATGGCGGACGAGGTGACGACGCCGCCGATGGCGGTGACCTGAGCGAGAGAGCGCAGCAGTGTCCAGGGGGAGGTGAGCCGGTGCGAGCGGTAAAACCCGTAGCGGTCAAGGAGGTAGCCCCACACGGGAACGGCGATGAGGAGAACCCAGCTGTAGTAGTCGAGGTCTTCGAGCCCCCCGAATTGGACTCGGAGATTAAAGGAAGTGACAAAGGAAACTACAACAAGCGCCGCATCGCAGACGACGTTGGCTTTTTTAATCAAGCCAGCCCGCTCTTTTAACATCATACCCCCGCAAAACACACGGCGGACCTATCGGTGCGGTATGGCTCGGCAGCATTACAGTACACACAGATCCGTCATAACAATGACGGGGTTTATACATCAATAATGACTAAATATCAATATGTTTACGCAAACGAGACGAGATAGTAGGTAGTAGGTACAGTGCGGGTTGAGCAGCGGATCAAAAAAGGGGACAGGCTACGTTTCGGTGTGAAAAGTAGCCGGTCCCCTTTTCATCTGGCCTAAGCAAGGCAAATCCCCCCTGCCCCCCCTTCGCAAAGGGGGGAACGTTAGGCATGCTGCAGTGCTTCGTGGCAATGGGGGAACGCGAGGTCTCGTGCAGCGGCTCCCCTTCTCACTTTGTAGCGAAGTCAGTTTCCGGAGTAGGAGACATCGAAGAGATGTCCGCCGCGGGAGAATCGGACGCGAGTTTCCCTTATGTCCACGATGCGGGCGCCGGCAACTTCAGCCCCCTCTCCGACCAGCGCGCCGTTCACCACAGCGCGCCTCATGCTGCGCTCCTCCTGCCAGGCGATGCCGGAAACAGTGATGTCAGAGGCACCACGAAAATCCTCCACAGCGGCGGCCTGCTGGGGCGCTTCCACCTGGGCGGACTTTGCCGACTTCGCCGCGCGACGCTCGACCGCAACAGGGGCCGGATATGCGGGGGGCGCTTTCGGCGCAGCGGGGGGTTGAGCCACCACGGGCGCCGGAGCTGCGGCAACGGGAGCGACAGGTTGCGGCGCTACGGCTTCAGGGAGCGGGGCCGGGGGAGCGGCATGGGAACCGGCGGCGGGCTCCACCACTGCGGCAACGGTCGCCTCTCGCGCCGGTTCGCTGTGGGAACCGCGATTGAAAAAGACTCCGGCGCCGACCCCGCCGGCGAGCAGGATCACCGCAACGACAATCTGCAGATACGGCTTTCGTTCCCGCGGCTGGGGCGTGCTCGAGCTGCGATAGCGCAGCACCTCGGGGCGGATGTCCACGCTCCCCCCGAGCCGGCTCTTCCGCTCCTGCTCCATCTTTCTCAATGCGTCGAGTATGAGACTCATGCGATCTGCTCCCCGCGGTGAGCGCGTTGGGCCGCGCCACCCGCGTCTGTTCTGGCTGGAGCGGAAGAAGGTTTCCCCTCTTTCCGAGCCACCCCCGGCGGGAAAAATCCTCCCGCACGGCGGTATAAAAGGATGAGGGTCTGACCGGCAACCTTCCCGTCCACGGCGAGCCCTTCCCTGCGCTGGAACAGGGCGATCGCCTCCACCGTCTTTGGCCCCATGGTGCCGTCCGGAGTCCCTTCGTAGCATCCGGCACCCTGCAAAAGCCCCTGAAGGAGCGTCACCTTCTCCGTTTTCTCCACTCCCTTCCCATTGGTGGTGATGCCGTGAAAGTCCTTCCAGAGGAAGGTGGCACCTCCGCTCCAGATCGCTGCCAGCTCGTCGCGGGTCAGTACCGAGCGCCCTCCGATTGCCGGAACAACCGTAACGGTTTCTTTTCCGAGCTCTGTCAGAGCGAGGAGACGGCTCCCGCCGTGCGGCAGGGGCACGTGCAGCAGTGCGGGTGCGTCGAGGCGTGCCACGGCGTCTATCCCGCCGGTCACCCTCGTCGCCGTAAGCCCACGCCGGCGCGCCAGCGCCTTCAGATTTCCCCCCTTTGCCTCGGACGGCGACATTGCCGGGGCACGCCACTCCGCAAGGACAGCATTGAGGGCGGAGACGAGGTTCTCGTCCTCCGAAAGGGAGCCGAGCCCGGCAAGGGCGGCATCACGTGAAAGGGGGGAATCTTTCGCTGTCACAACCGGAGCAGGCGCACCTTTCGCGACGGGGCTTGCCGGAGCAACGGGGGCGGCGACAGCGGCTGTCGCCACTTTTTTTGCGGCTGCGGCCTGCCCCCCAACCTTCTCCGGGTGCTGTGCAATGGGCTCGCGTGATGCGGGAAAGAGGACGAGCGCAAGGGCAACAGCGCAGAGAGCGATCCCCCCCCCTCCCCAGGCGGCGACGCGGCGCGATACCACAGGGCGGTGCACATCCTTGCGCAGATCCGCAATGGCGAGGGCGGCCATGGCAGGCGTCACCTCGTATGTCTCGCGGGTGTACGAAAGGAGAAGCGCCCTGTCGCACACGCCGTTGATAAGACGCGGCAGACCGCCCGAGAAGCGATAGATCCGCTGCACAGCGCCTGCGGAAAAGTGCAGCGGCTCGCGCCCTCCCGCGGCAAAGCGGATGCGGTGCCTGATGTATTCACCGGTGTCGGCGGACCCCATCGCTTTCAGGTGGTAGCGCACCGTGATGCGCTGGTCCAGCTGGCGCAGATCCTGGCGGGCCAGGAGCGCCCGCAACTCGGGCTGACCGACGAGGACGATCTGGATCAGCTTGGAGCGCTCCGTCTCCAGGTTGGAAATGAGGCGGATCTGCTCCAGCACCTGCACGGAGAGGTTCTGCGCCTCGTCGATGACGAGGACCACCGTGCGCCCCGCCCCGTTCTCCTCCAGGAGAAAGCGGTTCAGAGCCTGATGCAGCTCGTGCATCTCGTCTCCCGCGCCGCTCACGCCAAGCTCGGTGCAGACCTCTTTCAGAAGCCCGATGGGGGTGAGTGTGGGGTTGAAGATGAGGGCGGTGCGGTAGATCTCCGGGTCCAGCTGGTTTAGCAGCGTGCGGACTATCGTCGTCTTGCCGGTACCGACCTCGCCGGAAAGCTCGATGAACCCCGCCCGGTTCTCGATGGCGAAGAGGAGATGGGCAAAGGCCTCCTGGTGCGGAGAGCTCAGGAAGAGGAAGGCGGGGTTGGGGGTCAGGGCGAAGGGCGGCTCGTTAAACCCGTAGTGTTCCCAGTACATAGTATTTGGCCATGGGGCCCCAGGGGGGCAAAAGGGGAGTAGTGAGGCAAACCATACTAGCTATAGAGTTTTTGAACCGGAAGTGTCAAGGATTGTTTGAAAAGGGGATCTAGCGCCCCCCCCGGATCAGGGTCATCAGGTCGACGAGACGGCTGGCGTATCCGGCCTCGTTGTCGTACCAGGCGAGGATGCGCACGAGGTTCTCCCCCACCACCTGGGTGAAGGGGGCATCGAGGATGCAGGAGAGGCGGTTCCCCCGGAAGTCGCAGGAGACGAGTTCCTCCTCGTTCACGCCGAGTATCCCCTGGAGTCCTCCCTCGGCCGCAGCGATGAAGGCATCGTTCACGCCGGCGGCGTCGACCGCAGAGTCCAGCTCGGCCACGAGGTCGATATTGGCGACCGCCGCCGTCGGCACCCTCAGCGCCATGCCGTGCACCTTCCCGGCAAACTCCGGCATGACCTGCTGCAGAGCCGGGACTGCGGTGGTAGAGGTCGGTATCATCGACCGCCCCATCCCCCGCGCACGCCTCAGGTCGGGGTGCGGGTCGTCGAGGAGCGACTGGTTGTTCGTGTAGGGGTGCACGGTGGTGAAGAGGGTCTTGCGCACCCCGAAGCTGTCGTGGAGCACCTTCACCATCGGGGCAAGGCAGTTGGTGGTGCACGAGGCGTTGGAGATGACCCGGTGCCGCTCAGGGTCGAAGAGGTGGTCGTTGACACCGAGGACGACGGAAAGGTCGGCGTCGGCCGACGGCGCGGAGATGACCACCATCCCTGCCCCTGCGGAAAGATGCCCCGCCGCCTTCGCGCGGGCGGTGTGGTGCCCCGTCGCCTCGATGACCACGTCGACCGCATGCTCCCGCCACGGAAGCGCCTCCGGGTCGCCGCAGCTCAAGAGTGGAACCGTGTGCCCGTTCACCACGAGGCGGTCATCAGCGAGCACCACCTCTCCGGGGAAGGGACCGCGGGTGGAGTCGTATCTCAGCTGGTGCGCTATTGTTTCGCTATCGCAGAGATCGTTGACGGCGACCACCTCGATCCCCTCCCTCTCCAGGGCATAGCGGAACATCGTCCTGCCGATTCTGCCGAACCCGTTGATGGCGATGCGCAATGGCTCGTCATGACTGCTGCCTGCAAAACTCTTCACGTTGCTGCAAACTCCTCTTTCAAAAGCACTTCCTCTGTGACTCCGGTCGGGACGGGGGAAATTCATGGAGCGACCGGTGCCCCTTTTTTCAATAGGGGGAAAAGGTTCAATAGCCCCGCTGGCCACATTCTGTCAAGGAAATTCCCGGACTCCGTTGCCGTCGCCAGAGGTGATGCCGTCCTCCGAGAGAGGTACCGCAGCCGGGGCGCCATTGGGGGTAAAAACCCTGACAAATTGATATAATAACGGTAGTTGGGGAACAGAAAGGGGGCGATCCTGGTTGAGAAAGATTAGCAGCCTCGTAGTGGTCGGGCTGGCAGTGGCGACTTGCGCATTGCCGGCATTTGCCGCCTCAAGGGGCGGAGGGGGAGGTTACAGCGGAGGATCGAGGGGAGGAAGCATCAGCACCGCACCATCCACGGGGGGCGGAGGTATGACCGCCGCGCCGCGTGGAGGACCTGCATTCCGGGACAGAGGTTTCGGCGGCGGAACGTACCAGGGAGGTCAGAGCGGTGGCACCCAGGGCGGAGGCAGTTATCACGGCGGGCACGGCGGAGGCCAGGGCGGAGGCGGCTACGTAGGAAACGGGTCGAGGTACGGTGGAGGTGGCGGTAACAACTGGCATGGCGGCGGTTACTACGGGCATGGCGGGCACCACGACGGGTATTATGGAGGGCATGACAACTACTACGGCAGCGTCTACATCGGCCCCGTCTGGTCACCGTGGTGGTACGACCCCTATCCCTACCCCTACCCGTATCCGTACTACTACACTCCTCCGCCGGTTGTAATTGAGAGCGGCCCGCAGGAGTACATCTATCAGGAAAGCAAGCCTGCGGAGCAGGCCTACTGGTACTACTGCAGGGATTCCAAGGCGTACTATCCCTATGTGAAACAGTGCCCGGGAGGGTGGGAAAAGGTTGAGCCGTCGAACCCACCGGAGTAGGAGGATGACCATGAGAAGGGATGCTGCGAAATACTGGCCTGTTCTTTTCCTCCTCTTCCTTGCCGGATGTGCCACTCCTCCGCTGGGCCCAAGCGTCATGGTGCTCCCCGCCCCCGGAAAGCCGTTTGAGCAGTTCGTGGGGGAGGACTCGGTCTGCAGGCAGTGGGCCGCGCAGCAGCTCGGAGAAAAGCCGGATGGGAAGAAGCACACGGCAACGGGAGCGGCAGCAGGGACGCTGATCGGAGCCGGAGCCGGTGCAGCTCTCGGAGCCGCCGCCGGAGATCCCGGCACAGGGGCCGCAATCGGCGGCGGCACCGGGCTCCTGATGGGGAGCGCGGCAGGGTACAGCTCAGGTCAGAGCTACGCTTCCGACATGCAGCGCAGGTACGACATGACCTACGTGCAGTGCATGTACGCAAAGGGGAACCAGATTCCCGGCGTGGTGTCTCGCGGAGTGAAGAATTCGCCACCCACCCCGCCCCCGCCGAGCTCCAGCAAATGAAGCATCCGATCCGTTTCACGGTTTCAACATGTAGGCCGGAATAAGCGGAGCGTTTCCGGCATTGCGCCAGCATTATCCCGCCGTCGCCGATGCCGGGAACGCCTGCCGGTTCTTCCGGAAATGAGGCCTTACCTCCCCCCCTTTGCGAAGGGTCTTCCGGGAATTCTGGGGAACGCGCTACAAAGAATCCGGGTGCCCCCACGCTGGAGCGTAGGCATCCTTGCCTGCGATGGCGGCGCAGCCGCCACAGACCGCGCGGCTGGCGCCGCGGTACAGGCTGGGAAGCCTGTGCTCCAACGCGGCGCCACTAGTGTCCCCTCACGTCAACGGAAGCGACCGGGCTCAATTCCCGGAATTCAGGATGAGCCTTTGCGAAGGGGTGACAGGGGGGATTTAGCCCTTTTGTAGGCATTTCCATCCACAATGCCCCCTTCTACCTCTTCAATATCTCCAGCAGGAACTCCCAGAACTTCTCCACACTTCCGATGTAGATCTTTTCTTCGGGGGAGTGCACGCTCACCAGAGTGGGCCCGAAGGAAATCATGTCCAACCCCGGGACGCGCTCCCCGAGGATGCCGCACTCGAGCCCCGCATGGATTGCCTTCACCTCCGGCTCCTTTTCGTACAGGGAGCGGTAGCTATCCTTTGCTACCTTCAGTATCGGCGACTCCAGGTTCGGCTTCCACCCGGGGTACCCGTCGCTTGACTCCACCTGCGCCCCCGAAAGCTCCATCACCGCCTGCACCGATTGCACCGCCTCGGTCAACCGCGAGGGGGTTGCGCTGCGCTGGCTCGTCACCAGCGTCACTTCCGTCTCGGTTGTAGCTACCACGGCAACGTTGGTGGAGGTGTCCACCAGCCCCGGAATCTCGGCGCTCATGTGCAGCACGCCGTGGGGTAAAGCAGCGATGGCCCGGCAGAGAGCATCCTGGGAACCTTGAGTCAGCACCGTCCCCTGCACCTCATCCGCTTGGGCCAGCAGAAGGACCAGATCGGGCTCCACACCCTTGTACTCCTCCTTGAAGAGCGCGTCCAGATCCTGCACCAGCGCCCTTGCGGTATCGAGCTTCTCCGCCGGCACGAAGAGAACCGCACTGCACTCGCGGGGGATCGCATTGCGCATGTTTCCCCCGTGCATGGAAGCCAGCCGCCCCCCTGCCGCAGAGAGTGCCAGGACCGCGCGGTTGACGAGCTTTATGGCATTGCCGAGTCCCTTGTCGATGTCCAGCCCGGAGTGCCCACCCCTGAGCCCCTTCAGCGTCAGCGTTAGCGGCGCGAGGCCTGTCGGGACCCTCTCGCGGCTCACGCTGTACCGCCCGACGGTGTCCCTCCCCCCTGCGCACCCGACGTAGACTGCCCCCTCTTCCTCCGAGTCGAGGTTCAGGAGGATCCTGCTCTCCAGGAGCGTCCCGTCCACATGCTGCGCGCCGGCGAGTCCCGTCTCCTCCTCGACCGTGAAGAGGAACTCCAGGGGTCCGTGCTCAAGGGTGCGGTCTTCCATGACAGCTAGTGAGGTCGCCACCCCGATCCCGTTGTCAGCGCCGAGGGTGGTGCCGTTTGCCATCAGCAGATCGCCTTTGCGCACCAGTTCGATCGGCTCCTTCAGAAAGTCGTGCTCCTTCTCCGCATTCTTCTCGCACACCATGTCGAGGTGAGACTGCAGGCATATGGGAGGGGCACCTTCCCTTCCGGTAGAAGCAGGCTTTTTCACGATGACGTTGCCGCAGGAGTCCTTCGTGGCGGGCAGACCGAGTCTCGCTGCGGTCTCCATGACGTAGGCGGCGACTTCGGCTTCGTGCTTTGAGGGGCGGGGTATGCGGGCAATGGCGGCAAAGTGGCGCCATAGTAGCTCGGGATGCAAGCCGGCTATTGCTTCTGACATAGAGTTTCCTCCCTGGGGTCGGTTTTGTGTGTCAGGCTGGAGAAAAAGAGGGTACCTCAGCGACAGCGATTAGCATACAATAGCTTTAGCCGCTCAGCCACCACTTTAAAACAGGCGCGAAACTCCACGAAAGAGCGAAATGAGGAGAGACAATGAAGGAATTGACACCTGACGGGCAGGATCTAAGACAGGCGGTGAAATGGGTATCGGAGAAATTGCAGGAGCACCCGGAGAAGAAGTTTCAGCATTTTGTCCACGATGCAACGTTGAAGTTCAACCTGACGCCGAAGGACTCGGAGTTGCTCATCGACTTTTTCGTTCAGCGAAAGGAACACGAGAAATAGCAGCACTCTTCGGGCCCCACTCCGGCCGGAGCGGTGGACTCGGCACTTGAAGGAGGGTAACCACATGTCCCTCGATCCCCGCAGATTCTTTCTCCTGGCGATCCGCATCTACTTCGGGATCTGGCTTCTCTACGTCGGCCTCACCAAATGGATCCTCTTCGGGCCGGCAAACTTCATTGCCATGATCACCACCACTTTCGACAAGACGTGGTCTCCCCATCTTCTGAACGTTGCCCTCGCCTGGCTCATCATGATAGCAGAGCCGCTCCTCGCCGTCCTCATCCTCTGCGGCAGGAAGGAACGCGCCGTCTGGACCGCGGTTTCACTTTTCCTCTTTATGCTCACGATGGGGCAGACGATCCTGATGAAGCCGGATGTGATAGCGAACTGGCAGTACCTGGTGCTGGCGGTGGCTTGCGCGGCGCTGAGTGAGCCGGAGCCGCGAAAGCAACGTCCGGCGCAGGTGGAGAGGTACGATCGGGAGACTAGCGGAAGGTAGACCCGATGTTGACGGTAAAGCTCCTTTCGGAGAGGCGCCCCTGGTAACCGCCGATGGTGGCCCGCACACCCTGCCCGTCGTCCCGGCTCTTTCTCTTTGCGACAGCAGTTCCGTCGGCGGGAGTCTCGCCGAGACGATCCGACAGGTCGACCGGCGCGTTCTTGTCGCAGGCAGGCTTCAGAGTCGCCACGTCGATCCCGTCGCCGCCCGGCGGAGGCAGAGGCATGCCGAGGTTCGTCAACTGCGGCGGAATCTTCGCTACGCATTGGGGGTCCGCACCTTCCGTGGCAGGTGCGCTTTGCAGGGGCATTGCCGTGTGCGGATGAGGTGGCGCCTTTCTCGCGCCCCGCTCCGTCCTGGCGGCCGCGGTTCTTTTTGCAGCGACTCTTCCAGCAGGATCATTCTGCACGGCTTTCACCTGCTGCAGGTGAACGGCCGGGGGCAAAGCCCCCCCGGTTGCTGCGGTTTCCGGAGATCTTCTCTCATGACCGGCAGGCAACAAAGTCAGCGATGCCGCCAGCACCCCACCCGCAGCCACCAGAAGAACCCAGCGATGTATCCACTTCTCTTTCTCATTTGTTGCCATGCACGTCTCTCGCCTCATCGATAGGTCCGCAACAGCCGCACCACCCGGTCAGAGTATCTGCGGCCGTCTGGAAGCGCAAGACTTTTCGGGTGTTGAAGCTTGACCTCGCCCTCCTGATGTGCAACCATTCCCGGCGCTAGCCGCCACGGGAGCGGGAGAAGTCTTGTGGTGCGGTCTCGATGGAGGGAAAGATGCAAGGAAAGATCACGCAGAAGGGGATGCAATTCCTGTCCGTCCTGCTGGTGGCCGGGATGTTTGCCGCTGCAGAATACTTCCACGAAAGCGCGCTCATCTTCCCGGAGATTGCCGCCCTTGCCTGCGGTGCATGGGTGATGAAGCCGGCTCCGTGGAGGTTCACGGCGCTCACTGTATGGGTCTCGCCGACGGTCGCTGCCCTCACGGGGGTAGCGCTGCTGCGGTTTTTTCCGGCTGCGCCACTTTTCCTGATCTGCGCGGCTTTCGTGGCGGTCGCCGTGCAGCTGAAAGTGATGCGTTCGGCGGTCATGCCTTCCATCTCTGCCGCCATACTGCCGATCCTCACGAAGGCCGACACGCTGCTCTACCCCGCCTCGGTCTGCGCCCTCACCGGCCTCATTGCACTCGTGCACCTCGCGCGGGGCGGCACCCTTCACCCGGAGGAGACGCTCAGCAAGCAGCAACTCCCCGCCCCGGCCGCCGCAGGGAGCGAGCTCGGGAGGTGGGGAAAATTGACGGCAGGAATTTTTCTTGTCGCAATCGTGGCACTCCGGTCAAACGCTCTCTTCATGATCGCCCCGCCGCTGATCGTTACCTTCGTCGAACTCTCAAAGCCGGAAAGCCCTCTTCGCCGCAGGATGTGGCAGGTTCTTTCCCTTCTCTCCCTCGCCTCACTGGCAGGGGTTCTGGAGCTGCACCTCCTCCACTATCTCCTGCACTGCCCCCTCGCGCTTTGCGCCGCGCTCACCCTTGCCACCGTCTATCTCCTCTACGGCGCCCTCGATCTTCCCTTCCCCCCCGCCGCCGCCATCGCCCTCCTCCCCACCATAATCCCGCGCGACCTGCTCTGGTACTACCCGTGGCAGGTTCTGGGAGGCAGCGTCGCCTTCCTCGCACTGAGTGCCGCCATTTTCAAAGGTGAAGAAGTGATTGCCCCATCGGAAGAGCTAGTCGCCGCGCACGAAGCGCTGTCCGGCGAGGGTGAGGAAGAATCCGCCCGCGCCGCAGAGTAGCCAAATCGGCTTCAGGAAGAGTGCCAGGAAGATCCCGTCCAGAAGGGAGATACCTGCCAGCATGAGGGGGATGAGAGGGAAGGAGGAGCCGCCCCTTGCGCTCTCGCAGCGGGCCGCTACGCTGATCGCCACGACGTACGCAAACTGCCCGAGTCCCGCGAGCGCGACCTGGGGGGGCAGGTGCCCGGAAAGAGCGATGGAGACGACCGCAAAGAGGAGGAAGCGGCAGGAGCCCATGATAAGGACGCTGAAGGGATTCCCCTTGTGGTGCATGTCGTAGACGGCGATCGCCGCGCAAAGCACGACTCCCCAAAGGAGTGCGCTCTTGTGTGGTGCAAAGGTGAGCGCGCCGAATCCGATACCGACAAGGAATGAAGTAAGACGGACGGCATCACCGATGGCGATCTGCCCCGAAGGGAGCGGGCGCGACGGCCGGTGCGCCTCGTCGTAGTACCTGTCGCACAGGTCGTTCAGCGCCATCCCGGCGAGGTAGAAGGATGAAAGGGACAGGACAAGGAGAAAGAGGGAGCCAGGGGGTGGTGCGGCGTCGGCTAGGAAGGCGGCTGCCGCCACGTTCGTCCACACGGTGGGGAGGTTACTGACCCTACACAGATCAAGATACGCCCGTACCGTCGCCACCCCGCCCATGCCTACTCCTCCGTCAGGTGCCGCAAAAGGAGGTGATAGACGTCTGTTGCCTTCACTGCGCCGCTCTCGAGAAATCGCGGCTCGCTGGTCATGAAAAGGGGTCCGGCGCCGGGGGTGGCGGGGATCCTGCCGTGGGAGCCCTTCACGAGGGAGGCATCGAGCGGGATGACGTCCATGAGATAACGGAAGCCGCACACCTTCTTTGCCAGGGTCCAGCCGATCTTCAGGCGGGGGAACCGGATCGCCGGGTCGATGAAGAGCTCGCACGGGTCGTAGCCGGGCTTCGCATGTATGTTGACGGTGCGGGCGTAATCGGGGGCGCGGGCATCGTCGTGCCACCAGTAGTAGGTGAACCAGCTCCCCCTGTCGGCGACGATAAGGAGCTCTCCGGAGCGCTCGTGGTGCATGCCGCAGTCGCGCTTGCCACTTTCGTCGAGCACCCTCTCCACCCCGGGAGTCGCGGCTAAAAGCTCCCGCACCTCCGGCAGGTCTTTCCGGTCCCTCACATAGATGTGCGCCACCTGGTGGTCCACTACTGCAAAGGCCCGGCTGGTGCCCGGATCGAGATACTCCCGCCCGAGGTCCACCTTGAGGGAGAGAAAGCCGGCATCGCGCAGAATCCGGTTCGGATGGACCGGGCGCGTTGCCTCCTCTATCCCGTACTCCGAGAGGACAACGATCCGGCACCCCTTGCCGCAGAAGTAATCGAGGAGTTCCCCGCACACAGCGTCGATTTGCGAGAGGTCTCTGGCGATCTCCCCCTTTGGCCCCACCCTTTGCAGGCAGTAGTCGAGGTGGGGGAGGTAGACGAGCTGGAGGGTGGGATCGTACCTTTCGTCGATCCCCTTCGCCGCCCTGGCGATCCATTCGCTGGAGACGATGGAGGTGGCCGGTCCCCAGAAGTGGAAAAGGGGGAACTGCCCGAAGTCGTCGTTGAAGAAGTCGCGCAGCTCCGCAGGGATGCTGTAGCAATCGGGAAGCTTCCTGCCGTCCGAGAGGTACAGCGGTCTCGGCGTGATGGCGTAGTCGACGTCGGTGACCATGTTGTACCACCAGAAGGTGTTGGCGACGGTGAAGTGCGGGTCGCGGCAGCGGGCCTCCTGCCAGATCTTCTTCCCCTGCACCAGCCGGTTCGACTGGCGCCAGAAAAGGACCTCGCCGAGGTCGCGGAAATACCAGCCGTTCCCCACGATGCCGTGTTCGGAGGGGAGCGTGCCGGTAAGGTAGGTTGCCTGCACCGGGCAGGTCACCGCTGGCATCATGCTCTGGATGGTGGCACACCCGGAGAGGAGAGTGTTGAGGTTGGGGGTATGGGGGCCGCCGAGGAGGTCGGGGGTCAGCCCCACCACGTTAAGGACGACAGTGCGATGCATCGGTTTCCTCCTGCAGCCACTGTAATTCCTTGATCACGTCCTCGCTGATCGTCTCCCCGCGCAGGTTCTGGGGAAGGACCTGCCAGCTGTAGGTTTCCACCTCCAGGAGGATGCCGGGGTCCAGAAGGGGAAGGAGCTTTTCGGCGAAGAAACGGGTCGTGCAGTACGGCCCACTCTCCTCCATAAAGAGGGGAATGTGGAAATGGCAGCGCCACTCGTCACCCTCCTCGCCACGGTGGTACATGAGGGCGTAAGGGAGGTCGCGGTATCGCGACAGCGTCCCTGCGGCGCTGCGGACCACCACCTGGTGCAGGTAGCACGGCTCCACGAAGGGGACCAGGAGATCCCGCGACGCGTGCTGCACGCGCAGCGCGGAGGAGACGTGCACCTTTGCCACCGGTACCCCCTCGCGGCGCAAAAGCGCGAGCGCCTCGGCCGGCTCCTCGAACTCCACAGCGAGATGGCAGCAGTCGAGGCAGATGCCGAGCCGCTGCCGCAGCTTCGGGGGTAGCTCCAGGCGCCCGAGAAAGATCGCCAGATCCGCCGTCGTCTCCAGGTAGCACGCCGGCTCCGGCTCCAGGGCCAGCACTATGTCCCTCCCCTTCTCCTGATAGATGCGGTCGAGGACGGCCAGCGCCTTCAGGATGTTCCGGCGCACCGCGAGAAGGTCGTCCTTTCCGAGGTGACGCCCGAAAGAGACGGGAACCGTGGAGAGCGAGCCGGTGATCCCTTCCGGCATCCACTCCGCCAGAAGGGAGGCGGCAAGGGTGGTGTACTCGCAGCGCTGGGCGCAGCGCCAGTCGGGAAGATAGACCTGCTCCTTGAGCCGCCCACCGTGGAAGATGCCGAATGGAAAGATGTTGAGGGTAGGAACAAAGAGGCCATTTTCGTCGAGCCAGCGGGAGAACGCCGCTGGCCCCTGCGCCGTCGCCGAGCGCACCGCCGCCGCCGAGAGGCGCAGACCCACCGGAAACGGCTCGTCAGGAGAGACAGCCCCCTTTATCTTCGGGAGATGCCTTTTCAGGGACGAGAGAGTCTCCCCCCACGACTCCGCCGGATGGATATTGGTGCAGTAGGTTATCAGGCGACGCTGAATTTCGGACACTGGCCCAGGAACTCCTTCGGGTTGTGGTAAAAGATCGTGCTGATGAGGTCCTCATGGTAGCCGCGCCGGCGCATCTCGTTCGCCGTCTTCAGTGTAGCGAGGGGATCGCTGACGCTCCAGTCCGCCGAGGAGTTGATGCACAGCCGCTGCGGACCGAATATCTCCACTGCGTCGACCGCGCGCGCCGGGCTCCCCTTTGAATCGGGATAGAGCGTCATGCCGAACCAGGCGCCGTAATCGCGGATCATGCCTATGGTGTGCTCCTCCGCGTGGTCGATGAGGACACGCTCGGGGCTGATGCGCGGCTCGTTCCTGAGAAGCTCGATGATGATCCGCGTCCCTTTAAGCTTGTCCTCAAGATGCGGGGTGTGGATAAGGAGGAGCTCGCCGCGCTCCGCCGCGAGGGCGACCTGCCGCTCCAGCACCTTTATCTCGTTGCGGCTGTTCTTGTTGAGCCCCACCTCACCTATTCCGAGCGCGGTCGGGCGATCCAGGTACTGCGGGAGTATCGTCAGCACCTCCTCCGAGAGGGAGAGGTTCTCCGCCTCCTTCGCGTTCATTCCGATCCAGCAGAAATGCCTGATCTTGAAGCGCGCCGCCCGGGCAGGCTCCGTCACGGTGAGCTGGTTGAAGTAGTCGTGGAAGCTCGCCACCCCGCTCCTGTCGAAGCCGGGCCAGAAGGCGGGTTCGCTGACGGTGTGGATCCCCGAGCAGGCCATGGCGAGGTAGTCGTCGGTGGTGCGGGAAACCATGTGGATGTGGGGATCGATGACCTTCATGCCCCCCCTCCCTGCCACGCCCCGATCGCCTTCAGCCCCGCGGCGCTCTCCAGCGGCTCTGAGCTGTCGTCGCTCAGGCTGATCTGCACCCCCTTCGTCCGCTCCCCCTTTTCCTCCAGCACGATCGAAAGTGCCCGCACAAAGGAGCGGTAGCGGAAGTCCCTCCCCTTTTCCGCCGCGTCCGGAGCCCTGTCTATGCGATCGAGGAACGCCGCGATCTCCAGGAGCCTCGCCCGGTTCTCAAGAAAGTAGATATCGAGGATCTCCGCTGTCTTTAGAGGAGAGCTGTCTCTTTGCATGCGTTGTCTCCATCCTCTGCTGCCGTTCTTCGAGGGTGCCGATGCAGCGCCGGTACAGGTCGGCATCGATCTCGTGATGATCCACCTTCGCGCCGATGCCATTCAGGAGAGGAATCGAGAGCTCCCCGCCGAGGTGCTCGCGGAATTCCCTCAGCGCCGCCGGGACGTCGATCCAGTTGAGCGCGAGGTGGTACAGCTGGAAGCCGATCCCCTCCAGGGTGTCGAGGATGCGGCGCAGCTCGATCTCCCCGATGAGCCGCTGATGAAAGGAGTAGAGGGCATCGAGGGCAATCCCGATCGCCACCGCCTCGCCGTGCCTGATCTCGCCGCCGGTAAGATCCTCCAGCTTATGGGCGGACCAGTGACCGAAATCAAGGGGGCGGGAGGAGCCGAATTCGAAGGGGTCGCCGCCGGTGGCGATGTGCTCCAGGTGCAGCTCGGCGCAGCGGGTGACCATCCGCTCCATCGCCTGCGGCTCGAAATGGGCGAGTCTCTCCCGCGCGTAGTGGAGGAAGTCGAAGAAGGCGCGGTCCCTGATGAGCGCCACCTTCACCGCCTCCGATATCCCTGCGCGCAGCTCCCGCGGTGGGAGGCAATCGAGGAAGTCGAAGTCGTTGATGACGGCAAAGGGGGGGGCGAAGGAGCCTGTGAAATTCTTCCGTCCGAAGGCGTTGATGCCGTTTTTCACCCCGACGCCAGCGTCGTTTTGCGCGAGGGTCGTCGTCGGCATGCGGATCAGGCGCACCCCCCGGTGGGCCGTCGCCGCCGCAAACCCCGCGGCGTCGAGAACAGCCCCTCCCCCGATGGCGAGAATAAAGGAGTGGCGGCAGAGGCCGTGCTTCTCCACGAGGGCGTGGATCCTCTCCACCTCCTGCGGCTGCGTCTTGCAAATCTCGCCGCCACGCATGATGAACGGAGGGAGGATGAAAGAGACCCTCCCCCGGTGCTTTTCAGCGAAACGGCTCAACTTCTCTAGTAGCGACGGGTAAGCCGCCACGACCTGAGCATCTATCACCGTGAGGACTTTCACCCTCTCCTCTCCGTGCCCGGAAAGGAGCTCCGCCAGGGGGGAATCGTCGCTGCCGAGGACGTCGCGGGCGAAGAAGACCGGAAAGGAGTACTCCACGCTGAAGCTTTGCCGTATCGTCTTCATCTCGCCTGTCCCCTTCCGCTACAGCCCGCGGTGCACGATCTCGAGGGTGATGAGCGCGTAGCTCGTGACGAGAACCGGGTCCCTTTCCCACCACCGTCCGCTCTGGTTGATCCACAGACCGTCCGGCTGCTGCAGGTCGAGGAGGCGCTTGGCGAGGTCCTTGCGCCAGTTCACCTTCTTGCCGTCCTTCATGACGAGGGTGTCCACCCCGTATATGCTGAGGGCCTTCGCCATGGTGTGGTAGTAGTAATAGAGCCCTTCCTTCCCCATCCCCGGGTTTTCCTCCAGGGTATAGTTCCTGGTGAGCCAGCCGTAGACCTCTTTCACCCGCGGGTCCTTTTTATCCATCTGTGCATAGATGTAGCTCAATAGCCCCGCGTAGCTCCCGCTGCCGTAGGAGCGCAGCGCGACCTTTCCGTCCGGCAGCGTCGTCTCCCCCGCCTTCGTGTTGCCGGGGAAGTACACGAAGCCGCCGCGGTTCTCCTGATCCCCGGTCACCCACTTCTGGTCGTTGGAGCGGGGGAGGTTTTGCGTGCGGGAGATGAAGCGGGCGGCGGCCTTCCAGTCGAGGTCCTCGGCATCGCTGCCGACGTCCTTTGCGAGGTACTTCGTGTAGTGCAGCGCCTCCAGTGCGAAGGAGGTGTTGATGATGTCCGAGTTTTTGTAGGTGCCGCCGTAGCCGATCCCGCCGTCGTAGGGGGAGTCGCTCTTTCTGTCCTGGAGCCCGATGAGATACGAGCGCCCCTTCTTGAGGATCGCCTCGTACTTCGGATTGTTCGCGGTGAGAAGCGCCATCATGCAGATGGAGGTGTTGTAGTTGGCGAGGTCCTTGGCGTAGATGGAGCCGTCCGGCTTCACATTGGTGAGGATGTAGTCGTACCCTTTCGCGACCTGGCCCTGGTATTTCTTCCTGTAGTACCCGGAGGGATCTCCCTGGAAGGCGGTAAGTGCCAGACCGGTGAGGGCGGGATACTCAGCCTGCGACCAATATCCCGCAGGAGTCTGCTTCGAGGCGAGCCAGCCGAGCCCCTTCCCTATGGCGTTTTCCACCTCGAGCTTGAGAGAGGTGTCCGGCTTAGACGTCGCCACCACCTTCTCCACGGCAGCCGAAGTCAATGGAATGGCCAGGAGAATGAACAAAATATATGCTGCTGCCCTTTTCATCTTCTCTCCCCTCTCTCCTCTACGCGTGCTCCAAAGCCGGGTACGTCACCCCCCGAACTCTCCTGCCGATAGGCCCCATTCACCTTCCTTATCACCACGGTAACCGGGGTTCCGGGTGGGGGAACGGCGCCCTCCTTCACGTACCACATCTTGTCCGTCTCCCCGCCCTTTGATGCGTTGTCGATGATAGCGACGGGGTCGTGATAGACGGCGACCATCGACCCGTCAGCCTCGGCGGCAAATCTTCCGTTCACCACCATGGAGCCGGTAAAGATCCAGGTCATCGGCGGGACCGGCTTTTTTGCCCCGTTCACGAGGTTTATCATCCACTCTTCAGACGGCTGGCTCTTCCTCTCTTCGCTGGAGAGAAAAATCTCTACCTCCTCCCCAGTCGGGCGCTCCGGTGCCCCCTGTGCCGCCAGCGGTGCGCTCGTTCCCTCGAGCCCGAGGAGGAGGCACGCCAACTGGAGCGTGTACGGCTCCACCTTCGTGCGGAGCAGGCTTTCGTGGGTCTTCCCCTTGCTGTGCACGAGAAGGTACTCCAGAAGCCCCTTGTCCATGTTGACCTCTGCCGGGAAGGTGAGCGTACCGCCCCGCTTGTCGATCTCCACAGCCCCCAGCCGATATCGTCCCGGGGCGACCTTCTCCACCGGCGGGATCGTGGTCACCTCCCCCACCTGCCCCGGTTGCATCGGGTCGCCCGGTGCCGGAGGTGCTGCGGGATCCGCTCCCGATGCAGATGCACTCAGAGAAAGGGCAGCCGATAGTATGAACATCACCCTCAAGACGCTTTTTCTGAGAGATCTCGCCATCGCCGACACCATCCACAGTCAAAGAAAATTGTAATTAGTCTTTCACACATTAATGTAAACTTGTCAATAGTATAAAAAAGGCGGGAAATATTCTCCCGCCTTCTGGCTGTGACTACCCTTGCAGAATTTGATTTGTGATTGAAGCAGAGGGAACTAATCAACTTTTGCAGCGTCTCCTCCTGAAGAGGGCGAGACCTGTCATGGAAAGACCGACAAGCGCAAAGGTCGACGGCTCGGGAACGGGATTTGTGTCAGACCACGGCTCAATGGTGATGTTACCCGAATAGTAGAGGGTGTCAGAGAGCAGGTCGTACTTCCCATACGGATCAAGTTCATCGCCGCTATAGACCGCGTCCGTATGGGTGAGGACATCCCCTTCCCCCGGAACCGCATCCCTCACAAGATAGCTCACAGTTGCGCGCTCCCCCTGCTTAAGCGTGAAATTGAATCCCATGGCGACGGCCACATCAGCCGGAGCGGTGTTTATGGTGCCGTTCAACGTCCCCCTGGTGAAATTGTCCCACAGTGCGGCTGGAGAAGCGATTTGATAGGTGAAGAGGGGATTTCCTTTCACCCCCCCGAACTCGGGATCGAAGCCGGTGCCCTCGGCGTCAATCTCGTTGTCGATGAAGGAGAGTACTGTGTAGGTGCCAGGGGTGTTGTAAACCCCTCCACTGAATGTTCCTCGGCCGGAAAAATCGACCGCGACCGGATCGGAGACTGCCTTGCCGTCCAGGATGACGTTAAGGAAGGTGTAGCTGTTGGTAACGATCGACGCCTGCGCTCCGCTTGCTGCAAGGAGCAGCAACCCGCAAAAGATAGAAGTAATCACTTTTCTCATAACATCCTCTCCTTTCATGTAGGCCCAAAAGAAATTTCTATCCACATTTCACGTTATCCTTCAATCCGCTCCCCCCTCCGAATGCTCTAGAAGAGCGAGAACGGCTTTGCCGAGACGACTTTCGAGCTGCAGTACCCGGCGGCGGGTGCCAGGGACTTTTCGATCCGGTAGTAGTACGTCGTGCCGTTCACCAGTCCGGTATCTAGGAAGACGGCATAGGTATTGGTGTAGCCGCTGCGGATCTTCGTGAAGCCGGCGGCGGGGTTCGTGCTGCGGTAAATGTCGTACCGCGTCGTGGGTGTGTGCTCGGATGCACCCCAGTTGAGCTGCACCTGCGTGCTCTTTGCCTTCGCCACGAGCGTCGTGAGGCAGGAGGGGACGGCGACAGTCACCACTGCGGTGTCGGTGCCTGTCGCGCCTGAGTTTTCGCGGACCGAGACAGTGACGGTGTAGCTCCCCTGTGCCGCGTAGGTGTGGCTGAGCGGGAAGCTCTTGTCCCCCCTGAGGGTGAGGCTCTGCACGCCGCTGCCATCGCCGTAGTCGACGCTCCCGGTCCAGCTGTCCGCGCCGGGGTCGGTGAAGGAGCCGCTGGAAGAGAAGGTCCCCCCTGCAGCAATCGCCGCATCCGGTCCGGCGTTGACCGCCGGAGCGACGTTCCCTACTGTCACCGTCGCGCTGTCGCTTCCGGTGCCATTGTCGTTGTCGGTTACCAAGACGGTGACATTGTAGACTCCGTCCTGCAGGTAGACGTGGCTGAGCTTGAAAGTCCCGTCCGCGTTGAGGGCGAGCGGCACGGTCGCTGAGCCGTCGCCGTAATTCACCGTGGCGGTCCAGCTGGTGGAGCCCGGGTCGCTGAACGATCCGCCACTGGTGAAGGTTCCCCCCTCAGCTATTGCCGCATCGGGGCCGGCATTTACCGCAGGCGCCCTGTTGTTTATGGTGACCTGCGCCGTGTCTGTGCCGGTCGCTCCATCGGAATCGCGCACCGTGACGGTGACGGTGAAGACCCCGTTGACGGCATAGGTGTGGGAGAGAGCAAAGGTCTTCGCCGCGGTGAGGGTCAGGGGGTGTACCCCCGTGCCGTCGCCGTAGTTCACCGTCGCGCTCCAGCTGTCACCCCCCGGATCCGTAAAGGAACCGGCACTGGTAAAGGAACGGGTTTCGTTCAATGTCGCATCCGGGCCGGCATTGACCACAGGGGCCACATTACCGACGGTGACGACGGTCGTCCCGGCCCCGGCGCCGCCGTCCTTGTCGGTCACCACGACCGTAACGGTGTAGGTGCCGCTCTGGGCGTAGAGGTGGCTCAGGTTGAAGCCCTTTCCGGAGAGGGTGAGGGGGTGGACGCCTGAGCCGTCACCGTAGTCCACCGTTGCGCTCCAGGTGTCGGCACCGGGGTCGGTGAATGAGCCTGCTGCCGTGTAGCTCCCCCCTTCGTTTATGCTCCCCGTTGCCGGTTGCAGCACCGCCGGGGGAACGTTGGTGACGATGACCGTGGCAGTCGAGGAGGACTCCAGCCCGCCGTCGGATACCTTCAGCCTCACGGTGAAGGTGCCGTTATCCGGACGGCTGAAGGGGCGCGTCGTCCCGGTGGTCTCGAAGGTGCCGTCGTTATCGAGATCCCAGGCGTAGGTCAGTGCATTCCCGTCCGGGTCGGCCGAGGCCCCGCCGTCAATCTGCAGTGAACTCCCTTCTGCCACGGTGTACGGTCCGCCGGCGTTGGCGGCCGGGGCCCTGTTCGTTGCCACGTCTACCGTCGTGAAGGCGAATGCCTCGAGCCGGACGCCGTTATTCATGACGCCGTTGTCCGCCACCTTCAGGCCGACGTTTTTCATCCCCGGTGTCGTGAAGACCGCGGCAGGGTTCTGTCCGCTGAGGTCGCCGTAGCTCCTGTCACCGTTTATGTCCCACTCATACGAGGTGATCGTATCTGTGGGGTCTATGTCGAACGAAGCACCGCCGTCGAGCTGGCAGGGGACTCCGGTGAAGCAGCGGTACGGGCCGCCGGCGTCTGCTACCGGCGGGTGCGGCGGTACCGCGATGGTGATCTTCGCGCTGTCGGTGGAGGACTTCGGAGGATCGTTGTCGTCCGTCACCCTGAGTGTCACCGTCACGACCTTTGGCAGCGCGCTCTCTGGGTACTTCTCCCTGGTATAGATGTGGCTCGTTTTCGGATCGCTCCCCTTGGTGTCGAAGGTGCCGTCGCCGTCGAGGTCCCATTCGTACTGCACGATCTTGCGGAACGGGTCGAGGTGGTATGACCGGGAACCGTCCAGGGTAAGGGGGACGTCGACACCCCACACCCTGTCCTCGCCGGCATCACCGACAGGGGGCTGCACGAAGAGGGTCGGGGTGAGGATGATGACCGACCAGGCGGTGGTGAGGTCGTATCCGACGTACCACCCCGGATCGCTGTCCTGCGGCCAGCTGCCGTTTGTCTGCTGGCGGTCGATGATCCTGCGCGCCATGCCGCGGGTGCTGTCCTTGTACCAGTCGAGCCCGGTCGCTTTCAGGTTCACCACGGGTTTCGGCTTCGCGGAGCGCATCGCCTTTGCGAAGGCGTAGTAGCCGTAGTAGGTGAAGCGGTTGTTCAGGCTGTAGTTCGGATACCACCAGTTACCGGACCAGTTGTTCGCGATGTACGCTTCCGCGGTCTTCCAGCGGGGGTCCCGCTCGTCTTCCGGGGTGGCGGGGTCGTCGTAGCCGACAACGTCGTCGAAGGCGAGCTGGACCAGTCCGGACGGCGTTGTGTTCGTGCCGTTGCCGGGGCCGCTGTAGCCGAACCCGGTACCGTCCCAGGTGTAGGTCATCCAGACGTCGTTTCTCTCCTTCACCCAGCGTGGTGCCTGGATCTTCCACACTTCCTCCGCCGCGAGCATCCCGATCGCGGCCCACTGCGCAGCGGAGTTGTCCGAGTCGCTGTTCCAGCTGTAGCGCCACCCCCCCCCGTAGCTGGAGGTGTGGTCGGTCTGCCCCCAGGAGTACATGTCCACCATGTCGGTGACGAGGTCGAAGTAGCTCCTCCCCTTCACTCCGGCGGGGCCGGTGATGGCGTAGCTGTAGGGGCTGCCGCTCGAGACAATGCTGTCCATCACCTGCCCCATCTCGTAGATCGGGCGCCCCTCCACGGTCTGCACGCCGATGCCGTTCCCGTTGGTGTCGGGATCACCATAGGTCTGCACCCCGATGCTCGCGGGGGAGAGACGCGAGGAAGTGAAGCGCAGGCCACGCGCCACCGTCTCGACGTACGGATCGCGGCGCACGTCCCCGAGCTCCAGATGGCCGTTCACCTGAAATGCCTGGATTGCGGACGCCGTCGGGGAGGAGGTGTACACCCCGTTCACCCCGCCGCCGGCGTCGCCGTTCCAGCCGCCGGCGTTGTCCCAGTAGCCGTTATCGATGACGGCGCTGTCGTAAACCCCCTTCGCGAAGGAGGAGCGGTTCTGGTTCACGTGCAGCCACCAGAGCCCCTCGTCGATGGAGACATTGACCTCCACGTCGATCGACTTCGCCCTCAGCCGGACGAGGTACTGATCGCTGCTTGATTTGCCGTTGGCGTCGGTAACCGTGAGGGTGGCGATAAAGGGCTGCCCGTCGACGCCGGTGTAGGTGTGCTTCGCCTCGATGGCGCGCTTGTCGGCGACGGTGCCGGATACAGGGGGAGTGCCGTCGCCGAATTCCCACTTGTAGGTGAGCGGAGTCTGCAGCGACCAGGCCGCCCCCTTGAGGGTGATTTCCTTGCCGCTCCATGCGTCGTGCGGCATCTCGCTGGTGCCGCTGAACTGCCACGGCACGCACGCCACCACAGGGTCCGCGGTGACTGTCGCAGTGGTGGTGTCGGTCGCGGAGTGCCCCGCATAGTCGGTGACGGTGAGGGTGACGGTGTAGACGCCGCTGCGGGTATAGCGGTGGTCGACCCAGGGGTTGCGGGTGGTCATCCCCTCCCCGTCCCCGAAGTCCCACTGGTAGGAGCGGATTCCGAAGTCGTCGGTGGAGCCCCTCGCGTTGAAGCGCGTCGGCACATCTTCATTTGTCAGGTACGGTCCGCCGCTGCTGGCGACCGGCGCCTCCCCCGCCACCACCGTTATCGTGGTGCTGTCGGTGCTCGACTGCGAGGCGTGGTCGGAGACCTTCACCGTCGCGGTGTACGTCCCGGGGGTGTTGAAGGTGGCGGAGACAGCGGATTTTTCCGTCACCGACGCCGGGGGAAGCTGAAGCGCCCCCTGCGGCGTGGAGAAGGCGCCCAGGGAGACGAGGCCGCTGTGGACGGTAGCGCCTACCCTCAGCGGGGTGCCGTTTGAGTTTGCCGACTCGTACAGCTTCGTCCAGGACGAGGTCCCGGCCGGACGGTAGTAGTAGATCGCGCCGCTGCTCTTTGTGTCTATGCGCAGGTCGTAGCTCGCGTTGTCCGTGTACGTCCCGTACTTGCCGCGGTTGTTCCCGAGCTCGTAGATATTTATGTTTCCGTTCTCGAAGTAGATGGCGTGGTAGAACTGGGTGTAGTTGTTGTCCGTCGAGCTGTTTTTGAGTCCCCACATCATGTGGCGGTTGCCGTTGCCGGTTACCGTCACTCGCCCCGTGTAGCTCTCATCTGCCTTCCTGGTGAAGAGGGTGTCACTTACGAGGTAGCGCGCGGTCCAGGTCGAGCCATCCCCCCACACCAGCGCCTCGTCGCCGATTCTCTCCATTCCGGAATAGGACCAGGTAGGGAGGTCGAAGCTCCAGCGGTAGGAGCGGATGCCGAAATCGTCCGTAGAGGCGGCCGCGCTCAGGGTCGCGGGGAAGCCCGCCTCCGTGACCTTGCCGGCTCCCGCCTCCGCAACCGGCGCGCTGTTCCCGGCTACCGTGACCGTGGTGCTGGCGCTATTCGTCTGCCTGCCGTTGTCGGTTACGGTGAGGGTGGCGGTGTACGTCCCGGCAGCGGGATAGAGGTGCACCGGTTTCGCCCCGCTCCCGGTCGTCCCGTCGCCGAAGTTCCAGTCGTACTTCCAGATCCCGTAGTCGTCGCTGGAATTGCTCCCGTCGAAGGTGACGGTCCACTTCCCGTCCTTTGCCCCCCCCTCGTCGACCGTGTACGTCCCGCCGGGGCGGGAGACCGGCAGCGCGTTCACGCTCACCGTCGCGGTCGTAGTGGCGCTGTGGCTCTGCATGGCGTGGTCACGCACGGTGAGGGTCACCGTGTAGGTGCCGGCGGCCGCATAGGAGTGGGTCGGGGTGGCGCCCCCCGCCCCTCCGCCGTCCCCGAAGGTCCAGTAGTAGTCGTAGATGCCGAAGTCATCGGTGGAGCTTCTGCCGTCGAAGGAGACGGTCCACTGCCCGGCGCTCGCCCCCTTCTCGTCCACGAGGTACGGCCCCCCCGGCTTCGCCTGCGGCAGCGTATTTCCCTTTGTGGTGACCGTCGTGGTGGCGGTGCTGGTGAGCCCCGAGCGGTCGGTGACGGTGAGGGTGACGGTGTACGTCCTGGCGCCGGTGTAGACGTGGCTCGGTTTCGCGCCGGTACCGGTGCTGTTGTCGCCGAAGTCCCAGAAGTACGACTCGATGCCGGTGTCGTCGGTGGAAGCCGACCCGTCGAGGGTGACGCTCCACCGGTTGGAATTGACAACGTTCTCACCGAAGGTGTACGGGCCGCCAGTGTTCGCCACCGGGGGATTCCCCTTCACCGCCTGGACGCTAGTGGATGCGGTCGAGCTCTGCCCCGCCTTGTCCGTTACCTTCAGGCGCGCGGTGTAGCTCCCTTCCGGGTAGAGGTGGGTCGGCTTCGCCCCGCTGCCGCGGGAGGTGACGGAGAGGTTGTCGAAGCGGGCATCGCTGTAGTAGGTCGAGAAGCCGACCCGCCCCGCGGGGTGGGTGGCGTCCGTCACGGTGAGTAGTTGTGCACCGTCCACGTAGCACTTGAAGTTGCTCCCGCTGGCATCGACCTTCAGGTGGTACCAGGTGTTCAGCTTCGGCGCGAAGCCAAGGGGCGCGGAGGCGAGATTCCAGGAGCTGCCGTTCTGGATCTTATAGAAGAGGACGTCGTTGTACCCCCTGCCGCGGAAGATGAATTCGTAGTGGTTGTCCTTGTCGGCCCCGCGGAAGAGGAGCTGCACCTCCTGCCCCGTGCCGGCAAGGAGCATGATGTCACCCTCCACGGTGTAGTCCCCCCCCTTCGGGTTCCCCGTGAAGCTGTCGGACCTGTCGATGTTGATGTTGCTCTGGCGGTACCCGCCGTCGACGACACTCCACGTCCCCTGGGCAGGGGTCCAGCCGGTTGAGTTCCCGTCGGAGAAGTCGTCGCTGAAACCATCCCCGAAATCCCAGTCGTAGCTCGCGATGCCGGCGTCGTCGCTCGACCCCGAGCCGTCCAGGGTGACGCTGTAGCGCGCGTTGCTGGCGGCGGCTTCCCCCACCGCGTACGGTCCCCCGGCGTTGGCGACCGGCGGCGCTCCAAGCGCTTTCACCTGCGCTGCGTCGACCGCTTTATGCCCGGCGTCGTCTGTGACGGTGAGGAAGGCGCGGTAGCTTCCCTCGGCGGCGTACGGGTGGGCAGGCTTCGAGCCGGCGCCGGTAGCGCCGTCCCCGAAGTTCCATCCGAAGGAGACTATCCCCCCCTGCGCAGCGTAGGAGAAGGATCCGTCTAGCCCCGCGCTGGAGCCGACCGCGGCCGTTCCCTCTTTCGGATAGGCCACCGCGACGGGGAATCCGGGAGCCCGGGTCAGATAAGGAGGGGCGGAAACCGAAAGGAAGTTGTTGCTGCTCGTCCCGAGCTGAACGGGGGGAGCGAAGGTGCCGTCCCCCTTGCCGGGATAGAAGAGGAATCTCCTGTTATAGTAGTCAGTCTGCACGATGTCGGCGTTGCCGTCGTTGTTGAAGTCGTAGGCATCGATCGAGCTGTGGGTCCCCACATCGGCGGATCCGACATAGACGCCGCCCTGGAACGATCCGTCACCCTTCCCTTTGAAGAGGAAGGCATCCCCGTTGGAGCTTCCGCTCACGATGAGGTCGAGCTTCCCGTCGTTGTCGAAATCTGCCGCCGCGAGGGCGTAGTTGTCGCTCGCCGAGGAAGTGGCGGTCCCGACCGGGGCGCCGGTGAATTTCCCGGTGCCGTCGCCGCGGTACACCCAGGTGTCGTTTGTCCCGTAGAAGGAGATGGCGAAGTCGAGGTTGCCGTCGCCGTTGAAATCGCCGGCATCGAGGCCGCGGCCGGTATAGCTGGTCGTTATGGTCGTGCGGGTGAAGCCGCCTTTTCCGTCGCTGAGGAAGACGGCGGTGACGTTGCTGTTCCCGTTGGCGACGAGATCGGGGAAGCCGTCGTTGTTGAAATCCCCCGCTGCCAGCTCCATGATCCAGCCGCCATGGTTCGGATGGGTCCCCACCACCCCTTTCCTGGTAAAGATGTCGTTGCCGTCGTTGGTGAAGAGTATGAGGGAGCCATTGCCGTTTCCGACGATGAAGTCGAGGTAGCCGTCGCCGTTGAAGTCCTCGATGGCGATGCCGCGAGAGGAACTGCCGTCCGCATAGCCGAGGGTGTGGTAGTTGCTGAAGGTGCCGTCTCCGTTGCTCTTTGCGTAGTAGATCCAGCCGCTGTCGTCGAGCCCGAGGGCGAAGGTCTTCGACCAGTTGTCCGGCGTGGCGCTGCTGCAGTCCTCGTCGATCCCGTTGTTGGGGAACTCCCGCGCTCCGCGGTGGGCGAAGGGGTTGGCATCGTTGCAGTCGAGCGCATTCGTCACCGTCCCCGCCGGCTGCAGGCATGCCTGGACGGCACTGCCCGGGTCGCCGAAGCCGTCGCCGTCCGCATCGCGGTAGTAGGTGGCCAGGGTGTTTCCGATGGCGGCACTGGTGTCGTTACAGTCGGCGCTGTTGGCCACGTACCCTGCCGGAGGGGAGCAGGCGACGATGGAGCTGGCCGGGTCGCCGAAGCTGTCGCCGTCCCCATCTCGGTAGAAGGAGGTGCTGGCCTTCCCGACCGCTGCATTGCCGTCGTCGCAGTCAAGAGTGTTGGTGACGTATCCTGCCGGTGCAGTGCAGGCGATCTTCCCCCCTGCGGGGCTCCCGAACCCGTCTCCGTCGGCATCGAGGTAGAAGGTGGCAGTCGCCTTCCCTGTGGAGCGATCGGAGTCGTCACAGTCGAGGCTGTTGGTGACGTACCCGGAGGGAGGGGTGCAGGCAAGGGTCTTTGCCGCGGGGTCCCCGAAGGTGTCGTTGTCCGCGTCGAGGTAGTAGGTGTTCTTCGTGGTGTCGTCACTCGGGTCGCAGTCGAGGTACATCGTCACGATCCGCCCCTCGACCGCCTGGGCCCCCTTGCCATCGCGCACCGTCACCATGAGGCGCTTGGTCCCCTTTGTGGCCGGGGGAGGTGTGAAGGTGTAGTTCGTCCCGGTGCTGACGACTGCGCCGTCCAGTTTCCATTCATAGCTCAGGGAGTCGCCATCCGGGTCGGTGGCGACAACAGCGAAGGTCCCGGGGGTGGAGACGCTTACCCTCGGAGAGCTCGCAGCCGGCGTGAAGGTTATGACCGGGGGGTGGTTGGCAGAAGTTACCGTGATCTTCCCGTAGGCAACCGAGCTGTTGCCGGAGCCGTCGGTGACGCGCAGGCCGACGAGACCGGTGAACGGTTTCTCCCAGGTGCGCAGCACGGTTTTTCCGGTGGCGTCGTCAAAGAGCCCGTCGTTGTTCAGGTCCCAGGCGTAGGCCAGCGTATCGGCGACGTCGGGGTCGGTCGATCCCGAGCCGTCGAGCATGATCTGCGTCCCGGTTAGTCCAGTGTAGGGGCCGCCGGCATTGGCCTTCGGGTAGTGCGGGGTGAATTCTGCGGCAAGGGTGACCATGGCCGATTGGGAGGCCGCGGCGAACCCCTGCACCGCCTGGATCGTCGGCGCCACGAGGTCGATCTGCGCGTTCAGCGCGCTGTCGGTGGTGTAGCTCTCGGCAGGGATCTTCATCGCCTTTACGTAAGACTCGACGAGGGCGACTTGCGCGTCGGAGAAACCTACCCCCTTCAGGGAGGCGATCTCATCTGCCGAGAGCCCGTAGGTGGTGACGCGCGCCTTCAGCGCCTGCATCATGGAGACGTCGTAGACAAAGGTGTTCTGTCCGGCAGCGGCCATGGCGTCGCGGTACGACTGCAGGGCGAGCTTCGTCGCCGTAAGGTTGTCCGTCAAAAGCCCCGCGAAGTAGCGCACCATCTCCAGCTGGCGGTAGGAGTACTCGTAGTCGGAAACAGCGTAGGCTCCCTGGTACTTCTCGTACGAAACCCTCAGGGCCTTCACGATGGCCGCCTGCTCCACCGACCTGTTGGCGAGTTCTATGAGAGCTGCCTCCCGCGGATCGCTTCCTTTCATGGCGAAGGGATAGCTGCCGGGGACCGAGGCGGCGGCGAGTTCGGCGTTTACTCCGGCGAAGTCGAGGGTGGCGAAAACCTTGTAGTTCGCGTCAGCGGGATCCTCGTAGAGGTCGTACCACTTCTTCGCCACGTTCCCGTAAATCCCTGACGCCTCCTGCGGGGTCTTGTTCGGGTCGAATGCCCCGATGAGCTTTTGACCCTGGGAGATCGCCCAGTCGTTGTAGCTTGTCGGTATGCCGGTGACGAGGCCGAAGGCACCGATGGCCGCCCCGAGCGGATCGCCGGACCAGAGGCTCAGCCCGATGCCGAGGACGTTCAAGGCGTCGCAGAAGCTGCCGATCTGGGAAATGGAATTGCTGTAGCCGGTGGAGATGTCGTGGGCTCCCTGCTTCAGGGTGGCGACTGCAGAGGCATCAACCGGCGGATGGCCGAAGTCGCGGACCTCGAAGCCGTAGGAGAGGCCGGGGTCATCCACCTCGTCGATGGCAGGGTCGAACTTGCCGTTCATGTCCGCGTCGGTCACGAGGTCGAACTTCCCGACCTTTATCTTCCCGGGGAAGGCGATGTGTTCTTCAAAGACGGCACTCCCCCCCAATTGGGTGCACACCCTGTTCTCGGAACCCATCGCGTCGGCAAGCGTCTCTCCCCCCGACCAGATCCGGTTGTCCATGATGTACACGTCAGCACAGATCGCCGGAAAGCTGTAGGTCCCCTGGAGTGACCCGGAGACACAGATCGGTTCGTTCTTGTCGAATACGCTTTTCGGCTCCAGGATGGAGTTACAGTCGGAGGTGAAAAACCCGTTCAGCGCAAAGACGGGACCGCAGACCGCGAGCGCCAGAAGCAGCGAAGTGATCATTGAGGCGAGCCATCGATTCGGGTGACGAGTCTTCATGTTCCCTCCATCACACTGCCAGGATTGAAAAGGGCGCGGGACAAAAAAAGTGGTTTCTAATCGAAGCAGAAAGGGTGCCGAAAGCTAATCCATTGAAATCGCAGAGCATTTCAGAGGAGGGGGGTGGGCACTGTCGGATTTGACGACACTGCCCCTTCTAAATGGGCGATTTTCCGTGCTCACACTTCTGGCCGCACCGGGCGATTTGTCGGGAAACTTTACACTGCGGCGAGTTCTTTTAATCTTCGCATCAGGAGAGGAGGGAGCCTAAGGACAGGTCCGCTCTTTGAGGGGGGCGCTCGAGGAAGAAAGAAGGAAGGCCGCGGCAGAGTAATCGTTCGACATCTCGGCGACATCGGGCTGGTATTGGCCGTAGCGCACCCGGTCGCAGCGGGAGAAAAGAGGCGCCAGATCATCCTCTGTCCCCACCGGTGGCGCGGCAATGCCAGCGGAAGCGAGCTCTGAGCGTGTTGCAGCTATGTGCTGCACGACGCGAAAGAGAGCGGAATAGAATGCTTCCACATCTTTTCCCGCCAGCGCCGCAGCCGCCTCCGCAAGACGATCGGGCCCCGGTGGTGCCGGGTGCTCCAGCGTCGAGTGGCTTCTTCGACAAAAAAGGAAGAGACCGGCAGCGGTCGCGGCAAGAAGGGAGGCAGCAGCGGCTTCACCATAGCGCGAGGTATAGGTGGGGCGTATGGCAAGGGGGGCGGCAGGGGGCGGCTGCATCTCCGCTCGCGGCAAGGGCGCTGCTGTGACGGTTAGTGGAACAAGCGGGGTTTCCACGGTGCGGTACCCCCTGCCCGATGGATCGAAGAACGAGATTTCCGCAGGAGGAATCCCGTGCACCGCCGGGGTTTCCGGGACCAGGACCTGTTCACACGCAACGGCACCCCCCGTGAATGAGCGACGAGGGGGATAGGCGTGGAAACCGGGGGCGGAGACAGGTTCGCAGGAAAATGCATCCACGTTCCCTACCCCCCTTATGACGGTGCGCACGGTAACAGGGTCTCCCACGGCAACCGCTTGCGGAGCGGCGCTCCTCGCGACAGTGAAGCTCCCGACTGCGCCGCTGAAGCGGGGGGGCCGCCCTGCGGCGGGAAAGTCGAGTACAACGAGAGAGTGTGGATCCGAGGTAACGGTGACCGCTCTTCCTTCCATGCCGCCGAAGAAGGCGCCGGAGCCGGCTGCTGCAGCGAGGATTTCGCAGCGGAGTTCAGCGGGGCCGAGTTGACCAACGCCTGGGCGCAGTGCCGTTACCGTCGTCGCAAAATCGTACGCCGCCACATCCCTCCCGTCGGCCATCAGATGCCGTTCCACCGGCAGCCCGAAGGGGGCCATGGAGAATCGCCCGGCTTTGATGCGGGGGTACTGGATGTTTCGCACCTGTACCCCATCCACGAGCAGTGTAAAGACCACCGACAGCGGTTCCCCGGGATACACCTGCGTTTTCGCCGCTCTCACCTCCACCGATAACCCCTCCGGTGTAGTCCCCCCCCCCTGCTCCTCGCATCGGAGCTCGGGCACTACGAGGAGAAGGAGGAGGATAGCGATCCACGCGTTTGCTAGATTCGTCCGGGAAATACGTGGAAAACCGGATGAGTGTGCTATCAAAGGAGTAGGCGAGGCTATTACGTCCCCCCCTTTACGAAAGTTCATCCGGGAATTCCTGGGGAGCGTGGGTCCATTGGCACGAAGCAGTGCAGAAGGCCCAACGTTCCCCCCTTTGCGAAGGGGGGACAGGGGGGATTTGATCTTCAAGTCTCCTCCAGAACCGCAGCCCGTTTAACAGTACATCTCGGTCGTCGAACCCCGGTGCTGCGGCACTCTGAAGATCAACGACATTGGCACCACCAGTTTTTTGCAAAGTGGAATCAAAGAAATTGTTTGAGACCACAGCAGTTGCGACTTTGCAGGACGGTGCTGGCCAAGTCAAATCCCCCCTGTCCCCCCTTCGCAAAGGGGGGGACGCGAGGGCTCCTCCAGCGCTTCGTGAAAAATACTGTGGGTTCCACCAAATTCCAGGAGCCTATTTTGAGATACCCAGCCACGCCTACCAATCCTTTTCCGTGGGTCGGGACAGGCCTCCCCCTTTCCCTGCCACTACACCTTGCATCCCCTCGCGGCCGCGGGCCTCGGAAAGCATCTGCTCCGCTTGCTGCGGCGTCAGATTGCGTGACCTCTTGCCACGCCCTCTGCTTTGCCCCTCTGCCTTCTTCCCGTAGGTGGCAGCGCCTCTCTCTGCCGGATCAACCTTTTCCGTCTCGCCCTCGCCTGTCTTTCTCTTTCCTGTCGCTCCCCCCCTTCCGGTGGCGTCAGAACCTTTCCTCTCTCTCTCAGGACGAGGCGTCTCTCCCGCCTTTTCCGCTGCACTTGTGATTCGGGCCAGCCTCTTTCGCACTACCGCCAGGTTATGGCGTGCATCGCCAAGCCCCGGAGCAAGAGCTGCCGCCTCACGGTAGGCAGCCTCCGCCTCCGCGTAGAGACGCCGCCCACCCTGCTGGTCCTTTACCACAAGCTTTGTGGCCAGCTGATAGTCGCAATTTCCCTTGTTGTAAAGGGCTGTCCCCTTCGCCTGGCCATCCGCGGCTGACGCAGCAGCATCCGCGAATCGTTTCCGTGCCTCCTCAAATCTTTCCAGCCTGTACAGGGCGACTCCGGCATCGAAGGAAACGGCTTTCGGCGGGACGATCCACTTCTCGGCCCGGTGCAGCAGCTCCAGCGCGGAGAGGAAGTGCCCCTTTCGCAGTTCTTCCCGGGCCTGAGCCCAGAAGTGCAGCGCCAGATCGTAGCGCAGCAGCATGGCGAGGAGAGCGAGCATAATCAAACACCCGATGGAAATCCTGATCCGCCGGGTCATCTTCGCCTCCTGAACCCCAGCAGCGGCTCCGCCGCAAGAAGCCCCACCGCGAGCGTCAGCGGTATCTGGAACCGCTCGCGGATGCGCTGACGAGTCGTTGCCGAAGTCTTTTGCTCCAGCGAGGATAGCTCGGTGCGGTACAGCGCTGCCAGTTGCCGAGCCCCCTTTTCAAGCTCCACTACCTTTCCGCCACCGGCAGCGGCAATCCTCTGCAATGAAGCGGGCTCCAGGCGACTCTTCACCACCATCCCCCGCCGGTCCTTGTGAAAGGTCCCCTTTTCTTCGGGAATGAGCCCCCCCTGCAAACTGCCGACGGCGACGGGGCAGATGAGGATCCCTTCCTGCCGCAGCCGGGCCGCAGCGGCAGCGGGATCCGGGCCGTGATCCTCGCCGTCGCTGATGACAACAAGGACCCGCCCTCCCCCTTCCCTCGGTGGAAAGGCGCGAGCCGCCTCCTCCAGCGCGGCGGCGAGAGAGGTCCCGCCGAGGGGGATGGTGCCGGGTCCCGCGTCGGAGAGGACGGAGTTGAAAAGGGCGTAGTCGCTGGTGAGGGGGCAGACGGTGAAGGCGCTTCCGGCAAAGGCGATGAGCCCGATGCGGTCGCCAATCAATCCAGCCACAAGATCGGCCACGGCTTCCTTGGCCGCGGCGAGGCGGGTGGGGACGGCGTCGTCGGCGCCCATGCTCCGCGAGACATCGAGGGCGATGACGATGTCGATCCCCTTTGCCTGACGAGTCTCGGCGACCGCCCCCCACTGGGGACGGCAGAGCGCGGCGATAATGAGAACGACAGCCATGGAGAAAATCGCGCCGCGCGCAATCGCAACTCCTCTCCCATCTAGATGTAGGTCGAGAGATCCCGGAGATGCCGACGAACCCCATCCCCACCCCGACCCTCCCCTTGAAAGGGAGGGAGATGGACGGGAAGCTCCTTTCGGCCGGACGGGGCCCCGTGTAGGATAGAGATTTTTCAGCTCCAGCCGGCTTCGCCTTGCTCCCGCGGCGACGAGGGCTGCCAGCGGGATAGCCGCAGCCGCCAGCCACAGATATGCCGGCGCGCCCCACTCCATTTACAGAACCCTCCGCAGTACGGTGCACTTCAAGGAAACCTCGAGACACAGCAGCGCCAGGGCCGCGACCAGCAACGGAGGAAACCATTCGCTGTAACTGAAAAAGACCTTCTCCTCGACAGGTCGCTTCTCCAGACGGTCTATCTCGGCAAAGACGCGGCGGAGGACACGGCTGTCGTCGGCACGGAAAAAGCTCCCGCCGCTCCCGGCTGCCACCTCCCGAAGCGTCGACTCGTCGAGATCGGCGTCGATCTCCGTGTACGTCGTCCCCCCCAGCGGCGAAGGAACGGGAATCACCACCGCGCCCTTCGCCCCCATCCCCACCGTGTGGACCCGTATTCCCAGCGCCTTTGCCGCTGCCGCCGCCTCTCGCGGGGAGACGCTCCCGGCGTTGCTGCGGCCATCGGTCACAACGATGACGGCACGGCTGCGCGTCCCGGCATTCCGGAACCGGTTCAGTGCACAGGCGATTCCATCTCCCAGCGCGGTCCCGTCTTCTACCGAAGCGGTGTCGAGGCGGCCGACCGCCCTTTGCAACCACTCGTGGTCGAGGGTCAGCGGAGCCGCCGGGTACGCCCTCGCCGCAAAGGCGACGAGCGCGATGCGGTCACCGGCGCGGCCGCGGATGAAATCCGTCACTACCTTCTTCGCCATGACGAGGCGGTTCTCCCCCATACCCCTGCCGGAGAGGTCTTGCGCGAGCATGCTGCTGGAAAGATCGAGCGCCACCACCAGGTCCACCCCCTCGGTGCGGACCTTCCCCTCCCGCTCGATCCCCTGTGGACGGGCGAGCGCGACGATGGCAAGAGCAAGGGGAAGCAGGCGCAGGTACGGAAGGACGCGGGCGAGGCGGCTGCGTACAGTCTGCGGCAGGTGCTCCCCGCTGAGAGCGGCCGGGAGAGGGAATGCCTCTGCATTTTTTGCTCGATGGCGGAGCAAGAGGGTCAGAGGGAAAAGGAGAAGAAGGATGAAGAGGATGTGGGGATCATGGAACCTCATGCCGCCCCTCCGCGAGGTTCGTCACGAGCCGCCGGGCAGTTTCGAGAGCTCCATCTAGTTCCACCGCTTCCGCACGATGATTTGCAAATTTCACCCGGTCGCACAGCGCAAGGAGTTCACGGGCCGCCGCATGCTCCGGGCCAAGTACCGTGCGCACGCCAGGCTGGTCCAGAAGCTCCTGCGTCGTCAGGCACTCCGCCGGCACGCCGCTTCTGACCGCCACCCCCTCACGGAAGATCTCGGCAATTCGCCTGCACAGCTCTGTCCGGTCCACCTCTCCCAGCCGGTACTGCGCCGCGAGTTCCTCCACCACTCCACTGGGGTCCCGCTCCGTTGCCTCTGGCAGCACAACCGTCTTCTTCTGCTGGCGCAGCCGTCGGCGAAAGAGCGTGAGGGTGGCGCAGGCAAGAAGCCCAGCAGCGGTAAGGGTAAAGGGAGGGAGCGTCGGACCGGGAGCGGACGACCGGATGTCCCGGATCGAGTCCGCTGCCAGGTCCGCGCCCCCGGGGGGAACAGAGGCAGCCGCAGGAGAGGTCTGCACCAGCAGCGCGACGGCGAGGATCACCAGGAGAACGCGAGAGGCCGCCACGTTACCCCCTTCCCCAACGCTGCCGGGTCCTGAAAAAATGGGCAAGTGCATGCAGAGGCGGGACTCCGGTCTCCACCTCCAGAGAGGTGACGCCGGCCGCGGCGAAAGTCTCGCGCAACTCGCGTTGCCGGGCTCGCGCCCCCCTCTGGTAGGCATCCCGCACGGCCGTGGAAGTGCCATCGATTATCGTGCGCGCCCCACTCTCAGGGTCGGTCACGTCAAAGAGCCCGACGCCCGGGAGATCCCGGTCGTGGCTGTCGGTGACGGCGATCGCCACGACGTCGTGACGGCGGGCAGCAGCAGTGAGCGGATGCCGGAAAGCCGGAGAGAGGAAGTCGGAGATGATACAGACGGTGGCGGCGCGCCTGGTGACGCGGTCGAGGTACTGCAGCGCCGCGCCCAGATCTGTCCCTCTCCCGGCGGGCGGTGTGGAGGTGAAGGCGGCAACGATGCGTTCGGCGTGGCGGGCCCCTTTTCCGGGGGGGATAAATTCTTCGATACGGTCGGTGCAGGTCAGGAGACCGACCCTGTCGTTGCTGCGCGCCGCCGCGAAGGCAAGGAGCGCACAAACCTCCGCTGCGGTCCTGCTTTTGGAACCGCGAGGGGACGGGCAGTCGAGGGAGGGGGAGCGGTCCAGGAGGAGCATGACCGTCATCTCCCGCTCCTCGGCAAACCGCTTCACGAATGGGCGGCCGGCACGGGCGGTGACGTTCCAGTCGATGGTGCGCACGTCGTCTCCCGGCTGGTACTCCCGCACCTCCTCGAACTCGATGCCGCGGCCGCGAAAGACACTCTGGTACTCCCCGGCAAAGATCCCGCTGGCCAGACGTGAGGAAAGTATCTGCAGCCGGCGGATCTCTGCCCTGGACCAGCCGCCAGGCTGCGACACCCCTGCGCCGTCTTTTTGCAGAGCGTGCCGGAGCATGATCAGGGAACCTCCGTCTCGGCAAAGAGCCGCGCCACAATCGTCTCCACGGAGACCCCCTCCGCGTCCGCCTCGTAAGTGGTGATGATGCGGTGCCGGAGGATGTCCGGCCCGATTTCCTTGATGTCCTGGGGGATCACGTAGCCGCGCCCGCGGATCAAGGCGACGGCGCGGGACGCGACGGTGAGATAAATGCTCGCTCGCGGAGAGGCGCCATAGGCGATGAAACGCTTCAGATCGGGGAATCCATGACCGGCGGGGTCACGGGTGGCAAAGACGAGGTCGAGGATGTACTTCTCTATCTTGTGGTCGAGGTAGACGGCATCCACCAGCGAACGGGCGCGGACTATGTCGGCAGGATCGATAAGGGGACCCAAAGGTGGAGGGCGGTGCGTCCGCGCCGCGCGCTGCATGATCTCGCGTTCGTCCTCCCGGCTCGGGTAATCGAGGCGCACCTTCAGCATGAAGCGGTCCATCTGCGCCTCGGGGAGGGGGTAGGTCCCTTCCTGCTCGATAGGGTTCTGCGTCGCCATGACCAAAAACGGCTCTGTCAGCGGGAACGACTCCTCGCCGATGGTGACCTGGCGCTCCTCCATCGCCTCGAGAAGGGCGCTGTGCACCTTCGCGGGGGCGCGGTTCACTTCGTCGGCAAGGAGGATGTTGGCAAAGATCGGCCCCTTCTTTGTGCTGAAGGTGCCATGCTGAGGGTTGTAGACAAGGGTACCGACAAGGTCGGCGGGGAGGAGATCGGGGGTAAACTGGATGCGGTTGAAGCGGGCGTCGATGAGGCTGGCGAGGGTCTTTACCACCGTCGTCTTGGCAAGTCCCGGCACCCCCTCGATGAGGAGGTGGCCGTTGGCGAGGAGCGCGACGAGTATCCGCTCGATAAGGGGACGCTGCCCCACGATGACGGTCTCGAGGGCAGCGATGACCCGCCGGAGGAACTCCCCCTCCTGCTGCACCCGCTCGGTGAGACACTCGATGCTGCCGGCCATCCTCCCTCCCCAACAGAAACGGCATAACGCATATCAGGGTTAGCTCAAGGCTATAACTTCTACACCAAAAGATTTTTTAAAACAAGGGAAACGAGGAGAGTGTGCTAATTTTAAATCGTTCACCATAGGGAGAATATTACGGGTGAACCAGCTTAAAGAGCAGACCCATCCGGCGGCCGAAACAAGCTGTTGAGAAGCGTCTGCATGTGATACATTGCTTCAGGAATGTTACGTTGGAGGTATAGCCGATGAGGTCTGCATCGATCAATCTGAAGATCGAGCCGAGTATAAACGACCGGCTGGAACAAATGGCTCGCAGCACGAAGCGCTCCAAATCCGCTTTGGTCGAAGCCGCTATCCAGCAATACCTTGATCAGAACGAGTGGCAGCTAAGGGAGATTGAGGAAGGAGTTAAAGAGATCGAGGATGGCCGTGTCATGCCGCACGCGGAATTACTAAAGCGGTGGGAAGCAAAAGGTGCAGATCAAATGGCTGAGGGCCAAGCCCGACTCCATTGAAGAAGTTCATCCATATCAGAAGCAAAGAAAGCCTCCGGGAACCATGCTCACGGAGGCTTTCTGTATTGTGGCTGCCGAGTCGGCGTTAGCGCGGGCGCACTCTTCCCTTATTCCTTCCGAGCATTCACCAACTCCACAAAGCGGGACAAAAGCTCCGGGTTGAACCCCTTTCCCGACTCCTGAAGCATCAGCTTCACCGCTTCGTCGTGGGACTTCGTCTGCCCTTTCACCTTTCCGAGCGTAAGGGAGCTGTAGGTGTCGCAAAGGGCGGAGAGCTGCGCGCTGCGCGGGATGTTGTTCCCCTTCAGCCCCGCGGGGTAGCCGTCGCCATCGTACCGCTCGTGGTGGTGCCGCACGACGGTCAGAGCGACATCACCGTACACATTGGTGGCTTTGAGGTCCTCGTACCCCTGCTGGGCATGCCTTTTCAACTTGTAGTACTCGATGTCGGCAAGGGAGTCGGCCTTGCGGGCCAGGTCTCCGGTGAGGGAGGTCATCCCGAAATCGTGCAGCAGGGAGCCGACCCCCACGTCTGTGAGCTCATCCGGGTCGACGTTGAAAAGAACGTCGTGCGCCAGCAGGTTCAGCGCGGCGACCTGTGCGCTGTGGGCGAAAATATAGAAGTTGTGGTTCACTATGCTGCCAATCGAACGGAGTGCGGCTGCATCGGTGGCGACGAAAGCCATGAGATGATTGACCAGGGTGCGGCTGCGGTCGAGGTTGGAGGCCTCCTCCGGGTCCTCGAAGACGTCGATGACATAGTTGATGGAGGTCTGGTAGAGAATCGCCGCCTTCCTGTCACTGTCGATGTCGTCGCGGGAGAGTGCGTCCTTCAGTTTTTCCTCCAGGTACTTGGAGATTTCCTGCATGTCGCCGGCCCTCACGTACATGAACTGCGTGCCGGTCCTCTCCATCCGGCTGCGGTCGGCGGTGGTGAACTGCCTCTCGGCGTCCTTGTAAAGAACATAGTTGCCCGAGGTTTTCATAAAGAGCGGAATGGCGGGGAAATAATCGGTATCGATGCTGTCGGTGCTAATGGCGCGCCAGAAATGGTCTTTCATCGTGTCTACTACCTTTCCTGATTATGAGTGTGGCAGGTTCCGTTGCACCACCCTCATCGGCAGCGTCTACCAAAACTTCAGTCGGAAAATTCCGTAGAGGGTGCATTGCCTCCCGGGAGGGACCATCTTGCTACAATGCCAACTTCGGTTACTCTTTTTGCGGGCGATGTGGTGGAAATCCTTCATAGCGGGAGGGGGATTGTGAATAAGATCCTTGCGGGCGCATTCTTCCTGGCGACCCTTGTGGCATGCGGGGTGGAATGGTTCCCCAGCAACGAGGTCAGCACCTCATCCGTATCGATATCCACAAAATCGCTCGCTGCAGGGACGGTGGGGACGCCATACAGCCAATCCCTTGTCGCGACCGGCGGTACCTCTCCCTATACCTGGACCGTCAGCAGCGGAGACATCCCAGCGGGGTTGTCACTAAGCACCGCCGGCGTCATCTCCGGTACTCCCACAACCGCGGGGACCTCAACCTTCACCGTACAGCTATCGGACTCCACCACTCCTCCCCTGACGGCAACACAGGAGCTCACCATTGTCATGGCCCTTCCGGGCGCCCTCGCCGCCGGGCAGACCGCAACATTGAGGAGTAACGATTCCATCATGGTACCTCCCGGAACCACCATCACAGCAAATGGCAACAGCATCACAGTAACCGGACACAACGGCAGACTTATCACTTCACCAGGAGCGGTACTGGCCGTCCCGTCGGACGCAACAGAGACTGCAGACAACGTCGTCATCGCCTCGCTGTGAGGAGGATGGACGCAAGCCCCAGAGGAGACATCAGCATGAAAGACATCATTGAGACGCTGCAGGAAAGCGGCCGATTCGGCACGATCCTCTCACTGCTGCACAAGACCGAACTGACCGAGACACTGAAGGGTGCCGGCCCTTTTACCTTCTTTGCCCCCGATGACGACGCCTTTCAGAGGGTGCAACTCGATAGCATCACCGCCGATCCCGACTATCTCCTTTCACTCCTCCACTACCACATCGTGCCGGACAAGTGCCCCGCCTGCGAGATAGCGCAGAAACTGGAGCTCGGGACCATGAGCGGCAAGTCCCTTACCATTCAGCTGGAGGAGGGAGAGCAGGAGGTGGACAACGCCCGTTATGTAATGACTGACATCGAATGCTCAAACGGCGTCATCCACATCATCGACAACGTCTTCCTCCCGCAGTTCTCCGGGTGGTACGACTGACGGAGAGGACGGAGGTAGTAATGTCTGATCGGAAGAAAGTCCTGCTGGTCGGCATCGACCCGTCGCTGATCGACTTCTCCTCACCTGAGTACGCGGCGTTTCCCGGACTGACTGCTGAGAAGGTCATGGCGGGTCTGAAGGAGTCGGAGGAAAAGCTCTCCGAGCTCGGACTCGAAGTAGAGCTTTGTCTGACGGACTTCGGGGAGACGGCCGAGGCGACGGTCAGGGACCGCCTGGAGAGAAAACGGTACCACTGTGTGCTGATAGGGGCAGGAATACGGGCGATCCCGCGAAATCTCCTTCTCTTCGAGAGGCTGATAAACGTGGTACACGCCTGCGCCCCGGAGGCCAAGATCTGCTTCAACACCATGCCGAGCGACAGCGCCGAGGCGGTGCAGCGCTGGCTGTGATCCTTTACCCTCCTTTCGCGAGACCCCTCAAATTGTTTGACTCCCTATGCCATTTATGGAAACCTTAGCCCCCTCTCGCAAGGGAGGGGCGCCCCCCCTGTAGAAGCACCTCACCTTCTTCTTCATCCCGGCAATGTGTTGAGGAATCAAAATTCAGGAGTACCTGTTGAGACCACTAAAAGATCTCTCTTTTTCCGCCGTCGTTGCCGGTTTTGTCGCGGTCGTCGTCGCCTTCACCAGCTCCGCCGTCATCGTCTTCCAGGCCGCACAGGCCCTCGGCGCCAACCCCGATGAGATCGCCTCCTGGATCCTCTCCCTCTGCCTTGCCATGGGCGCCACCACCATCGTCCTCTCGCTGCGCTACCGCGTCCCCGTCCTCACCGCCTGGTCGACACCTGGTGCCGCCATGCTGGTCACGAGCGTTGCCGGCGTATCGATGCGCCAGGCGATCGGTGCATTCATCGTCTGCTCCGCGCTCATCGTGCTATCCGGCGTCACCGGCTGGTTCGAGCGGGCGATGCAGCGCATCCCCCTGACCCTCGGAGCGGCGATGCTGGCCGGGGTCCTCCTGAGATTCGGGTTGCAGGCATTCTCCTCCATGCAGACCCAGCCCATTCTCGTCGGCTCCATGTTTGCGGCATACCTTGTCGCCAGGCGCTGCTCGCCGCGGGCCGCCGTCCCCCTCGTCCTCATCACCGGGACACTCCTGTCGCTCTTACAGGGAAGGCTGCATCTGGAGGGGGTGCCGATGCGCCTTGCACTGCCGCTATTCACGATGCCCGACTTTTCCTTTTCCGCCATCGCCAGTGTGGCCATCCCCCTCTTCATGGTGACGATGGCGTCGCAGAATGTGCCGGGAGTGGCGACAATCCGGACCTTCGGCTACCGTCCTCCGATCTCGCCGCTCATCACCTGGACCGGCGCCTCCTCTCTCCTTCTGGCGCCCTTTGGGGCGTACGCGATAAATCTAGCCGCTATCACCGCCGCTATCACCATGGGGCGCGAAGCTCACCACGATCCGGACAAGCGGTACATGGCGGCGGTCGCCGCTGGGATCTTCTACCTGGTCGTCGGTCTCTTCGGGGCATCCGTCGCCGCCCTCTTTGCCATGTTCCCGCACGAGATGATCGTCGCCCTCGCCGGCCTCGCGCTCCTCGGCACCATCGGCAACGGTCTCGCAGCCGCCCTGCAGAGCGAAAAGGATCGGGAGCCCGCGGTGATCACCTTTCTGGTGACGGCCTCCGGTCTCACCCTCTTCGGTATCGGCGCTGCTTTCTGGGGAATCGTCGCCGGGATCGTGGCGACGCTGGTGTACCGGAAACCGCTCCTTGAGAAGGTGGAGGCGGGCGAGACGGTCGGTGAAAGTGCCTGAAGAAAGAGTCCCGAACCTATCACCCTCTCCCACCGCTTCTCCGATGTCACCCCTGCCGTAGCACCGATCGTGTAGACACACTCACGGACTGACACTCCTTCTTGTTGAAGTATCATTTAGGTGGCGCGCTGCAAAACGGGAGATCTTTCTCCTCTGCGGAAACGATTCACGCGCCGCATTCCCGGATGGAACGGGAGGAAGGAGAAAAGGATGAACGGTCGACTCGAAAAGAAACGGGCGCTGGTTACTGGCGGCAGCCGCGGAATCGGAGCGGCCATCGTGAGACGTCTTGCCAGTGAGGGGGCAGATGTCGCCTTTACCTACATCAGCAGAGGGGACCAGGCGAAGGAAGTGACACAGGCAGCACGCGCCTTCGGAGTGAATTCCTTTGCCCTCAGGGCCGACAGCGCCGACGCGGAGGCGGTCATCGCCGCCGTGGAGAGAACCGTGCGGGAATTCGGGGGGATGGACATACTGGTCAACAACGCCGGAATAGCCGTAATCGCGCCTGTCGAGGAGTTGCGACTGGAGGATTTCGACCGCTCCTTTGCCGTGAACGTCCGCGCCACCTTCGTCGCCATTCAGGCCGCGGTGAAGCACATGCAAAGCGGTGGGCGGATCATCAACATCGCGAGCTGCAACGCCGAACGCGTCCCTTTCACGGGGGGCGCGGCCTACGCCATGAGCAAGTCTGCGCTTGTGGGGTTGGTGAAAGGGCTGGCGCGCGACCTCGCGCTGCGAGGGATCACCGTCAACAACGTGCACCCCGGTCCGATCGAGACGGAGATGAATTCCGCCGGTACCGAATTTGGAAAGATGCTTCTCGAGCACGTGCTGGCACTCCCCCGCTACGGAACCGCCGAGGAAGTCGCGGGAGTGGTCGCCTTTCTGGCAAGCCCGGAAGCCGCCTACATCACCGGAGCAGGGATCTCTATCGACGGCGGTTTCACCGCCTGAGCCGGAGTCTCCCTTCATGGAGGCAGGGTTGACCGTCACGCAGCCGTGCCGCACAGGTAATCAGACGTTGCCCCGATCGCGTGGGGTGAGGAAGCCGAGTATAGCCGCCACCACAAGGAGAGCCGGCACATCCGCGACAAGATGAGCATGATGCTCGGGCCCCGAAAGGGCCTGTGCCGCCATGATTGCCCCGTGCACGACGCTGGACCATACGGTGAACCAGATGAGGCTCAGGTGCTCCAGCGGATTTCTGGATGCGCGAATGAGGAAGATGCCGAGCGTGAAGTAGATCCCCACCATCATCTGCTCGTAAAAAGCCTGGTGCGGCGCCCAGCGCCACCCGAAAGGCCACACCAGCATGAGCGGCCCGACCAGCAGAAATATCCCCCCGAGGATGAGAAGCGCGATGCGCAGAGCCTTCAGGCGTTGAACCTCTCTATCCGATGAACCTTCCATGACAGTCTCCCCCGTTGTTTCGTCCCAGATCGTTGTGCTTATTCCGGCCTCCATTGGCCTTACAGCATATCTGTAGGCCGGGATAAGCCGGAGGCGTTCCCGGCGGTCCACACGAGCCTACGCCGGAATCCCAAGCTGTCACAAAACGTCGACAAGATACGCGGCGCAGCCACCATAGCGCAAGGCCAGCTTATGGTTGTGCTGCAAGCGCCACCACAGGCAGTGACGATGGCGACCGTGCAGGTACTCCTGTGTAAAGTCTGACGCTGCGCAGGATGGTGTCCAGTCTCCAGTTGGAGGGGCCTCGGTGGAAACTTCTCGGCGCACCGTGAAGCTGAGAAGCGGCAGGGATTTTCTTGATGAGGAGGGTTGCGGCTGAAAGCCGGGGGTGCTGGAATGGAGCGCTGCTACATGATCGGGGAGAGCAGGTGGGCGAAGAACTCCTTCGTCTTCTGCGAGAGGGATCTTTTCTTCCACTTTGCCAGGGTGACCTGTTCCGATTCCGACAGGTCGGCCGCAAACATCTTTCCCATTTCCAGTGCGAATTCACGCCCGATAATCACTGCGTTGATCTCGTAGTTCTGCGACAGGCTCATTGGGTCCATGTTGGTGGAGCCGACGGTTGACCACACGCCGTCGATGACGGCCGTCTTTGAATGGAGCAGCGCCCTTTGCCTCTCGTACAGCTTCACCCCCGCCTTCAGCAGGTACTCGTAGTTGTATCGCATCGCGTGGAGCGCCACCTTCGAGTCGCTCACTGAAGGGAGCACGATCTTTACGTCCACCCCGCGCTTCGCAGCGTCGGCCAAAGCCTCCAGAGTGCGCCGGTCCGGAACGAAATAGGCATTGGTGAGATGTATGGAATGCTCTGCAAAAGCGAGTGCTGCAATGTAGGAAATGTAGTTGATGCGATTGTTTTCTCCGGGGGTGCTGGAGATCGCCCGGACAAGGTCATCCCCCTCTTTCTTGAGCTTCGGGAAGTAATTCCTCCCCGCTAGAGGGGAACCTTGCTGGTTTGCCCACATTTCCAGAAATTCCTTCTGAAACTGTGCCACGACCGGCCCCTCGAGCTGAATGTCAGTGTCACGCCAAGGCACCGACGGCCTCTTTTCCTGCTTCTTCTTGAAAGGGGTGCTCGCATACACCCGGCTGATATTGATCCCTCCCGTTATCGCCACCCTCCCGTCCACAACCAGCAGTTTTCGGTGATCGGCATGCACCGTCGGAACATTCTCTCCATTTTCCGCACCGAGCGGGTGGACCGCGACCACGTTGATTCCCGCCTGCCGGAGCCGGTCGAAGAAGGAAGCGGGAGTAGTGATGCTCCCCATGCTGTCGTACATGAAATTGACCTGCACTCCCTGGGACTGCTTCTTCAGGAAGACATTGGCAAAGGCGCGCGAAATCTCGTCGTCGTCGATCTTGAAGGTCTCTACGTTGATGGTCTCCCGGGCACTCTCCATTGCCTTGAACATGGCCGCATAGGTGGATCTGCCGTCGATGAGGAGCGTGACCTTGTTCCCGGCGGTGAGGGGGTGGCCGCTCACCATCTCCAGCACGGCATTGTGGCGCTGCAGCAGATCAGTCGGCTTCGCCCCCTTCTGCAGCCGTTCCATGAGAGCTCTGCTCTGTTCGCGGGACAACATCCTTTTGGAGGTGAGGATCTTCGGAGCGGCTTGTGCGGGAGCGTGGTCGGTGATCTTGGACGCGTCCGGCAACGTAGCGCAACCAGCACTGTAACTGACAATGGCAGTTGCGATAATCGACCTAAATGTAGTCATGTAAGTCACCATATCTGAATTGTAAACTATCTGCGGGCGAACTTCCTGTCGTGTCGTGAGTTATGCCTGCAAGGGAGAAGGGTTTTGTCACAGTGCGGGAGGACTTCTCTTCTGGCGTCGTTCGGGTGACGGCTCAGTTGAGGGAACAGCTGGAGCCGATGAGGAAACTACGTGCGTATGGGACTTTTCAAGAAAGGGCCTCACGCGCTTTACAAACTGAACGAGCAGTGGCAGAACACGTGCCCTTTTCGCTACAATAGGAGTGCCTTCACGAGGACCTGGCGCAGGTCCACCAATAAGAGAGATCCGGAGAAGAGATGAAAGTAATCTACAGCGCGCAGAACATTTCGCTGGTCAGCGTGATCCAGAGCATTATCGAAGGGGAAGGGATCAACTGCTGGGTGAGGAACCAGTACCTCTACGCCGGGATGGGGGAGATCCCGCCGATAGAATGCTGGCCACAACTGTGCGTGGACGACGAGGATTATGCTCGGGCACGGAGCATAGTAGAAGAGGCGATGGCAGAGAAAGATCTGGCACCGTGGCGATGCCCCTCCTGCGGCGAAGAGCTGGAGGGGCAATTCTCCGAGTGCTGGAAGTGCGGAAAAGGGCGGCCGTGAGGAGCGAAGAAGGTGGAAATGTAGGGGGATAAGCCTAACTGCTTACGCAGATTGCCCGACTCCAGCGAGCGTAATAAGCCTTAACTCGCCCTGCTACAACAAGTAGGAGGAAAGTGTGTTGCGTGTCTTCAGTCTTCACGCCATAGCCCTTTTGTCCCTTGCTGCCAACGCAGTCAAAGCCGACGATAGTGTTACTGCACCGGAGTGCTCCGCTGATATCTGCTTTTTTAACGTTATCAAACCGAAGGTTATAGATGCGCCATGTGTTGGTGCGTCGGTTCTCGTGGCCTACAGTAAGTCGAGCGGCACCACGATCATACAGTGCAGCAAGCCGTTCTATCCAGATGAAAACAAAATCTTATTATATGATCGCTTTAATCAGTCTTCGGGATCATTTGAGTTAGAGGGGGGAAGGTTCCTACGTACAGATTTTTTTCTAAGCGAAGGACCTGAAGGGATTCCGGACAAATTTGGACCGGTACCTCTATGCGGCACCAAGCATCGAGAGCCGCCAGCAGACGGTGTGCTTGCTCTGGTAAAAAAACGGCCGAATAATTCGGAAGAAGCCCCATATTGCTATGAAACCTTTTACGCGAGGGTTCGGAAGGGGCTGACGCTCCAGAATGAGTCGGGTCAGGAACAACCGCCCGCCTCAAAGCGTGCCCGCGCAAAGTGGCACGCGCTCCAGAGAAAAATAAGCAGTTATATTAAGTAATTGTCCTATCCTCCCGATAATGTCATAACGCCAGAGCGGAGTCAAAATCGAGACTCGACTCCTCTGCTTTCTATAACTTCATCAGGAGAAGTACAATGCACTTTGTAACCGAAGCGATGACGCAGATCGTGGATTTTATACTTGAGGTGGACAAGCTAAAGAGCGTAACTCGCAAAAACCGCCCGCTGGGGCTCGACCGCTACGAAAACTCGGCGGAGCACAGTTGGCAGATTGCTCTGCTCGCAATGTCTCTTGCGCGGTACGCCGGCCCGACCATCGACATGAACAGAGTGATCGCCATGCTGCTAGTCCACGACATAGGAGAGATCGACACAGGGGATACCCTTGTCTATGCGACAGACGGCTGGGAAGAGCGTAAAGCTGCAGAACTCGCTGCGGCTAAAAGAATCTTCGGCATTATGCCGGAACCGCAAAGCTCGAAATTTCTGGACCTTTGGCTGGAGTTCGAGCAGGCTGAAACGGCAGAGGCCGTTTTCGCGAACGCCGTGGATCGTGCCATTCCGGCTCTACTCAATCTGGCTCAAAACGGACAAAGCTGGCGCGAAAACGATATCAGTTACGAAAGAGTGGTAAATCGCATCGGTCCGCCGATCAAGGCGGGCTGTCCTCCGCTGTGGGAGTATCTGCTTTCCCGCCTCAATGTGGAGCGCGAAAAGGGATGGTTCGGACCTGAAGGCTGACAGGAGTAGGTCTCGCCCTGATCGGAACGTGCAAGCATGGTCAGATGGTAGACATGGGAGGCGCGGACACACCCTGGTGCACACGACACGAAAAAAGGGGTTACCCTTAACGGATAACCCCTTGATTTCTTATGGCTGCGGGGAGAGGATTTGAACCTCTGACCTTCGGGTTATGAGCGCAACCTCCCGCCCCTACCCCACCCCAAGAAAATCAGCGACTTGCTGCCAATCCAACAGGTTAGCCAGCTTCCGACGGCTTCCTAAGTAACACATGTTTACCATCTTTGCAAGGTCATAGGGTACGGGTTAGGGTACAGGGCACGCCCGAGGGGTCTCTAGCGGAACTGACAAGACTCGCAATCATCAAAGGCGCACAAATGCCAAACAGCATATCGTTACCTATGCAGCAATTCTCGGTCACTCGGTCTTGGTATCCCTCTACCTCTTTGTGCCAGGGACGCCAAAGCATTCTGACCGGCCTCCGTCTCGACAAGAACCATTGAATGCCCGCCGCACTTTGGACAATGCCACACCTTGTGGAAAAAGGCGACATCAGTGAAGAAGATCAGGTTCGTGAAGAACTCCACCAAAAGCCGGCCAAAGCTGACTCTCGGTCCTCCCCTGTAGAGGCATTGAGTGCAGATATGATTATCTTGTTTTGCCATCTCTTTGTCCACTTTCCGGTTTAGAACCCAATTAACGTAGGCCATGAGTGGATTCATTCTCACTAAGTCATAAATATAAGAGTTGGCGAATCGATCCACATAGCTCCATACGTGCAGACCCCACCAATCACAAAATCTGAAAAGCAAATCGAAAGGTTCATCCACTGTCTTTTGAAAAGAAACGAAATTCCTTCGACAAGTTTAGCTAACATGAATATAAATATGACTAGTAGCAAAACTACTTCAGCTGGAATCAGAAGGCTGGAAGTATATGGCTCTGGACTCGTTACATTTAGCTGGAGTCGATGCAACGTTGCCATTATAAGAAGCCCCCCTCCAGGAACAGTGAGCATCCACCTCCGAAGATGCAACGTACTTTTTCTGAGTACCTTATTCATAAGTTGTTATGCATTCTTTCCCTTCTCAAAAAGGATGTTGACGGCGCCCGGCTATTGCATTGCGAGAGTCAGCCAAAAAAAGCCAAAAGCTACAGACCATACAATGGGCTAGGTTAATTCCGATTGCGATATTGTTGCGTCGCTCCTGGCTCCAATAGCATCTCGAAAAGAGATAAACTGCCGACGCAGCATACGTCACTATGAAAATGCCGGAACAGGTGGCATCAGTTAAGCCGAGAAGTGCACTAAGAGCAGCCATAAAAGCAAAGCCACTAACACCGCAAACTCTTCGATGGGGCTGGTGATGTAGTGATTGACGTGAAGGCACAGTGCCGCAAGGAAAGGCGGAAGCATGATGATCCCGATCTGCACTGCGACATACCGGCTTTTGGTCATCGTCGATCTTGACCCCCTTTCCTTTTAATGGCTGCCCAACGCTTACTGAGCAATTCATGGGCTCGCCAGCAAATTGCGATTTGGCGACCTTGGTCGGAGGTGCATACCACAATTGCAAATTTTTTAAAAGTCTATTACAACCGCACCTCCTTCTTGAACGGCTCATGCTCAGACGATCAACAGCCATGGGGCTAGCCTGGCATCCGACACGCAAAAAAAAACGGGGCTCGCCCACCGCTGCCGATGGCAGCGACGGGCAAGCCCCGTTCACCTATTACTTGTAATGTTTTGTGACGCCCTCTCGGCCATGCCCGAGGTATTCAGCGATATCCTTATCGCTCTTCCCTTCGCGGCCAAGATTCTGGGCCTTTTCGTGACGCCACAGAGGACAGGGGGACGTCCATAACTTCATAAGTTTCTGCAGCAGCTAGGGAGGACGTCGATAAGAAGAGAGGGCTGAGGGGGACAGACACCTTTGACGTGTTGAAGGAAAGGGGGGGACTCGCACCTGTAGGCCCCCCAAGCGTGCACAATGGTGATACAAAGAAAGCAAAAAAGGGATCAACCGTGATGGTTGATCCCTTTGTGTTTGTTTGGTTGCGGGGAGAGGATTTGAACCTCTGACCTTCGGGTTATGAGCCCGACGAGCTACCGGACTGCTCCACCCCGCGTCGTGAGACAAACCTTTTACCATACCCTTTCCGGCTGCGTCAACTATTAAAATCACTGCTGCTACTTTTATACTTTCTCCCCCCACCACACACTGACTCTGCCCCGACATGAACTGAGCTGTACCCCCATCACATACCCCGCCAGCGTTGCGCCCGACTCCACCGCCCCGCCTTGCTTTTGATCCGGTAGATATTAGAATCTCTTATGGAATTACAGTTCTGTGCGCGAAAAGCCGCACCATTTAACGGAGTCTGGTCATGCTGAAGGCCGAGATGAAGAGCTTTGTGAATCCTGATGAGGTCCGCACCTTTCCGAAGGGGAGGCTCGACCTCATTACCCTCGGTGACGTCACCGTCGGGCGGCTCACGCTGGAACCGGGGTGGAAGTGGTCGACCTGCGTCCAGCCGATCGTGCAGACGAAGAGCTGCGAGGCTCCGCACTTCCAGTACCATCTCGCCGGCACGCTGATGGTGATTATGGACGACGGCAGGGAGTTCCTCTGCAAGGCCGGAGGTGTCTCACTTCTGCCGGAGGGGCACGACGCCTGGGTGGTGGGAGACGAGCCGGTGGTGATCGTCGACTTCCAGGGGATGCTCGATTACGCGAAGCCGAAGGAGTGAACGACAAAGACGGAGCAAGTGCCATGTGTAAAGCTGGCTGGGCAAAAATTGGCGCCGCTCTGGTCGCGGCACTGCTTCTCACTCTCTCCACCCACACCGCACAGGCGCGCGACCCGCAGGACATCGTCTTCGATTCTGTCGGGGTCGACGAGCATCTCGCTTCCCACGTCCCGCTCAATCTTCCCTTTGTCGATCAGACGGGGAAGAAGGTAACGCTCGCGAACTATTTTACCGGCACCCCGGTCATCCTCACCCTCAACTACTATTCCTGCCCCACCCTCTGCCCCCTCATCTTCCGCAACCTCGTCGATACAATCCACGGGATGAAGGGGCTTTCCCTCGGCAAGGATTACCGCATCGTTACCGTAAGCATCGACCCGGAGGAGACGACGGCAGCTGCCACCCACAAGGCATCAATGACGTACGGGATGCTCGGGGGGGGGGCCGACGCCGGGCAGAAGTGGAGCTTCCTGCTCGGGCAGCAGCCGGAGATAGATCGCCTCGCAAAGAGCGTGGGCATGCGCTACATGCGGGTGGGGCACGAGTTCGCCCACCCGAGCATCATGGTGATCCTCACCCCGGACGGCACGATCTCCCGCTACCTCTACACGGTGGACGTGAAGCCGCGCGACCTGAAGATCGCCCTTCTGGAGGCCTCCGACGGCAAGATCGGCGGCTCGCAGATATTGAACCAGGCCCTTCTTTTCTGCTTTCACTACGACCCTGTCGGTAAAAAGTACGAGCTTATAGCCACCCGCATCATGCTGGTGGCCATGATCGGCGTTCTCGTCATGCTGGGGATGCTGCTGGCTGTTCTTTGGCAAAAGGAAAAAAACAGTCCTCAAACATGAGGCAGGCCCTCTCCCGCCGCGCGGGAGCCGGACCGGTGTCAGCGATAGAGACTATCAACCGGGGGGGACAGCATGCCGGACCTAAGCTCCCTTTACAGCGAAGCCTCACTGGCAGCCCATGACGTGGACGCGGTTTTCGTGTTCATCACCATCATCTGCGCCTTTTTCTTCGTCCTTACCCAGGGGCTTTTGATCTACTTCGCCCTCAAGTACCGCCGGAGAAAGGGGGTCGTGGAGGAGACTCCGTACATCAGCGGTCACACCATCCTCGAGATCATCTGGGTGATCGTCCCTTCCCTCCTGCTGGTGGCGATCTTTGCCTACGGCTTCATCGTCTTCGTAAAGATGAGGACTCCGATCCCCGGCGCCACGGAGATTCAGCTCTCCGCGTCCCAGTTCTCCTGGAACTTCAAGTACCCGAACGGACACACGTCCCTCAACGAACTGCGCCTACCGGTGGGGAAACCGGTGAAGCTGGTGATGACCTCCACCGACGTCCTCCACGGCATGTTCATCCCCGCCTACCGGCAGAAGCAGGACGTGCTCCCGGGTCGCTACACCTACCTGTGGATCCTACCGAAGCAGACGGGGAAGTTCGACATCTACTGCTCGCAGTACTGCGGCAGCGGCCATTCCCTCATGCGCGGCACGCTCATCATCATGAGCGATCAGGAGTACGCGCAGTGGCAGGCGCACGAGGCGCAGGAGGCGGCTGCCCAGGCGACCCAGCCGCCGGAGAAGAAGGGGGAGGAAGCTGTCGAGCACGCCGGCTGTCTCGGCTGCCACTCCATTGACGGGATGGCTAAGGTGGGACCGACACTGAAGGGGGTCTTCGGCAGGAAGGTCGAGCTTGCCGACGGCAAGACGGTCACCGCCGACGAGGAGTACCTGAGGGAATCGCTCGTGGATCCGAACGCGAAGGTCGTGAAGGGGTTCCAGCCGATCATGCCGAGCTTCAAGGCGACGCTGAAACCGGATGATATCTCGGCCGTCATCGCCTATCTGAAGACGCTGAAGTAAACCGCGGGCTTCTGACCCGGGTGCTGCAGCCGGACCTGCAATGCAGAAATCGTGTGGGGGGAAAGGGATGGTCCAGCCTCGCGCTGGATCCTGACGAAGATCCGCCACCACAGCGCGGTCCGAAGGGACGGCGTGCTAGATTCGGGGAAACGAAGATGTCAAATGAAGCTGTCGCAGCCCATGCGCACCATGAAGACTACCTTGCGCACAAGGGGTTCCGCTCCTGGGCTCTCACTCTGGACCACAAGCGCATCGGGGTCATGTACCTTTTCACCACCCTCTTCTTCTTCCTGACCGGTGGGGTACTCGCCCTTCTGCTGCGCCTGAAGCTCCTGACGCCGGGGCCGGCGCTTTTCACGGACCACACATACAACGTGCTTTTCACCATGCACGGGGTGATGATGATCTTTCTCTTCATCATCCCGGCGATCCCCTCGTCGCTGGGGAACTTCTTCATACCGCTCCTGATCGGCGCGCGCGACGTCGCCTTCCCGCGCCTGAACCTCTTGAGCTACTACGTCTTTCTCGCCGGGATCGTCGTGACCATCGGCTCCCTCGTCAGCCCGATGGACACCGGGTGGACCTTCTACACGCCGTACTCCGCGCGCACCGGCGCGGCGATCACGACCCTCACGTTGGGCCTTTTCCTCGTGGGGATGTCCTCGGTGCTGACGGGGCTCAACTTCATCGTGACGATCCACACGCTGCGCGCCCCGGGGATGAGCTGGTACCGCATGCCCCTCTTCATCTGGGCGATGTACGCCACGAGCGTCATCCAGGTCCTCTCCACCCCCGTCATCGCCATCACCCTCCTCCTGCTCGCGGCGGAGCGGCTCTTCGGCGTCGGCTTCTTCGATCCCGCCAAGGGTGGGGACCCACTCCTCTTCCAGCACTTCTTCTGGTTCTACTCCCACCCGGTGGTGTACGTGATGATTCTCCCGGCGATGGGGATAATTTCGGAAGTCATTCCGGTCTTCGCGCGAAAGCCGATCTTCGGGTACCGGGCGATCGCCTACTCGGCACTGGCCATCGCCTTCATCGGCTTCCTCGTCTGGGGGCACCACATGTTCGTGAGCGGGATGTCCACGACCGCCGGGGTGATCTTCTCCTTTCTGACCTTTTTCGTGGCGGTCCCTACGGGGGTGAAGATCTTCAACTGGATCGCCACCCTCTACCGCGGCTCCATCGCCCTCGACTCCCCCATGCTCTGGGCGCTCGCCTTCATCTTCCTCTTCATCATCGGCGGGCTTACCGGGCTCTTCCTCGGCGCCCTTGCAGTCGACGTGCATGTGCACGATACCTATTTCCTGGTGGCGCACTTCCACTACACCATGATGGGGGGGACGGTGATGGGGCTCTTCGCGGGGCTGCACTACTGGTACCCGAAGATCAGCGGAAAGATGCTGAACGAGAGGCTGGCGAAGATCGCCTGGTGCCTGATCGTTCCCGGCTTCAACATCACCTTCTTCCCCATGTTCATCCTCGGCGTGCAGGGGATGCCGCGGCGCTGGGCGGAATACCCTGAGAAGTACCAGGGTCTCAACACCCTCGCCACCGTAGGGTCGTGGATTCTCGCGGCGGGGATCATCATCATGTTCGTCAACTTCTGGCGCTCCCTGCACAGGGGCGCGACCGCGCCGGCCAACCCGTGGCAGGGGAACACCCTTGAGTGGCAGATCTCCTCCCCTCCCCCCGAGGAGAACTTCGAGGTGATACCGACGATACACGAGTGGCCCTACAACTACGGGACCGATCGGAGGGCGCACGATGGCGAGCACCACCGACAAGCATAACGAAGCACCGTCCGGCGCCCACAAGGAAGCACCTGTCAGCGCGCGGCTCGGGATCTGGACCTTCCTGGCGACGGAGCTCCTCCTCTTCGGTGGACTTTTCACCGCCTACGCCCAGTTCCGCGGGATGTATCCGGAGCTGTTCCACCTTCAGCACCTGAAGCTGAGCCGCCCGCTGGGAGCGCTGAACACGGTGGTGCTCCTCACCTCGAGTCTCACCATGGCGGTTGCCATCGGTGCGGTCCGGCGGGCCCGGCAAAAGACGATGAACCTCTGCCTCATGCTGACCCTGGCGCTGGCGGGAGTATTCCTGGTGATCAAGTACATAGAGTGGAGTCACGACTTTGCCGAGGGGATCTTCCCGAAGACGAACATCTTCTGGGGGCTTTACTTCGTCATGACGGGGCTGCACGGTCTGCACGTGGTGGGGGGGATGGCCGTTCTCGCCGCCCTCATCGTGCTGGCGAGAAAGGACAGGATCAACGCCGAGCACAGCGCGCCGGTGGAGGTTTTCGGCCTGTACTGGCACTTCGTGGACCTGATCTGGATCTACCTTTTCCCGCTCCTGTACCTGATTGGCTAGAGAGGGGATCATGGCTGCTTACAAGACATATATTTTCGTGTGGGTGTCCCTCCTCGTGCTGACGGTGGTGACAGTACTTGTCTCCTACGTCAACCTCGGGCTCTGGAACGCGGGGGCGGCGCTGACCATCGCCTCCGTAAAGGCAGGGCTCGTTGCCTACTACTTCATGCACCTGCGCCACGAGACGAAGCTCGTCGTCGCCTTTGCAATCTTCCCGCTCCTGGTGCTCGCGCTCATCCTTTTCGGCACCCTGATAGACGTCTACACCAGGTGATGCGAGTCAATCCGTACCCGGTGGCGGAAGGTACCGGGTCTCATGGAGGTGGACCATGCTCGGCCGCATAACCGCAGGACTCTTTTTCATACTGCTCCTCTGGGGGAATCTCGTGGCGGGGATGAAGGCGGGGATGGCCTGCCCCGACTGGCCGCTCTGCCAGGGGAGAGTCCTTCCGCCGCTGCAGCTGGACGTCTGGATGGAGTTCACCCACCGGATCCTTGCGGCGCTGGCCACACTGTGCCTCATCCTCCTCTCCCGGCAGCGGCTGAAGAGCTACCCCGGCTTCAACAAGGCCATACCGATTGCGGCTCTCGGCCTCATCACCACCGAGATCGTCATTGGGGGGATCGTCGTCCTGCTCGAGTTGCCGGTGCAGCTCACCACGCTCCACTTCATGACGGCGCTCACCATTTACCTCCTCGTCCTGTACATGACCGCCTGTGACGGCGAAGGGGAACCGGTGGTCTTCTCCTTGAGCGGCTACGCCGGGGTCTTCTTCTCCCTCGTGGTCCTCGTCTTCTCCCAGGCCTCCCTCGGGGCCTACCTGCGCCACTCAGCCGGTGGCCTCGCCTGCCCCGACTTCCCGACCTGCAACGGTGAGTGGATACCGACAGTGTGGAGCTGGCAGGTCCTCGTCAACTACTCGCACCGTGTTGTGGCGCTGGCGCTCTTTCTGACCGCGGGGTTGGTCTACCTGGTTTCGCTGCTGGACAAGCGCCTTGCCAGCTGGCGCGCCGATTGCCTCATGCTGACCTGCCTTCTCGGCCTGCAGATCGGAGTAGGCTTCGTGGTGGTCCGCTCCGGTCTCCTCTACTCGGTGACCGCCCTTCATCTCGCGGTCGCCCTGGCGGCGGTGTGGTTCACCTTGCGGATGTGGCTCGGGAGCACCCGCCAGCTTAAGGATCTTCCCGAATGATGGAAACCGCGGCAGATACGGTCCAGGTAAAAGAGGGCGCGGCCCCTTCCACAGGTGTCGCGCTCTTTTTGCTCATGAAGCCGGGTATCGTCGCCGCCGTCACCCTCGCCGGCTACGCCGGGATGGTGGTGGCCGCCGGCGCAGCGCCCCCGGCAGCCCCGGCACTCCTGTGCCTTGCCAGCATCGTCCTCGCTGCCGCCGGGTCGGCCATGATCAACAACGTCCTCGACCGGCGCATCGACCTCCTCATGGAGCGCGTGCAAAGGAGAAGCCCCGCCATCGCCGCACTCGGAACCGGCCGCGTCGTGACGTGCGCCCTCGCCCTCATAACCTCGGCACTGGTACTGAGCGCCTTTCATGTGGGGATCGCCGCAACAGCCTTTCTTCTTGGCGCCGTCGCAAGCTATACGCTCTACTACACCCTCTACCTCAAGCGCCGCTCCCACTGGGCCGCGATTCTCGGCGGTATACCGGGAGCCCTCCCGGTCCTCATCGGCGGAAGCTCCGTCGCACCCCCCTTTGCCACCGCCCCGCTCATCCTTTTTATCCTCATGCTCCTTTGGCAGCCCCCACACTTCTGGCTCCTCTCCCTCGCCCACCAGGAGGAATATCGGCGCGCGGGGATCCCCGTTCTTCCTCTCGTAAAGGGGGAAAAGTTCACCGCGGTCGCTGTTCTTTCGGGCGCCGGCCTGCTGGTCTGCACCCCCCTCCTTTTGTGGGTGTACGGCCCGTGCTCGAAGTGGTACGCCGCGTCTGCCGTCGTGATCGGAATTTCCTTCTGGGGAGGATGCTGGCTCCTTCTCGCAAAGAGGCTCTACCGCTGGGCGTTCACCTCCTCCATCGCCTATCTCACGGCGATACTGGGAGCGGTCATCGCGGACCTCTGTTTGCGCCGAGTCTTTTGACAGGAGAAGAAAGGGGGAAGCCCCCCGATATCTTTGAAAGGAGAGACCAATGGTGCGCTTTTACGATCCAAGGGACGAAGAGGACCTCGCCCGCGTCGAAAAGCTCTTGCGGGAGGGGGGAATCGAGTACTTCACCAGCACCGTACGCTCGGAAGGGGGGTACCCGGTGGAGATCCTCGTGGCGGAAGAGGATCTGCCCCAGGCGGAAGCGCTCCTCATGCGCTCCATCGAAAGGAAGTGAAGCCTACTCTATCGGCTGGTCCGTATGGGCGCCGGCAGTGAAGGCCATAACCCTCTGCACGAGCACCGTCAGGCTCGACTCGACCTGCGGCGTCCCCGGAGGCTCCTCCCCGGGGGCCAGCCCGTCTGCAAAAGCAGTCGCCGTGACCCCCTCCATCCGCCCCGCCAGCTGGAACCCCTCACCGCTGACAGGATCAACGACCGCAAGGGTGACCTGGGCATTCTTCTCCAGGTTGTGCAGCGTGACGTTGCAAAACCAGGCGCGAAAGACGATGTGCTCCGGGTCCGGGACCATGAGATCCCTCCCGGCGGCAAGATGCGGTACCCCTCTCTCGTCTGCCGAGGCTACCAGTGCGTAGTCGTGCTTCTGGATGAAACTCTTTACCTTCTCCGTGATCATGCCCTTCTCCCTTTTCCGCACACTAAAAAGCCGCTGCAATCGGGAACTCCCCTCTCACCAGCGGCCTTCCAGTTTTCCATGTAGCTTCTTCACCGATCGCGTGACGCTATTCCCCTTCCCAATGGATGCAGGTTACCGGACAGGCATCCATCGCCTCCTGAATCTTATCCTGAGGAGCTCCTGCCGGGTTGTGCACTTCCGCGAGGTTGTCGCTGCCCATGCGGAACACGTCAGGCACCATGTTGACACACATCTCACAGGCGATGCATACGTCCTTGTCCACATACGGTTTACCTGCCATCTCCTTCCTCCCTTTCCCGCCCTGCACGGTGCGGGCTCAGTAGTTTGTGGCGCGCCAACCTCCTTTTCGGAGGCCAGCAGCGCCGGTAAACATAAAGACTTTTAACACTGCCTCAGCCATAGTCAAGCTGAACGAGACCCGGTGCAAGTGGGTGAGGGAGGTCGGTACGGCCGTTCCGGCAATGGGGCGCATCATGCGGACGGCCCCGAGCGCAAAGCGGACAACCATGATCTGCCGGGAACGCCTGCGGCTTATCCCGGCCTACATGATAGACATGACATGGTTTTCCTCGTCGAGAAAGGGTAAAGGGGGGGTGCTATGATAGACTTTTCTCATGATTTTGGAAGGTTACGCGTGCAGTATCTGAAAGAGGTTGAAGCGGCACTTCCCGTTCGATATCTCCGCCCCGTTTCCTGATCCTTCCTGAAAAGAGGGAAGTATGTGGATCGTCCGCCTGGCGCTGAGGCGTCCCTACACCATCGCAGTCATGGCGCTCCTGATGCTCGTCCTTGGCGCCCTTTCCGCCAGCAGGATGATCGTCGACATCTTCCCCGTCATTGACATCCCCGTCGTCGCCGTCGCCTGGAGCTATCCGGGCCTGTCCCCCGAGGACATGGAACGGCGCGTGGTCCTCATCGCGGAGCGCGCCTACTCCACCACCGTGAACGGCATCTCCCGCATAGAGTCGCAGTCCATCCCCGGCATCGGTCTTCTGAAGATCTACTTCCAGCCGGGGACGGAGATCGGCGCGGCGATCTCCCAGATCTCCTCCGTTTCCAGTACCCTTCTACGGGTGGCACCCCCCGGGATACAGCCGCCGGCGATCGTGCAGTTCAATGCCTCGAACGTACCGGTGGCGCAGCTCACGGCCTCCAGCAGCACGCTCCCCGAGGAGAAGATCTTCGACTACGGCCTGAACTTCATCAGGGTGCGACTCTTCACCATTCCGGGGCTCTCCACCCCTGCCCCGTTCGGAGGGAAGAGCCGGCAGATCATGGTCGATATCAATCCCGCCGCGCTCACCGCCCGCGGCCTCTCCCCCGCCGACGTCATGACGGCCCTGCAATCCTCCAACGTCATCATACCCGCCGGCACGGCGCGCATAGGGACGACCGAGTACAACGTCCTCATGAACACGAGCCCCCGAGCGGTGGAGCAGTTTAACGCCATCCCGGTGAAGGTCGTGGCAAATCGCCCCGTCTACCTGGGGGACGTGGCTCGGGTCACCGATACTTTTGCCGAGCAGACGAATGTGGTACGGGTAAACGGCCGCCGCGCCACATATCTCGCCATTCTGAAACATGCCGACGCCTCAACGCTCGCGGTCGTCGATGCCACCCGCGACGCCCTTCCACTCATCAAGGAGACCGCCCCCGCCGGGCTGGAGCTGAAGATAGACTTCGACCAGTCGATATTCGTGCGCAGCGCGGTGACGGGCGTGGTGCACGAGGCGCTTCTTTCAACCGTCCTCGTCTCCCTCATGATCCTCCTCTTCCTCGGCTCCTGGCGCAGCATGGTCGTCGTCTCCGCCTCGATCCCCCTCGCCATCTGCACCGCACTCATCGCCATGTACCTGAGCGGGCAGAGCATCAACATCATGACCCTTGGCGGTCTCGCCCTCGCCATAGGAATGCTGGTGGACGACGCCACCGTCGAGGTGGAGAACATCCACCGCAACTTCGACATGGACAAGCCGACGACCCTCGCCGTGCTGGACAGCGCGCAGCAGATCGCGGTCCCGGCAATTGTCGCCACCCTTGCCATCTGCGTCGTCTTCTTCCCGGTGGTTCTCCTGTACGGGCCGGCCCGCTACCTCTTCACCCCCCTCGCCTTTGCGGTGGTCGCGGCGATGCTCGCCTCGTACCTTCTGTCGCGCACCCTCGTGCCCGTGCTGGCGCGCATGCTCCTCGCCAGCGAGAGACGCCACTACGAGCGCCGGCCTGAAGATGAGGAGAATGCCGCGACGCACAGGTCGTGGCTCAAGAGGACAAACGAGCGACGGGAAAGGGCCTTCGAGCGGCTGCGGGAACGGTACAGCGCGGTTCTTGCGGTCGTGCTGCAGCACAGGGTCTTCACCCTCGTCGTCGCGGCTGTCGTCGGGGTTCTGAGCATGGCGCTCCTCTTCGTGGTCGGCACCGACTTTTTCCCCTCCGTCGATGCCGGGATCATGAAGCTCCACGTGCGCGGCCCCTCCGGGACGCGGATCGAGGAAACGGAGATGCTCGTGCAGCGGGTCGAGACGCGCATCCGGCAGCTCATCCCCGCGGACGAGCTGGAGACGTTGAACGACATGATCGGCGTCCCCACCTTCTACAACCTCGCCTTCGTGCAGACGGAGAACATCGGCGGCATGGACGCAGAGATCCTCATCTCCCTGAAGCCCGGGCACCACCCGACCGACTACTACCGGTCGCTCCTGCGCCGGAAGCTTCCGGAAGAGTTCACCGGTGCGAGCTTCTACTTCCAGCCCGCCGACATCGTGACACAGGTCCTCAATTTCGGCGTCTCCTCTCCCATTGATGTCCAGATCGAAGGTGCCGATTTCACTGTTTCGCGGCGCTACGCCCTGAAGATGCGCGACGCCCTCCTCGCCATACCCGGCGCGACGGACGTGCACATAAACCAGGTGCTCGACTACCCGTCACTGCAGGTCGACGTCGATCGCACCCGCGCCGCCCACTTCGGCATGAGCGAGCGCGACGTCGCCACCAGTGCGCTCGTCGCCCTCTCCACCAGTGCGCTCATCGCCCCCTCCTTTTTCCTCAACCCGGTGAACAACGTGAACTACACCGTCGCGGTGCAGATCCCCCGTCAGTACTTAAGCAGCATGGAGGGCCTTCTCGCCATGCCGGTCACCCCTCCCTACTCCGGTGTGCTGCAGCCGGTCGCCACTCCCGAGCTCTCCGCGCGCCCGCAGGTGCCGGCCCAGCCCTTGGGAAACCTCGCCCTCGTCTCGCACCGGGTCACCGCCGAGAACATCAGCCACTACACCGTGCAGCGGGTCCTCGATGTGGAAGCGAGCGTCGAGGGGCGCGACCTGGGATCCGTGGCGGGTGAGATCGAGCAGGCAATCAAGAGGCTGGGAAAGCTCCCTCCCGGCGTGCACATCACGCTCCGCGGGCAAAACGAGGTGATGCACCATTCCTTCAGGAGCCTCGCGATCGGCCTCATCCTCGCCACGCTCCTCGTCTACTTTCTCATGGTCGCCCTCTTCCAGTCCTGGATCGACCCGTTCATCATCATGACGGCGGTACCGGGCGCGCTGGTGGGGATACTGTGGATCCTCTGCCTCACCGGGAGCACGATCAACGTGGAGTCCCTCATGGGCTCCATCATGGCGGTGGGGATCGCCACCTCCAACTCCATTCTCCTGGTGAGCTTTGCCAACGACCTGCGGGTGGAGAAGGGGGTAACGCCGGTGGAGGCCGCTCTCGCCGCAGGGAGCACGAGGCTGCGCCCTGTGCTCATGACGGCATTCGCCATGATTATCGGCATGACACCGATGGCCCTTGCTCTCGGGGAGGCGGGAGAACAGAACGCCCCGCTGGGGCGCGCCGTCATCGGCGGACTTCTCTTCGCCACCGTCTTCACCCTCTTTGTCGTCCCCGTGATCTATTCGCTGCTGCGCACGAAGCTCCCCTCCAAGCACCTCCTCGATGAACGGCTGCAGGCGGAGCTGGAAGGGAGGCCACACCCGGGAGATGAGCGCCATGACTGAGAAGAGCGCGCCCTCCACTGCCCGCAAGATGTATCTGGCCGGCGGGATCGCAGTAGCCGTTTCACTCCTGCTCATCCTCGGGCTTCTCCTTGCGAGGCATCGCTCCGTCTCTGCCGAGGGGGAAGAGCGCCGGGCGCGCGTGCAGGCGGGACAACGGATCCAGGTGGCGGTCGCTACCCGCTCCGGGACGACGCGCACCGTCACACTCACCGGCGAGGCGCGCCCCTACACGAGCGTGACGCTCTATGCCAAGGTGAGCGGCTACCTGAAGGAGATCAGGGTGGACAAGGGGGACAAGGTTTCGGCAGGAGAGATCCTGGCGGTCCTGGAGAGCCCGGAACTGAACAGCCAGTACCGGGCGGCGCTGGCCGACGCCCGAAACAAGCGGCTCTTTGCGCAGCGGGAGATGAGTCTCCTGCAGGAGGGGTTCATTTCGCAGCAGGAAGCTGACAACGCCTTAAGCGCCGCCCGGGCGGCGGAGGAGACCGCGGCGGCGTACAGGAGCACCAAGGGGTACCAGATCCTCAAGGCCCCCTTCGAAGGAGTCGTGACGGCACGCTTTGCCGACCCCGGAGCTCTCATGCAGGGGGCAACGGGGGGGCAGGCGGGTGCCCTTCCGGTGGTAACGGTGTCGCAGACAAACCGGCTCCGCATCTACCTCTACCTGGACCAGAAAGCCGCCGCCCAGGTGAAGAGAGGGGACATCGCCATCATCTCGGACCCGGCGCGGCCGCAGGTCCGCATCCCCGCGCCGGTGAGCCGGATAAGCGGAGAGCTCGATCCGAAGAGCCGCACCATGCTCGTGGAGCTCGACCTCATGAACCAGCCGCAGCGGGTCCTCGCCGGTGGCTTCGTCGACGTATCCCTGACGCTGGAGACTCCCCCCTACCCGCAGGTTCCCGTCGGGGCGCTCCTGACACGCGCCGAAAAATCGGTCGTCGCGGTTGTCGGTCCCGATGAGCGGATATCCTTTCGCGAGGTAAAGGTGGTGGACAGCGACGGGAAGATGCTGCGTATCGGGGAGGGGATACAGGAAGGGGAGCGGGTGGCGCTCCAGCCGGGGACGAGCCTCGTGGAGGGGGACCGGGTGCAACCGGTCCTCGCGCCTGCGAACAGAAAGGGGCAATAGCATGAGGCGACGGGTGCTGTCGATGACGCAAAGAAGCAAGAGGCGCCGCTCGCGCTGGCTCTCCCCTTTTCAGGTGACGCGGCAACTGCAATCTGCAATACTGTGCCGCATGGAGAGAGAAATCGACCTTAATGAAGAAGATGTGGAGTGGCTGGCTGTCGCGCCCGAGACGGTCGATCGTCACAGCACGGGGCCTCTCCCTGTACGGAGCGCGAAACTGTGGTCACTGGTGCTGGAGGCGCGCTACCTCCCGGCGCGGCTCGAACCGGACGGAAACGGGTGGCGCGTCATGGTCCCCGCACCGCGCCTTGCGGAGGCGGAGCGGGAGTTGCGCCTCTTCGTGGAGGAGAATCGCCACTGGCCCCCCTCCCCTCCCCCCACAAGGCCACAGATCAACAACGCCCTTGCCGCTCTCTCCGTCCTTCTCCTCGTTGCAACCTTCTACAATGTCACCCTTCTTCCGGTGACGCTCCCCGACGGGCAACCGCTCGACTGGCTCGAGGCAGGGAGCGGGAAGGCAGGGCGCATCCTCGATGGAGAGTGGTGGCGGCTAATCACGGCTCTGACGCTGCACGCGGATCTCACCCACCTTTTCAGCAACCTGGCCATCGGCGGGATTTTCATCGTCTATCTTTGCAGCGATCTCGGCTCAGGGCTAGCCTGGGCGCTTCTTCTTTCCTGCGGCGCGCTGGGGAACCTGGCCAATGCCTACGTGCAGTTGCCGAGCCACGACTCCATCGGCTCCTCTACACTTGTCTTTGCAGCCGTCGGCGTTCTCGGCGCAAGCAATATGGTCCGCCACCGGCACCACGCCCTGAAACGCTGGCCCCTCCCGGTGGCGGCAGCCCTCTCCTTGCTGGTCCTCCTCGGTACCGAAGGAAAAAACACCGACCTCGGCGCCCATCTCTTCGGCTTCCTTTTCGGGGTACTCCTCGGGGCCGTCACCGCTCACGTTGCCGGCACCCGCGGCCGCCCCGGCACCCTCCTGAACGTTCTGCTGGCGCTTCTGAGCATCGTGGTGGTTGTCGGCGCGTGGTGGTGGGGGATTATGGCAGCGTAGCCGACAATCGCCCCACCGTTCCACACCTTGACCTCTCACCTCAGCTCCTGTCAATGCCGACCATGCCCTCCGCCATGACCTCTGTCATCGCCGCCGCCGTGCCCACCACCATTCCCGCGTCCCCCTCCGTGCCCGCTTCCTTCGCCGTGCTTGCCTCCGCCGCCGCGACCGCTCTCACCTCCTCCGTGGCGGCCGTGCTCCTTCTTCCACTGCCCGTAGGGGATATGGCGCTCGCGTGCGTAGACCCGACGGTAATCATGAGGAACGTGGCGCACCGGTCCCGGGACGTACCGGTGTTCGATCACCCTCCACGGGCCGTTGTAGCCGGGCGCGCGATACCAGTTGTCACCGCGCGGCGACCACCAGTAGCCGTTGTAGAAAAAGATGTCGAAGGAGAGTCCGGGCACGAAGTATGTCCCGTAGTTCGGCATGAAAACGACTTCCGGTGGCGCGGAAACGATGACGGGTGGAGGGCCGATGTTCAGGTTCATATTGACGCTGACTCCCGCCTCAGCATACTTCCCCTCCCCGCAGCAGAGGATGAAAGCCATGGCCAGTACCGGCCGAGCTATCTTGCCTACATTCACTCTCATACCATACCTCCTTGTGTCTTATGAACAAGTACCTGTTATGAAAGTCTACCTATCACTTCTTTAGTCAAACCAGAAGACAGGCACGTTCCTTCGACAGTAATGCCCCCTCACAGGAACAAGATGGAGATTAATAAGCAGCAACTGATGATACTCTTTTGGCTGTGACTCTTTGTTACACTATAACAGAAAGGGTATTCCAACTACAACAGAGGTGCCTTTGTTATGACTGATTCAATCTCCATCTTTCTGTGTGGCGACGTCATGACCGGGCGAGGCATCGACCAGTTGCTTCCGCATCCGAGTCCCCCTCACGTCTTCGAGCCGTACGTGAGAGACGCCCGCATCTATATCGAGCTTGCCCAGAGGGCAAACGGCCCTGTCGAGAAGCCGGTACCGTACAGCTACATCTGGGGGGACGCCCTCGATGTACTGCGAAAAAAAGCCCCCGACCTGCGCATCGTGAACCTGGAGACATGCATCAGTACCAGCGAGGAGTACTGGATAGGGAAAGGGATCAATTACCGGATGCATCCTCAGAACCTCCCCTGTCTCACGGCACTCCGCATCGACGCCTGCGCTCTTGCCAACAATCATGTACTGGACTGGGGGTATCGAGGGCTTGAAGAAACCCTGGAGGTGCTGGAAAAGGCGGCGATCAGAACGGCAGGGGCCGGGCGAAGCGAGGCGGAGGCGGCCGCTCCGGCGGTACTCGATGTCCAGCAGAAAGGACGGGTGCTTCTCTTCAGCTACGGCTCCCCCACCAGCGGCGTCCCGTACCAGTGGGGTGCCGGCCGTAAGAAGCCCGGTGTAAACCTGTTACCTGAGCTTTCCGTTGCGGTGCAGCACATTGCCGCGCAGGTCGCCAGGGAGAAGAGAGAGGGAGACACCGTCATCGTGTCCGTGCATTGGGGGGCGAACTGGGATTTCGGCATCACGGAGAGTGAGAGGAGGTTCGCGCAAGGTCTGGTTGAGGAGGCGGGAGTCGATGTCGTCTACGGCCACTCGTCGCATCATGTGAAGGGAATAGAGGTGCACCGGGGGAAGCTGATTCTCTACGGGTGCGGTGACTTCCTCAACGACTATGAGGGGATAAGGGGGTACGAGGAATTCCGGGGGGACCTCGGGCTGATGTACTTCGTCACACTGTCGCCGCGCGATGGAATGCTGCAGCGGGTGGAGCTGGTGCCGACGAGGTTGAAAAGGCTGAGGGTGAATCTCGCCGAAGGCGAGGATGCACAGTGGCTCGCGGCGACTTTGAACCGGGAAGGGAAGTGGCTGGGAACCTCGGTGGATATGTCAGCAGAGAGGAGTCTCCTCCTTCGGTGGTGACAAAGGTGGGAGCACCGCGGCTTCAACATTTCCCCCAGGATGAAGCCCCTCCTTCAGCGGACGCCAGGTGCCCCCGCGCTGGAGCGCAGGCATCTTGCCTGCGGTGGCGGCGCAGCCGCCATAAAGGACGCGGCTAGCGCTGCGGGACAGGCTGGAAGCCTGTCCTCCAGCACGCGATCACATTTGCCCCTAAGGGTGACGCGCACATCCCCTGCCGCCTACTTCTTCCGCCCCAAACCGAGCTTCCCGATGACGTTGAACAGCCCGTCCTTGGAGATCGGTTTTACCAGATACGCGGCAGACTGCGCGTTGAAGAAGGAGTCCATGGCATCGGTGGGAGAATTAAGCGCCGTCAGCATGATGATTTTCACGCCCCCCGCCTTGCGCTCCTTCTCAAGTGCCCGTATCTCCTTCGCCACGTCATGCCCGCTCATGTCCGGCATCATGATGTCGAGGATGATCAGATCGTAGGGCGATCCGCTCTCCAGAGCCTCCGTGTACTTTGCTACTGCTTCCTTGCCGCTCCCTGCCTGCCGGCACTCGGCAATGTCCTTCAGCAAGGTTGCCACAAACTCGCGGCAAAAGATCTCGTCATCAACTATGAGACACTTCATGCAGATGGTCCTTTGGACCGGGATCCTGCTCCCGGGTGATTGGCCTCGTCACTGCGCGGGAGCACACAGAATCCCCCGCCGCCTAAGCCATATCGGCGACCGTGGCCGATCCCTTAAATTATTTTCTGGAGCAGGCATCTGAAACCGGAGGAAGGAATGACAAAAGGATCAGCAAGAAGGGGAGCAGTCGATGTGCTGCGCCAGGCTCAGCACGAAAGGTGGCGGGACGGACAGGGGAGCACGTGCCGGAAAGGGCGAGGGGCGCCTCGCGGCGCCCCTCGCTGGAGCAGGCTTAAATGAGGAGCCTCAGCGGGTGCTCGAGGATCTCCTTTAACTTCTGAAGAAACTGTGCGGCATATGCGCCATCGACGACGCGGTGGTCCGCCGAGAGAGTCACCTTCATCGTCTTTGCGACGACAGGGATACCACCCTTGGCCACAACCGAATCGGCTACCCCTCCGACGGCGAGAACGCCGGCATGGGAGGGGTAGATGATGGCGCTGAACTGGCTCACCCCGTACATGCCGAGGTTGGAGACGGAGAAGGTGCCGCCGGTCATCTCCTGCTCCGTCAGGCGCCCGGAGCGGGCCCGCTCGACGAGTGCACGGCAGCGCTCACCTATCTCCTTCAGGGAAAGCTCCTGACAGCGCGAAACGACCGGCATCACCAGACCATCGGGCACCGTCACTGCAATGCAGATGTTTACATCGGTCCCCTGCACGATCTTCTCCCCCGCAAATGAGGCATTGAGCTGCGGGAATTCTTCGAGGGCGAGAGCGGCACCCTTCACCACCAGGTCGTTCAGCGAAACAGCCAAGCCCCCCTCTTTCAACTGCTGGCGCAGCTTTTCGGCCTCGTCCATCAGCACATCCATGGTGACACCGAAGTGCGGGATGGAGCGCCACGATTCGCTTACGGTACGGGCGATTGCACTGCGCTGCTTGCTGAGCGCCTGCGGCTCACCGCGTGGCGCTGCCGGCGCCTTCCTTTCCTCAAGGGGCGCCTCTTTCTCTTCACGGCGCTCCGGCTCCTTCCCTTCTACACCTGCCGCACCGGAGTACTTCTCCAGGTCCTCAAGGAGGATCCGCCCCTCGGGCCCCGTCCCGGGCACCTGCGAGAGCTCTATCCCCAGTTCCCGCGCCCGGCGCCGCACCACAGGCGCCGCCCGCTCGCCAGCCCCCCCCTCCTGTGCGGGCCTCCCCCCTGCGGGGGCCTTCCCGGCGGATGACTCTTCTCCCTTCGCCTCCGGCGGGGTAGGCGCCCCGGGAGCCACCGGCTCCTTACCTGCGCCACCGACGACCGCGCTGATGAACTCCTCCCCCGGCTCGGTGTCACCCGCTTCCTCGGCGGGTACGGCTGCAGCACCTTCCTTCTCCGCTGGCCGCTCCTGTACCGGAGTCGCCGCCGGCTCCCCCCCCTTCTCGCCAGCGGCAGCCGTAGCCGGCTCGGCCGGTCCCTTCTCCTCTTCCGGTGGAGCGGGCGCTGCAGGAGGAGCCTCTTTTTTCTCCGCACCGGCCTTGCCTGCCGCGGCCTCCTCGGGGGAGCCGATCCTGCCGATTACCGTCCCTACCTCGGCCGTCTCTCCCCCCTCGATCAATATCTCCAGCAGGACCCCGGAGGAGTACGCCTCCAGCTCCATGTTCGCCTTGTCCGTCTCCACTTCCGCGATCACGTCGCCGCGCTTTATGGTGTCCCCCACCCTTTTCTTCCAGCTGATGAGCTTCCCCTCCGTCATCGTGTCCGAGAGCTTCGGCATGACAATCTCTTTCATGGCCCCCCCTCAATACTTTTCGGAATAGAGGTCGTGCACAGCCTGTACGATGGTGTTCACCTGCGGGATGCATATCTTTTCGATCTTGCGGGAATACGGCATCGGCACGTCCAGTCCCGAGACCCGCTTTACCGGTGCCAGAAGCCTGTCGAAGCAGCGCTCGGAGATCCGCGAGGCAAGATCCCCCCCGAGCCCGCCGGTGCGCCAGCACTCCTCCACGATGACGGCACGCCCGGTGCGCTGCGCCGAGGAGATGAAGCTCTCCTCGTCCAGCGGATTCAGGGTGCGCAGGTCGATGACCTCGCAGGAGATCCCGGCCTTCTCGAGCTCCGCCGCGGCCTGCAGCGCGAGGATGGACATCCGCCCGTACCCGACGATGGTCACGTCGCTCCCCTCCCGCAGGATCGCCGCCTTCCCGAAGGGGACGAGGAACTCCGGGTCGTCCGGGACGTACCCCTTGCTGTTGTACAGGATCTCGTGCTCCAGGAAGATCACCGGGTTGTCGTCTCGTATCGCGGTTTTCAGGAGTCCCTTCGCATCGGCGGGGGTCGCAGGGTACGCCACCCGCAGCCCCGGGCAGTGCATGAAGTACGTCTCGAGGCTCTGGGAGTGCTGGGCGCCGAGCTGGCTCCCGCCGCCGCCGGGCATGCGGATCACCATCGGCAGCACCGTCTGTCCCCCGAACATGTAGCGCACCTTCGCCATATGGTTCACGATCTGGTCCATGGCAAGGAGGGCGAAGTTCACCGTCATGAGTTCCGGGACGGGGCGAAGTCCCCCCATCGCTGCGCCGACGGCGACACCGACTATGGTGTTCTCGGAGATGGGGCAATCCCGCACCCGCTCCTCCCCGAACTCGGAGAGAAGCCCTCGCGTCACCTTGAACGATCCCTCGTAAAGCGCCACGTCCTCGCCGAAGATGACGACGTTCGGGTCGCGGCGCATCTCCTCCTTGAGCGCGAGGTTGATCGCGTCACGGTACGTCATGTCAGACATAGATATCCTCCCAGACCGCAGAATCCTCAGGCCAGGGGGATTCCTCGGCGAAGCGCACCGCCTCCTCCACCTCGGTCGCGCAGCGGTCCCGTATCTCCTTCAGCTTCCCGTCGTCGGTAATGCCCGCCTCGATGAGCCTTTTTGCAAAGGCGGGAATAGGGTCGCGGCTCCGCCACACCTCCTGTTCGGCGCTCGGCCGGTACTTCGCCGGGTCCGCCATGGAGTGCCCCCGGAAGCGGTAGGTGAGCGCCTCGATGAAGTAGGGGCGCTGCCTTTCGCGCACCCACGCCGCGGCCCTGTGCACCGCCTTGTACATAGCGATGACGTCCATCCCGTCGACCTGTTCGCTCGGGATGTCGTAGCCGCAGGTGCGCCGGTGCAGGGAGGAAAGGGCGGAGGCGCGCTGCACCCCTGTCCCGATCCCGTAGAAGTTGTTCTCGCAGATGAAGAGAACGGGGAGTTCCCATACCCTCGCCCAGTTCAGAGACTCGTGCCACGTCCCCTGGTTGATGGCGCCGTCGCCGAAGAAGCAGACGGAGATGCGGTTCTCCCCGCGCATGCGAGAGGCGTAGGCGAGCCCGACAGCAATGGGAAACTGGCCGCCGACGATGGCGTACCCCCCCATGAAGTTGTTCTCGCGGTTGAAGAGGTGCATCGATCCCCCCTTCCCCTTGCACATCCCTGACGCCTTCCCGAAAAGCTCCGCCATGACCTCTTTCGGATCGGCGCCCCTGACGATCGCCTGGGCGTGATCGCGGTAGGCGGAAAGGACGTAATCCTCCTTCTCCACCCCTGCGATCGTCCCCACCGCCACCGCCTCCTGCCCGCTGTAGAGGTGCAAAAATCCGGTGATGTGCCCCTTCGTGTACTGCTCGGCGCAGCTCTCCTCGAACTCGCGGGAGAGGACCATCTGCTCGTAAAAGCGCAGCAGATCCTCGTCCGACAAAAGCTCTTTCAGTTCATCAGCCATGGCTCCCTCCCTGCCTTACGAGGTTCAGGAGCCCGCCCGCCACCAGTTCCTGGCGCTCCCGCTCGGAGGCGGACAGAAGGGTGATGATGGTGCGGCCGTTCACCTCAACCGGTATCTCCTCCGCGCCGCTCGCGATGAGGGTGCGCACCCCCTTCAGGCGAATGCGGTCCCCCTGCTGCAGCATGTCGTAGTCCGCCGGGTCCTTGAAGGTGAGGGGGATGATCCCGAAGTTGAAGAGGTTGGAACGGTGGATGCGGGCGAACCCCTTCGCTATCTTCACCTGGATTCCCAGGTAGCGCGGGGCGAGCGCCGCGTGCTCGCGCGAGGACCCCTGCCCGTAGTTCTCGCCGCCGACGACCGCGCCGCTCCCCTTCTCCTTCGCGCGTGCGGCAAACTCCGGGTCGAGCTGCTCGAAGACGAACTGGCTGATCGCCGGTATGTTGCTCCGGTACGGGAGAACCTTGTTCCCCGCCGGCATGATGGCGTCGGTGGAGATGTTGTTTCCCACCTTGATGACGACTTCGAGCTCCAGGTCTTCCGGAAGCGGGGGGAAGTCGGGGAAGGGGACGATGTTCGGGCCGGTGACGATCTCGGTCTTTTTCCCCTCCTCGGAGGGGAAGATGATCCCGGCGTCGTCGACTACGTACTTCTCCGGGTTGGAGAGTGCCGGCCACGGGAGGAGCTCCCCGAGCTTTCTCGGATCGGTGATGACGCCGAAAATCCCTGCCGCCGCGGCGGTCTCCGGGGAGCAGAGGTAGACCCGGTCGTTCAGGGTGCCGCTGCGCCCCGGGAAGTTGCGCGGGAAGGTGCGCAGCGAGACCTGGTTCGTCCCCGGCGCCTGCCCCATCCCGATGCAGCCGAGGCAGCCGGACTGGTGGATCTGGGCGCCCGCCAGGAGAAGCATCATGAAGCCGCCGCGGGCAACCACGTTTTCCAGGACCTGGCGGCTTCCGGGGTTGACGTGGAAGGAGATCCCCTGCGCGACCTTTCTCCCCTCCAGCACGAGGCACACGTTCATGAGATCCCTGAACGAGGAGTTTACCGAACTCCCCACCAGCACCTGGTCGACCTTCGTCCCCTCCACCTCCCGCACCGGCACCACGTTGTCCGGCGAGGAGGGGCAGGCGATAAGGGGTTCCACCGCGCTCAGGTCGATCTCCTCGTACTCGTCATAGGTGGCGTCCGGATCTGCGGAGAGCTCGAACCAGGAGGAGCCGCGGTCCTGCGCCTCCAGGAACTCCCGGGTGCGCTCGTCGCTCGGAAAAAGGCTCGTCGTCGCCCCGAGCTCCGCCCCCATGTTCCCTATCGTCGCACGGTCGGTGGCCGACAGGGTGGCGACTCCCGGGCCGTAGTACTCGATGATCTTCCCGACCCCGCCTTTCACGGTGTGGCGGCGCAGCATCTCCAGGATTACGTCCTTTGCCGAAACCCACGGCTGGAGCTGCCCAGTCAGCTTCACCCCCCATATCTTCGGGCAGGTGAGGTGGAAGGGGTGACCGGCCATGGCGAGCGCCACATCCATCCCCCCCGCACCGATGGCGATCTCGGCAAGCCCTGCCGCCGTCGGGGTATGGGAGTCGGCGCCGAGAAGGGTCTTCCCGGGGACACCGAAGCGCTCCAGGTTCACCTGGTGCGAGACGCCGTTTCCCGGCTTGGAAAGGTGGATACCGAAGCGCTGGGCTGCGCTGGTGAGGAAGGCGTGGTCGTCCGCGTTCTTGTTGTCGGTCTGCAGGAGGTTGTGGTCGATGTACTGGGCCGCCAGCTCCACCTTCACCTCCGGGGTGCCGGTCGCCATGAACTCCAGCATCGCCATCGTGCCGGTGGCGTCCTGCAGGAGGGTGTGATCGATCTTTATGGCAATCTCGGTGCCGGGGACGAGCGCCCCCTCCACCAGGTGATTCTCCAGGATCTTCGTTGCGAGGTTCTTTCCCATGACATCTCCTTGTTGCTCCGGACGAGGTAGCAGAGGTCGCCGGCTAGCCGACGACGATCTGACCGTTGGAGACGGTGAAAGGGAGCTTCGGAAGCGGTTTCGGCGGGGGACCGGAGAGCACGTTCCCCTGGGCGTCGTAGTGGCCGGCGTGGCAGGGGCAGACGAGGTTCTGGGTCTGCTTGTCCCACTGCACGATGCAGCCGAGGTGGGTGCACACCGCGGAGAGAGCGACGACGCCGCTTTCCTTCGTCCTCACCACAACGGCGGAAGAACCGGCGTACTCGAAGAAGCGCGCACCACCTTCCGGCACCTCCCCCTCCGGTATCTTCACCTTTTCCGCCCCTCCCGTGGCGCCGCGCGGCGCGAGATAGCTGTATATCGGATAGATGGCGGCGGCACCGGCAACGACAACGGCCCCTCCGAGGCACGCGCCCAAAAACTTTCTCCTGCTCTCTTTTTCCATGTGCATCCCCCAGATGGAGGCCGGGCGTCCCAGCCTTCGTCGCATCTCTATTATAAATGAGCCCGCCATTCCCGCGGAAGCCCCGCGGCAGGAAAGACCGGCTAGCGTTCCAGGATCTCTTTCAGGACGACGGCGTTGTTGTGCTCCTCGTCCCTCGCCGCGTACAGGAGGGTAACGGTCCCCTGCCGCGCCATCCCCCGAAGCTCCCGCACCAGGTCCCCCTGCCCCTCGAGCTCCCCTCTGTAACGGGCCTTGAATTCCCGCCACTTCTCCCGATCGTGGCCGAACCAGCGGCGCAGCTCGTCGCTCGGGGCGATCTCCTTTGCCCACAGGTCGACTGCACCCTTCTCCTTCGTAAGCCCGCGGGGCCAGAGGCGGTCGACCAGCACCCTGCGGCCATCCCCCTCTTCCGGCGCATCGTAGACCCGCTTTATCTTCACCATTGTTTGCTCCTTGCGGAGTCGCCGGCGGGAGCACCTGGAAGCAGGAGGTGCCGTGAAGGCTGGGGAAAGATGAGCGTCCGGCGGAGCCGAAGCGAATGCAGGGTTGAATGCTATGAGGAGCGTGTAGGGCGGAAATCCGCTGCAGCGTCTCCTGAAAGGTCTGCCGCACATCGACTCCGGCGAAATGCTGCCCCCCTCGCAGAGGAGTTCCCTGCGCACCCTCTTCCCTGACTCCAAGACCGTCGGGATAAAGGTCGCAAAGGAGGTCAAGGATGCCCCTCCCGTACTCCCTTTTACCGCCGAAGGCGCGCGTATCAAGGCCTCCCGGGAATCCAGCATCTACTTTACCCGATTGTTTTTGTACAGCAACGTGTTATAAAAATTTTAATGCGCACCCGACTCTCCCCTTCCACCGGCGCACCCGCACTCGGAGCATCCCGCACCTGCATAGCTCGCGAGCTTCCTTTCAGCACATGCCGTACCCAAGGAGAAGGCCATGCATACCTCCCCTTTTGCCAGAGTGATTTCGTTCCTCCTGCTCGCAACGCTCCTTGTCCCCCTGCCGGTTCGCGCAGCGGGTAATGCGGGGGCAAAGACGGAGCTTTTCCCGTCCCTTGCCGATCTGGCGGAAAAGATCCGTCCCGCGGTCGTCAACGTGAGCACCGTCTCGACCGTCAAGGTCCCCGACGACCACTTCCGCTTCTTCTTCGGGCCGGGGCAGAACCCCTTCGGGGAGAACCGCCGCTTCTTCGAGGACAAGCCGGATCGGGAGATGAAGCAAAGCGGCCTCGGGTCCGGTTTCATCTTCGACCGCGAGGGGTACATCATCACCAACAGCCACGTGGTGGAGAAGGCGGATGAGATCAAGGTGCGCCTGAGCGACGGGAGGGAGTTCACCGCGAAGGTCGTGGGAAGGGACGCAAAGACCGACCTCGCCCTCATAAAGATCTCCTCCGAGGCGAAGGATCTCCCCTTCCTCGTTCTCGGCGACTCCACCCGCGCCCGCGTGGGGGACTGGGTCCTCGCGGTGGGAAACCCCTTCGGCCTTGAGCACTCGGTAACCCACGGCATCATCAGCGCCACCGGGCGCGTCATCGGGGCGGGCCCGTACGACGACTTTTTGCAGACAGATGCGGCGATCAATCCCGGAAACAGCGGCGGGCCCCTCGTGAACCTCCAGGGTGAGGTCATCGGGATCACCAGCATCATGATTTCGGGGGGACAGGGGGTAGGCTTTGCCATCCCGAGCAGCAGCGCAAAGGTCGTCATCGCCCAGTTAAGGGAAAAGGGGAAGGTGGTCCGGGGGTGGCTCGGCGTGACGATCCAGCAGGTGACCCCTGAGATCGCGGAATCGTTCACCCTGAAGGAGCCGAAGGGGGCGCTCGTCGCTGATGTGGCTCCGGGGGGGCCTGCAGAGGCGGCGGGAATTCTGCGTGGTGACGTCATCCTCTCCTTCGACGGAAAGGAAATCAAGTCCTCCTCCGATCTCCCCCGAGTCGTAGCGGCAACCCCGGTCGGCAAAGAGGCGAAGGTGCGCATCGTACGGGAGGGGAAGGAGATCACGAAGAGCGCGAAGATAAAGGAACTCGCCGAAGAGGAAGCTGGAGAGGCGACGCCGTCGACGAAGAGCGAAGGGGTGCTCGGGATGAAGCTCGAGGACCTGACGCCGCAGATACAGAAGGAGCTGGGGATATCGGAGAAGGATGGGGTGCTGGTGATCGCGGTTCAGCCCGGAAGCCAGGCTGACGAGGCGGGACTGGAGGCCGGCGACATCATCAAGGAGGTAAACCGAAAGGCGGTGCGCACCGTGCGCGAATTCGAGGCGGCACCGATGAAAGGGGAGAAAGTTCTCCTCCTTGTAAAACGCGGGAAGGAAACCTTCTACATCTCGGTGCCCACGAAGTGACGATAGCGGTTGCGGGGGGACGACCTCCCCCCGCAACGGAAGGAGCGCTACGGGAGGATCTGCACCGTGTCGCCAGGCTGCACAACGCCGCCGGTGAGGACCCTGGCAAAGATCCCTTCCTTCGGCATGACGCAGTCGCCGGCCTGGTGGTAGATGGCGCAGCGGGTGTGGCATTCCTTGCCGATCTGGGTAACCTCCAGAAGGGAGTCCCCGATCGTCATCTTCGTCCCGATCGGAAGGGTCACCAGCTCAACCCCGAGTGTGGTGATGTTCTCGGCAAAATCCCCCTCCTTTACATCGAGCCCCATCGCCTTCATCTTGTCGATGCTCTCCATGGCAAGAAGACTTACCTGGCGATGCCAGTCCCCGGCGTGGGCATCCCCCTCTATCCCGTGTTCCACCAGGAGCGTTACCGAAGGAACCGGTGTCTTTCTCTGACCCTTCTCAAGACTTACATTGACCGCCACGACCTTACCACTCATGCTGTCCCCCTGCCGATTTTGTGGTTGCAACGATCGCTATCTATACCACGTTACTCCTCTTTCCGGGTAATTAATTTCCATTTTTGTTCGAAATATGCTATTGAGTTTCGTGAATTAACGGCTATTCCCGGCCGGCCCCTCCCCGGCGCCGGTGCGGGTTGGTGAAAAAGGAGCACGATGAAAAGCTTTGAAGAAGCCCGCGAGCTTGTGCTCGACAAGATAGTGCCGCTTGGGACCGAACGGGTGCAGCTCCTCGACGCAGTCGGAAGGGTGCTGGCGGAGGACGTGACCGCACCGTGGCCGATGCCGCTATGCGACAACTCCGCCATGGACGGCTTTGCCGTCCGCAGCGCCGACTGCGCTCCCGGGGTTACCCTGAAGGTCACTGACTACATCCCCGCCGGGGCGACCTCCGAGGCCGCCGTCACCGCCGGGTGCGCCGCGCGCATCATGACCGGCGCACCGATCCCCCCGGGAGCGGACGCCGTCGTCCCCTTCGAGGAGACGAGCGAGGGGGAGGGTACGGTCACCCTTCAAAAGGAAGTGAAAAAAGGGGCGCACCTGCGCTTCACCGGTGAGGACGTGGGGGTGGGGGATACGGTACTCGCCGCGGGGACCGTGCTCGGACCGGCCCAGATCAGCATGCTCGCCTCCTGCGCCGCGGCGCTCGTCCCGGTCTACCGCATTCCGCGGGTGGCAATCCTCTCCACCGGCGACGAGCTGGTGGAGCTCGGCACCACCCCCGCCAGGGGTGAGATCCTGAACAGCAACACCTTTGCGGTCGCCGCAGCCGTCCGCCTTGCCGGAGGTGAACCGGTGATCCTCGGGATCGCGCGGGACGACCACGAAAGCCACCTCTCCCTCCTCTCCGAGGGGCTGAAGGCGGACCTCCTCGTCACTTCCGCCGGCGTCTCTGCGGGGGATCGCGACCTGGTGCGCGATACCCTCGCGGAGCTCGGGGTGGAGGAACAGTTCTGGAAGGTCGCCATCAGGCCGGGGCAGCCCCTCGCCTTCGGGATGAAAGGCACGGTGCCGGTCTTCTCCCTTCCGGGGAACCCCGTTTCCACCATGATCACTTTCGAGGAGTTCGTGCGCCCGGCGCTCCTGAAGATGATGGGGCACACCTCGGTGAAGCGCCGCACCGTACGCGGCATCCTTCAGGAAGAGGTACGGAAGAAGGCGGGAAGGACCGCATTTATCCGGGCGCGGGTGAGCGTGGAGGAAGGGCGCTTCCTCGCGAGGATCAGCGGCGATCAGAACACGGGGATCCTGCGCACCATGGTGGGGTCGAATGCCCTCCTGATCCTCCCGGAGGAGGGTTCCCTCTTCCCCGCAGGCTCCGAGGTCTCCCTGCACCTCCTCGACCCATCTCTGCACCTGGAGCCATAGGGAAAGCTGAAACACCATTACGTAGTGAGAAAGCCGGATGCAGCGCTGCAACGGCTTTTTTATTGACCGTGTCAATCCGTTGCTATATACAATCAAAAGAAGTTTTACAAATGGAGGTCGTATAATGCAATTAATGGAGAGCATTAAGGAAAAGGCACGCAAGAACCAGCAGACCATAGTACTGCCCGAGAGTTATGATACCCGGATGCTGGTGGCGGCTCAGCAGATCGTGGAACAGGGTTTGGCGAAAATCGTCCTTCTCGGCAATCCGGAGAAGATCCAGGCGACTGCGAAGACGAACGGGGTGAATCTCGCCGGCGTGGAGATCCTCGATCCGGTGACGGCACCGAAGCTGCCGCACTACATCGACCAGCTGGTGGAACTCCGCAAGAGCAAGGGGCTCACCCCCGAGGGGGCGCAGCAGCTCCTCACCGCCCCCGACCACCTCTACTTCGCGGGAATGATGGTTCGTCTGGGTGACGCCGCGGGTGAGGTCGCCGGCGCGACAGGCACAACCGGAGACGTGCTCCGCGCAGCATTCCAGACGGTCGGGCCGGCAGCGGGAATAAAGACCGTCTCCTCTTTCTTCCTCATGGTGACGCAGACGCCGGAATTCGGAGAAAACGGCGTCATGCTCTTCGCCGACTGCGCCGTCAACCCGAACCCCGATGCGCAGGCGCTCGCCGAGATCGCGGTGGCGACCGGGAAGAGCTGCAGCGCCTTCCTCGACGTTCCGGCACGGATCGCCATGCTCTCCTTCTCCACCAAGGGGAGCGCACGCCATGCCGACGCGGAGAAGGTAGTGCAGGCATTGCAGATCGCCCAGCGCATCGATCCGAAGCTGAGCATCGACGGCGAGCTGCAGGCGGATGCCGCCCTCATCCCCGCGGTTGGCGAGAAGAAGGCCCCCGGGAGCGAGGTGGCGGGGAAGGCGAACGTCCTCATCTTCCCCACCCTCGATGCAGGGAATATTGGGTACAAGCTCGTGGAAAGGCTGGCGGGCGCGAAGGCGATCGGGCCGGTGATCCAGGGTCTGGCGAAGCCGGTGAATGATCTCTCCCGCGGCTGCTCCGTGGCTGACATCGTGGACGTGACGGCTATCACGGCGGTGCAGGCGCAGGGTTAGGACGAACCAGCTACCATAGCTGATTGGATGGTGCTTTCGCACCACGCGCCCTGCCGGGCGCACAAAAAAGAGCCCCGGGCTTAGGTGCCCGGGGCTTTTTCGCGCTCACGGCATGAGTCGCGGGAACTGCCTCTTTTACATGCCCAGGATGGCAACCACCTCCGCAATCTTGTCGATGAGCTTCTTGACGTTCAGCGGCTTGCCGAAGATCTCGTTGATGCAAAAGTGACGAAGGTTCGGTTTCAATGCCTGCAACGCCGGGCTGTTTTCTGCCGTAACGAAAAGTACGACGGCATTGGGCTTCTTTTCACAGATGGTGCGGGCTATCACCAGTCCGTCATCCTTTTTCGGCACCCTCAGATCGGTCACGACGATGTCGTGCTTGTTCTTGTCGAACTGAGAGATAGCCTCCTCCGGGTTTGTGGCGGTGTCTACTCTAATTTCCGGAAAACTTGCCTTGATCATCTTGCTGTAGAGATTGAGCGTCTCCACGTCATCCTCAACGATCAACAGAGCCAGCATTCAATTGACCTCCTCCCAGGGTGGCTTCAGCCCACCCCCGCAAGGCGCCGCCGCATATGTCGTCAAGCGCCGCCGAGTCGGCACCGGCAACCCCTTGAAAGATAAGAATTTGCCAAGCATCCTAGCACCCCGGCCCTCTAATTTCAAAGCCGTATACGGCGCCCTCCCCTCTGGGGCCATGTAATGTCGCAGAAGACTCAACACTCGTCAGATGCTGCCGAAGAGATAGTCGACGCAAACGCGCCGCATCGGAGATGACATGGAGACGACAGTACACGGAACAGCAGATAACCCTCAAAGGAGCTCTTTTCGGGTTCGCACTTACCCGGCAATCCCGGCACCGGTGTACTTCGAAGCGGAATCCGATCTGGGCCTCGACCTCGACAGCAGCGCGCTCATTCGCGCCATCGGCATCGGGCGGACCGGACGAAGGAACGCTGAGCTGCTGGCAAGGAAAGTCCCCGGGATGACGTGCCACGAAATCATTCCCGCACCTCACGCCGGAAACGATTGCGAGGAACTGGAATGCCTCTTGACTGCGATCGGGGAAACGGACCTTGCCTTTGTCCTGGCCGGTGCCGACGACAAAGGGGGCAATGCGGCAAGGGCGATAGGGACTGTACCGCGGGCGAGACCGGCCCTGACGATCGCGGTAGTGGCAGACGCCGGGGGTGCAGGAACGTCTTCGGGATTTTTCCCCGGGGAGGAAGGGGGGTGGTACGACACGCTCTTTGGCGTATCGGAGCAGTCGCTACCGGAGCAGGATGAGCCGCGACTGCTTCAAAGGGAGGAACTTGCCGGCTACGCCATGCGACACCTGGTGGGGACAGTAACGACGCTCATCACGCACATGAGCGGCATCTGCATCGATTTTGCAGACATCAGGTCGATCATGCTGAGTGGAAAGGTCGGCTCCCTCGGCGTCGGGATCGACTCCGGCCCTACTCGCGGCGCTGCTGCGGCTCTGCGCGCCCTCGACCGTCTGAAGGCGCAGGGGGTCTCAATAGCTGAGGCGAAGGGGGTACTGGTGGCCGTCCACGGCTCCTCTACCCTCACCATGGACGAATTCGACGATGCGAGCAGGGTCATTCATGGAGCTGTGGACGAAGACGCAAATATCGTGGTCGGACTTGTCAGCGAGGAGCAGGCCGGGGGCAACGTGAAGGTGACGGTGATGTGCACGCACGGGATCCGGCGGTAGTCTCAGGCGCGGATCTGCCCTTTCTTCAGATACGATTTCATTCGTTCGATCAGGAGGGGGACGCCGTCCAGCGAATCCTTCAGGCGAAACTTCTCCAGGCTCTGGACCAGATACTTCGCCACATCTTCATCCTGCACCGCCTTGCGGAATGCGTTGGCTATCTCCTTCGTTATCTCGAATGGGGGGGACGGCACGGGGAGATCGCTTCTTTGAACTGCGCATTGCGGATAGCCGTAGCCGGGCTCGACGACGCCGTTCTTGAAAAGCTCGTGAATGTAAAGCCAGTACGGTCTCTTAGCGGACGGCTTTCCAGAACCGGTAATGTGCCACAAAAGAGCCCACTTATGCTTCTGAACCTGGTCTCCCTTTGCGAAGTGGATGTCGTTGGCGATGACGCTTTCAATCGCCTTCACGTCTTCCGAAAAAGCGACTTCGACCGGCTGATACCACACCACGTAGAAGTCGTCGCGCCCGACAAGCTCGAAATCCAGAAAAGAGCTGCCGGACCGCGTCTCGGCCATTGCTCCGCTTACCACCGCCGCGTTCCAGACGCTCTGCAGCTCTGCTATCTTTCTCTTCTTTGCCTCCTTATCGGGATACCGCTTCTCCGCCCTCCTCCTCAGCTCTGAAAAGAGCTCAGTGAGAACCCGCAGCTCCCCTTCGTCTCGTATCTCCACGCACGCCTCGATCAGCCTGAGGCCGCTCAGGCCGTTTTTCGTCAGGTTGGCGCTGCCGACGACTGCGGAGGTTTCCCCGATGAAGATCTTTGCGTGAAGCTCATCGAGCAGAAAGATCCTCTCCCACCCGATCGTCTTTGCGAGATCAGTCACCGCGCGCGGATTGGTGCCGATCGTGGGGGACACAATAACCGCTGCGAGTTCGCGCGGATTCTCCACGTACTCCTTCCAGTCGGTACCGATGAAGGCGACTGCGATGCAGGTAGGCGCGCACTTCCTGACCGACTCAGCGATCATCGCGGTGTGCGGATTCTTTACGGCCGTCGTTACGGCGCTGTCGAGGAGTATCCGCATTCTTTCCTCCTTTTGGAATATTCATCGTGTTCCGTGGCAGGGAGTGAGCGAGGCCGTTACGTTCCCCCCTTCGCGCAAAGGGGGGGGCGCCAGGTCTCGTGCGGCGCTTCCCCGGATGAGCCGTTCGGAAGAAATACGGAGGAATCAGTAACCTGCGTACACCGGTCCCGCCTCGAACCTGCGCCTCCACTCGTCGTAGGGGACGACGTAGTTGTAGCCGCAGACGGTGCTGAGCTCTTTCCCCTGCAGTAGTTTTGCGATCTGTACACCCCCGGCAACGGTACGATCGGCGGGCCCGAACGGGTTGTACTTCATGCTCTCTCCGTCCAGAAAGACGTAGTCGCAGATGAAGAGGACATCCTCAAAGATGTACATGGTGAAGCCGGGGGTATGGCCGTCGATGTGGAACGCCTGCAGCCCGTGCTCCAGGAAGTCGGCGCCGAATGTGTCGTCAAAGATAAAGGGGCGGCAGATCTGGTGCCAGGAGTCGTCGTGATGGATGCGCACCCGCGCCCCGAACTGCTCGCGGTACAGATTGCAGGCGCCGAGGAAGTGGTGGTGGGTAAAGAGGATGGTGTGAGCGCGGGGCGCTGTTTTGTCGAAGCACGAGGGGCAGTCGATCCAGATGGCGCCGCCTGGGGTGTCGATGCAGTAGGCGGCGTGCTCGATGCCGAGGGAAGGGGTGGAGTTTAGCCGGGTGACGTGCTTGTGCACCGGCGTCCCCTGCACCCGGTACCGTGCAGAGCACTGGTCGGCGGTGATGAAGTTCTCCTTTCCCGTGCCGCAGAAGGGGCAATGATCGGGATGAAAGCCGACCATGTTGAAACCGCACACCAGGCAGACGTACTGTTCACCGTGCATATGCCACCTCCTTTTTCCAAGGTCGTGGTGCCTGGGGCGCTCCCCCCCTGCACCGGTGGCAGGGAGGGAGGCGCCGTCTCTTTCCACCGCGCCTGCAATACTTCCCCCGCCGGAGTGCGACGTTACACAAATCCCCTGTCGTGGGCATGCCGGATCAGGGCGACGCGGCCATCGACCTTCACCTTCTCGTAGATATTGTGCAGGTGCACCTTCACCGTCCCTTCACTGAGACAAAGGTGGTTGGCGATCTCCCTGTTGCGCAGCCCCCTCGTGACCATGCGCATTATTTCCATCTCCCGCGGGGTCAGGAGAGAGCCGAATTCCAGTGTACCGCTTTCCCGCCTCAGCATCTTCTCCAGCGCCTGAACGGCGGAATGGTGTTCCACCCAGCTTTCACCGGCGTAGACCTTCCGCATGCACTGCATGATCAGGTGCAGTGCCATGTTCTTCAGGAGGAGCCCCTGCACCCCGATGCGGAGGGCTTCAAGTGTTTCCTCCTCTTCCAGCTCGGCGGTGAGCAGGACGATGCGGCTGTTTAGCTGTTCCCGACGTATCTGTCGGGCAGCCTCTAGGCCGGAGGTTCTCGGCATCTTGATGTCGAGCACAGCTATGTCGGGATGGTGCAGGCGGACGGCCTCGATCGCTTCCTCACCGTTACTGCAGGTTGCCAGCACCTGAAATTCGTTGTTGCGCTGAAGCACGGTTGCAAGCCCGTCCAGGAAAATGGGGTGGTCATCTGCTAGCACGAGTGATATGGCCATAGCTCCTCCAGATATTGCAACTCCCGAACGTGCTTGACGGAAGCATGTATTGTAACCGGCAGAGATGTTAACTTACTTAACAGGCGATAATTTTTTCACCAAAAAACCGCCTCGCAAAGAGTTTACCACGCCCTGTCCTCTGATAAAGATCTCCGTGAAATCATTGCACCTTCAGAGATTCTACCGTTGCAACAGCTCCCGCGCATCCACCAAAAGGTATAGAAAAAGATATCTGGGGGGATATTTTCGCGCAAAGCACTGACTGCTACTGTTTTCTCGACCGATGTGATGTCACGGCCCCGTCAATAGGGGCAGGAGTAACTGTGCCGCCCAGGCAAGGAGGGGAGCTATGACAGTACGGTTCTCCGCAGTCATTCTGACAATCCTGTGCGCTTCTTCGATGGCAGGTGCGGCTGTCGCACCTGGAGGTGTCGAGACGGTCGTTGAGAGGCCGGTGCCCTGCAAGGGATGGCAACGAACCGAGGCCCCGAGGATGCACGACAAAAAGAGCTACAGCCGGGACGGTGGCACCGTGTGCGCTTCCGGCAGGAGGGCGCCGTCCACCTTCTTCCACTATGACAAAATGGCAAAGGAAGAGGCGGGAGACACAGCAGGAGACACTGCAGGAAAGGTGCTCCCCCGTGGTAGGGAGGGAAAGATGAGAATGATTCCAAAAGAGTGCGATCATGCATTCGAAACGGCTTTCGGCGTGCGCCACCCGTGGCAGCTGTCGTCGATAGCCATCAGCAAGGAAAAGATGCTTTTTGAGGTCGTCTTTGACTACCGAAGTTGCGGCACGGAGCGGTGCCCCTTTTGCGGAGAGAATCTCATTGACCTCTTTTTCTCCACGAAGAGGACGTGGAGCCATGTCAAATTCTTCGGCTACGATACGCGCATGACCGCCTGCCTCCCCGTTTTCCGCTGCAGCAATGGACGGTGCGTCGCCAGCACCGACAGGGAGGCGGTGCTGAACACCCTGCTTCTGGACGTCCTCTTGATGGTATCCGACTCCGGGCCGCACAACGCGCTCGGCACCCTGCTGGCTTCCGCCGCACCTCAGGAAGGCATGGAGATATACGGAGGTTCCGACGATGCTCATACCGCAAAACATCATCACCCAAGCTGATCTCACGTCGCACACATCAAACGGGCTTCAGAGCACGATGTACTTTCGGGTGACCGATAGCGTCCTTATCGAATTGGTAAATGTACCGGGCGACGTCATGGTAAGCCTGAAGCCTTTTGTATCTCGCAGGTCGTGAAGCAGAGGAAAAGGCTGAAAGGCGTCCACCACGGAGGCCGCTGCGCCTCGTGCGGACGCAGCGGCCGACTCGGCAGACTCTCTTCTCGTGCCCTATCCATAGAGGAGTACATGATATATGGCGCCAAAAGAGTACACGGAGCCCGAGCAGGTTACCTGCACCTGCACGATAGAAACTCCGCTCGGTATGATGACTGCCGCAGCCGAGGAGACCTTCTTGACCGGCCTGTGGTTCATCGGCCAGAAGCACTACCCGATGGAAGTATCCGATTGGGAGACGCGGCCGGACATCGAGGTGTTCAGGTGGTTGAAGCTGTATCTCAAGTGCTACTTTGGCGGCAAGGTCGGAAACCACGACTTCCCCCTCGCCCCTCGCGGGTCCCGGCAGCAGCTGGAGGTATGGGAAGCGCTCAGGACGGTGCCGTACGGTCGGACCGTGCGACCGGAGGCTCTGCTGCGGGATGTAATCCGGCAGAGTGGATGCGAGACGCTCACTTCACAAGGGCTCCAGGCAGCGATTGAGAGAACCCCTATTTCCATTCTGATCCCTTCGCACAGGATACTCAGGTCGGTCGGAAGCCTCGCCGACTATCCCGGCGGTCCGCAGAGGAAGGAGGCCCTTCTGGGGGTGGAGGGAGTTCTCAGCGTTGGGAATGTCCTGCGGCACAGTTCAAGCAGAGCGGTGCAGGAACTGACAGGGTGGCGGTACGGAAAGCTCTAGGCAGATGATCGAAAAAGGCGGGCTGCGGTCAGGAACGATCTTCAAGGTCCACCCCGCTTTCCCTGCACCACGAAAGGAGCGACTCCCCGAGCCGGTCCATCTCGAAGCAGTACCATTCCTGCAGAAGCCCCACCTCGGAAAGAAACGACTTGTAGCGGCTGTAGGCGCCCGGACGCGAGAAGATACCGCGTACGGTGTCCATATGCTCTGTGCAGCGGGTACGGACAAAGTCGGTGACGACGGCGATGCCGAGACAAAGGTCATTCTTGTGCGGTATCTCCAGGTAGTCGTCCTCGTTGCGGTCCAGGTCATCCGGCAGGTGGTCGTGTCCGGCAAGGTCGGAGCCGAAAAAGAGCTCGCCGGTTTTGCGGTTCAGCACGGCAACGTGATCGCCGGGAGCGGCGCTGCTTACGAAATAGAAGGCATCTTCAATCTTTCCGAATCTCATTGCGGCCCTTCTCGATCACCGGCGACACGTCCGGGGGCACACAAAGGAGCACAGCGGACGCAAAAAAAGCCGGAGCGAATATCATAGAGTGCGCTGATATTTCGGCAACCCGGCTGTCTCAGAGAGACCCAATAGGCTTTCCGCCCCACCCTCGCGGATGGTTGAGTATTATCGTCTATCGCTGATTGTATGAAGCGAGCCGCATTATGCATATATACACCGCAAAGTCAATGTTGGAGACGTCGCGCCTTTCAGGAAGCTTCCCCAGCTCAGGTAGTGCCGCTGGCCGGTAGGACCCTTTCCAGATCCCCCCTCTCCTTCCCTTCCCTGACAGCATCCCAGCCAAGCTCTCGCGCCATCAAGCAAATTACGACTTCCGCGGCGGCACGAGCCGCGACAGCGTCTATCAGCGCCAGCGGCAGTCGGCGGGCAAGCACGTCGGCGGCAGAGAGAGCGAGCTCATGGCGCACCGCATAGAGTACCTCTCCCTTCAGATACGGATGCCCCTGCACCAGCGCTTCCGCAAGCTCGCCGTGACAGAGGCTCGCCACCTCCTGAGCTTTCGCTCCATACGTTCTGAGAAGATGACGCGCACTCTCCGCAGGGAGCGCCCTCCCCTCCGGCAGGCGTAGCGACGCGTGCGGGTCGAAACCTTCCGCCCCTGCCAGCAGAATCTTTTCCGTGCAGCAGGGGGAGCACTGCGGCAGCGAGTGACGAGTTACCGCAGCGTCGACCGCATCCATCGCCATGCGCCGGTAGGTGGTCCACTTCCCCCCTGCCACGGTGATGAGGCCGCTGGAGGACACCGTCACCAGGTGATCCCGGGCCAGCCGCGCCGTCATTGCCAAAGGGTCGCGAGACAGGAGCGGTCGGAGCGCCGACCAGGCCGCCTTCACGTCGGAGCGCTGCACCCGCACGGAGAGGTAGCGGTTCAGGTGACGCAGCAGGTACTCGATCTCCCCTTCCGTGGCAACCGGGTCGTCGTCGCAGCTTGCCGGCTCGTCCGTAGTGCCGACAAGACAATGCCCCTGCCACGGCAGCAGGAAGAGAACCCTGCCGTCTTCAGTGCGCGGAATGGTGATACCTGCATCAGGCGGTGCGAATCTGCGGTCGAGCACGATGTGCACCCCCGAGCTGGGGCGCAGGAGCGGAGCTGCCCCGGCGTCATCGAGCAGGCGCACCCGATCCGCGCGAGGTCCAGCCGCGTTGATCACCCCCCGTGCCCGGATGCGGAAAGTCTCTGCCGTATAGGCATCACGCGCCACCGCACCCGCCACCATTCCCTTTTCCTTCAGCAGAGATACCGCCTCGACATGATTGACGACCAGCGCGCCGTGCTGGAGAGCGGTAAGGGCCAGCGCCAGGTTCATGCGGGCGTCGTCGAACTGGCCGTCATAGTAGAGCACGCCCCCCTTGAGCCCCATCCCGCGGATCGCCGGACACCGCCGCAGCGTCTCGGTCCTGCTCAGCAGGCGGCTGGGGCCGATACCCATCTTTCCCGAAAGAGCGTCGTATATCTTTAACCCTGCGAAAATGTAGGGAAGCTCAAGGTTCCGATACACCGGAGTGACAAGGGTGAGGCGGCGAGTGAGATGCGGGGCGAGACGCAAGAGAAGGGCCCGCTCAAAAAGCGCCTCGCGCACGAGGCGAAACTGGACCCGGTCAAAGCGCAGCAGAGCCGCCTCCAGGTAGCGGACACCGCCGTGCAAAAGCTTCGTGCTCCGGCCGCTGGTCCCGGAGGCAAAATCCCCCTGCTCCACCAGCGCCACCGAAAGCCCGCGAGTGGCAGCGTCAAGGGCGATGCCGCATCCCACGCTCCCCCCGCCGATGATGAGCAGATCGAAGACTTCCCCCTCCCTCAGGCGCTCCAGGAGCGCGTCGCGTATCATATGAACTCCCCAAAAAGCGCACTGACCGACAAGACCTCGCGTCCCCTTCACAAAAGTTCTTCTGGGTATTCCGGGAACTCAGCGTAACGACCCCCTTCCGTTGGCGTGAGGGGACGCTAGTGGCGCGGCGCTGGAGCACAGGCTTCCCAGCCTGTAGCCGCGGCGCCAGCCGCGTGGTCTGTGGCGGCTGCGCCGCCATCGCAGGCAAGATGCCTACGCTCCAGCGCGGGGGCCCCCGGATGCTCTTAGCGCCTTTCCCCAGGATTCCCGGAAGAACCTTCGCAAAGGGGGGACGCGAGGCCTCGTGCGCCCCTTCATTGGTCAACTTTCCCCTGGCTTGGCCAGACGACGACAAGTTGCACACACAGAAAAGGCTCGTGGTGGCGGCCACGAGCCTCTCCTGCGATGGAATTATTACAGCCCCATCAGGGGCACGCCAGGAGATCTAGGCTCCTGCGCCATTTGCCGAGGTGTTCACCGGGCAGACCCTCTTGCTTTCCGCACGATTGGCGACATCATCCAGCACCGCTACATAGTGGGTGATCAGGCCGCCGTCACCTGAAAGGGGGAAAATGCAGACATCCTGAAAGAGGAACTCGCCGTTCTTTCTGCGCCGCAGCACCTGCCCACGCCAGTGCAGACCGCGTCTCAAGGTGCTCCAGATAATCTCGTAATTGTCGAAGGGGCGCGCCTCGGAAAAGATGAGGCGCAGGCTCTGCCCGAGAATATCCTCCGCGGCAAAACCGCTGTCGCTCGCAAACCTGCTGTTCACGTATTCGATGGTGCCGCGCGCGTTGGCGACAATGACGCTGCTGGGACTCTGCTGTACAACGTGCGACAGCTTCCAGAAAAGCTCCTTTTCCACCTTCATCTCCCACTCCAACTCGACCCTGGAAATGGACTCGCGTACCGCCTGAAGCAGGGAGTTGAGATCCAGCGGCTTGAGCAGAAAATGGGTCACACCGACCTTGATGGCGTCGAGCAGGAATTCCGAATTGTTGTAGGCAGTGGCGGCGATAATAAGCACGGTGGAGCTTTCGGCGCGCACATGCTTTGCCATCTCCATCCCGTTCATCCCCGGCACCATGATGTCGGTGATGACGATCTGTGGACGGTGCCTCTCGAAAAGCTCAAGCCCCTCTTCCCCCGTTTTCCCGACAAGAACGTCCAGAGTGGGAAAGCTCCTGCGAATGGCGTCGCTCACGACTTCCTGCGTCGTCTGATCATCTTCGACGTAGAGGAGGGAAACTTTCGGATTTGCCAGGTTGTTCATCTCCACGAGTAACTCCTGTTGGCGCAGACGCTCTCATTGAAAGCTGCTGCAGTGGTGACATGCATCCTTCTGAGAGTGTGGGCGAAGATTGGATGCCACTTACTATGCCATACTTTAGCAACAATTCACTTTTTGTCAGGAAGCTGTCACGGCCACTGCGCGCGATCTGCTCCGAAAGAAGTTTTTCCCGCCCCTACGCACCGTCTCATCCCGAAGGGTTAGAGGCGCCCTAAGTGGCAGAGATCGGAGCGAAATCTCTATTGCATTCTGCTCCCCCTTTGCTATATTTGGCACCCACATAACATTCAGATACACGACAATACTAAACCATCCGCGAGGGTGGGGCGGAAAGCCCACGGGTCTCACGTCAGACAGCCGGGTTGCCGAAATATCATTTGCGGCAACCCGGTTTTTTTGCGCCGGAACCGTTACATAGGCTGACTTGCCTAGGGAGCGTCATGTTTGCGCTGAATACCGCACTGAAGTGGATAGAAGAAGCGGAGTCGGATGTACTGGAGATCTTTCAATCGGACCCTCTCTCCGTCTCCCTGAACGGCTCGAAGCCGGAGAAGAGGACCGCGTACGTCTGCGCGGTAAAGAAGAAGACGAAAGTGCAGGTGTATGTTGCGTTCACCTCCCGGCATGGTGAGAGCGTCATCTACACCAGGACCGGCGCGAATGAAAGCGTGAAGAACTACGGCGAATCTGTGGAGGAAGGGATCGGATTTGCCCGGTCGATGGGATTTGCGCTGGAGCCCGTCAATCTCGACTACAGCCCCGCGCTGCGGGAGGTCGTGCTGCAGGGGCTGAAGATATTCACTCCACCGCGGACTTTCGCGAAGAACGAGCGGGTGAAGGACGCCCCATACGCCTCGCCCCAGGATATCTCAGAAGTCGTCCCACCAGCACCACAATCGGCACCGATATCTCCGCCATCTGCGGCACCGGTACCCGCGGGAGCGGTCGCAGCCATTGCCCCGGTTGCCGCCGGTGCAGCGGCTGCAGCCGTGGAAACGCTGGCAACGGTAGCAACGCTCGCACTTCTCGCCGAAGAAAAGAAGGAATCCGAGCAGGAGAGGTCGGCGCAGGCCCTGGAGGAACTCAGAAAGGAACTGGAGAAAGTGGGCTCGGAGAGGGATGACCTGTCGGCGCAGGTGCATAACCTCTCCGCACTTCAGCAGACCTCAGCCGCGGAGCTCACCAGCGCGCAGGCGGCAAACCTTCAACTGGCGGCGGAAAGGGAGAAGCTGGCGCAGCGTCTCGAAGAGGTTTCCGCTGAGACGACGGCACTACGCGAAGAGGCCGCTCTTCTTGCCCGGCAGCGCGTCGATGCCGACCGCTGCAACAAGGCATTCGTCGAGGAAACACGGCACCGCGTGGAGCAGGAAGGGGCAACGGCGAAACTCATATCGGACCTGCGAGATTCGCTCGAGGCCGTGACGGCGGAGAACCAAGCTCTATCGGCAAAGGTGCAGGAAGTATCGGCAGGCCAGGCGCACATGGCGGCGGAGCTCGAAAAGGCGGAACGCGAAAGGAAGGCCCTGACAGAGGAAAGGGACAAGCTGGCTCAGTCGGTGCTCCACTTTGAAGGCACTTCATCAGAGCTGACGGTCCTGCAGGAAGAGGCCGCCCTTCTCCGCACGGAGCGTGACGAGACGGAGCGGCGTAACAAGGAGCTCGAGCAGGAGAACGCGGCGCTGGCGAGCGCTGCAGCAACCGCGAAGCAGGAAGCTGCGGATCTCGCCGTCGAGCGCGATGCCGCAGTGAAGAGAGCAACGGAGATCACAGCAGAGAAGGAAACGGCCAGTGCCGGAACCGATACCCTGCGGGAGACAGTGGCGGCGTTAACCAAAGAACGTGCCGCAGCGCTGTCGCGACTCCGGAAGCTCCAGGAAGAGGCCTCAGCCAAAGACGCCGAACTGGAAGCGCTGCGTGTGGAGATCGCGGCGCTTCGCGCGGGACAGGAGACGCTGCACGAGGCCGCCGCCGAGCGGTCGCAGCGCCTGGAAAAGATCGAGGCAGAGCTTGAAGAGTCACAACGGCTCCTCGACCAGATGCAGCGGCAGCAAGGTGCAGCGACTGCGCCGCCGGAGAGTCCATCCGGCATACTCGGCAAGGAAGAGGCGTCTGCAACCGAAGCGGCAGGGGGCGGTGATCGCTACCACGCATTCGTCGAGCCGGCGGGAGCTGGTGAATGGCTCTCCGCGATGCCCGCCATGCCCGTGCTGCTCCCCCCCGAGGCCGCCGACTTCTCCGCACCGGATGGCGGCTCCTTTTTCCCCTCCTTTTCCGAAGAGGGAGGAGCGCCTGTACTCTTCCTCCTGGAGCGGGGCCGTACAGCAATCGAGTACGAGGCACCAGACGACGTGGTCGAGGTGCACCGCTCCACCAACTTCGCCAGCATCGCGCCGGACGGCAAGGGACAGGAAAGCTGCCAGGGATTCATCTGCTCCGTGAAGGAGGGAAGTGGAGTGCGGATATACGTGGCGCTGCATGGGAAGCAGAGCGGAAAGACGACAGTGTACAAACCGGAGACCGAGAGCGCTGACGACGGCTCCGTAGCGGCCATCTTTGCAGGCGCAGTAAGCTTTGCGGAGCAGGTGGGACTGATGATGGAGCCGCTGAAATTCCGTTCCCCCCAGCAGCGCACCGAATTCATCGGGCAGTGCCCCGTCCTCAAGAGAAGGGAACAATGTCGGCCGGAATAAGCGAAGCGTTTCCGGCACAAGGTGGCAGTCAGGGTACCGCCGAAATCGGAAAGGTGCCGGGGCCTATCCCGCTCCCCCTATTGGTGGGCACCCCCTCCCCTGCCGCCACGGACCGCATCGCGGAAGTGGGCAAGCGTCAGGTCAGGATCGGATGGCGAAGCCACATGCGTTACAGAACCTTATAATTCAAGACCTGACCCCGGGGTCAGGTCTTGAATTATAAGGTTTTTGCAGGGGCCCGCTCTCCCGCATGATCCGGGCGAACTGCTGACGCATCTCGTGCTGGAAAAAGTTGGAACGGCACACCCCGCACGCCGCCTTCCTTCCGCCAAGGTACGGGCACGCCTCTATGCGCTGGTAGCGCTAGCGCACGACAGCAGTACACTCCGCACAAATCCCCGATGCGACATGCCGGTGGCAGGCGCAGTAGATCTGCACCATGTGCAGGATAGTCCGCTTCTCCCGCTCGATTTGCCTCACACTTAGTGGCAAGTCCCCACCCCCTTCCATAGATTCGACCGCGCCGCCAGGCTATCCTTTGTCGGCCTCCTTCATTTTCGCCGCTACAAATAGAGACCGTGCGGCACCATCTATCGGTACATTCTGTCTCTGACACCACGCCAGGAGCAAGTCTAAATCCACCGGCACCTTTTTCAGCGAGAGTCCCTGCCGGGTCAAGTCCTTCATTGCCCGCATTGCAAAGCGCTCCCACTCCGCATACGTCTTCTCAAGCACGTCCCGATCATCGGAAATCTCCAGAAGCCGTTCCCACTGATCCGGGCTGTACCAGGCGACACCATGCACCATCCTCGCTTTCTGCTGTCCCTTCCATTTCATAGGCAGTGACCTCCCCCAAAAGGGCCTTGAGCTTCTGACAGTCGGGAGATTTAATATCATATTCGAAAGGGAAGGAAATAGAAAACTCTCCGCTGACAGCCCCGAAAACCTTGCAGGGCTGCTGAAGTGATTTAAAAAGGTGCGATCTATCTGTATCTTGAGAAGACTGGCAGAGGGATCGTGCTATGCGTGCGCAGCGGGAAAAATCTTCAATGGCAGGAGGTAATGATGCCGTTATGACTCCGCGGGATATACTGAGTGTTGGCATTGAGCAGCTATCCCATCCGCCGTACTCAGGAGGAAACAGTCATGACCAGCTCACCTGGCATCAGGCGCGCATTCCACGTGGCAGTTGTCGCCATCACCCTCTTCACCACAGGCTGTGGGTCCTCCTCCTCATCATCATCGTCGGAAAACGGCGGCACGGTCAACATAAACGCCGGTGCCCTGCTCACCAGCATCAGCAACAGCATTCAGCAGCAGACAGACGCCGCATTAAAGGGGTGGGACTGGACCAGTTTCATCACCAGCTTCGGCAGCTTGCTCTCCAGTGCAAGCTATGATCTGGAGATGCGGAAGGTGACCTATCAGTCCACCGGCGCCGACGGCCAGTTGCACAGCATGACCGGCCTGCTTATCCTTCCGCAGCGCTCAAATTCGAAACCGTCAGTGCCAATCCTCATGTACCAGCACGCGACCGAAACATACCGCCCCTTCTCACCGTCCCAGTACCTGCTGCACCGGGACAGGCCTACCGATTACCCCGAAGTGATGGTTGCAGCGGCGATAGCCTCAACAGGCTATGCCGTAGCCATGCCGGACTATGAAGGGATGGGAGACAATACAGATCCCCACCCTGCCGTCCATGGCGCCTCGCTGGCCCAGCAGGTGATCGACATGCTGAGGGCAAGCCGCGACATCATCACGGGGAGCAGTGCCCCCTGCACCTGGAACAGCCAGCTCTTCCTTATGGGATATTCAGAGGGGGGGTACGTAACAATGGTTGCGACCCGACAGTTACAGCTGAATCACGCAGCGGAGTTCCCTGTCACCGCCTCCGCCCCCCTTTCCGGCCCTCACGACCTCTCCGGCACGATGCGCGCAGTCATCCTGTCCGATGCCCCGTTCAAAGCCCCTTACTTCGTTCCGTTCCTGCTGACGGGCTACAACTACGCCTACGGATCGGTGACGAATGTTTTCAGCCCCGCATTCGCGCTGAAGGATCCAACTATCGCAGCGCTGGTAAACGGCAACACTCGGTCGGAGGATATCAGCAAGGCGATGGGAATGAGCTTCAGCCCTGTACAGCTGATCGTGCCAAAGAGCAGCCTGACCCAGCAGTTCATAGACCAGCTCGCCAGCGACACAAGCCAGGTGGTCTCGATCCTGAGGGAGAATGACTCCTACCGCGGCTGGGCTCCGAACGTGCCGATGAGGATGATACACCACCGAGAAGATGACCTGGTTCCCTTCGCCAACTCACAAGTAGCCTTCAATGCCTTCAGCACCGCCGGCGCGAAGCAATGGGTATCACTCGTTGCGGAGCCGGCAACCATCAGCATCTCCGACAACCCCGTGCAGACAGTGCACTTCTCTGCCGCCGTCCCCGAGCTGAGTAACGGGTGGCGATGGCTGGACAGCTTCAAGCAGTAGATCCGGCGCTTTCCCCCTTGGAAATCAAAAAAGGGGCCACACATATCATCTGTGGCCCCTTTTTAGTGGTCGGTAACGGCAGGTCGCGCAACCTCGTTGCCATGCCCAATGGCGCCCTCATCTTGCTTTAGAGCAATCGAAGCAATCAAGAGCAATCGAGGTGTCAGCAATCGAGGGGTCAGGTCTGGACTTGGAAAAATCGAACGCTTCTCACAGACTTACCAGGACGTGTCAATGTCCAGACCTGACCCCTCAGGTGGTGCACTTAAGAATAGAATCCACCTGCTACATACGTCGAGCGGAAAACGCGTTTTTTAGTGGCTGCGAGGCTCGCAGACAGAAAGGCTGCGACGATGACGGAGGAAAGTGCCAGATCCTTCCAGCGCCTTCCTCGCAGACTTCGCCAGACCCTAACCGTGGATAACGGCAGCGAATTCTCGCAATTCAAAGAACTGGAAGCCAAGACAGGTTTGACCGTGTATTTTGCAGATCCTTACGCTGCCTGGCAGCGGGGCACCAACGAAAATACCAACGGGATCTTGAGACAGTACTTTCCGAAAGGGTTCGACTTCCGGAAGGTCTCAGACGAAGAACTGGACCTGATCGTCAGACAGGTGAACGAACGACCTAGAAAGTGCCTCGCCTACCGGACGCCTGCCGAAGTTCTGCGAACATCAGTGCGTGGTGCACTTACAACTTGAATTCAGGTTCACAACCGAGGCTTTTGCCCTCCTTCGCGTCATCGAAACTCCAGGCTCTGTCCGTTCCAACGTGTTCAGCCCTTTGCCGGTTGGTTACTCCGGCTCATATGGCCTCTGCTGACTTCTGCCGAACATGGGGCAACCTGTCTCCAGGTCGCCCTGCTCCGGGATTTCGCCTAGTGCGGGACGGCAGACCTCCCCGGGTAATGCGCGCGACCTTCACCCCATATACCCGCCGAATATACAGCCGTATCTTCCCGGATGGTTATCGGGCTTCGAAGATCATTGCCTTCTCGCCCAGATGCGACTGCCTCGTATGCGATTCCTGTTCGTCAGGCCGGGGCTTTGCCTGCTTCCTGCAGATTCCGGGTCGCCCCGGACACCCTTGCCGTTCGGCTAACGGTTCCCACCATCAGGGTCCGTAGAGGACTTTCACCTCCAAGTCACCTGTCCGCCACCACGGCTGACAGGATGGCGCGTGCGCGCCACGCGCCCTGCCGGGCGCACAACAAAAAAGGGTTACGGCCTAAGCCATAACCCTTTGATTCTTTTGGCGTCCCCGAGACGATTCGAACTAGACGCCCTTATCCTAGGGGGGAGGTCCCCCTAACTAACTGATTCTCTTACCTATCCACCAACAGATATGGGTAGTAAGCTGGAGCCTCCGATGCTCCCATCTGCTGCTTTTATACCCAATTCTATACCTAACTTCAAGCCCTATCTCGCGAAAGGGTTTGACACCTTGGCTCCTCCAGCACCTCCACAGCGTGTAGCAACTTGTTTGGGTTGAGGTGAGCGTACCTTTCTGTTATCTGAATAGTTGAATGCCCCAACCACTCTTTCACGACATAAAGGTCTACTCCGCGGTTCACCAACCTCGATGCGCACGTATGCCTCAAGGCATGTAGGACGAACTCCTTGTCATGTTGAAGGTTCATTTGCCTCCGGACCCAGCCCCATGCATACTCTACCTTGTTGATGGAGATGGCAAACGGCTTTACTACCTCAGCCTGTCTTGTCTCCAGGATGCCGCGTACCCTGCTCGTCATCGGAATGCTCCTCGGTCGCTCCCCCTTGTTGATCCATATGGAGATGAGGCCAGTATCAAAGTCCACCTCCTCATACCGGAGGTTCAGCAGCTCCGACAGCCTGCAACCGGTGTCCGTAAGCACCTCTACAAGGTCCGCAACCTCTCCGAAATACCGCCTACTATCGGAGTGATGGCTGTCACGCAACAACGTGACAACCATCTGCTCCTCATCCTGGGATAGTACTCGGATTCTCCCCTTCCGCTCCTTCTTGAGCCGGATATGGTCATACGGTTGCTTCTTATATTTGAGAATAGTCTTCAATGTTGCCAGATACCTATTGACCGTGGCGGTCTGTACGCCCTTCACCTCAAGCATGGACATGAGAGCTTCAACGGTGTCCTCCGTTATTGAGCGGATAGGTATGTCCCCTATCAGTCCGATAAGGCCCTGTGCCCGCCTATACGTACCAACTGCGTCCTTGTTAGCCTTCCATTTCGCCTCATGTGTCTGCTCAACAGCTTCGCTAAGAAGCAACCGCGACGACTTCTCAACAGGTGGTAACGTCGCCTCATCTCTAAGGCGCTGCTTGTCGGCAGCTTCAATGAGCTTGGCGTCACGCTTGGTGTACTTGCCAGTTGTCTTGTAGACCCTCATGCCCTTATAGACGTAATCCATGTAGAACACGCCGTTTTTGCTTCGTCTGTAGACTGACATTGTGATACCTCCGTATATTTGGGGCATAAAAAAGAGCCCCTTGGCTCTGGTTTAGTTTCATTATGAAAGGTGTGCAGGCTGCCTTTACCTTGTCTCCTTGCACGCTGTTATCAGATGCTGGAGGGCTATCTGATCCGCACTCGGTAGCTTGCCAATGTTGTGAATCAGCAGGTATCCGTTCCTCATGAGTTGTGAAAGCTCCGTCACCATTCTGAAGATGGTCGGGTATGGAAGAGCACGCGTGTCAAGGGATGAATAGACGTACTGCAAGAGTTTGCTTCCGCACGATTCACAGAAAATGACTTCCGCAGAATCGCGGGCTGCTATGAAACCAGACGCTGCTAAGGTCCCGGACCTGATCCCTTGTAACGTCTCCCCAACCCTAAGTGTCTTCCCGCAATATTCACAGGTTGTCATATGACACCTCTCTCTGAAAACGAGTAATAGCTGTCTCCGATCACAATATGGTCAAGCACCTTGATACCCACAAGATCGCCAGCGTCCCGCAGCCTACGGGTAACCTCCATGTCTTCAGTGCTTGGTATGGGATCACCTGAAGGATGGTTGTGGATCAAGATGATAGCTGCTGCCGAAGACAGGAGTGCAGTCTTGTAAACCTCTCTGGGATGGACAATGCTCTGATTCAAGCTGCCGATGCTGCATATGTCCACCGCCAAGATCCGATTCTTACCGTCCAGGTGCAAAGCAATGAAGTACTCCTTTGTCTCGTCCTTCAGGAAGGCGAAGGTATCAAAAACTTGCGTAGGTGACGTGTAGCGGATCTTCGATGACAGGTAGTTGCCGGTTCCCTCCGCTACCGTGATAGTTTCATATACTGCCTTGATCGTCTTGAGTTTGATGGTCCTGGGCTTGGTCGCCGGGACTTCTGCTGGTCCGAACAGGGTATCTATAGTCATGGGATTATCCTCCTTAGATTAGGCAGTCCATCAGGTTTTCGAGCATTTCCGTCGGTGATAGTTGCTCCCACTCCGCCCCCAGGTGGTCGATGATCTCTTGGGGTGTGTGCATATAGACCCCGTTGATCGCATCAGGTTGAGGCACCATATAAGCGTTCAGCCGCATGTGACCTAGGCCCTTATTGGTAGCGAGCACGTAAATCGCTATGCTCTGGGTAAAGACGTAGATGGTATCTCCTGCACTTCCAGGCAACTGGTAGTTGTTACCTTGGTGTTCGAGGATGAATCCGTTGATGTAGGTCCCTTGGTCGAGTTGGCTGCTGTGGACCTTGATGCTCGGGCAGTGGATAGGTTGCATGTAATTCTCCATATAAACGACGGAAGGGGCACGCCCTTGGTAGGCGATGCCCCTTCCCCTGTGGTGGTCATAATGGTTCGTTAGTCTGCTAAGTCTTCATGCGGCATAACATTCAAGATGTAGTCGGACGCCTTCTGAGCCTGTGCTGCTGCATGCACCAGAAGCGTCTTATCGTTCTTGAGGTTACGTAGCCAGCCCTGGATATAAGCAGCACTGTTCTCGATGATCGGTTGCTCGATGCCAGCATGAGCACACAAAAAGGTAGCCCCCATTTCGGCAACAAGTTCCTCCTTGCTGTACTCGTGGCTACCGAAGTATGAAGGCTCAAGGATACCCTTGCGCCCTAACCTGCTCGCGTGACCGGTAGCATGCGTAAGCTCGTGCAGGTACGTTGCATAGAAGTCGGTAGGTGTCTCAAATGCTTCAGGCTTTGGCATTTTTACTACATCGAGCAAGGGTGAGTATGATGCTCTGTGGCCACCGTAGTGAACAGTCGGCTTCATCGGCATGCCAGCTATGATCTGCTCTGCCTGCTCAATAAAAGTGAACCGGTGAACTGTCTCCGTTGCCGGTGGTGGCTCAATTCCATCTACCTGCTCCAGGTTGAACACTGAGTAGTACCTGAGCATGGGAATCTTGCCATTACCCGTGACAGCTTCCTCGCCTTCAACATTGGCATCCTTACGGTCCAGCCACTTCCAGAACACGACAGGTGTAGACTTCTCGCCTTTACGCACGAAGCCGCCTTTGTCCTGGGCTTGCTTGAAGGTTAGCCAGTACGGCGAGCTATAGGGCATGCATGCCAGAAGGAACACGTTGACACCGCGATAGTCCTTCTTGGTAATCAGGTTCTTAGGTTGATTGGTGGTAGCGTTCCAGGTCTTGCGCCAGGGTACTGTCCCTTGGGCTAACAGTTCCATAATGCGAGTGTTGATGACCTCGTAGACGTTCATCATTGGCTCCTTCGGGAGGTAGACGCACGTATCCCATGTACGGCTGGTAGTGTGGCTATCTCCCTTGTCGTGGTATGGGTTGTCTGGTGGTGTGGCTTAGGTTAGTCTGGTGGGTGTGTTACTTCTGAAGCTGAGCGGTGACCTTGGCCAGCACCTTCTCTTTGAGGTCGTCCCTGAAGGAAGGCATGTTGTCCTTGATGATCTGGTGCCCGATACCGGACACCTCCTTGACCACGGATGCTTTGATCTTCGCCTGCTGGCAGGCACGGTCGGTTGCGACGATTGCTTTGGTAATGAGAGTAGAGATGCACATGGTGATACCTCCTTAGCCGTTGGAATGGTCAGGCTTCTTCGATTGGCCTGACTCTATGGCTAAGAAAAAAGGGGGCATAAAGCCCCCTTGAAGTAGTTGTGCTGTGGTAGGTTATTTGGTGATAGGAGCCTGGGTTAGCTCTTCTGGAGTGAGTTGTTTATCTTGTCGAGCAGTTTGGCCTTAAGATCTTCACGATATTCAGGCAGGTTCTGTTTGATAATGCCGTGAGCTATGCCAGCGACTTCTCTGACTATTTCGGCTTTGACACGTGTTTGCTGTACAAGGTTGTCTGCGGATACGATTGTTCTGGTGATGATGGTCGTCAACATGGTTGCCTCCTTAGCCGTTGGATTGTCAGGCTTCTTCGATTGGCCTGACTAATGGCTAAGAAAAAAGGGACGGCAAAGACGCCGTCCCTAAGTGTAGTTGTTTGGGTAAGTTGAAGGGTGGGGTCGCGCCTAGCTGAGCTAGATGGGACCCGTTATGAGCTTACCTCCCTTTATGTATTTTTCGCCAGTGTATTTGATCCCCCCCCCGGGTCTATCCGCAAATCAGATTTACGAGATTCGATTTTAAAAATCACAAAAATGAAAATCAAATTTGAAGGTCACTACTTATGGATGCGAATTACGACTCAATTGCGCTCGACAAAAATAACAAACCATACAACATTAAAACAATCATTTTAGTAAACAATGCAAGGATAATAAATTTTATAATAGGAATAGTCCAGAAGGTAGACTCAAAAAAACATCCAGGCAAAGATTCTGGGGTTAAAAAAGAAAATACCAATAAATATAAAGCCAGTTTAATGCATTTAAAAAAAATTGCTCCCCCAACCTGCTTGTAATTGTAATTACATCCTTTAGGCTTTGCAGAAATACGATCATTATTAATTGAAATAAGAATCGTAGCAGCAGCAATTAAAAAACCGGTCAAAGACGGCAGGATTGCAATAAGGCTACTAATCATCTTGGTTAATCTAGTGTGCAATACCATAGATATGCAGTAAAAGGCAACCGTCCCAACAAGTGGTATCCACCACTGCAATATATTCTTATATTCACCCAACCCGCTGTTAAGTATACGCTGTTGATCCAATACAGAGGTCAATAAATTTGCATAAATTTTTTTGGTTTTATGGAGGGAGCCCTTTGATATCATAGCTTGCCTTGGTTGTCCTGAATGATAAGTAGGTCCATCTTTTCAGCGATCATCGTTTGCACTTTCTCAGTTTTCGTATTGAGTGGCAACTCTACTAACAGCCCCGTTTCACATTCTGGCTCATCGAAGTCCAAGGAAATCTTCATTCCAGCTTTATTTACGATGGTGACAATTGTTTTCACACCATCCTTCTTACTGAATGTAGGAATGAACCTATTAACCAACTTTTTACCAATCGAGCCTCTGGGGATCGCCTTAATTTCAAATGTGCTTTGGACTGTAAAGGTTTTATCGTCCTCATTGTGATAGCCGGGTATATTAGGCATGTCTGGTTCGTTATCAATTTGTTTTATTTCAAGAACACGTTTTGCGTTGTTGATTTCTTTCACGTAATCACTTACTACCCTTCTGCCTAACTCAAAGTACTCAGATGTTCCCAAGACGTAAAAAAACAGATTGTACAGCGACCCGAACCTAAACATCCGATTTTTTTCTGCGATTACTGAGTAGCCATCAAGCCTCTTGGTCTTGCTAATTGCTACATGTGTGAAATCTGCAAGAACTTCTTTGGACTCGTCAATGTTGATTTTCTGAAAAGACTTTCCGACTTTCTTATCCCTCTTATAATTCGAGGCATCTGCGTTGTCCTTACCAAATAAGACGACAAAACAGTTTGACATGTCTTGAACATCTTTAACATAGATAACACCACTGCTTGTCGTATATGGTGAACCCGATTTATATGCAGATTCGAAGGCATGCTGTAATTGTTTAAAATTCAATTTAGCGGGTTTGGGCAGTTGCAACTCGTACACACGGCCATAATTCTTATCTGACATCATTCTCCTCACTTCAAAAATTATTTATCATCAAACATTAGGCCAAATCGCTTCTATGAACGCCAATTCAGCAGATATCATTGCATCTACATATTTAGAAGAGCCAGACTCGGTGATAAGCTTCGAATTCCGAACATCAAGTATCGCCATTACCGTGTCTTCAGAGCAATAGGGTCTTAGGGACCTTTCCATCAGGTGCAAAACAACATCAATCCTGCTCTTAGGGATTTCATCACACTTAAGATATAGCTTGATGACATACTTTTTATTATCGAAGGCAAGTCCTAATTCAGGATTGACCCCGATTTGAAAAGAATTATAGACATACGGATAGTTAGGCGGGGGGAACCAGGCAATTTGCTTTTTACCCCACCACTTTACATACCCATGTGCTACTGAACCAAAATGTTTTAGCTTCTTGGTGTCGCTAACATACCCTAGGTCCAACAGGTATTCTCTATCATGGTCTCCTTGGTGTATTGAGATTAGCCTTTCCCTCATTTTTTTATAGAAATCTGTTGCTGGGTTATAACCTGTCCTATGCTTTACTTTGGCAATCTTGGCTGCTTTTTCAGTTCCAGCTTTCGAAACAATTTCCACAAAGTCAGTCAGCGACATCTTAGGCATGATGACCTCCGCAGTCGATTACAAATGTAAGCTACAAATTATCAATCTCAACAACCTTGGCTTTTTACGTAGTACTTCCTATAGAAGCTTTCTCCTCAGCGCGGGCAATGCCGCACGTCATCAGCAGCATGATGTTAGTCTTTGAAGGTAATCGCTATGCTGTCGCCTGCAGGCGAAATATCACAACGAGAGATGATGTGAAATATACTTTTACATTTGACTGGGCGACAATAAGATAGCAAACCTAGAAATCTAGAATGCCTCATCTAAACTGCTAGCGGCTTCAAGTCTAGCCTTAGAGGTGTACCTTGGGCATTGTGGAGCCTTCACCTTGCCTTTAGGGACAAGACGGATTGGCGTAATTTCTTGCGCAGGTGACGCAAAGTTGAGAACATACTTGGCGGTATCTTCCCACTGCTCAATAGATAAGACAGGTGCAATATGGGTAATCGCTGATTCCGGCGCTACTCGATATACCGCTATGTGCTTGATCTTAGGTCTCATACTCGGATGGATTCTGATCTGATACCACCGATTTTCTCCAATAAAAGTTTCGAGGAAGCCATCTTCCCTAGCAGGGACTACGATCGTATCTATTTCTGAAGGATCTAGCTGTAATGTTGTCAGCGAAGCCTCTTCCCCAGCACCAACAATATCTACAAGGAAGGGCTGAAACTGGAACATTTTGTCACCAGAGCTTGTGCAAAACCGCTGGAGGGTGAGGATTTCAACTGGAAACTGAAAACGTGAAATTAGCACTTTCTCAAGCTCGTCCGACAGAGAGTCTATTATGACGAGTGCATTGAATCGGTCTTTACCATAGATAATCTTCTCCAATAGGACATCCAGGTTTTCGAAGTTATTCTCCGTTACATATTTTTGACACTTCGCGTGTACAGTCGCATTTGAAACTATTTCCGTTTTTAAAATGTTCTTTAAAAGATACGGCGATGTCTCGAACGACAGAGAAAATTCGAGTATTTGCACAGCAATATGTTTTAGAGGATCGTGCTTGGCAAGCTCATTTTCTACGACGTATAGTTTAGGCTCCTTTTTACTGGATAGATCGATGAGGTAGCCGTCAGGAATGTTGTTAGTCTTCCCTTTTGCGCCAATCTTCTTCTTAACATCGATGTAAATCCGCTTCTCTCCAAAAAGCTGATCTGCTGCATCAACTATCGCAGCCTCAAGCTCGGCCTCGGTTTCGAATGGTGCCTCTTCATATGATGCAATTTTAGACCAGAGCATAGCCTCACCTATTAAATTTTCAATAACACTTTTCAGGTATTACCTTTGGCTGAAAAACATTTATTATTTCGAAGCGGTCGGTGCCAAGCATTCGAGTAATTTCTGGTAACACTTGTTTAGCTGCCTGATGCGTGTCTAATGCATCGTGAATATCAACCATAATATGATGGCATATACCATCACCTAACTTCCTATACTCCACCTTAAAACTATATACATACATAAAGTTGTTGTACCCTCCATCATATATCCATTCCATAATGCGCAAATATTATGGATATCTTTTGAGAATAATTCCTTTCACATCGTCTACTGAGAGCATCTCATCCGACCGGCGGTGTATCATTCTATGACAATTGCAGCAAACTGTAATTAGATCTGTTCTCGGATCAACATGCTGTTCTTTCCCAAACGTGCTGATTGGTTTAATATGATGGACCTCTATGTAACCACTACCTCTCTCCCCATACATCTTTTCAAAATTAAAGCCACATATGTTACATGCTAAGCCGTGATGCTCTATGGCCTTCTGGCGGTTGATGGCATCACGCTCATATCTTCTGCCGTAATACTCCTTTACTCCACCCTCCAGCCTAGGGCCCACGTCTTCTACCTGCTCAGCCTCAACATCTTTGGTTATATCCTGTTCCGATACCTTCGCCCCAAACATTACTGCATAGGAGCGATAGCCATTAATACGTCCCAATTGCATCACGATTTGCTTGCTCGGCTGTTGATCTGTTTGGTACTGGCGGAGGTGATGCGGGTATGATGTGTGTAGCAGCGAGGTAAAGGCGGCATCCCAGAAGAGCCGGGTACGTGCGGTTCCCTGAGATTCCATCGTTATATTGGCAGAATATACCTCGCCTCCGACAGCCAGTGTGATGTCCACCCTCTCCCCAGGACCAAGTTGTCCTTCTAGGAAAAATGATCTTATCTCCTGTGGAATACCAGTACCTCGATGTAGGAAGGACGATTTGTCTAAGATTTTCGTAACATTGTTGTCATCTACAATTTTCCAAGAGAAAGACTTAACTCCTTGTTTTGATATGATTTCAAACCCTCTGTCTCTAAGGAAGCTATTAGTTCTCGGTCCACCCGAGAATTTTTCGTGGCTGTATTCATACCCCAGCGCATACTTTCCAGCAATGGATATGACGTATTTGGGCGGATAATCCTTTCCCTCATGTCGCAGTAGCCACACAGTAGATTCCCTTTCTGGAGGGACCCCGTCAGAGTCAATTTCTTTTATTGCATATAAAAGGTGGTCCCTTTTTATCTCTCTTGGTATCACTAATGAGTCCTTTTGCAGACTGCTGGCAACTTCCTTCAAGAACGACGCACTCTCTGGAGTGTCAGTATCTCAATACTACATGCATTAAATTTGGTGCCACTCCTTACACTATTTTCCTTGCTTCAAACATTGACACCTTAACCTGTTCTATCGACAATACATTGTTAGGATCTCTATGAATCATGGAATGACAGTTAGGACAGACGGGCCTCAAATCCTTTATAGGGTCTACTATATATTCCGTACCTATTGAGGAGATCGGGACCAAATGGTGAACATGAATGTAGTTCATGCCTATGACTCCGTACAGCTGCTCCATACTGACTCCACATGCAGCGCATTTAAAACCGTAGTGAGCAATACATTTACGTCGAGCATCAACGTCTCTTTCATAAATATTTACTCGCACAGTTTTTGAAGCGCCTTCTTTATGTATAATTTCTTTTGGCACATCGTCTGGATATATTACTTCGTTATTGTCAAAACGAGAGTCTACAACTTCCCAATTGAAATCTGCAGCCTTCCGTATCTCACTCTCCCACCACGCAAAATCCTCATCTTTTTTACCGTAAACCTCAAAGTATCCCCTTCCGGGCATAAAGGAAATTTGAGTAATAATGACGCCCGTTATAGCGGGATATCCTTTCTCGTATATCCATTCTGCAAGCTCACGCATGCCTTGATGTTCAAGGCTTTGCCCGACGGTCTGTCCCCTCATAGACAAGCCTAATGCGTTATGTACGTTACTGTAAGACAAGTAAGTTTCTGGTTTACCTGGCTTTACATAACCAGCTTTAAGCTGTGAGACGAGGTAGTTGAGCAAACTCTTAGCTTCAGGACTTAGCACAGAATACTCCTGGACAAATTTGTTGTTGCAAACGATCTCCTACTTCCGATCTGCTACCCCATAGAACGTTTCTACTGGATAGTTTGCTAGATTTACAGCAAGTTTCCTTTCTGCAGCAGAAACTAAATCTATTCCAACACGTTCAGCCAGCAACAAAAGTGCGATATATACGTCACCGAGCTCGTATTCAATGCGTTGCCTCTTTTCGCCTTGCTTTAGTACTGAGTCTGCTTCGGCATTGGAGACCCATCTTAGTTCTGCCAACAGTTCTCCCACTTCGGAAGCCAATAGCATGCTAAGATTTTTGGGGTCATGAAATTGGGTCCAATTCCTATCAGCTACGAAGCGTCTCAGGTTTTCCAAAAGATCTTGCTGACTTGTCATAGCCCACTCTCTCTTTTATGCTTTTCAAGCGCAGGTCTCGCTGGCCATAGCGTTTTGTCTTTAGGTACAGAGACCATTTTCCCAGTCAAATAGCTGTAATGCCCTGCTCGAAGCTCTGGATGAAGTATCACTCTAAAGTCATGTGGAGATATCGTGATCTTTCCGAGATCAAACAGGGTGTGGATATCGGCCCTAAGCAAGATTCCATTTGGCACAGTGTTGGTGTGCGCCCCTAAATAGGGCGTAATATGGGCAGCTTCAAGGGCATCAGAGGAATCACAGCCTGTGATAGCACATTTACCACCATAGGCGCTCATCAGCGCCTGCCGAAACTGCGGTTGCCCTTGTCGCCTTACTATTGACGCCATAGTTTTCTTCCTAGCGTCTTCTTCACTACTAGGGAAAGAGTCACCATCAGTCTCCGCTAACAGGGCATTTGCTGGTGGAGCCTGTTTGACGAGGTCAATTGGAGAAGTCTTGAAAGTTTTGTATTTAACTATCTGAGGTGGAAACTCAAGCCCATAATCTGAGGGCGTTTTTTGGTGGAGATCAGGAAGGAATATGCACTGGTCAAGGAGAATGCAACCTATTTTTGGGTCACGATCGGACGTTTCTTGAGATCGTTTATCCCTGTAAGCATTGAGCCTACCAACCATATCGTCATAACTTGCAGCGCCATTTCCAATGTCATAACGCTTCCAAGCCTCACTTGCTGAAATCAATTCATAACGAAGGAAACGCCCCCCTCCTCCAATCTTTCTAGGTTCACTGCCCTTAAGAACGAAGTACCAGTAGTCACCTTTGTGTAAAGTGGCTATATTCCAGTCAGTCGGAGTCCAGAAGTTTACCACTGAAATTTCAGGACGTTTCCGGAGAAACTGAAACCAATTTGTATCAGTCGGAGAAAGAGCAATCACTTTGGACCTCCTTACTACAGGCTTCTTTTCATTCGTACATATTTCCTGAATTCCCACGGAGGCTGAGGGTTGTACTGTTGCCAAAGGCCCAATTTATTATTTCTAGCTCTGTCCTCTGCACTTACGTATTCAGAACTATACGCGCCACCCAAATACTCCCTGTAGGCCCATGCCCATCCCTCAGCAACCATTTCTCTGTTGATACTCCGACTCCCAATCCAAACTAAACAAACGAGCCGTTTGTAGCGATCTATACTCATTACATCAAGACGCACAGCCTGATGGTAAACCTTATTGCCCAAAGCTTCCCATGCTTGATTCGCATAGGGTTGTCCAGGACTTGATACCTTTCCAGTTTTTGTATTTGACTTTTCAGTCTCAGGTGCATCTATGCCATAAAGGCGCACTTTGACCTTCGTACCAAGAATATCGTTAACCGTTATGGAATCTCCGTCTGTTACTTTGCTGACGGTGCCCTGTATGGAGCGGATCGGATTTTTCGCCAGTGAGGAATTTGGAAAAACTAAAAGAAGAGGTACAAGAAACGTGACGAACCAGGAGGAGAGAAAACTGTGCGATGCAGTAGGGGGTGGAGTTCTGAACTGCAAGATTCGTCCTCCAAGTAAGATTGTGACTATATAACAGTTTTTTTTAATCATGTCTACCTAAACATTTACACGTTCGTGTCATTCAAAATCGTCACATATTCTATTGAAGTTAGGAGAAAATTAGGATACTTTCCCTTAACACAAATTCTGAGGAGGTGATTAAATGACGACAACACCTAAAGAGACAGCTTTGTTCAAGAAAGGCAAGCTCTACAGCATTTCCCTCAGCGACCTCAAGCCTGACCCGTCTCAGCCTCGCAAGCACATAGATGATTCAGAGCTACAAGAGCTTAAGCAATCCATCGAGGTACATGGTCTTCTCTCACCTATCATTTTCAGACAGGATCACGACAAGAACCTGATCCTTGTAGCAGGAGAAAGAAGATTTAAGGCTTGCAAATCTTTAGGCAAGACCACCATCAATGGGATCTTCATTGACACCGAAAAGTACGATGAGATAGCCCTCGTGGACAATATCCAGAGGGTTGATCTGCATCCTGTCGATGAAGCTGAGGCAGTTAACAACCTCAAGACCAAGTACGGCTACACTCAAGAACAGCTAGGTAACATGGTAGGTAAGGCCCAGAACACCATATCTGATATCTTAGGGTTGATGGCCTTATCAGAGGAAATACGTGAGGATGCTAGAGGAAGGAAAGAACTTAGTAGAGGCGTATTACTCAAGATAGCCAGGATCAAAAGACCTACATCCCAGAAGAAGGCTTATGATGCCCTTATTGCCTCCCTTGGTATGCCCAAGAAGGAGATAAAGAGACCTAGACTGACTATCACCAAGAAGGCTATTACCTCTAGTGACAACACCCTTAAGTGCATTAAGGGTATAGACCTCGATGCCCTTGGTGATGATAGGGAAGTATTCATCGACAAGCTACAGGAATTGTTGCATGAGATTCAAAATAAGCTTGGGAGTATAGGTGCTTAGGTTGGATCGGCATACCGATACTCGCTGGTGATCAGGTACAGAAAGGCCCTATCAATTAAATCGATAGGGCTTCTTTTGTGTCAGCATTCCCTAGGCAGCCTGTCTTAACTCTGGCTCTCGATATCTTCGTAACAGGGACTCCACCCCCATTGGTTTAAGACCAAACCGTTCCCCTACTACGTCAATTGGGATACCCTGCCTTACCATTTCAACCACTTTTATCTTCTCCGAGGGGTGGATGATCTGCCGTGGATACCTTCCATTCTCAAAGGCATGTGTATGGTTCTCCAGGCATGTTACCCACTCTAAATTGCTAACTCGATTATCTGTTTTAATGCCATTCTTGTGATTTATCATCGGTTTATTTTCTGTATTTGGGATGTATGTCTCAGCTACCAACCGGTGAACGTAGTATAGCTTTGTTCTGTCTTCCCCGCTCAACACGACTCTTACATAACCATGGTAGGTCCCAACTTCTTTCATGACCAGCAACTTGGGACTAAATTTTCTTGGCAAGCTATAAACCACACCATCTCTCGTAATCGCATATAACCCCTCAAAACCAGGGATTTCTTTCGCACCATCAATCATAGTAACCATTATTGTCTCCAGATATTTTAGTTCTAACCGTGGTTAGGTACTTGTTAATAACTGGATAATGGTTCCTTAGGTGAAGGAACGAAATCTTGCAAATCGGGAATGAATACTAGTATGTGCCGTTATTATCAATTATGGGCAGAAAGTACGTCTGCTCCCAAAATAGTGGCTATTTCATAAGCACAAGCCCCCGCAATTAAACACCCTGGGGCACATGTCTTAATGACGTTTTAAGGGTGAACCGACCTCGCAGTATCGGTACAATAAATGAGCTGCACACTCCAGATTTCACGATGTGTCCTAGAGATTAGTTCTGCGGGAGATAAAGGGAGTTCAACTGTCAGCCTAGCCGCGAGTGCAGTTGACGTGCGGTAAAACTAGACCTGGGCGCACCTTTCCTTATCTAATTAGTGGTGTAATTACACCTCTCCTTGTTACAACTTTCGATTTTTTTTGATTTCGATGGTGTACAGGGGGGGGTGTATCTTGAGGATGGTTGTTTGCTTCAATGTTACGATCGGGGTGTCGTTACAGGGAAGTTACTTAGCAGCATTAAGACAACCAGTTAGACATGCTCTAATGGCCATGAAGGCCATGTGTGTGCTTACGTTACATGACAACAATGCAAATAATCAACAAACGTGCAACTATACAAATCAAGCAAGTTGACCTGACGAACATCCTAGCCACTGTACTGACAACTAAGACGCTATACAAATGCGTATCATAAGCACAAACAACCAGTGTATTCATATACTGCAAGACTATGTATGTTTAAAGTCTCTGTAAAAGCTCAGATGTTTACATATACGGCAATCGCGCATACTCGTTTCAAGTGGGTAGTCTCGCAAGCACAGTTATCGGGATCGCGTTCACAATCCGTAGAATGTTTGTTTCGTGAAGGCGTGAAGGATATACTTCTCTATTTTTTAAAATAATAAATGTATTTCTGAAAGTAGCACCTTCACACCTTCACAGAGTCATCACCCGTAGGGGGCGTGGCCACTAGGTTGCGTGCTGCATACTAACCGGTTGGTGTTGATGTGAGAGCAATTCCCACCCGTTCGTTATAAGCTCTTCCATGATCGGGAACGTAACCTAGATCACTAAGATGACGGTAAAACGTACTCGCAGGTATAACATCGCTGCCGTCCGAAATCCGAGCATGGTATCCGGTATATGCTTCATACAACGCCGAGGAGCCACACCGCAAACCTTCACCTACGCAGCAACACGTGTTCACAAAGTGTTCGATGCTGCTTGCTGGACTAACTTCTGCAGCAGGGCGCTCTTCCAGAGGTATAGCACCAAGGCCCTCATTGGCCCACATTACGCTGCCCTCTACCGCCCATGCAAGTATTCCTTCACGTTCCTCTGCTAGAAGCTCGTCCTTGAAATGCCTGTTACGTTCATTTTGTGGTATCGATACCAGGAACGGGATAATTACTACTCGTTCAACTAAAGCCGGATCGTTCAAGTTCAACTTAGGGAGGTGGTTTGTCGCTATGAACAGTTTGAACTCTGGAACGAACTCTACCTCGGAAGCTCTTAAGGGTCTGGCTGTAATAGCATCACCTCCAGACATCCCCTTGATCAGTCCTTCATCAAACTGGTACTGCCTATGCGTCTCCGATGCAGACGCAAACCTGTGTCCTTGAAGCCGAACCAAGTCTGTTCTGATTGGGTTCTGGAATCTCCTCGTCAACAGAGTCTCAGCCGCAATCATCACACTGTAGTCTGGGCCTAGAATATCCCTCATCACGTTTATAATCATTGATTTACCGTTATTTCCTCCAGGCCCCCAGCAGATGAAAAAGCATTTTTCTCCAGTGTCACCCGTTAAGCAGTATCCGATCACTTTCTGAAAATACCTTATCAACCTCTCGTTTCCCTGAAAGGCCATGTTAAGAAAAGCATGCCATTTTGGACACGAAGCGCTACGGCTGAAATCTATTTCACAAAGTTTAGTAAAATAGTGATCCCTATTGTGTGGAAACAGTTCACCTGTACGGAGGTCAACAGTCCCATTTTGAACATTGAGGAGATATACCTCCTTGTCTAGCTGTCCTGGTGATGGTAACTCACCTCGCGCCATCTCAACGACACTGTTGATCCTCGTCTTATTCAAGCTCTTTGCAATCCATTTTGTGAGGCGTCCTTTCTGATCAGGATCGTGAAAGTGTGGCAATTCGACTTCACGGATTTTCATTACGCTTTCTGTCGCAAGCTGCTTGATGCGTTCCCTAGAATCCACCTCCCAGCACCTACCGTTCCAAATAAACCACCTTTTACTGTGATGGTCATAAAAAACATCCTTTCCGAAATGGTGAACAAATCGAAGGCAGTTCCCATAGTCAGTTGTTATGGCATCTTCAGGAACTGAAAAGCGATTAACAGGTGGCGTAGGTACTCCTGAAACATTTTGCATCGCCAACCGCGACATCACCTCGTATATATTTCGCATGTTCTTTTCCCTTTAAATGTGGCGGGGGATTCCTCCCCCGCATTAGTTGCGAAGACTAAGCCAGGTATTCTTCGTTTATGACCGCTGATTTCCCGTGTTTTGCCTCGTACCGCCTCTGAGCCTCTTCCATGATTTGCCGCTCAGTTACCAGTTCGGGCATAGTGCGGGATTCCCGAGCCTTACGGTATGCGTCACGCTCAAGCTCGCGGGATGCATGAGTGAAAAACATCTGGAAAGACTTATCATCAGATACAGGAATAATCAGAGCCTCTTCCAATTTCTCGATACGCTTCGGATTGCTCATGTAGAAAGCACTGCTCGATGCCTTGTTTAGCTTCTGATACAAGGTTGCTACGACTGCTGGATCAATGGTGGTAGTGGGGCCTGAAACCGGTGCCGTGGAGGATGCGCGTTGCTCCTCTTCGGCATTGGTGGTCGGCTGGCCGCCTTCTGCCTGAAGCTGGCCAGAAGGGGTGTCTACGGCGGGGTTAGCGGTGTTGTTCGAGTCGTTGATAATTTCCTGTGTCATCTCTCTGTCTCCCTCATCTTTGTGATTGCTGGCGAACCAGCTTGATGGCGAGGACAGTACACAGAAATAGGGACTCAGAGAAGACGATGAGGTGGGTTATGCGTCGCATAAGGGGGGGTATGGGGTCCCCTCCTTGACATTCTACTTCTTAAATTCTTTTTGGTGAACGGAGCAATCTTTACAATCCTTTACCCCAGGCATCCCCTTTATCCTGGATATGCCTTCTGCCTCAAATACTACCTTAACTGTCTGTATCACTACTTCTTCAGAAACTTTTGCATCATCTGCTCCTTCCAGCAAATATTCTCCTGTCTCTTTATCAACTGACTTTTCGTATATGAATCTACCAAGCTGTGCATGATTACACATACACCCATCAGCAACAGTTTCAATGACATACTTTGTTATCTTATTCTTAATACTTCTGTTTGCTGACCACTTTTCATTAGCACCATACACACATTTTCGTGTATGGTCTGAATTTTGAGCTGAAACATGAATTAGATCATGGTGTCCCTCATGACGGCTAACTTTAACGGCATTTTGAGCACAAAATAGGAGTCTTTTAAGTGCAACAAGATCAACGTCAAGCAAGTTGTTATCTTCAATGCACCTTAACAGCACATCTCGACTAAAGGTTGTCGTAAGCGGGTCTATTACATATTCTGGATACTCCCCGTACAAGTCCTCCATTTCTTCGTACACTTCTTTCGGGGTATGGTAATGGAGTATCTTATTTACCATCATTTTAGTAAGGTACAGCCTGTACTTGTTTTTAACTTTGTCGAAAATGACCTCGAAGTTTTGCCGTTCAAAGTAACCTTTGTTTTCCATTTCGAAGCTGGTCAATATATCCAACGACTTGGATAAGTGCCAGGTATCTTCGACCCCGAATATTTCATAATCAAACTGCTCAAACCTGACCATTCCGGCTCCTAACGGATTACATATCCCTTTTAAAGCGTGCAATATCGTACACTTACACCCAAGGGAACGGGATATTTTACGGGACTTTACCAAATACCAGCTTATTCATGCAAACGTTATGTAGATGAAATTGCAGGTTTTTGGGCCCGGTTCGAAATCGTTATCTGCCTTTTAGATAATGATTGAGAAGCGGAACTGGTGATCTTGGCATAGCGCCTGAAAGCCATCACAGCCGTCAATGCATCTGTGACAACAACCACCTACGCCCCACCCTTGCGCCAACTGGAACAACTACAGCGCTCAAGGGTTGCAGCGTCCTTATCGTTTAAACGCAACCGTTGCAAATCTAGGCCAGTGTATAATTATTAGGATGTAACACTTTGAGTTTGTTGTTTGTTATAGTCTACAATTACAGCTTCGAACTGTTGCAAAATACTGTCAAATCCACTGAAATCTATGTTTTGCTGATTTGCTTTTATCACCTTTTCTGCAAAAACTATCTTTCCGTACTCTGTTTTTGGATTAAGCTCGGCACTACTGTTAAACTTCTTTCCGTCAATCGTAGTCGATAACGTTTTTGCGTCGAACAGATGCTCTATAGCCGTTTCTTCTTGTCCAGGTTTATTAGGAATTAGTATGACATAAAGATTATCAGCATAACGATGAAATGTTTTTGCGGGGTTTTTGTGATCAATCTTCTTCTTAATTTCTTTGGCACCTGAATCGTTATCGACAAGCAGAATAACAGGATGTTTTTTACCCTCACCTTCAAAGCCTGCCATATTTTTATGGAAATTCTCCATTATACTGGCTAGCCCAGGCGTACCTTCTGACATAGCAAAAACTTCCTTAAGATTTTTACTCATATTCAGAAAGCTTACTTCATACACAAATTCTTTGCCATTTAACTTGATTAAACTAGGGTGGCTTTTACCTAATTGCCTCAAGGCGCATTTCAAATATATGACATCTGTTTTTCCTTCGCATATTATAAGGGGCTTTTGTAATACAAAAAAATGTTTGTAATGAAGAAACTGCCTATACAACTTCATTACAGCTGAAGGGTAGCTCCTTTTAGCGCAAGTCTTCCGCTGGTCGTGAGATGCTTTAACACTGTAAATGTAACTGAGTACACCCTCCAAGTAATTTAAAGTGCCACTTTTTGCATGCTTCTCAGCACTTGCTTCCGCCTGAACATCACTGCTCGCTACAGGTTGTTCAATTGTGCTGACATGATGACTCCCCCTGTAAAAGTCACCGTTCAAAAACAGGGAGTAACACATTGATCTAGCTTGTTTGTAGTATTCACGCCGGACGTTTACCTTGTCATTGACTACAAGCCCAGTGGCAATTTGTCTCCCGGTGGAATTTTGTAATGATGTTTTCCTTTCATTAATCGTAAAATCAGCTCGCTTAAGTTCTTTCAACAGCCCTGGACCTGCTGTCCATTCTTTGTCACTTCCTTCTTTTAGAACAGCAATAAGATCTGGAAATTCTTTGCGATTGGTTGAAAATGTTAAGTCATCTGCATATCTCGAATATGTACACTTGGCCTTTTTAGCCAACGTAGCCATTCTTATATCTAAGTGCCCGGCCACAAGGTTTGATATCACTGGAGAACATGGACTCCCCTGAGGCAGTTCGTCCCCACAACAAGCTATTTGAGCAATGACGGTTGCCACTTTAGGCTCAAGCGTGAAGTGCACATTCTTAATAAAAAATCCTCTCACTCTGCCAAAATGGATTGTGGGAAAGAAGTCTTTGATATCCGCATTAAAAACATGCCGTCTATTGACATGATTTTCCGCATTTGTCACAATAGAAAATTTTTTTCTGAAAGCGTGACATAAAGGATTCTTATGAGGACCTTTGGTATATATTTCCTCATAGCACTTGCCTAGATGATCAGCCAAGCGTTTCTGTAATCGCTTTAACTGCTCTGTAGGTGCTTTTATTGTACGCTCACCACCACCCTTCTTGGGTATGGTAAATACTGTATATTTTTCTTCAAGCGAGAGCTTGTATAGTATGTAAGATACTGCTTTAGGCTTATAACCAAGAAGGACTGCTAGATCGCTGAGAGTAACTGCTTTTTTCAGCTTTTCAAGAGATGACATGAGGATCTTACCTGAGAATTGTACGCGGCTCGTAGGCACTCTTAAGCGATAACGTCAAGTAACGTAAAGTCATAATGCTAGTAGCCAAAGTGCGGTACGTCTGTGGGAAGCAACACTCCCTGACTTTGGTTTCTTATATTGCGATTCACAATAACAAATCTGCCTACAAGCCGCGCCTCATAAAAACATATTTTTATTAAAATTTCAAGTTTCTTGTCGTTTTTTCCTTGCAGGAAAGACAACTTCGTAACTCAACTGCGACAATGCATCCAGTAGCACCTTAGGCTGGTACCGCTTACCATATCTACCACTGGTAATACTCGCGTGTGAATGCCCTAGTATTTCGGCTATAATTCCCTCTGAGACGCCTTTTTGCTTTAGGGCATCAGCTACGGTATGCCTCATGCTGTGAAAGACCTTCTTGGGGTCTTCAGTGACGTATTCGCGGTTGAATCTTTGATACCACTTGCCGATCCCGTTGGTATACCCATGTAGCCGTATATGCTCAAGATTCATCCACAGCCGGGGATATTTGCCCTCCTTCATCTTTTCCACATGCTGAAGGAAGCCAAGGTCTATTAATGCCGGGTGAAGAGGTATAACTCTGGCACTTGCCGCATTCTTAAGCCGCTTGTCACCGATACCATTGATATTGAAACACCAATGGCCCTCAACATTTAGAACGTCTTCCGTATGAAGCTGACAGATCTCGTTTAACCTCATCCCCGAATACAGGCCTATCAGCGGTATCCAGTATCGTTCAGGCGTAGCGGCATCAAGTGGCAGGTTAGCGACAATCTTCTTGATGTCTTCAGGGCTATACGAGCTCCTCTCTTCGTCGGCTCTCTGCTTCTCGGACAGTTGCAGTCCTGTACCGGGGTTATTGGGGATAAGGCCATGCTCACAGCAGTACTTGAGGAGGCTGCCAACCCTGGCCATATGCTTATTCACGGACTTAATACTTATCCCCGGCCCGTCACTTGACGCTACAGCCTGCTTCACCGACTTGCCTGGGTTCCTCTTGTAGAAATGTGGTGGTACTCGCAGCAGCGATGACCTCAGCTCTACCAACATTGGTCTGGTGATCGTCGTTATCTCAATGTCGCCGAGTATATCCACCAGCAGCTTGAAGACGCCTTCCACCTCTATCTTGGTCTTATCTGTCCAGCCTGACTCCTTTTCAGCCGTGTACGTCTTGATGACATCCATGACCGTCTTCCCCTTGGGTCGCTGTTCCTTCTGTACAGGCAGCAAGCTATTCACCACCCGCTGAGCCTGGTCCGGTGCTAACGTACCAGTCCTTAGCAATGCGAAGGCATTGTGAGTCTTGAACTCGCAATACCGCAGCATGGTCTTAGCAGCGTGCAACTGGTCTGTCTGGAGTGACTTCTTGATGAACTTGCAGGGGAACAGATGGGACAGGTCAGCAGGGACTTTAATCTTGTAGTAGAACCGCCTATTGACCGTGATTAGGTGTGTTGGATATGACAAAGCCTCTCGCTCCTTGTATACCTTGTTGTATACCTAGCATTGAGAGGCTTTATTTTTTACCAGCTATATCAGCTAGTTATGAAATTGGCGTCCCCGAGACGATTCGAACGTCCGACCCCTTCCTTAGGAGTTCTTCGGCACACCACCCAATGGTTTATCCCCTTCCTTCGTCTGTTGCTAAAAAGGCTTGCATAACGTGGGGTTGGTAGTATATTGGTTGCTAATTGCAACCCAAAGGCACATCAACTTTACCGCAACCCGGTTGCAACCCACGCCACAATCTGCAACCCAATAGCAACCCTAAGGGAGACCTCCGAATGGCGACGAGATTTAAGCTGACGAAGGACCGCGTCAACAAAATGCTTGCTGAGCACATGGCTACAGGTGCAGCACGCAGGGACGTGTACGACACTGAGATCAAAGGTTTCCTTGTACGGCTCAGCGGGACCAAAGCGGTCTACTGCGTGGCGAAGCGGTGCAACGGCAGAATGACCCGCGTCGTGATCGGCGACCATGGTGTGTTTCTTCCCGACCACAATGACCCAAAACTCAACGCCAGGAAACGAGCCGCGGTGATCGTCGCCGATATCGAGGCGGGTGTGAACCCGAATGAGGCAAAGAAGACTCGCCGAGAGCAGGGCATCACGGTGGCCCAAGCCCTTGAGAACTACTTTCTGGACAACCCGAACTTGAAAGAGAACACGATCAAGATTTACCGCGGGCTGTTGCAAAATCACGCTGCCGATTGGATGAACAAGCCGGTGAAGAGCATTACGCCGGAAATGGTTTTGAAGAAGCATACCGAGATAACGCGAAAGGGCTTCAAGGAATCTGCGAACAAATTCGTTCGCACCGTTAGAGCCGTATTCTATGCCAACAAGCGCCTGTTACCTGAGAACCCGGCAAGGATACCACGGACCAAGTGGAATCCGTCCGAGAGGCGAACCGGGGTCGTGCAGGCACATCTGCTGCCAGCGTGGTACCTAGCGGTCATTGACTACCGCAACCAGGACATCGCTGATTATTTGATGCTGTTATTGCTAACGGGCCTCAGGCGCAGTGAAGGTTTTTCCCTCCGCTGGGAGGATATAGACCTGAAGGGGAAGACGTTGATCGCCAGGGACACGAAGAACGGGAAGGACCATACACTCCCCCTCTCTAATTTCCTATGCGACCTCCTCAAGCAACGAAAAGAAACCAAGGTGAATGAGTACGTCTTCCCGTCTCTTACGAGCGAATCGGGACACCTCGTCGAGCCCAAGAAGGCAGTAGCCGCAATATCCGAGGCTGCCGGATTCAAATTCAACCCGCACGACTTGCGGCGTACGTTTATGAGTGCGGCGGCGAGTCTGGGCATTTCAGAGACATTGATTAAACGGCTCGTAAATCACTCAATCACTGACGTGACAGGTGGCTACATCTTCGATTTTGAGAACAGCGGTCCCCATCGCAAAATGCAGGAAATCACTGACCTCATACTCGGTTGCGTCACTCGGCCGGTCTCTGTGCTCCTTGCCGCAAAAACACTTATTGAGAAGCAACAGAAGCAGGTGACTAAGATCGTGAATCTTGAGGAAAGGAGAAGGGTACCTTCCCTATGAGCGATAAGAAAGATTATGCAGCCATCGTTCGGAAGGATTGGAACGATTTAGACACACCAGCGAAGCAAGAGTTAAAGTTTATGCTCCTGTTTACAGACAAATTTGCTGACTTTGAAAGGCTAGATGCTAATAAGCAAAAATTCTTTCTCCACCTTGCAGAAAAAATGCTCTTTGATGAGCATAGAGGAGTGCCCAGTGGAGCGGCCATCAAGAAAGTCTTGAAAGATTTTCCTGCTGAAGTCACACGAGCAGTCTGCAAAGTTATTAAACCAAAGGCCTACGATGTGCTGTGGGACGGCGGCACTACGACTTACACCTACAGCAAAACTAAAGGCGCAAGACAAACCAGAAAAGAACTAAACGCCACGATAAAACGCATTTCTTCCCATATCAAGGCGTGCAGCGAGTCCAGATTTTACCCGACAGTAGTACTTGAGCCTTTGCAAGAAGCACTTGCTTTGGCCACAGCTTATCGTGACTTTTTAGACACTGAAATTAATGCAAAATCAAGATACAAGCCGGATGGGTCGGAATATAAAAGCATAACCAGCCGTACTGAGTGGAATCCAATTATAAAGCAACTCGTTGAAACTATGAAGAAGGCATTGACCGGTAGAGAGGTAGGAGAATATGGCCGGTATGATTACTACACCCTTTCGGCAAAACTTTTAGAAGTAACATACCCGTGGTGTTGGGGGAAGCTGGGACACGCCAAAGCCACACAGACAGTTAGAGAGAGGTACGAAAGAATCACCGCGTAAATTTGAATCACTGGTAGCCCGCAAGAACGCCTTTTTCACCGACACTTTAGAAATCCGGTTACATCCGTTAGCAACAACGGAAGCAACCGGATTTTTTTTGGAGGTGGAAAATGAGTAGGAAACCCTATAAGGCATCAACACCGGAAGAGAAGAGACGGCGTCGGGCTGAAATGTTTGCGGAAAAACGTGCCGGCGCCATGGAGAGGCTGTCCAGTAAGGTCCAAGCCCTCGGCGATGACGCCTTGTTGGATGAGTTTGAAGCCGCAGCGTATCTCACGAAGTCTGTCCAGTGGCTGCGACTGGACCGACTCAACGGCGGAGTGTCCCCCCAGGTTCCGTATATCAAAGTTGGGAACGGTGTTCGGTACAGATTTGGTGCACTAAAAGCTAGGTAAGCCGGCTGGTTCTAAAACTTGGAGGGCATCCTGTGAATCGATCATACCCCAAAAATAATTCACCTAAGATCGCAAGGCCGGAGCCGCCGCACGGCAAGGTGATCGGCTTCTATGCCGTCGTCTATGATCGCCACATCCGCCGGGAGATCATCATTCCCGTTAGTAAACTCGACCTTCTGAAAGGAATCATACCCCTGCCATGAGTGCCGCCGGATGGGTAAAACTGCACCGGGTGCTTGCAGATCATGATCTATGGCTTGGTGAGCCTTTCACCAGGGCGCAGGCTTGGGTAGACCTGCTTTTGCTCGCAAACCACAAGGTCGGCCACATCCGAAGGCGCGGAATCAAGATCCCTGTGCGCCGCGGGCAAGTCGGCTATTCCCAGGAAGCTCTGGCGGATAGGTGGAAGTGGAGCAAGGGGAAGGTGATTAGATTCCTCGCCGAACTGAAGGCTGACGAGAGAATAACGCAAGAAATAGTACTGAAGAATTTGGCGGTAAGCTCCTTAATTTGCATAACAAATTATGACGAGTACCAATGCGGCAGTACCGAAGATGGAACCGAAGCCGGTACTAAAAACAGGCCGAAGGCAGTACCGAAAACGGTACCAGAACAAGAAAGTAAAGAAGGAAAAGAACTTGATATGTCCAAAAGGTTCACCGTACCGACAGAAGAAGATGTTCAAGCCTACATGGAAGAGATTGGCTATGACGGCAACGCTCAACACTTTGTTGATTTCTACGCCTCGAAGGGGTGGATGGTCGGCAAGAACAAAATGAAGGATTGGAAGGCCGCCGTCAGGACCTGGCACCGGAACGATGCCACTCGCATCAAGCGAGCTCTAGGCTGTACCCCCCAGGAGCGCAGGAAAACAAAGGAAGAGGTGATGGAATTGCTATGAAAGCGCCAAGTTTTGCAGATGTTGCAGCCGAGCGTGAAATTATCGGTGCCCTCCTCATGGACCCGGAAACTTTCCTGGACGTCCGGGGCATCCTCAAGCCCGAGATGTTTCACCACCGCCAGCTAGGCTTGACGTTCAAGGCTTTCGTTATGCAGTACGAGAAGAAGGCACTGACCGACCTCAGGACCCTGGCAAAGGTTGCCGAGGTTTCGCCGCAGATGCTGGCCGAGTGCCTAACAGAGGATATCATCCCTTCCCTCGTCCTACCAAAGGCCCGGAAAGTGCGCGACCTTTTCCACAAGCGACACATTACCTGGCAGATTCAGCAGACGCTAGCCCAACTGGAGACGCTGACGCCCGAGGAGATAGCCAAGAGATTCTCAGACCTCGCTGCAGAGGTAACGATCAGCAACAACTCCAAGGTGGTCTTCGACGCCGCAGCTCTATGCAGGCGCGTGATGAAGCTACAGGAAGGACGCGAAGACCCGGACAAGCCGGACGGACCTGGCACCGGGTACTCCCTCCTCGACAAGCTCCTCCGCGGTATCAGTCCCAAGAGGATGACGGTCATTGCCGCCGCTACGGGATTTGGGAAATCCACTCTTGCCCTCAACCTCTTCTTCAACCTGCTCACCGCTAGACACCGGGCGCTCTTCATCTCCAACGAGAATGACGTTGACTTGAACCTTGATCGTATGTGCGGGATCCTTTCCGGCCTGAAGGTGAAGGACATCGAAAGTGGCAACTGTCCAGAAATAGCCGTAGCTTTCGGCAAGGAGTTCTACACGACCGGCATGTTCATGACCGACAGCAGCCCACGCACCATCGAAGAGATCACCTCCCTCATCACCCGGTATGTGATCCAACACAAAATCGAAGTCGCTTTTGTTGACTACATCGGCGAAATCAGCCACAGCGGGGATTCGAAGGAGACGGAAGAGGCGAGGCTCGCGAGGTTTGCCCAGAAGCTGGTGGACTGCGCGAAGGCACTTGGAATCCACATCGTAGTGATGGCCCAGCTAAACAGGCAAGGCAACGCGAAGGGGCGCCCTACTAAAGCCGAGCTCGCAGGGTGTTTCAAGATCGCCCAGAAGGCTCATAGCCTCTTACTGTTCTGGCAGGACGACAAGAAGCGCGACATCCTGACCATCGACAAGAACCGCCAAGGCCCCGTAGGGCTCGACATCGAAATGCAGTTTGACCGAACCACGCAACGAATCACTGAAATTCGGATTCTGACAGCCGATTGAGCGATCAGATGGAGCTGAACTCAAAAGATAGCCCAGGACATGAAAATTGTAGCGTTTTTGGCATTTCTCACGCATTTTTGTAGCGGAGTAAACCGAATTAAACGAACTGCCTAGGGAATTTTCCGACTCCATAAAAAAAGCATTTGCAGAGTCAAAAGGTCAACCGGGGCAACCACCTCACCCTCTGCGAGCGAGCACAGAGGGTGATGAGTTTCTACTAGGGAGGATCCTGGAAGAGAAGTGCGAGCCCCTTCTCGATGCTGACCACAGCTCAGCATGAACCCTCTGAAGGAACCGATATCACGCCATCATTTTGCGGCTGCGGCTTTACTACCTTTAAGGCAACCCACGTGAGGAGGTAACGACGCATGTCACCGCAGGCACTTTACGAGCGCCGGAAAGGTAACACAATCCGAGACGGAATGATCGACGGCACCGAGGACCTACTGGGAGAAGACACCCTGGAAACCGATTGGGACCTCGCAGGGGGTGCTGTTCCGCCGCCAGGATTCTGGAACGGGACCCACACCAGGGAGGGCAGCAGGATTCCTGGTTTTATCGACGAGGAGTACCAGGAGGGAGAATCGTGGTGAAACGGGAGTGTACGTCTACGCCAGAAGAGGAGAAGTACCGGCGTAAGATAGAACTGTTGAAGCGAGCGCTTCGGTTTGCTGACGATATGGACAAGTCAGACAAAGAGAGGGAGAAGGATAAGTCCATCACCCAGTTGCCGCGATAACATCCGGTAGGACTACAGGCGTTCTTGCCGATCTCAGCGACAACGCTGTGAGGCTAGCGTAGCGCCGTTGCATCAAAGGGGACGGGGGAAAAACCCTCAAGGTCATAAGCCTGCACGCAAAGCGTGCAAAACCTGTAATTCTCGATTATCCAAGGAGGGATAACTATGCGGAGATTGGTGATAGGACTGATCATCCTGGTGCCGGTGATGGCGTGGGGAGGAAATACCTCTAAAACAGACGAGCAACAAGCCGCAGAAGAGGATATCTGCGTGGCAAAGGCAGAATACGCTGACGCGAAGAACCTCTTTTACACGCAGACCAGCGGCATGGTAGATATGAACTCGTACCAGGCGCAGTACCTCATGGACTACAAACGGAAGCGTCTTCACTATGGGCAGCTGCTGCAGAGGTATAGCAAGAAATTCGGGAGGGAGTTCGACGGGATCTGCACGGCAAGCGGCAAGGTGTACCACCCCACCGAGGCAGAGAAGGAAGCTATACGCCGTGCAATGACACCTCCTCATTGATCGTGAAAAAAGTAGTCGTGTCAGAACGTATGGAATGAAAATCACGATGCAGACTTTAAAAGGTGAGGCCCCATTGAGGCATTGGGGCCGTGGGATGAGCTCGGATCGATTCAGATTAGCGGACCGGGAAGGGAAGCCGCTGCGGAGTGGCTAGAGGTTACCCCCGGTGCTTTCGGGCACTTCATAGGCACCTATGGACCGCACTTGATCTGCATTGCGCCGCGGTCAATCTCCAAGCAAACCCGCTCCCCCGACATGACGCTGCTCGGCATAGAGGGGGAGCCCCAAGAGTATGTCTCCAAAAGTCCCCGCGATGCGGTCACATAAATTCCGCAAAAGACAACGCTTTGCAATTGTCCAAGACGGGCTGCATTTCTTCACGCGCCTTTGCGCGGGATGCGGTGACGGAAAAAGCAGCTTTCCCCATCGGGCGAGCTCTGGTTAGCGTCGTTACCCCTCGCAGTCGCGATCAAATCAACTGCTCAAACATAAAATCAAGGTACGTCTTTCCATCCCAATACGCTGATTGGTTGTCACCCGCCTCATTCCGAGCGTGCCAGTCCAGTCGAAGTACATGCTTTGCCTTCATCTGTTCGACCATTTTCAGTTCATCAGCAGTCGGAGTGAGTGCTTTCAGTTTACCCATCGGCGACGAATCCCTCAGCAGGATGAACGAATCGACCTTGAACTGCTTGCCGTACTGTTGAGAGAGCCTCCGCGCCAGCTCCGGCAGGTGGTTTCCCGTAGAGATGCGTACCTTCTCGTTCTCCTCCAGTTTCGACCAATCGGTGATGCCCGTCTGCCCCTTAGGATCGATCAAGAAGATGTGGGTCCGGTCCTTGTGCATTACCCAGAGGACGAAATCGGGGAAGAACGCCCGCGTCTCACTCTCCAGGTAGACGCCAACAGAGCGGAGGCTCTGCACGTTGCGGAGCAGGTAGAATTCGTGCTTGTCATACCGCCCCTTCATGACAGGATCGTGTAGATAGTCGTGGAGATCCTGGACAAACTTCCGTTCTCCGGCGTTGAGTGAATCGGGCGAAATTGTCAGTTTCAGGGAGTTTGGTTTCAGCCCCAACTCTTTCTCCAGCGCTTCCCGGTCCTGGTTCAGGAGAGGCGCATAGACCGTGCGGGGATCGTTGAAGGAGAGTTTAAGCTGCTCCGGGACATCCGTCGGATATGTGGTCTCGAATGCTGCCTTCCGCGCCTGGTCGGGGAATTCCAGCGTAACCTGATACCGATCTATGAAATCCCCGTCCCCCCCCGGAGCGGCCTGGGTCATCAGCTCGTCGTAGCGGTAGCGCCTGGTGTTGATGTCGTAGATCAGCTTATGATGGATCTTATCCAGCGTATCCTGAACGGTCTGGAACAGAAGCCGTTCCACGGCCGGCCAGCTCCGCTCGTCCAGATGAGCCTGGTAGTAGACCGCGCCGACCAGTTCGAGCAGCCAGTCGATGGTAACCGGAAGGAGCTTTTCGTCATTCCCGTGATACAGCCGGATGCGCCGCGACTCCTGCCAGCGCTCTAGCAGCCGGTGCAACTCCACCATGGGAAGGAAAGCTGCCTGCTGCCGCACCCGCTCCAGCAGTTCGGCGGCGATATTGGCCCCTCCCGCCGTGGTGTCAGCTCGATAGTCGAGGCAGATGGAGAAACTGGGCATCTCCTCGCACAGTTCGCTGCCATCGCCCAGATAGCGCCAGCACCAGCGGCCAGATTCGGCCCGCACTGCAATCAGGGTCGGCTCGTCTCGGTGTTTCCCCACCTTGAAAACCTTCAGCTTGTCGCGGTAGTCGTCGAACTGGACTGTTTTCCACTTCGTCCGCCCCCCCACCCAGACCGCGGCCGGGGCCACCGGTACGGAACGCTCCACGGTCCACGTAGGAAGATCGGCCTCCAGCGCCTTTAGAAAGGTATCAAGGTAGCTCTTTTTCAGGCTGAAGATGTTCAGTGTCTCCAGCCGCCGCAGGCGGCTCACCGGCGTATCGGGGAGCTTCAGCCCTTCGTAGTCGTCATGGTGCGCCGGCTCATGGCGCTTGCCGTCGTTCTTCAACCCTTTCAGCCGTACCCCGCGGCCGAAGATCTGGATGATCTTGTTCCCCTTGGTGGACCCGAGATTCACCAAGCCGATGACCGAGAGCCGGAAACAGTTCCACCCCTCGGCAAACTTCCGGCTGCCGATGAGCACGGTGATGGGGCTCGCCGCGGTGTCCAGCTGGGAGAAGTGGAAACGGCTTTCGATGATCGGGCTCTTGCGCAGCTGCGCCAGCATGCCACCGTCTGGGCCCTTCAGGTCGGGGTGGTCCTTGGAGTCGTTGAAAAACTTGTCGCCGTTACCGACGTTAATGATCCCCCAGTATTCGCCATCCCCCCAGGAGAGGAGGATTTCGTCCGTCACCGCCGGGCAGCGGGTAAGGGTCAGGGGGCCGGCGATCTGGCCGTTAAATACCTCCAGCAACTGCTCCTTCTCCTCGAAGGTGAGCCGGGCCAGAAAGCCGAGGAGCTTGCGGATGTCGGAGACCTCGTCGCTTTTCCCCTCGTCCTTCGAGTCCTCCACCGTGCGCCCCATGAAGGCCAGGAGCGGCTTGTCCGGAAAGAAGCCGGTGAAGGGGAGCCCCTCGGTGCCGGTGGCGAGGCTCACCCGCAGCTCCTGGTGGATGGCCAGCTTATCCGCCAGGGTGCGGAAGGCGGTGGTGAAATTTTCCCAGCATTCGCGGCCAGCATCGAAGGCGTCGTCGGCGATGCGGGCCACGGAGAAATCCTTGCCGTAACCGTCCTTGAAAAAGCGATAGTAGTTGTAGTCGTAGACGATCTGCTCGCCATACTCCTCGATATGCCGGTCGGCAATGCCGTGGTAGGTGGCGGAATACTCGAACAGGAAGGCGTTGGGGTAGTCGGCCAGATTGTGGCGCAGCTCCTTGAACTTCCCCAGATCCGTACCGCTGCTGGAGAGGCCAATGTGCCCTTCATCCACCAGCACCAGTCGGAAGACCCGCTTGTGGTCCGGCAGGTCGAAGAAATGCTTTTCCCGGTTCAGAAGCGACTGAGTCGAGTCGATGGTGAGCCTGATGCGGCCAGCACACTGCTGGTTGAGCTTTTCGATGAGCGGAACCACCTCGCGGCGATGCTGCTCGATCAGGTTGACCCCCGGCGTGGTCAGGATAATCTGCAGCTCGTCGAAGGCCCGCCAGCCGCCGATATGGTCGATGAACTGGAGGATGTTGAGGTGCATCAGCAGGGTCTTGCCGCTGCCGGTGGCCATCCAGTAGGCCAGCATGGTCCGGCCCTGATATCCCTTTTCCCGGTTGCGGATCTTGCGCAGCACCGCCTCGGTAAAATAAAGGGCGAGGATCTGGTAGTAACGGAGCTGCACCGGCCGGGCGATGAGCCGGTTGTAGAAAGATAGCCACCCTTGGATGCTCTGGGAATAGGGGCGAGGAATCCCCGACTCAGTCTGCGGGGCGTAGCGCTCCACCACCCCCTGGTAAACGGTGACGTTCTGCTCGGCGGCAGTTGCCAAGTCGCCCAACAGCTCGCGCTTCAGCCGGTTGTAGAGCTTCAGCTCCATGAAGCCCCCCGGTCGAAATCGGTCGCCTGCACCAGCGATACGGGCAGCTTCACCCGTCGGATGTCGGCGTCGCAGTTCACCTCCAGCCGGGTCACAGTAAATTCGCCGCTCTCTCCCTTGTAGCGGTCGATGATGGCGTTCAGTGCCGCGCTGTCATCCTCGCCGGTATCGATGTCGCGGAAGACCACCAGCACGCCGATGGTGGTTTCCACAGCGAGGTAGGTTTTGTCGCTCTCGGTGTAGACCCGCCGTGACTTGACCCAGTACCCCTGTAGGTAGAGCCAGCTCTCCATCAGGTCGATGGTCTTCTCTTCCCGCGCCTTGCCGGCCTTGATGGTCTGGCTGAAGGGGCGGGAGAGATCGAGGCTCGCCACCAGCCTGTTGTGCTCAGGCCGGAAAAGGTACTGCACCGGCAGACCCTTAGGGAGCGTCTCGCCGTCCCAGGCGGTCTCCAGGTTGGCCAGCAGGTCTTCGTACTGCTCGAGGTGCTGAACTTTGATAATATGAGGCTGTCGTCCCGGCATGACCGGAGCGCCGTCCTTCCAGTGGGTCGAGTAGAGCACCCGCATGATACGGGGCTTGAGGATTTTGTCGAAGTAGTCGCCCATCTCCGTCAGCATGAACCGGCGCTGCTCGTCACTATGCAGGACGGCATGTCCGGTAGTGCCGGAACCGGCGAAAAAGTCCAGCACCCATTCACCGGTAGAGGTGGTCTGCTGAACGAACCGTTCGATCAGGGTTGTCGGTTTTGGATTTGCAAAGCTGTGTGTTTTTCCGGTAAGTGAGGTAAGTTCCTTTTCGCCATCAGTGTAATCAATAACTACCGATCTGCCGACATTCGTGTCCACTTCATGAATAAAACGCTTTACCTGTGGGATTTTGTCTTCATTCGCCCCGTAAGCAATTCGCTTATCAGCATCCAACTCCTCAAAAGACTGGCTGAAACCTGCCAATGGTTTTCTCGGCCAAACCCAACCTCTCTTAGGTGCCGGACAGGGCTTTCCGGTTATTTCGTGTGGCGGAGTATAAAATCGATAATTGGGATCGTTTGGGTCCCTCACGCTCGGTTTTTTCGAACCTGCAGACACCAAAGGCATCGACGTATCGCTTTCTCTCCAAATCCAGATCCTTGATTTACGACTTCTCGCTTCTTTTTCGGACACGAGTTGGCCCTTCTCATCCCTATACTCGGCATGCTTATAGTTGTAGAGCCCCTTCCAAAGATCAAGATTCTTGTCAAACTCAACCCCCTGCTCCTCCAGCTCAGCCCGGAACTCCCGCCGATGCTGCTCGAACAGCTCGGCGATTGCCTTCTCTATCACCTTAATTGGGGGGTACTCGGGATTGAGCCGTTCCACCAGTTCCATCATTTCGGCATAGCCAGGTTTCGGCTCCCGGAACATGGTCGGGTCGGCCTTGACCCGGTCCAGGTCGGTGGCGAACACCTGGACATACTCATGGTTGTTGGAGTAGGTCGGCGACTGGTTTTTCGTGGAGTTCTGCGCCCAGATCAGCTCCTCGACCCGGTTTCCCGAACCGAAGGTTTCCCTGAGAATGGTCTCAAGCTGTGTCCGCTCCTTGTCGTCGCTGCTGGCGAACAACACCCCATCCCGGTTCAGCAGGGCACTGGCGAGCTGCAACCGGTCCGCCATCATGGCAGCCCAACTTGAATGGCGAAACGAGTCCTTGTAGAGGAAACCGTCACCCCCCGTGTTGTACGGCGGGTCGATGTAGATGCATTTCACCTGCCCCCGGTACTTATCCTGCAATAGATTCAAAGCCTGCCAGTTCTCCGAGTGAATCAGCACCCCGTCGGTCTGCTCGTCCAGGTTGTCGAACGCCGGGTCGGACAAGAGCTCTAGCGCCCACTCGGTTGCGAATAGCGACGTATCCACCACCAAGGTCGGATGCTCCTTCAACTGCTCCAGGCTCTCGATGGCGACCCCGTACATCTCTCTGAACTGACGCACCTGCTCTGCATTGGCGGAAATAGCGCCATGAAACCGCTCCGGAATTTTCCCAACGGAGATGAGCCAGTGGGTGTCGATCACCTTCTTCTTTAGGGTGAAGATATTCCGCTGGAAGGTCTCCAGTGTGTCGAGGAATTCGATGATCCGGCTGGCCACGGCGTTGACCCCCCGGCCGATGATGAGAGTGGTGTTGTCGATATTCCGGTTGAGGAGCGTATCTAAATCGGAAAAGATGACGTTCTTGATGAAGCGGTCCTTCTCCCGTGTCAGGAAGCCGCGCAGATCCTTGTGGATGAAGTAGTCGGCGTCGTTCCCCACGTAGAACTGGTTCAGCGTTGTGTCCAGCCGGTAGAGGGCGGCGGCGGTCGGATTGGTTCGCAGCGCCTCGACCCGGTCGGACTCATTCTTCCCCAGTCCGGCGAACTCGGGCCGTTTGGCCAGCTCCTTGTAGTAGCTCTCTTCCTTCAGCCGGAGTTGGTTGACCCCCTTCACCTGTCCGCCTTCGGTTTTGTCGAAGTCGGAGGCCAATTCGTTGAAGACCGGTTTGCCACCGTCGCCCGCTCCCTCTTTCCTGAAGAGGTACGGGGTGAGGTCTGCTTCGGCGTCGAACAGGGCCGCCCACACTTTCGAGTAGAGCTCCGTTTTCGGCGTCCCCGTCTTCGCCAGATGGAACACCACCTGCCAAACGCCGTCCTGCTCCTCAATCCGCGCCAGCCGGTAGAGCTTGATCTCCTTGTCTTTGTTGTTGTTCTGTGCCGTGGCCTCGGCTTCGCTCTCGCCGCCGGATTCCAGGCGGAACTCTAGCCGCTTCCCGGCCAACTCGCATTTCACACTGGGGAAGCTCGCCCCGGTCTTGATGTAGTAGCTGTCCTTGTGCTTCCAGTGGAAAAAGGTGTCGGTGCCGTCGTAGTCCGCCTCGTACGGCACCTTGAAGGCGTTGGCGGCACGGCTGTTGTAACCGAAATCGCCGTTTTGGTAGTAGAGCTCGAAGAAGTTCAGCAGGTAGTTGTAGAGCCGCTCTTCAATGTTGGCCGACGAAGTCTGTTGTCCGGCAACCCAGAGCGCTACCTTTTCCCTGGCCGCTTCCGCCTTGTCTGCATTCTCGTCCAGGGCGTCTATGGCCGCCTCCAGCCGGGTTTTCAGGTCGGCATTGAGCGGGTCCTGCTTCAGGGCCTGCCACGCCTCGCGGGTCCGCTTGCCCAAGTCCTCGCAGTAGGGCTCCAGCCACATGAAAGCGGCTTCCACGTCGGTGTTTTCCACCCGCGCCAGTTCACGGGCAACGGTTGCCTTCAGGTCGTCCGGACCGTCGCCGCTGATGAACTGTTCGATATAGGTCCGCTTCAGCTTCAGAATCTTGAAGATACCGAAGTCCAGGTCGTTGGTGTCGTACTGGAACATCTCCCGGAGGAAGTCTCTAAATTTGTCAAATGCTGAAGTCATGAAGGTCCTTTGTCTCCAATGAGCAAGTTACGGTCACAAATGAGGGCGCCAGATTACCACAGATCAAACCGCCCGGATAATTTTTGTTATCGCGAAAAGCAACTCCGAATGTTTTCTCTAGGGCTTCCCCGCGTATTAACAGATTTCAGCGGAGTCATTACTATGCACTTCACAAAACCGCAAACAGCTACCTTGCAACCCATACGCAACCCAGCATAAAAAAAGGGTTACAGCCTAAGCCGTAACCCTTTGATTCTTTTGGCGTCCCCGAGACGATTCGAACGTCCGACCCCTTCCTTAGGAGGGAAGTGCTCTATCCTGCTGAGCTACGGGGACTTGAAGTCAGACGATCTATATACTATAGCATCGCCTGCTTTGCAAGTGATTTCATTAGTATTTCAGCAGCGAGAAGACCTTCCCTTCGGGCAGTTTCTTCTGGCCGTTCAGGAATTCCAGCTCTGCCATGAAGCAGCACTCGAAAAGATCCCCCCCCATGGTCTGCACCATGTCCACGACGGCGGCCATCGTGCCGCCGGTCGCCAGAAGGTCGTCGGCAATCAGCACCCGCTCCCCCGGCTTGATGGCGTCGGTGTGGATCTCCAGGGTGTCGGTGCCGTACTCCAGCGCATACGTCTTTTTGAAGGTCTCGGAGGGGAGCTTCCCCGGCTTCCTGACCAGTACTATGCCGGCTCCGAGTTTGTATGCCAGCGCTGCGCCGATGACGAAGCCGCGCGCCTCTACCCCGACGACTTTGTCGATCTTCTCGCCGATGTAGCGGTGGGCCAGAAGGTCCACCATGCGCTGGAACGACTTGGCGTCGGCCAGCAGGGTGGTGATGTCTTTGAAAAGGATCCCCTTCTTAGGGAAATCCGGGACGTCCCGGATGATGTCTTTCAGTTGGTCCATTGGACTGTTGCCGCTCCTTGTCTGCTTATTTTATTGCAATGCCCGTGGCGGAAGGTTGCCTGGGTTGTTACGCTGCTGTGAAACCCCATCCCCACCCTGGCCCTCCCCTTGAAAGGGAGAGGACGTTGGGCGGGGCGTCTCCGGTGAGGTCGGCGGGGGATGCCGGAAACGCTGGCGCTTATTCCGGCCTACGGTGGACCTCAATTCCCCCCTGCACCTCGCTTCTATCCTGAGGGGACCGTTGGGCCCGGCGTCTCCGGTGAGGCCGGCGGGGGATGCCGGAAACGCTGGCGCTTATTCCGGCCTACATGGACCCCATCCTCCCTGCCCCTCTCCTCTGTACTGAGGGGACGTTGGGCGGGGCGTCTCTGGTGAGGCCGGCGGGGATGCCGGAAACGCTGACGCTTATTCCGGCCTACATGGGCCCCGTCCTCCCTCCCTTCGTCGTTACCGAAGGGACGCTTGGGGGCGGGAGCCTCCCGTGAGAGGCCCCCCCTTCCCTATTTCGTCGGTGTCGTCGTGTTGGCGGGTTGCTGCTTCCCCATGATGTCAGTCGCTTCCACGATCTTTCTCAGCTTCTCCAGCGACTTCGCCTCGATCTGCCTGATCCGCTCGCGGGTCACGCCGAAGCTCCTGCCGATGGTGTCCAGCGTCTGCGGATCCTTGTCGTCGAGCCCGAAACGGAGCGTCAGGATCTTCTTCTCGCCGTCCGAAAGGGTGTCAAACCACTTCGACACCAGTTCGTACTTGTTCAGGTCTTCCAGCAGCACCGCGGGCGAGACGGTGGAGGTGTCCTCGATGGTGTCGATGAGGAAGTAGTCGTTGTTCTCCCCCATCGGCCGCTCGATGGAATAGGTCTTTTTCAGGAGCACCATGAGACGGCGCACGTAGGTTACGTTCACGTCGAGGGCGTCGGCTACTTCCTTTATCGACGGCTCCCGGTTCATCTTCTGCACCAGCTCACGGGTCACCCGCAGCATCTTGTTGATGTCGTCTGATACGTGCACCGGAAGGCGGATGGTGCGCGACTGGTTCACCAGCGCACGCTCGATCGACTGCCTGATCCACCAGGTGGCGTAGGTGGAGAAACGGCACTCCTTGCTGAGCTTGAAACGCTCGACCGCCTTGATGAGCCCCATGTTCCCCTCTTCGATCAGGTCGAGGAAGGGGAGCCCGCGGTTGATGTAGCGTTTGGCGATCTTTACTACCAGCCTCAGGTTGGAAACAATCATGCGGTCTCTGGCCGCCTTGTCCCCGTTGTCGATGCGCGCCGCGAGCTCCTTCTCCTCGTCTGCGGTGAGGAGCTTCGTCTTCTGGATCTCGCGCAGGTAGAGCTTGATTGCGTCGTCAAAGTGCTCGACCACCGCCGCCTTTATCTCTTCCTCCTCTACTTCGGCGTGGGTGTCCTCTTCTTCGACTTCTTCCAGTTCCAGGGCATCGGGGTCCTGGTCGCCATCCATGAACAGCCCGTCTTTTTGCTCCTCTACGATTTCGTCGTTCTGCATGCTCAGGCTCCTTATGAGAGAGTCGTCAAGCTACGGCTCTTCGCTCCAGCCATGTTTCCCAATCAGACGTACGAATCGACAATCAAGAGATACATCCCCGACGACTGAGCCGTCCGGATTTCTGACCACCCTCACCAGCCGCTGGTCCGTCCTGTCCCCCACCGGGATGACGAGCCGCCCTCCAATAGCGAGCTGGTCGACCAGACACTGCGGCACCTCCGGGGCGCCTGCAGTAACGAGTATGGCGTCAAAGGGTGCTTCCTCAGGCCACCCTTCGGTTCCATCGGCAATCCTTAAGTTCACATTCAAAAGGCCCAAGCTGTCCAGGGCTTTCCGCGCCTTCAGGGCCAGCGGGCGAATCCTCTCCACCGTGTACACCCGGTCCGCCAGGGTGGCGAGCACAGCGGCCTGGTATCCGGAGCCGGTACCGAGCTCCAGCACCTTTTCGCGCCCGGTGAGCTCCAACATCTCGGTCATCTTCGCCACCATGAACGGCTGCGAGATCGTCTGCTTCTCTCCGATGGGGAGGGACCCGTCGCTGTAGGCCTGCGCCGACATCGCCTCCTCCACGAATATGTGCCTCGGTATGTTGAGCATGGCTCCTATGACCCGCTGGTCCGTGATCCCCCGCTTCACCAGTTGAGCCTCTACCATCCTCTTTCGTGCTACCGCAAAATCCATCTTCCCCCCGATCTGATGCAGGGGGAGTTTATAGCAAATGAATCTCTAAAAGTCCAGCTTCAGCGCATCTGCCAACCCTTCACCGCCTCCAGCGACGCGTAGTTGGTAAGGTCGAAATGAAGGGGGGTTACCGAGATGTGACCGCGCGAAACGGCGTGGTAATCGGTCCCCGGAAGGTCCTGCAGATTGAGGTCGGCGGTGCCGATCCAGTAGTAGCTCCTGCCGCGCGGATCGACCTTGTCGACGATCGTCCCCTCGTAGCGCCTCTTCCCCTGGGAGGTGATGAGGGGCGGCTGCAAGGTGTCGTGCGCGAGGTCCGGCACGTTCACATTGAGGAAGGTGTCGGGGGGGAGCCCCTTCTCCACGACAGTGCGAGCGAGCCGGGCAGCGAAGAGGGCCGCGGCGTCGTAGTGCTCCCCATCCCCGGCGGTAGCGAGCGAGATCGCAAAGGCGGGTATCCCCATCAGCGTCGCCTCGAGGGCCGCGGCCACCGTTCCAGAGTAGGTGACGTCGTCGGCGAGGTTGGCGCCGCGGTTCACCCCGGAAATGACCAGGTCCGGCTTGAAGGAAAGGAGGCTGTGCACCCCGAGGTTGACGCAGTCGGTCGGGGTGCCGTCGACGGAGAATACATTCTCGGAAACCTTCACGACGCGCAGCGGATGATGCAGCGTGAGGGAGTGGCTCACCGCGCTCTGCTCCCTGTCCGGTGCCACGACGACAGTTTCGGCAATCTCGGAGATCCGTTTCCTGAGCGCAGCGAGGCCGGGAGCGTGCACTCCATCATCGTTGGTCAAAAGTATCTTCAACTGCCACCTTCTTTCTGAGACTTGTATGCAATGGGGATCAAAGTGTTTTTGCGAGAAGATCATCAATGCTGCACCGGTTTGAACGACCCTCGATCGGAAAAGACAGTGGACAACTAAGGCCTCTCCCCCTCCAAAGAGTAACAATCTCTAACATCTGGCAAGCACGAAAATTACTTTAGCATATTTAACGAAAGAATGGGCTTTTTTTAACAATTGAAAGAGGCGGTAGATGGGGGAATGTTGGCGGAAACCTTTGTTAAAGGGGAGATGATGGAAAACGGAACCTCCTCAAAGAGAGTACCGAACGGCGGGAAAGAAGGCGCAGCGGGGCGGGTTCGGTGATACGGCAGAAAACGCCGCCGGTGCGTGAGCGCGCTTACTCCGGATCAAACTCAGCCCGACACGGCAGATCCTCTTCCCTGCCGTAGCGCACCTTCATGACGATAAGCGCGCTGTAGCAGATGATGGAGAAGGAATTCGCGGCGATGAGCGGGAGATCGTTCAGGAGGAGGCCGTAGGCGAGCCAGAGGGACATACCGATATCAAGGAGTATCGGCTGCCAGATCGAGAGGTCGCGCACCTGCTTCGTGCGGAAGGTGCGCAGGACCTGGGGGATTGCCGCGCCGCTGGTGATGGCCCCGGCCAGGAGGCCGAGGGAGGTATCTACCGTCATTGCTGTCCTTTTTTCCCCTTGAACTCGGACGCTGCCCAGTCGATCTGCGAGAGCATGCCGCGCAGCACCGACACCTCGCGCTCGTCCAGCTCCGCCCGGGCGTAGATGCGCCGCATGGTGCGCATGATGTGGTCCGGATTTTGAGGGTTCAGAAAGCCGATGCGCAGGAGGGTGCGCTCCATCTGTCCGTAGAGGTGCTCCAGCGCCTCAGGACCCGCCAGTTCCCTCACGGCGACGGGCTCTGCGGGAGCCGTTACCGTTCCCCTGAAGAGCTCGTAGCAGAAAATCAGCACAGCCTGGGAGAGGTTCAGCGAACCGTATTCGTCCCCGGTGGGGATCGTCGACTGCCAGCGGCAAAGCGCCACCTCCTCGGTGGTGAGGCCGTTGTCCTCCCTTCCGAAGACGAGCGCGAGCCTGCTGTGCGGGGGGCACGAGGCGAAGCGGGAGACCACCTCGTCCGGGTTCTGGATCTCCTGGCGGTATTTGCCGTGCCGCCTTGTGGTGGCGACGGAGAATTCGCAGTCGGCGATCGCCTCGGGGAGCGACGTGAATATGCGCGCCGACTCCAGGAGATCGCGCGCCGAGACCGCGAACTTCAGCGCCTCCGGGTGATTCACCTCGCATGGGTTCACCAGCCGCAGGTCGTACAGCCCCATGTTCTTCATTGCGCGGCAGACCATGCCTATGTTGCCGGGGCTCTGGGTCCCGACGAGGACGATGCTCACTCTATCTTTCAGCTGCATAAAATAACAGATCCTCCTCACCCCGCCTGCGAGGTGTCATTTCTGCTTTCGCGCCGTTTCTTCAGGCGCTGGTATCTCTTCCTTCTGCGCCAGCAGTGGGCGAGATAGTGGGCGATGTAGGCGCAGACCACAAGAAGCGCCAGCGCGAGGAGCAGATACGGCTCGTACCGCTCCAGGTCGTCGAAGAAAAAGGATGCACCCTTCCCGAAGAGGAAGCCGCAGAGCGCAAAGATGATCGACCAGGAAAGGGCGCTGACCAGGTTGAGGATCAGGAACTTGCGGCTGGAAAAGGTGGTCATCCCGAGGATGATGGGGAGCAGTATCCTGAAGCCGTAGGTGTAGCGCGAGGCGAAAGCGACGAAGTTGCCGTAGCGCTCGATGAGCAGGAGCCCCTTGCGGAACTTCTTGGAGACGGTGGTGAAGACCCTGAGGAGGAACTGCCCTTTGAGGCGCCCGAGGTAGAAGTACGCCTGGTCCCCGAGAAAAGAGCCGGCAAGGGCGGCGAGGATGACGCCGTAGATATTGAGGTATCCCTGGAAGGCCATGAACCCGGCGAAGATGAGGATCGCTTCCCCTTCCAGAAAGGTCCCGAGGAAAAGGACCCAGTATCCGTGTACCTGCAGATAATCCCTGAGAAGCTCTTGCACGAAGACTCCGGCAGTTCAAGTAGGTTCGGTTCAGCTCGCTTTCAGGCTTTACACATTGTCCCCCCTACCCCCCGCCGAGGTCAAGGCGCTATCGCCCCGCGACGTCCGCTGTCACCTGCGGTAGACCGGGTTGGCCCCCCGCACCTCCACCATCGGGCCGTCCTCCACGAGCTCCAGTTCGCCCGAATCCGCTTCCTCGTAAACGTCGTCCCCCACCGCCCAGGCGTAGAGGCGCTCCGAGTCCAGGAGCACCGGGCGCTCGGGAATGCCGTACACCCGGTTCTGCATCCCCTCGTCGTAGAGCCCGACGCATCCGTGCGAGGCGGGCTTCCCGGGGAGGTCCCTCGCGTGAATCCAGTAGGAGACGTTGTCCGCCCCGACGTGAAAGCGGATCGCATTGTCCATCGGGTACTGCGCAGTCTGGTCCTCGGTCTTGTACAGGGAGGAGGTATGATTCTTGTGGCGGGCGTCGACCTGGAAGATCCCGACCGGCGTCTCATGACCCGCGGCACCGGTCGCTGCCGGAACGGAGAAAACGAGCTTGCCGTACTGGTAGGCGCCCATCCACTGCTCCGTCAGATCGATGAGGATGTATTTCTCGTGATTGCGTGCCGGCTCGTATTCCTCGGGCATCGGCGTGTACTTCCTGCAGGTATTCATGTCCAGGGGGACCTTGATGGTCATCCCCGGGTAGACGTGACGACGGTCGATGCGGTTGAAACGCGCCACGTAGGGCCAGTCTTCGCCAAAGAGAGACTCCAGCGTCTCCGAAGGCATCATGAAGTGCGGCCGCCAGGCGATACCGGCGAGGCTTGGGTATTCCACGCGGGAAAGGTCCTCACGGGCGGGGTCTTTGGGGTTGGCGCCGGGGTCCGACGTTGCCAGCGGATTGTACACCACGATGCCGGCGAAAATAGCCAGAGCGAAAAAGAAGGCAAACTTACGAAGCATTTACTACATTCCCCCAAAAACATAATGGGGCTCTCGCCCCATGGTCCTGCTCGATTCCAGATTTAGCCCCGGCCGCCGCAGAAGCCGGGTGACGCTAACTAACAACCATTCAGAAAAAGCCTGCTGCGTCGCAGTGATAACACTTTTGCCAAAGTGGGTCAAGTAAAAGAAGTCCGCGCCATGACCTCTTCTACGGCACTGTACGGATCGGTGGCGCGACTGTGCAGCCGCTGCATGAGCTCATTATACGCGCCGCTCTCTATCAGCCCCTGCAGAACCATTGCGTAGAGCTCCTCTTTCAATGTCTCCCCAAAGACCCGTGCGTTCCGTTCCTCTATTACCCTGCGCAAGGTGTCGGTCTGAGAGAGGAACGCGCGATGCGCCTCCAGCTCCTGCACCAGCTCCTCGACACCGACCCCCCTGAAAGCCTCCGTCTTCAGCACGCGGGGCTGCCACGCCTCCGGCGCGGGGTGGCGCATCTCCAGCATGCTGCGCAATTCGCGCACCGTCCGCTCCGCCCCGTCGCGGTCCGCCTTGTTCACCACGAAGAGGTCGCCGATCTCCAGGATCCCCGCCTTGATCGCCTGGATATCGTCCCCGAGCCCCGGCACCATGACGACGACGGTGCTGTGGGCCGAGCCGGCGATGTCTATCTCGTCCTGCCCCACCCCGACCGTCTCCACGAGGACCACATCCATCCCCATGGCATCCATCACGTTCACCACGTCCATGGTCGATCGGGAGAGCCCGCCGAGGGCGCCGCGGGTAGCGAGACTGCGGATGAAGACACCCGGATCCTCCGCGTGCCGGTTCATGCGCACGCGGTCCCCGAGAATGGCCCCGCCCGTGTACGGGCTCGTGGGATCGACCGCGACGACCCCGACGCGCAGCCCCCTCTTCCGGTATGCCTCGATCATCTGGTCCACCAGGGTCGACTTACCCGCACCCGGCGGACCGGTGAGTCCGAGGATGTAGGCCCTGCCCGTGTGCGGGTGGAGGGACTTAAGCTCCTGCACCGCGCTCGGCATGCGGTCGTCGATATCGCGCATCAGGCGCGCCGCGGCCCGCACATCGCCGGCCAGCACCCGTTCGGCAAGGCTCATGAAATGGTCCCTTTCGTAGCAGTCGCACCTTTTGTGAGGATGCTTGCAGTTTTCGGGGAAGACGCGGCAGAAACGTCCCCTCCCCCCTTGCGGGGGAGGGACAGGGTGGGGGGGAAGGTGCCACCGTTGCAGCAGATGGCAGCGTCACCCCCCCCCTGTTCCCCTCCCGTCAACGGACGGGGAGGATTGACCTGCGTTCCGCCGGAATCCCCCGAAGAACCTTTTTTGCGGGCGACGTAAGAGGCGCGCTCCAGGGCGCAGCCGCTTTTGAGCTCCACGTCCTCGGCGCAATTCACCAGCGTCTTCGCAGTGGCAAGGAGCTCCACGGGGCGTTGCGCCAGCGCTTCCGCGAAGGCCGTCACCTCCTGCCAGAAGGTCTCCTGCGGAAATACGCGGCTCACATACCCCATGGCGAGAGCGTCTGCTGCGTTATAGGTTGCAGCGGTCATAAAAACCTCCAGCGCGCGCCCCCTGCCGATAAGTCGTGGCAGCTTCTGAGTTCCGCAGAAGCCGGTAAGTATCCCGAGCCGCGCGCCGGGATGGGCAACGCGGAGGCTGTCGCTGGCGAGTCGCAGGTCGCAGGCAAGGGAGAGGTCGCATCCCCCTCCCATGGTTATGCCGTTGAGGGCAGCGATGACAGGCTTATCCGCGTCCTCCATCATCTCAAAGAGAGCCTGCCCGACGTCGGCAAAAGCCAGCGCGTCACCGGGGGAGAATTCCAGCATCTCAGCGATGTTGGCACCGACGGCAAAGGACTCCCCGGGAAAACCGGAGATGACTATAACCGTCGCCGCCGGATCCGCCGAAAGCTCTTTAAAGGCAGCGGAGATCTCCCGCAGCGTCCCGATCGAGAGGGTATTGAAGCGCCCGCCGGAGTCGAGCATCAGGTATCCGACGCCGTTTGCAGTAGTGATGGAGAGTTTGGTATAGGACATAGTGGTATTTGGTAACCGGCAGGAAGCAATCATCATCTGGTGCGGATGGCGAAGGAAAGGTTACGAAGCGGATCCGTGCATCGAGCTGCCCCGTAAGCCGCCACCCGTCGAAGATCTCCCTGTAGCCCCGCCCCTGCTGAAGCCGCGAGAAAGGCTGTCCGCATCGCTATTCTTCATCGGCGGTAGTGCTGGCCATCGCGCTGGAGCGTAGGCATCCTGCCTGCGATGGCGGCAAAGCCGCCACAGGTTCTACGGGATGGCTTCGCGATGGCGACGACCCAAGCGAGCACGGCCGGGTAGGTTTTGCGCCAGACCCAATCCCGCATCCAGGCAACTCGCCTACGTCCGCGGCGGAACCTGCTCGCGCAGCCACGCGACGATCGCCTCAGTGGAAGCGCCCGGCGTGAAGACCTCGCGGATTCCCGCCGCCTTCAGCCCCGGGATATCCTCTTCAGGGATCACGCCGCCGGCAAAGACGACGATATCGTCAGCATCCTTTTCCTTGAGGAGCGTACAGATATGGGGAAGAAGCGTGTTGTGGGCGCCGGAAAGGATGGAAACGCCCATGCAATCCACATCCTCCTGGATCGCGGCCGCGACCAACTGTTCCGCAGTCTGGTGCAGGCCGGTATAGATAACCTCGAAACCAGCATCGCGAAAAGCGCGCGCAATGATTTTCGCCCCTCTGTCATGGCCATCCAGCCCCGGCTTCCCGACCAGCACACGCAATCTTCTTTCAGCCACGCGCAACCTCCTCTAAGAACCTCTAATAACAAATCAGCTGTAACCGTCCATGGAGCCATCGCTCTCCAGGAGACTTTGCGACGACGAAGCTTCAGGCGGGCCATCAAGCACGCCCCCGCAACCGTAACCCCATCTTCAGCCAGAGCCCCGTCCCAAACGTCCCCTCCCTTTCAAGGGGAGGGACAGGGTGGGGATGGGGTTCCGCACCTACATCTCAATCCCGACCCGAGCCTTGACGCCCGCCTTGTAATAATGCTTTATCTCCCGCATCTCCGTGACAAGATCCGCCACCTCGATCACCCTTTCGTGGGCATTGCGCCCCGTCAGCACGAGCTCGACATGCTTCGGCTTTTCGGCGATGAGCTGCAGCAGGTCCTCCACGGGCACCAGCCCTTTCGACACCGCACCATTTATCTCGTCGAGGATAACGACATCATAGGCGCCGCCTAAAACCACCTCCCGCGCCAGCGCAAACCCTTCCGCCGCGAGATCCCTGTCCGACTGCGTCGGGTTCTCCCTCACCCACCCTTTTCCACCGGTCTGCACGATGGTGAGGAAAGGCGCGAGCTTCTCCGCCGCGAGGTGCTCCCCGTACGGGCCGCCACCCTTCATGAACTGGATCATGTACACCATGAGCTCACGCCCGGCAGCACGCAGCGCGAGGCCAAGGGCGGCAGTCGTCTTCCCCTTGCAGTTGCCGGTATAAACCTGCACGTAGCCTTGTTCGAGACGCATCATTTTCCTTTGAAATTGGCGGGCCTGCGCTCGAGGAAGGAGCCCATCCCCTCCCTCTGGTCCTCCGTCGCGAAACAGAGCGCAAATGCATCCCGCTCAAGCAAGCAGCCGCGCCTGAGGTCGAGGCCGTGCCCCGCATCCACGATCTCCTTCGCCATCCTGATCGCCAGCGTCCCCTGATTACAGATAGTCGCCAACAATCCGCGCGCGGCGGAGATTACTTCATCATCCGGATAGATCCTGTTCACCAGTCCGTGCGCCAGCCCCTCGTCCACGCCGATCGCGGCTCCTGTAAAGAGCATCTCCTTGGCACGCGCCTTTCCGACCGCCTTGGTGAGCCTCTGCGTCCCGCCGAAGCAGGGTAGCTCCCCCCGCAGGATGCCGGGAAAGCCGAAGCTAGCCGACGGCGAAGCCACAATGAAGTCGCAGGCCAGGGCAAGCTCAAAAGCAGCGCCGACAGTCGGCCCGGAAGCCGCAGCAATGACCGGCTTCCCCACCCCTTCCAGCGCAAACATCACCTGCTGTCCAAGCTGGGCATACGCAGACGGCGCAAGAGAGTGCGGCGCATCCGCCTCCGGCCCGAAACTTGTTATAAGGATACCGGCGACGTCACGATCGCCCGCGAGGCGCGCAAAGGTATCGCCGAGTACGCGCAGCAGGTCGACGTTGAGAGGACACTCCTTAAGAGAAAGGGTGACAATCCCCTCTTCCAGTACCAACTCCAGCATGTCGTTTTCTGTATACATACAACCTCCGGCCGGGCCGAATATAGCAACAGCTAACGAAAGGAGTCAAGGCGAATCGCAACTTGCGGAAGTTACGGGGGGAGAGACCGACTCGTCTCCCTGCGGGGAAAATTAACGTTGACAACCAAAGGGGCATCTGTTATTTAAGTTGACCACATGGGCGATTAACTCAGCGGGAGAGTGCTACCTTCACACGGTAGAAGTCACTGGTTCGATCCCAGTATCGCCCACCATGAAAACAGCAAAAGCGCCGAAAGGCGCTTTTTTCGTTTCTGCATCACCATCCCCGTCCCGCCACCCATTCGCTTCGCCTCCCCCTTGTAAATCTGTACAGTGTCCGCGGAATACGCCGCATCTCTGTGGAAATAGAAGGGGTCGGAAATAGAAGGGGTCGGGGCTCCACATTCCACGCACTTCGTGAATTGTGGAGCCTTGACCCCTCCCTCTTCGCCATCCCGGCGCCCATAGAGTTTCCCAGGCTCTTTTCCGCCATCGAGACATGCATTCGCGGAGTCGCTGCCAGAGGAGAGAAACACGAGGCAGCAATGTCCGGCTCTGGGTCCCCTCCTTGCCACGAAAGCTTTCCCCTTCTCCATCCCGCCGTGAAGATGTCACGCAGCACTCACGGCGCCGGCTCAGCCTCATGACTCCTCTATTGCCACGGCCATTCGCTGCAAATTTCGTTGGCCGCCTGGATGACACCCTCCACCGTCACGGCGTCAAGCACTGGACCGGCGAAGAGGTGCCGGTCCGCCAGGAAGGAAAGAACCTGAGCGCGCGACTCTTGAGGTCCGTGATGCAGGGCATCCGCCAACTCTCCCCGCACGAGCGCCAAAAGCGCTTCCTTCTTCGAAGCGGCGGCGGGCAACAACCGCGCCATGACCTTTGCCCGGTCCCGGGACAGCGACAGCCGTTTGGCCGCAGCCCAGGCCGTGTCGTGGGCGCGGCCGAAGACGTGCCCGGAGATTAGCTCCAGCAGGGGCACGCGGCAAGACTCGTCGGCGATCTCCTCGGCTGCCTCCGCGATTTTCAGCATCTCGTCTTCACCGAAAGGGCGCACCAGCAACTGCAGCAACTCAGCCTTGGTGCTGTCGTTGGTGACACCCCGCACCGCGGCGAGCGCATCCTCGAGGTTATCGGACTGCACCAGCGGAAAGAACGCCTTCAGGGCACGGATGCGCCCCCATTCTTCGAAAGCCGCTACGCCGTGTAACAGCCGGGTCACGAGTGACAAGGTCAGAACGGGAACAAGTTGCTCGATGATACAGGCGCGGCGGTCTGCATTCGCCGGACCAGGCTCGAGAAGAGCCGCGACGGCCTCGCTCGCCGCCCGGTCGCGCTCCCCGCCGGCAAGGCGCAGCGAAAGCGCGGCGAGAGGTTGCGACCTGTACCAGCCGTCGTGAATGCCGGCGGCGATGCGCCACGGCTCGTGCAGGTTGGCAACCGGGAGTTGCGAGATGAGCGGTAGGAGGGCATGGGTCTTTTCTCTCTCGCTCGGAAGTTGCTCGACCCTTTGGAGTTCCAGGGAAAGCTGTTCAGCGTCCATGGGCGGCGCGCCCGTTTTCAGCAGCCAGCTGCTCCCCATACCGGAGTCTCCATGATCCGTGGCACCGGGGAAAGTGTCTGCCCCCCCTTCGCTGCCGCCGATCGACTGAAGATCGGCGAGCGCCCACGACTCCTCGTTTGAGATCTCTTTTGCATGATCGAGAGCTCTCGTGACAATGGCTTCTGGTAGGTGCGGCGCAAGCTTGGCAAATTCGGAAGGCCACCGTTCATTGCCGTAATGAAGACGGCGACGTTCCAGTATCTCCTCGAAGAGCGCCTCGACATCACGGTCCGTCAGGGGAAGACCCAGTTCAAGCAGGACCATCCGTACGGAGAGTTGGCTAGGGCGACTCTTCTCGATGACCGCCCTGAGCTCCGATAACTCACCAGGAAAAAGTGAAGGAACCAGCAGTGCGAGCAGAGGCTGTACCTTCGGGATCAGCACGTGGCCTGTCGCCCATGCCTCAGCCTGATTCTCGCGCTCGATCGCCACGCAGCGCAGCGCGAGTTCCACGCATTGCCGGCGCCGATCGTCATCGAACTGCGCTACGGCCCCCACCAGGCAGAAAGCGCGCCATGGTTCGTCGCTTATGGACGCCGCTTCTTTCCAGATGTGGTCGAGAAGCTCGCGCCTGTCGTCGGCACCGGCATGGAGGGAGATGGCGGAGAGGGCAAAGAGTCTTTCCTGCTGGTTTTCGACCTCTCTCGCGGCCTTGAGCGCCTCGAGGTAGCAGGTGCGGCCGGCATCCCCTTCAGTTACTTTCATCCACGCAGCCAACGCGTGTGCACGCTCCTTGACATCCGTCATGCCCCGGGCGATGCCGAGGCCCTCCGCGGTGACCGCCTTGCGGTCCTCGCAGGCCAATCGTCCCGCCAATGCGGCGAGAGCGTGCGCGAGCTCCCGCTCCGAAGAGTAGGAGTCACGGATGCCCAGCGACTCTTGGTCGCGCGAAAGGGCGGCAAAGGTCGCCACGTTGTCTCTGGCGGCTTTTAGCGCCTGCCGCAGCACGGCGTCCCGCTGCGCGCCCTGAAGACGGTCGGCCAGCTCGGCCAGTGCATAAACCGACGGTTCCCGCCATTCCAGAGCCGTTTGTACTGCCAATCTCTCAACGTCCTTTCGGTAGTTCGCCAGCCCCGATCCCATGTCCAGGAGACGCTGAAGCATGCGCACGCGATCGGACGGGTCGGGCACGGATGCGGCGATGCTGACGAGTTGCAGCGGAGTGCGAAGCCCGAGTTCGACTGCCCGCATGGCGAGTTCGGTAGGTAGTCGATTGGCGAGCCCATATACCGTGGAGCGCATCAGACGGTAGCGCGCGAGCTCGACGACCGCGCCTGGTGGGTCGCCGGCCGCGATCCAGGCTCCGGCGGCATCGAAGGCTGCATCGGAGGCCTCTTTCACGTCGGCGAGGAGGCCGTCGTAGGTACCGGAACGCTGGGAAAATCTCGCGAGAAACCAGCGCGGATCCTTGAAGAGGGCGTGGAGCGCCTGGCCGTCCCCGCCGGATCGCAGGTGGTAGGCGAGGTGGTCGTAGAGGTAGCCGTCATCCGCCACGCCGTCGGGAGTCGCGCCCGGCGGGAGATAGGAGCCGACGAGCAGGCGGTGCACCTCCTTCACGCACGATGCCGACAGCTGTGCCGCCAGGTACTCCCGCAGCGCATCGTGGAAGCGGAGGGCGAGGGAGTCGCTCTTCCCTTCCGCGGCGAAGCGGAAGAAAGTCCCTCCGAATTCCAGCAGCAGGCGCTGCCCCGCGAAGTGCTTCATCGAAGAGGTGGCCGACCACAGCCGCAGGGCCACCTCCTCGGGGATCCGCTCCCCGGGAGGGAAGACCGCCAGTTCGAAGAGCCGCCGGCGTTCAACTTCCGTGTACGGCCTCAAGCTCAGTTCCACGCTTTTGCCGAGGGCGGCGCTGCGGTCCTCGGAACTGCGACGGTCGAAGGCGGTGAGTCCCACCTCCTCCAGCCCTTCCTGAAGCCATTTTACGGCGGCGAGGAAGCTTCGGCGGCGCACCTCGATCTCCGTCCGCAGCGTGCCGCCGAAGATACCGAGAAGGAGCGGCCACTCACCTAGTCTGCCGGCGAGGACGGCGAGGGAGGATCGGACCGTTTCACCGTCGGCGTCGAGGTCCTTCGACGGCAGGAAGTTGAATAGGGTGTGGGCGGCTTCCTCCGGTTCCATCTCGTCCAGGAAGCATACGGAGGCATCCTTAACAGCCACCGCGTCGGCACTGCGGGTGGTGATGAGACGGGCGACGTGCATCGAGGCGAGAAACGGCGCGGCGTGGGCTGCGTCCCACACGTCGTCCAGCACGAGAAGACAGTCGCGCGCCGCGAGAAGTCCGGTCAGCCTCGGTTCCCCCTCCTCGGGAGTGTTGAAGGCCACCGGCGCTCCGCTGAGTGCGCTCACCAAGGCGTTCATGCCGGAAAGCGCCCCCTGCCCGTGCTCCCCGAGGCTCACCCACAGTATCCCGCCGGTGAAGGCTTCCACGATCTTCTGGTCGTGGCAGACCTCCTGCGCCAGGACCGTCTTCCCGAAACCGGGCGGCCCCTCCACGATTGCGGTCGCAAACGCCGGCTCTTCCCCTTGGTCATCGAGGAACGACCGCACCAACGAGCCCCTGGGGCGGTCGCGAGGGACGAACTCCGGAGGCAGGCCGGGGACCATGAAGGGGACGGGGCGGATGGGCGGGGGGCTCTGGATCTGGTCCGCGAAGCGCAGCCAGGTGGTGGCGAGGTCCGGATGCCCCGGCGCCAGGACGAATACGTCCACCTGCCCCAGCCATCGGGGCGCCGACTTGAATACCTCAGCGTCGGCGGTGACGGGAAAGCAGGGTGTGCCGATGCGGCGGGCGTGCAGCCACTCGCGATGAACCACCGGAGACTTCATGGCGGCAGGGGTCACCACCAGCACGGCCGTGTCCGCCTGCCTGATGCGGTCCTCTATCTGCACCCACCAGTCCTGTCCGCCTGCCATGTCCACCGTGTCCCGCCACACCACGTGCCCCAACTTCTCGAGGCGTTCATGGAGGTCTTTCGCGAAGTCGCGGCCGTCGGCGCGCGCATAGGACAGAAAAACCCGGCGCGGTGCAACCGGGAGGGGTGACTGCTCGGTTTGGCCTGTCATTGATGCCTCCGGGAACGGGGGCCGGAAAGAGTCAGCCGCTCGTTTTCATCCTGAATTGGCTAGGTCTGCAGAACCGGGGGAGACAGAGGGACGCCCAGGGGATACAGAGGGACGCCCATAAGAATATCAGTTTCCGCATCAGAAACTTATCAACTTATGGGCGTCCCACTTTACCCCCCCAGCACCTCCTATACGGTGGACTCCCCTTACAACAAGAACCGCACCCTCATCGCCTACTTCACCCCCGCCACCTGGTCGGTCACCCTTTCCCAGGCTGCGGAGGGGACGCCCATAAGTTTATAAGTTTCGGCGACCCCCCAACTTATAAATTTATGGGCGTCCCCCTCTTCTTTTACGACCCGGACATCTTCCTGCCCCCTCCCCCTGTCGAGCTTAGCCCGCCCCTTGGTTTCGATGGCAAAGACGCCATTTTCTGGGGAGACAGAGGGACGCCCATAAGAATATTAGTTTCCGCAGGGAGACAGAGGGACGCCCATAAGAATATTAGTTTCCGCAGCAGAAACTTATTAACTTATGGGCGTCCCACTTTACAGCAGAAACTTATTAACTTATGGGCGTCCCACTTTACTTTACTTTATGGGCGTCCCACTTTACTTTGTGGGCGTCCCACTTTACCTTGGGCGTCCCACTTTACCTCCCTCGTCAGATGCGGGTTTACGGGTTCGCTGGTGTACGGGCAAATGCTGTCGCAGGAGTTCCTTGCTCGATCGCCCAGCCCCTGATCACGCACCGCTCCGCCACAACCCGCAGCCGTGTCTCCAGCAGCAGTACGATCCCCGGCTCCCTCTTAAGCAGAAATGGAAAAAAAATCGGTTTGCGAATTGGGAGTAACGGGCCCAGGGTCAGCAAGCACCGCGTCCTCTGTATGCACAACGGCTGAGGTCGGCAAAAGCTCGGAGCGTCCTCGCCTCCGCATTACACCATTATGGTGAATCGCGCTCCTCCTTCAACGTTATGCACCGTCAAACGCCCTGCCATATTCTTCTCGATGATTATCTTGGAAAGGAACAGCCCGATGCCGGAGCCCTTGCCTAGCTCCTTGGTGGTGAAGTAGGGGTCGAAGATTTGTCCGATGATGTCCTCGGCTATCCCCCCGGCGGTGTCGGTGACCGTCACGATGATCGTTGAACCTTCCGCGCGGGAGTCGATCCGAATGAGGCGTTCAGCTATATTGCGCTCCAAGAACGCGTCGCGGGCGTTTGCCAAAAGGTTCAGTATGACCTGACTGAAGTCGTTGGGCGAGCCTAACGCCTGGAACGTTCCATGAAGGTCCTGCTCAATGGCAATCATGTGGTTCTTGAAACTCTCCTCCACCAACGCCACGGTTCTCCCTATGATGCTGTTGACATCAAAGTACGTCTTCTCCTTTTGCGGCGTCAGAAGCTCGTCAAAGTCGCTGATAGTCTGGGACAACTGACCGATGATATCCTGAACCTGCGCGACGTTTTGCTCCATGACCTCTTCTGTGAGCTCGCCTAGCTGGTGGGTAAACCCGAGTTCCTGCACAAGGGCGCTTACCACGTTCAAGGGCTGACGCCAGTGGTGCGAAATGTTCACCAGCATATCTCCCATGGCAACCTGACGACTTTGTTGTATGAGCATCTGCTCCTTTTCGCGGACCTCTTCCACCGCGCGTATCCGCTTCTCGGTCTCCGTCTGAAGCTCTTGGAGTGCTGCGGAAAGATCCGCCGTTCGCTCTTTTACCCGGTCCTCCAGTTCATCCTTGGCCTTAAGCAACTCGCTGAAAAGATGCGCGTTTTGCAGTGAGATGGCGGCCTGGGCCGCGAGAACCTCGAGAAGGGAGAGGCGGCTCCTGGTGAAGGTGCCCACGACCAGATGGTTCTCCAGGTAGATAATTCCCGCAACAGTCCTCTGTCGCACAATAGGCAGGCACGCCACGGACAAGGGGTGATGGTCACCGAAGTATGGATCAGTCATGTAGGGAGAGGGGGTCCTTGCATCATCGAGGAGAACCGGTTCCCCCACACGCTTTACAAAGTTAACCACCTGGGAGGGCGTTTCCGCCCGTTCATTCCCCGATGTCCGCTGAAGGACCGCCACCTCCCCCCCCCTCTCTACACCAGCTTTCGCAACGGCAACTGCCTCGCCCTCATGCATCATGAGAAGGACGCTGCGGTCAGCGCCGCTGTGCTCCATTACCACCCGAAGAAGGGTGTCGACGACTTGCGACAACTCCATCTGCTGAGAAATAGCCTGTGAAGCCTTCACGACGGCCAAGAGATCGAGCTGTTCCGGAGTCACCGCCCCTCCTTGCCTTTCCTCACGCAAAAGTGCCGGAAACTCAGCGTTCAGCGCAGCGACCTTTGCAGTCGCACCCCAACGCGCAAAAGCATACCTCGCTCCAAAGAGGTACCTGCGCGCACTCTCCTTCTCGTTGCGAGAGACGTGGAAGCGGCCGGCGAGCTCCTGGGCGAGCCCTTCGTGCTGCAGAAATCCCTGCTTGCGTGCGGCGGCTATGGCTTCGTCGTATAAGGGCCCCGCTTCGTCAGGGCGGTCCTGCAACCTATACAGTTCCGCCCGGACCAGGAGCTCACGATGCCTAAAGTTGTCCGGCCCGTGAAGCGTCCACCCCGCCAATGTCTCCAGGTGAAGGGCAAGGCGAGAGAGGTAATCGCTCCGGGTCGATGGGGGCGCCTCGGGGAGGTGACCTGCCAGCGCCAGTGCAGAGTAGTAGACGTAGTCGGTGTAGTTGAGCTGGGTCATGAAGCTGGAGACCAATGATGCGAGTTCCTCGAGAACGTTCACCGCCTGGCCATGCTTCCCCATGAGAACGCATGCCTGCAGTTTTGCCACGAGGTACCAATCCACCACTAATGCGGAGCGATTCTGCCTGATATGCTCCCCAAACCGGTCGTCATCTGCGACTTCCTCACTCCAAAGAGCGGGCCCTGGCACCTCTGCCCGGATCGTCCCGATAAAGCGTTGCAGCGACCTGATTATGTCCGCCACCTCTTCGTAATTCGCAGCGCTGACAAATTCCAGCAGGGTCTGCGACTCCGCATAGACATCCTGGAGTGGTGCAGCAAGGGCGATCCTGTAGGTGACTATGTGCATGCAGGCGTAACAAGCATAGGGAAGATCCCCCACCTCGTTCCCCGCCTTCAAGCTGATGCGGGCGTACTCCAGCCCCTGCCTGAGATGCACCACCCAAAAAGAGGTGCTTATGCCGAAGAGATCGCTGACCCGCGCCTTGAGAGCGACAAGCTTCCGTTTTTCCACCAGGTCGTATCCGGCCTTGCCGAAGTGGTACCCGTCAAGGTGCCGGCCGAACTTCGGTCCCAGCAACCTCCCTAACGCGGCGTACCCCATCGGTGACGAATCGGAGTTGCCATACTCGAGGCTCAGGTTGACCATGCGGCAGGTGACCAGCAACTGCAGATTGAGGTCAATCCAGTAGGCAGGCAGGTACAGCTCGGCGAGGATCTCCATGACTGTCGTTACAGTAGGATCAGTCATCGCCGGGAGGTCGACGAGAGCAGCTATCTCCCGATTTCCTAGCCGGGACCAGATTTCCTCATACTCCCTCTGCACCTCCTCGGGCGAGGGATGAGCAGGCCAGGCGATGCCGAATGCTCCCAAAGCGTCCAAAATCTTAACGGCAGCACCGGAGGGATCACCCCGTGTCATGGCAACTTTGCTCTGCACCAGGAGCATTTCAGCCTTTTCGGCGCCTTCAGCGCGAGCAATCTCCTCCTCCAGCAGCCTGTCCGCTTCCCCGACTTCTCCTGCCAACCAGGCGCATTTAGCCATTTCAAAGGTGAGTGCACGCCCCAATGCGGTATGCACCGTCCACCGTAAGTCCCCGAGGATCTCCAGACCCGCGCCAGCGTACCCCTTTCCTGAGCGATAGGCTGCCGATGCCTGCGCCCTTCGCGCTGCCTGCAGGTTCAACCCTGCAACCCTCACCCTGTCCTCGGCGCTGTCGATGAGGCGGTGTCCGCGGTTGAAGTGCCCGACCATATCAAAGAGGAGGTCCTCGTCTGCGGCCTCAGAAAATCGTTCGAAGTAGATCCGGCCGATCTTTAGATGAGCGGACTCCCGCTCGTCTTGCGGGCTGAGGGAGTACGCGGCTTGCAGGACCCTGTCGTGAACGAAGCTGCAGGAGTTCTCCTGGCGAAAGAGCAGCCCCTCCTGGATCGCGTACCAGAGGGCGGCGTCTATCTCTGCCTCCGTAGAGCCGGCGACAGCGCGAAGAATCCCGAGATCCGTTTGGGTCCCCACGCACGCCGCGATTTGCAGTGCGCGGCTCACCTCTTGCGGCATTCCGCGCATCTTCTGAACAAGGAAGGTGACTACGTTATCGGTGTACTGCTGCAGTCCAATCCGGTCCAGATCCCACTCCCATGTGCCTTGATCCGGATTGCAGGTGACCAGCCCGTCCCGGTGCAGGGTCGACAGGAACTGGATGAGGAAGAACGGGTTGGCCCCCGTCTTTTCCATGATAAGGTCCGCGAGCGGTCGGGTCCGTTGAAGATCTGCTCTGAGCGAGTCGGCCACCAGCCGCTGCACCTCCTCCTTTTGCAGCGGCTCTAGGATGACGTCGCTCAGGGCGACGCCGGCGCGCCTGATGTCCTCCACGGCAAGCATCGCCGGGTGGCCGGGACCCACCTCATTGTCCCGGTACGCCGCTATCACCATAATGGAGCGGGTATCGGTCCGAGGCAGGATGTAGGTCAGAAGGTTGAGGGTGGCGGGATCTGCCCACTGCAGGTCGTCTAAGAAAAGAACAAATGGCCGCCCCTTGAAGCAAAAAAGCTGGAGAAACCTGTGCAGGAGAAGGTGAAATCGTTGCTCCCCCTCAGTCAGGGGGAGGTCCGGGACCTCAGGCTGGCGGCCGAGAAGATGCTCTATTTCGGGCACCAGCTCGACAAGGAGCCTGCCGTTGACCCCGACCGCCTCCTGCATCCTATCCCTCCACGTCGCTAGGCGTTCCTCAGGCTCCATAAGGATTTGCTGCACCACTCCTTTCAGCGCCTGCGAAATTGTGGCGTAGGGCTTCCCGCTCATATACTGCTCAAATTTCCCGGAGGCGAAGAAGGCGCGGCCCTTGATGAGGGGAGCGTGGAGCTCGGCGACCAGCGCCGACTTGCCGATCCCCGCATACCCCGTTACCAGGGCAAGGCGTGGGATTTCGGTCTCCCGCACCTCTTCATAGGCGGCCATCAGGGCAGCGACCTCCCGGTCCCGGCCGTAGAGATGCTGTGGGATGTACAAGCGAGAGCACACGTCTCTTTCGCCGAGTTCAAAGGGGATTATGTCGCCGTGCTCCATGAGGCTGTCACGGCAGCGAACGAGGTCGGCATGCAGCCCTGCCGCCGTCCGATACCTCTCCTCCGGCAGCTTTGCCAAAAGCTTCATGAGGATGTCAGATAGAACACGCGGCACTTCGCGGCGCCGCTCACACGGTGCCACCGGAGTTACCGCCACTATACAGTGAATCTGCTCCAATAGGTCCGTCCCCAGGAAGGGCAGATCCCCCGTCAGCATCTGATAGAAGATGACACCGGCGCTGTAGAGGTCGGTGGCATCCTCTATCCCGCGGTTGATCTGGCCTGTCTGTTCAGGAGCCATATAGGAGGGGGTGCCCTGCAGCAGGAATGGTGAACCGGCCGGGGGGGCATGCGGGGGACGGGGAGTGGCGATCCCGAACCCGGAAATGCGCAACTCACCACTGTCGCGATCGATCAATACATTAGGCGGCTTGAGGTCCATGTGGACCAATCCAGTCTTGTGAAGCGACCGAAGGGCCGCGGCGAATGCTATGGCGACATCCAGGAAATCTTTTACTGTAGTCGGAATGGTGAGGGCGGAGAGTGGGGCACCGGAGAAGCCATGTAGCACTAGGGCGCTCTGTTCCCTGTACTGAACAAGTTCAATCGGTTTGAGGGCCCAGGAGGGCTCCAGGAGGCTGGCGAGCTGAAACTCGTGGTCCAGGCGCGTGAGGATTCTCACCTCAGGATATTGGGCAGACGGAGCTCTTATGTAAACTGCAGCGCCATCCGTAAGACGGATGGCGCGAAATAATACGAAATCGGCTTCTTGCGAAGCGACCGCCCTAATCTCGTATCCTGGAGCCTCTACTGTCAAAAGATCAGCCTCCGCCCCCGCTCTTACCAACGCAACTCTCAATGATGGTGAACAGTTCCTTGAAGTTAACTGGTTTTAGGAGATAGGCGCAGAATCCGATTTCGGTGAAGGTCTGGAGGAAGCTTTGGTTGCCGTATGCTGTAAGCACGATAAACCTGGCATCCGGGTCTATCGTCCGTATCTCGCGAGCCATGTCGATGCCATTCATCTCTGGCATGTTGATGTCGCTGATGACTAGTTCCGGGGAATGCTGTTTATAAAGCTCCAGCCCTTCCCTTCCGTTCTCAGCTGTATAGATTGTGCACGCGGGGAATCTCCTCTCGACCATTCGGAGAATCACATTTCTCGCGACAGGGTCGTCTTCGACCATGAGGAGTGAAATATCGAGATCCGATTGAAGTGTTGACATAGCGGCAGCTCCTTTGCGGTCAAGAACAGTCTTATTTGGAAGTCCAGTATACCCTATCCCGTCGCGCCGCTCTACTTACCCTTCAGCGCGTCTTTCACCCTCTCCATCTCAGCCTTCACCTCCTCAACTGACTCCTTCAAACGCGTTTAGGTTGCCGCCGTTTCCGCTTTTCTCCAGCTCCCCGGCGACGCACCGGGCCGTTTCCGCGGCCACCGCAGCGAGTGCGCCTTTGAGTCGGTGGGCTCTCCTGGTGAAGAACAGCCACACCTTAGCGTCATCATATCATGCTAAGGAAAGGGATTGGAAATGGGTGACCCGCCGCACAGGCTGGGGCAACGGAGCGTAACGACTCAATATTGCTCAACTAGCTGCTTGAGCTTTTGACCGAGGGCGTGCAGGTTGTGCAGGGTCTCTTCCACCTGCCTCAAGCCGGAGACGTTCTGTTCGCTCGCTTGCTTGATGTTGTCCATCGCACTGGAGATCTGATCCATTCCGGTCACGTGTTCCTGGCTGGAGGAGGCGATCTCGGCCGCGGTTTCCGCTGAATCCTCTATGCTCTCGGCCATGTGGCGGATGACCTCGCCGGCGTCGCTTGTCTGCCGTACCCCGGCCTCCACACCAAGTCTTCCCTGCTCCGCGGCCAGCACAGCCGCCTTCGTCGCCTTCTGTATATCGTTCAGGATGTCACGCACCTGGGCCGTGGCCTTCTTCGACTCCGCAGCGAGCGATTTTACCTCGCGTGCAACCACGTCGAACCCCTTCCCAAGCTCTCCCGCCTTTGCCGCCTCGATAGCGGCGTTCACCGCCAAGAGATTACTCTGCTCGGCAAGATCCTTCACGGTTTCGATGATCTCCCCTATTATCTCGCTCTGCCCTGAGAGCCCGGTGACGGTTCGCGCAATCGACGCCATTTCTTCTTGAATCCGGCCCATTCCGGTCACAGAGTCATCGACCAACCGTCTGCCTCTTTGTGCCATCGAAACCGCCTTTTGCGCCACGTCACGGACCGTTTGGGCCTTACTTCTGGAAGAATAGGCCGCCACCTTCACCTGCTCGGCGACCGCGGTTGTTTCGCTAACCGTGGCTGCGGTCTCCCTGGCGCCGGCGGCCACCTGCGCCATCGTGGCCATGATCTCGCTGGAGGCGGCGGCAAGGATATTGGCGGCTTCCTCGAGTTCCTCGTCCAGCCGCTTTCTGCGGGTCACGTCGCGGGCCGCGGCAAGAGCGCCAAGGACGTTGCCCGAGAGGTCCCGATACACCGAAGCGTTGTACAGCACCTCGGTCCGGGTTCCGTTTCGGTGCCGGATGGTGAGCGGGTAATCTGTAAGATGCCCGTCGCTGAATACCCGCCGGTATCCCTCCTGAGCCAGGCGCGGCTCCGTAAAGTGGAGGGTGAAGTCGCTTCCCACCAGTTCCTCGCGAGACATACCCGTTGCCTTGATCATGGCCTCGTTGACGTCGGTGACCTTCCCCTCCGTGCTGATGGTCACCAGCGGGTCGAGGCTGGCCTCCACGAGGCTCCGGGCGTAAAGCGCCGCCTGGCGAACCTTCTCCTCCGCCGTTTTTCGGTCCGTTATGTCGCTGCTCATCAAGAGGTAGCCGATGGGACGCCCAGCAAGGTCGTCGCGCCTGGTCACCACCACGCTAGCCTCAAAGTGGGACCCATCTTTGCGCAGTCTGGTGAATTCCCCCTCCGCCACACCTTTCTCCCACGCACGCTTCAACAGTCTGTCCACAGCACCCGACGCCCTGTCTTCCGGAGTATGTAATAGCCGCATGTCCTTGCCGACGACCTCCTCAGCCGAATACCCATAGTTGCGATGTCCTCCCTCGTTCCACGAGATGATGCGGCAGTCGAGATCGATCCCTACGATCGAGTACTTGGTGGAGCTCTGCAGGATGTTGTCGAGGTACTTCTTAGCCTCGGCGAGTTGAGCCGTAAGGGCATTGGCAGTGGTCACGTCCCGCGCCGCGACAACGGCGCCGACCGCCTGCCCCTCTGCGTCTCGAAGAACGGTCCCGCTCACGAGTACCTCGGTAGCGCCTCCATAAAGCCGCTCAAAGGAGAGAGGGAAATCATTCACTTTCCCTGTAGCCACGAGGTCGCGCTGAAATGTAACCGCTTTCTCCTTTTCGGTGAAGCACTCGGAAAAGAGGGAATCGACGAGCGAGCTGCGAGGTATACCGGTGGCCTGGACGGCGGCTTCATTGAGATGGGTAATCCGTCCTTCGGGGGTCAGTGTAAATACCGGGTCGGGAAGACCTTTAAGAACCCCTATTAGCTGCTCTATTTGTCGCTGCTGTGCGGTTACGTCCCGAATTGCAACAACGAGGAGCTCTGCACCACTGCTTCGGACAAAGGCGAGGCTGATCTGCACCTGGAGCCGCGACCCATCTTTGCGGACGGCGCCTCCGGCCCGGGCTGCAGCCATGGGACTCGATGACGGATCTGCCGCAAAACGGGCACGCTGCGCCAGGTGTATCTCGCGTGAGGCTTCACCCACCAGCATTTCTATCTCACGTCCGACCAGCTCGCTGCGGTCGTATCCGAAGAGTCTCTCGCACTGAGCGTTCACCAGAATGATGCGCCCCTCGCCATTGAGGACCACAGTGGCGTCAGGTCCCCCTTCAAAAAGAGCTTCAAACAAGCCATCATGCTCCTTGGAGCTGCCGCGACCGAAGATTCTGATCGAAGGCATGGCTACCTCGTGCCAGGGGAACAGCTCTCCCCGCCATTACGGCCGAGCCGCAGACGCCGGTATCTCAATGGTGAATTCGGCCCCGCCGTTACTGTTGCGAACGCTAAGTGTCCCGTTCATGTTCCTCTCGATGATGAGCTTTGCGATGTACAGGCCAATCCCCGTCCCCTTCTCCGGCCCTTTGGTGGTGAAGTATGGATCGAACACTCTCTCGACTATTTCAGGTGCGATGCCGCCGGCGTTGTCGGCGACGGCGATGACTGCCTTTTCTCCCTCCGTCCAGATACGGATGGCAACGAGTGGATGCGCCACCTTCCGCTCAAGGAAGGCATCCCTTGCGTTAAGCAGTATATTGAGAATAACCTGCCCGAATTGCGTGGGGAATCCATGTGCCATAACGGCATCTGCGGCTACAAACTCCACCTTCAGGGCGATGTCGCGGAAGTAGGCATCGATGATCTTCATCGTTTTCGTCACTTCCTCCGCCACACCGAATGCGACCTTTTCTCCCTCAGGCTTAAAGAAGTCCCTGAAGTCGTTGATGGTCACGGACATCTGTTGCACCACCGCCATAGTTTCCGCCACTCGGCTCTCGAGGTAATCCTCGGTCAGGTCCCCCGCCTGGAACGCCAGTTCGACCTCCTGAATAACGGCTCCCAAAACGTTGAGCGGCTGGCGCCACTGGTGGGCGATGAAGCCTATCATTTCTCCCATGGCAGCCATGCGGCTCTGGTGAATCAGCAACTGCTCCCGTTCCTGGAGTTCCCACGCCGTTTCCAGGCGCTGCCTGCTTTCCTCGTGCAGCGCATGTTCTGCTTTACGCCGTGCCGCCACCTCCTCGCGCAGCTTTCCTATGGTGGCGTGGAGGTGGGCCGTTCGCTGAACAACCCTTGACTCCAGTTCCTCCTTGGCCAGCCGCAATTCCTCCTCCATCGCTTTACGCTGGGTGATATCGTTCATCGTCCTCAGAATTGCCAACGGCACCCCCTGCTGGTCTCGGTACAAGACCCACAAGGTCACCACGGGAACCGGCGTCCCATCCTTCTTGTGATGCACCAGCTCCCCCGTGTAGAACCCGCTCTCGAAGACAGTCTCCTCGATCTGCTCAAGCGGAGACTGAGACACCGTCCGCAGCAGCTCGTGCGCCACCGCGCCGATCGCCTCTTCCCTGGACCATCCAGAAAGTTCCTCCATCCCGCGGCTCCAGTGGGTGATCCGGTGCTCGAGGTCGCAGGCCAGAGCCGGGGAAAGGTCGAGCATGTGTGCCATCTCCCGCCGGCTGGCGTTGGCCACTTCCAACTCCAGGGCGATCTTTTTCCGATGGATGGCGTACCCGATCGTTCGGGAGAGGGTGCTGCTGGTGATCTCTCCTTTGATTAGGTAGTCCTGTATATCCATCTCCAGGGCTTTAAGAGCGGTTTCCTCATCATCGAGGACAGTGAGGATAACAACAGGAATCTCCTGCGACTCCCTTCTGACCGCGACTGCGCTGGCCAACCCTTGGCTGTCCGGGAGCCCCAGGTCCACGATCACCACGTCGAAGGGCTGCGCGTGCAGCAGAGCGATCCCCTCCTTCAGGTACGAAGCATGCTCCAAAACGTACTCCTGCTTCCGCACCAGCCCCAGCGTAGCGCCGATGAACTCCGCCTCCGCCATATTATCTTCAATCAGCAGGACCCTCGTAGCCGGCCGTTCCATCGCTTAACCTCATGACTTCGGCAGTTGCGCCATGACGAACCAGTAGTTCTCCAGGCTCCTGATGACCTCCATGAAATCGCTCAGCCGCACCGGCTTCGAAATAAATGTGTTGGCATGGAGATCGTAACTTTTGAGGATGTCCTCCTCCGACTCAGAGGTGGTAAGAACGATGACGGGAATGCGTCTGAGTTCGGGATCCTCCTTTATCTCCGACAGGACCTCCAATCCGGTCTTCCTGGGGAGTCCCAGATCGAGGAGAATGAGTCCCGGGCGGGGAGATTCCGCGAACGGGCCCTTCCGATACAGGAAATCGAGAGCCATCTCGCCGTCGGTGACCACGGAGAGCCGGTTCGCTATCCTGCTCTCCTTCAAGGTTTCGCGCATCATGTCGGCGTGTGCGGGGTTGTCCTCCACCAGGAGAATCTCCACAGTTTCGAAGTCGTCCTTGTCATGCATTTGCGCCTCCTCGCAGCGTCGGGATGCTGAAGAAGAAGGTAGTCCCCTCTCCAGGCTCCGATTCCACCCAGATGTGCCCTCCGTGATGCTCCACGATCTTGCGGCAGATCGCCAGCCCGATGCCGCTTCCTTCGTATTCCTCGCGGGTGTGCAGCCGGCGGAAGATCTCGAAGACCTGTTCGAAAAAGCGCGGCTCCATGCCGATGCCGTTGTCGCGCACCCTGATCACCCACATCCCGCCCTGCCGCTCGCAGGTGATGCGCACCTGCAGGCGCACATCGCGTCTCCTGAATTTGATGGCGTTTCCCACGAGGTTCTGGAAGAGCTGGACGAGCTGGGTGTCGTCACCTTCCACCTCCGGAAGCTCCATCCACTCAAGAGAGGCGTCGCTTGCCTCGACAGCCTTAGTCAGGTTCCTTACCGCACTTTCCAGGACTTTCCCAAGCGGCACGCGGCTGAACGGCTTCGCCCTCGTATTGAGCCGGGAGTAAGCCAGCAGGTCGTTTATCAGGGACTGCATCTGCTTTACGCCGTCCGTCATGTAGCGCAGGTACTTCCAGCTTGTCGCGATACTTCTGCGCTATAAGCTCCGTGTAGCTTCCCACCGTGACCAGCGGCTCCTGTAGGTCATGGGAGGCCACGGAGGCGAACAATTCCAGCTCCTTGTTGGACCGCTGCAGCTCGCGGTTCGCCTTGTCCGCGGCATCCTGAGCCTTGACCCGCTGCAGAGCCTCCACCTCCAGCCGGGCGTTCAGCTCCAGCAGCTTCTCCCTCTGGGCCTCCAGTTGGTTATTGGCCAGACGAAGTTCCTCATTGGCCTCGGCCACCCTCTGGGAGTTGCGGAAAACGTCAGCCTCCCCCTGTGCAGCGTCCCCCTCCAGGATGTTGTGGCCGCGACGGACGAAGTCTGTGACGTCATGGGCTCGATGGATGACGTAGTCCACCTCGTAATCGGCGTTAAGCACAGGGGTGTTCACGGCGCTCCAGTACCGCTCCTCATAGGCGCCCCCCTCCTCCTTCGGCTTCCGAATGTCGTATTTCTGCAGCGGCAGGGTATCCGGGACCTTTCTCTCGAGAACCCGCGTGAGGGACCCACCGACGTTGGTGGCTCCGGTCGCCCCGGCTTCAGCTGGGTTGACGGGAAACAACTCCATCATGGTCATCCCCATAATCTCCTCCCGCCGAGTCATAGTAGCCTTCAGATACTCCTCGTTCACCGCCACTATCCTCAGGTTCCGGTCAAGCAAAAGGCAAGGGTCCGGCACCGCCTCGAATACCCGCTGAAAGTCCACCGGAGGCGAAACGGCCTGTCGATCACCATTTCCTCGCGCCTGCCTCTTCTCACCCTGATCAGCCATGCCAAACCTCCCTGTCCCGGCGCCACCGTGCTCCTGCAAGCCTGCCACTCTTCGGTCTGGGACCACCGTGGATTTCCTCTCTATTTTATTACAAGCGGGGTAAAAGGTCCTCGGTATCAGGCTCAGCACCGATTGCGGCTTCGCGACCGCGAGGCACTCGCCGGATGGCTTTAAGGTGCGCACGACTGCATTTTCGGCGCCGCCGGCCCGTGCATCGGCTGCCACATGACCTCAACAAACAGCCACTCCTTCTCCCCCGTAGGGCGGGACGGGAGCGGGACCATAGCGACGATCCGCAGCACCTCTTGCGCGCAGTGCCACAAGGGGCCCGCGTATCTCGACGCCGTAAGAATGGCGACGCGGGAGACCAAGTTCGCCGCATCGCTCCTCGCGCTGCAGAAGGTGCTGGAGGGGCGCGGGATCTACTACTCCGAAGCATCACCGTACTTCTTCAAAAGTGCAGGAAGCACTGACGCGGTCAACGCCTTCACGGCCTGGGGCAGCGCCGACACCATGGGCGCCGCCTTCAACTTTTCCCTCCTGAAGCACGAGCCTGGGGCCTACGCTCACAACATGCTGTACAGCAAGAGGCTCATCTACGACTCCATCGACTACCTCGACGACGGCGCATTGAACGACACGGTCGTAGCCGCCATCAACGCGCTGCCAGATCTCGACATGTCCCTGAAGGGAGCAGCCGCGGCCTATCTGGGGCCCATGGGGCGAAGGCCGTAATCTAAGGGAGCGGCAACGGAAAGCAGCCTCCTTTGTCCACGGGGGTAGGCACCAGGGCCGCTCTTCTTCGCACCCGCCGCGCCCACTCAGGGAGTCGATCGCCCCTCCCCTTTCGGCGGCACGAGTTGCTCTTATGCCGTGACGTGTTATGTAATGTACTGGCGTTCCTCAACGTCCCCCTTCAGGAGGAGAGGAGTGATGACCAGCCCCTGCCAGACCATTTCCGTTATTATCCCCTGCTACAATGCAGAAAAATATTTGGGCGAAGCGATCGAGAGCGTCCTGAGCCAGAGTGTGCCGCCTTACGAAGTGCTCGTCGTCGACGACGGCTCAACCGACAGGACTCCAGACGTGGTGCGGCGTTTTGGTGCCCGGGTGCGCTATCTGGCCCGCGCCAATGGCGGGGTAAGCAGCGCGCGCAACGCGGGGATCGGAGCAACGACGGGAAGAAATCTCGTTTTTCTCGACTCCGACGATCTCCTCATGCCGGACGCCCTGCGCACCCTTGCGTCAGCACTCGCAGCCCACCGGGGAGCCGGCATCGCTTTCGGGCTCTTCCACCAGTTCGAGGAGGACCCTGCAAAGCCGCTCCCCTCTTCACCGTACGTCGCGCAGCAGATCGAGAAGACTCCTCACGACACCCTCCCAGATGGAACATACCTCTACGAGGGCCTCTTTTCCGCGCTGCTCAGGGGGAGGTTCATCCCGATAGGCGGGACAATGGTCCGGCGTTGCGTCGTGGAGGCCGTCGGCGCCTTTGACGAGCGGTTCCATGTGGGGGAGGACCGAGACCTGTGGCTGCGGGCAACGGTCATTTTCCCCTTCATCTGCGTCAATCGGCCAGTATTGAACCGTCGGATCCACAGCAGCAACCTGTCCAGCATCCGGTACCAGCAGTTGTACAACGACTTCAACATCGAGATTGCCCGCAAGCTCATAGCGGCCTTTCCTGAGATGCAGCAGGATGACCAGGCATACCTGCGGCAGATGGCGGCAGAATGCTCGCGCGTCTCCGCCCGGCACTTTCTGGGCGAGGGAAAGGCGACCGTCGCGCGAAACTATGTCCTCGAATACGGCCGGTGGCAGGGATGGCACAGCGAAGCGGCATTCCTTCTTGCATTATCCCTGGTTCCGGACTCCCTCCTTGCGCCCATAGCGCGCCTGCGTGAAAAGATGGTGAATCCGGCGTACTGAGGCACACGAAGCCGCCGGCTTACGTTACGGCTCAATGTAGGCCGGAATATGCGGCAGCGTTTCGGCAATCGGTGCCGAACCGGCGTGTGCGGGTGGACCGCCGGGAACGCCTGGCGGCTTATCCCGGCCTACATATCACGCTGTCCTCCCCCTGCCAGTCCACAACGAAGATCACCCTCCGCGTCAACCAACCTCCTATTTATATAGCTCACTCCCTCACGGACCCGGAGGCGACATGTAGGCCGGAATAAGCGGCAGCGTTTCCGGCAATCGCTGCCGCACCTGCATGTGCGGGTGGACCGCCGGGAACGCCTGGCGGCTTATCCCGGCCTACATATCACGCGGCTCCAGCCTGCCAGTCCACAACGAAGGTCACCCTCCGCGTCAACCAACCTCCTATTTATATAGCTCACTCCCTCACGGACCCGGAGGAGACATGTAGGCCGGAATAAGCGGCAGCGTTTCCGGCAATCGCTGCCGCACCGGCGTGTGCGGGTGGACCACCGGGAACGCCTGGCGGCTTATCCCGGCCTACATATCACGCTGCCCCCCCCTGCCACCCCACAGGATCGCCCTCCGCATCATAACCAACCTCCTATTCTATAGCTTCACTCCCTCACGGACCCGGAGGAGACATGTAGGCCGGAATAAGCGGCAGCGTTTCCGGCAATCGCTGCCGCACCGGCGTGTGCGGGTGGACCACCGGGAACGCCTGGCGGCTTATCCCGGCCTACATTTCACGCTTCCCCGCGCCTGCCAGTACACATCGAAGGGTCCCCCTCCGCGTCAAAACCAGCTGCCTATTTTGTAGGCAAAAGGCTAAAAGGTCGCGTTTTAGGTGGGTCTAAAGGGTTCCGGCGCAAAGTTATGAACACAGTTATCCACATAAATGTGGATTGCGAAGCCGCATGAATAGGTGCTGTACGCATAACTCCCAATTGTTTATGCACTTTTTTGGTGATTACAGCATCAGCGACAGATTATTGACGATCCATGGAGGCGCATAAGTAGCTTTAATCACTGCTTCACGGTTCGGGATCTTGAAAATGAGGTAATCGGAAAGTCACATGAGAGGGGCTCCGTCCTTCGAGGGAGGTGCACAGGGATGGGTGAAGCTGTCAAGGGAGCGATCGGGGAACGGCGTAGAGGGATGGGCCGTCGAGTTTCATCGCATCCCAGCACCTCAGCGGCAGTGGCTTGTAAAGGGAGGGTAATGTGATATAGAAAGCCTAGTCGTTCTCCCTACATCAGAAAGGAGCGCAACATGACTAACCGCAGGCTATGGCTCATAGACGCTGGGTATCTATTCAACAGCAGGCATAGCGTGACGGCCAACTACCAGTTCTCCTACCTGAAGCTCAGAAACAAGCTGGAGCATGACGGCCCGATTTGGCGGGCATACTACCTGAACAGCACGAACAACCCGCCGAGCGAAGCTCAGGACAACTTCCACAACTGGCTCAGAAGCGCCCCCCCCAACGGCCCGAAGATCATCACGAAGCTGTACGAGTTGAAGACCCAGCGGGCCGACAAGGCCTACTGCGAGATATGCGGCACGAAAGTGAACCTCTCCTGCCCCAACCAGTCGGAAACAACGCCGCTGCACAAGATAAACAACGAGATCCAGAAGGGAGTGGACGTCGGCATCGCCACCCTCTCGCTTATCCACAAGGAAAACTACGACACCCTCATTCTCTCCTCCGGCGACTCCGACCTGCTCGACGCCATCGAGTTCCTCTCCGAGATAGGAAAAAAGGTGGAGCTCGTGGTCTTCAAGACAGCTGTGTCGACTGAACTGCAGAGCCGCGCGGACCGCGTCTACTGGATCGATGACTTCTCGAACGAAATAGCAGCGAACTAGCAATACGCCTGCAATAAACGGGAAAGGGAGCCTCGCACTTGAGGCTCCCTTTTTGATTTCGTCCCGATCATCGGCAGCTTACTTTGAAAGGAGTGCAGTTCTGGAGGAGAATGTCGGCAAAAATTCAAACACCCGCTGTCACCCTTCGCAAAGGTTCATCCGGGAATTCCGGGGGGAGCCGTGCATGGCTAACCCCCATCCGTTGACGGGAGGGGAAGCTAGTCGCGCCGCGCTGGAGCACAGGCTTCCCAGCCTGTAGCCGCGGCGCCAGCCGCGCGGTCTGTGGCGGCTGCGCCGCCATCGCAGGCAAGATGCCTACGCTCCAGCGCGGTGCCACCCGGGTCCTTGTAACCACCTTCCCCACAATTCCCGGAAGAGCCTTCGCAAAGGGGGGAACTACAGCCGTGGCCTGCGCGTTGATGGGCACACATGCCCTGAGGTTCCGATTTCCCTTTTGATGCCAATCCTGCACACGCGTCTGTAAATGTAGGCCGGAATAAGCGAAGCGTTTCCGGCAACTGCGACAGCAGTAACGTGCGCCAAGATGGAGATGTCATCCTGGCGTCATCGGTCCCCTCCGCGCCCTTCCGGCATTCCCGGGCGCGGCGCCGCCGGCTGCACAGGTACAGGAGTCGGAGCCGCGCCCGGAGCCGCCCCGGCGGCCGGCGTCGCCGGAGGTGCGGGAACTTCGCGCGGACCGGCCGCCGGAGTCCTCGTCCTGTACGATTCACGAGGCGGCTGCCCGCCCCTCTGCACCGGCGCGGCCGATGGCGCGGGAACAGCCCGCTGGGCCGGAGGAGCCGCCGGCACCTCTACCGCCGGCCGCGACGGGTGCTGCGAATGCGGCCGCACTGCCGGCGCGGGTGAAACCGGCGTTGTCGGAGTAGCTCTCTCCATCGGTCCCCTGCGCTCGTGCTCCCTTCTTGCCGGGGACGCTGGCGTTGCTGGGGTCGCCGGAGCGGCGGGACTCGCCGGAGTCGCGGATGTCGCAGGAGTCGCGGATGTTGCCGGAGTCGCACGTCTTGCCGGCTGTGCAGCCGGGGGTGCGGCAGAAGGCGCGGCGCCTGGGTCGGACGATGCCCCGCCCGCCCTGCCGGGGCGCACTCTTCTGTGCGGAGCGCTTTCGTGAGGGGCGGGAGCCGCCGGAGCGGAGGAGCGCGCCGCAGGCGTCGAAGACGGCGCCACCGGTGTTGCAGTCGGTGCCGAAGGTGCCGCCGAGGCAGCAGGCGGAGCGCCCTGCGGCGCGTCTTTTCTCTCCGGCACACCTGCGCGTCGCCCTGCTTCTGCCGGGTTCCGCCTGCGGTGCTCCGTCGTGTCCCGCTGGGGCGGCACCGTCGCCGGAGCACCAGCCGTGCCTGAACGCGTCCCTTCAGGAGCGCGCACATCTGTGCGAGGAGCAGGAGCCGCACTCGCCGGAGCGACATATTTAAATTCGGGTCGCCCGCTACCTGGCTTTCTCCTCGTCTCCACGTTGCGCACCGGGAGAGTCTGCACCGAGCCTCCAGGTGTCAGCACCGAACGCTGTGGCTCCCTCACGAGTGGGCGTTCCCTTCTCAGCTCCCGCACCTCCATCGTCCTCACCCGTTGAGGCGGGAGCTTCCCTTGCGGTACCGGTCGCGCCGACAGGAGCTCGCCTCCACGTGAGGGACGGATGTCCGGAGCGCCCGGACGCGCCCGGCCGCTGGCCAAAATCCTGTTGCGCACGAAGTTCTGATCGGCCCGTACCCTCCTGGGAGAGGCGGTGGCAAAGGTGTCGCGCCGCACGGCGGTGACGCAGTTGTGCACGTGGACGTTGCGGTAGACGTTGGTGATCCTCACCTCAGTCACGTTCACGTTGGTGATGTTCACGCTGTTGGGGCCGTAGTAGCCGCGTCCGTAATAAACTTCCCCCGGCGCCAGCGGAACCCAGGCGACATGATCGGAGGTGGTCACCCACCCGACATATCCCGGCCCCCAGTACACCGCGCGTCGCGGAGGCGGAACCCAGCACCACCCGACCCTTCCGACGTAGGCCCACCTGCCGTAGTGGTACGGCGCCCATCCCCACGGCTCGTAGCCGATCCAGACGTAATGCCCCCCTCTCCAGACCCAGCGCCCTTCCCGGTACGGAGACCAGTCCGCCGCTATCACAGTCGGCGTCCAGACGTTGCCGTAGTCCTGGACATACACCCACCTGCCGTTACCGTCGAAATCGGGCGCGTACCACCTCAGCTCCTCCGGAAGGTACGTCACGCTCCTGCTGCTTGCCAGATAGCGCCTGTTGCGCGTCTTGTTCCACGCCTCCCACTCGTCCGGCGGTCCCATCGGGCCTATGACGGCGTCGGAGTTCTCACTCAGGGAGAGCATCTCCCCTGCGCTTATCCTCCGCATGCCGACCCGGTTCTCCGCCTCGACGGACCCCTTGTAGACGGAGACGTCGCTAAACTCGCTCCCCATGTCGATGCGGTACACGGTGTTGTCGAAGGCGCGGGTCGAGGCATCCGGTGTGTCCACCTGCAGAACGTTGCCCCCCGGCGGGTTGAAGTTCACGTACACCCTCCCCTGTGCGAGGTAAAACTGCGACGAATCCTCGTCGAGGGAGAGTATCTGCAGCGATGAGTCCCGGTCCAGCCGGAGGAAGCTTCCGCCGTTCAGTTGCAGTTCCACGCGCCCGCCGGCTGGCACCCACACCTGGTCCCCTTCGGCCAGTGGCGCGTTCACGACGGCGAGCCCCCATTCACCCGCCTCGGGGGTCTTTACCTGGACATCCCCCTTGAGGTAGCTGATGCGCAGGTGCCCAAGCCCGGCGGCCAACGAAAGTGCGGGGGTAAGGAGGAGGAATGCTGCAACGAGGAAAGCCTTTGCTGTTTTCATGGCGCCACTCCGACAAAGAAGGATCCTTCAGACGAGATCAGCATAGCATACGGTTCAGCCGAAAATTATGGAATGAATGTGGAACCATTGTGGAAATGGGAGAAAAGGGGGGTGAAGCGGCAGGGAAAAGGTAGGCGGCGCCCCCACCTCGAGGATCGTGGTGAGGGCGCCGTATCATGAGAAACAGGCGGAAAGGGAATTGCTAGTAGCGGTCGTGGCGCTCGCCGCGCTCCTCCCGATCTCCATGCTTATCCCACTTTTCAGCGTGCTTCTCTTCCTTGCGACGCTCCTTCTCCGCGTGCCGCTCCCACTTGCGCTCTTCCTTCGCCTGCTTGCGTTCCCATTTCCGCTCTTCCTTCGCCTGCTTGCGTTCCCATTTCCGCTCTTCCTTCGCCTCCTTGCGCTGCGCCTTCCACTCCTCCTTCCCGGCACGGAAGTGTTTGCCGCGATAGTTGTCGTGGTCGTGGCGGTAGATCTCGTACTCTCTGGTGCGGCACTCGCGGATCCGGTCGATGCGGTACTTGCGAAGCCGCGGCGGAAGCTCGCGGTAGCTCGTCACCGCCCACGGACCGTGGCTGCTGGGCGCGTAGAGCCACCTGCCGTCAGTGAACATGTAGTAGCGGTTTCCGAGGAAGAAGAGGTCGTACGGTACGCCCACCGCCACGTAGAAACCGAGCGACTGCGGGAAGATGAAATCCACATCCTGTTCGATCACGATCTCGCGCACCGGCGGACCGACCACGACAGGAACGGGTGGCGGGGGCGGCTGGCGCACCACCACTTCGCGGGGCTGGTCCCCCACGTGGATGTTGACGTCCATCCCGACGCCTGCCTGCGCGACAGATGCGGCGAGCAGAAGGGAGACGACCAACTGCCCTCCCAAAACGGTGCTCCTCATATGCTTTCCTTTCATGACATCACCTCTTTTTTTGATTTCCCTTCGCCACCTTCCGGTGGAAAAGCCCCCGCTGTGTCGCGTACGACGGGGTCAGGTCTTGAAATATAAGGTTTACCTCAGGTATGACCGGGGGTCAGGTCTTGAAATATAAGGTCATTGCCGCCAAACCCTCCTTGTGCTCCTTGTGTGACTTCCAGAGTGAGACGGAAAAACCGAATCATTGTAACTGCAAAGGGTTGGAAGGCAAGAGAGACAGCCCACGGGGACGCGGGGTTCAGACGCGGGGTCAGGTCTTGAAATATAAGGTCTTGCTGCAACGCAATCGTTACATTCCATACCCCCTGCGCCGGTGACATGCATGGCATGCTGCAGCTAAAGGTGATAACAGTGCCTTACGCCAAGAGTTCCGCCACCGGCCGCTCCGCCTTCTTTAAAAACTGATATTTCAAGACCTGACCCCCACTATGTGGTCTTGAAATATAAGGTTTTGCTGCAACGCAATCGTTATATTCCATACCCCCTGCGCCGGTGACATGCATGGCATGCTGCAGCTAAAGGTGATAATACAGTGCCTTACGCAAAGAGTCGCGCCAACGACCGCTCCGCCTTCTTTAATAACTGATATTTCAAGACCTGACCCCCCTCTTGGGTTCCGGACGCAAAAAAGCCGGGGCCTTAATATCTTCTGTTCGATATTTCGGCGACCCGGCTGTCTTCGTGAGACCCTAGGCTTTCCGTCCCATTCTCGCGAATGGTTTAGTATTGTCGTCTATCTTATGCTGGTTCTGCACACCCTGTTTAGCTCACCTGCAGATGCAAAGTCAAAAAAAACATTTTTAACCAGCGACGCTTACGGACCGGGGGCGCCCACCGGCCGCCCCCCCGGCGTCACCTTCACCCCCGGGGGAGTCCCCACAATCTGCACCTTCGGGCCGTTCTCCACCTTCTGGAAGCTCTTCACCTTCGCCCGCTCCCCGGTCACCCATTGGTAGAGCCACTTCGCGTCCTTTAGAAGGGGTTTTCGCGGACTCTTGAAGTACTCCTTCTGCATCTCCTCGTCGTAAAGCCCTACGCAGCCGTGGGAGTCGGGATAGCCCGGGACGTCGCGGCCGTGGATCCAGTAGGCGGGCCACCTCTCCTCCCGTTTGTCCTGGAAGAACCGCAGCGCGTAATGCATCGGGTACGGACGATCCGTCCCCTCCACCGGGTAAAGGTTTGAGGAGTGCGTCCGGTTTGCCGCATCTACCTGAAAGGTGCCGGTCGGGGTGGGATACCCCTCTATCCCGACGGCAACGGGGGTGGAAAAGACGAGCTTCCCGTTTTCATACGCCCCGAGATAACCCTCTGTCTGGTCCACCAGTATGAACTTCGCCTCCCGGGCGGCGCTCGGGTAGGTCGCCGGCAGCGGTGTGAAGCCGCGCAGCTGTTCCATCTTTAGCGGAACTTTCACAGACACCCCGGCTCCGAAATGGCGCCGGTCCATGCGGTTGAAATGAAGTCCGTCGCGCCAGTACCGACCAAAGATCATGTTGGGGGTATCCCCCTCCTGCAGTTCGACGCACTCCCACGGAATCCGGGTGTCGCTCGGGTAGTAGATGTCGCACAGCGACTTCACCTTCATCTTCGCTGCGTCGGCGACGGAAGCGCAGCAAAGAGTCAGCAGCATTACAAGGAGTTTCAGCGCGCGGGTTCTCATTTCCTTCCCTCTGCGGTCGCAAACTCCCTCCCTTTCCGGGGGCGGGTCGTGCCCCGCACGCGCCGAAGGGGGGCGCAGTTTGCTTCACTACTTGAATTGTATCTTGTAATAGATGTCGAGGCCGCTCTCTGTGCCGGTCTGGCTCTCGATCTGCCAGTGTTTGGAGATATCGTAGCGCAGCATGAAAAGACTGCTTCCGGTGAAGAGGGAGCGGCCGTAGCTGAAGTAGAGCTTTGGCGTCAGGTATTTCCCTACCGTCAGCATCGACTGGGTGGCGGGGGCCGTCTTGCTGGGCGCTCCGGTCGGGGTAACGGCAATCTCCTTGTACCCCATCCTTCCCGTCGTCTCCGGCGAGGCCGTCTGCAGCTCGAGAGTACTCAGCCCGAGCCTGCTCTTGATCTGCTCCTGCAACGACGACGACTGCCCGGTGGAAAAAAGGACCCCGGCCGCCTGGGCGACCAGACTCCCCTGCTCTGCGCTGCTCGTGCCGAGCGGGTGCCCGATGACCATGTAGGCGAGGATGTCCACGTCCGGCATGGCAGGCTCGGAATAGAGCTTCACTACCGGCTCCTGCAGAATCCCCCCGACCGTCACCCCCGCCTTCACGTCGCTGATGGTGCGCAGCGCCAGTATGTCGAGGGTCGGCTGGTCGATCGGCCCTCCGGCATAGTAGATGCGCCCCCGCACGATGTCGAGGTCGAGGCCGTAGGCGCGGTAGCGCCCTTTCACCACGTTGATCTCCCCGCTGCTCCGGATCTTGTCCAGGCTGGTGAAGAATATCTCCATGCCGCCGCCGAGCTGCGCGTCGATCCCCTCCGTCTTCACCTCCACCTTCTCACCGAGGACGACCCGCACCCTCACGTCGAGGTCGACAGGGAAGGTGCGCTTACCCTCTTCAGGGACCCCTTCGATGATTACGTCCCTGCTCTCCGATACCGCCTGGTGCGGCGGGGGACCGAGGACGTGCATCTCCGGGATGCCGACCTGCCCGCGCAGCACAAGGTGCTTCTCGTCCCCCTGGAAGGTCAGCTGGGGCGAGCTCAGCACCCGGAGCTCGGGAAGATAGAAGGTCTGGAAACGCTCTCCGCTGAGGGTCCCGCGGTAGCGGCGCAGTTGCCAGCCGTCCACCTCCGCCTGGAGGACTGCCACGATCTCGCCGGGACCGGACCGGGCCCGCAGCGTCTCCACCCGGACGACGTCCTTGGCGAGGCGCAGCGCGAGTGTCACATCGGTGACCCGAATGCCGAGGGAGGGAAGGTAGCCGCCGCCATCGGTGAGCCCCACTCTCCCCTGCACAACCGGATCGCGCCATACCCCTCCGAGGGCGAGATCGAGATCGAGGTTCCCGTGGCTCTCCCGCACCATCCCCGGGAGGAAGGCGCTCAAGACCCCCTGCTCCTGGAGCCTCCCGGTCAGCGAGCCGCTCACGGCTCCGTTCTGGTCGAAGGCGATCGGGAAGCGCGCCGGAAGTGGCAGCTGAAATTTTCCCTGCGCCTGACCGGCGCCCGAGAGTACGAGGGAGAGGTCCCCGGCAATGCATTCCTCGCGCCACGTGAAGTTGACGCCGGCGGAGCGCAGATTCGCCTGCATCTCCCCCTTTTCCCCATGCCATTTCGCGAGCCCTCCGGAGAAGAGTGCATTCCCCGCCATCTCGAAGCGACTCCCCGGAAGGAGGTTTCCCGCCACCTTCCCGGAGAGATCACCCTCCAGGTTTACCGCCCCCGGCAGCCAGGGCTGGAGGATGTGCGGATCGAGGTTGGCGAGAGTCAGTTCGAACCGGCCGCTGTCGGGGACGTCGAACGACGCGGGGCGATCGGAAGCGAGAACCCCCTTCACCACCCCCCTCCCTTCCGGGACCGCCTCGAAGACGACGCGCGTCCCGCGGGAGCCTGCGTCGAGCGAGAGGAGAGCGCGCAGGAGGGTGAGGCGCCTCCCCCCTTTGCTGTAGGTGCCGGCGCCGGCCGCGCTCCCCGTCACCGCGATGCGTGCGCCGCGGATCTTCCCGGGGGTGATCCCCCCCTGCCAGGAGACCGATATCTCGGAGCGCTGCAAGGCGGCGTCGAGCGACTGGTCCTCCTTCGTCCAGTGCACGATCCCCCCCTCCAGCGAGGTGCTCCCCTTCAGGTCGACGGTCTGCCCGGGGAGGAGCCTCCCCGCCACCTGCCCCGCGATCGTCCCGTCGACGCGCGTCCCCGGCGGGAACCACGGCGCGAGCTCCTTAAGGTCGAGGTTCGCCCAGCGGGCGTCGATAGCGCCGTCGTCCGGAAGCGCAAGACGCGCGGCATCAGGAGAGGTGAAGCGCGCCTGCACGACCCCGCGCCACAGGTGCAGCTCGACCTGAGCCGAGAGCCCCCGCTCGTCGCCGCCGAGGCTGATCAGCCCCTTCTCCAGCCTGACCTCCTTGCCGTCGAGGCAGAAGGAGCCGCTTGCCACGGCTTTTCCCGCTATGTCCACGCGGCGGTTCGGCAGGAAGCTGAGCTCCAGGTCGCCGTTGCTCCCGCCGGTGAACTGCACTCCATCCGCCCAGCTGTTGGCACGGGAGAGGTTAAGCCCCCCCCAGCTTAGCGCCACCCCCCCGAGCCGGGGCTTCCCGACGGCGGCGCTGATGGAGAGGAATTCACCTGCGACCCCGCGCACCAGCAGGGGGGAAAGGGTGAATCCGCCGGAATCGATGCCGAGTGTCGCGGGGGCGGCGAGTCCCCACGGGCCGACGGCATCATGGCCGGAGAAGTCGGTGATCTCCCCCCGCCACCTCCTGTCCCGGTACCCGCCGGTGAGGGCGAGGCGCGCTTCGGCCTGAGGTGCGCAGACGACGAGGGTGGCAGCGTGAGATTCCACGCTTCCATCCGCCGTAAGCGTCGCGCTGTTTGCATAGACCTCTCCGATCGCCACCTCTGCCAGCGAGGCATCGAGATGCAGAGGGTAACCGGCGGCATCCGACAGGGCGGCGGAAAAGGTGCCTTCCCGGGCGGCGACGCCGCCGACGACAAGACCGGTCGCAGTACCGCCTATCTCCCCCGCAAACCGCCTGTTGCGGTACCGGAACCATCCGTTCCCCTGCACCCCCCCCTCTGCGGAGGGGAGGAGGAGGGAAAGGTCATCGGCCGCGAGGCTGAAATCGACGCGACGGCTGAGCTGCCCCGAGGCGGAGAGATCGACACCTTCGCCGCGCAGAAAGAGGCGCCTGAGGAGGATGTCGCCGTCCTTGGAGCGGGCATCGACCTCCCCCGAGAGCTCCTTCCCCTGCAGACGGCTCTCGAGGAGCCTCCCCTTTACCTTCCAGACCAGGGTCGTGCCGCGCGACCAGGCGAGGTCGCCGACGGCGTTGAGGTTGACGAGGCCTCGCCACTTCGGCGCCACGCGCTGCGGATTTATTCCCCGCGCCGCCAGCTCCGCGCGAACCGTCACCACCTCCCCCCACCCCACGTCGACCACTCCCCGCACGACTCCGCTGAGGACACGTGCGGTGACGGGGGCGAGCCTTATCCCCTTCATGCCGCCGGCAAGGGTGCCGGAAAGGGAAAGCGTCTCCCACCCCTTTCCTTTGTTGGAGAGAGAAAAGTTCCCCCGGTACCTCTCGAGGTTACCGGTAACGTTTATGATCCCGGAGAGGTCGGTGCGCCGGCCGATCTGCGGAGCGAGGTCGAGGTCCTTTCCCTGCACTTTCAGCGCTGCCACCGGCTCCTCCCCCGAAAGATCGACATCGCCGTCCACCGTCACGGTCCCCGGCTGCCCGCTCTTTTCGACCCGCACCCCGTGCAGCACGAGAGAAGTCCTGGTAACCCCCAGGCCACCGGCCACTGTCAGCAGGCGCTTCTCCCCCCGCTTCCCCACGAGGTTCACCGTGCCCGCGACCTGCTCCGCCCCCCTGGCACGACCGAGACGGGCCTGGAGCGAAAGATAATCGAATCCGGATATCGGCTTCGCGGGCGCGGCGATCAGGTCGAGACGGAGGGAGGGGCGCTTCAGCCCGGCGACTATTTCTCCCGCGAGAAGCCCCGCCGGGGCGACCGCCCGGAGGTTACTCACCAGGAGAAGGGTGTAGCGCCACGAAAGGCTCGCGGAGAGTGCGCGTACCTTCACCTCGGGACGCTGCAGGCGCTGGTAGGTGAGATCGTTGATCCGCAGATGGGTGACGCGGGCCTCGAAGAGGTCGGCAAAGCCGGGGAGGCGCGGCCAGGTAAGATCGATCGGCTTCTTCGTGACCGGCGTCCGATCATCCACCCTCACTCCCGACAATGAGAGCTCCCCTATTGCGAGTTCGCCGGAAAAGAGAAGAAGCGGCTGCCAAGTGAGCTCCACCCGCTGGGCGGTCGTCGTCCTCTGCCCCGAGACGACGCGCACACCGGAAAGGACCAGGTGGTCGAGGAGCCGCCCCTCCACCCGGCGCACCGTGAAGGACGCCTGCGGCGTGGAAGGGACCCGCTGCAGCGCCCACTTGGCACCTGATGGGGTCCAGAGGAGCCACCAGAGCGCCCCGAGGAACACGAGCAGGAGGATGAGCCCCGCAAGGACGGTATAGGTGACGGCTCGTCTCATAGCTCGAACCCCACGCTGACGTGGATGTAGTACGCCCTCTGCTCGTCATTTACCCGACGGGCGACGGCAAGGTTTATGGCACCGACGGGGCTGTAGTAGTGGGCGCCGATCCCTGCCCCCTCCTTCAGCCTGATATACCCTGGATCATTAAAGGCATTTCCCGCGTCGAAAAAGAGGGAGACCCCCCAGTTCTTGAAGAGGGCGCGTTCTATTTCCAAGCTCCCGACGAGGAGGTTCCTGCCGCCGACGACCTGCCCGGTGTCGTCACGGGGGCCGAGCGACTTGTAGGAGTAGCCGCGCACGCTCTGATCCCCTCCGGCAAAAAAGCGCAGAGACGGCGGGACCTCGGAGAGGGGCTCCGAAAGGAGGCTCCCGGCAGCCATGCCGCGCACCCGCAGCCCAAGGCGCCACGGGAGGGGGATTATGGTGAGGCCCTGCACGATCCCCTGCACGAGGCCGGTATCGGAGCCGAGGAACGGGTGGGTGCCGCGGGCCTCCAGGCTGTAGCGGAAACCGTTGGTGGGGCGGGTCATGCTGTCAAAGCGCTCCTGGGTGTAGCGGAGACCGGGGAGAACGAGGCGGGAGCCGGAGTTCTGGCTGCCGACGGTAAAATTTTCCTGCTGCAGCCTGAGGTACGCGGTGCCGAGGGTGCCCCTCCCCAGGCTGCGGTTGCGTGCCGCTTCCAGGGCGATGAGGCGGCTCATATAGGCGGTCACGTCCTCCCGTTGCAGGTTCAGCTGGAAGGTGGTGTTGGTGCGGATGTCTCTCGGGCTGGGGATCAGATACTGCACCGCAACCCCCTGCAGGCTCTCCGAAAGATAGAGCTTTGCGTTCAGATCGTGCCCGGCGCGGAAGAGGTCGAGGTCCCGGTACCCGACCGAGAAGCGGATCCCCGTGTCGGTGCCGAATCCGAAGCCTGGGCGGATCGTCACGCGCGGCGCCGGTGTGAGCTGCACCACGACCGGCACGTGGAAGTCCTTCGCCTTCTCCTTCTCAGGGGTCACCAGCACCTGCTGGAAGCGCTCGGCGTTGGTGAAATTGAGCTGTGTCTCGCCGAGCTTCGCATAGGAAAAGACCTCCCCTCTGTGGAAGGAGAGGTAGCGCCGGAGGAAAGGGTCGGGGTACTGCGGGGCCCCCTCGATGGTGGCGTCGTCGAAGAAGTACTGGGCGCCTGTGTTGAAGACGAGGTTGATGCGGGCGCTGGTGAGATCGGGTGAGATACGGATCTCGTGGCGGGAGAAGTCGGCGTCGAGGTACCCCAGATCAAGAGCCCGCGATCTGAGCCGCGACTTCGCGTTCTCGTACTGCGGCTGCAAAAGGACCCCCCCCTTGCGCAGGGGGAATTCCCGCACCATCCTTTTCAGCGCTTCCTGCCCGGCACCTGCCCCATCCAGCAGCACGGAGACCTCCGAGACCGTCACCGGGCTCTTCAGTTCCACATGCACCTTCAGGAGGTACTCCCCTCCCCCCCTTGGCTCCACGGAGGAGGATGCCTCTGCGCGGTAATACCCGAATGGCTTCACCGCATCGGTCGCCTTTTCTCGCGCCTGCACGGCGAAGCGGTCGAGCCAGAGCCGGTCGACCTTCCCCTCGGTCACAAGTCCGGTCGGAAGCGCCAGGGCCTGTTCCACATTGGCACGCGCATCCCCCTCGACACCGGAAACCTCTATCTCCACAGGATCGGCAAAGGCAGGTGTCACCAGGGCGCCCCACAGGAGAGCCAGGAACGCGACGCGGTGTAGTGGGGAAAGCCTTGCCATCGGGAGCCTTTCGATCTCTGGATGTCGTGGCGCCGCGGCGTCACGGGATGCAAGTGTATCAAAGAAATGGCGCGATACCGCTCCAGGCCTGCAAATAGAGGGGGGCGCGGGTCGCTGCCGGACCCACCCGCAGCTGACGTGCCTCCCCTCTGAAAGATGGCTCATCCGGGAATTCCAGTGACGTCGGTCCGGCGTCCCCTCCCCCCTTGCGGGGGAGGGACAGGGTGGGGGGGAAGGTGCCTCCATTTCAGCCAGATAGCAGCTTCACCCACCCCCTGTCCCCCTCCCGTCAAGGGAGGGGGGACCTCCACTCGCGCGCCCCCCTTTTTGCGTCACATTTCTTCGGGGTATATACTAATTACGGCCCGAGGAGGGAAAGGACGCGCAGGGGCTGCAAACCCATGTAAATTGCCGAGGTTTAGCATGTCTGAGACGACAACGGAACCGAGCGAGGAGGCAGTACGAGTCAGGGAGATGATCATCGACGACCTCTCGGAGGTCTTCCACATAGGGGAGATGGTCTTCACCGCGGACTATTCCCAGAGCCTGTACCGCACCTGGGACGAATATGAGATAACAACCCTCTTCAACTCCGACAACGAGCTCTGCCTCGTCGCGGAACAGGGGGACAGGGTCCTCGGCTTTGCCCTGGGGACGACGGTGAAGAAGCACAATTCGCCGTGGAAGTACGGCTACCTCGTCTGGCTCGGGGTGCGCAGGGACCTGCAGCAGGCGGGAGTCGGGGAAAGGCTTTTCCGGGAGATGAAGCGGCGCATGCGGGAGCAGGGGGCGCGGATGATCATCGTCGACACCTCCGCGGACAACCTCCCGGCGATCCGCTTCTTCGAGAAGCACGGCTTCAACAACAAGCAGGAGCACGTGTACATGACCCTCAACCTGACGCGCAAGACGAAGAAGAAAGGGGCGAAGAAGTGACGGCCCTTCTGGAGCGGGTGCTGCAGGGGGTGAACGAGGAGCGCCTCAGAAAGAACCTCCTGGAGATGCTGGACATCTACTCCCCTTCGGGGAAGGAAGAGGACATCCAGCTCTACCTGGAGGAGGTGCTGAGCTCCGCCGGCTGCCGGGTCGAGCGCCAGACGGTGGAGGAGGACCGCTACAACCTGAAGGTCGTCCTCGGCAACGGTGATCCGGAGCTCTTTCTGGTGGGACATGTCGACACGGTGCACGCCTGGGACCTGGAGCAGGTCGGAGCGCAGGAGGAAAACGGCGTCATCCATGCGCTCGGCAGCGCCGACATGAAGGGTGGCTGCGCGGCGATGCTGGAGGCGTTCCTCGTGCTGAACGAGGTTCTCTCCCCGCTGGAGCATCCAAACGTCGGGCTTCTCCTGGTGGTCGGGGAGGAGGAAAACGGCGACGGCAGCGCGACGTTTCTGGAGAGCGCCACCCCTCCCTGGGTGGTGATCGGGGAGCCGACAGGACTTGCCGGCTGCTTTTCCCACTTCGGCTACCTCGAAGCAGGATTCGTGACCCACGGGCTCAAGAGACACTCGTCACTCCCGGAGCTCGGGCACAACGCGGTGGAGTCGATGCTGCGGGTCCTTTTGCACCTCGGGAAAGACCCCCTTTTCAACCGGGACCGCTCGCAGGTGGTCTATTCCATCCGGGAGATGCACTCCTCCCAGAAGGGATTCGTGGTCCCCGACCGCTGCGAAACCTGGATCGACCTCCATCTCCCCCCCGACAGGAGCCCCGTCGACGTGCAGGAAGCGATTCGCCGCGTCGCGGAGGATGCGAAGCTGTACATCCCGGGGCTGAAGATGACGGTGGACTTCGATTTTGCTGCCGCCGGATACAACCTCGGCACGGAGAACCGCCCCGCCGAGATCCTGCGCAAGCTCTACCCGCAACTCGGGCTGAACCTGCATCTTGACGCCTTCAGGTCGCATTCGGACGGGAACCTCTTCTTTGCCGCCGGAGTGAAACCGCTCATCCTCGGCCCCGGCGCGCTCGAAACAGCACACACACCGGACGAGCAGGTCCCTTTCCGGGAGGTCGTGGCCGCCGCGCGCATTTACGCGGCGCTGTGCCTGCTGATGGGAAGATCGTAAATCCCCCCTTTAACTACCCCCTTGCCCTGAGTCACAATTCGGCGTATCTTTGGGCGTTTGTTTATCCCGATGCTGCCCGCCTTCGCTGATCCCTGCACTTTCCCCGCACGGATTCCGACACCTCCGTGATCTTCCGGGGGGCGCATGCGTCGTGACCCTAGGCGGCTCATGATGATTCACCCTCTCCGGTTTCCCCTCCTCCTTATTGCCATATTCTGTATCGTCCCCACTATCTCCCACGGTGCCCCGGTCAAGACGGGAGCCGAGGTCGTTGCCGAGGAGCGCTTTCAGCCGCTGGCAGGGAAGAAGTTTGGCCTCATCACCAACCATTCCGCCGTGGTAGGGGGTGTCGAGTTGACGAAGCTTCTCCGGGCAGGAGGGGTCGCGCCCGCCGTCATCTTTACCCCGGAACACGGACTCGAAGGGCGCGCGGAGGACGGCGTGCGCCTCGGTGACGGCCTCGTTGCGGGGATCCCCGTAAAGAGCCTCTACGGCGCCACCAGAAAGCCGCGCCCCGAGGACCTGAAGGGGCTCGACCTTCTCGTCTTCGACATCCAGGACATCGGGGCACGCTTCTACACCTATATATCCACCATGGGGCTCGCCATGCAGGCGGCGGCGGAAGCGCACATCCCGTTCCTGGTGCTGGACCGCCCCAACCCGCTCGGGGGGGAGTACATCTCCGGCTTTGTGCGGGAGGAACTTCCCCCCTCCTTCACCTCGCTCTATGCCATTCCGGTCGCGCACGGCATGACCGTTGGGGAACTCGCCACCATGGTAAAGGGGGAAGAGATGCTCCCGGGGGTGGGAGAGCTCGAGCTGGGGGTAGTGCGGATGAAAGGGTGGCACCGCGCGATGCGCTGGCCCGATACCGGTCTTTCCTTTGTGGGGACCAGTCCCAACATCGACTGCTTCGATGCCTGCCTCTTCTATCCTGGCACCGGTCTTCTGGAGGGAACGTCGGCAAGCGAGGGGCGCGGCACGAAGGAGCCTTTCCGGCTGGTGGGGTGGCCGGGGATCGACGCGCAGGGGGTGGCGGAGAGACTGACACGTCTCGCCCTTCCGGGTGTGCGTTTCGAAGCGGTGCACTTCACCCCGGTGAGCATGCCGGGGAAATCGAGCGCGCCGCGCTACAGGGGGAAGGTGGTAGACGGGGTGCGGGTGACCGTCACCGATTACCGCCAGGTGCTCCCTGTGGAAACAGGGGTTGCCGTGTTGCGGGAGTTGTGGGAGGCGCTCCCCCCTGAGCTGCGCAAGGGGTTCTTCAGAAAAGGGTTCGATGACATGGCCGGGTCGGGCAGGCTGCGCCAGGCGGTCGAGGCCGGAGCCGGCGCGAGGGAGCTTTTCCAGCTCTGGGACGAGTCACTCGTGGGGTTCGAGAGGATGCGGCAGCGCTACCTCCTGTACTGACGCGCACTGCCGTCAGAGGCGGTCTACGTTTCGCTGCACGAAGAGCTCTCCCGAATCGAGGTCGAGTGCCAGGAGATTGCCGAGCCCCGGGTAGCGCGCGCCGAGCACGCACCCGTTGTCCAGACGGATCTTGTCGGAATTGAGGGTCGAGCGGATCTCGTCGAGGGAGAGAGGGGTGTGACCGGTGACGATCCTGCGCCCGCCGAGCCTCCGCTGATCCCCTTTGCCGGAGCGGTCCCAGAGCATGGCAGTCGTACCGGCCTCGCTGAAGGGATCGGGGAGGGAGAAGTCGAGCCCCGCGTGGACGAAGACGAAGCGGTCGGTGATGATGAAGAGAGGGAGTCGCCGCAGGAAATGGAGGTGCTGTTCCGGCATCTCCGAGGGGTGGCGCACCCCGTAGCTTCTGAGGGTTGCGTGCCCTCCCTGTTCCATCCAGTCGATCAGATCGTCCGCAAGCCCCGTCTCCAGCGCACCGAGGAGCATCTCCTCGTGATTGCCCCGAATGGGGCGCACGTCGAATCCGTCCCGCTTCATGCGCACGATCGACTCGATGAGGCCCCGGGTCGAACTTCCCCGGTCAATATAGTCGCCCAGAAGAAAGAGCGTATCATCGCGCTGCAGGTCCACCCTGGCCAGGAGAGCCTCAAAGGTGCGCGAGCAGCCGTGAATGTCGCCTACGACTATTTGCCTTCCACCCGCCATGAAAACCGCCCTCCTCAACCATTCCGTTCTCTTACATTCTAGTGACGACTGTTTTAACATACCAGTTGAATCGCGAGGGGCTTTCGGCGCGGCAACGGTGTCGCTCCTCCCTTACGGGGATCCTTCCCACTGAGCTTTGGCCGTCTTCTTTGTACATGGAGTGGAGAAATGAAACAGGCTTCTGCCGTGATCATGATAGGAATTCCGGCCAGTGGGAAGAGCACATTCTACAAGAGCTTTCTCTTCGACAGCCACGTGCGCATCAACAGAGACATGCTCCGGACACGGCATCGTGAGAAGCTCCTGCTGGAGGCATGCCTTGCGGGGAGGCAATCGTACGTGGTGGACAACACCAATCTCACCAGGATCGGCAGAGCCCGCCACATCGGCATGGCAAAGGAGGCGGGATTCAGAGTCATCGGGTACTATTTCCGCTCGAAGGTTGACGAGTCGATGGAGAGGAACAGGCTGAGGCAGGGGAGCGCACGCGTCCCGGACCAGGCGATCTTCGGCCTCGCCGCCCGCCTCGAACGCCCCTCGCTGAACGAGGGGTTCGACGAGTTGTGGTATGTGTATCTCAATGAGTCGGGGGGCTTTTTGGTGGAGAAATGGCAGGAAAACGGTTGAGGATTTTGCATCTCGATCTTTTTTTGGCCTGCAGCCGGAATCTCGCGTCGTAGCTAATTCATGATGCTCCCGCGAACGTAGCAGCATAGTTCGCAGCGCCCCAACCACCTCCCGCGATCGACTCCACCTTCCGTCGACACCGCGCTGGAGCGCAGGCATCTTGCCTGCGTTGGCGGCGCAGCCGCCATGAATCGCGCGGCTCACGCCGCGGGACAGGCTGGGAAGCCTATCCTCCAGCGTGCTGCCTACTTTGACCTCACGGGAAGAAGCACCTCAGTAGCGCCTATCGTGCTGTAGCCGCCCACCACCTCACGCGAGGAAAACCACCTTCCGTTGGCGCCGGGCTGGAGCGCAGGCATCCCTGCCTGCGTTGGCGGCGCAGCCGCCATGAATCGCGCGGCTCGCGCCGCGGGACAGGCAGGGAAGCCTATCCTCCAGCGCTGCTGCCTACTTTGACCTCACGGGAAGAAGCACCTCAGTAGCGCCTATCGTGCTGTAGCCGCCCACCACCTCACGCGAGGAAAACCACCCTCCGTTGGCGCCGCGCTGGAGCGCAGGCATCCCTGCCTGCGTTGGCGGCGCAGCCGCCATGAATCGCGCGGCTCACGCCGCGGGACAGGCTGGGAAGCCTATCCTCCAGCGTGCTGCCAACATTCACTCTTCGGAAAAGGCACCCACTCTTCCTGCCGTAGGCACCCCACCGCCTTCATTGAAGCACCCCATTTTTCTTCAACGGCATCACGCTGACCTCATCGGCCGAGCTCCTCTCTCGAAGAACCTTTTTTCTTCTGTGTCACAAGTACAGCTCAGGCACCAGGGACTGTGTGAATTGTGGTGGTCAGGCACCAACTATTATGTCTTATGTGTTACTCAGGCACTAACTTCTCTTTGTTGTAAACACGTTTACTGTCAAATGTGATGCCCAGGCACTATTTTTTGTCAATGTACTGCTCAGGCACATACATTTTCTGTCTCTTTCATTCCGTTGACACTATTTCATTATTGTTGTTGTACAGCTCAGGCACCTACAATGTGAAATGTCAACACCTGACACCTTTGAATCAATCAATAATCCCTTATCAATGCCGTACATATTCATCGAGATATAGAATGTAAACACTATTAGCTTTGACTCAAAGTGTGAAATGTCATTGCCTGACACCAATTGCTGGCAGCTCATACAGTATTGCATTTATCTATAAGAGGAAATTTTAAAGTGTATACATTAAGCATTTATTTACAAAGAATGTGCTGGTGCTAATGTACTCCCACAAAGCAACTCCACTCACAAGACAAAAGGAGGAAACAGTCATGTTACTAATACTGGCATCGCTGGTGATCTGTGGAGTAGTTACTTGGGAACTCTTTTGGCTGGGATATTTTGCTGTATGTGTCATCCGTCTTATGAAGGAAGGATTAGCCAAACGGGAAGAGACGACGGAACGCGTCTGAGTTAGCGCTTCGAGCAATCAAGCTCCTGTCAGAGCCGTCGGCAGAAAAATGCATCGAGGATAATGTAAACACTGCCTGTGATTGACACTGTACTGCCTCGCATTACTATTGGTTGGAACCTTTTAACCCAGTGACAGTAGAGGTCCATCCTCAGCCGGGGGACCAAAAGCCAAAGCAGTAGAAGCCCGGCAGATGCAGGAGAAGTACTTTTGATGCCATGACTTGTGATGTCTGGGGGGAGAGAATGTCGCATCTGGCGAGAGACTCTTTAGTCGCAAACGAGACACGAGCCGCTCCTGGCCACTCTATCAGTGCCGGGGCGGCTCTTTCCTTTTCACAGCAAGGCGGCTGGTTCTGTCTCACAACCTGGAAAAAGGCTCCATCTGCAAGTTTTGTAATGCTCATTCCTTGGAGGAGACTATGAAAAAACTGAACAGGCGGCAATTTCTAAAGGGGACAGTAGCCTTGGGCGCCGCCACCTTGACCGCGACGGCAACGCAAGCCGAAGCGGCGCCCAAAAATGTACTCTCTCCGGACCGCATGGGGGTCCTGGTCGACACAACGGCGTGCGTGGGGTGCAGGCAATGTGAGTTCGCCTGCAAAAAGGCTCACGACCTCCCCACCGGCAACCTCGAAAGCTACAGCGACAGAAGCGTGTTCAACACCATGCGCCGTCCGAGCGACACGGCGCTGACCGTAGTGAACGAATTCCGCAGCGGCAAGGACGACGCCCTTCCCACCAACGTGAAGGTCCAGTGCATGCACTGCGACCACCCGGCCTGTGTTTCGGCGTGCATCGTGGGAGCTTTCACCAAAGAGGAAAACGGCTCCGTTATCTGGGCCACCGAGAAATGCATAGGGTGCCGCTACTGCATGGTGGCGTGCCCCTTCCAGGTGCCGGCCTTCGAATACCAGAAGGCGCTGCAACCGTTGATCGCCAAGTGCGACTTCTGCTTCAACAGGACGAAAGAAGGGAAATTGCCGGCATGCGTGGGGACCTGCCCGGTGGAGGCCCTTACCTACGGCCCGCGCAACGAGATCATACGGGTCGCCAGGGAAAAGATCAGAAGGGAGCCGGAGCGCTACCGCACCCATATCTTCGGGGAGCACGAGGTCGCGGGGACCTCCTGGATGTACCTGGCCACCAACGACTTCACGGAACTCGGCTTCCCGAAGCTGCACAACAAATCGGCCCCCGGCGTCTCCGAGTCGATTCAGCACGGCATCTTCGCCTCCTATTTCCCCCCGGTCTTCTACTACTCCCTCATCGGGTCGGTGATGTGGCTGTCAAAGAAACGGCACGCCGCGGATGAATCGGAACATCACAAGGAGGACGGCCATGAGTGAGAAACCGCTCGCACTTTCCGGCAAGTACAGAACAAAGAACTATTTCACCCCCGGCGTCTGCGTCCTCGTCCTCCTGGCACTGAACGGTTTAGGATTCCTCGCCGCCAGGTTCTTCTTCGGGGTAGGCGCCGTCACCAATCTGAACAACCAGTACCCGTGGGGGATCTGGATCGGGATCGATGTCGCCGCCGGCGTCGCCCTTGCGGCAGGCGGCTTCACCTCCGCCGCCATCGGCCACATCATGCACAACGACGAGTACCACGCCATCCTGCGCCCGGCGCTCCTTACCGCTCTCCTCGGCTATATATTCGTGGCCATCGGCGTCTGCGTCGACCTCGGGCGCTGGTACTACATCTGGCATCCCCTCATCATGTGGAATCCCAACTCCGCCCTCTTCGAGGTCGGCATCTGCGTCATGATCTATCTCAACGTCCTCATCATAGAGTTCATCCCGATCGTCACCGAAGGGTACTTCAGGGACAGGGAGACCGGGAGGGTGCAGCTGCACGGTTTCCTGAAGCGCTTCAACGAGCCGGTGGACAAGATCCTCAAGTTGTGGGACCGGGGGCTGGACAAGGCGATGTTCCTTTTCGTCATTGCCGGCGTCGTTCTCTCCACGCTGCACCAGTCGTCGCTCGGCACCCTTATGGTCATCGCCGGACAGAAGATCCACCCCCTCTGGCAGACCCCGATCCTGCCCCTGCTCTTCTTCCTCTCTGCGGTGTCGGTGGGCTTCCCGATGATCATCTTCGAGTCCCTCATCGCGTCGCGCTCTTTCGGGCTCAAGGCGGAAATGCACGTCCTTTCGAGGCTGGCAAACAACATCACCCCTCTCATCGGCGTGTACCTTTTCTTCAAGCTGGGCGACATGTTCGTCCGGAAGACCTTCGTGTACCTCGACCTGTCGAGCACCCAGAGCGTCATGTTCCTGGTCGAAATTGCACTCTTCGTCGTCCCCTTCTTCCTTTTCATGTCCGACCGGATCATCAAGTCGCAGGCCGGCCTCTTTTGCTCATCGGCCCTCGTTATCTGCGGCGTCCTGGTGAACAGGATCAACAACTTCGTGGTCGCCTACACCCCCCCGTACGCCACCACCCCCTACTATCCTTCCATAGGGGAGATCTCCGTGACGGTGGGGTTTGTCTGCCTCCTCGTGCTGATCTATCGCCTCATCGTGATGGTCTTCCCGGTGATCTGCGTGGACACCGCAGAGCTGGAGAGTGCCAGGGTCCCGAAGACCGAGGCGGTACCGGTCGCCGACCTTGTCGCCAATCCCCTGGGAGGTGAACAGTGATGAAAAAGGTACTCTTGACTCTTGCCATCGTGGTGGCCCTTCTGGCCGCCTTTACCCTCATATCGGAGAGCAGCAACAAAAGCAGCAAGGAGACGAAGAAGCCGACCGTGGCGGCGTCCCACGGGGACCAGGGCGAGGAGGCGACTCAGGACGAGGCGCCGATGCAGCCGCAGGCAAAGCCGCCGCAGGGGCACGCGACCGGAAAGATCAACTGCAAGACGTGCCACGACTGCGAGTACCCCACGAAGGAAAACCCCTGCCTCGTGCGCTGCCCGAAGAACACCGTCTCTGTGTATCACTCCGCGGAGCAGGCGCCGGAGGTGCTCGTCCTGAACGATCTGTCGGAGAAGTACGGCAGCGTCGTCTTCACCCACAAGGTGCATGCCCAGATGTCCGAGATGAGCCACGGCTGCAACGGGTGCCATCACTACAACACCACCGGCCCGGTGCTGAACTGCAAGAAGTGCCACGGCAAGGAGAGAAAGAGGGAGGACATCGGCACCCCTGACCTCGAGGCCGCCTACCACAGGCAGTGCATGCCGTGCCACCGCAAATGGAGCAAGTCCACCGACTGCGACTCGTGCCACCAGCTGAAGTCGGCAAAGGGTGCGAAGACCCAGCAGGAGAAGATCTCGAAGGCTACCGGAAAGACCCATCCGCGCTCCCAGGAGCCGACGCGGGTCGTGTACGACACCACCTCCAGCACCGGCCGCTACGTCACCTTCTACCACAACGAGCACGTGGCGAAATTCAACCTCCCCTGCACCGGGTGCCACAAGGACGAGAAGTGCATGAGGTGCCACGAGGCGAAGACCGCGGACGGACACAAGAAGAAGGTGGAGAAGGAAAAAGCTGCGAAGGCGGATTTCGGGACGCGCCACAAGCAGTGCTCCGCCTGTCACGACACGCGCAACTGCAATACCTGCCACGCCGAGAAGGTAGCGGCACCATTCAACCACACGGTAAACGCCCGCTGGGACCTCGGCAAGTTCCACTCGCGCCTCTCCTGCGACAGGTGTCATGGAAAGCGCGCGCCGCTTAAGAAAGTCGATTCCCGCTGCGCCTCCTGCCACTCCTGGAAGCTCGGATCGTTCAACCACAGCGTCACCGGTCTTTCTCTCAGCAAAAACCACCAGGAGATCGACTGCAACAGCTGCCACCCCGGGAAGGACTTCGCGAAGAAGCCGGTGTGCAAGGAGTGCCATGACGACAAAGATTTCCCGAAGGCGCTCCCCGGCAAGCGAGGTGGTAAGGGACGCGCATCGACTTCGCTGTAGGGGTTTGCATATTTCGGATAGGTGAAGGAAATGCCCCACCGGCCACGCCGATGGGGCATTTCTTCGCTGGGGCAGTTGGGCAAATCAAAAAGCCCCGTCGGCATAGCCGATGGGGCTTTTGGTGGATCGTCCGTATCTCCACCATCTCAGGTCGGAAAGAGGCTCAGTCTCTCCTCGATCTCCCGCACCGACCTGGCGAGCTTCCGGTCGCTGTTTATGGCATCGGCAAGCCTGCGGCTCGTCTGGGAGATCGCGGATTCCTTCTTGTCGAAATATTCCCCGAGGTCCCTGAGGGTGGCGCCGCTGTGACGATGGGCGAGGTAGATCCCTACTTTCTTCGCGATCCTGGCGTCGTCAAAGGCATGCTCCACTTCGTAAAGGATCCGCTCGATGGTGCGTGCCTTCGTCAGTTCCCGGAGAGCCGGCAGATGCTCTTTCCCGCCGAGATGCGCCCCCACCACATCCTCGACGAAGGCGTGGCTCCCGAGAAAGGTGGAGGCTGCGGTATTTTTCAGCGGACTCTGATACTCCGCCTCCCCCATGAGCTCTTCCACGTACTTTCGGTACTCGGCACGTTCGGCGAAAGTGTTCAGGATGCGCCGCGTGGTGAGCCACTCGGGAGGGGTCCGCTCGCCGATGAAGTCACGGTAGCTCGACCACGGGTACTCTTCCGGGCGGGAAAGCATCCCGGTACGCACCGGGTTCAGGTGCACATACCGTGACAGCTCCACGAGGTATTCGTCAGGGTTTATGAGGATCGCCTTGTAGCGCCCCTGGAAAAGGTGCCCCACCCTGTTGCGCTTCGAATTGAAGTAGTGCGTGTAGGCGCCGTTCAGGTGCTGCATGACTTCGGAGAGGTTTCCCTTCGTCGTTTCCACCAGCAGGTGGTAGTGATTGGTCATCAGACAGTAGGAGTGGAGGAGGACGCCGTACCTGGTGATCGACGTCTCCAGATACGACAGAAAGCGCTCTATGTCGCCGCGCGTTTCAAAGATGTCCCTCAGTTCGTTGCCGCGAGCTGTGACGTGATAGTGAGCTCCGGGGAACTCTATTCTAAGAGGTCGGCCCATGAATCATCTCCATTGACTGATTTAGGTGTGCCTCAGCTGTTCCAACGCCATTGCTCAATCCGTATACCGTGAAATAGAATTACCTGTGCACGTTGAATGATTCCGCTTTCTTTTTTGACATAGACCATAAAGAGCAAGATGATCTCTGACACAACTGGAGCCGGCGATGATCTTATACCATTAAAGTACACCAACGCAAGGGGGAATTAGCGGCTTATGGTGATTTTTTTTACATAAACTTAACCTTCACTGTAAAAAAATGCATCAAAAACGTATACGAGACAGTGAAAGTGTCACTCATTGACAGAGAACCGGTCCGCGGTGCACGTTCTGACTAGGTGTACGGCGCAGCATGTCAGAGCAGAATGAATCTCTGTGAGACCCGCACCCTTGCCGCGACAGGTCCTCGTGATACTATAGTTAGTAAACATTCACCTGCTTCAGAGAAGGGAGGTTTTATGAGTCCGGCATACTCAGACACTCAGATTAAGGCAGGCGATCAGGTGAAGGTAGTAGCGAGAATAGACAGACTGCATCAGCCGCACCGCGTCCCGGTAGGAACGGTGGCGAAGGTACTGTCAGTCTGGAAGGGACAGGATGCCCCGTATCAGCTGGAAGGGTACGAATCATCCCTCATGGAGGACGACGATCTGGAACTGGTGTGGCGCCCGAAGGAGAGGAACTAGAGGCGCTCGTCACTCGTTGCCGCATAGTCGGATAAAGCCGCCGCTCCCGAGAGACCGGCGGCTTTTTCCTTTCAGTTGCCGCGCATCCGTACCCTTTGCCCCTGCTCCAAAAGCCCCTCCTCCGCGTTGCGCACAAAGACCGGGAGCTTCTCCGCCGCAATCGCCCTGCTGAAGTAGGCCCCCTGGATCCTGTCGCAGATCTTCGTGCTGAAAAAGTCGAACTGCGCCTCCGACTCCACCCCTTCCGCCACCACGGAGAGGTTCAGCGTCTCCGCCATCCCGAGGATGGTGTTCACTATGGCAACGGAGTTTGCGTCCTCCGGGAGACTGGTGATGAAGGAGCGGTCGACCTTCAGCTCGTGGATCGGCATCGTGCGCAGGTAGCTCAGTGACGAATAGCCGGTCCCGAAGTCATCGATGGAGAGGGAGATGCCGAGATCGACGAGCGCCCTCAGCATGCGCACCGTTTCGTTCATGTCCTGCATGAGGATGCTCTCGGTAAGCTCCAGGTTCAGGAGCGCTGGGGACATGCCGAAATCGTGCAGCGCCCGCTGCACCATCTCCGGCAACTTTCCGCTGCGGAACTGTCCGCCGGAGATGTTCACGGACATGGAGAAAGGGTGCATCCCCGACCTCATCCACGATGCGTGCTGCCGGCACGCCTCCCTCAGCACCCATTCCCCGACCGGGACGATCAGCCCCGTCTCCTCCAGAATCCGCACAAAGCGCTCCGGAAAGATCATCTCCTCACCGGGGGGGGACCAGCGCAGGAGCGCCTCCACCCCGCTCAGCCGCTTCGTCTTTATGTCGATCTGCGGCTGGTAGTAGAGGACGAACTCCTCCCGCTCCAGCGCCTTGTACAGACGGCTCTCCAGCGAGAAGCGCACGTTTGCCTGCTGGTCGATCTCGTCGGTGAAGAAGACGACGCTGTTCACCCCTTCCTTCTGCGCCTTGTGCAGCGCCGCCTCGGCGTTCTTCAGGAGGCTCTCCACCCGCACGGAGCTGTCGACACAGCAGGTGGCGATCCCGATACTGACGGTCACGAAGATCTCGTGGAGGTTCACGTGGAACATGGCGTTCAGTTCCTTCCCCACCACGCGGGCGAAATCGTACGCCGCCGCATCTCCCCCACCCCCCTTTCGCACGAGCACGAACTGGTCCCCCATGAAGCGGGCGAGAATGTCCTCCTCCCCGATGAGCCCCTTCAGGCGCTGCCCCATCTGGCGCAAGACCTCGTCCCCCTGGGAGTGCCCGAGGGTGTCGTTCACGTACTCGAAGTTGTCGATGTCCAGAAGCATGACGTAGAGGCTCTCCCCCTGGGACATCCGGTAGGCGAGCTGCTCCGAGAGGAGGTAGCGGTTCGGCAGTCCGGTGAGTGCGTCGAAGTTCGCCTGCCGGTACAGCCGCTCCTCGAAGCGCTTGCGCTCCGTTATATCCTCGCCGATCGCCACGTAGTTCATGATCCTGCCGCTCCGTTCCTTGATGGGAGTCACGGTGGTCAGTTCCCACACGAGCTCCCCGTTCCTCCCGGGCTTGCATATCTCGCCGCGCCACCCCTCCCCCCTCTCCAGCTGCCGGCGCAGCGAGTGGAAGAAGTCGGGGGTGTTGGCGCCGCTCTTCAGGAAGGTCGGGTGCTTCCCCATCGCCTCGGCGGGAGAGACGCCGGTGGTCTGGTAAAAACGCGGGTTCAGGTATTCGATGCGCCCCTCGGTGTCGAGGATCATGATGGAGTTCGCGCTCTGCTCAACGACAGTGGAAAGTTTCAGTATGGAGGCGTCCTTCAGCTTGCGCTGGGTGATGTCCCGGATGATCCCCTGCAGGTGCATCGTGCCGGAGAGCTCGATCCTGTTCAGGCTGATCTCCGTGTCGAAGCGAGCACCGCTTTTCTTCACGAACTGCCACTCGAAAAACTGCGCCTCCCCTCCGAGCGCCTTCTCCACGAGGGACGCCTCGCGCGACTGCGACGGCGTCCCGTCCGGCTGCGCTTCGGGGGAGAGCTCGGCAAAGGGGGCGGTAACGATCTCCTCGCGGGGGCGGTCGAAGAGCTCCAGCGCCTTGTCGTTGCAGCCGACGATGCGCCCGTCGTGGGCGAGGATGATGGCGTCGTTGGCGGACTCGAAGAGGGTGCGGTAGCGCCGCTCGCTGTCGCGCAGCTCCTCCGTGCGCTGGCGCACCAGCTCCTCCAGGTGCTCGCGGTATGCCTTGTTCTCGGCGATGAGGCGCGCCCGCTCCAGGACGCGGTTCGCGGTGATCTCGATCTCCTCCGGCTGGCGCAGCGGCTTCGTTATGTAGTCCCAGGCACCGAGCCTCACCGCCTGGATCGCATCCTCGAGCGTCCCCATCCCGGATACCACGACCACCGGGGTCTCGGGGCTCACCTTCTTCAGGGCCCTAATAAAGGCGAGCCCGTCCATTTCCGGCATGCGCAGGTCGGTGAAGACGACGTGCGGCTTCTCCCTGGCAAAGACCTCCAGGGCGTGCCGCCCGTTCTCCCCCTCCACCACCAGATAGCCCAGATCCTCGAAGACCGCGCGCAGGTTCATGCGCAGGAGTTCCTCGTCATCGACAATCAGTACTTTCACTGTTCCTTCCATGACATCTCCCTGTCTCCGGCCTCAGGAAACGGCCTGCACCCTTTCTTTCACCGTCACTCCTCGTCTCTTTCCGTCGGCTGCCTCTCCTCGATGGGGAGGCGGATCACGAAGCAGGTACCGACGCCGGGGGTCGATTCCACCGTAAGGCGCCCGCGGTGGCTGCTGGTGATGATCATGTACGACACCGAGAGCCCGAGCCCCGTCCCCACCCCCGGTTCCTTCGTGGTGAAAAACGGTTCGAAGACGCGGCGCCGCAGCCCCTCCGGAATCCCGGGGCCGTTGTCCTCCACCTCCATGACGCCGTAACGCCCGTCGGTCCGGAGCCGGAGCGTGATGCGCGGCTTCTTCTCCGGGGGGTTCTCCATCATCGCCTGCGCCGCGTTGCGCAGGAGGTTCAGGAGTACCTGCTCGATCTCCACCGAAACGACCGGGACGGGGGGGACGTCGGGCTGGTACTCGCGCACGACCTCCACGCTGCGGAAATCGTACTTCTTCTTCAGGTCGTAGTCGTTCGCGGCAAGCTCCAGCGCCTTTTCCATGATCTGCTCCAGCGGCTCCGGCTGCTTCGTAGTGGAACTCTGCCGGCTGAACTGCAGCATGTTGCTGACGATCCTCGCGGCGCGGGCGGCCGCCTCCTGGATACTCTCCAGGAACTGGACGATCTGGCGCCGTTCCAGGTAGCCGCGCACCTGCTCCAGGTCGATCCCGAGCTCCCCCGCGATGTCGCGGTTGGCGGGGAGGGCGCTGGAGAGGCGGCGCTCCACGTTCTGCACCGCCTGCACGATGATCCCCAGCGGATTGTTGATCTCGTGCGCCATCCCGGCTGCGAGCCCACCCACCGACATCATCTTCTCGGTCTGCACCATGAGCTCCTGGATGCGCGCCCGCTCGGTGACGTCCTCTATGCGCACCACCGCGCCGGCACTCGGATCGGTGGAGAGGGGGTAGAGCATGAGGTCGTAGAAACTGCGCTCCCCGTTTCTGTTCATCAGGAGCTTCTCCATGGTGGCGGAGCGCCTCGGCTGCACCTGCGAACGCAGCGTCTGGATCCACGGATAGAAGTCGGGGAGGACCTCCGCCACCGGCCTGCCGATCGCCTCCGCGGCGGAAAGACCGGTCACCCTCTGCGCCTCCAGGTTCCACTGGGTGACCTTCTCCTCACGGCAGATCCCCACGAGAAGGGACGGCATGGAGTCGACGATATCGGAGAGGAAGTTCTTCACCTGCCGCAATTCCTGCTCCTGCCGCTTCCTCTCGCTTATGTCCCGCACGATCCCCACCGAGTGCCACTCCCCGCCGATGTGCATCGCCGCGAGAGACAGCTCGATGGGGAACTCCCTCCCCTCCTTGTTGAAGGCCGTCACCTCCATCGTCTTTCCTATGAAGGGGCCGACGCCGGTGGCAAAGAAGCCGCGCAGCCCGTGGTGCCCCTTCTTGCGCTGCTCCGGAGAGGTAATGATATCGTACAGATCCTTCCCGAGCACCTCCTGCGCCGAATACCCGAAGATCTCCTCCGCCTTCTTGTTCCACAGATAGATCGCCCCCGGGGGAGCTATGCAGATGATGGCGTCGTTCGCCGTTTCCATGATGATGCGGTACTGCTCCTCGCTCTCCTTTAGGGCATCCTCCATCCTCTTCCGCTTCTTCAGCTCCTCCGAGAGCGCTGCGGTCCGCTCCGCGACCCTCTGCTCGAGCCTCTCGTTCACCGATCTCAGCTCGTCCTGGATCTTGGTGAGCTCGCTGTTTCGGCGCATGGCGATCTCGTAGGAGGAGAAGAGGAGGTTCAAGACACTTACGCGGTCGGAGGCTATGAAATGCTTCTCCCCCGCCAGCACGATCTCCACCCCCGGCTCGGTCCCCGCCCCTTCGTGAATGGGGATGTTCTCCATGGTGTACCGGATGCGCGACAGGAGGTAATGCTCGTCGTACGGCTTCACGATGAAGTTGTCCGCGCCGCACTCAAGCGCCCGGACGATGTCGCGCGGGTCGGAGAGGGAGGTAAGGAGAATGACCGGAATGCGGCGCAGGGCAGGGTCCCCCTTGATGCGGCGGCACAGCTCGTAGCCGTCCATCTGCGGCATGATGACGTCGCTTATCACCACGTCGGGGCGCTTCTCCTCGATGAGCTCGAGGGCGCGGACGCCGTTTCCCGCCACCCGTACCGCAAAATCGTGGCTTTCCAGGGTGAACTTCACCTGCTCCGCCTGGGTCGGGCTGTCCTCCACCACCACAATGTCGGTGAGCTTCCCATCCATAAGGGACCTCTTCAAAGGCTACTTCTCAGTACTCCTCCCCCTACCTCATTTTACCCCTCAGAACCGGGAGGGGGATAGCGGGGGGTCGTTTGGGGCATCTCCCGGGGGGGAGCCCGCATCACGTCGCGTCACTTTCCTGCTGCACCACTCCTTTTCCCTAAAAGGGAGCCGTCGTCTTTCCGCCGAGGACCGTCAGCATGCGCAGGATGGCATCGGGTGGGAGCACATGCTGCGCCGCACCGAGCTTTACCGCCTCCCCCGGCATCCCGAAGATGACGGAACTCTCCTTGTCCTGGGCGATGGTGATCGCCCCCTTCCCCTTCAGCCGCTTCAATCCCTGTGCGCCGTCCGATCCCATACCGGTGAGGAGCACCCCCACCGCATGCCTTCCGAAACTCTGGGCGACGCTGTCGAAGAGGTGCCCGACGGTGGGGCAGTGCACCGCTCCGGCCTTGCCGCGGGCCAGCTCGATCTTCCCGTGCCGGTCGATGCCGAGTTCGAATCCGCTCGGGCCGACATAGGCGACTCCCGGCGCGAGGAACTCTCCATGGGAGCCGACCTTTACCCGTATGGCGCACGCCTGCGCCAGCCATTCGGCAAACCCTTCCACGAATCCCTCCGCCATGTGCTGGACCACGAGGATCGGTATCGGGAAGGTGCGCGGGAGCCCGCTCAGTATCCTTTTCACCACGATCGGCCCTCCGGTGGAGGCGCCGATGGCGATGACCTTGATGTCGGGTGCGGTGAGCGCCTCCTCCAGCGCTGCGGAGTGCGGTCGCGCGATGCTCGTGCGCGGCTGGAAACGGCGCACGACCTTCACCTCGCTCATAAGCTTTACGGTCTGCACCAGCTCGGCCGCCGCCCGCCTGTGCTCCGGATGCTCCACCCCCGGGGGGCGCAGGAGTATAGCGACCGCCCCCGCCTCTATGGCCTGGAAAATGGTGGTGTCGAGCTTCGGGTCGATCGATCCGGAGACGATCACCACCGGGACGGGACACTCGGTCATTATGCGCCGGGTCGCGACGAAACCGTCCATGCCGTGCATGTGCAGGTCCATGGTCACCACATCGGGGCGTTTTTTCTCCAGAACCGCGATCGCCTCCGTACCGTTTCGGGCGGTGCCGATGACCTCGATCTCCGGATCGGATCCGAGCACGTGCACCAGAAGGGCCTGCGCCACAGGGGAATCGTCTACTACCAGCACCTTCACCATACCGCGCCTCCACATCCAATTCCCGCGCCGCCCGCGCGGCAAGAGGTGGTTCTCCCACCCGCCATCGTATCCTTTTTGCCCCCCTTCACTCCGTCAGCAGCTCACACCAGCCTGCGGATCGCCTCCAGAAGGTCGCTCTGGTCGAAGCGCCCCTTCACGATGTAGGCGCTGGCGCCGACGTCCATCCCCCTTTCCCGGTCCGCCTGCGAGTCGAGAGAGGTCACCAGTATGACCGGGAGCTCCGCAAGATCGTGGTCCCCCCGCACCTTTGCGGTGAGATCGATGCCGTTCATGCGCGGCATGTCCACGTCCGAGATAAGGAAGTCGAAGCCGCCGCTCTTTAGCTGCGTGAAGGCATCGACCCCGTCCACCGCGGTGCTCACCCTGTACCCTGCGCTCTCCAGTATGTTCTTCAGCAAGGTCCTCGAGGTGATGGAGTCCTCCGCAATGAGCCCCGTCTTCACCTCTTCCGGTGCGGCCGTGCTGGAGAGCACTCCCCTCTTCTCCGTTTCCCCCTTCATGGTGGAGGACATGAGGTCGGAGACGTTCAGGATGGGGACGACGCGGCCGGAGCCGAGGATGGTGGCGCCGGTGACGTTCGGGAGGCGGGAGATCTGCAGCCCCAGGTTCTTTGCCAGCACCTCCTGCTCGTTTAGCACCTCGTCCACCTGGTAGGCGACCGTCTTCTCAGCCATCGTCGCCAGAACGACCTGCACCCGCTCCCCCCCCGGGAGATCCGGTGCGATCCCGAGGAGCCCCGCCAGACGTACCAGCGGAACGATGCGCCCCTTGAAGCGGATCATCTCCTTCCCTTCGGCGCTGCCGATCTCCGCGCTCTTCACCCTCGCCACCTGCTCCACGTGGGCCGCCGGAAAGGCGAAGAAGTGGTCAGCCACCCTCACGAGGACAACGCGGAAAGAGGAGACGGTAAGGGGGAGTGTCATGCGAAAGAGGGTCTGCGCCCCTTCCGTCGTCTCCACCGCAAGGGTGCCGCTCAACCTCTCCACCTTCTCCCTCACAATCGCCAGTCCGAGCCCCCTGCCGGAGATCTCGTCCACCGTGCTGCTGGTCGATATCCCGGAGACGAAGAGATAGGAAAGGAGCTCCGCCACGTTGAGCTCCTCGATCCTGTGCACCGGGACGAGCCCCGTGCGGCGCAGCGCCCCGCGCACCCCGGAGAGATCGATCCCGCGGCCGTCGTCGCACACGGTAAGCTCCACCTTGCTCCCGTCCTTCGGGGTGATGGCGATGGCGATCGTGGCCCGCGGCGGTTTCCCCGCGGCCTGCCGCTCCTGCGGAGTCTCGATGCCGTGGTCGATGCTGTTTCGCACGAGGTGCACCAGGGGATCCTTCATCTCCTCCAGTATGCGCCGGTCTATCTCGATCTCCCCCCCCTGCACGGTCAGGGAGACCTCCTTGCCGCGGTCGCGGGCGAGATCCCGCACCATCTTCGGAAATATCTCCAGAAGGGAGGAGAAGGGGAGCATGAGGACCTTCTTCATGTCGTCCAGGAGGTTGCTCACCATCCCGCCGACGGCGCGGGCATCCCGGTCCGTCTGTCTGAGCACCTGCTTTGTGCGCTCCTGAAGCTCTGCCATGAAGGAGGCGTTCCAGTACAGAAAATCGCAGAGGCGCTGCACCTGGGACTCGAGGGTCCGGCGCTCCTTGACTCCGTTTTCCTCGGTGCGGCAGATCGCGTCTACAAGGGGCGTCACCATCCCCCACTCCTTCCTCCAGGTCGAGAAGGAGGCATTGACCTCCCGCAACTCAGCGGCCCGCTGGCTTGCCGACAGCCTCGCAGTCAGGAGTTCCTCCGCCTGGAGAAGAACCGTGGTGAGACGGGAAGTCGCCACCTTCACCGTTTCCAGAACCGGCGCCGTCGCGGCCGCCGAAGGAATCGTCTCTGCGTGCACCGCCTCCGGCCGGGGCGGCTCCCCACTCTGCTGCGCCGAAGCGGGGAGCGGAGGCTCGCCAGCCGGCTGAGCTTCACCTGTCGCCGGAGCCACGGAGGGAGTCTCGGGCGCCGGTGCGGCAGAGGGCGCCTCGGCCCGTGGCGGTGCGGCGGGGGTCACTCCTTCGAGACGGGGCGCGAGCGCCCCCCTCGCAGCCTCGTGCAGCAGTGCTGTCAGCGCGTCCTGCTCCTCCTTCCCCGGTGCAATCCCCCCTTCCATGGCGAGGAGGAGATCCTTCAGGAAATCGACCGAGTGCTGCATGAGGTCGAAAAGCTCCGGCAAAAGTTCCACCTCCTGACGTTTCAAGGCAGCAAGGAGGCTCTCCAGCGCCTGGCAGAGCATCTCTATGCGCCCGGCATTCACCGCCCGGGCCGCCCCCTTCAGGCTGTGCGCCTCCCTGAAGACGGTTTCCACGAGGGACGCGCACTTCTGCGGCTCCGAGCACCCCTCCAACTCCACCAGCCCCGAGGCGAGCTGGTGCACATGGTCCTCCGCCTCCACCTTGAAGGTAACCAGGAGCCTCTTCTGGAATTCCGCCTCGCGATCAGTCACGACCTTCTCTCCGGCGACTGTGCGCCATGCACACGACGTCCCCTTCCGGCCTCACCGACAGGGGGCTCTACACCTTGTACCGCTCCACCAGCTGCTTCAGCTTCTGCCCCAGTTCATGCAGGTTCTGCAACGTCGCCTCCACCTGCTTCATCCCCGTCACGTTCTGCTCGCTTGCCTGTTTTATGTTTTCCATGCTTTGTGCGACCTGGTCCATCCCGCTTAGCTGCTGCTGCCCGGAAGCTGCGATCTGTGCGGCAGCCTGCGCCGAGACCTCGATACTCTCCTCCATCTGCCGGATCGCGTCGCCGGCCTCCTTCGACTGCTGGACCCCGGCCTGCACCGCCTTGTTCCCCTGCTCGGTCACCATGACCGCCACGTTCGTCGCCTTCTGGATGTCGTTCAGGATGGTGCGCACCTGCGCGGTCGCCTCCTTCGACTGCTCGGCGAGGCTTTTTACCTCCTGGGCCACGACGGCGAAACCTTTCCCCTGCTCTCCCGCCTTCGCCGCCTCGATCGCCGCGTTCACCGCCAGGAGGTTGCTCTGCTCGGCGAGATCGTTCACCGTCGCTATGATCTCGCCGATCGTCTGGCTCTGCTCCGCAAGGCGGATGATGCTGTCCGCGATCGACTCCACCTGGTCCTGGATGCGCCCCATCCCGGAGATCGATTCCTCCACCGCCTTCCTCCCGCGCTGGGCCACCTGGACCGTCTTTTGAGCGGTATCGGAGACGTTGCGCGCCTTCTGGCTCGCCACCAGTGCGGTCTGCTTCACCTCCTCCACGGTGCTCGTCGTCTCGCTCACCGCGCCGGCTGTCTCTATGGCGGCGGTGACGACCTGGTTCGTGGTCTCCTTGATCTGGCTCGAGGCCGCCGCGAGAACATTCGCCGCCTCCAGGATCTCCTGGGTCTGGCTGGAGAGGTACTCGGTACGCTCCGCCACCCGCTGCTCGAGGACCCGGTTCAGCTCCTTCACCTCGTCCTCCATCCGCTTCCTCTGGGTGATGTCGCGGGCGGCCGCGAAGGCCCCCTGGATCTCCCCCGCCTCGTTTCGGTACACGGTGGCATTGAAGAGGACGTCGGTGACCCTTCCGGAGGCGTCGCGCAGCGTCAGCGGGTAATCGCGTATGTAGCCGGTGGCAAAGGTCTGCCGGTACACCTCGCGCGCCTTTTCAGGCTCCGTGAAGATGACGGCGAAATCGGCGCCGAGAAGCCCCTCGCGGGTGTTCCCGGTGAAGCGGACCATCGCCTCGTTCACGTCGAGCATCTTCCCTTCCAGGCTGATCGTCACCATCGGATCGAGGCTCGCCTCGAAGAGGGAGCGGGCGTAGGCGGCGGAGGCGGAGAGCTTCTTCTCCGCCAGTTTGCGGTCCGTGATGTCCCTGATGGCGGCAGAGACGATCAGTCCCTTGGAGGTCTGCATCGGGCTCAGGCTGATCTCCACCGAGAACTCGGTTCCGTCCTTTCTGAGGCCGAAAAGCTCCAGCCCCTTCCCCATGAGCCTCTTGCGGGGCGCCTCTATGTAGCCGCGTGCGTAATCCGCATGGTGGCTGAAGCGCGACGGGATGAGGACGCCGACGTATTTTCCGATCAGCTCGGAGCGGTGGTAGCCGAACATCGTCTCCAGCTGCTCGTTCACCATGAGGATCTCGTGCGCCTCGTTCACGATGAGCATCCCGTCCGCCGCCGATTCCAGGAGCCCGCGGAAGTTCGATTCGCTCTCAAGGAGCGCCCTTTCCGCCTCCTTCCTGCCGGTGATGTCGCGCAGGTACCAGATCCTGCCGAAGTAGTGGCCGTCTCTGCCGGTCAACGGCTCGGTGTAGCGGTCGAAAACGGTACCGTCCTTCAGTACGATCTCGTCGGAGGTGCGCTCCTCGCGGTGCTCCATGAGGTAGCGCACCTTCTGCAGGAACGCCTCCGGCTCGGCGAGCTTGTGCAGGAATGCCTGGATGACCTGCATGAAGGGGCGCCCCTCCACCTCCTCGCCGGAAAGCCCCCACAGCTCGTCATAGCGCCGGTTGTAGAAGAGGATCGTCCCTATGGCGTCGACCGCCATAATGTCGTCGGGGGAGCTTTGCTGCTGCACGGTGAGAAGGTCGTTGCGGGCGCGCATCTCCCTTTCCGCCTGCTGCTCCTGCTTGAGGAAGCGGCGCAGCAGGAACGCCAGCGCGCCGGTCAGGAGAAAGCAGAGCGTTCCAAGCGCCAGGAGGGTGCGTAGAATCCGGGCGGCGGAGGCCCCCACCGTCTGGAGCTCCTGCTGCAGCCGGTGGTCGATCTGGGAGATCATGTCATCGAGCGCCGTTCTCAGCTCGTCGGAACGTTTCGCCTGCGCCCCGAGCGCCATGGCGCGCCCCTGCGGGTCGCCGTCCATGATGAGCGGGATCTCCTTCTGGTCCCTCTCCGTGACGTACTGGTTGCGTACGGCAAGGAAGCGCTGGAACTTTGCGTTCAGGTCGGGGAACTCCTTAAGGCTTGAGGAAAGCCTCTCGATCGCGGCGTCGACGCGCCGTGTCCTGTTCACGATGTCCTGCAGCTGCAGGTTCTGCTGGTAGCGGTCCTGGGTCAGCAACATGGAAAGTACGTCCTGGCGCTCCGCCGCCCTGCTTCCCCGCAGCTCCTTCAGATCGGTGGAGATGGCGATCTCCCTGCGGTTCAGGGAGTTCATGGAGCGCTCCATGTTCGTGAGGCTCAGAAAGGCGCCTATTGTCACGATCCCGGCGACGGTCATGGTGGCGAAGAGGATGAGAAAGACCCTCCCCTTCCTCTGCAGTGTGCCAGGCAGCTTCATCTTATCCCTCACCGTCTCTCTCTCTCGCATCGTCTGACCTTTCCTCTCCCCTCGCTACACTTCCATATGCACCACAAGCTTGCGGTCCGAAAGAATCTTCTCGCCGTCCAAAAGCGTGACCCCGTCCCTCGTCACCCCCTTCACGTAGGCGGCGCGCGCCCCGGTGAAGGTCAGAAGCCCCGGCTGCAGCTCCGCCAGCGGCACCGACGCGACACCGAGGATGGCGTCCGCGACGATGCCAAAGACCATGCGCGGGCTCTGCAGGATGATCACCTTGCTCAAGAGGTGCGATCCCTTCCCGGGGAGATGGAAAAACCTCCGCATGTCGAGGACGGAGTGGATCTTGCCGCGCACGTTCATGATTCCGAGGAGGAAGTCCGGGGAGCCGGGGAGCGGCACCAGTTCCTTGTACGGGTAGACCTCCCGCACGTGCACCGATTCGATGCCGTAGCGCTCGGAGGCGAGGGTGAAGTGCACGACCTCGAGCTGATCCTCCGGGACTATCTGCTCCGGGGGCTCCAGCGCGAGCCTGCGCGCCCGCTCCTTCAGTACCCCTCGCAGCGCGCCATCCTCTGCCGGATCCCCCCCCGGCGGCGGGAGCGCCCCCTCCTCTTCAGGACGCGACTCCACCTCCGCGATGAGCCCCCTCTCCTCCGCGGAGAGGATGTGGTCGAGGTCGCACAAAAGGACGAGCCGGTCCCCGCTCTTCAGAACGCCCGTCACATACTCCATGCCGGGGAAGAATTCGGGCGCGGGGAGAGGCTCGCTGGCGGAGCGCTCCACGATCTCGCCGGCGCTGTCGGCGACGAGTGCGACGGTCTTTCCGGCGCTGGCGGCGACCACCAGGACGTCGCCGGCACCGGTCGGGCGAGCCGGCATCCCGAAGCGGGGACGCAGGTCGAGAACGGGGATGATGCGCCCCTGCAGGTTCATGAGGCCGAGAACCGTCCGCGAGGAGGGGAGCGGGGTGATCTCCACCATGCGCACCACCCGCTCCACAGCGGCGAGCTTCAGTGCATAGCGGCGGTCATCGAGATGCAGGATGAAAAGCTTTTCCATCGGCAGGTTCCCCGATAAATCCTCGGCGATTCCGGTTTTCATTCTCATCATACGCGCTATCGTCGCACCTTGGCTACCGCTTCCGGCGGCTGTGCGCCCGGGGAGGGCCCCGGCACTAGCGCCCCAGGAGCGAGTGGATGACTTCCTTGAGCCGTGCCGCCGTCATCCCCTCGGACTCCGGGAGGGTGTCGTCCGGCGCCATCCCCTTCAGGAGGGCGAGGGCGTTGTGGAAGTGCTTCGCCGCCTTCCCCTTCCCCTCTCCCATGGCGATCTTCCCGAGGGCAAAGTGCGCCAGCACGAGATTCGGATCGAGGTAGAGGGCGCGCTGCAAGGAGAGCCGCGCTTCCTGCATCTCGTCCTTTTCCTGCAGGATGACCGCCCGCAGGTAGTGGAACTCCGCAGTCAGCTTGTGCACCGTGATTGCCCGCTCGCACCAGTGGAGCGCCTGGTCCAGCGCCCCCTGGTTTGCGAAGCTGCGCACGATGAGAGAGTAGCCGTGGGCATCCCTTCTGCCGTCCTGGAGGAGCTCCTGGAGTGCGGCAGCGGCCTCCCCGTATCTCCCGGCGCGGAAGGCATCACCAGCCGCCGCCAACGAATCCTCCGCAGCATGAAGGGGAAGGCTCCCCCCCTCTGCCCCCCCGTTCCCGGCCGGGAAGGGTGTGGCGATCGAGGCAGGCGCCTCCACGGAGCGAGCCGGAACGGAGTCGGCGGATTTCCGGTAAACGGTGGCATCGGGAAAGTTCACTCCCTGGAAGGAGGAGAAGGTCTGCGGGGAGACTTCGGCCGGGCTCACCAGGAGCCACCCGCCGTCCATGAGGCTCTTGTGCAGCCTCTCCGCGACCTCCTGCGCCAGCTGCTGCGTGAAGTACATGAGGACGTTTCGGCACAGGATGAGGTCCATGGCGTTCGTATTGGTGACGAGGGAAGGGTAGTCGTCCCTGGCGAGGTTCAGGTAGGAGAAGGAGACCATTTGCCTGATCTGCTGGGAGAGCTCGTATCGCCCCGCACCGGCCGGGCGGAAGAAGAGATCCTTCAGCCAGTTCGGAGTTCCGCGAAAACTCCAGTTGCTGTAGATGCCGCCGCGCGCCTTGTGCAGGGCACGGGGGCTTATGTCCGTGCCGAGGATGGTGATGTGCCACTCCTTCAAATCCGGGAGCATCCGGTACAGCATGATGGCCAGGGTGTACGCCTCCTCACCGCTGGAGCACCCCGCGCTCCACAGTCTCAGTCGCTGGTCCCTCCCCCGGCGCTCATGCACCAGCTCTGGAAGGATGACCGACTCCACCACCTGCAGCGACGCGGGCTCCCTGAAGAAGTACGTCTCCGGAACGGTGAGGTGGCTGGCGAGAATCTCGATCTGCCTCTGGGTGAGCGTCTGGTTCACCAGGCGACCGGCACAGGCCGCCACGTCAGGAAACCCCATCTCGCGAGCCGCCTCCACAAGCCCCCGCTCAAGGTCTCCCCAGCGCTGCTTCGGAAAGTGCAGTCCCATCTGCGCGCCGAGAAAGTCGCTGACCCGCGTCAGGGTAGCGTCTGAAAGGGTAGTCGCCATATCCCTTCTTACTTCACGCCTGCCGCTGCGCAGCCGTCGGCGCTGCAGGGGTCGCTCGAGAGGCTCGTACCGGTGAAGCCGCGGGAAAAACTCTTTGTTCCTTCATCGTATACTCCATCCACACATTATAATGCCGCGCAATATCGATTACTAGGCAAGCAGAGACCGTTGCGACGGTCGACAGCACGAGGTGAGAGAACAATTAGGCGGTACACATTCAGTCGGCGGCAGGCATTGACAAAAAGAACCTCCCCTTTCACTCTATGAAGAGGAAAGCACCTTTTAACCAGCCTCATCTGCCCCAGATGAAAGCGGAGAGAACATGTCATCGACATTCGGGAAGTTGTTCAAGGTCACCACCTTCGGAGAGAGCCACTGCGCGGCGGTGGGAGCGGTCGTCGACGGCTGCCCCGCCGGGATCGCGCTCGGCGAGAACGACATCCAGCCGCAGCTGGACCGGCGGCGTCCCGGGAAGAGCGAGCTCGCCTCCCCGCGCAGCGAGAAGGATCTGGTCACCATCCTTTCGGGGGTGGAACGGGGGGTCACCCTCGGCACCCCCATCGCGCTCACGGTGCGCAACCACGACCAGCGCCCCGGCGACTATGCCGGGATGCAGGAGGTTCCCCGCCCCTCCCACGCGGACTACACCTACCAGCAGAAGTACGGCGTGCGCGCCTCCAGCGGAGGTGGGCGCTCCAGCGCGCGGGAAACGATAGGGCGGGTCGCAGCGGGAGCGATCGCGGAGAAGCTTCTGGCCGCCCGCTGCGGCGTGCAGATAGTCGCCTGGGTGAGCGCTGTCGGCGAGATCGAGTCGGGGGCGGTCGATCTCGACCACATAGACCGGGCGCAGGTCGACGCCACAGAGGTGCGCTGCCCCGATGCGGAGGCGGCGCGCGCCATGATCCGCCTCATCGAGCGCACCCGCGAGGGGAGCGATTCGGTCGGCGGCGTGGTGAGCTGCGTGTGCCGAAACGTCCCCGCGGGACTGGGTGAGCCGATCTTCGACAAGCTGCAGGCGCTCCTCGGCCACGCCATGCTCTCCCTCCCGGCGGTGAAAGGGTTCGAGATCGGCTCCGGCTTTGCCGGGAGCCGCATGCTCGGGAGCGTGCACAACGACCCCTTCGTGCTGAAGGGGAGCAGGCTCGGCACGGTGACGAACTTCAGCGGCGGCGTGCAGGGGGGGATCTCCAACGGGGAGCCGCTGTACTTCCGGGTCGCCTTCAAGCCCCCCGCCACCATCGCCCGCAAGCAGGCGACCGCCGACTTCACCGGGCGGGAGGTTGTCCTGGAGGGCGCCGGTCGGCACGACCCCTGCGTCGTGCCGCGGGCGGTCCCGATTGTGGAGGGGATGGCGGCGCTCGTCCTCATCGACCTCCTGCTGCGCCAGGAATACCGGCGCCGCGGGTAGCTTTCCCGGTTACCCTCCTCGCTGCCTGATGAAGGTCCCCTCCCCTCTCGCGGGTGAAGGGACAGGGGGAGGAAGGTGCCACCGTTCCGGCAGGTGGCAGCTTCACCCACCCCCTGTCCCCCTCCCGTCGAGGGAGGGGGGACCCGATGGGCGGCTTTTCCCCTTGCCTCAAAAGTGCGTCCTCGCATACACTTATGGCGTGGACGAACCCCCTCCCCCATAAAACACACCCGATAGGTAGGAAATACCCTCCTGCACGCGCGGATTTATTCTTGACAATTTAACTGCGATACAATATCCTCCCCTCACCGTTTGATTTCAGAGTACGCAGCCGTACAATACTCTGCCCACAGAACTACTATCGGCCCACCGGCCAATTTTTTCCTCTGGAAGGGAGACAGCATGAGCATTGAGACCGCACCCGAGATCGTGATTCCGCAACTTTCCGCCGACGCCACAGCAGAAGAGATCCTCCAGGCCGCCGTGGCAGCCGCTGCCGGCCCGGTGCAGATCGCCTGCTCCTTCTCCGTCGAGGACCTGATCATCATCGACAAGATCGCCGCGCTGAAGCTCCCGGTGGGGATATTCGCCCTCGATACCGGCCGCCTGAACGAGGAGACGTACGAGGTCGCCGAGGGTATCGCTGCCCGCTACAACATCCCCATCACCTGGTACTTCCCGAAGCACGAGTCGGTGGAAGCGCTCCTGCGCGAAAAGGGTCCCTACTCCTTCCGCGAGTCGCTGGACAACCGCCACGAGTGCTGCCGCATCCGCAAAGTGGAGCCGCTGGGGCGCGCCCTTGCAGGGCTGAAGGGTTGGGTCACCGGGCTTCGCAAGGAGCAGAGCGTCACCCGCACCGACCTTCCCGCGATCGAGATCGACAAGGCGCACGGCAACATCCTGAAGATCAACCCGCTCTTGAACTGGACCGAGGACGACGTGTGGGCCTACGCGAAGGCAAACCGCCTCCCGGTGAACCGCCTCCACGCACAGGGGTACCCCTCCATCGGGTGCGCGCCGTGCACGAGGGCCGTCGCTCCCGGCGAGCACCCGAGAGCGGGTCGCTGGTGGTGGGAGAACCCGGAGCACAAGGAGTGCGGTCTGCACCGCTAGAGGAAAGAAGGTCCCGTGACGGCTCCCCGCCGGCCGGATCCCTCCGGAAGGGTTTTCCCCTTTCCGGGGAGCGACAGGCGGCGCAAGGCTGCACGGGGGGACAAGACTGCAACACCGGCCTCAGGCCGAGGAGGGATTTGAGAGAATGTACGACCACCTGGACGAACTCGAAGCGCAAAGCATCTACATCTTCCGCGAGGCATACCGGAAGTTCGAGAACCTCGCCATGCTGTACTCCATCGGCAAGGACTCCACCACGATGATCCACCTGGCCCGCAAGGCCTTCTTCGGGAAGATCCCCTTCCCGCTGGTGCACATCGACACGACCTACAAGTACCCCGAGATGATCGAGTACCGCGACCGCATGGCGCGTGAGTGGGGCGCGGATCTCATCGTCGGGCGGAACGAAGAGGCGATCAAGGAAGGGATGAGCCCCGAGGCCGGACGCCTGGTGTGCTGCGGCAAGCTGAAGACCGACGGCCTCACGAAGGTCATCGAGGAGAACGAATTCCACGGCCTCTTCCTGGGGATCCGCCGCGACGAGGAAGGGAGCCGCGCCAAGGAGAGGGTCTTCTCGCCGCGCGACAAGAACTTCGAGTGGGCCTACAAGGACCAGCCGCCCGAACTGTGGGACCAGTTCAACACGAACTTCGAGGCGGGGACCCACATCCGCGTCCACCCGATCCTGCACTGGACCGAGCTGAACATCTGGGAGTACATCCAGCGCGAAGGTATCGAGATCTGCCCGCTGTACTTCGCCAAAGAGGGGAAGCGTTTCCGGTCGCTGGGGTGCATGCCGTGCACGAAGCCGATCAATTCGGACGCCGCCACGGTGCAGGAGATAATCGACGAGCTGAAGGTGATCAACACCCCCGAGCGCGCCGGTCGTGCACAGGACCAGGAGAATGCCTACGCGATGCAGAAGCTGCGCGCCAAGGGGTACATGTAAGGCGTGTTCTACCATGGGGCGGTTCTCCCGTTCCACCCCGGAACCTGCAACCTCGAACGGAGAACCTCTTTTCGATAAGGAGCGGAGAAGATAATGAAGCAAGATGAAACGCTTAAGATAGTAATCGTCGGACACGTTGACCACGGCAAGTCGACCCTCATCGGGCGCCTCTTTTACGACACCGGGAGCATCCCGGAGACGCGCTACCAGGAGATCGCCGCGACCTGCCGCGCGCAGGGGCGCGAGTTCGAGTACGCCTACCTCATGGACGCGCTGGAAGAGGAGCGCGACCAGAACATCACCATCGACACCGCCTCCACCTTCTTCAAGACCGAGAAGCGCCCGTACGTCATCATCGATGCGCCGGGGCACAAGCAGTTCTTGAAGAACATGATCACCGGCGCCTCCTCCGCCGACGCCGCGATCCTCCTGGTGGACGGCGTTGAAGGGGTGCGGGAGCAGACGAAGCGCCATGCCTACGTCCTGTCGCTCCTGGGTATCAGGCAGGTGGTGGTGACCATCAACAAGCTCGACATGGTAGGGTACGACCAGAAGGTGTTCCGCTCCGTGGAGAACGACATCCGCGCCTTCCTGCACTCGGTGGACATCGTCCCCTCCTACGTGATCCCGATCTCCGCCCGCGACGGCGAGAACATGGCGACCCGCCACGGCGGGACCCCGTGGTACACCGGCCCGACGGTACTGGAGGCGCTCGACACCTTCGAGAATGTGCGCGCCGACAGCAACCTCCCGCTGCGCCTCCCGGTGCAGGACGTGTACAAGTGGGACGGCAAGAGGATCTATGCCGGCCGCGTGGAGACAGGCTCCGTGGCGAAGGGTGACGAGGTCATCTTCCTGCCGTCCGGGAAGATCACCCGCGTAAAGAGCGTGGAGAAGTGGCAGTGCCCGGACCTCCCGAGCGCCCGCGCCGGCGAGTGCATCGGGATCACCACCGAAGACGAGCTCTTTGTGGAGCGCGGCGAGATCATCGCCCATCGCGCGAACGCGCCGGTGCGCACCCGCGAGCTCCGGGCGAGCATTTTCTGGCTCGCCGACCAGCCGTTCAAGGCAGGGAAGACATACACGCTGAAGCTCGCCACCAGCGAGGTGCAGGCGACGGTGCTGGCCATCGAGGAGCGGCTCGACTCCTCGTCCCTCGAGGTGACCGAGAGGTTTGCGGTCGAGCTCCTGCCGACGGAGGTCGGAAACGTGCTCCTGTCGCTGAAGGGGGACATCGCGGCAGACGTCTTCAGCGAGAACATCCGCGTCGGGCGCTTCGTGGTGGAAGACGGCACCATGATCGGCGGCGGCGGCATCATCAGGAGCTTTGCGGACAACTCCGGGGAGAGCGCGCAGCGCATCAACCTGAGCGACCAGTTCATCGCCGGGGACGAGGGGAACCTCATAGACCTCACCGGGAAGCGGGGGAGCATCGACTTCGACGTCACCGTGAGCTTCCTCGACACGCTGGTGAAGGGAAACCGCATCCTCTTCAAGCTGCGCGACCCGAGCCAGATCGAGCCGGTGGCGCTCATGGCGTACGAGCACCACCTGAATTTCACCTTCAGCCGCGCAAAGGACCAGGTGAACCTCATCCTCTTCAAGGACGACATCGTGAGAACGGTGGACGAAGTGCACGGGCTGTAGACCTCGCCGAAAAAGTAGCTGCAACGACGAAGGGCACCGCGAAAACGGTGCCCTTCTTTCGTACCGGTTGCTGCAAATCCCCTTTCACACCTCTATCCGGAACTCCGCCCCGTCGGGGGTGTTACGCACCGAGATCTTCCCCCCCATGTTCTTCTCAATGATGGTTTTGGCCATGTACAACCCGATCCCCGTCCCCTCCTGCGGACCTTTCGTGGTGAAGTAGGGGTCGAAGATCCTGCCGATGATCTCCTCGGGGATCCCGCCGGCTGTGTCGGCAATGGTGACGACACACTTTCCCCCTTCCGTCGCCACTGTGATGCGGATCTGCCGCGCTCCCCCTCCCCCGGCCAGCAGTGCGTCCCGTGCGTTGATGATGATGTTGAGGAGGGCCTGCGAAAACTGGTTCCGGTAGCCGCGCACCACCGGGTCGTCCGCCGCATCGATCGTCGTGGAGATTCCGTGCGCGTTCAGCCCCCCTTCCAGCAACGAGACGACCTTTTCCACGACCTCCACCATCCTGAAGTTCTGCTTCTCCACGTCGGTGCGGGTGAAGTCCCTGAAGTCGTCGATCGTCTTCGACATGTGCTGGATGATGTCGAGCATCCGCTCCACCGTCGCCTCGAGGTATTCCGCGGTAAAGGTATTTCGCTGGTAGAAGAGCTGCATCTCCTGGATGAGCAGGCCGAGTATGTTCAGCGGCTGGCGCCACTGGTGCGCGATATTACCGATCATGTCGCCGAGCGCTGCGAGGCGGCTTTGCTGCATCAGCATCAGCTCCTTCTCCCGCAGCTCGGCCTGCACGTTCAGGCGCTCCGCGGTTTCCGCCTGCAGCGCCTCGGTCGTCCGGACCCGCTGGGCGATCTCTTTCCGGAGCATCTCCACCGTGCGGTTCAGATCCGCCGTGCGCTGTGCGACCCTCTCTTCGAGCTCGCTCTGGGAGGACCTGACGCTGCGGGTCATTGTGCCGAGGGCACGGCTCAGCACGCCGATCTCGTCAGAGCGCCGGCTCTCCTTCACATCGGGCCACTCCCCCTTTGCTATCCGAAGGGCATCCTCGGTCAACTCCTCCAGGGGGCGCAGCGCCCGGTTCACGGTCCAGAGACCGGCGCCCAGTGCGGCGGCAATCAGCACGGCCAAAAGGCCGAGCGAGAGGTGGCGGGCGTGGCGCACCGCCGAAACGAACTCGGAAGACGGGAGAGCGGAGACGATGACCCACCACCTGTGCTCCACGATCGGAAAAATCTCCACCCCCGCGGAGACGTCTCCGAGAAGGGGGTCTTCAAAGACAAAGGCCTGAGTCCCCTTCTCGGCGCGGGCGACGATCTCCGGATGGAGCTTGAGATGGCGCCCCACTGCGGCCACCACCCGGTCCGCACTCTCCTCCGGCCGCACACGGTGCTGACGCCCACCGGCATCGACAGCGACTGGAGATACCCCTCCTGACGAGGCGATGAGGTATCCGTCGCTGTCGGTGAGAAAGGCGCGACCGGTACGCCCGAGGAGCTGTCGCCTCATGAAGTCGGATAGACGCGTCAGGATGAGGTCGAGCCCGTACACACCGACGACGGCACCGTCCTTCCCCGTGACCGGCGCGGAGAGGGAAACTCCGAGGATCGGCTCCACAGAGCCCAGATACGGCTTTGTCCAGGAGGACCGTCCCGTCTCCTTCGCCGATATGTACCACTCCTTCCCGCGGGCATCGAAGAAGCCGTCGGACTTGCGCAGCGCCGCGGGGTCGCCATCGGGGGAAACATGGTACTCGCGCACGATGCCGGCCCTGAAACCGTCGCTCAGGAGGAAGACGAAGCTTCCGTCGTCCAACCGCCCGGTGGAGACAATGCCCCCTGCCTCGTTCGCAAAATACACCCAGTCGACCCCGTGCTCCTCTTCCAGCAGCCCGTAAAGCTCCCGTCCCACGGCCCGCGGATCGGAAAGGGGGACGTGGTGGCGCGCGACCCCTTTCTGGACGCGTGTCAGCATACGGCGCGGCGCATCCATCATGAAGGAAACGTGGTCGCGGATGCTCGCTGTCATGTGCAGTATCAGCTGCCTGGACATGGTGTCGACCACCGTATCTTCCGCCCAGTATCCCACCGAGACGAGCCCGACGCTGAGCATCACCATGATGGCCACCGCCGGTACCACCAGTTTTGCACGCAGTGAATATGTGGCTCGCGGTAACGCCATCCCCCACCCTCTCCGTCGGACTCACCTCTGTCCTGTGCCACAGCGACAGTCAATCTCCAGGCAGCGATACCTCGAAACGGTAGTACACCCCGAGCATGAATTCGCTCCTCCGGAGGTAGGCATCGTCCGCCGCGCGGTTTGCCACATTCGCCTGCGCGAAAAGCGAGGCGCGCTCCGAGAGGAGGTACGTGTAACGCACCGTCGATATGCTCACCGTCCCCCCCCTCTCCGGGGCCATTATCTGCTCCAGCAGCACGACCCTCCCCGCGCGTCCCGCTGCCATCTGTGCACCGAGGGCGAAGGTCCTGCTCGCGATGGCGTCATCCGACGACAGGTCGAGGTTGACGTCGTCCGATGAGAAACCGGCCACCAGCGTCGCCCCCCCCACCTCGCAGGAAGCAGCCACGTTCCAGAAATTGTACACGGCGCCCGGGGTGCCGAAAGCGGAGGTTTTCCACGACTCGAGCGACGCCCCGGCCGAAAGCCGCTTCGTGCTGTACAGGACGCCGGCAGTCCAGGTGGAAGCACCGACCTCCCCACTCTTCTTGCCGAATGCGTACCCCAGGCGAGCCTGCACATCCCTCACCTTGGGGGAGCTATAGATGAGGGATCGTTCCAGCCTGTCGATCTGCCAGTAGAACTGACTCTTGTAGGCGCTCAGGACCCCCGGCAGGGCGATGTCCACGAGGCTTGCAAGGGGATCGGAAACAGGGTATTGCCTCCAGTACGTCAAGGTCCCCAGCGGGCTCTCGATACCGCCGTAGGCCTGGCGGCCGAAGACCTTATCCTGCATGAGCCTGAATTTGCCGTCCTCCGTCCCGAAGCCGCTCTCCAGGTGGAAAAGGGCCTTGGTTCCGCGCCCCACCGCGACACTCCCCCTTACCCCGGCCCGGCTCCCGTTCCAGATGCCGTAGGAAAGGTCCCGTGGGGAGGTGCCGTCCCTGTAGTAGGTCACGTCGAAACTTCCCCTGCCGTAGAGTGTGAGCTGGAAGGGGGAACGCTCCTGTCCCTTCGAAGTGGACGTCTCCACCGCCGCAGATGCGGACTCCTCAGATGCCCCTGCCGAAGGTCCGCAGAGGCCACCGGCAAAAAGGATGAAGAAAGCGATTCCTCGACGCATCGATTCTCCCCGCAGAGGGTGCATGGGTCCTGCGCAGAGGAGTGTGCGGGACAGGCGGTTTCAGGAGAGGAAACGCCCCTGCACTCAGGGAATGATGTTAACGACGGTACCCACCTTGATGGTGCGAGCGAGCTCCAGGCCGTCCCTGTTGTGCATGACGAAGCACCCGCCGGTCACGCGTCTGCCTACCCTGTTCGGATTGTTGTTGCCGTGGATGCGGTAGATCGCCCCTTTCCACGTCTTGTGCGAGAGGGAGATCTTGACGGGCCCCATGTAGTTCAGGGGATCACCGGGAGGGACGGCGGGCGGAAGGACGATGCCGCGGCCGCGGAAGATCTGTCGCGAGTAGGGGGTGGGGTGCCACCAGGGGTCGAACTCGATCCTGGTGACCTTCCCTTCTCCGGTAGGGTAGGTGTTGTTGCCGATTGCGACGGTGCCTACCGGATACTGGCGAATCTGCACCGGAGCCTCCCCTTCCCTTTTCTCGTAGAGGGTGAGCATGCGTCCGGTGATGCTTATCTCCACGTAGTAGGGGGTGGCTCCCTTCCCTCCGTCATGCGGTTGTGCAAAGGCAGGCGAAAAGGGGGGGAGGAAGCAAATGAAGAGGAGAAGGGGAAAGAAAAGAGAGAGACTTCTGCTGAGGGGATGGCGATTCATAGGTCTCACCCCAATGCGCTCATACTACCTGAAAACCATCGTTACCTCCTATAGTATCATGAACAGGATGGCAGACAGCAACAGGCACGGTGCAACCGGCCGATGGCGGCGTCATGTTAGGCCGGGATAAGCCGCCAGGCGTTCCCGGCAGGCCGCTGCCCGTCAGCACGATGGACCGCCGGAAACGCTTCGCTTATTCCGGCCTACATTCACATCGACCACATAGCGTCCACCGTAGGCCGGGATAAGCCGCAGGCGTTCCCGGCGAGTCAGACCAGTCGGACCAGTCGGACCAGTGTCGACCGTTCGCGGGACCGTGGATTACACGGCGGCTTGTACCCTCCGCTATCCCTCGAACCCCCGCACGATCTCGCGGGCGATGATGAGCCGCTGGATCTCGTTCGTCCCTTCGTAGATGGATGTTACCCGCACGTCCCTCGCGTATCGCTCCACCGGGAAGTCCTGGATGTACCCGTATCCCCCGAGCATCTGGATGGCGCTGTAACAGGCGCGGTTCGCCGCTTCGCTCGCGTACATCTTCGCCATGGAGGCTTCCTTGAAAAAGCTCCTCCCTTGCTCCTTGCGAAATGCCGCCTGCATGAGCAGGAGGCGCGCCGCCTCAAGCTCCGTGTACGCTTCCGCGATCTTCCACTGCAGCGACTGGAACGACGTGAGCTTCTGGCCGAACTGCACCCGCTGCGCGGCGTACCGCGTGGCATACTCCATTGCGGCCAGCCCCACGCCGAGTGCCAACGAGCCGATGCCGATGCGGCCGCCGGCCAGTTCGCCGACGGCAATGCGGTAGCCGTCATTCACGGTACCAAGAACCGCGTCAGCCGGCACCCGGCACTCCTTCAAGAGCACCTCGCACGTCGCCGACGCCTTCTGCCCCATCTTGTGCTCTTCCTTCCCCACCACCAGCCCGGGGGTTCCCGCCTCCACGAGAAAGCAGGTGATCCCCTTCCCTTTCGGAGCTGCCTTGTCCGTCACTGCCCACACGAGGAAAACGCCGGCATACGGAGCGCTGGTGATGAAAACCTTTGCACCGTTAAGGACGTAGCCGTCTGCTGTGGGAACCGCCTCCGTCGATATGGCGGCGGCGTCGGAGCCCGCTCCCGGTTCGGAAAGGGCGAAGCTCGCAGCAGAATACTCGCCGGAACAGATGCGCGGCAGGTAGCGCCGGCGCTGCTCCTCCGTCCCCATGGCCGCAATGACCTCGCAAACCATGTTGTTGACCGAAAGGGTGACCGCCGTCGAGGCGCAGGCGCGGGCAATCTCTGTGACCGCGACGCTGAAGGCGACCGCACCGGCTTCGGCCCCCCCGTAGCTCTCCGGGATGTTCAGCCCCATGAAGCCGAGGTGGGCGAGTTTTTTCAGGTTAGCCAGAAAAAGCTCCCTGTCTCCCGACTCGTCGAGCCTCGCCGCCACCGGCTGCAACTCGGCCCGGGCAAACTCCCGCGCGGTCTCCTGTATCAGCTTCTGCTCTTCCGTGAGATCGAGATTCATGGAGCCTCCTGGATGTGAACAGGGTCTTCCCTTTTACATTGATCCTCGGGAGGTAATCGGGTACCTTGGCGCGAATCCCACCACGAAAGACCTGATATGACGACCAAGGAAATCCGCCTCGCCTACGCCGCGCTTGCCTGTGGCATTCTCTGCATAGGGTGCTCCGCGCTCTTTGTGAAGATCGCCGCACTCCCGGGAACCGTTTCCGCCTTCTACAGGCTCTTTTTTGCTGCCCCGCCCCTCGTTATGGCGTGGGTTGTGGGGAAAAAGACGCTCCCCGCGCGGCACGACCTGCTCCTCATCGCCGCCGGAGGCGCCCTCTTTGCCGCCGATCTCACCTTCTGGAACTCGGGCCTTCTCCTCACCTCGGCTGCAGCGGCCACGCTTCTAGCCAACAACGCGCCGATCTGGGTGGGGCTCGGCGCACTGATCTTCTTCCGGGAGCGGCTCGCACCGAGGTTCTGGCTGGGGCTCGGGCTTTCCCTCATCGGCATGGCCCTCATCGTGGGGCCAAACGCCCTGCGGGAGCTCACCTTCAACCGGGGAGATCTCTTAAGCATCGGAGCGAGCATCTTCTACGCCGCCTACCTCCTCACCACGCAAAAGGCACGAGGCGCCAGCGACACCCTGACCTTCATGACCATCTCCGTCATCGCCGGGGCCGCCCTCCTCCTGGTCGTGAACCTCGCCCTCGGACTCCCCCTCACCGGCTTCAGTCCGAGGAGCTGGTGGGCTCTGGCGGGCCTCGGACTCGTCTCCCATCTCGTCGGCTGGCTCGCCATCAACTATGCCCTGGGGCACCTGAAGGCATCGTCGGTGTCGGTCTCCCTCCTCGGGCAGGCAGTGGTGACCGCTCTCCTCTCCATCCCCGTACTAGGAGAAACTTTGGGAGCGACGGAGACGATCGGCGGGGTGCTCGTCCTCGGCGGAATTTACCTCGTGAACAGTCGAAAGGAAAAAAGGGTGCCGTGACGGAGAGGGCGGCGGTCTCCTCAGCGCCCCCTTCGCTCCGCACCCTCATCCCCTCGCAGTACCAGGTCCGCCAGCACCGGGCGATGCTCCGAGGACTCGCCGTTGCCGGTCCAGCACGACAGCGTGCGCAGGTCGTCGCTCATCATGATGTGATCGATGCGCATCCAGGAGACGCGGATCCAGGGGAGCCGGTGCTGCAGGAGCTTGTGGCCGTAGCTGTACCCGTACCCCCTCCCCCCCTCTGCGAAGGCATCGTGCAGACCCGCATCGCGCAGCATGAGGCAGGTCAGGGAGGCGTCGGGGGAGTTCAGGTCGCCCGCGAGGATCACCGCCCCCTTCTCCCGTTCCAGCCGTTCCGTCAGGGCCCGCGCCTGCGCCAGCCGCACCTCCACGTTCCCCTCGAACCGCTCCACCGCCTTCGGGAAGTACCACGGGCGCCTCTTCACCTTGCGAAAGGCGTTCAGCCCCGCACGCGGCGTCTGAAGGTGGACGTTATATACCGACACCGGCTTCCCCCCCACCATCAGGCGCACCCGCAGAAAATCCTCCTTTTCCCCCGGCACCTCGATGCGGAAGACCTCGAACTCCGACAGAGGGAGCTTGCTTGCCACCACATACTGGCCGTGGTAGCGCACGTGCCACGAGCGAAGGATCTTCCCGAGCTCGCTCTTGCGCACCTCCTCGGCGTCCTGGAAGAGAAGGAGATCGGGGCTGTAGCGGTCTATGTCGGAGATGAGCGCGTTTGAGGGGTACTTGCCGTACTTCGTGTTGCACGTCATGACCCGCAGCAGGAGATCGCCAGGAGCGAGAGTGTACGGGTGGAGCGGGAGGCAAAGCCCCATGACGGGACCGATGACCCAGAGGAGGCACAGCAGCGGCAGCCAGATCCAGCGCCTGGCGACAAAGAGTGCTACGACGGTGAGGACGATCCCCGGCAGGAGCCACATGGCCTGGGGGAGGTAAAGATTGAGTGCGCCGAACCAGAAGCGGTCGGCGCCGAAGCGGTTGAGCACCGATATGGCGGCGAGGAGCGCTACATAGAGCAGAGAGAAGAAGATGAACCAGGAGAAACCCATTCCGTGACCTTTATGCTTCATCCTGGCCGCACTCCCATCGCATCTCCACCCACCCTACTTCCTGAGCGCCTTGATAACGAGGACGCGCAGCCTCCCCGGACCCGTGTTCTTCCAGCCGCGCATTACCTGGGCCGGCACCTCTACCGCGGCGTCCTGCGTGACCATCCTCCTTTCCCCTCCGACCTCCAGCTCCCCAGAGCCCTCCACCACGAAGAATACCACGTCAAAGGGATTGGCATGTACATCGAGCCCCTCCCCCGGCGCAAACTCGAGATGGATCAGCTCGAGGTCCTCACGGACGCAGAGCTTTCTCGCGTCGATGTTGATGGGGACCCTTTCTGCGGATCCGAGCTCCACGATCTTCATACTTCCCTCCTCTACTCATTGCGCCTTCATGCAGGCCATATATTGCATCATGCCATGGCAAATGCAAGAGCGTGTCACTCACAGCACCCTTTTCGCCCTGTATAAAGAACTCATAGTACGAAAAGACCCCCGGCGCAGTGAAGGCCGGGGGTCGGGATGGTACATCCGGGGAGCCTCCTCATACACGAGCTAGTCGAGAAGGATGTGGTCTCCACGGTTTTTGAGCTGATCCAGTTCAGGTACCACAGCAGCCATGTCCTTGAACCACTTCTCGTTGCTCTTGATGGCTGCCCTCAGATCAGAATACCAATTCAACTGCACCTGGTGACCGCAGTAGGTGCAGGTATCGGTTGCCGTATCGCCGGTCGGTATTGCCTCATAGATGGTGTAGTAACCACATGCGTGACATTTCTGCCGATGCAGAATCGGATCGATCTTTTTCTCGATAATCATGGTCTCTTCCCCTCGTCAGCGTGCTTTTGGTTGTCACCTTGACTGACCATATACCATTTTGTATGAGGCGACGTCAACCCGGCAGGCTCAGGGGCGAGCTCCCACATAGGACGCTGCCCTTGTCTTGTCGTCGCTGCTGACCAGATCCGTCACCGCAGCATTCTGGATCGTCAAGGCGACGCTGTTGTCCAGGAGCCCGTTGTCGGCCAGGTCGATGGAGTCGTAGATGAGCCTCCGTGCATAGAACGAGTTGTGGGTGTACGCCCCTCCTTCGCTCCAGAGGAGACGGAGGTTGAAGGCGGCGCCCATGAGATCGCTGCCTTTGTACGCTGCCGGGGAACCGGCTGCGTACAGGCTGTTCCAGGTCTTGTAGGCAGTCCCCGGGGCCTGCCCCCCCTCTTCCGCAACGGAGAAGAAGTAGGGGGCGCGGGAGGGATTGAAATGGATACCCTTTCCTGCGAGGACCCCTCTCAGCACCCGCAGCGAGGAGAGGTACTGCTGCTTCTTGCCGTCAAGCACCGCAGGGTTGTTCAGCGGGATCGGCCTCGTCGTGTTGTCGTGGCAGTAGGAACAGACGTCGTCGAAACCGGTGATTTTGGTGATGGTCCCCCCTGCACTGGAGACGGCAGAGAAGACGTGCGGCTTGGGCGTCCACATGTGGCACGTCACGCACGAGCCGGGGTTGCCGTCCCCGACGGACCAGTGGATGTAGTTCAAGGGGCCCGTGTAGCTGCGCCCGTTGAACTCGTACCCGCTCTTCGCGAAGAGTATGCCGGCAGCTCCCATCCCGTGGGGATCGATGAGGGGTGTGCTGTTCCAGAACTCCCCCTGGGCCCCTGCCGCGCTCACCAGGGCCTTCAGCGTCGACCCGGCTGCGGTGCCGCTGTGGCAGGCGATGCAGTTGTTGGAGGCGCCTGCGTCATACCCCATCGGCACCGCATTCAGCACGCGCCCGGCGCCCGCTCCGCTGAAGTTGTAGTAGGCGGTGACGGCGGGGATGTCGCGCCTGGAGTATGCCTCTGCGGTCACGTTGAGAGTGACAGGGTCGACCGTGTTGTACGACCTGAACGGGATGGGGTCGTGGCATGTCGAGCAGGCAATCATCTCTCTCGTCCGGTCGTCAGAGCTCCCCCATGCGTGGATGTCCTGGAAATTGGAAGTGACGTAGTTGATGTAGCCGGTTGTGGTATGGCACCTGACGCAATCCTTCGCCGCTGAGTTGGCGGGTGTTGCGGGAGCAGGGGTCCCCTCCAGCTTGAAGTCGTAACTCATGTACGCCGGCGCACGGCCGTCCCCCTTCCCGCTGCGAGCCCACTCTCTCGTCGCGTCGTAGATCTCGAAGGAGACGGTCCCGTCTCTGTCGACTTCGTTGTGGCACTGCGGGCACCCCAGGTTCTTGGTGATGTACTGGGCGCTGCTCGAATTGGAGAAGTGCGGACGGCTCGCATTGGACATGAAGGTGTGGGGGTTGTGGCACTCCCTGCAGTGGGGCGCCAGCACGGCGAGCGCATTCTGGTGGATGGCTCCGGCACCGAAGACCGAGCTGTGGCAGCTGGTGCAGATGTTGAAGTCGGCCTTGACGGAGTGGTCGGCATGGCAGCCGGCGCACCCCTGACTGTGCGGGGAGGAGGAAACTTCCGCCACGGCCGTAGCGTGGCACCCCTGGCAGGCATTTGCGGGGTTAGTGAGATAGGGGTGCCCAAGTGTGCCGTCGGGGTTGTGGCAGTTGGAGCAACTGACCCCTGCAGAGAGGTAATGGTCCGACTCCCGGAAGGCTCCCACCAGAGCACTGTCGCGGTTGGCGTGGCAGGAGGTGCAGACGCCTGAGTCGTAGGCGGACTGCGTCATGACGGTTATCTCCGGGGAGGTAGCGCTGCTTGTGGCACCGTGGGCGGAGGTGATGGTGACCTTCACCGAGTACGTCCCGGTGGCACTGGCGCTGAAGGTGGCAAGGGGGGAACTGCTCTGTCCCGCCGGGGAGATGGTGACTTTGGAGGCATCGCCGGAGGCGACGCTGAAGAGGTAGCTCAAGGGGGGGTCATTGGTGCTGGAGGCCGAGGCGTTGAGGGAGACGGAGGCTTCCACCGGTGCCGTCGTGGAGCCGACGACGATGTTTGCGCTCGCCCGGGGAATGAGAGCATAAGTCGCGCTGACTGTCTGGCTTGAGTTGGTGATGGTGTAGTTGTAGATGACAGGAAGGGCACTGCTGCCGCTCCACACGGTGGAGTTCCCGACTCTCAGCGAGGTAACGGTGTAGTCGGTATTGGGGCTCGCGCTGATCTTCACAACCGCGCCTGTTTTAAGCCCCGACAGCGACGTCTGGGAAATTGCACCGACAGTCGGAGCCGTCTGCTGTAGGGAAAGGGTTCCTCCCGCCGACTGGCTGGCGGTGACCGTATAGCTTGCGGAGGTGAAATAGGCGATCAGTGTGCGGGATGACCTCCCTCCCTGAGGCACGGTCACAGCGCCCCCAGCGGGCGGAGTGCCGAGAGAGGTCCCGTCGAGGGTGACGAGGGAGACGGAATAGCCGGAGGATGGGGTGACCGTGACGGTGGTGTCACCGGTGGGGACGTAAAAGTAACCGGTACCTGATGAGACAGTCTGCGTCCCCCACGTTATTTTCCCGGAAGGACTACCGATCTTCGCAGTGATGGTCCAGGCATTGGCCAATGCCGGAAAAGAAGACAGCAGCAAAAGTACAAGCAGTAGCTTTTTCATCATACCCTCCTCTTTTGGTTGAAACGACATCGCCACAAAACTTACACTTTAATAAAAACTAAAAAAGTAGAACATTCTGTGGGAAAAGCAACCAGAAAATCAGAGAGTACGGCAGAGAATTGAGCCGCAGTTAGCGGACTCAGGGAGAGGGTATAGGAACTCCTGAAGGACCAGAGGATCAGGAGCTCGGCGTAACGGCGGCGAGGCTTTCGAGGAAGGCGGGAACCTTCTTTTTGGAAACCTTGGCGAGCTTCCGCATCAGGTCGAAGGGAACCCTTTCGAGTCGATGTACACCCTTGAGCTCCTCGATGAAGGTGAGCCACAGGTGGGCCGTCATCTCCGCATCGGCGAGGGCGCGATGATGCACGCCGGTGGTTTTGAGCTTCTTGTAGCGGACCAGCGATTCCAGCGAGTGGCTCGGAGCATCGGGATAAAGGCGGCGCGAAAGGAGAAGGGAACAGGCGAACTCCTGCTTGCGCCGCAGGTTTATGCGGCACAGCTCGTTGTCGAGGAAGCGCCCGTCGAAGCTCGCGTTGTGGGCGACGAGGTGGTGGCTCTCCATGAAGGAGGCGAAGCGCGCCATGACCTCGGCGGCGGGGGGGGCGTCGGCGAGCATCTTGTTGGTGATGCCCGTGTAGTTTTCGATGAAGGGGGTGATTCTCATTCCCGGGTTCATCAGGCTCTGGAAGCGGTCCACGATGCGGTTGTCGCGGATCAGCACCGCCCCGATTTCTATGGCCCTGTCACCGCGATCCGGAGAGAGTCCCGTTGTTTCAAAGTCGAGAACGACGACCGAATAATTCCCCACAGCACTTCCCTGCCTTCATCGCAACCTCGCTCCCTTTCCAGAGGCGGGGTTGCGACAGTACCAGCAAGTCTGCGGAGAGGCAACAGCATTTTTCGGTCGATCCGGCTATTCCCGAGTAACTGTGTTTTCTGTCCCTCAATGGAGAAGGCGCGGAAAAGGGGGACGCAATCTGGCCAGAAGAGGAATTTCGGCTTAAACTAGGGATCGGAGAATTCATTATCTGAATCAGGAGGAGAGACTGTATGAAAGCCAACATTGTCGTGAAGTTCATCGCTGTATTTTCCACCGCCGCTTTCCTGGCCACCGGCTGCGCCACCGATCAGCAGGGACAGGGAGGGGAATTCGGATACAAGAAGACGACGATAGGTGCAGTCAGTGGCGGCGCAATCGGAGCAGGAATCGGCGCCCTGGCCGGAGGAAAGAGCCACCGCGGGCGCAATGCCGCGATCGGCGGGTTGAGCGGTGCCGTCGTGGGGGGCGCCGTCGGTTTATACATGGACAAGCAGGCGGCAAAGCTGAAGCAGCAAATGCCGGAAGCGGAAGTCGTGCGTGACGGCGACAAGGTGTACGTGGCGCTCCCGTCCGGGATCCTCTTTGATCTCGGCAAGGACGCACTGAAACCGGCGGCGAGAGATTCGCTGGCAAAGGCCGCTACCACCCTCAGGACCTCCGAGACCAACATCATCATCGAGGGTCACACCGACTCGACCGGCAACAACTCCATCAACCAGCCGCTGAGCGAGAGGCGTGCGAGGAACGTGATGAACTTCCTGGCAAGCAACGGAGTACCCGCCTCGAGGATGACCGCAGTAGGATACGGCTCGAGCCGCCCGGCGGTCCCGAACGACACGGAAGCCAACAGGGCGCTGAACCGCAGGGTGCAGCTGGAGATAAGCCCCAACGAGAGGCTGAAGGCGCAGGAAGGGAAAGGGACCGGGACAGGCAACAACTAGCGCAGTGGTAGAATGAAAAACTGCCGGGAACGCCTGCGGCTTATCCCGGCCTACGTTGAAATGTAGGCCGGAATAAGCGGCAGCGTTTCCGGCAGTCTATTTTCTCCCACCAAGACTTCCCTCCCAGCCTACCCCATCACCGCCACCCCCACCAGCCGACCGACGGCGAAGGTGGCACCCGCCGCTATCAAGCCGAACGCCACCTGACGCATTCCCGAATACCAGATCGAGCGACCGGTAAAGAGGGTGATCGCCGCGCCGATGGCGAAGAGCCCTACCGCACTGAAAGCCGCGCTGACGACTACCGCCGTCATTCCCTCCAGAAAGAGGAACGGTATGACAGGAACAATCGCGCCGACGGCAAAGAGAAGGAAAGAGGTAAAGGCCGCCTCCCAGGCGGACCCTCCCAATTCCTCCGGATCGACCCCAAGCTCCTCGCGCACGAGTGTGGTCAGCGCGTTCTCCCGGTCCGCCATGATGCGGGTGGCAAACTGACGAGCCACCGACTCCTCCATCCCCCGCGCCTGATAGATCAGCACCAGTTCCTCGATCTCTTCCTCCGGAGCGTTCTCTATCTCCTCCCGCTCTGTCTCGATGTGCTTCTGGTACAGCTCGCGCGAACTCTGCACCGAGATCCACTCCCCGAGCGCCATGGAGATTGCCCCGGCAAGGAGGCCGGCAAAGCCGGTGAGGAGAATGTTGCGGGCGGAGAGGGCCGCCCCCGCTACCCCCATGATCAGGTTGAAGTTGGAAAGGAGGCCGTCGCTCGCGCCAAGCACCGCCGCCCGCAGGGCGTTCCCCCCCGCCATTCTGTGGCGACCCTCGAGCTGCGCCACCGCGCTCCCTCCCAGCCCCGCAGCCGAGTTTTCCCCGATCTGGCGTAGCACGCGTGCGTGAGACTGCTCCGTGGGGATGAGGTCCGCGGCGTCCGCCTGCCCGGCGTAGTCGCTGGAAGCTGCGTTCTCCTTTGCCGTGAGGGTGGGAATGACGACCTGCGCGCCGAAGCGGCCGGCGAGCCAGGCGAGGATACGGGTCCGCGTTGTCGGGCGAAACGGCGGAACGGCGCCGCCGGCGACATCCAGCTTCTGTCCCCAGAGATCCGCATGCCCCTCCTCCGCTTCGGCGAGTCTGCGGTACACCTCCGCGAGATTCCCGTTCTCTTCCTTCTCCGCAAGAGTTCGGTAGAGAAAGGCGCTGTTCCTTTCCTCCTCCAGATTCTGAAGGTACCGCTTCCGCTCGGTGCTGGCATCGACACTATTCATGAACGCTCCTGTAAAGTGCAGGTACAGACGGTGAGGTTGCCAATGTCAGTGAGGCAACGCCCAATGACAGAGGAGGATATCCCAGCCAACGGGATGCGCAAGATTAGCACAGCCAAAGAGGGAACATCAAATTGTAAACGGGCAGAGATCAGACCTCAGGCGTGAAGCGTGCGGACAAAGCTGTCGATGACGCGGAATGTCTCCGCCGGCTTCTCTTCCTGCGGGTTGTGCCCGCAATCCTCCAGCACTTCGAGCCTCGAGCCGGGAATTGCCTGCACCAGCCTTTGCCCCTGCGAAAGAGGGACGATGTGGTCGTGCCTCCCCCACAGAAGGAGAACCGGAAGGCGCAGATCGCCATAACATCTGGTCAGCTCCTCGCAGTCGGGCGGAACAAGTTGACGGCAAGTCGCGACCAGCGCCCTTTTGGAGTCCCTGTCGCGATAGCAGGGGGCGTAGCGGCGCACGTGTTCCCGATCGACGAGGCGGGAGTCGTGGTAGGCAGCCCTCAGCCCCACCTTCACCCATATGTCAGGCGCGTAGAGGGCAACGAAAAGGGGGCCCGCCAACGGGAGCTGGAACACCTCCGCCATAAGGGGGAGACGCTGGATGAACCCCGGCCCTGCCATAACCACCATGGCGGGAAAAAGCCTCTCCCTCCCCTGCCGCATCGCCTCGATGGCGGCGACGAGAACGACCGCGCCGCCAAGGGAGTGCCCCACCGGAACGATCCCCGCCACACCCTCCCGCTCGATGAAATCGAGGAGCCTGTTGGCGTGCGCCTGGATGGAGTAGTCCGCGCCCCTCGGCTTGGAGGACTCGCCGGAGCCGAGGAGATCGACGAGATAGACGGTGTACTCTTCAGAGGGGAAAAGGGGAACAATGTCGATCCAGCATTCCGACCGGGCCGCCAGCCCGTGGAGGAGCAGGACGCGCTTTTCTCCGCTGCCGTAGACGCGGTAGCGCAGGATTTCGCGGGGGGAAAGGGTACATTCGCGAAGAGGTGCTTTCATAGGGGAAAGTGTATCATGACCGGAGAGTCTGCCGCAGGAGCCCGCGCCCGCTCCCGTGAGCGTGAGGAAGGAGACGGTGCGAATCTCGCGCCATCCATTGACGCGGACCAGCAAGAAGAGAGAGAATCTCTGAAACGAGACTCAGGAGGATCGCATGAGCGCAAACGATTTCGCCGTGGTGCACGACATGCCGTTGCCGTACCTGCTATCCCTCCCGGTGAAGTCGGGGGAAGCCGCAGCCCCCTTTCCGGTCTTCATATTTCTCCACGGGTATGAGGAAGGGCCGCCGATGGAACTGCGCGACGGGATCACCGCCCACGGCCCGTTGCGGCCCGGCAGCTCTCCCCTTGCCACCAGCGAATTCATCGTTGCAGCACCGCAGCTTCCTGCGCGGGGGGACCTCTGGCGCTTCGAGGCGGAGGCGGTCCGCGACATTGTCCACCAGATGCACACCCGCTACGGGGGAGATTTCCAGCGCACCTATCTTTCCGGTTTCAGCTTCGGAGGGAACGGCGTCTTCGACATCGCGCTGCGCCTTCCGGATCTGTGGGCGGCACTGTGGCCGGTGGACCCGACCCGTGTGCCGGAGTCGGATCCGGGGCTGCCTGTCTGGCTCTCCTCCGGCGACGCATCCCGGCCGCGCAGCAGGCAGTTCATCGCCCGCCTCCAGCTCGAAGAGCCGCACACACCATCGCAGCAGCGGGTGTACGCCGACGAGGGGCTCGACCACGTCGGGACCGCCACCTCGGCCTACCGCAATGACGGCATCTACCGTTGGCTCCTCTCTCAGCACCGCAAAGAGTGATGCGCCCTCCATACCTCGCATTCACGTACCACTTTAACGGAGGCGGCCGCCACCCCGCTGGAGCACAGGCTTCCCAGCCTGTAGCCGCGGCAAAAGCCGCGTCCTTTGTGGCGGCCCGCCGCCATCGCAGGCAAGATGCCTGCGCTCCAGCGCAACGGCCCACGGTGCCCTCACCCTACCTGTAGTGCTGTGGCCGCCGTCGCAGCAGCCGCCCGCGAGATGCTGCTTAAAGTCACGGTGGCCGCCGAACCCGCGCTGGAGCACAGGCTTCCCAGCCTGTAGCCGCGGCACGAGCCGCGTCCTTGGTGGCGGCTCCCGCCGCCATCGCAGGCAAGATGCCTGCGCTCCAGCGCAACGGCCCACGGTGCCCTCACCCTACCTGTAGTGCTGTGGCCGCCGTCATCGCAGCCGCCGGCGAGAGACTGCAATCCCGAAATTGCGCCCGCACCCGCCTTTTCCCCGCCATTCTCCTTTTCCCTAAAGATTCCGGTATCGAGCCCGAAGAGGATGATGCCGCCCCCCACCGTTGCTGCAACCGGTTCCAACTGCGCGGACACACTGATGTTCCCTGCCCAGAAGGGTGTAAATAATGACCTATCCTGCTTTATCGATAACCAAAATAACCACGCTGATCGCGGTTCTTCTCGCCTGCGTCATAGCGACGGTCCTCCCCGCCGGTTATTTTGCCGTCTCCTACGAGAACCTCGCCGGTCGTCTCGAAGCAGAAGCAGAGATGAACGGCAGAATGGTGAACCGCTTTTTGCGCGAGATCCCGGCCCTCGACCACTACTACTCCCTGCGCCTGCACGAGCTCCTCTCCCTCCGCCCGAAGCACGGTCCTCCCGAGATACGGCAGCTGCTCGACATGGACGGCAACGAGCTCGCCAGCACCGGCACAACTCTGACGCCGCCGCTATTGCAGCGCCATTACCTCATCATGGAGAAGGGAAAGCCGGTCGCGCGCCTCGAAATCAGCGCGAGCTACCGCGAGGTCCTCGTCGACTCGGCGGCCGTCGCGGCTCTCGGCATCATACTCGGCATCACCCTCTACCTCGGGATGCGCACCTTGCCGCTGAGAGCCGCGGCAAAGGCTGAGGAAGCCCTCACCGAGGCGAACGATTTCCTCTCGCAGGTCATGCAGAGCAGCACCAACGGGATCTTCGTCCTCGACACCCAGCTCGTGGTGATGATGGCGAACCCGCGCGCAGGCGAGCTTCTCGGTTTCGACGAGGAGGCGATGACAGGGCGCCCTTTCCTCGACCTGCTGCCGGAGAAAGAGGGGGCGCTGCTGGAGCCGCTGCGCAAGGTCCTGGAAGGTGAGGCGCCGATGGTGCACTTCGAGATGGAGGTGCAGTGCGATCTCCCGACGCCGACCGTGATATCGTGCGGCGCCGCGCCGGTCATCCGGGGAGACGCAGTGAGGAGCATCGTCATCTCCGCGGAGGACATCACGGAGCGCAAACTCGCCGAGGAGCACATCCTGCACATGGCCTACTTCGACGATCTTACCGGCCTCCCCAACAGGACCTTTTTCAGCGACCAGGTGGAGTCGGCGCTGGCCCTCGCCCAGCGAGCGACCGGGAAGGCGGCGATAATGCTCGTCGACCTCGACAACTTCAAGAGGATCAACGACACCCTGGGGCACCGCCTGGGGGATCAGGTCCTGAAGACCGTTTCCGAGCGGCTGAAGAGATCACTGCGCAAGTCCGACCTGCTGCACCGCCCCGGCGCGAGTGACGACGTGGAGATAGTGGCGCGCTTCGGCGGCGACGAGTTCACCATCCTTCTGGGAATTATCAAGGATGACAACGACCCCGCCATCGTCGCCCAGCGCGTCATCGAGGCGTTCGCCGAGCCGATGCCGCTGGAGGAGCACGAAGTCTTCGTCACCATGAGTATCGGCATAAGCATCTACCCGAAAGATGGCACGACGCTCGACATCCTCCTCAAGAATGCCGACACCGCCATGTACAAGGCGAAACTCGGGGGGAAGAATCGCTACCAGTTCTACCGCCATAGCATGAACGAGAACGCGCTGGCCCGTCTGACCCTGGAAAACGGCCTGCACAAGGCACTGGAACAGGGGGACTTCCTCCTGTACTACCAGCCGAAGATGCATCTTGCTTCCGGAGAGATCACCGGGGTCGAGGCGCTCCTGCGCTGGAAGCATCCGGAGATAGGGATGATTTCGCCGCAGGAGTTCATCCCCATTGCGGAGGAAAACGGACTGATCGTGCCGATAACGGAATGGGTGATCGCCGAGGCGTGCCGGCAGGTGAAGGCGTGGCAGACGGAGGGATATCCCCCGCTCGCAGTCGCCGTGAACATCTCCACCCACCTCTTCATGCAGGAGAACCTGGTCCGGATCGTCCAGAAAGCGCTGGAGGCGAGCGGACTTGAGCCGAAATACCTCGAGCTGGAAATAACCGAGAGCGTCATGTTGCAGGAGACCAGCCATACACTCGGGATTCTCGGCCGACTGCAGCAGATAGGGGTCTTCATCAGCATCGACGACTTCGGTACCGGCTACTCCTCCTTCAGCTATCTGAAGAAGTTGCCGGTCAACGCCATAAAGATCGACCGGTCGTTCATAAAGGACCTGTCGAACCACCGGGAGGACGTCGCCATCGTGAAGGCCATAATCGCCACCGGGCAGAGCCTCGGCCTGAAGGTGGTGGCGGAAGGGGTGGAGACTGTGGAGCAGCTGCATTTTCTGGCGGCGCAAGGGTGCGACGAGATGCAGGGGTTTCTCCTCAGCAAGCCGCTCCCTCCGGACCCGATCGCCGGGTTCGTCGCGCAGCGGCATATGCAGAAGGCAGGATAACGCTCACCTCCCGCTGCCACGTTTCGCCCTGATGTCCTATCACCTGCAGCGCTTCATTCCGGATCAACCGGGTGAGCGCATCGACCGCTGAAAGAGAAGGAGCTGAAGCCCACATGCTGGAAGGTAAGGCCGCCACCGGCCGCGACAACTATTTCGATCCCACCCTCGAACGGAAGGCGGTAAAGATCCTGCCGGGGGAATTCTTTGCCACCGCCGACGGCACCGCCATCACCACCCTTCTCGGCTCATGCGTCTCGGTTTGCCTCTATGACGTCACAAGTGGCGTCGGCGGGATGAATCACTTCATGCTCCCGGAGATCCTCGCAAACCAGGGCGCAACGCGCTGCGATCCGAAGAACTCCACCTGCAGCGAGGCATGCTCAACCCGCTACGGCGCGTGCGCCATGAAGCACCTGCTCGACTGGCTCTACAGTCTCGGAGCGCAGCAGTCGCGGCTCGAGGCAAAGGTGTTCGGGGCGGGGCGCGTAATGGCGGGAAAGAGCCACATCGGCGAACAGAATGCGGCCTTTGCCATCGGTTATCTGAGGGAAAGGAATATTCCGGTCAGGGCCACGGACCTCGGGGACCACTACCCGCGGAAGGTTTTTTTCCTCCCCGCCACCGGCACGGCATATGTGAAGAGGCTTCATCCGCAGGAGAGGGACTAAGGCTAAGCAAAGGCAAAGACAGAACCCACCGCAAAGACGCAAAGAGCGCAAAGAACTGCGCGCAAAGGAAAGGCTGAAAGAGAGATAGGGGCTACGGTCTATGCCGTATTGCCTGCCGTTTCCAGGGTCATCTCTCCCCGCATGTAAAAGAGCAGGCAGCGTGTATGTAATCTGCGAAATGTGCGTAATCTGCGGACAAGATTGCTTCTCTTTGCGGATTTTCCTTTGCGTCCTTTGCGCCTTTGCGGTGGGTGTTGGCAGTTGTCACTTGATCCACACCGTCTGCACGTTGGTAAACTCCCGGATGCCGTAACGCGACAGTTCCCGCCCGAACCCGGAGTCCTTTATCCCGCCGAACGGAAGGCGCGGGTCGCTCTTCACCATGCCGTTCACAAAGACAGCCCCCGCCTCGATCCGCGCAGCGAGTGCCTCCCCTTTCGCCGTGTCACGCGTCCATACAGAGCCGCCGAGACCAAAGGGGGTGTCGTTCGCCACCTCTATCGCTTCCTCGTCGTCCCGCACCGGAATGACGGAGGCGACGGGACCGAAGAGTTCCTCGTGGTACGCCCGCATCCCAGGGCGCACCCCGGAGAGGACCGTCGTCGGGTAGAAAAAGCCGTCCTTGTGCGGTATCATGCCGCCGAGTGCGAGCTCGGCGCCGTGCTGCACCGCGTCGAGCACCTGCTCATGCAACGCCTCGCGCAGGTCGCCGCGCGCCAGCGGCCCGACCTCCGTCCTCTCCTCCATCGGATCCCCCACCACGAGAGAAGCCATGGCCGTCCTGAAGCGATTGAGGAACGGGCCGTACACGCTCCTCTCCACGATGAAGCGCTTCGCCGCGATGCAGCTCTGTCCGGAGTTGAAGCACCGCGCCTTCGCCGCGATGCGCGCCGCGCTGTCCAGATCCGCGTCGTCGAGTACCACGAAAGGATCGCTCCCCCCTAGTTCCAGTACCGATTTCTTCAACAGCTCCCCTGCCCGCCTTGCCACATGCCGTCCGGCATCGCTGCTTCCGGTGAGTGAGACCGCGCGCACGAGAGGGTTTTCCAGCACCTCTTCCGCGTGGCTCGAGCTCACCAGGAGGGTGCGGAACACGTCCTCCGGAAATCCCGCGCGCACAAAGACCTGTTCTATGGCAAGCGCCGTAAGAGGCACGTTGGAAGAGTGCTTCAAAACCGCGGTATTTCCCGCCATGAGCGCCGGCGCGGCAAAACGGAACACCTGCCAGAAGGGGAAGTTCCACGGCATGATCGCCAGCACGACACCTAAGGGGCGAAAGGCGACATAGGCCGCGGAGCCGTCGCTGTTGGCGCTCTCCGGCGCCAGCATCGCCTCCGCATTCTCCGCGAAGTACTCGCACCCCCAGGCGCACTTCTCCACCTCATCGCGCCCCTGTCTTATCGGCTTTCCCATCTCCAGCGCCATGAGCTGGGCAAATTCGTCCCTGTTGTGGCGCAGCACCTCCGCCGCCCCCTTCATGACCGCCGCACGCTCCGCAAAAGAGGAGTTGCGCCATTCCAGCCACGCCTTGTGCACCTGCGAGACGACATGAGCCGTCTTTTCAGCGGTCCACTCCTCGAAAGTATCCAAAACCTTCCCCGTTGCAGGATTGATCGATTGAATCGCCATACCGAAAGTCTCCTATCCGACTAAAGCCCCCTTTACGCCTTCCTCCCCTTCTTTCCCTTCACCCACTTCAGCAGATCCTGGACCTCCAGCGCATTCAAGAGGTCCTTCTTTTCAAGCCACCCGCGCTGTGCGACTGAAATACCGTACGGCAGATGGTCAAACTGCAGCGCCGCGTGGGTGTCGCTGCTGATCGCCAGCCGTACCCCCAGCTCCTTCGCCCTGCGCACGTCGCGGTCGTTCAGGTCGAGGCGGAAGGGGTAGCTGCTGATCTCCAGAGCCGTCCCCGTTTCCCGTGCCACCCGGAGGACTTCCTCCATGTCCACCGGATACGGCTCCCGCTCGCCGATGAGCCTCCCCGTGGGGTGGGCTATTATGGCAACCCACGGATTCCTCATCGCCCCCACGAGTCGCGCGGTGTTCTGCTCTTTTGAGAGGTGAAAGCCGGTGTGCGCTGCGGCGACGACGAATTCGAGCTTTTGCAGCACCTCATCCGGATAGTCCAGGGTGCCGTCATCATGGATCTCCATCTCCGTCCCGCGCAGCACCGTCACCCCCGATTGAGTCTTGTTGAAGGAGGCGATCTCCTCCCCCTGCTCCATAAGCCGCTCGATGCTGAGACCACCGGTCACGGCCAGTCCTCTTGAATGGTCGGTGACCGCAATGTACGAAAGTCCCCGCGCCATGGCCGCAGCCGCCACGTCCGCTATGGTGTGGGAACCGTCGCTCCAGCGGGTGTGCACATGAAGGTCGCCCCTGAGATCCGAGAGGGTCACCAGCTGCGGCAGCGTCCCTGCGAGGGCAGCTTCCACCTCCCCCTGATCCTCGCGCAGCTCCGGCGGGATGAACGGCAGGTCGAGCAGGCGGTAGATATCCTCCTCGTTCTCGCCGCCGAGCCGGTGCACGCCGTCCTCCTGGAATACGCCGTACTCGTTTATGCGCAGCCCGCGCTTCACCGCCATTTCCCTCAGCCGCACGTTGTGCTGCTTGCTTCCGGTGAGGTAGGCAAGGGCCGCCCCGAAAGAGCTGGGATCGACCACGCGCAGGTCGACCTGCACCCCTTCATCGATCGTAACGCTGGAGCGTGTGGGGCCGCGCATCATGATCGTCTCGATCTGGGATAGATTGACGAAGACTTCCATCACGGCCGCGGGCACCGGGGCTGTCGCCACTATGTCTATGTCCCTGATCGTCTCCCTGCGGCGTCGGATGCTGCCGGCGATCTCGATGCGGTCCACCTGCGCCCGCTTCTGCAGCTCCTCCACCAGCGCACGAGCCGCCGGGAGCATTCTCCCGAGCGGGTAACGCTCCCGTCCCCGCTTGAGCGAACGGATGCCGTTGAGGATCTTTTCCTCCGTCCGTTGCTGGATGCCGCGGATCCCCGCCAGCCTGTGTTCGACGGCCGCCTTCTCCAGCTCCTCGATGGTGCTGATACCGAGCGTGTCGTAGAGGAGCTTCGCGGTCTTTGGGCCGAGGTCGGGAATGGCCAGCATGGAGTGGAGCCCCGCCGGCACCGTCGTCTTCAACTCCTCGAAGGCCGCGATCTTTCCGGTCTGCAGGTACTCCTCGATCTTCGCGGCGAGATCCGCCCCTACCCCCGGTATCTCCAGCAACTCCTTGCGGGAGAGGTTCTCCAGACTCTGCGAAATCCCCTCGAGGTTGAGAGCCGCCTTGCGGTACGCCCTGATTTTGAAGACATTGTCATCCTTGATCTCGAGGATGCTGGCCATTTCGGAAAAGATGCGGGCGATCTCGCGGTTTTTCATCGTCACCTCCGACACCGGCGGGGCGTCCCTCCCCCCTGGTAATTTTATCCCTTTCGGTATCGGCTCGTCGCGGAGGAAACGCAGGAGAGGGTAGGAGCTAATGCAGAGCTTTAGAGGTGTATAGAGAAGCGCCTGTTGCAGCAGATTTTTTTTGGCAAAAAATGCTTTACAGGAGCGGTGGGAGGGGTACAATAAAAATCAGCCTGTTTCCGAAAAGGTAACCTGGAAGAAATTCCAGCGACACAAAGCCAAGGACCCGAAAGTAAAACACAGGTGGCCTGGCTACCGAAGAAACAGGCGACATTTTAAAAAGGCCGCCCATTGAAAAATGGACGGCCTTTTCGTTTGGAACTTCTCTGGAGCGTCTGACTGGAAGTCCCCCCTCCCTCGACGGAAGGGGGACAGGGGGTGGGTGAAGCTGCCGCCGGGGTCGGTGGTGGCGCCTCCCCCCCCACCCTGTCCCTCCCCCGCAAGGGGGGAGGGGGCGCTCAAGGGTCCCGCCCAGTCCGCCCAGTCCGCCCAGTCCGCCCAGTCCGCCCAGTCCGCCCAGTCCGCCCAGTCCGCCCAGTCCGCCCAGTCCGCCCAGTCCGCCCAGTCCGCCCAGTCCGCCCAGTCCGCCCAGTCCGCCCAGTCCGCCCAGTCCGCCCAGTCCGCCCAGTCCGACCTGTCCGACCTGTCCGACCTGTCCGACCTCGTCCGACCTACAGGAGACAGGCTGCAGCGAGGAGGGCCGCCGAATTTGCGGCAGCCGCGCTCCAGAAGGTGACCTGAAAGGAGCGCTTGCTGCACTTGTGACGAAAAATCTGCTGCGCCAGCAGTGCCCCCGGCCATCCACCGGCAAACGCTATGATCTGCAGATACACCTCGGGAATGCGGCGCGCCCCCATCTTTGCCGCTACCTTGTCGACGCCATAGGCAACAACGGCAACTGCGCTTGCCGCGACATACAGGTGTACAACGCCGGTCGCCATCATCCCAGACGCTCCGCCACCGACGCCCTCAGACCCTCCTGAAGGGTGGGATAGCGCAACGTCACACCCAGCCGCTCGATCATTGCCGTGTTGTCCACGATCCGTGTCTCGCTGACGTAGGAGTACATGAGGGGAGAGAGCACCTGCCGCGCCTCGGTCAGCGAGACCTGCGGCTGGCGCGGTTCCCCGAGCGCGTCGGCGCAGGCGTTGAAATAGGCCGTGATGCTGCTCGGATTGCCATCACTGACATTGAAGATGTCGCCGTCACTCCCTTTTTCTGCGGCCGTCACGCATATCTGCGCGAGATCGTCCGCATGGATGCGGTTGCTGGGACCGGCATCCGCCTCCCTCAGGAGCGGCTGCCCCTGCCGTATCTGCATGAGCGGCAGCATCTCAGGTCCATAGATCCCGCTCACCCTGAGAATCACGAGCGCCGCACCGCTCGCAGCAGCATATCCGCGAAAAGCATCCTCCGCATCGAGACGGCGCTTCCCCATCGCCGACGGCGGGTCTGTGGGGGATGATTCAGTCACGACACCTCCACGGGTCTCACTGTAGACGGAAGTCGCAGAGATATAGACGATAGTCGCCGGCGGCGCGTCGGCCGAAATCAGCGCGGAGCAAAAATTGCGCGCGCGGGTATCGCTGAAACCTCCACCGGGAGGGGGGACGAAGTAGTAGAGGACGGTTCCCTCCATCTGCGGCAGGGTCAGATCCGAAGCCTCGTCGAAGCTGCACCTGTGGACGAGAAATCCGTCGTTCTCCAGCGCCGCCTGGTGCTCCGGCGAGCGCACCATGCACGTCACCGTCGCGCCCCTCTCTCTCCAAAGCCGCGCCACACGCGTCCCGATCCGGCCACATCCTGCGATGACTACCTGTTGCATAATCTCTCCTCTGGTCGAGCGTCTGCACCGACTATCCTCTTCCAAAACATGAAAGGAGATAATTGCTACTTTATGCGGCGCAGGTCAACCTTTTCGTAAGGGAGAGTGTTCTTTGGGGGGAGCTACGTGCTGTAGACAGGAGGTCACGCCCTCCCCTTGCCGGAAGTGCATGACGCCGTCTCGATTCAGGAATGGAGGAATGCGATGACGGAACTGAGGAAAAAGGTGGGATTCTCCGCGTGCACCCAATGCCCCGCATCCGGTACGGAGACGACGTAGGCAGCCGGGAAGAGGTGCTTTATCCGGGAGACATCCTCCTGCCTGATGTAGTTGGAGTTTTCCCCTTTCATAAAGAGCGTGGGGCCGTCGAAGGCGCGCCCGGCGGGAATGCCCTTCACCAGGTCGCCGTAGTTGCGGGCGATAGCTTTCAGGTTGAGGCGCCAGGCAAAGCGGCCCCTTTCGTCTGCTACCAGGTTCTTCAAAAGGAAGAGTCGCGTAGCCGAGTCCTTGATGGCAGAGGAGAGCGCATGGTCCACCTCTTTCCGCTCGGTGAAGCGCTCCGGGTGAAGGGATAGCATCGCCTCGAGGATCTCCCGGTGCTGGGGGTTGTACTCCTTCGGAGACATGTCCACCACCACCAGTTTTTCCACCAGCTCCGGCCACGTCACGCTGAATTGCATCGCCACCTTCCCCCCCATGGAGTGTCCAAGGAGAAATATCCGCGACAGCGACTGCTCCTCGACAAAGGCGTGAAGGTCTTCGGCCATGGTCGCGTAGTCGAAGTCGTCAGCGTGGGGCGATTTGCCGTGGTTGCGCAGGTCGAGCGCAAAGACCCGGTAGTGGCGACCCAGTTCCTTCCCGATGGTCCGCCAGTTCTCCAGCGAGCCGAAAAGGCCGTGCAGGATTACCAGCGGATGCCCTTCCCCGTACGTCTCGTAGTTCAGGCGCATCTGGCTCTTCTCCTGGTTTTCTTCAGTGATGGCGTCCGGCATAGATGAACCCGCCCGCCGTCGCGTACCCCAATTCTACGATGAAGCGCTTCTTTGTCATCCCCTGGCAATCGAGGATGACTTACTCCCTCGCCGCGACGCCCACCGGCTCAGCTTCAGAGACCGGAAGAGTTCCCGCGCCCTAATGTTGCAGATCCGCTTCCTGTGCCAGCTCGTGCACGATCTCCCGCAGGTGGTCGATATGGAACTGCACATGATAGTGGCCGAGCCCGCCGATCAATCCTTCCAGTGTCGGGTTCTCCCCCAGGGGTGAGTCTTTCAGCATCGGAATTCGGGCGGTGCGGTCAAGCTGCTCATCATCGAGCGTCGCAGCGAACTGCGCCATGGTGTCGTATTCCCTCTCCACCTCGACGAGGAGCTCGGCAAAGCTCATCTTTACCCGCCGCTCGGAATAAAAGGGGTTTTCAGCCTCCATCTCTATCGTTGGCATCTCGGTGTCGAGAAAGGCGCGCAGCGAGGGCATGTACCCTACTCCATCCGGACCTGCCATGTGCGAAAGGATCTCCTTTGGAGACCACCGTCCCGCGGGGGCGCGGGCGGCCATATCCTCGTCAACCTCCATGCAGACCTTCTTCAACAGCTCCATTTTCTGCCTGATTCCCTGGGATAGCTGATATCCGCTCATAGTTGGCATGTGATGCCACCTCCTTTTCCGCTGATCCTGCCCCCGAAGTCGGGGGGTGGAGCGCCTTGCAGACTGGCTTCACCTTCTCTAGTAACAATACCATCGCGGGAAGGGGTAACTGCAATGATGAAAGTGGGATCAGCTTCAAGGCGCGATAAAAAGCGGTGCTGCGGGGTGTGATAAACTTCTAGAAGTGCTGGGAATGCAGCACCTCAGGAGCCGGCATGACCGCAGCAAGATCAGATGACGAGGCCCACCCGCTCTCTGTTTCCCCGGAAGAGGAGCGAAAGATTGAGGAGGCGACCAGCATCGCCGCCATTGTTGTGCACGAGGCGGTCCGCAAGGAGGGTGAAGCGGAGCTTGGCCGCCCCTCCTCGGCTCTTGCCTGGTCCGGCCTCGCTGCGGGCCTCTCCATGGGGTTTTCCCTCGTCGGCGAGGGGATTCTGCACGCCCACCTCCCCGACCTCCCCTGGCGCCCGCTCATCGGAAAGTTCGGCTATACCATCGGCTTTCTCATCGTCATCCTCGGACGGCAGCAGCTCTTCACGGAGAACACGCTCACCGTCATCCTCCCCCTCTTGTATCGCAGAGATCGGAGCACTCTCTTCAACGTGATCAGGCTGTGGACTATCGTGCTCCTGGCCAATCTGCTCGGGGTGTGGCTGTTCACGCTGGGACTGCGTGAACCGGTCTTCGATCCTCACGTGCTGCAGAGTTTTGCCACCATCGGCCACGAAGCGATGGCTCCCGGCACGAGTGCAATCTTCTTCAAGGGGATTTTCGGCGGGTGGCTGATCGCCCTGATGGTGTGGCTCCTGCCGGGGGCGGACTCATCGCGCGTGGCGATCATCATAATCATCACCTACCTCGTGGGGCTTGGGAAGATGTCCCACATCATCTGCGGATCGGCGGAGACCCTTTACCTGGTGACGACAGGCGCCCTCCCCTTCGTGGAGTACCTTACGCACTACATGCTGCCGACCCTCGCCGGCAACGTCGTAGGCGGAGTCGCGCTCGTCGCCGCGTTGAACCATGCACAGGTCATCTCGGGCAAAAGAAAGGGGGGAAACGGCAACAACAAGTAGGTCCCCTCCACCCCCATTATTTCGAGGTGCCGATCCCCTTCTCCAGGAGAAAGTCGAGGAACGCCCGATTGGCACGGGAAAGGTATCCGTGCTTCTTCCACCCGATCAGCAGATCGAGATACAGCGGCGGGTCGAATGAAACACTCTGCAGTTCATCATCTTCCGCAATGACCATTTCCAGGAATACGGAAATCCCCAGCCCGTTCTGGACCAGCGGCTTTGCCAACGAGAAGAGGTTCGTCTCGAATGCGATCTTCGGCGTCACCCCGGCCTCCTTCAGCACCTCGAGAATGAGCTCCCGCAGGTAGTACCCCTCCTGGTACATGATAAGGGGCTCCGACGCCAGTTCGCGTGCCGTCAGGCTCTTCCTCGACGCCAACGGGTGCGACTTCGGCAGACAGATAATTACTTCTTCGCGTAACAGCCTTTGCATCTCCAGCGTCTCGGGAAAGCTCGCCCCGGCGATCACCCCGAGGTCGAGTTCCCCCTGCAGGATCATCTTCTGAATGCTGGAGGCACCCTCTCCCGAAACCGTGATGTTGAGCCCCGGGTAGCGGCCGATGAAGTCGCGGATGATCTGCGGGAAAAAGTATGCACTCAGCATCGGCGGGATCCCTATACGCACCTCCCCCTTCGCGACACCTCGCAACTCCTCCATCTCCGCCTCGGTCGCCGCCACCTCATCGAGGATCTTCTCCGCATGCCGCAGAAAGATGGCTCCTTCAGCAGTTAACTGTGCCCGCCTCTCCTGCCTGTTGAAGAGAACCAGATCGAGCTCATCCTCGAGCTTCTTCATCGCCATGCTCACCGCAGGTTGCGCCACATGCAGCCGTTCCGCCGCCTTGGTGAAGCTGCTTTGCCTGACGATCTCCACGAAAAATTGCAGTTGCCGAAGTTCCATCCCGCCCCCTATCATAACTACAGCTTATACTATACATAAATATTATATATTTTATTTATGGATGTGGCACTGGTATTGTTGAGGTCATCGGAAACTGGAAGCGCTTCTACAGTGGTGAAATCTTCAGCAAGGCAGGGGAAAAGAATGGGTAAGGTAGAAAAGGGGAGCCGCACCTTCCGGACGATAAACCTCGCGTTCTTCGCGGCAGGATTTGTTACCTTCGTGACGCTGTACGACGTGCAGCCGCTGCTGCCGGTCTTCTCCAAGGAGTACGGAGTGCCGGCGGCGCTGGCGAGCCTGCCCCTCTCTCTTTCGACGGCGGCACTCGCAGCAACCATGCTGGTCGCCGGGACCTTCTCTGAATGCTTCGGGCGCAAGCCGGTGATGGTCGCCTCCCTCTTCATCACCTCCATTCTGGCGCTCATCACCCCGCTCACGCAGAGCTTTCCCACCCTCCTCGGGGTGCGGCTGATACAGGGCGCCGTGCTGGCGGGACTTCCTGCCGTTGCGATGGCCTACCTCAGCGAAGAGGTGGCGCCCTCGTCACTTGCAGCCGCCATGGGACTGTACATCGGCGGAAATGCCGTCGGGGGGATGACCGGGCGTATCTTCACCGCTTCCGTCACCGACCTCTTCTCCTGGCGCGTCGCGATCGGCGCCATCGGCGTCATCTGCATCGGGCTCTCCTTTATCTTTGCCAGGAGCCTCCCCCCTTCCGTCCACTTCCGCCGCCAGACTTTCAAGGTCTCCTACCTTTTCACGTCCCTCTACAGGCACCTGCGCGACCCCGGGCTCCTCTGCCTGTACGGCATCGCCTTTCTCCTGACCGGCGGCTTCGTCACCATGTACAACTACATCACCTTCCGCCTCCTGGGGACGCCGTACCACTTCAGCCACACGACGGTGAGCTGGCTCTTCCTCGTCTACCTCATCGGTTCCTGGAGCTCCGCCTCGGCCGGCAAGGTCTCACGCCGTCTCGGCAGGGACAAGACCCTTGTCTTTGCCATCACGCTGATGGGTGTTGGCGCGACCATCACGCTGGCTCCGGAGGTCCCCGCCATGGTGTGCGGGATGGCCGTCTTCACCGCCGGCTTCTTTGCCGCCCACGCCACCGCCTCCAGCTGGGTCGGGAGCCGGGCAGCCACCGCCAAGGCGCAAGCCTCCTCCCTCTATCTCTGCTCCTACTACCTCGGCTCCAGCATCTCAGGGACGGTCGGCGGCGTCTTCTGGTCGACGGAGGGGTGGAGCGGCGTGGTCGCCCTGATTTGCAGCCTCGTTGCAGTAGGCGGCATCGTCGCCGCAGTCCTCTCACGGGTCGTGGCACGAGAGGAAGCTCCCCACGGTGAAGAGCCAGCGGGACTTGCGCTCCGTTCCGGCAACTGATCACGCAGCAAAAGGGGGACAGGCAACTTTTCCACGCGCCCGAAAGGCGGAAGGGGGACAGGCAACTTTTCTATGGAAAAGTAGCCAGTCCCCTTTTCCTCTGGCACCGGCTATGGGACGTCTCCCCTTGTCTTTCTCGCCCATCCGGCATATCATCCACTTTTCGTTGCGCCAGCGTACACTCCCCATGAACAGCAAGGAGCACTTCTGAAAATCTGGATCGATGCCGATGCCTGCCCGCGGGTGATCAAGGAGATCATCTTCCGCGCGTCCGAACGCCTGAAACTCCCCGTCCAGCTCGTGGCAAACAAGAGCCTGGCGAAGCACCACACCACTCTCATACAGTCAACTGTCGTAGCTGACGGTTTCGACGTGGCCGACGACTACATCGCCGAAAACGCCGCCGCGGACGACCTCGTCATCACCGCCGACATCCCCCTCGCCGCGCGGGTCGTCGCCAAGGGGGGTGTGGCTCTCGACCCTCGCGGCGAACTCTACACCGAAGAGAACGTGGGGGAGCGGCTCGCAATGCGCGACCTGATGGCGGAGTTGCGCGGCAACGGCCTCGTCACCGGCGGCCCGAGCCAGTTCTCCCTCACCGACCGCCAGCGCTTCGCATCCGCTCTGGACCGTCTTCTCACCCAAATGACCCGCGGCAAAGGACCACGTTAATGGCACTCCCCTCAACAGTTCACAAAGCTTCCATCCAGCTCTCCGACATCGACCGCGGCGTCTACGAATCCTTGCAGGCGACCGTGGCACGGCATCCCTCAGAAACGGCGGAGCGCCTGGTCGCGCGGCTCCTCGCCTACGCCATTTTTCACGAAGAAGGGGTGCAGTTCACCAAAGGGATCTGCGTGGGGGAGGAGCCGGATCTCTGGAGCAAGGAGGCTGACGGGCGGGTGCTGTCGTGGATCGAGGTGGGTGTGCCGGAGCCGGAAAGGGTGGCAAAGGCCGCGCGGCACGCAGGACGCGTAGCGCTTCTGGCCTGTGGCAACTCGCTGCCGCATTGGGAGCGGCATCACCTGCCGAAGCTCGTGGGCGTGGGGAATCTGACGGTCGCGACGGTCGAGCAGGCCTTCATCAACCGTCTCGCCGCCCTCGTGCAGCGTTCCATCAGCTGGGAGATAACCATAACAGAGGGTACTGTCTATCTCCAGATCGGCGGCGAGTCGCTGGAAACACCGATAGCAGTGCACTGCGGAGCTCGGTAGAAAAAGGGGAGTGCCCCCAATCCCCCCTGCCCCCCCTTCGCAAAGGGGGGAACGCGAGGTCTCGTGCGGCCGTTAGTGGCGCGGGGCAGAGGATTGTGTACTGTAGGCCGGAATAAGCAAAGCGTTTCCGGCATAATCTTGGCAGTTATGCGGAGGAAGACGCCCTCTTCAGGCTCCTACCCCTTCAGCATCGCCTCCAGCCGGTTCAGCCCTTCCGCAATATTCTCCATGGAGTTCGCATAGGAAAACCTGAGGTACCCTTCCCCCCCTTTGCCGAAGTCGATCCCGGGGGTGACGCCGACGTGCACCTTCTTGAGGATCTCGAACGCCAGCTTGTATGAGTCCTCCGAAATATGGCGGGCATTGGCAAAGACGTAGAAGGCGCCGGTCGGCTCCACAGGAATCCCGAAGCCGATCTCCCGCAGGCGGTCGATCATGAAGCGCCTCCTGCTGTCATAGATTCCCCGCATCCTCACCACGTCTGCCTGCGCTTCCTTCAGAGCTGCGATGCCGCCGATCTGCGCCACGGAGTTCGGAGCCAGGAAAAAATTCTGCTGCAGCTTCTGCAATGTCGGCACAAACGCCTTCGGCGCGATCAGGTAGCCGAGCCGCAACCCCGTCATGGCAAAAGCCTTGGAGAACCCGTTCAACACGAAGGCGCGGTCGGTGAATTCGAGCACCGTGTGCTCCTCCCCGACGTAATTCAGCCCATGATAGATCTCGTCCGAGATCGCCCACGGCCCCATGTTGCTGATGGCGCGCATCCGGTCCGCCGACAATACCGTGCCGGTCGGGTTGCACGGCGAGTTCATGAGGATCGCCTTCGTCCTGTCCGTTATCTTCTCGCGGATCGCCTCCGGCCGGTACTGGAAACCGTCCTCCTCGTATACCGGAACGGTCACCACCTTTCCGTCCAGAAATTTTATGAAGTTTGGGTAACAGGCATAGTGTGGGTCAGAGATGATAACCTCGGAACCTTTCTCGAGGATCATGGAGAACATGCTGAACATGGCAGGCGATGTCCCCGAGGTCACCACAACCTGCTCCGGATGCACCTGCACGCCGTAGGTGTTGTGGTAGTGCTCAGCAATCGCCTCCCGCAGCTCGATCATCCCCAGGCTGTGGGTATAGTGGGTGCGGCCGTCCTTCACCGCCTTGCAGATCGCCTCGCTTACGCACTCCGGCACGTCGAAGTCCGGCTCCCCCACCTCGAGATGGATCACCTTGTGGCCGGCCCTCTCCATGCTCTGGGCCTCTTCGAGCACATCCATAACGATGAAGGAAGTCAGTTCATCTACTCTGGTAGGAATCGTGGTAGGAATCATATTCACCCGTTACCTCTAAAGATTGAGACCCTGCACCGGCTGTGGTGACAGGGCCTTGTTGATTCTGCGGTTGCGCCGTTCCCGATCGGAAGCCCGGACTAACTCGGTCGCGACGCGGTCCCTCTGTCAGTGAGAATGGGGGCGCCGTGGCGCCAGTCGCGGTTCATGGAAAAGAGGGGCAAGAGCTGCTGGCTCCATACTCCGAATGAGCCGAGCCGCTTGTCCAGCGCGTAGGCATTCTCCCTGATCATTTCCTTCGACGGCACTCCGTCCTTCCGGGCCAGGATGACCCTGTTCACCTTGCGGAGACTGAAAAACCTGCCAAAGACAGACTCGTACGTCTCCGATTCCCGATCGTACAGCCGGCTGGAGGACCAGGTATTCGCGGCCAGCACACCTTCCGGCGTCAGTACGCTCTTCACCTCCGTCAGAAACTCCCGTGTCAGCAGGTGCTCCGGGATGTACTCCTGCTCGAAAGCATCGAGCATGACAATGTCGAAACTCTCACCCTCCCGCGCCGCGCGGCGCACGAAGGCCCGGCCGTCCTCCTCTGCAACGCGGACCCTGTCACTCACGCGGAAGCCGAAGTACCTCTGCGCCACGCGCACCACGGCAGGGTCGATCTCCACCGTATCGATCTCCGCTTCGGGAAATATGGCGGAAAGTGTCGTCGCCAGAGTCCCCCCTCCCAGCCCGATGATGAGGATCCTTCTCGGCTCCGGGTGCAGATACAACGCGGCAAGCATCATCTTCGTGTAATTGAAGACGAGGTGCCCGGGATCTTTCAGCGAAATGCAGGTCTGGCGCGGGGCGCGCTCACGCCCGAAACGGATGCACCTCTCCCCTTCGCTCTCGTACACGGTGATCTTGCGGTATATCGAGGGCTCCGTGTGCACGACCTTTTCTGGTCCTTTTGCGCGTCCGGGCGCTGCCATAAAATCTCCACCATGTGCTACTGCCGCCGGCTCCCTCCCCTGAAACAGCGGGAAAAGAGTACCTGGCAAAGGTTTCGCCACATCAAACGATGCACATGATCAAGTAACATACCTCCCCGACCAAAAGCAACCCATTCTGCTCCTGCGCCTCATGTCGGTCCGAAGGGCCGATAGAAGGCATACCAACCGTCGTTGGAAAAGGTCAATGCAGCACTGTTTCCCGTATCTTGGTACACTTATCATAGGCTCGGGTGTTCCTCTGTCCCGCAGAAAGGTACCTGCCGAGGTAAGCACCGGAGCAGCCATACGGGAGGAGGCACCGTCAAAGTGGACACCACCTGAGATGCCCCCCAAAGAAGGTATCAAGGAGGTTTAGTGATGGAAATGGACATGGAAAGAGACGATAGCAGCAGCATGACCGCGCTTATGGCATTTGTGATCGGAGCTGCCGCTGGTGTGGCGTTGGGGTTGTTGCTGGCGCCCAAGGCGGGTGAGGAGATGCGCCAGACGATCAAGGACGTCTCCAGGGACGCCATGGACAAAACGAGGGAGACGGCTGAGATGATGCAGGAGAAAGCCAGATCCATGATGAATCGCGGCAAATCCGCCGCCGAGGAAGGAATGGATATGGTGCGGGAAAAAGCTCAGGAATTTCGCGGGACCCGCGAGGAGCGGACCGAGAACATCGTCGATCCCTTCAGGAACAAGATGTAGAAACCGCGCTTGTGACCTGCTCAGCTAGACAACATCCACCTACCACTGCAGGCGGCGGGGTCCTCCCCCGCCGCCGTCGTATTTCAGGAGTCTTTCTGCGCGCCAATTCCTGACGACCCCCATCGTTGACCCATTCAAAGCCGGTAACTGTCGAATCCTCACCTCCAACCCAAGCCGGAGGGAGCACTAGATCTTCAGCCCGATAAGCGGCCAGATGAAGACGACCGAGGCCATGAAGAGGAGCCAGGAGATCGCCATGATCACCAGACCGGAGACGATGATGTCGCGGCTCTTCAGGTAGCCGGAGGCATAGGCGATGGCGGTGGCAGGGGTCCCCATCGGCAGGCAGTAGGCGAGACCGGCGGGGAGCGCGATGGAAAGGGTCATGACCTTCGGGTCCATCCCGGTGGTCTGGCAGAGTCCCATCCCCACCGGCATCAGTATGGCGACGACCGCCGCGTGGCTGATGCACTCGGTAAGGACGATGGCGACGAGGGAGATGATGGCGATCACGGCGAGGGGTGAGTCGTAATACCCCATCCCCTTCTTGACGATCCACACCGCTGCCCCCGTCTTCTCCAGTGCCGAGGCCAGAGCGATGGTGCCGCCGTACATGAGGATGATCCCCCAGTTGACGTACTCCTCGATCTTTTGCCAGGAGACCACCTTGAAGGTGAAGAGTGCCGCGGCGGCGAGGATTGCGATGGCGGCAAGTCCCGTCTTCTCGCCGAGGGTGATCCAGCAGCACACGGTGACGACCATGACGAGTGCCGTCAGCATCTCATCGTATCCCATCTTCCCCATTTCCAGCCTTTTGTGGTTCAGAAACTTCCTCCCCACCTCCACGTCGGTCAGGTCTGGGGGAAAGAACTTGAGGAGGATGATGAAGGCGATCACCAGGAGCGGGATGACGATCATGCACGCGGCAATAGTCCAATCGATGAAGGAGAAGTGAAGCCCTGTGGCCTCCTTCAGAAGGCTGGCGGCAAGGGGAGCGCGCGCCCCGCCGAGGAAGGTGGCGATACCACCGATGATGCACCCCCAGGCAAGCGACATGAAAAGGAGCCGGCCGAAGTTGCTCTTCCCCTTCTCCAGCTGCAGCGCGGTGGAGATCTCGGTCACGACCGGAAAGAGCATCGCCGCTACCGCATGCTCGCTCATGATGAAGGAGAGAAATGCCGAGAGGAGAAAGACGGTCAGCCCGAGGCTTGTCGGAGTCTTCCCGAACTTCGCGAGCATGGCGCGAGCGAGGCGCGCCGATATACCCGTCCCGGTCATGGCTGCAGCGAGGATGAAGGCGCCGAGAATGAAGAAGACCGCCTCGTTGCCGAACATGGAGTAGGTCTTCTTCGCGTCCATGATCCCCAGAAGGGGGAGCATGACCATGGAGAGAAGCGCCGTCACCGCGATCGGGAGGAGACCGGAGATCCAGAAAAAGATCGTAGCACCGAAGAGGACGAGGGAGCGGTACCCTTCCGGCGAAAGCCCCTGCGGCGGGGAGAGGCGCAGCAGGATGGCCACTACAACCGCGAGCGCCGCCATGACCTGGTAACGCGCGGTCTTGTCCAGAAGGATGAGCCACATCGGGCGGTTGTCTATCTTGAGGGGCTTGTCGAAGAGCTGATTTTGATCGTTGTTCATCTGCGTGACGTCTTTCCCTTCTTGCTGCACGGCGAGGGGCGGCACCCCGGCTGATTGGAGGGGCTTACAGCCCCGATGACGCGTACGACTCCTCTACCTGCTTCACCCTGAGAATCCGCCTCAGGTCGGAAGTGGCGAGGAGGCGCTTGTCGTCGACCATGTCGATGAAGCCGCGCATGGCACCGCGCCCCGAAACCCGCACGAAGGGGGTGGAAAGCAATACCAGCGGCAGCAGCGGCTTTATCAGGGCCTTCTTCCCTCTCCATCCGTGATGGAGATGGTCGAAGGTGGCGTACAGCTCTTCCGCCGGCATCTTCGCCGCCCCTGTGCAGAGCCTGACGAGCGGAACCACCCCGAGTGACAGGAGGGTATCGATCCCCGCCATCGTAGAGGTCACCGGCTCCTGTCCCACCGTCAGCGTCGAGGTTACCGACCAGCGGGGAAAGACCGAACGGGCGTGATTCAATGCCTCCAGACGCGTCTCCACCTCGGTGGAGCGGCCGTCCGCGAAGGAGGTAAGGGGGATATCGACAATGTCCACACCGGCGGCGTAGGCACGCTCGACCTGTTCAGCAGACGCCGCCCACGGGAGTCTTCCCATGAGGTGAGCGTTGAAGTTCTTTTTTATGACCCTGGCCAGGCTCTCCCCTTGCGGAAAGCGTTCGCTCCCCCCGAAGGTGAGATGAAAAAGAGAGGCGTTGCACTGGTAGTGGCTCTCGTACAGAGTTTCCAGCGTCTCCCGTTCGGGAAGGTTGCCGCCGACGAAGAAGACGCTGTCCTCCCGCCGCAACTCGTCGGGAGAAGGATCACGGGGATCCAGGGAGACGAGCTCCCGCAATTTGTTCTGGTCGATCTTCATTTCACTCTCTCATCCCGACGGTACATGATGGACGGTGATTGGATCTCACCCGTCCTCTAGTACTCTACCCAACAACTAGGGCATCCGGAAGATACTGAACAAAATCAAAACGGTCAAGAAAAATATATACATTGTCTACCTGAGTAGTAGACTAAAGGGCAACGGTAGCCGTTATGTAGGCTGGAATAAGCGCGAGCGTTTCCGGCACGCCGTCCGCGCCGACGCCAGGTACGCCTGAGGCTTCTGCCGCCCTACCTCATGGCTCTCCTGGATCCGCCCCCGGAGACGGAAAAGCCCCGGTAGCGTCTGCCACCGGGGCTTATTGTAACACTGCAGGAGAGGAAGGAGTTACTTCGCGTCCGTCATGTACCACGCCGCGTCCTCACCCATGCCGGCGACCAGCGACTCCACGGCCACCGCATAGGTGACCCAAGGGTTACGGTCGATGTACCGGTTCACCATGTAGGTGCCGATGACTTTACCGCTCCCGCCATCCTTTAGCCGACAGGTCGTCATCCCCCTCCCGGTCAAGGTCATCGCTATCCCCGGATCGATTAGAACCAGCTTCGGCTCCACAACCAGGGTCCTTGAATCCGCCTTTCCGCCGAAAAGGGCCTTGTCGAAGTAGGTGGTCTTGGGCAAGGTCTTGCTGAACCCGTCGTTAAAAAGCTTCGTATAGAAGGCTTTCGACTTCTTGAATGCCTCGATGTCTGTGCTGCTCATCTTGTCGAACGACACTTCGTCAAAGGAGAGCGGTTTTACCAAAACCTTTGTGTACGGGGCGAGCACCGTGTCCTTCTTCGGAGGGAACGTCGAGCATGCGGCAGTGGTGAGGGTGAGCAGTCCGGCAAGAAGCAGCGACAGCAGTTTCATAATTTTCTCCTTTGACAGAATTAACAAACGACCACCCAGTACAACAAAGCGTGCGTGATGTCAACCTTGTCTACACTGAGACACCATCCCCGCTGTCTTGCCATTTCTGGTCCGCAGAGTACGATTAGCATTGATTTCTTTTAATTTCCGGATCGGAGGGGGCGAATGAAACGGGGGATGCCATGGGGATCTTGCATCATGTGGCTACGCTGCGCCAGAGAGGAGGCCGTAACCCTCTCCCGGTCAAGAAGTCTCCGACGAAGAGTCACACACTACCGCTTTTTGTGCTCATCCTCCTTTCCTGCATCGTCGGGTGCTCCATCGGGAGCCACATCTTTTCGAGCAAAAAGGAGGTAAGGGAGACGCCGGGGACGTACGGGCTGCGCTACCAGGATGTGTGGTTCACGTCGGCAGACGGGGTACAACTCAATGGCTGGTACATCCCGGGGAAACCACAGGTCCCCCCCCTCCTCTTCTTCCACGGCAATGGCGGCAACCTCTCGGACAACGTGCCGTACGTCAGGCTGCTGCACGACCGCGGTTTCCCGATCTTCATCTTCGACTACCGCGGTTTTGGCAAAAGCCGCGGCAAGCCGCTCGGAGAAAACGACTTGTACAACGATGCTCGGGGAGCCCTCACTTTTCTCTCAACGATGGGGTGGCGCTACGAAAACACGATCTTCTACGGCCAGTCCATGGGGGGCGCGGTGGCGCTGCAAATGGCTCTGGAGAAGCAGCCCCGCGCGCTGGTGCTGGAAAGCTGCTTCACCACACTTTCCGACATCGTGAAACACCTCGCGCCGATCCCTTACTACGTTCTCTTCTGGTGGTGCTTCGACCTCGGCTTCGACAACGTCGCGAAGATCCAGCAAAACAGGGTGCCGGTCTTTGTCATTCACGGCACGAAGGATGCTGTTGCGCCGGTGGAGATGGGGCGGCGCCTCTATGCCAAGGCGCAGCAGCCGAAGATGTTGTACATCGTCCCGAACGGCAGGCACTGCGACGCGCAGGAGGTGGAAGCCACCTCCTACCTGCAGGCATGGTCGAAGTTCCTCGGGACGCTGCAGACAAGGACCGCAAGCCGGAAGTTGAGCAAGCGCTAAAGGGCACGGATGTTTGACTTTTCAGCAGCTTTGGGTCATGATAACTCGCCGCCCATGGAGGGCGCCCCTCCTCCAAATACCGTCCGGGCTGCTTGAAAAGGAAAGTCGATGATCTGTCCGTTGTCCCTCGCCCATTTCTTTGCACTGGGCGCGTTTCAGATCTTCACGCTGCTCATCTTCATCAATCCGCCCCTTTCCCCTCTGCCACTTTTGATCTTCCTCGCCCTCTGCATCGCGGCCCCCTTTTTCCCGCAATTCAGCTTCTTTTTGCCGATCACCAGCAAGGGGAAGAAAGACGGGCGCGGAGTCGCGCTGACTTTTGACGACGGCCCCGATCCCGCCACCACCCCCGCACTCCTGGAGCTTCTGGCACGGCACGGCGCAAAAGCCACCTTTTTCGTCACGGGGGTACGCGCCGAGCGCTATCCCGAGTTGATCCGCGCCATCCTCGACGGCGGGCACTCCATTGGAAACCACTCCTTCAACCACTCACCGTTCCTGATGCTGAAAGGGAGCGGCACGCTGCGGCGAGAGGTCGCCTCCGCACAGGAGGTCCTGAAAGGGTTCGGCGTCATCCCCCTGGCGTTTCGCCCGCCGGTCGGGATAACAAGTTCGCGGCTGTGGCGAGTTCTGCTGGAGCAGGGGATGTTCTGCGTCAACTTCAGCCTCCGCGCCTGCGACAGGGGAAACCGCCGGACGAAGGGGCTCGCGCGCAAACTCCTCGCCAAGGTGCGCCCGGGGGACATCGTCCTCCTGCACGACATTTCGCCGCGAGAGGGGGACGTGCCGTATCTGCTGGGGGAGTTCGAGGCGTTTTTGAATGGGGTGAATGCTAAGGGGCTGGAAATCCTCCCCCTCGCGCAACTGATCGGCAAGGAAGTCATGCAAGACGCTTCCGGAGCCGACCCGCATGCCGCAAAGCTCTTCTACGACGGCCTCGCGGCGACCTACGACGCCGAGCAGTTCGGCTCCGGCGTCTCCCTTTCCCGCACGACCGAGTGCCGCCTCTTCGAAGCACAGGTCCCAATCCTCTTCTCCGGCTGCGACCGCGTGCTGGAGATCGGCGCGGGCACCGGCATCTTCACCGTGCAGATCGCCAGAAACTGCCGCGAGGTGGTGGCGGCCGACATCTCCCGCAACATGCTCGATCTTCTGGAGCAGAAAGCGCAGAAAGAGGGGATCGAAAATATCCGGACCGTGCAGGGGGACGCGGAAAAGATGGAATTGCACGGCCCCTTCTCGCTCGCCTGCGCATTCTCGGCGCTGGAATACCTGACCGACCTCCCGGGATTCGTGAAGAAGATCGCCGCCGAGCTCGAGCCCGGTGGCGCCGTCTACTTCATCACCGCCAGAACCTCATTCTTCAGATTCTTCACCCAGATCGGAAACGCCATGCGGCAGGGGCTCTGGCTCAAGTCGCACTCCCGGCGGCAGATCGAGAAGATGCTGAAGGATGCCGGATTCGAGAAGATCTCCATATCTTCCCACCTCCTGAAGTGCGGGATCAACGGCGGTATGCTTCTGGAGGTCACAGCCCGCAAGCCGCTCGGGGATGCCGGCCGGAGGGAGAAGTGACCGAGTCGCATCCGGAGGTGCCGGCGCCGCGGACGCTCGTGGTGATACCGCTCTATAACCATTCCCAGACGGTGAGAGGGGTGGCCGAAAAGGCACTCGCCGCGGGTTTTCCTGTGCTGGTGGTGGACGACGGGAGCACAGACGCCGGTCTGGAGGTTGTGAAGGACCTGCCGGTGCAGCGACATCATCTGGCGGTAAATGCAGGGAAGGGAAGCGCGATCCTCGCCGCCGCAGCTGTCGCGGCCGAGCAGGGGTTCGAGGCGATATTGACCATCGACGCCGATGGCCAGCACGACCCTGCCGACGCCCGATTGCTCGTCGAGGCAGCTGCCGCGGACTGGCCGTCACTGGTCATCGGCGCGCGCCGGATGGATAAAGAGGATAATGTCCCCGCCTCGAGCCTCTTCGGCAGGGACTTCTCCAACTTCTGGGTCCGTCTCGAGTGTGGCCAAACCCTTCCCGACACCCAGAGCGGCTACCGGCTCTATCCAGTCGACTTCCTCGTCGGGGGTCGCTTTTTCTCCAGGCGCTACACCTTTGAGATAGAGGTGCTGGTGCGCGCGGCATGGGCGGGGCTGCCGATCAGTTCCGTCTCCGTCTCCGTGTATTATCCGCCGGGGGAGGAGCGCATATCCCACTTTGACAAGTTCAGGGACAACGTGCGCCTGACCTGCCTGCACACCTGCCTGGTGACCCGCTCCCTTCTCCCCTGGCCGCAGCGGCGGCTGTACCGCAAGTCGACCGGGACCGAGCTGCGGCCGAGCATCCTGCGACCGGTCGCGTTTTTCAAGGCGATCAGCAAGGAGCACTCGAGCCCCGCGCAGCTCGCCGCCGCCGCCTGGATCGGCATCTTTCTGGGCGCGCTGCCGATAATCCCTTTTGGGATCGCGGCGATCGTGTACACAGCCCACAAGATCCACCTCAACAAGGTCGCCGCCGTCGGCGCGAGCAACCTCTGCATCGCCCCCTTCGTGCCCCTTCTTTGTGTGGAGGTAGGGCACCTGTTGCTGTATGGTGCGCCGCTGGAAGATTTCAGCAAGCAGACACTCCTGTACGAGCTGCATCACCGGCTCCTCGAATGGCTGATAGGCTCACTCCTGATCGGCCCCCTCCTCGGCGCCCTCGGCGCAGCCCTCACGTATCTCGTAGTCAACTGGTTTAGAAAGAGAAAGAGCGGCAATCGCTGAAAAAGACTTCTTCCGTGATTATGCGGAGCATCGAAGATTTCCTCAGGCACTGCACGAGAAGTCGCGTTCACCCCTTCGCGCAAAGGTTCATCAGGGAATTCCGGGGGAGCGTCGGTACATTGCCAGGAAGCACTGCAGAAGGCCTAACGTTCCCCCCTTTGCGAAGGGGGGGCAGGGGGGATTTGATCTTCAAGTCTCCTCACCCGTTTAACAGCACGTCTCGGTCGTCGAACCGCGGTGCTGCGGCAGTCTAAAGATCAACGACACAGGCCCCACCACTTTTTTGCAAATTGCCCTGACCACAAACAGTTGCGCCGGTTTCAGGACGGTCCTCGCCAAGTCGCAAAGGGGGGGACGCGAGGCCTCGTGCGGCCCTTCATTGGAACATACTACGACCGAATTCTCGCATGAGCCTTCGCGGCGAAGGGGGAACGTTAGGCCATCTGCAGTGCTTCATGGCAATACTACTCATTCCTAAATGAACCTCAAAAAAAAGGGACAGGCTACTTTTTCCTCTTCAGAAAAGTAGCCTGCCCCCTTTTTACTGTGCGTGCAGGTGGACTAGAAGTAGCGTCCGGCCTGGAGGACGACCGCATTTACTCCGCGGTTTTCGTGGTAGAGATTCCCGTTGGAGATATGGTGCGTGCGCAGCGACATGAAGGGGTTCTTCCCGTCCTTCTGGGGCATCTCCACACCTACCCCGAGTATCGGATTGAAGTTGAAGTGCAGCCCCTGCCCCTGCACCCTGAACTGGGTGTAGATGATCCCGATCCCCCCCTCTATGTACGGGCGGAAGGTCGGATTCGGACGGAACCAAGGGTAGTACATGGCGAACATGTTCGCTGACACCATGGCATTGGCACTGGGCGTGATGGTACTGCCCGCTGCCCCTTCAATCTTGAAGCGCAGCTCCTTGCGCGCGGTGTTGCGCCAGATGCTCGCGTAGTCGTAGATAGCGAAGACTCGCGCCATGGCATAGGTAAGATCTTCCTGCGGATCGAACACATAGCCGTACTCCAGCGACACGCCGTGCTGGGTCGGCAGGCGCTCGTCGGCAGGGGCGGACTTCACCTCTCCAGCGACAGGCGCTGTCGGGGCCTCCGCGGCGGCAAACGATACGCCGGAAAGACAGACGAGACAAAGTGCAGTTGCAAGTCCTGCACGAAAAGGTGCCCTCAGCTTCATACACAGTTCCTTTCATCACATAACATTCCCGCCTCCTTGACGGAGACAGGGTACATCGTTCTGCTACAGCCGCGACATCTGGACCACCCCGCATCCCCCTGTCCCGGACTCCGTGACGGTGCAGATGTGACCTGCCTCTATCCCCTCTACCCCTCCGGCAGCACCTTTTCCTGCGACAAACCGCCCCTCTTTCAGCATCAGGGCAGCAATGGCGATATCAAACGCAGCTCCCGCCGGGGTACTGCCGTATATGCCGGCATACTCCCCAAGGCAGCGCCCTTCAGGGATGCCGCCACTTTTGCGGAACGATCCTTCCCCACTGCCTCTTACGATGAAGTACGGGTCACGGGCGGCAACGGATTGAGCACAGCTCCGGCCGATGAAGACGTCGTCGATGGCGCAATACCCGCCCTCCTCAGCTTCGTCCCGCCCCAGGAGGAAAAAGGCAGCCCCCTCACCCGGGATCGTCCTCCCCGCCGCACCGGTCTGACTCCTGCGATGCCAGAGGTAGCCAACGAGCTCAGAGATCTCATCAATCGCACCAAAGAGGACCTGGTCCACCCTCCCCTCCGCCAGCCACTGCCGCGCACTCGCAAGAGCCGAGGGAACGGACATATCGAACTGGCTTACGGTAAGGCTCGGCCCCTTCACCCCAAGCATCATGGTGATATAGGCCGCGGCGGCGTTGTGGACGGAGTTGGCAAAGTGAGTCGGCGAGGCGAGAGCGTCGCCGTCTGCGATCACCGAGTCGAGAAAGGAAAAGGTCGTGGTCGTCGCCCCATAGCCGCTGGCGATGACGAGGCCAAGGCGGCTGAGATCCTGCCCCAGCATCCGGCCATCCTGCAGCGCCAGAGAGGAGCCGAGGAGCGCGAGCTTTGAGTAGTGGTCGATGCGCCGCAGCGCTTTTTTCGCTACAAACTCTTCCAGGCGCGCGGTCGACGCCCGCAATGCCGGTATCTGCACCGGGCCGGAGCCGGTGGGGACGGTGAATTCCCCCGGCACGACGCTCCCCCCCTGCAACGCCGCGGAGAGGTCCGCCACACCGCACCCGAAGCCGCCCGCCACCCCTATTCCCCGCACGATCATGCGCATGGCGCCTCCTCCCCTTTTGCCAGGACGATGACGGAGTTGCTGCCGCCAAAAGCGAGGGATTCGGAGAGGGCGACTGAGCCGCCGATCTCGGCCGCTTCCGGAACGGGAGTCCCCCCCAGCTCGGGGTCGGGTGTCCTGAACCCGGCGTTCCCGGGGATGCGCCCGCGCTCCAGGCAGGCGACCGTGAAGACTGCTTCGATCGCTCCCGCAGCCCCCAGGGTGTGGCCGGTATATCCTTTCGTGGAGATAAAGGGGACGCCCGGCAGTACGTCCGCGAGGACGCGGCTCTCCACCCTGTCGTTATCGGGGGTGCCGGTGCCGTGCGCATTGACGAAGGCGATCTCGCCGGGAGCTGTGCCGCAGCAGCCAAGGGCTTCCGCCAGGGCACGGCGCAACCCGTCGCCGTCCGGCTTCGGTGCGGTGAGGTGGTGGGCGTCGCAGGCGGAGCCGTAGCCGATGAGGAAGGAGCGAGCCTTCTTCGAGCGCCGCGCCCGCACCACTTCCGATTCGAGGACGAGCATCCCCGCCCCTTCCCCGAGATTCAGCCCCTTCCGATCCCTGTCAAAAGGCCTGCAGGGGGAGTCGTCGGTGATCATGAGGGAGATAAAGCCGTTGTAGGTGATGCGGCCGAGCTCGTCGGCGCCGCCGGCGATGACGACGTCGCAGATGCCGCCGCGGATCCAGGAGGCGCCGATCCCCACGGCGTCGGTGCCGGAGGCGCAGGCGTTTACCACGGTCTGGCAGGGGCCGTCGAAGCCGAATTCCCCGGCAATGACTTCCGCAGGGTTGCTGCGCAAGATGCGCTCGATCGGCTCCAGGTCCGGGTCGATCCCGGCGCGGTACTCGCGGCAGAAGACCTCGTTGTTGAAGGCGCTCCCGACCGTCGTTCCGACGCAGACACCGACCCGCAACCTCTCGAGCTCCGCGGGCGCAAGTCTTGCGTCAGCGAGCGCCTCCCGTGCCGCGTGGACACCCAGCGCCGCCGTGCGCAGGATCTCGGGCGGCTCCTCGAATCCCGGTATCTCGAAGACCGGATAGGCGGTGGAGTGGCTGCTGGAATAACGGGTCGGCGGACGCGGGTCCCGCTCCCCACGGTAGAGCGTCTCCAGGCACTCGGGGACGCTGGCGCCTGCGGCGCAGATGCATCCGATCCCGGTGATGGCTACCTGCCAGGGGCGGCTCATGCGGAGAGGCGCGCCTCGATGTAGGCAGCAAGCGCGTTCACAGACTGGAAGGCGGCACGCCCTTCCTCCATGTCCTTTATCTCGACGCCGAAATGCTTCTGCACCAGCACCACCAGCTCTACCGCGTCGAGGGAGTCGAGCCCGAGCCCGTCGCCGAAGAGAGGCGCGTCGTCCTCGATCTCCTCGGGGGTCACCTCTTCGAGATTGAGGTCCTGCACCAGAATCTTTTTCAGCTTTTCCTTGGTATCCATGAGATCTCCTTGATCTGTATAATTGGTTGCTCGGTCCGACTGGTCCGACTGGTCCGACTGGTCAGACCAGTCCGACTGGTCCGACGGGTGCCCACATGTCGTAAAAATTGAAAAACTGGTACGGACGCTCCTCGACAAACTCCTCGAGGGCGCGCACAAACTCCTCGGCGTAGGGGCGATACGCCTCGCCGCGCCTCCCCAGCCCCTCCGGCACCCGCATCACGCGGGCCACCTGGAGACCATACTTCCCGCGAGCGACCGTGTGCGGGAAGATCACCGCCACCGGCGCTCCGGTGGCGGACCCCAGCATGTATGGGCTGAAGGGCACCTCTATCGGGTCGCCGAGGAAGGGGACCGAGAGGCAGCTCCTCTTCCCCCCCATCATCCGGTCCCCCATGATGCTCAGCACCTCCCCATTCTTCAGGACCTGCAGCATCTCCAGGGAACCGCCGAGTGCCGTCGCGGGGTCGATGAAGCGGTACGGCGCCTCCCCCCCTCCATGCTCGAAAAACTGCCGGTCGACGTCACCCTCTTCGCGGTGCATCACGAGGCTCACCGCGCTCCCCAGGTGCGAAAGGCTGGACATGGCGAGTTGCCAGCACCCCACATGCGCCGTCACCAGGATCAGCCCGCGCCCCTCGGCAAGGAGCGCCGCCAGCGCGGCGCGTGCCTCCAGACTGACGGAGAGGTACTGCGGCCCGAGTATCCCCAGCACCGCCCGGTCCACCAGTACCCGCCCGACGCCAAAGCTCATGCGGTAGCTCCCCCACCAAAGCCCGAGCGTCCCGTGCCTCGGAAACCTGCGCCTCAGGTAGTGCATGGAGCGGTTTCGCACCGAGGGTCGAAAGAGGGTGTAGTAGAGGACCACGAAGACGAGCAGGAAGTCTGCTGCCCACCGCCCGCCGAAGCGGATCAGCGTGTAAAAGACCCGGTGCTGCCAGTCGGCCCCGATGCTGCGGCTCGTCCACTTCTTCCCCGGCTGCTGTGCATTGCTAGCGGCCACCGGAAATCACCCCTCCGGCTCGAGATAGCGCTCGGTGTTGCGGGTGAACTTCAAAAAGCTCCCCATGTTGCCGATGAAGCGCTGCCAGCTGTGCGGCGAGCGCCACAGCATCGCCACGTACCCCCAGAGCACCTTCGGCCGCTTGAAGTGGTTGCGGTAGAACTCCTGGAAAAGCTCCTCCAGGCGCTCCCTCGTCATCCCCTTTGTCACGAAGAGAAAGTTCATGCAGTCCATCTGCTCCCAGTCCTCGTTGAACTCGCCGAGCTCGTGGATCCGGTCGTAGATCGGCGACCCGGGAAAAGGGGTGAACTTCGCCAGGTTGAAGTCGTCGATCGGGAGGGAGAAGACGTAGTCCATGCTGCGCCGGATGCTCTCTTCCGTTTCTCCCGGGAGCCCGATCATCAGGAGCCCCTTCGTGCGCATCCCGGCGTCCTTTATCATGCGGATCTTCCGGGCCAGGTGGTCCAGGTCGGCGTTCTGCCGGTGCTGGGCGAGGAGCTCCGGATCCCCCGTCTCGATCCCCAGGCTCATCATCCAGCACCCCGACCTCTTCATCAGCGCCAGAAGCTCCGGGTCGATGTGCTCCGCGCGCACCGCGCAGTTGTAGGTCATCCCCAGGGGGCGGTCGATCATGAGACGCGCGAACTCCTCCACCCTCTTGCGGTTGAAGGTGAACTGGTCGTCGTAGAAGTTTATGTGCCGCACCCCGAAGCGCTCCCTCAGGTAGCGCAGGTGCTCGTACAGGTAGCTTGCCGAGTTGTAGCGGAAGGAACGCCGGAAAACGGAGCGGTCGCAATAGCTGCACGAATAGGGGCAGCCGCGGCTGGAGATGCAGCTCGTATTCGGTGTCTTCGGGTAGTTGAAGATCGGCAGCATGTACGACGTGGGGAACCCTTCGAGCTTCTCGTACGCCGGGAAAGGGAGGTCGTCGAGCTCGAGGAGCTGATCGGGGTAGCCGGTGAAGCACCCCTCCGCCCCCCCGCCGGGACGATAGATGATCCCCTTCACCGAGGCCGGGTCATCGAGCCCCTTCTCCATGAGCTGCGCCATCGTCTCCTCCCCCTCCCCGATGACGGCGATGTCCATGCCGCGGAAGCGCGGGAAGAGCTCCTCCTTCAACGCAGAGACGTGGGGTCCCCCGAAGACGGTGGTGATCCCTGGGACGATGCTGCGCGCCATCTCGGCGATGCGTATCCCGTCCAGAAAGGAGGAGGTCGTGCAGCTCAGCCCCAGGAAGGCGGGACGCTCCGCCTTCAGGTAGTCGCAGATCGCCCGGTCGGAGTCGGGGCGGGCGTAGCAGTCGATGATGTCGGCGGACATGCCGCGCCTCTCCACGTAGGCCGCGATGCTGGCGAGACCCAAGGGGGGCATGATGTTCGCGAGGCGGGAGATGTCGTGCCCTGCCGCGTCGGACCGGTACCCCAGCGGGTGGACCAGCAGTATCTTCTTGTTGTTCAGCATAAAGCTAACTCCGATGCCGAAAACGTCCGGCTCCCTTCCTACGGCTGCGGGAATTTTATGAGCGTGTCCCAGAGAAGCCCGCGGTACCCGAAGCGGTGCATGATGGAGAGCCTCTTTTGCCCTTCCTCCGGCGGGAAGATCCGGTCGCGCCGGCCGCGGAACGCCTCGGTGATCGTCTCGTTCATGACGGCACCGTCGACTCCGGGTGAAAGGTAGTAGGCCGGCTCCAGCAGGGAGCCCCCCTCCGGGAGCACCCCCTCGCGCACCGCGCGGTCAAGAAGCTTCGTACCCGGGAGGACCCTGATCCCGGAGAAGGCGCATACCACTGTGTGCTCCAGGAGCTCCAGGTTTGCCACCCCCTCCGCCACTGTTTCCGGGGTCTCCCCCGGTCCGCCGAACATGACGAAGTGCGCGCACGGTAGCCGCTCTGCGACGCAGGCGCGGTTGACCTCCAGGGCGTCGGCAAAGGTGAATCCCTTTTCCAGCCCCTCTAGAGTCGTGTCGCACGCCGCGTCGGTGCCGAGCTCCACCGCATAGAGCCCTGCCCGCTTCATGAGGGCGATCTCCGTCCTGCCGATCCCGGCGGGGCGCATGTAGCAGCACCAGCGAAGCGAAACGCCGCGGGAGAGGATCTCTTCCACCACCTCCATGTAGCGCCCCTCGCTGTCGTTGAAGATGGAATCGGTGAAAAAGACCGTCTCCATCCCGTGGTCGACCTGGATGCGCACCAGGTCATCTACCACCGTCTTCGGGTCGCGATGGCGGTACCTCTTCCCCTCCAGCGTGGGATAGCTGCAGTAGACGCAGTCGTACGGGCAGCCACGCTTCGTCTGCAGGTTGATCATCCCGCTCTCCGCACGGTAGAACGCGATCAGCTCCTCCGAGTACAGAGGGGACGGCACCGCAGGCCCGCAGAGAAGCGACTCGTTTCGCACCAGCCTCGGCGCCGCAACTCCCTTTTTCAGATCGTCGACAAGGCGGCATATCAGGCGCTCCCCCTCGCCCACCACGCCGTAGTCCGCCCCGGTGTAGCGAAGGAGCTCCTCGGGGAGAATGGAAAAGGCGGCCCCTCCGATAATGACCGGTGCGCGCGATACGCTCCGGACCGCGCCTATAACGTCGCGGACCTCCTCCGCATAGCCGGTCACGCTCAGGGAGTCGCAGTTGTCCAGGTTGCGCATGGAGACGCAGACAAAGTCGGGATTCCATTCCTTCAGCCGCTCGCAAAGGAGTTCCCGCGACTCTCCCGCGACGAGCATGTCGAACTGTTGTACCTCGTGCCCCGCCGCCGAAAGCGCTGCGGAAATGGCGGCCAACCCCAAGGGGTACACCGGGTACGGCTCGCGGGTCACGTTGGTGGAGATGAGGAATATACGTCTCAAGGGGTTACCGTTTCCTTTCTTTCCGGTCCACGTCTCAGAGCCAGCGCACCCCTTACCAGATCAAAAAAGGATGAAACCGGCGCACCGTCGAAAGAGACCGTGCCGTCCATACCGAGGGAAACTTTCCCGTACCCCTCCTCCTGCGGCTCTTCCGCCGAAAGGAGGATGAAAGCAGCCCCCGGCTGCAGCGGGAGGCTCTTTTCCATCCCCTCCGGCACCGGCAGGTCGCAGATTCCGGCAAGAGCCGTCCCGGCATCCCCTATCGCCATTTCTTCCAGGGCGAGTCGCAATGGGGTCACCCCCCCACCCTCCCCTTCGTTTACCGCCATGAGAGAGCCGGTGAGCCCAAACTGCAGCGCCGCCTCGCCGAGGAAGCAGTTCGCCAGCGTAAAGGCAAAGAGATTCGGGCTCGCCAGCGCTCCCCCCTCAAGGAGGACGGTCTGGAAGTACTCGCTGTCGGTGGCAAGACACCCAAGGACGGTGGCGGCGAAGACGGAGACCGGGCGCTTCTCGCTCCACTTCTCCAGCCCGGCGTCGCGCAATGCGAGGGCAACGGCGGCAAGGCCGAGCTTTGAATACTCCGACTGCCGCCCGAAGCGCTGGTTCGGCTCGTCGAAGACATCTTTGCGCGAGAGGCGGGGAAGCTCTCCGCTTCCGGGGAGAAAGTCACTTCCCCCTTTCCCCATGCCGATCCCGCCGGAGGTTACCCAGCCGATCCCGGTGATAAACGCCTCCATTACGGCTCCTCCCTGCGCAGCACGACTGCCGCATTGACGCCGCCGAAGCCGGAGTTGGTGCTCAAAAGATAGCTCCCGGCGATGGGGCGCGCGGTGGCGCCAACCATTTCCTCCCCACCCGCCTCCGGCTCGAGAAGCCCGGTCGTCGGCGGCAGGAGTCGCTCCTGCAGGCACCGGACTCCGAGTGCGATCTCGATCCCCCCGGCGGCACCGAGGGTGTGCCCTATCGCGCCCTTCACCGAGTGGACCGGGAGGGTGCGCTCTCCGAAGAGGGCGCGGAAGGCGGTGAGCTCCATCTGGTCGTTGTACACCGTTCCGGTGCCGTGGGCACTGACCGCTGCGACATCTCCCGCCCCGATAGAGGCACGGCACAGCGTCTGCTGCACGGTCTGGATGAGCCCGCAGGCGTCGCGCGCGGGGGCAGTGATATGCGTCGCGTCATTCGCGGCACCCCACCCCGCCACGGTGGCAAGGACCGGGAGTCCCTCGGCAGCGGCCCGCTCCCGGCTGGTAAGGAGGAGAACAGCCCCCCCTTCGCCGAGGGAGAGCCCCCTGCGGCTGCGGTCAAAGGGACGGCAGCGCTCCGGGTCGAGCGCCTGGAGCGCCGAGAAGCCGGAGAAGACAAACTCGCTCACGAGATCCATGCACACAACCAGCACCGCCTCGGCGCGACCGGCCGCAATAAGCGCTGCGGCGCGCGCCACGGCAAGGGTGGAGGAGGCGCAGGCGGCGTTTATGTTCATCCCCGGGTCGGAGAGCCCCAGCCGCGCGGCAAGCCATTCCAGCACACCTTTGGTGGCGAGCGATGCCGCATCCGGAGCCGCGCCGTCGCGCAGCGACTCCAGCACGTCGATCGACCCCTTCGTGGTGGCGGTGACAAGGAGGGCATCGCGGGGGACCTCGCCAAAGCCGTCCAGGAGCATCTCCAGGAGCGGGTAGAGCAACGAGGCGGCGGCGCCGCGCTCCAGCCCCTCGATCCAGGAGGCGCTGGAGGAGAGGTAGCGCCCGGTGGCGAAGCGCTCCACGGGGCGTACCGCGGTCGCGCCGCAAAGAGAGCCCTCCCAGAGGGCGTCCACCCCGGCGCCGAACCCTGTCAGCACACCCGTCTTGCAGATGCACACTTCCCTCATGAAAGCTCCCCCGCCTGCCAGCGGTCGAGGAAGTCCCTGATGAAGGGGGGCGGGATGAGGAGGACATTCTGCTCCGTGTCGACCATCATCTGCACCGTGTACCCCGTCGTCGTCACCTCACCCTCACCGTTTCTGATGATGAACTCGAAGTTCAGGCGAGCCGCCGGGGTCCAGTGCAGGATCCCCTCTATGGTGAACGGTTCCGGGAAAGAGAGGGGACGGAAATAGTCCACGTGCATCTTCTTGATGGGGGTCAGGAAGCCGTTCCGGTAGCAGTCGAGATAGCCGACGCCGTACTTCGCGCCGAAGGCGACCCGGGCGTCCTCGAAAAAGCTGGGGTAGCGGCCGTGCCACACGATGGCGAGAGGGTCGACCTCCTCGAAGCGGACCTGCCGCTCCACGGTCACGCTCAGCGAAGGGGGCGCCCCCTCCTGCTTCGGGAAATAGTGCTTGCTCATGCCACACTCTCCACCGGGTGCAGCTCCAGGAGAAAGGCGGCGGCGGTCTTCCCCTCCACCGAGAGCTGCGCGTCGTACAGGGCCTTCCCGCGCACGGTGCGCGGCCGGCAGGAGACCGCCACTTCCTGGTTCGGCCGCACCGGATTCATGAACTTCGCGTCCTCCACGGCCACCAGGCGCTGCTTCGCGCCGAGATGCTCACCCATGAGGGAGACCACCGTCAGTATCTCCACGACCGCGGGGAGGATGGGAAATTGCGGAAAGTGCCCCGCAAAGCCGGCGAAGTCGTCGCTGAAAAGGTAGCTGCGGCTGACGGTTTCTTCCTCCACCGTCAGCGGGCCGAGCGCCGATTGCCCTATCTGTTGCACGATCTTACTCATCGGTCTTTTCCACGCTTTCTATCCAGAGTGTGAGGCGGTAGCCAGCCTCGGAGTCATCGAGCACGATGCCTGTGGGGACCGGTATCCCCTGCAGCCGTTCGTACTGGTAGTAGCGGACCCGCCACGATTCCCCTCCCCCCTTCGAGCTCTTCTCGAGGAGCTGCGCCTCGGGGCCGCCGAGGAGGAAGCGGAGCATTTTGTCCCCTTCACTCCGGGTGAGCTCGTAGCTGTCGGAACCGGTCTTCAACCGGTCGGAGGGGAGCGGCTCCGGGGAGAGGAAGATGCGCCTCACCGAGGTGCCGACCGCATCGGCGAACCCGGGGTACTTCGCGAGATCCGGGATGATCGAATGGGGAGTCGTCTTCTCCCGGTCCACCGAGATGTCGTACAGCTTCACCCCGAGGTCGTTCATCCCCACCAGCCGCGCGGTCTTCCGGACCGGGTCGAGCTTCATGATGCCGTCCAGTGGGACCTTCATGCCGCGCAGCTCGAAGAGCGCCGACTGGCGAAGGAGAAGCGTGTCGCGCCCCTTCGTCCAGAGCCCCGCCGCGAGCTCGGCCGCGCTCTTTTGCACCGTCGGGACGGCGGGGGTCTCCCTGAAGGGGACCGAGCCGCAACCGGCGACAAAAAGGAGAAGTGCCAGTACCAGCCGCTTCATGACTCCTCCTCCCGGCACAGAGCCGGAATCACCAGGAGCGCCGCGGGGATCCCGGTCCCGATCCCCAGAAGGACCGTCATCCCGATCGAGTGCATCGAGGGGTGGCGGGCAAGAGCCAGCGCCCCGAGCCCGGCAAGGGTGGTAAGCCCGGAGACGAGGACGGCGCGGTCCGCCGCATGGGTGGAGCCTTCCGTGAGCCGGCAGACGGTGAAGATCCCGTAGTCCACGCAGAGCCCGATGATGAGGATCGTCGCCGCGATGTTGAAGATGTTGAACTCCATCCCGAGCATCCCCATGATCCCGAGGGAGCACACGAGCCCGGTGACCACCGGCACGAGCACCAGTGCGATCCGGCGCGGGTTGCGGAAGATGATCGCCACCAGCGCGAAAACCAGTATGCAGGTGATGGTGAGGTAGCGGGTGAAGTCGTGCACGATGGCGCCGCTCATCTGGGTGGCAAAGCGGGTCTGCGACACCAGCCGCACCCCCGGGATCCCCTTCAGCTCTTCGCTGAGGCTCGCTATCGCCTCCGGCGTGTCGGGGACCATGGTAAGGACCCTCACGCCCCCCGGGGAGCGCACGATCAGGGAATTCACCAGCTCCTCCATCCCCGCGGCGCGCATCCCCTCTTCCGTGGCGGCGGGGGGAGGAGTACTCAGCCTCTCCAGGAACGGCTTGAATGCGTCGCCGGAGAAGCCGAGTGCCTCCCCTTCCCTGCCGAGATCGGCGGCAAGGCGCGCGGCGCGCCCATCCTTCCAGTAGGAGATCCAGCGCTGCCGGTTCTCCTCCTGAAGGGCGGAACTCGGCAGGAGGGGCGCGATACTCACCAGCTCACCCGGGGCGAAGCGCTTGCCGAGCCGCGCGAAGAGCCTGTCGTTCACCGCGAGAGCGGCATCGAGATCGGGCCCCTCTGCAAAGACGAGCGCCTTCCCCCGCACATCCCCCCAGGTCTTCGCGACCTGATCCTCGGCTTCTTTCAGCTCCGACGTCACCATGCTGACCGCGCTCAACTTTCCGTTGAAGCGCACCTTCGTCGTCTGCCAGCCGCAGAGGAGAAGGATCCCGAGCCATACACCGATCACCAGGCGGCGCGGCAGGCGCGGCATGAGATCGAGCCGGGCGGCAGGGACGGCAGCTTGCGGCAGCGGCTTTACGAGGTGCGGCAGCACCACCAGCGAGATCGCCACGGAGGCGACGATGCCGATCATGGAGTATATCGCGAGCTCCCGCTGCCCGGGGAGCGCCGAGATCATCATTACGCCAAAGGAGAGGAGCGTCGCCGCGGCGCCAAAAAGAACGGGGCGCGCCACCTCGCCGGTGATGGTGCCGATATCCTTCCCCCCCTGCCGGCAGGAGAAGTAGATGAGCATGGCGTATTCGTCGGCGATCCCCAGCAGGACTCCGCCAAAGCCCAAGGTAAGCGCGTAGACGTTGCTGTCGAGGCACGCCATGACGCCGGATGCGATCACGAGGATCGAGCTCGGCACCAGAAAGACAAAGACCGCACTCAGGGAGCGCAGGAAGAAGAAGTAGATCCCCAGCACCGCCACCGAGGTGACGGTGAGGATGAGGGCGAGGTCCCCTTTTATGGTGTCCGCGTTCACCAGCGTGTAGCGGTGCCCGGAGATCACCGTCGCGCTCACCCCCTGCGGGAGGCTCTTCGCGACCCCCTGCCTGATCCGCTCCAGGAGTTTTCGGGAGCCGTCCGAATCGGTCATCGATACGGTGGAGTCGAGGACCACGAGGGCGTTCTTCCCGTCGGCGCTCATGAAGTGGTTATCGACCAGCCGCAGGTGCGGGATCATGTTCAGGAAGCGCATCTTCTCCATGGCGACCGCCGAGAAAGAGAGCGGGTCGTTCTGGATGCTCCCCTTCAGGGCCCACCCCTCCGGGGAGAGGAGCGACTCATAGCTCGCGCGCAGGCGTTTCTGCACCTCCGCCCCCGTGCTCATCGTCCCGAGACGGGAGAGCTCTTCCTCCCCTGCGAGGCTCCCCAAGGTCGATCCGAGCCAGCGGAAGAGGCCCCCTGCTGCGCTGTCGGGACCGGTCGTCACCTTGGAGACTCCGGCGCCCGCCAGCGAGGCGGCGAGACGGTCGGCGGCGGCCGAAAGGGTCGCGGGGTCGGTCCCCTCTCCTCCACTCAGGGTAATCACCACCTTCCGGGTGAAGGGGGCGAGCTGCAGGAGCTCGAAGTCCTTGGCGACGCTGGAGCCGTCGTCCGGGAGCATCGCGGCGATGTCCTCCTCGATGTGCAGCCTGGTGGAGGCAAGGGTGGCGAGGATCACCAGCAGGATCGTGGTGCCAAAGAGCGCGCGGCGCCGGGTCGCCAGGAAGCGGTACAGGCGCTCGAAGATCGTGCAGGAGGGAACCGGCATCTAGAAGAGGTCCGCCTTCAGCGGCTTGTTAACCGCCGTGTTCACGAACTTTATCCGGGTGAAGTCGCCGTCCTGCTCGTGCACCTCGACTGTGCGCACGTAGCGGCCGTCGGGGCTGAAGCTCACCAGGAGATAGCGCAGGAAACCGGCGGTCGTCGCGGAGGTAGGCTCCAGGCGCAGCGACACCGGCGCATCGTCCAGAACAGTTATGCGGTACTCCTTCTGGATGCGCGCAAAGTCCGCCTGCGCCCAGGAAAGGAGCTGATCCGCCACGAGCTTCATGACCGGCTCCTGGCTTATCTGGAACGACTCGGTGCGGCCGGTGTGCGCGTGCCACCGCCTCCCCTTGTCCCCCTTCAGGACGAACCCGGAGGCGACAGGCGCGGTGATTTCCCAGCGCAGCTGGTCCGGCTTGTTGAAGTTGAAGCGCCCCTTGGAGGAGACGACCGTCTTGAACATGCTCAGGTGCTTTTCCTGCACAAAATCGCTCGAAAGGGTGCGCACGCCGCTGGCGGTGCGCTGCAGCTGCTGAAAGACGCTCTCGGGCGGTGCCTGCGCGGCACCGGTCACCTGCGCGCCGATGGAAAAGATGAAGAAGAACGTTGCAGCAATTGCGATGAAGAGGTATCTCATGCCTTACCCCCTGCGCCCTCGGTGATCCAGAGCTTTATGGTTCCCGACGCGATCGCCTCCCCTTCCCGCTCGATCTCCCCCTCGGCGACGGCGAACCCCTCGAAGGTTCCGATCGTCCTTATGTGCACGAGAAGCCGGTCCCCAGCGCACGCCTGCCCTGAGATCCTGAAGCGCTTCACCCCCACGAGGAACCCCTCGGAGATCGCCTTGCCGCGGGAGAGGTCGTCGTACCCCTTTATGACCGCATACCCCTGCGCGAGAAGCTCGACGAGGGCAACTTCGTGCAGTTCACCGGCGCCGTTCACGAGGACGGAACCCGCTTCGGGTGTCGCTTCGACGGTCCCGGCGAGTTCGCCGTAGGTCAAAAGTGTCTCCACGAGCCGCATCGGCGGGCGGTGCGGAATGAAGGTTTCGGCAGGCATCGGCAGGGTGAGATCGATCATGCGTAGAGCTCCGCGTGGCTCCCTGCGGGGGGCGCGTCCGACGGCGCCTCACAGAGGTAGGGGGAAAGGTCGTCGAAGATCTGGCTGGAGAAGAGGAGCTTTCTGAACTTCACCAGGTCGTCGTGAAAGACCCTCTTGTTGTCGTACACGGAGAAGTGCGCGTTGAGGATGCGGTAGATCCTCCCGGTCCCGGTGCCGAGGCGCTCCGCGTTGCGGAAGGAGAGCGCCTGCAGGTCGGCGAGCACCTCAAGGGTGAGGATGTGCTTCGCGTTACTGACCGAGCGGAATGCCTTGCGTGCCGCCACAGTTCCCATGCTGACCACGTCCTGATTCGAGGCGTTGCAGGAGATGGAGTTCGTGCTCACCGGGTTTGCCAGTTGCCTGTTCTCCGCGGTAGTCGAGGTCGCGAGGTACTGCGCCCCCATGAACCCCATGGTGAGGCCGGGGGTGCCGGGGATGAGGAATTCCGGGAGCCCCTCGTTGAGGGAGCGGTCCAGGAACTTGTTGATGCGCCGCTCCGAGAGGGTGCACAGGGTGGCAATCGCCATGCAGAGGGTGTCCATGGCAAAGCCGACGCTCTGGCCGTGGAAGTTCCCGCCGTGAATGATCTTCTTTTTCTCCGGAATGATGATGGGGTTGTCGTTGGAGGAGTTCGCCTCCGTCTCGATCACCGTGGTGGCGTAGGAGATCGCCTCGAGCACCGGCGCGAGGATCTGCGGCGTGCAGCGGATGGAGTACACGTCCTGCACGTTGATCGTCGTCTCGTACACCGGCCCTTCCGTTTCGTGGCTACGGATGAGCTCGTGCATGTCTTTTCTGAGCGTGATGTTTCCGGAGCCGGCGTAGAGGCTGCGCACCGTCTCCGCGACCTTCAGCTGCCCTGCGTGCGGCTTCACGAGGTGCAGGTCCTCGTCGAAGGCGTCGTCGATGCCGCCGAATATCTCGAGCGCGAAGGCGCCGGTGACGCACCCCAAGCGGTACAGCTTCTTGGCGCCGAAAAGGGCGAAGGCGGCGAGCGCCGTCATGGCGCTCGTGCCGTTCATGAGGGCGATCCCCTCCTTGAAGGAGAGGCGCATGGGGGTGATGCCAAGGCGCTGGAAGAGTGCTGCGGTGTCGTGCAACTCCCCCTGATAATAGGCCTTCCCCTCGCCGATGATGGTGAGGGCGAGGTGCGCGAGGTGGATGAGGTCGCCGGAGGCGCCGACGCTGCCGCACTCGGGGATGTAGCTGGCGATCCCGGTATTGATGAGGTTCTGCATGAAGTGGAGGAGCTCGAGGCGCACACCGCTGAATCCCTTCACCAGGGTGTTCAGGCGGACCGCCATGACCGCGGTGGCGACGTACGGCTTCAGCGGATCGCCGAGCCCGGCCGCGTGGCTGCGGATCAGGTTTACCTGGAGCGCCTCGATCTCGGCGTCCTCGATAATCTTGTTGCACATCGGGCCAAAGGAAGTGTTGACGCCGTAGATGATGCGGCGCGCGGCCACCTCCTCCTCGAGAAAGCCGCGGCTGGCGCGGCAGCGCTCCAGAGCGGCGGGCTCCAGCGCGACCTTCTTGTCGCCGACGCCGATGGCAACTATATCTTCAACTGTAAGGTCGTAGCCGTTGAGGACCACGACGGGAATTTCAGTCATAGTGATTTCCTTTGTCGTCTTTCCTCCCCCTCCCTCGACGGGAGGGGGCTGGGGGGTGGGTGAAGCTGCCATCACCGATGCAGGTGGCCTCTTCCCCCGCCCCCTGTCCCCCGCCCGCAAGGGGTGGGGGTATCCGTAGGCCGGGATAAGCCGCAGGCGTTCCCGGCACACTTGCGGCGGTCCAGCTTGTGCCGGAAACGCTCCGCTTATTCCGGCCTACATTGACGCAGCCTCCCCAGCGTCCCCTCCCTTTCAAGGGGAGGGCCAGGGTGGGGATGGGGTTCCCCCGGGCCTACAACACGCGGGTCAGGCTTCGCATATTCACATCTGCGCACCTAATCGCAAAATGCAAAGCCTGACCCCGGCGGTTCAGCGTGTGCCGGAAACGCTCCGCTTATTCCGGCCTACATTGCAACGCGCCTCCCCAGCGTCCCCTCCCTTTCAAGGGGAGGGACAGGGTGGGGATGGGGTTCCCCGGGCCTACAACGTGCTGCGGGGTCAGGCTTCGCATGTTCACATTTCCGCACCGAATCGCAAAATGCAAAGCCTGACCCCGGCGGTTCATATACATCCCGGCGCAGCGTCCCGACGTTCCCCTACACCCGATAATCGAAAAAGGTCACCGGCTTCTGCTTCACGTCCTGCACCGTCTTCTTCTGCACCTCTTCCGGCGAGGCCACCACGACCTCCGGCTTCACCCTGATGGTCGCGGAGATCCGGTCGGCGACGTACGCCGCGGAGAGGGTGGAGTCCTGCGCCCCCACCACCACCCGGATCCGGTCCGACAGCTCGAATTCGCTGTGCGCCTCGATGTAGTAGCCGCGGATCCCCTCGATCTCCTGCAAAACGGAGAAGATCGCAGGGGGATACACCGTGGTGCCGCGATACTTCAGCATCTGCGCCTTTCGCCCCAAGACGGGCCCCAGGCGGTGCGTGTTCCGGCCGCAAACGCAAGGCTCGGTGTGCAGCTTCGCGATGTCACCGGTGCGGAAGCGCAAAAGGGGCATCCCCGTGACGCCCAAGGGGGTGGCTACGACTTCGCCGAATTCCCCCGGCGGCACCGCTCGTCCTTCCTCGTCCACCACTTCCACCACCATGAGGTCGGGGTGCAGATGCCCCCCGAGACCGGCTGGGCAGTCGGTGAAGGAGGTGGCCATCTCGGTGCTGGCGTACGTCCCGAAGATCTGCGCTCCCCAGATCGCGGCAACCCTTTCTCCGAGCGCCGAGAGGGAGAAATCCTGCCTGCGCACCGGCTCACCGATGCACACGATCTTTCTCACACCGAGCCGCGCCGGGTCGAGCCCCCCCTGCTGCAGCCTCTCGCCGAGCGCCAGGAGAAGGGAGGGGACACCCACGATCCCGCTCGGGGCGCAATTTTTCACCAGTTCCATGAGAAGCGGAATGTTGCTGGAGCCCCCCCTCAAAACGGTGGCGCCGAGAGCCGTGAGCCCCAGAAAATAGGCAAGCCCCGCCATGAAGCAGCGATCCACCGCAGCCACCACGAGGACCCGGTCGTCGGCGGTGAACCCCGCCCCACGGAAGGAGATCTCCTCGTTGTAAGCCAGGCGCTTCAGGTCCTGTGCGCTCTGCAGCATCGCCACCGCCTTCCCCGTCGTCCCGGAGGTGAGGCAGAGATCGACCATCGCCCCTTCCCCGAGCGCCAGAAAATCGGCGTGGCACTCCTCCAGATCTCTCTTGGCGGTAAAGGGGAGGCGAACGAGATCGGCGCTCGTCCGAATATCCGCAGGGGTCACCCCGGCTCCGTCAAAGGTGCGGCGGTAGAAAGCGGAACGGGTGTAGGCGTACTCCACATGCCGGCGCAGGAGCTCGTCCTGGCGTCGAGCGATCGTCTCCGCGTCGCTGCGAGCGAGCTCTGCACCCTTTACCGCACAAAATTCCCTCCCCGGCATCAGGACCTCTCTCCCCGCATCTCGGCAAGACCGCGAGCCATGACCTCGGCGAGGTGCCTGCGCAGCCCGAGGTGCCCCATCGGACCGGGGAAGGTCTTCGGGTCGACGGGAGGGAGCGCCTTCAGGCGGACCTTCGCGGGGTGGAGCAGGTAATGTTTCGGGGGAAGGAGGGTGTCGGTCCCGGTGATGCACAACGGAACGATGGGGATGCCGGTCTCGGAGGCGAGGCGGAAGGCGCCGGAGTGGAACTGCTGCAGCTTCCCGTTCCTGCTGCGGTGCCCCTCCGGGAAGAAGAGAACGGCGCCGCGGCTGCCGAAGGTCTCCTTGCAGGTGCCGATGACCTCATCCCACGGGGTGCTCTCGACGTCGAGGTAGCGGGCGAGCCGCATGAAGAAGGTGTACCAGTACATCTTGAAGGGCCACGCCCCCACCGCGAAGACGATGTCGCGGGAGGGAAGCTCCGCCATGAAGTAGCTGTCGAAGAAGGAGAGGTGGTTCACCACGAGGATGCAGGGGTAGGAGATCTCCTCCAGCCCCTCTCCCGTGAAGGAGACGAAGGGGGAGAGGATCAGCACCACCCCGTGCCCGTGGATCCCGATCAGGGTGCGTACAACCCGTCCCCAGTCCCAGCGCGTGAAGAGCTTCAGAAGGACGAGGCAAAAGGGAGCCGCCGCGATCCCCAGCGCAGTCCAGAGTATCATCATCGGGAAGAAGAAGAGGTTCAGCAGAAGCACCTCGATCCCTCCCCCTCTTCGCGCCCCGCACTGCGACAAAGGTATGGACACGTCCTGCATCCTTTACCCCTTCAGCTGCGCTTTCTTCGCTATCACGAAGCTGTGGATGTCGCCGAGGGTGCGGATCTGCCTGATCGCCTCCTCCTCGCGGATCTTCATTCCGAAGGCGGTCTCAAGGACGATAACCAGGTCGACGACGTCGAGACTGTCCAGTCCCATGTCGTCGAACAGTGCGGTCTCCGGGGTCATTTTCTCCTCCGGGTACTCGAACTCCGTGGCGAGGGAACTGTTGATGAGGGAAACGATCTCTTGGTCGGTCATCTATGATATCTCCTGAGGATTATTGATGAGTTTACGCCCCCGAGGGCGAAGTTGTTTTTCAGTACCACTTCGAGCTTCTTCTCTTCCACCTGCTGCAGGTGACGCACTCCGGCGCAGCGCGGGTCGACCTTTTCCAGGTTGCGGGTCGGTATGAGCTTTCCCTGCCGCATCATCTCGAGGCAGCCGGCAAGCTCCAGCGTCCCGCTCGCCGCCATGGTGTGCCCGAGGTGCCCCTTCAGGCTGCTGACCGGAGTATCACCGCCTACGACACGGGCGATCGCCTCGCATTCCGCTATGTCGCCAAGCTCGGTGCCGGTGGCGTGGGCATTGACGTAGTCGACCTCCCCCGGGTCGATCCCGGCATCGGCGAGCGCCTCCCGCATGCAGGCGCTGATGGCGTCCGGATTGGGATTGGCGATGCTTGCCGGGTCGGAATTGGTGGCAAAACCCGCGACCTCCGCGAGGATCTCCGCTCCGCGGGCGAGCGCCGAGTCGAGGGATTCGAGGAGCAGGATGCCGCTCCCTTCGCCGCAGACGATGCCGTCCCGGTCGAGGTCGAAGGGGCGCGGCGTGCTGGTGGGGGAATCGTTGAAGCGGCTGGAGGCGGCGTTCATGATGTCGAAGGTGCCGGAGGTGAGCGGATGGAACTCGTCCGCACCGCCGCAGAAGACGAAGTCCTGCCTGCCGAGCGCGATCATCTCCGCGCCGTACCCCACCGCCTGGCAACTCGTGGAGCACGCCGCCGACGGTGCGAGGATGCGGCCGGTGACGCCGAGGGCCTGGGCGACGTTGGAGGCGCAGCTGTGGTTTATGATGTGGAAGAAGATGGTGGACTTCATCCGCTCCAGACTATGGTCGATGCCGTAGTCGCGGAAGAATTCCTCCATCGTCCCCGCCGAGCCGGTGGTGGAGCCGATGCACACCCCGAGTCTACCGGAGCAGAAGCTTTCCTCCGGGATTCCCGCCATGGCGGCGGCGTCCTGGCAGGCAAGGGTGGCAAAGACCGACATGCTGGACATGGAGCGGCGAAACTTGCGCGGGATCTCCATCGGGTCGACGCCGGTGACCAGCGCTGCAACCCGCGTGCGCATGGCGCCGATCTCGGCAAGACTTGGTGCGGCAACGACTCCGCTCTTCCCCTCGAGAAGTCCCGCCATGAGGGCGTCGACGCCGCGACCGAGCGGGGAGATCGCCCCTATTCCCGTTATGACAACGCGTCTTAGCTGCATCCCTTTATATCCTTTCTCAAGCGGTCATGCCCGAGGATGCTGCCGCAGGCGAGCAACCCGGAGAGGACCGCACCGAGGAGCCCCGGGGCGACGACACCCTGCCCCGCGAGGAAGAGCCCGCTCACCCGGGTGACAGGGTGCGGGTTGTACTGACCGACCATGTGCTTCACGCCGTAGAGCCCCCCGCCGGGGTTGCTGCAGTAGTCCCGGATGGTGAGAGGGGTCGATCCCTCGAAGTGCTCTATCGTCGCGGCAAGCTCCGGGAATTCCCGCTCGATGCGCCCTCGCATCCTCTCGAGGAGCTCACTCTTGAAGGCGCCGTACTCCTGCGGGCGCCTGCCGAGGCTGCTCTCCCCCCAACGCTCCGTCTCGCCGGCCTTTGCCGGGAAGATCGCCAGGAACCCCGCGGGGTCGCTGCCTCCATTGCGGTAGGCGGCACTCAGATACAGGGGCCCGTCCTCGATCCCTCTCGCGCCGAGGTGCTCCAGCGCCTCCGGGTCGGGGAGGAGGAAGCGGTTGCACCCCGCGAGGGCGGGAACGGAATCGTTGCAGGTCGCGAAGGCGATGCAGGCGGAAACCGTCTCCTCCAGCATCTCCAGCCTTTTGCGGTAGGCGGGGCGGAAGGCGCCGTGCGGTGCGATATGGAGGAGCATCCGGGGGTGCACCGTGGAGATGCACGCCTTTGCCGCGAGGACCTCGCCGCTGTCGAGCCGCACCCCGCTCACCTCGCCACCGGGGGAGACGCAGATCTCGGAAACGCCGCAACCGGTGCGGCACTCCACCCCGAGAGTCTCAAGGCGTGCGTCGAAGACGCGGGCGAGGCTCACGCCGCCGCCGCGGATGCCGCGGGCGGACTCGTAGTAGCCGCCAACGATGCTCGCGTGCTGGGCAAAGGAGATCTCGCTGCGCGACACGCCGTACAAGAGGGTGTGCATGGAGAGGACGCTCTTTAGAAGCCGGTTCTCCGTGAGGGCGTCCAGCACATCGGAAAGGGACGGACCGATGACGCGCTGCAGCATGTTCCCCGAGTCGATCTCCGCATCGAGATTGAGATACGGCATCTCCCGGCACACCGCCGCCACCATCTCGAGGTAGCGCTCCACCGCTCCCCGCTCCGCCGGGAAGGCTTCGGAGAGGGCCTCGCGGAGACGGTCGTAGCCGGCGGGGACCGCAAACTGGAACCTTTCGGAGGCACAGTGGAAGATATCGAATCCCTCGTCGGAAAAGGGGAAGGTGGCGATACCGTCCAGCACCCCGAGGTAGCGCAGGAAGAGGTCGAGCGGCTCTCCCGGGGCAAGCCCCCCTGCGTAGTGGAAGCCGGTGTCGAAATGGACCCCTCTGCGGGAGAAGCCGCGCAGGACCGGCGCGCTCACCTGCGCCTTTTCCAGGAGGGCCACCTGGTAGCCGTGCTGCGCGAGGGTGATCGCCGAGGTGATCCCGGAGATCCCCGCGCCGATGACTATGCAGTCGTACATCAAGCGCCGAACCCCAGGACGAGGCAGGAATTGGTGCCTCCGAAACCGGCCGAGTTGCAAAGGACATGCTCCGGCGCCCGGTCGATGCGTTGCGCTGCGATGTTGAGCTTTGCCGAGAACTCGTCCGGCTCGGTGAAGTTCAGGTTCGGGGCAATGAACCCGTCGCGCGCCATGATGGCGCAGTAGACGACCTGGGAGGCGCCGGACATCCAGAGCTCGTGGCCGGTCATCGACTTGAGAGACGAGACCGGCGGGGTCTTCGCGCCGAAAAAGGCGGCAATGTTGCGAGCCTCCGCTGCGTCCCCCGCCGGAGTGGAGGTGGCGTGGGCGCAGAGGTAGTCGATGTCGGCGGCCTTGATGCCGGAGCGGGAGACCGCGTCGTGCATCGCCCGCTGCAGTCCGTCCTCGCTCGGAACGGAGAGATGCGCCCCGTCGGAGGAGAATCCGTACCCCTTCACCTCCCCGAGGATCGTCGCGCCGCGCGATACCGCGAGGTCGTAGCGCTCGAGAATCACCACAGCGGCGCCGCCGCTCGGCACGAGCCCGTCGCGACCGGCGTCGAAGGGGCGCGAGGCGGCCGCGGGATCGTCAGCCCTGATGGAGAAGGCGCCGAGGGCGTCGAAGGAGCACATCGACTCCCAGTTCAGCTCCTGCGCGCCACCGCAGATGATCCTCTCCTGCCGTCCGAAGGCAATCAGGTCCGCCGCCTGGCCGACCGCGTGCCCGCCGCTGGAGCAGGCGGAGCTGATGGTCCAGCAGGCGCCGCCGGTCTTTAGGAGCGTGTTGAGGTTCATGGTGATGCAGGAGGTCATGGAGCGAAAGACGTGGCCGGAGCCGATCAGCTTCGTCTCCCCGCGCTCGCGGAGGAGGTCGACCTGCTCGATGGCGGCGATGCAGCTGGAGTCGCAGCCGAATATCAGCCCCGTCCGGGGGTTCTCGATTTCGGCCGGTGCGAGGCCGGACATGGCGAGCGCCTCCAGGGCCGCGGCATGGGCCTGGACGGCGAAGTCCGGCATGGTCTTCACCTGCTTTTTGGAAAGGTGCGCCCGCGGATCGAAGCCGCTGATGGCACCGGTCAGGGCGCTTCTGAAACCGAGTTTCTCGCGCTCCGGATCGTGGACTATTCCGGACTTCCCGGCGCGCAGCGATTCTGCCACCGCATCAACCGTGTTGCCGAGGCAGGAGACGATACCGATACCGGTTATTGCTACTCTGTGCACAGGACCTCGCAGTAAGTGGTGCGATCAAAAAAAATGCCGTGGAATGATCCAAGGCTTTTACCGTCCGCCCTCCCGAAAGGGAAGGCCCGACCGCAGGGCGGTCAGGCTCAGTGCTACATGTACGCTCCGCCATTTACGGAGATGACCTGCCCGGTCACATACGAGGCCTTGTCGGAGGCGAGGAAGCCCACGACCTCCGCCACCTCGTTCGCTTTTCCGACCCGCCCCATGGGGATGACGGGGAGGATCCGGTCCATCGGGAGCTCGCTTGTCATGTCCGTCTCGATGAAACCGGGGGAAACGGTATTCACCAGGACCTTGCGCTTCGCCGTTTCTGCCGCGAGCGCCTTCGTGGCGCCGATCAGCCCCGCTTTTGCCGCGGAGTAGTTCACCTGCCCCGGCACGCCGCTCTGCCCCGAGGTGGAGGCGATATTGATGATCCTGCCGCTCCTTCTTTTCAGCATCCCCGGGAGGAGGAGCCTCGTCACGTAAAAGAAGCCGTCCAGGTGCACGGAGAGGACGTCCTTCCACTCCGAGTCCCCCATCCACACCATGAGGGTGTCCTTCGCAAACCCCGCGTTGTTTACCAGTACGTGCGGAATCTCATTCTCCAGGAGGGGGGAGAGCGTCGCCTTTACGGCGGCGACGTCGGAGACGTCGAAGCAAAGGAGGGTGCAGGAGCGTCCGAGGGCGGTTATCTCGTCGCGCACGGCAGCGGCCGCCTCGTGATTGGAGCGGTAATTCAGCCAGATGTCGTACCCTTCGCGTGCCAGGACAATGGCTGTGGCTGCTCCGATTCCCTTGCTTGCTCCGGTGACCAGAGCTATCTTTTTTTCTTCCATAGAACTAGATCAGCCCCTAAGAGAGTGAATAATCATAAATATTATAAAAAATTACTCTTCTTGAAAAATCGCCATCTTATTTATACTAAAAATCATCCAGTGAGGCAAGGGTTATGACCTGCAGGTCCTGCGTGTGAAAGAACCAATGTCGGAAGGAGGGACTTCTCTTGAAGAAAATCGTGCTGGCAGCTGTCGCCATTCTCACTTCGATGGCAATAACTTCTTATCCTCATGCTCGTGAGGCTTCACCAAAGACGGTCCGGGCCGTGGTCGATGCCGACGGAGTACAGCGGGTCGCGGTGACGGGGGGAAGCTACTTCTTCGCGCCGGAGCGCATCATCGTGAAGGTGAACATGCCGGTGGAGCTCCTGGTGAAGAAGGAACCGGGGGTGGTGCCGCACGACATGGTGGTGAAGGCACCCGAGGCGGGGATCGACTTCGCGGTGAAGTTGGGGGACGAGCCAAAGACCGTCCGCTTCACCCCCACGAAAGCGGGGAGCTACCCGATCTACTGCAGCAAGAAGCTCCTCTTCCTGGAGAGCCATCGGGACAAGGGGATGGAAGGGATGCTGGAGGTGGAGAAGTAACGGAGTGGGAGTTTATGTAAAAAGGAAGGGCACCTGGTGACGTCCAGGTGCCCTTCCCTACGGGTATTTCGGATGGGTCCCTACTTCCCCTTCAGGAGCGCGACGCACTTGTCGAACTGGTACTCCTTCGCGTAGTCGATCGCCCTCTTCCCATTCCTGTCCGTTACGCTCGAGTCCGCCTTCTTCTTCAAAAGGGCGGCGACGGCATCGTCATGTCCATAGGCGGCTGCGAGGATGAGAGCGGTCGTCCCGGGGAGGTATCTGCCGTACTCCGCTTCCGTCTTTATGTTCGGATCTGCCCCGTGCTCTAGCAGGTACTGGGTGACCGGGTAGTTGCCGTAATAGACCGCCCACATGAGCGCCGTCCATCCCCACTTGTCGATCTCGTTAACGTTCTCACCCTTCTTCTCCACCCGCTCCTTCACAAGATCCAGATCCCCATCGACCGCGGCGCGGGACAGTTTGGTACCAGCGCAGGCGACCTGGGCTGCCATAAGAACTATAAAGAGCGCTGCAAAAAGACATTTCTTCATCGGTCCCCCCCTTGTTCTGTTATAAAACCTCCCGCAGACGCCGCAGCGCCACCTCGTGAGGATTTGCCGACGAGAGTTATTGCATTTTAACTAAACCATGTCAACCCCTTTCAGAAGCGGAGTGTCGCAATCGGCCCTTCCGGTGACAACGGTCACTGAACATATGCACATTTCGTCGTATAAAGGCGGCACCAAGGAGCAGTCGCTCCCGCAAAACGCCACAAGGTAGACGACAATACTAAACCACCTGCGAGGGTGGGACGGAAAGCCTACAGGGTCTCCCAGAGACAGCCGGGTCGCCGAAATATCAGGACAGATATTCGCGTGCACCCGGCTTTTTTTGTGTCGTGCGGAGAACGGAGTGTCCGGGCGCTGCGGGGGAACTGCCGCCTGCATTGACAAGAAACGGAGGGTCACCCCATGAAACAACTTTCCACACCTGCCGGTCCGCAAAGGGCCGGGCTCGCTTCGCTCCTCTTCTGCCTCGTCCTCTCCCTCCTTCTCGCCTGCGCCCCGTCGCACGCGGCACAGACCACCATCGCCTGGGACGCAGCCGCCTCCGGCGCGGTCGCCGGCTACAAGGTCTACTACGGCACCTCGAGCGGCTCCTACAGCAGGAGCATCGACGTCGGCAACGTCACGAGCTGCACAATTCCCTCTCTCACCGACGGCCAGACCTACTACTTCAACGTGACCTCCTACGACGCCAGCGGCCGCCAGAGCGGCTACGCGAACGAGATCAGCAAAACCTTCCCACTGTCCCAGTACCTCCTGACGGTAGCCAAAAGCGGCACCGGCTCCGGCACGGTCTCCGGCGGCGCCATAAGCTGCGGCACAGCCTGCTCGGCCCTTCTGCAATCCGGCACCGGGGCAACCCTCAGCGCGGTCGCGGCGTCCGGCTCGTCCTTTTCCGGATGGTCCGGGGGCGGATGCTCCGGAACAGGCCCCTGCACGGTAACCGTCAATGCCGCGACAACTGTAACGGCGACCTTCACCAAGAGCTACAGCATCACGGCCACGGCAGGGGCAAACGGCGCCGTGAAGGCGGTCAACAACAGCGCGGTCAGCCAATACACCGACGGCACGTCCACCACGAGCATCGTTTCGGTCCCCGCCGGCGCCAGCCAGAGCTTCTCCATCGTCCCGGCGGGCGGCTACCGCGTCGCGGGGGTGACGGTCGACGGCGCCGCTGTCGGGGCGGTTACGACCTATACCTTCTCCAACGTCGGCGCAGCTCACACCATCGCTGCGACCTTCGCGCCCGCAGCGGCCCTCACCGTGACGGCAAGCGCGGGAAGCGGCGGCAGCATCTCCCCCGCCGGGACCTCCACCGTCTCCGCGGGGGGGAGCATCACCTACACAATGGTGCCGAGGACGGGATATCACGTGACCGGTGTGAAGGTCGACGGCGTCTCCGTCGGCGCAGTGGGCCGCTACACCTTCAGCAACGTCACCGCCAGCCACACGATCAGCGCCACCTTCGGCATCAACTCCTACACCATCGCCGCTTCCGCGGGGACCGGCGGCGCCATCTCTCCGCAGGGGAACGTGAAGGTGAACCATGGCTACGGCAGGGCCTTCACCATCACCCCGGGCACCAACTATGTCATCTCCAGCGTCGTCGTCGACGGCGTTTCCGTCGGAGCGCGGACCTCGTATACCTTCACCAATGTGACGTCCAACCACACTATCAGGGCAAACTTCACATTGAAATAGCCAGCACCGGGCGGCACAGTTGGTAAACTTACCGTGTGCTGTACTGGCCATAGCTAATAGAGGAGATGACAATGAATAAATTATTCAAAAATATTTTCCTGCCCTTCTTTTTATTCATCAGTATGGCAGCACAGGCGAGTCCGTCATGGTCAGCAGTCTACTATGTGGATTCAGTAACCGGCATGGACTATAACAGCGGCACATCTTCATCACCGTGGAAAACCGTGGCAAAGGTCAATTCCACGAGGTTTCAGCCCGGGGATCAGATCCTCTTCAAAAGAGGGGGAATGTGGCGGGAGATGCTCAGCGTCTCCTCCTCCGGCGTGAGCGGCGCCCCCATCACCTACAGCGCCTACGGCAGCGGAGAGCCTCCGGTTTTCAACGGCGCCAACCACGTCACCGGGTGGACCGCGCATTCCGGGCAGATCTACCGGAAATCGTACGCCGCCGCACCGGGTATGGTCTGGTTCAACGGCGACTTCGGCACCCGCGTCTCATCCCTTGCAAGTCTCTCCGGAGCTAACCGGTGGTACTGGAGTGCCGGAGTCCTGTACGTCTACTCCGCAACCGACCCTGACGGCGCCTCGATCGAGGCGCAGGCGCGGGGAGCGAGCGTCTACACCAACGGAAAGAGCTATGTCACCTTCGACGGACTGAAGGGGATCCACAGCCCCCTCGCCTTCGACCTGGAGGCGGGGACCGGCTTGACGGTGCAAAATTGCGTCGCGGACGAAGTCGGCACCGCCATGGCGACCTTCACCACTCCGTATGTGGTATTCCAGAAAAACGTCATCACCCGCTGTCATTTTCTCCCCGGCGGGGTCGACGGCGGCGGGATCGCCCTTTCCGTCGGGGACAACGCCCACGCCACCATCGCCAACAACAGCATCTCCTACACCGACGCCTACGGCATCGGGATCGTGCTGGACAACGTCACCGGGGGGAGCGTCTACGGCAACGTTATCCACCACACCGGGCAGAACCTTGCCGCGCTGGAAAACTACGGCATCGACGTCTGGGGGAAGAACTTCGACGTCTCGCAAAACGAGATCTACTCCCACGGCAGGAAAGCGGGGGACCACGCCCTCTACATCGCCAACCTGAACAACAGCGCCTCGTACAACTACATCCACGACAACTTCGAGATGGGGATCAGCGTGGAGACGACGAGCGCCGCAGGGAAAACGAATCTCGCCTACAACATCGTGAGCGGGAACGGTTCCGACGGGATCAGGCTGCAGGGGTACTCCGGTGCCAACGTCTATAACAACGTCCTGTACGGCAACAACAGGACCGACGGGCTCGCCCAGCTCACCTGCGTGGCGGCCACGCCGGTGGTGATACGGAACAACGTCTTTGCAAGGGGGGCCACCGGGGAGCTGCGCATAAACGAGGCGGCCGCGAGCGCCACCCTCAGCAACAACCTGTACTATCACCCCGCGGGGGGCGCCTTTCTGTACTGGAAGGCGGACTACTACGCCTGGGCGAACTGGGGGAGCGTTTCCGGCGAGCGAAACGCCTACTACGGCGACCCGCTCTTTGCCGTTCCCGGCTCCGACTTCCACCCGCTGCAGGGCTCTCCGCTCCTCGGGCGCGGCATCTATGTGGGGCTCAGCAAGGACTTCGACGGCAATCCCGTCCCTGGGACCCCCGCGATAGGGGCGTACGAGTACCAGACGGAGCCGTCTCCCCCCACGAACCTGCGCTTCATGCAGTAGAGGGATTGTGAATTCTTGAGAGAATGCCGGCTGACTCCTGTCCCCCGCTTCGCAAGCGTTCATTCGGAATCCGGGGGCGCGTGAGTACATTGCCACGAAGCACTGCAGAAGGCCTAACGTTCCCCCCTTTGCGAAGGGGGGGCAGGGGGGATTTGATCTTCAAGTCTCCTCCAGAACCGCAGCCCGGTACATCTCGGTCGTCGAACCACTGTGCTGTGGCAGTCTGAAGATCAACGACATCCCCCCCCACTTTTTTGCAAAGAGGAATTAGTTGCTTGTTGCGCACTTTGCAGGACCGTCCTGGCCAAGTCAAATCCCCCCTGTCCCCCCTTCGCAAAGGGGGGGACGCGAGGCCTCGTGCCGCCCTTCGTTGGAACATACTACGGCTTCCCCGGAATTCTGCGCCTGCTCCTTTAAGGGCGCAGCAAACGCTGGGCGCGGAACTACCGGAAGAACCAGATAAAGGATCCTGCAAGGGGGTGCCTCAGTGGCACCCCCTTCTTATTTCTTCCTGGAAAAGGGTCGCTTTGACGTTGTGAGTGATCTTCAGGTCGGGAATGAGAGAGCGCAGCGGGTAGAGACAGGAAACGGCGGCCTTCAGGTACGGCTGGTACTGCACGTTGAGGCGGCAGAAATGGCGCTCGAACCCGAAGCGCAGCAGGAATTCCTGCATATTGGTGTCGTGGGCGATGGCGCGCTCGCCGTTGCTGACCGGCAAACCCTCCCCTGCCACGTACTCGGTGAGAACCGTGTCCATCAGGGCAAGCCAGGGGTAGCACGACAGGTAATCCGGATCGAACCTCCCTTCGGTGACGGAAACGGCGCAACCGTCTTCCACCGTGCAGATGAGGTAGCCGACGAGCCGCCCCTTCACACGCACCCCCCAGCCGTGGAAAAGGGACTCGTCCTCAGACAGGATGAAGAGGCGGGAGCGGAACTCCTCCTCCCCTTCCGGGGTCGCGTTTTTGAAGCGTTCAAAAGCCTTCAGGTATGAGGGGTACGCTTCCTCGGCGAGAGTCGCTATGGGAAGACGCTCCACGCGGCACTTCTTGTAGCCTCTTCTTATGTTGTGCCGCGTGTTCCCCGATACCCGCTCGATGGAGTAGTCGCGGCACACCATCCACCACCAGCCGTTCTCTTTCGCCGAAGGCTCGCTGCTCCAGCGCAGGAAATACGCACCGGACTCGGCAAGGAGGCGGCCGGCGGTCCCGGCATCGACATCGACAAAGGTGGGAACGAGGGAGGCGGGGATGAGAGCGCCCCGGTACGACATCCAGCGCACCCCCGCCCCCCGGTACAGCGGCGTCCCGATCCTTTCCAGGTGATCGGCATAATGCATTCTTTTCTCCTCCCTGGGGTCAGGCTTTGCATTTGGTGATTTGGTGCTTTAGCGGAATACCCAAATGCAAAGCCTGACCCCGGCCCCGTGACTCATCCCTCTGCCTCTGCACTACCAACTTTCTCGCGCCAGTACGTCAGCAGGTCGCGGATACTCTCCTGGAGAGAGATCTCCGCCCTCCACCCCGTCTCCCGCTGGGCCCTCGCGGGATCGCCGTAGATGCGGGAGACCTCCCGCTCGGCCACGAGAGCGGGGTCCTGCACCACCCGCACCGGGACGCGCGCCCGGTCCAGGAGCTCCGCGAGGATGGAGCCGATCAGCAGCGGCCGGCCGGAACAGAGGTTGTACACGCTCCCCCCTCTCCCCCTCTCGCAAAGCTCCACGAGACCGCGCGCGGCATCCCGAACGTCCAGGAAGTCCCGCTCCCCCGAAAGGTTCCCGACGCAGAGCTCGGCGCTCTTCGCGCCGCTCTCGATCTGCGCGATCTGCCGGGCAAAGGCCCCCGCCACCTGGGAGGGGGGCTCCCCCGGCCCCAGAAGGTTGAAGCAGCGGGTGCGCACCACCGGGAGGGCGTGACGCAGATGATACTGCTGCACGAGGAGTGACTGCGCGGCCTTGCTGAGCCCGTACGGCGACAGGGGTGCCAACGGCTGTCTCTCCGTCACCGGCAACTCCGCCTCCGAAACCGGACCGTACTCGGAGGCGGACCCTGCAACCACGACTCCTTCGACGCGCTCCCCGGCGCGCACCAGCGCCTCCAGGAGGTTCCTCGTCCCCATCACGTTCGTGGCGACGAGTTCCTCCAGGGAAGCGCCTGGCATAAGTGCCGCCAGGTGGTACACGAATTGCGGCCGGACCTCCTTTACGACCTGCAGGACGCTCTCCGCATCGAGGAGATCCGCCTCGATCCAGGCAGCAGCGACGGTGGACCTCGCGCGGGAGGAGCGGGGACGAGTCACCCCCACCACCTCGTGCCCCCGCGCCCCCAGAACCGCCACCAGGTGCCGCCCCACGAACCCTCCGGCCCCGGTCACCAGCGCCCGCGGGCTCACGCCGCCCTCATCCGCGCGGCGGGGGGGAAGGCGGGACAGAATTCCTGGCGCCTGGCCTCGAAGATCTCCGCGGCCTCGTGGTAGTCCTCCGGGCGCCCGATGTCGAGCCAGCGCCCCTGGAAGCGGTAGGCGACCGACTTCTCTCCCGCCTCCACGAGCTTCAGGATCAGTTCCGGGAGGTCGAGCCGCACCCCCTCCGGCACATAGGAGAGGACGCGCGGGTCGAACATGTAGATCCCCATGCTCACCCAGTGTTTCAGGGTCGGCTTCTCCAGGTAGCCGGAAACGAGATTCTCTTCGTCCGTTTCCACGATCCCCAGGTCGATCTTCACCGTCTTCTCGTAAAGGCCGATGGAGGCGATGCCGTCGTGGGAGCGATGGAAGCGGGCAAGCCCCGAGAAGTCGACCGTGGTGAGGAGATCGCCGTTCATGACCAGGAACGGCTCGTCCAGATCCTTTATGAGCCCCAGCGGTCCCGCAGTCCCGAGGGGCTCGCGCTCGCGGGAGTAGGTTATCTTGAGGCCGAAGCGGGCGCCGTCGCCGAAGAAGGTCTCGATCAGCTCGGCCAGATGCCCCACGGCCATCGTCACCTCGGTGAAGCCGTGGTGGGCCAGCTGGCGCACCACGATCTCCAGGATCGGCATGCCGCCGATCGGCATCAGCGGTTTTGGGAAAACCATCGTATAGGGGGCAAGACGCGTTCCGCGTCCTCCTGCCAGAATAGTTGCTCGCATAGCTCACCTCATACCTCGTACTGACCGACCCGGTAGTTCCCCAGGTTGTCGCGCACCCAGTCGACCACCTTGTTGAGCCCCTCGTCGAGCGAGACGCGGGGCTGCCATCCAAAGAGTTCCAGCGCCAGGGCGTTATTTGCCAGCAGGCGGTTCACCTCGCTCTCCGCTGGGCGCACCCGCTGCCGGTCGAGGACCACGTCGACCTCGCGCCCGACGATCCCCGCGAGCTTTTCCGCGAGCCCTCCGATGCTGATCTCCGCTCCGGAGCCGACATTGACCGCGCGGCCGACCGCGGCGTCGCAGCGGGCGATGCGCACGAAGCCGTCCACCGTGTCGCTCACGAAGGTGTAGTCGCGGGTGGGGGTCAGATTCCCCAGCCGCAGCTCCCCCCCCGACAGGAGCTGGCTCGTGATGGTCGGGATCACCGCGCGCCCGGACTGGCGCGGCCCGAAGGTGTTGAAGGGGCGCAGCGTGGCGACCGGGAGGGAAAAGGCGGCGTGGAAGCTCTCGCACAGCTTGTCCGCCGCGATCTTGCTCGCGGAGTACGGCGACTGCCCCTGCAGCGGGTGCTTTTCATCGATGGGGGCGTAGCGGGCGGTGCCGTACACCTCGCTCGTCGAGGTATGCACCATACGCTCGACTCCAGAGTCGCGGCACGCCTCCAGTACGTTCAGGGTGCCGATGACGTTCGTGTCCACCACCTCCCTCGGGTGGAGGTAGGAGTACGGGATGGCGATGAGCGCGCCGAGATGGAAGACGACCCGGCACCCCTGCACCGCCTTGCGCACCGCGTCGGAGTCGCGCAGGTCGCCGGCGACCGTTTCCACCTCCCGCCGCACCTGCGAATCGAGAAGGCGCAGCATCCCCGCGTCGCCGCGGGAGTTGTAGCGCACAAAGGCCCTCACCTTTCCCCCCTCCCGGACGAGCCGTTCAACCAGGTGACTCCCGATGAATCCCCCCGCTCCTGTTACCAAGACGTGTTCTCCCTGATACATTTTTTTCTCCCTGAAAGTTTTCTACCCCTCGCGGGGCGCGCACCCCCTCCCTGCAGGGGCGGTCGTGGCGGAGAGCTCGGGGCGGAAACCGGCGAGGCTCCCCGCTCCGTAGCTTGTATGCAATAGCGGATAAATCAGCAGAAGCGCCGGGAAGTACCGCCACCCCTGCCGCTGCGCCGTGAGCGCGCTGAAAACGAAGTCGAGTGAAAGGTACGCGCCGGAGATCCCGAGGAAGGCGAGCCGCGCCTCCTGGAGCCACGGGGACGCCAGGAGGGTGACGACGAGCGCCGCCACGAAGAGTGCCGGGACGAAATGCCTCGGCGACGCCGCCCGCAAGGTCCTCGCCAGGGGGTAGCCGTTGGCGAAGGCCTGCCCCATCATCCTCTTCAAGGTCGGGCGGCTGAAGTAGCGGGTGCAGATGTCCGGCGCGAGATAAAAGTTTCCGCCGAGGGCGCGGATGCGGCTGTGCAGCTCGAGGTCCGCGGAGCGCAGCCGGCTCTCGTCGAAGCCCCCCGCCGCCTGCACGAGCTTTCTGCGGTAGGCGCCGTAGGGGACGGTGTCTACATAGCACCCGCTGGAGCGCGGGGGGTCCGAGTGGCGAAAGCGGGCGTTGCCGACGCCAAAGGGGGTACTGAGGGCATGGGCGATGGCGCAGCCGAGATACCCCTCCCCGGTGGTGCGGATCAATCCGCCGACACACGCAGCGCCGGTCCTTTTCAGGTAGGCTACATGCCTGGTGATGTGGTCGTGCTGCACCGTGGCGTGCCCGTCCACAAAGGCCCAGATCTCGCCGCGGGCCTGCTGCAGCGCGATATTGAGCCCGGCAGGATACGAGCACCCGGGGCGTTCGATGAGCCTCATGTTGGTGCACTGCGATAGAAAGTGCCGCACGATCTCCATCGTGCCGTCGGTGGAGCCGCCATCCACGATGACGATTTCGAGGCGCTCCTGCGGGTAGTCCTGCCGCTTCAGCGCCTCCAGACACCCCGCGATGTGCTCAGCCTCGTCGCGGACGACGACGGCGATGCTCACGGTCGGAAGCGCGTCGTATTCCGCTTGCAGCTCTTTGTTTCCAGTCATGGTTTCTCCTTCTGGTACCCCCCTCGGGAGGGGGAGTGGGTGGAAAAAGTTCGGCTCTTTCGTGCAGCCCGAGATCTCGTCCGGGCAAGAGTCAGCGGGAAATTATCGAGTGAGCGACGGAGCCGAGGATCCGCTTGTCCTCACGGCTTAGAAGCACGCTAAAGACGAAGATCAGGTACCCCGAAAGGAGCGTGAGGCAGAGAAGGTGCGGGCCGAGGTGGCCGCGCGCCAGGAGAAAGAAAACGATCGCCGCGCATGCGCCCCCCGCCGCCATGCCGAACCACTTCCAGTCGATCCTGATCCGCACGATCCGCGCCAGCAGGGCGAGCGCAGCGCCGTAGCCGCAGAGCTGCGCCAGGGCGAGGGCCGCCGCGGCTCCGGCGATCCCGAAGCGGGGGATCAGCAAAACGTTCAGCAGGAGGTTCAGGACGCAGATCGAGGAGTCGATCTTCAGGCTCACCTCCGGCCGCCCTATCCCGGAAAAGAGGGAGCCGACCGGGACGAGGGTGGAGCCCCCGAGCACGCGCGGGACGAGGAGTATGCACAGCGGCAGATACCCGTCGAGGTAAGCGCGGCCGAAGACGAGCGCTATGATCTCCCTGCCGAAAAAGAGGGTCCCGAGCCCCACGGGGAAGAGCACGCACGCGGAGTACTTCATGACCTTGTCCACCATGCTCTGGAGCGACTCCTGGTCGTTGCCTGCCCAATAGGCGGAGCTCGCCGGGTACGACACCTTCTGGATCGCGCTCGGGATGATCAGGAGAAGCGCGCTTATCGAGGCCGCGCTGGAGTAGACCCCGACCTGGCTCGCGGAGAGGAAGTAGCCGACGAGGAGCACGTCCGCCCGGTTCACCAGCTCGCTCACAGCGTTGGAGCCGAAGATCCTGCTCCCGAAGCGGCAGAGTCTGCGTATCGCGGGGAAGAAGCGGGAAAGGCCCCCCGCCAGGTGCCGGCGCGCCGCGATCCCACCGTACAGAGCGCCCGCTCCCGCGGAGAGGACCATCCCCCACACAGCCCCCTCCACACCGTATCCGGCGATGACGAGGGTCCAGGAGAAAAGGACCATGGAGGCGCTGCGCACAAAGACAAGGCAGGCATAACTCCTCATATTTCTCAGCCCGTTGAAAAGCCCGAGGAGCGTCTCGGTGAAGCAGCTGAACGGTAGCCCCCACCCGAGGAGGGCGATCAGCCCCGAGAGCTGCGGCATCCGGTACAACCGCGCGATCGGCTCTGCCAGCAACTGGAGGGAAAGACCGGCTACCGCGCCGAGAAGCGCTGCTCCCGCGAGCGCGCACGACGGAGGTACGCTCTCTTCCCCCGGGCGCTCCCCCCGGGCGACATACCTCGTGAGGGCCATGGGGATGCCAAAGCCCGCCACGATCGCGCTCACCCCCTGCAGGTTGATCATCATGTTCAGCACCCCGAACCCCGCCGGCTCGAGCCAGCGTGCCAGAAGTATCCTCAAAACGACCGCCGTCGCCGTCAGCATGAGAAGGCTCAGAAGACTCCAGTTCACGTCGACGAGGAACTTCTTGCCGCGCTCCGAGAGCGGTTGCGCTACGTTTCGGGACATGGCTTCTCTTCCAGTGCTGCGCGCATGGCGTCCTCGATCTTGCGGATGCGCACCTCCCAGCTCAGGTGTAGCCGGATGTAGCTGCGCGCCTTCTGGGCCCGCTCCGACAGTTCCCCGCGATGCTCCCAGGCGTGCAGCACCCCCTCCATGATCGCCCGCGGCTCGGCGCACGGCAGGATGTAGCCGGCGGCGGTCTCCCTGATGATGCGGGAGACGATCGTCATCTCGGAGGCTATGGTCCAGCGCCCGGCGGCGAGGTACTCCATGATCTTCAGGGAGCTCCCCCAGCCGCGGGTGCCCGGCTCGGAAGTGTACGGGGCGAGCGCGACGTCAAAGCAGCTCAGATACTTCGGGACCTCGTGGTGCTCGACCCACCCGGTCAGGGAGACCATGTCGCCGAGCCCCTCCCGCTCGATGAGCTCCTCCACCGTCGCGCGCTCCGCGCCGTCCCCGACCAGCAGAAGCTTCACCTCGCGGGCGACGGCCGGGAATTCCTTTTTCAGGAGGGCGAAGGCCTCGATTATGTTCACCACCCCGAGCCAGCGGTTGAACATCCCCACGAAGCCGAAGACCATCCCCTTCCCCCCCCTCGCCCTCTCCCGGAAGAGGGGGTCGGCGGCCCCCTCGCTGCCGAAGAGGCTCAGATCGATGCCGTTTGGTATCGTCAGCACCTTCTCCTTCTCCACCCCGGGGGACTGCGCAACGAGCAGGGAAAGCTCGTCGCTCACGGTGATGATCCGGTCGGAGAGGAGATAGTTCAGCTTCTCCACCGCAAGGAGGACGGGGAGGAGGAATTTCGGCACACCCCACTCGTTCACCAGGGTCTGCTCATAGGAGCCGTGCACGTCGGCGATGTAGCTGATCCGCAAGATCGTGCACAGAACCGGGAGGACGACCGTGTTTATCCCGAAGCGGGAGAAGACGACGTCAGGGCGCCACCCCCGCCGCACCAGCCGCAGGAGTTCCACCCCGGCGCGCACGTCCTGGAGGAGCTTCTGCACCAGCCACCCCTCCCCTGCCGGCCTCAGGTACACCGCGGGAAAGGGGAAGGAGCGCTTCTCTCCAGCCGAGGCGGGGGAAAAGAGGACCACCTCGTGCCCCTCTGCCGAGAGCTTCCTCGCCAGGGTCTCCACGTTCACGCGGGAGCCGAGGGCGCCGTTCATGTTGATGACGGTGTAGATAAGTATTCTCATGCTCCCTCCCTCCACTTTGCCGGCGTCCCCCCGCCTGCCGCGTTTCCTTCCTTTTTCACCATCCGGTGCATCGCCGCGAGGAGCGCGAGAAAGAGCCAGAGATAGGACCAGATGGTGTACAGGTACTTGAACCCCATTCCCAGGTTGCTGCTGATCAGGAAGGAGCCGCAAAGGGCCGCGGCGATCCCGAGCGACAGCGCCCTGACAAAGGGGGTGCCCCTCCTCTGGTTGGTGAAGGCGAAAACAAGGGCCTCCACGAAGATCCACCCGAGGATGACGATGCCGGCGAGCCCGGTCTCCGCCCCGAAGGAGAGGTAGACGTTGTGCACCCCGTAGAGCTGGCTCACCGCCCCCCGAAAGCCACTGTAGCGCGGGGCGTTCTCGTAGAAGCTGTTCAGCCCCACCCCGAAGACCGGGCGGTCGGCTATGATCTCCTTCGCGATGACGGTGTAGCTGCCGCGTGCCTCCATCGAATGGTTCATGTAGCTCGCCTCCAGCCGCGGGAGCGCCATCCAGGCGAAGAAGGCCATGAGGACGAGGAAGACGGCGGCAAAGGAGAGAAGCTGCACCCGCCTGGCGCGCTCCCTCAGAAAGGCCCAGGGCCAGAGGATCAGCACCGCGAGAAAAAGGACCGCGATACTGGTGCGCGAGGCGGTGAAGACGACGGAGATCATCCCGAGAACGAAGAGGGGCCAGGCAAGGAGCGTCAGCGCCCGGCCGGCGGCGAAGAAGATGAAGGAGATCGCCAGCGGGATCATGAGCTCGAAAAAAACCGCCGTGCCGGTGATCCCGAGCGTGCCGCCGATCCTTCTCATGGTGAAGAGTTCAGCCTCCTCCATCTCGGCGTTCTGGAAGTGGTTGAAGGGCATCGTGCCGCCAAGATACATGTAGATGATGGAAAGGGCCTGGGCCGCCAGGGTGAATAAGAGTGTGTAGCAGACGATCTTCACCTCCGTCTCGTCCCGCAGGTTGCGGCTCAGGTAGAAGTACAGAAGCGTCACCTTCACGATCCGCAGGAGGTCTGCAAAGCCAAGGAGCGTCCCCCCGGCGGCGACGACGGAGACGAGGCACCAGAGAAGGAGCGCGAGGACCGCGCAGTCGAGCCGGCTTATCCCCTTCACTCCGCCATCCCCCTTCGAGGTTCCCCAGGAGGCGAGAAGGAGCATGAGCCAGACGTCGGAGAGGAAGAATTCTCCCAGCCCCTGGGAGCCGCCGTGATGGCCGGCGTAGACCTCGCCAACGTAGAAGGAGCGCCCGACGCAAAAGCTTAAGATCATCAGGATCATCTGCGCCCGCGTCCGGTCCGGGCACCACAGGGTCGCCGGGAAGAGGAAGAGGACGAGGACGGTGAAAATGGAGAGGTCCTTCTGCAACTCCAGCGCCGCGAGCGCCGCGGCTCCGACGGCGATACCGATGGCAGCGCAGGCCGGGAGACCGAAGCGCTCGGCTGGTCGTGCGGCAGGATAGCTCATGTTGTCCCCCTGCACCCCGCGAGGGGGACCAGGAGCCTGCGGTACTCCACTTCCATCTCCTCCATCGCCACCAGCAGATCCCCCTTCTCCTCCATGAGGCGACGGTTCAATTGCCCCATAGCCTTCATGGCGGGGGGATCCGCCAGGGTCTCCACCAGGCACTCCGCCAGCTGCTCGTGCCCCCTCGGGGGAAAGAGCCTGCCGTTCCAGCGATCGACGATCCACTCGCCGACGCCGGGGATCTCGCTCACCGCCACCGGCTTCCCGCACGCCATCGCCTCCATGGTAGAGCAGGCAAAGACGTCGGAAAGGGAGGTGGAGACGAAGAGGTGGGCGAGGTTGAGATAGCGCGCGATCTCCGGCACGTTCCCCACGAAGCGCACCGCGCCGGCGACGCCGAGTCCCCTCGCCAGGGCCTCGAGCTCCTCTTTCAGCGTCCCGGAGCCGACGACGACGAAGCGGGCCTCCGGAATCCCCCGCAGCACCCGGGGTATGGCGAGGATGAGGGTATCCACGCTGTACACCGGCTGCAAGGCGCGGGTGCTGACGACGATCTTTTGCTCCGGGAGGAGGTCGAGTCGCCGCATCAGTTCCGGGTCCTGGGGACGCGGGCGGAAGAGCTGCAGATCCGTCCCGTACGGCAGCATGCGCACCGCGCCTGCGCGCCCGCCGTCGCAGGCGAGCTTTTGCGCGGCGTGCTCGGAGCCGGTGTGGATGAGGTCCGCGCGGCGCAGCACGTACCGGTAGATGCTCCGGTGCAGCAGGCTGCGCCCCGGATCGAGGTAGAGATCGCTTCCCATGGCAAAGACCATGAGGGGGTGGAATCCGCTCAGGGCGCCGTAGAGTCCGCAGTCGGTCAGGTAGAGACAGTGCACGATGTCGGGGGCAAAGGCGCGTATGATACCGCGCGTCTTCCTGAGCGCCGCGAGCTGCGCCGAGGCGAAGGAGAGGGAAAGCTTGCGGCCGGTAGCGAGCGGGCCCACGTAGTGGACCTTCACCCCCCTCCCCTCCATCCCCCTCAGCGCCTTCTCCCCCGGATCAGTGACCGAGACCACTTCTATCTCGTGCCCCCTCGCGGCGAAGTGCTGCACGATCCGCTGCGGGTGGACGTTGTTCACGTCCGCGATGTAGCAAAGCTTCATCACGCCCCTCCCGTCCTCTGGAGCGGCGCCCGCCGCAACCCCCAATCGCCGGGGACCGCTTTCCGCTCTTCCGGGCGCGCCGGGGATTTGGCCAGCACTTCCCGCAGGGTCTCCACCACGCGCCGGACCTCGTCGGCGGTGAGGCGGTTGTGCAGCGGGAGCGCTACCGTGCGCCTGGCGATCCCTTCAGTGATCGGGAAGTCGCCGGGGCGGTAGCCGAAGCTCTGCTGATAGAAGGGCTGCAGGTGGATCGGCGGGAAGTAGTTGCTGCAGCCGATCCCCCGGCGGGTCAGTTCCTTCAGCACCCACTCCCTGTCAGGCTCCGGGCTCCCCTTCAGCGCCACGACGTAGACAAACCAGCTGCGCACGGCACCCGGAACAGTTGCGGGGACGGCCACCAGACCGTCCAGGAGGGAGTTGTACAGCCTCGCCACCATGTCCCTCTTGCGCAGGATCTCCTCGATCCTCGACAGCTGTGCTATCCCCAGTGCGCAGTTCAGGTCGCTCAGGCGGTAGTTGTAGCCGAGCCAGCGGTGCGCGAGCCACCCCCCTCCGGCGTCGCGCCCCTGGTTTCTGAGGCTCCTGCAAAGGAGCGCCACCCCCGGGTCACGGGTCACGAGCATCCCCCCCTCCCCGGTGGTCATCTGCTTGTTCGGGTAGAAGGCGAAGATCCCTATCTCCCCCACGGACCCCGCCTTTTTCCCCTGGCACTCGGCGCCGATCGCTTCGCAGGCGTCCTCGATTATGTGCAGGCGGTATTTCGCGGCGATCGCGGCGAGACGCTCCATGTCGCAGGGGTGCCCGAAAACGTGCACCGCGAGGATCGCCTTTACCTGACGCCCGCTCTTTCTGTGCAGCACCCTGCCGGTCCCCCACTCGGTGGCGCACTCCGTCCCCAGGAACTCTTCCACCCGCTCAGGCGCGATGTTGTAGGTGACCGGCTCGATGTCCACGAAGATCGGGAGCGCCCTCTCGAAGAGGATGCAGTTGGCAGAGGAGATGAAGCTGAAGGGGGTGGTGATCACCGCGTCCTTCTCTCCAATCCCCAGGCTCTTCACGGCGAGGTGCAGCGCCGCCGTCCCGCTGCTTACCGCCACGGCGTGCTCCACCCCGAGGTAGCCGGCAAAGGCCTCCTCGAATTCCCGAAGCTTCGGCCCGAGGCTCAGGTGAGGGGTCTGGAGGACCCGGACGACTGCGTCGATCTCCTTCCCGGTTATGTCCGGAGAGGAAAGAGGTATCTTCAGTTCCTTTTCCATTCTCAATTCCTTTGCCGCGCGCCTAGGGGGCGCACAGCAGGTAGAGGCTCCATCCGGCGATGCTCCCTGCGAAGGAAAGCCCGTAGCCGACGGCGGCGACCTGCCTCTGGGTCAGTCCCCGTCTCAGCAGCCTGTCGTAGAAGTGCTCCCGGTCCCCGATGAAGAGGCTCCGCCCCCCCCGGACCCTGCGCACGATGGCCCACCCGGTGTCAAAGACCGGGACCGAGACGATGGCAAGGGAAGCGAAAAGCGGTGCCACGGAAGGCCCGGAAGAGACGGATATCGCCAGCACCGCGAGGAGAAAGCCGATGAGTGTGCTCCCGTTGTCCCCGAGAAAGATCCGGGCGGGGTGGACGTTGTAGGGGAGAAAGCCGAGAAGCGCCCCGAGAAGCGCCGCCGCCACGACCCCGTACGGATTCTGCTGGAGCATGAAGAGCCCGAGAAACCCGAGGGAGGAGACGGACGCGACGCCGGAGGCGAGGCCGTCCATCCCGTCGAGGAGGTTCAGCGCGTTGATGAGTCCCACCACCACGACGACGGTGCAGGCGACGTTCAGCGCCTCCCCCGGAAGACTCCCGATCCTTACCCCGCCAAGGGAGAGGGCGACCCCCACCATGAGGTGCCCCAGGAAGCGGATCCCGGGGGAAAGCTCGTGCAGGTCGTCTACTACTCCGAGGACGACGAGGAAGAGGGCGCACCCCGCGATGACCGCGAGCCCCCTCGGCGCCCCCCCCTCCCTCACGAAGAGGGGGAGGAGCGCCCCGGCGAGCGCGAGAAATACCGCACACCCGCCGATCACCGGCATGGCGCCGCGGTGTATCTTCAGCCCCTCGGCATCGGGGGAGTCGCAAAGCCCCTTCTTCCTGGCGAGGAGGACGGCGGCGGGAGTCAGGATAAAGGCGGCGACGACTCCGAGAGCGAAGGAGGAAAAAACACCGGGAGCGCCTAGCATCGTCCCTCCCGTGCCTCGGGGAGGACGGTCCCCTCCTGCGGCGTGTACTCGGGGACGATCTCCCGCAGCATCCTGCGGATCGCCCCGCCGTCCATCCTGATGGCCGCCTCCTGCAGCTGCGCCACCTGCCTCTCAAGACGGCGCCTGCTGAAAAAGCTCGTGCCGTTTCTGGTGCTCTCCAAAACGAGGATCTTCTGGTGCATGGTGCGCACGATGTCCTCTCCCTCGCAGATGCACTCCTCGTAGAGCTTCTCCCCCTCGCGGAGTCCGGTGAGGACGATCTCGATATCGTGCTCCGGATCCTTCCCTGAGAGGCGGATCAGCTCCTTCGCCATCTCCAGGATCTTCACCGGCTCCCCCATGTCGAGCACGAAGATCTCACCGCCGTTTCCCAGCCCCCCTGCCTGGAGGACGAGTTGGGCCGCCTCGTTGATGGTCATGAAGTAGCGGGTCACCTCCGGATGGGTCACGGTCACCGGCCCGCCATGCTCGATCTGGCGCCTGAAGAGGGGGACGACGGAGCCGGAGGAGCCGACCACGTTTCCGAAGCGCACCGCCACCAGACGGGTGCCGCCGCCGCTGTGGCTCTCCAGGAGCATCTCGGTAACCCTCTTGCTCGCCCCCATGACGTTCGTCGGGCGGACCGCCTTGTCGGTGGAGACGAGCACGAAGCGCTTCGCCCCGTGCCGCACCGCGGCCTCCATCACGACCTGGCTCCCCACGATATTGTTAAATACCGCCTCCCAGGGATTGAGCTCCATCATGGGGACGTGCTTGTACGCCGCGGCGTGGAACACGACCTCCGGGAGGTGCGCCTTGAAGATCTCGTTTATCAGCCGGTGGTTCTGCACCTTGCACAGGAACGGCCGGTACGAGTGGAAGTTCATCTGGTGCTGCAGATCCATCTGCAGCGAGTAGAGGTTCTCCTCGCTGGCGTCCACCAGCACCAGGAGGCGCGGCGAGAAGCGTACGAGCTGGCGGCAGAGCTCCGACCCTATGGAACCGCCACAGCCGGTGACAAGGACGGTGCGCCCGGTGACGTACTCCGAGATCCCCCCGGCGTCGAGCTCGACGTGGGGGCGCCCCAGGAGGTCGTGGTAGTCCACCTCCCGCAAGGCGGAGATGCTGATCTTCCCGTCGATGATCTCGCCGATCCCCGGCAGCGTCTTGTACGGCACGCCGCAGCGCTCGCACGCCGCGCCGATCCTTTCCATCTGGACCGCGGTGGCGGTGGGGATGGCGATGACGATCTCGTCGAGGGTGATGTGAGCCGCGATCGTCTCGAGGCTCGCCACGTCCCCGAGTACCTCTATGCCGTGCACCGTGGAGCCTATCTTTGCCGGGTCGTCGTCCACAAATCCCACCGGGTGGTAGCTCAGCTCCCGGTTTCTCAGCATCTCGCGGACGATGATGTCGCCGGCGTCCCCCGCCCCGACCACGAGGACCCTCTTCCCGGTCCGGCCGGCAACAGGAGCGAGCTCCCGGCAGAAGCGGACCGCGAAGCGGCTCCCCCCGAGGAGGACGACGATCAGGAGCCAATCGATGAGAAAAATCGAGCGCGGGTACCCTGCGAAGCCGTTCGCCATGTAGAAGACGAGGACCACCAGAAGGGAGCTCGCCGAGGCCGCTTTTATTATGGAAAGGAGCTCGTTCATGCTGGCGAAGCGCCAGACGCCGCGGTACAGGCCGAAGTACCAGTTGCTCGCCATCCTGCAGAGGATCACCACCGGGCAGCTTGAAAGGATGGTGTAGAGTGTGCGGGCGGAGAGCTCCATCTCGAAACGGATCAGGAACGCAAGGTAATAGGAGAAGGCCACCAGTACGATGTCGCCGGCGATGGCGGCGCGCCTTCTCTTTCGTGAATCCGCCATGACGGCGCGGAAGATTTCCCATACTTCTGCCATTTCAAAACCCCCTTTTGCCCCTCCTTTCCTGAGGCTCATCCGGGAATTCCGGGGAGAGTCGGTCGGACCTCCCCTCCCCCCTTGCGGGGGAGGGACAGGGTGGGGGGGAAGGTACCACCACTTCAGCCAGATAGCAGCTTCACCCACCCCCTGTCCCCCTCCCGTCAAGGGAGGGGAACCTTTCTGACGCTGGCTCCCAGGGATTCGCAGATGAGCCGTTCCTGAGAGAGAAGCGTGTAGCGGCACAAGCGGCCCGGTTACAGCCTCCGGTAGAGAAAGTCCGGTATGTGGTGCCGGCGCTTGTTAAAGATCATGCCGAGCACCCTGCCGCCGTTTCGCTCCGTCTGCTCCTTCAGCGCAAGTGCCACGGGCCAGCGGGTGCGGTCGGCTTCAAAGACGAGGATGACGCCGTCCACCTCCCCGGAAAGCGCCAGGGTGTCGGGAGAGTTCCCCACCGGGGAGGAGTCGATCAGGATGTAGTGAAAGGACCCCTTCAGCTCGTCGAGGAAGTTCGTCACCGCCGGGATTTCGAGGGTGACGGCCGGCTGAAGCGACGCGGGGGAGAGAAAGAGGGTCGAGGTTCCGACCTGGTGGCATGCCTTCTCGGCGCACCCTCCGCTTTGCACGACGTCGATCCAGCTCTCCCCCTGCACCAGGTCGAAATGCAGGTGCTGGGTCGGGTTGTGATGCGCGGCGTCCAGTATCAGGACGCTCTTCCCCAGCCGCTCGGCAGCGGTCCTCGCAAAGATGCGGACGACCGTGGAAACCCCTGCTCCTTCGTGAGAACCGATGAACTGGAGCGTTTTCTGCGGACGGTCGGGAAGGAGGTTCTCCACGCTGCGGTACAGGGTGAACATCTCCTGCTGCAGCAATTTTTCTCCACCCGCGTCGCGTAACGGTGAAGGGGTGGGAATGGTTTCCGCGGCAACCTCGCCGCGGTACAGGAAGAGAAAGCCCCCTTTTTCCTCGCCTGCTGCGGGTTCAGCCCTCTTCAGTGCCTGCTTCATCTTCGTCATCTCTGCCCCTTTTTTGGATCTCGGAAAGTCAGCCTGCCAGCTCCCCCCTTCCCTTAGGCGGGTTCATCCGGGAACTCCGGGGGATGGTCGCTACAAGGATCCGGGTGCCAGCGCGCTGGAGCGCAGGCATCTTGCCTGCGATGGCGGCGCAGCCGCCACACACCGCGCGGCTGGCGCCGCGGCTACAGGCTGGGAAGCCTGTGCTCCAGCGCGCCGCCAGCGTCCCCTCAACGCCTCCCCCCGCAAAGGGTGACGGGACCGGCGCTCAGGATATATCTCTGCAGGGTCGCCAGTTCTCCCCGGTGTAGGTGATCGTCGCCAGGAGCGGGATGCCGAGCTTTTCCGCGGCGTCCTCCGGAAAGGAGAAGCTCTGGGAGGTGTACTCGGAGAAGAAGGCGAGTCCGAGGGCGCAGATCCCCCCCAGCATGACTGCCAGGACCAAATTCAGCGCCTTCTTCGGCTTCACCGGCTTCGACGGCACCGTCGCCTTCTGGATCACGCTGATGTCGGCGAGCTGCAGCCTGTTCATGTTGTCGGAGATCCTCGCCGCCTCTGTCCGGTCCCGATACGCCTGGTAGTTCTTCTCATCGACCGCCCGCTCCCGCTTCAGCCTCTGGGTCTCCTTCTCGTTCAGGTCGAGGGCGCGGATCTCCTGGTCCACCTGCGCAAGCTGCTGCCCCAGCGCCGCCGCCCTCGCCGACTGCGAGCTCAGCTCGGACTGCGCCTTCATGAGCTCTATCTCCACATGCTGGTACACCGCGTTCCCCGTCTTCACCTTGCTGCTTATGTCCGCCTCCTGCTCGCGCATAAAGCCCTGCACCATGCGGATGTCGTTGCGCACCTCCTCCACCAGCGGGTTCTTCTCCGTGTACTTCTTCAGGAGCTCCCGTTCCTTCAGCTGCAGCGCGAGAAGGTTGCTCTTCGCCTGCACGATGATGCTGTCCCGCTCGGAATTGGTGTAGAGCCCGCTCTTGCTGGACACACCGTGCATCTGTCCGGAGAGTGTCCCGATCTTTCGCTTCAGCTCCTGGACCGCGTCCTGCGCGTACTTCCAGGAGGTATCGAGATCGGTCCTTTGCTTCAAAAGGAGAGTGCGCTGCTCGTCGAGGGAGAAGACGCTGTTTTTCCTTTTGAAGTCCTGGAGGGTGTTCTCCGACTGGCTGAGCTTCTGCTCGTACATCGCGAGCTGCTGCTCCAGGAAGGCGGACTTCGGATCGCTGAAGACCTGGAGGTGCTTTTCGGTGTAGTACTGCACGAGAAGGTTCACCCCTCTCGCGGCGACCCGGGGATCCTTGTGCCGGAAGGACACGAGGATCACGTTAGACTTCTTTATCCCCTCCACGTTGAGCCCCCTCCTGAAAGAGGCGATCGCCTCCTCGCTCGGGGGAGCTGCCGCCGGGCCCGCGGAAAGTTGCGGATCGAGGTGCTCCGCCCTGAGCTGGACGATGACCTTCCTGATGAGGTCTGGCTGAGTCAGGATCTCGATCTCGGAGTTGATGAGCTCCTCCTGGTTTAGCGACATGATCGCCTTGTTGTCGCCGACGCCGGGGTTGTTCAGGTACTCACGGCCGATCTTCACCAGAACGCTCGACTTCCCCTCGTAGATGGGGGAGCGGAAGAAGGTGACGATCATGACTGTGCCGACGACGGCAAGAAGGACCGTCAGCATTTGCCACTTGTGCTTGAAAAGGACGGTCAGCAGCTCCCTGAGGCTGCGGGTATGGCTGTGCTGGCAGATGGAGCTTTTTTCCATGACGGCACTCTCTCCTGCGTAACGCTTCACTTCTGAAAGTGGCTTGGGCGGTGGTTTAGCCGCCGAGATAGGGGCGAAACCGACCTGAGAGGGGGTCCGCCTCGATGAAATTGACGCGAGACATGCGGGGTAACCCCGCCGTCGGACCAATTATCGCTGACGACATGGAGGGGGGGTATGACCCAAACTATTGATAATCTTGAACCTGCAGGGTGGTTTTTAGTCGCACCGGGGTATTAATACCTTTGGGTGCAGCGGGAGAGGGAGACAGGTGGAAAGGGGACTCCCGTCGGGCTCGGGGCTCGGGTACCCGGTGCTGCGTGGACAGGTTGACGGTGGTGGATTTGGTGGCGTTCGGGAGGGGTGGATCGTTGCGGGACTGTCCCAGTTGCGGTCAGAGGAGGTCCGGGCATTTTTCGCCGGCGCTGACGAGCTGCGACATGAGCTGATGCCTGGTGGAGACGTTGAACTTCTTGAAGATGCGACTCAGGTGGGACTTCACGGTCTGCTCGCTGATGCACAAGAGGTCGGCGATCTCCTTGTTCTTTTTGCCAAAGCTCACCTGCTCCAGGATTTCCTGCTCGCGGGCGCTGACCTTCTTCAGCTTGTTTGTTTGGAAAACGCTCCCGGCAGTGAAGAGGACAGACTTGAGGCTGCTGTTGTCTATCCAGATCTGCCCTTCGTAGACGAGTTTCAGAGCCTTTTTCGCCAGCTCCGCATCTGCGTCTGTGGAGAGGATGCCGGCGGGCTTGTGCAGGAGAAAGAGGGTGATGACGTCGTCCTGCGGCAGACCGGTGTCGAGGAGGATCAGCTTTGCCTCAGGCCATGGCAGGTCGCTGCCGAGGTTCCTGGAATCGATGATGATGACGTCGGGGGTGAAGGCTGCCTGTAGCGCACCATCGTCGATGCGAAAGACGTCTTCTGCATCTTCAGCTTCGAGAAGAGCCCTGAGAGCCTCAGCTATGAGGCGACTCTCAAGTTTTATCAGTATGTTCATTTTTTTTATTGCCCCGTGGCGGGTAACTCTCCACGCCGCCCCTGCACTGGTGCGACTATCTCTGCGACTGCGTCGGCTGCAGCGACTGCGTCGAAAAATTAACATATGCCAATAAAATTTAAGCTGTAACGGCGCGAAGTGTCAAGGGAACCGGCGCCTTCCGCCCCCCTCCCCCGCATTTCCAGGCACAAAAAAGCCCCGGGGGCGGCCCGGGCTCTCAATGCGTCACTGATCATATTTCGCGATCTCCTGCTACTTCTCCTCGTACCCGTCGGAGAGGGTCTGCAGGAAGGCGACGAGCGCCGCCACCTCTGCAGAGGTGAGCTTCAGGTCCCCGAGGTCGTTGGTGTCGATATTCTCGGCCACCTCCGGGGGGGGGAAGCACGACGGCTCTCCGGAAGGGAGCAGGGGCGGGTTCGCCACGTTGCACTGCGGCAGCACGTCCCTCAGGTTGTAGAAGTCGATGATGTCATCGAGGCTCTTGAAGTACCCGTTGTGCGCGTATGCCTTGATGAAGTCGGAGGAGATCCTCTTGTCGACGTTGCGCAGGGTCGGCGTCCTCTGCTTCCCCATGTTTTCGGCTGCAAATGCAGTGAAGTCCCTGGCAGCGCCGCTGCTGTCGGTCATCCCTGCTGTTTTGGCGAGGAAGCCCCCGAGCCCCTTGTCGATCCATTCCACGCCGTCAGGATTCCACTTCGGCGGCATACCGTCGAAGGGGTTGGCCGGGTTCTTCGGCACGCCGAGGTTGTGGTACCGGAAGTCTGTGAAAAGCGGGAAGCGGCTGCCGTGCATCGGCTGGAGAAAATGGCAGCTCGAGCAGTTCCCCTTCGTGTTGAAAATCACCAGCCCCTGCAGCTCGAGGTCGCTCAGGCCGCGATTGGCGAACCTGCTCTTGTTCATGCTGTTGATCATCCGTACCGGCGGCCTCAGCGTCTCGGTATTCTTCCAAAAGATGTCGAACCTGGAGCTGAACGGGCTTACCTCCGCCGACCGCTCGTAGGCCGCGATGGAGCGGGCGATCCTCTCGTAGGTGCCGTTAACGTCCTTCACGCAGTCAAGCGATCCCGCTCCCCACACCTCCTCAAAGAGCGGCGCGTATTCCGTCCTCATCACATTGAGGCACACGTGCTTCGCGTTCGGATTGTTCTGCTCCAGCGGATTGAGGAACGGTCCCATGGCCTGCTCCGCGACCGGATCGCCGAGGGTCCAGCCTGTAGCACGCCCATCCCAGAAAATGCCGCCGACAAAGGAACCGGGCTCCATGCCGCCCATGCCGCCCCCCATTCCTCCACCCACGCCGCCTCCCATGCTGCCACACATACCCATGTCGCCGATCCCGCCACACTGGTGCAGGATCGGGGTGAACCCGGCATACGCAGAGGTAGGGGGCTTGCGGTTGCCGAACCGGGTGTGAACCACCCCCTCGTACACCGCTCCGCCTGCGTTAAGTGCCGCATCGGGACCGGTCCAGCCGACGGCGGGGTCGTGACACTCGGCGCACGACTGTCCCGGCGGGTTGGAGAGTGACGGGTCAAAGAAAAGCTTCTTGCCAAGAGTCTCCAGCGGGGAGAGTTCCACGGCACCTGCTGTTACAGCAAGAAGAAGCAGCGGCACGACTGCCAGTAATCCTTTCGCCTTCATGGTTCCTCCTCGGATGCAAGTGCGTCTTGCGATCCTGTTGTAGTGGATGCGGCATGACTCCATCCGCGTGCCTCTCTCAACTAACGGAGGCCCCCTGCTTCGACAGACAGGGAGAAGGGTATCGGGACAGCAGCATACGAAAAAATGTTCCACTATCAGGTGAAGCTTCTCGATGCTCTTTACCATTAGGTACCTCGTGCAGGAAGGAAAGCGCCGCTTTGAGAGGGTGCCTCGCCACGCACAAGGTAGCACGCACCGTGCCCACAGAGTTGAGGCAACGGATGCGGAATCTGGACTGTGAGGAGGTGAGGTGATGCGCTGCAGATGGCAGGAAAAAGAGGGGGAATCAAGCGGAACACGCGGTAAAGAAGCTCCGGAACCAGGAGGTCGGCAAGATATGCTGCGGCGGTACGTTTACAGGTTGTAAAAGTGTTGAACAGGCAGACGGCACTGCCACAGGGATCGGGCTCTAACGGTTAAACAAAAAGTACGCACCTTCGGCTCCTTTTATTCGGGCACAATATCATGTTTCCTCTGCTGGAGTTCAAGAACAAGTACGGGTCAGATCTGTCCACCACGGCCGAAGCCCATGAATTTCGTGGCGAAACGGAGCGTCACATCCCGAAGCTCCTCGGTGAGAAGGGCAAGGGTCTTGCCGGCAATCTCCGGCGGCACGCCACCGTAAAACGCCTCGGCGATACTGCCGGTGATGCAGGCAAGGGTGTCGGAATCCCCTCCCAGGGAAATGGCGAGCCGGATCGCGCTTTCAAAGTCGCTGGAATCAAGAAAGGCGATGATCGCCTCGGGAACCGTCCCCTGGCAGGAGACGTCGAAGCGGTACGCGGGGCGGATCATCTCGCAGGTGCGGGAAAGGTCGTAGCGGAAGGTGGCGGAGATATGCCTCCTGATCTCCTCCCTTGAACTGCCGCTGCGTGCCAGAAAGATCGCGGAGGCCGTGGCCTGTGCCCCTTTTACCCCTTCGGGATGGCTGTGGGTGATGACAGTACATGCTTCGGCGCAGGCAAGCACCTCCTCCAGCGAATCGAATGCCCATGCCACAGGGCTGATCCTCATGGCCGCCCCGTTGCCCCAGCTGTTGTACGCCCCGTCGATATGGCCGGTGGCCCACCGGCGAAAGGTCCCCCCGTACCCCGCATCCGGGTAGCGATGGTAGTACGCGCGCAGGAGTGTCTCGTAGCCCTTGCCGCTGAGGAGCGCATCCGCCAGCGCGACGGTGAGTACCGAGTCATCGGTGAAGCGGCATGCATCCCCGAAGAGAGGAAAGTCGGTCGTCTTTATGTTCTGCCACTCGTAGATGGAGCCTATGATGTCCCCGGTCAACGCGCCGATCATCGATCCCCCCCTTTTTCCGGAATACAGCGATTGTAGCACCCGTACCGCCCCCCCCAATGCTCTTTCTGCGCCGCCTGTGTGGGCTCTCAACTCCCGATTGCCAAAAAGTGACAGGTCACTATAGTTTTATCTGGTCCAATGGCTCCACGCTCCGGAGACTCGATGGCTGCGTACCTCGTCACCGTCTTTCTCAGTTCGTTTCTCCTCTTTCAGGTCGAGCCCCTGATCGGGAGGTACATCCTGCCGTGGTTCGGGGGGAGCCCCGCCGTGTGGACGACCTGCATGCTCTTCTTCCAGGCCATGCTCCTCATCGGCTACGGCTATGCACATGCAGTCACCACGGCGCTCCCGAAAAAGCAGAGTATCACCCACCTCGTCCTCCTTTTTGCAGCTCTTCCCTTTTTGCCGATCGCCCCGTCGGCGGCTCTGTGGAAGAAGGTCTCGGCAGACTTTCCGGCCTGGGAGATCCTGTTGCTGCTGCTGGCCAACATCGGGGTGCCTTATCTCGTCCTTTCCGCTACCGCTCCTCTCCTGCAGCACTGGTTCGTGCGCGACTATCCCGAAAAATCCCCGTACCGCCTTTACGCACTTTCCAATGCCGCCTCACTCCTGGCGCTGGTAACGTACCCTTTCGTGGTGGAGCCACACCTTGCGCTTCGCGAGCAGGTATCTGTCTGGAGCTGGGCCTTCTTCGTTTTCGTCCTGTGCTGCGCCTGGTGCGCCGCGCGCCACCTCTCCCCTCCGGCCGCCGGGGCGGAAAGGGGAGAGGTGAACGCCGAAGACCCGGCACATGAGCGGGGCGCCCTTTCTGAAAGTGACGCCTCGGTTCCGGCAGGATTGATCGTTCTATGGCTCATGCTCTCCGCCTGCGGCTCGGCCGCGCTTCTTGCCACCACGAACCAGATCTGCCAGGAGGTGGCGGTCGTCCCCTTTCTGTGGATCGCCCCCCTCACCCTCTACCTGACCACCTTCATCATCTGCTTCAACAGCGACCGCGCGTACCATCGCACCTGGTGGGGAGTCCTTTTTGTCGGCTCCGCCATCCCCGCCTGCGCCGTCCTGCACGCCAGGGTCGGCACACCGTTGCCGGTCCAGCTCCTCGTCTTCCTGGGAGCCCTCTTCGCCTGCTGCATGGCCTGCCACGGTGAGCTCGCCCGGTCGCGCCCGCACGCGGAGAAGCTCACGGCATACTATCTCATCATGTCCGCCGGCGGGGTCATCGGCGGCATCTTTGTCGCCCTCCTCGCCCCCGTTGCTTTCGACGGCTTCTGGGAGCTCCCGATCGTATTTACGGTATCTGCCGCGGTGCTGGCCTGCGCGTACCGTCGCGAGGGGATTCTGAGCCGCTCACGCCCTTGGCGCACCGCCTGCGCCGCAGCCGTCGTCCTCGCCTTTGCCGGCTTCACCGCATACCACCTTTCGGTTCTCGACAGCGGCACCGTGGCGCACAGCCGAAGCTTCTACGGCGTTCTCAGGGTCGTCACCTGGAGCGACCGCCGCGGTCCGGTGCGTCTTCTGCTGAACGGCAGAGTCTCCCACGGCTTCCAGTACACCGATGCAGCGCTCCGGACCACTCCCACCAGCTACTACACACCCTCAAGCGGCGCGGGGCTCGCCCTGCGCTATCATCCGAACCGTCGCCGGGGCGCCGCTTCACGCTCCCTCCGGGTCGGGGTCATCGGCCTTGGCACCGGGACGCTGGCGGCATACGGGAAGGGTGGCGACACCTTCCGCTTCTACGAGATCAACAACGACGTCATAGCCTTTGCCGACAGGCACTTCACCTTCCTGCGCGACTCCGGGGCGAAGGTGGAAACGGTCCCCGGCGACGCGCGCATCGTGCTGGAGTCGGAACTTGCCGGCGCGGGGGGGCAGGAGTTCGACGTACTGCTGGTCGACGCCTTCACGAGCGACTCCATTCCGGTCCACCTCCTGACCCGCGAGTGTGTGGAGATCTACCGCCGCCATCTGAAGAGGGACGGACTGCTCCTGATCCACGTGACGAACCACTTCCTCGATCTGGTTCCGGTGGTAGTGACGCATGCACGGCAGATGGGCCTTCAGGCTGTAAAGGTGAACTCATGGAAGGATGATGCGGGGGGGCTGGAGGCGACCTGGATGATAGTGACCGCTAACCGGGAATTCCTGGAGCAGGAAGAAGTAATCTCCAGGATCGCCGCGCGCGGGGGTGAAAAGAGACTCACGAGAGAATGGACCGACGACTTCGTGAGCCTGTGGCAGATTTTGAAATGGTGACGCCGGGTCAATAACGCGGGGTCAGGCTTTGCATTTTGGGATTTGCGAATCTATAGCGAGATGCAAAGCCTCACCCCGCTCTCTTTACCGAATGAGCCCCCGATCAACCGAATGTTGCCGCCGGAAGAAGCCTCCCGGCGGTGGTTCCACAGCATTCCAGGCAATGAGTTGCCTGATGGTGCCGAAGACCCGGATGCATGGTGTGGCTTTGCATTTGCCGATTCCAGACGAATCCCCAAATGCAAAGCCTGACCCCGCTCGTCTTCAGACCCCGATTAGGCGAATGCCGCCGCTTGCGGCGGTGGTTTCGCCACCTCCCGAGAAAAAGGCCCTGATGGTGTTGATGATGCGGCTTACCTCATCTTCCCGCAGCTCGGGGTATATCGGTAGGGAGAGGACTTCGTCCGCGGCGCGCTGAGCTCCCACGCTGGCCGACCCTTCCGTGCGAAGCGGTGCCACCCGGTCCAGCGGCGTGGGGTAATGCACCATCGTCTCGATTCCCTCCTTCCGGAGAAATTCCCGGAGCGCCCCTCTTTCTCCGGAACGGATGACAAACTTGTGCCAGTTGTGCGTGGAGCCGGGGCGGCGCTTCGGCAACCCCACCCCCGGAATCCCTGCCAGCCCCTCCAGGTAGCGTGCCGCGACCTCTTCCCGCTTCTTGATCCAATCCCCCAGCAGATCGACCTTCAGGCTGAGAAGCGAAGCGTGCTCCGAGGGCATCTGGCTGTTGTACCCCACCATCTCGAACGCCCCGCTTTTCATATTCTTCCCGTGGTACCTCAGGGGGGTGGCTGTGGCTGCAATGTCGGGGGAGTCGGTGAGGAGCATCCCGCCGCTGCCGAAGGCACCTATCACTTTCGTCGGGTCGAAGCTGATGCAGCTCGCATCCCCCATGCTTCCCGCTCTCCTCCCGGCAAAGGAGCTGCCGAACGATTGCGCGGCATCTTCTATGACGCGAAGGCCATGGGTGGAGGCAAAGCGCTCGACCTCGTTCATGTCGAGGCACTGCCCGAAAAGATGGACCGCGATCAGACACCTGGTCCGCGGCGTCACCCTCGACGCCGCATCGCGCAGATCCATCATGTAGTAATGGGGATCTATATCCACAAAGACGGGAACCGCCCCCACCCTCGCTATGCACGATGCGGAGGCGATGAAGGAGAAGGCGGTCACCAGCACCTCATCCCCCTCCCCCACCCCGCAGGCTGTGAGGGCAAAGGCCAGGGCGTCCGTGCAACTCCCGAGCGCCACCCCGTACCTCCTCCCGCATAGGGAGGCGACCTTTTCCTCCAGCTCAGTAACCGGCTCTCCCTGCAAAACCTTCCCACTCGCCAGCACCAGCTCGATACGGGTCATGATCTCCTGCCGGTGCGCTGCAAACTGGCGGTCCAGTGCGAAGAAGGGTATGGGCGTCATAGGCATTCTCCACGAAAAACCGGTGGTACTTCTCGATCCCGGACTCCAGGTCGTATCGGGGGACCTATCCGAGGAGGGTGCGGGCATTGGTAATGTCGAGGGCGCCGCGGACCGGCAGGCGCCGGTCCGGCTGCCGGTACTCGATTTCCGTTCCCGGTACGAGGTCCGCGACGATTTGTGCCGCCTCCGAAAGGGTACGCCCTTCTCCCCTGGCGATGTTGAAGACATGCGAGGAGGCTTCCGGGGCAAAGGTCGCGCGGGTGATCCCCTGCGCCACGTCCTCCACAAAGGTGAAGTCGAAACGGAGATCTGCTCCCTTCACGACGATCGGCTTGCCGTCAAGGGCGTTTCTCAGGAAGTTCGCCAGCACGTGGTCGTTGCCGTCGGACGGGCCGTAGATCGCGGTCGGCCGCACGATGGCGTAGTCTATCCCGTACAGCGGACAGAAGGTCCGGGTAATGACCTCGGTGCAGTACTTGTACGCGCCGTAGATCTCCTTCGGCGCCTTCGGGTGCTCCTCGTCGGCGGGCGCATACACGAAGTCGCCATAGACCATGCTGGAGGAAATATGCACGTACCTCTGCAGATCGGGGAGGTCCTTGATGCACATCAGCGTGTTGTTCGTGCCGCGCACGATCGCTCGGAAAGCCTCCTCCGGCGCCTCCATGGAAGTGGGCGCCGGCGGCACGGCGGCGAGGTGGATGACGTAGTCCGGGTTGAAGGCAAAGAGGGTATCGCGCAGCAGCACCGCTTACCACGTGGGAGCCGACGAAACCCATACCACCAGTCACGAATACTCTACTCATGTGGGGACTCCTTTTGCTGCCACAGAATAGTACCCGTCTCGGATGATTAATCAGAAGACGTTATCGCCGCGGGTGTGCAAGTCGAAAGATCGAGGTGTTCCATATCGAAAGATAGAGGCGCTCCGACGCCGGGGGGGGGGGGGCGATCCGCCCTCCTCTTCGCCGAAAAATCAAGTGGTTGCAGCATGAAAAAAAGCCGTAAAGGCTCACTTTGTTATAATGTTCCTTAGGCGTTACCACGAGGTGTCTCATATGAAACCACAATTGCTGATCATCGTCCTTGCCGCAGTTTTGTGGGGGGACACCTCGACCTTCGGCGCAACTGCACTCCCGATAGGCGTCGTGAAGTCCGCCGCAGGAAAGGTCCTCGTCATGAGAGGGGGGAGCGCGATCGGGGTTTCACAGAACGACAAACTGTACCGCGGAGATGTGGTGGAGACCGCCTCCGACGGCAAAGCCGGACTGGTCCTCGAGGATGATACGATGATCTCGCTCGGCCCGAGGAGCAGGATCGCCATCGAGGAGTTCATTTTTCACCCGGAGCAGGGAAGGCTCTCTCTCGTTACCAGGATCTTCCGGGGCACGGTGTCCTTCATATCCGGAAGAATTGCGAAGCTCGCCCCCAGCCTCGTACAGATCATGACACCGCAGGGCACCGTCGGCGTCCGCGGGACGCATGTCCTCATCAGGGTCGGCTGATACAGAAAAAGGTCGCGCCTCACGGGGCGCCGCACAGGATTGGGTGATCCATGCGCACGATCATACCGGGCACACTGCTGTTTCTTCTGGTCCTCCTCACCTGCAGTTGCGCCCAAAACACCCTCGTGGCTCTCGTCCCCGATCCCGCCGGGGGGACCGGGAGGCTGACGGTGACCAACAAGGGGGGAAGGGTCGCCATCGATGCCCCGTACCGGGCGACGACTGTAGCCGACGAAGCGCATGCGCCATCGGCGCCTCTCCCAGTCAAAAAGGATCGTCTGGAGAAGATGTTTTCCGAAGCTCTCTCCATGGAGCCGCCGCGGCCGCTCCACTTCCTCCTCCACTTCAGGGAAGATACGGACCTCGCCCCGGAGTCGGTGCAGCTCCTCCCCCAGATTGTCGCAGCCATCGGTGACCGACGCTCCGGCTTCATCTCCATCGTCGGACATTCCGACACGCTGGGGACGAAGGAGTACAACCTCGATCTGGCGCATAAAAGGGCGGTGACGGTAGAACAGCTCCTGGTCGGCCGCGGGGTCGACCCGAAGACCATCACCATGACATGGTACGGCGAGAAGGGGCTCCTGATCCCTACCGGGGACGACGTGTGGGAGCAGAAGAACCGCGCAACGGAGGTCGTCGTCAGATAATGGGATGAGTCGATATGCCGGAACCGTTCTACAGCAAAGGGCGCATCACCAGGTTCCTGCTCCTTGTCGCCCTCCTGGTAACTGCCCTCACCAGCGTCGTGTACCTGGCCCGCCCCTCCTTTATCGTCCCCACCGAAAACAGGACCACTGACCTGATCATGCTCCTGGCCGATGCCCAGCCGTCGCAGGAATCCGTCGAGATCGTGGACATCGATGAAAGCAGCCTCGAACGGTACGGGCAATGGCCCTGGTCCCGTGCGCTCCTGGCGCAACTTCTGGACAAGCTGGAGGGAGCGGGAGCCCGCACGATCGCACTGGATATCATCCTCGCGGAAACGGAGCGGAATTCACCGCTGCGCCAGGGGGAAATCCAGGCGCCCAGCCATGAACTCCGCGCCTCCACCACCATCTCCCCCGGAAACGATCAGACACTGGCGAACACCCTGGCAAAGGGGCATACCGTCCTCGGCTACGAGTTCCTCTTCGACAGGGGGGAGGTAACTCCGGGGCGGTGCGAGCTGCACCCTCCCCCCATCGTCTGGGTCAAATCGCCGAAACTGTTCGGGAGGAAGCCTGAGCTTTTCCAGGCTGACGACGTCGTGTGCAACCATCCCCTCTTCTCCGGTGCGGTAAAGCGGTCCGGCTTTCTCAATGCCGCGCCCGATTCCGACGGCATCCTGCGTCGCGTGCCGATGCTCATCAAGTACGGGGAGCACATCTATCCCTCTCTGGAGCTGGCGGCGCTGATGCAGTACCAGGGGAGCCGCCAGCTCGAGATCGTGCAGAGGGGAAGCAGCGACAGCATGACCCTCAAGGTCGGGTCGAGATCGATCAGGGTGGACAGCCAGGGGAACATGATCGTGCGCTTCCACGCGCGGAGCGCCCCCCGCCCGAGCATTTCTGCCGAGGCGCTGCTGCGGGATGAAATCCCACCGGAAACGCTCCGGAAAAAAATCGTGGTAGTCGGCTCGTCGGCCGCGGGACTGGAGCCGACGTATCAGACCTTTGCGGGAAAAATCCGCACCCATGTTGAGATCCACGCCCAGGTGCTGGACAACCTGTTAAGCGGGCGGCAACCGGTTCGCACCAGCAACTTCTTGCTGTGGGAGATCCTCGTGGGGGCGATCGCCGCGGCAGGGACCGCCCTTGCCGTCGCAAATTCCGGCGTTATCGCGAGCGGCTCCATCTCGCTGGCGATACTCATGGCGACCTGGCTCGGCATGGGGTTCATCTTCGAAGAGGAGGGATATCTATTCTCGCCGTTGCTGCCGACCGTCCTCATTATCCTCAACTTTGCCACCCTCACCATCGCGAAGGGGTGGAAGGTAGAGCTCGTGGCGCGGAAGGTGGCTGACCGCGCCCTTGTTCTCCTGAAGGAGAGCGAAAAGAACCTGGCCTCCATCATAAAGGCGGTGCCGGACATCATTTTCAGCCTCGACCGCTCCTGCAACTTCCTTTTTATAAGCGATGCGGTCGAGCGCTACGGGGTCGCCGCGAAGGCCCTGCTGGGGCGGGAGATACTCCCCTTCATCAGGAAGTCGCACCGCGACCGGTTTCTGCGCACGGTGGCCGACGCCTTCCGGGAGGGGGCCGGCAACATCGAGTTTCAGGCGGTGCGCATGAAGAGCCGTCAGGTGTGGTTCGACACCCACATGGTCCCCCTGCGCGACGATGCAGGAGCGATAGTCGCACTGCTGGGCATCGCCCGCGACGTGACGGAGAAGAAGGAGACGGAGCAGGCGCTCGCGGAGAAGCAGCACGAGCTCGAGGAGCTGAACGCCGATCTGGAGGCGCGCATAGAGGAGGCAATCGGCGACATGCGGCAAAAGGACCAGATCCTCATACTCCAGGGGCGTCAGGCGGCGATGGGTGAGATGATCAGCAACATCGCGCACCAGTGGAGACAGCCACTGAACACATTGGGACTTGTTGTGCAGGAGTTACTGATCATCCATGGCACCGAGTTCAGCCGGGAGCGCCTGAAGGGGACCGTCGACCAGGCGATGGGCATTATCATGCACATGTCGAAGACGATCGACGACTTCAGAAACTATTTCATGAGGGACAAGGAAAAGAAGCTTTTCAACGTGGTTGAATCGGTACAGAAGACCCTGTCGCTGATCGACCCGACCTTGAAGAGCATGGGGATCGAGGTGGAGCTCCTCGCACCCGCGGAGTGCCTGATCCCGGGTTACCCGAACGAGTATTGCCAGGTCCTGCTGAACATTCTTCTGAACAGTCGCGACGCCTTCGAAAACTCGCCGCCGCGGGGGCGGCTCATCAGGATCACCGTCAGCGAGGAGAAGGGGCACTGCATCGTGACCATCTCGGACAACGCCGGGGGGATAGCAGCAGAAGTTCTTCCGAAGATCTTCGACCCGTACTTTACCACCAAGGGGCCTGACATGGGGACGGGGATCGGGCTTTATATGGCGAAGACGATCATAGAAAAGAACATGGGAGGAAGCCTGACGGCGCGCAATGCCGGTGACGGCGCCGAATTCAGGATCGCCGTGTGAAGGGTGCCAGCGCCTTTAGCGCAAAGACTATGGCGGCTCAGGCCGCCAGCCAAGCTAGCTGTATAGCTCTAGTCCCACCTGAATCTGATACAGTCTCACCGTTATCTGTTTGTGCAGAAGCTGTTCTTGCGTGCCGAGGACACATTGATAGAATTACATTAGCTGTTGCAAGAACTGCAGGTGCGAGGCTGAAAACGCTCCGCATCCCAACTTGTACAAATACCTTCTGTTCCCGGTACGCAGTAGAGGGTCGCACATACAATGAAACGGATCGTAGCCACCCTCATAGTAGCAATCTATCTTCTTTTGCCTCCGCTTTGCCTTGCAAGCGTTGACAATGTCTCGTGGACCTCGTCGACCACCTACTCTCTCGCAGAATACTCTGATACAGAGAAAGTCGGCGACGTCGATACCGACAGCTACGATGGCTGCTGTGCGGAACACTGCCCGTCCGGATACACCGTTTCCCACCCCCACAGTACGACGGCAACTCCCAAGGTCGCCGCGTCCCTCTGTCCGCAGTCTCCCTTCAAAGACATTTTCATACCCCCCCGATTCTCCGCCTGATCTCCCGCTAGTCCAGACCAGCAAGATTCGCAACAGGCACCGATCTGCGGGTGCGCAGACCTCATGACGGTTTCAGGAGTGTCGGCACCACAGATCGGCACAGAATCACGAGGTATGACTACAATGAGTTTCGAGATCAGAGAGGTAGGCAGTAAAGAAGAGGGAAAGTGGGATGAGTTCGTCCTGGCACATCCCGAAGGAACCATCTACCACCACTCGGCATGGCGGAAGGTGCTGGAGACGACCTACGGGTACCGTCCCCTTTACCTGGCCCTTGCGCACAGCCGCTCCGGAGAGTTTCACGGCGTGTATCCATCGATGCTGGTGCAGAGCAGGTTGACCGGAAATCGACTGGTATCGCTCCCTTTCACGTCCTATTCTCCGCCGCTGATGCCGGCGGCAGCCATCGCGGAGGTGGTGCACCACAACCTGAAGAACCATCCGGAAATAGAGTACTTCGAACTGAAGTCCAGGGACCCTTTGCCGGAAACGCCCGAGTTCCTGGTGCATCACAACGGGTACGTTACCCACCTTCTCGACCTCACTATCGGGGAATCAGGGCTTTTGCGGGCGTTCCACCCGACGAGCATTCGCCAGCGCATCCGCAGGGCCGAGAAAAACGGGTTCAGGCTGCGCCTCGCGAACTCCGTCGAGGACCTCAAAAGCTTCTACGCACTGCACATAAACATCAGGAGAAAGCACGGATTGCCTCCGCACCCGTTCAAATTCTTCTGCACCATGTATCAGGAACTGGTTCCCAAAAACCTCCTCTTCGTCCCGTTGCTGGAGTACCAGGGAAAGGTCGTGGCCGGCGCCTTCACTCTCAGGTTCAAGGAGACCTTCACCTACGAGTACAGCGCAACCGACGAAAACTACCTGCACCTATCCAGCAACCAGGCGCTGATCTGGGAGGTCATGAAGATCGGCCTCAGCGAGGGTGCCGCCTGCTTTGACTTCGGCAGGTCGTCCCTCGACAACCCGACCCTCATCGAGTTCAAGGAGCGGTGGGGGGCGAAGCGGCATCCGTTGTCCTACTACTACTATCCGAAGATGGGGAAAGTCGGCACCGAGGGAAGCCTCGGGCGGCGCCTGCTCAACCGCGCCAATCGCATCATGCCGAAGGCTTTGCTGCAGATGGAAGGGGAATGGCTCTACCGTCACCTCGGGTGAAGGGGAAGCTCCGGGTTGCGGAGATACGGGGAGGGGCGACACGGTCCCCCTCCCCTACTTCATGGTGTGCTCGAAGAGGATCTTGAACCCTATGGCAAGGAGGATGAGTCCGCCGCAGATCTCGACCCGCTTCCCCCACATCTCCCCCAGTCTGCGCCCGAGAAGCATCCCGGCTACCGTGAGGACTCCGGCAACGAGACCGATGACGACTGCAGGGCGCCAGATATCCACGTCGAGCATGGCAAGGGTAAGTCCGACGGCCAGTGCGTCGATGCTCGTCGCCACCGCGAGCATCACCATCGTCACCCCCCGCGTCGGATCGGGAGCGGTCTTTTCCTCCTCGTCCTGGTGAAAAGCCCCCCACAGCATCTTTCCCCCCACAAATCCGAGGAGGAAGAAGGCAATCCAGTGATCGTAGTCGGAGATCGACTTTTGTACCGTGAGGCCCGCCAGCCATCCCAGAATCGGCATCAGCAGCTGGAAAAGACCAAAATGGAAGCCGAAGCGGAAAAGGTGCCTGCCGGTAAGTGGATCGAGAACGGCGCCGGCGGCCAGGGCAACGGCGAATGCGTCCATGGCCAGGGCGACCGCTATGCCAAAGATGGTAAACCAGTCCATTTGCGCACCAACCGCTGAACTGCGCGTTCCTTTTCCAGCGAGAACTACTCGCTTTTAGACCCGAGCTTGCGGGTCCAGTCAACCAGAGCAACGAGCAACTGGCTTATCTTTTCACGTGAGTGCTGATCGGTCAGGTTCCCCTCCAGATCGAACTTGCTCCCTGCGGTGGCGATCATCACCTCGGGCTGGTTCAGGGGATACATGTTCAAAAAGACGCAGCACTGCCGCAGATGATACTGCGCGCGGGCGGTTCCAAGCATCCCGATGGAGGCCCCCATGATGCCCACCGGTTTCCCGTCCCACGCATTGTCGCCGTAGGGGCGCGAACCCCAGTCGATGGCGTTTTTCAGTACCCCCGGGATGGAGTAGTTGTACTCGGGGGTCACGAAAAGGATGGCGTCCGCGGCCCTTGTCCGTTGTTTCAGCTCCAGCACCTTCACCGGCGGGCGCTGCTCCAGATCCTCGCTAAAGGGGGGGATGTCGGAGATATCAAAGACCTCCAGGAGAGCATCCTGCGGCGCCAGTGAGAGCGCGGCCTGCAGCGCTGCCCTGTTGTACGATCCCTGCCGCAGGCTCCCTGCGATTCCCAAAATCCTGATCTTGCCGTGCATCGAACACCTCCGTTTTTTATTTCGTCGCGCACTGTCCAGACGAATTATTAAAAGTGTACGGCGGTGAGGCCGCTTCACAAACGCTCATGGCAGTGGCGGGAGAAAATCCTTTATGCCGGCGCCCTCCCTGCCGATAGGGATAAGTCGCGGCTCCTCACGTTCACCCGTTGACGCGCCGCACACGCGATCACGCTCCAACGAGAAAGGGCAGCAATGGAAGGGAATACAGCAAGCTGCGACGACACCCGCAGCTTTGTCGCCGGAAAGCAGTGCGAGCTTGTCAACGCCAACACGGTGCTGTCGCAGATTTCCACCATCATCATCGGCGCCCTCTTCGCCGGGATCCTGTACCGGTGCACAGAGCGGAGGGAGATCTGGATCTGGCTTGCGTTCCTCGTTGCCACAGCTGCCGCACGCCTGCTCCTCTTCCGCATCTATCGCAGACGCGCCGTCACGGGTGACACCGACCGCAGGTGGCTCCGTTACAACTTCATCGCCGTCGCCACAGCCGGCATCGTCTGGGCATTCGGCACCTTTGTCTTTTTCAACCAGGAGGACCCCATCGCCGGGTTCTTCATCGCCATGATCGTCGCCGGCATCGTCTCCGGCGCACTTCCCACTCTTGCCTCCCACTATCCGACCTTTTGCGTCTTCGCGGCCCCCACCCTCTTTTGCTTTTCGCTGCGCACCATCCTCGCCGGGAGGGCGGAATACTATGTCCTTACCATTCTGACGATTCTCTTCGCCGCGGTCATCCTCTCCAGTGCGCGATACTTCAACCGCATTCTGATGGACACCCTCCTTCTCAACCGCGAGAACGAGTCGCTCGTCGAGCGACTGAAAGAGGAGAGAAACGCCGCGCAAGCCGCTGCCCGCGCAAAGAGCACCTTCCTGGCGAACATGAGCCACGAAATCCGCACCCCGATGAACGGGATCATCGGCATGACCGATCTGTGCCTGACGACGAAAGTCGACCCGGAGCAGCACGGGTACCTCACCGCCGTGAAGAGCTCGGCACAGGATCTCCTCGCCATCATCAACGACATCCTCGACTTCTCCAAGATCGAGGCGGGAAAGGTCGTGCTGGTCGACGAGCCGTTCCCGCTGCGCGCGAGCCTCACGAAGACATTGCAGGCGGTGTCGGTGCGCGGAGCGGAGAAAGGGGTGGCTGTCCTTTTCGATCCGGCGCCGGATGTACCGGATTTGGTGACAGGCGACGTCGGACGGCTGCGCCAGGTACTCATAAACCTCGTCGGCAACGCGATCAAGTTCACCGCCGGTGGCGAGGTCGTAGTCACTGTGCGCGTTGTGGAAAAGGGGATGAACGATTGTCTCCTCTCCTTCGCGGTAAAGGATACCGGGATCGGCATCGCGCGCGAGAAGCTCGCTGTCATCTTCCACCCCTTTGAGCAGGGGGACCTCTCCACGACGAAATCGTATGGAGGTACAGGCCTTGGCCTTGCCATCTCGAAGGATCTGGTCGAATCGCTCGGCGGGCACCTCGAGGTGGAAAGCGAGCTCGGAAAGGGGAGCACTTTCACCTTCACCGCCCGGTTTGCCATCGAGGATGCGGTAGAGCCTGCAGATGCCGCACCGTCCCTGCAGGGGCGCACCGCTCTTGTGGTGGAGCCGCACCCGGTCAGCCGCGGGACAGCTTGTCAGGAGAGTTCCGAGAAAAGGGCACTCTCTCTGCTCATCGCTGAGGATGTGCCGATCAACCAGGCCCTCATCGAGACAATTCTGTCGCGGCAAGGGCACCAGGTAACGATTGCCGGAAATGGCGAAGAAGCCGTCAGGACGTGGCGCGAGGCTCCGGACCGGTTCGACCTCATCTTCATGGATGTCCAGATGCCGGTGATGGATGGTCTTGAGGCCACGAGGCAGATTCGTGGAGTGGAAAGGTCGGAGGGGGGGCACGTCCCGATTGTCGCCATGACGGCGTATGCCATGAAGGAAGACAGGGAGAAGTGCCGCGAGGCAGGGATGGATGACTACATCAGCAAACCGTTCAAGCTGGAGGATATCCTCTCGGTTCTGGAGCGGCAGATCGCTGTAGGGCCGGGTGTGGTGGCGGCAACGAAGCAGCAGTAATCACATCTTCCGGTAAAGCACCCCCTGAGCGAGACCGCCGAGGAACGAAATCCGCTTTACCAGCGCGATCCGTTCGCCGCACCCCTCGCGCATGACGGAGGGGAGGGCGCGGCGCAGGAAATCGCTTGCTTCCTCCTCCTCAACGAGGAGTAAGATCCGCAGCAGCGCCCGCCCCGTTGCGGAAGGGGGCCGGTCCAGTTCGCCGACCAGGAGATGCCCCCCCGGCTTCAGAATCCGCAATGCCTCCTTCAGGGAGTCTATTCTGTCCTCATGCGCCATTTCGTGGAGGACGAGAAAGAAGATCACCGAGTCGAACGACTGGTCCGGGAAGGGCAAGGGCGCTCCCGCCCCCTCGACAAGCCGCACCTCCGGAGAGTTCGCGCGGGAGAGCTTTCGTTCGGCCCGGGCGAGCATCTCCCGTGACGGATCTATCCCCACCACCGTGCCGTTTCTCCCGACCCGGCTCGCCGCCATCAGCGTCACCGTTCCGGTGCCGCATCCGACCTCCAGCAGATGGTCTCCCTCCCGGACAGGAAGGAGATCCAGCACCCTTTCCCGCACCCCCCTTTCCCCCCCGAGGAGGACGCCGAGCGCCTTCACTCCAGCGTCGTAGTACGGCGCGATGACCCTGAATCTCTCGTAGCTCTTCCCTTTCATCTCTCTCCTTCTTTCCCCGGATTTTCGCCATCACCCGTTCATCTTGGTAAGAACAAAGGAAAGGAGAAAGCCGGCAGTGGTGACAAGACCCACGACTGCACCTCCCTCTTCGTATGCCTCCGGCATCATCGTGCTGGCCAGCATGGTCAGGATGGCACCTGCGGCAAAGGCCTGTATCCCCCCCGTTATATTCCCTGAAACGCCGGCGAGAAGCCAGTAGCCGATGAGTGAGCTCGCCGCGGAGACGAGGACGACGAGGCTCCACACGGTGAGGATGAAGGTGCGGGTGTGTCCTGCCTTCTGCATACCGGAGGCAGACGAGAGGGACTCCGGGATGTTGCTCAGAAATACCGCCACAACCATCACCACCCCCACCTTCCCGCCTCGCAGCAGGCTTACCCCGATGGCGATCGACTCGGGGATCCCGTCCATGAGGGCGCCGAGGAGGATGGCAGTGGACGAGCCTCCTTTCTGTTGCCCCTGCGAGCGTTTCCGGTGTTTCCCCCCTCCCCTTTCCACAATCTGGTCTCCCAGGTAAAAAAGGAGCGCGCCGAGCGTAAGGCCGACGGAGGCGGCATCGAAGCCACCCTGCCGGTATGCCTCGTCCATCAGCTCGAAGGCCACCGATGAGACGAGGACACCTGCCCCCATCGCCATGATGATGGCGATAACGCGTCTGGAGGCTGGTAAAAAGAGCCCGGCGAGCGCTCCCACCAGAAGGGAGATCCCGCCTACGAACCCCCAGAAACCCGCGGCCATCGCACCGTTTAACATACGAAGTCTCCCTTGAAAGGTTGCGCCGGAGCAAGGCAGGAAGCAGCTGCACTAAGCTGCTGGAATAAAGGCTTTTTTGCAATTATAGCCGTTGCGGACCCCGTTGCTGTTCATGGAGAGACCTGGCAGCAGATGATGACCTGGAACAATGAGGGTATTCTTGGTTATATCTGCATCGGCTTCATTCAGAGGAAAAGGTGGAAGCATCGTGATTGAGACTCGCCATCCAGAGAAGGAATGGCTGTACCGGCTGCTGCGAGGCGGGATCCGTTACCGTCTGTTTTTGCTCGTCTTTCTGATAATGCTCCCCTTCGCTGCCCTTCTCGGCTACATGTACTATGAGCGCTACGAAATCAGACGGACCCACGCACTGCAGTCGGAGCTCGAGGTCGCGCGCGGCCTCGCCGTGTCATTCAGTAACTACCTCAATGGCATCCGCAAGCAAAGTGTCGCCCTCGGTCACGCCATAATCTCAACTCCCGGATCGGAAGAGACTATAACAGCGACGCTACTGACAGGTACAGCCCGGCTCTCCCCGGGGGTACGCAACATCTGCTGGCTCAGCCCGGAAGGCGTTGTGCAGGCTTCCAGCGAGAAGACGCTGGTGGGAAGGGACCTTTCGGACCGGGCGTCTTTCAGAAAAGCCATCACCGGCAGCGACCTTGCCATCAGCGACATCGCACCCACAGGCGCGGTAACTGCGCGGCCGACACTGACGGTTTCGGTTCCGATCCGCGACAACGCCGGAAGGCTCGCTGGCGTTGTCATGACGGCGATCGAGCCCGCACGGCTGAAGGAGTTCGCACTTACCCAGAAGCGACCCGAGGGGGGCGCTCTCGCGGTCTTTGACACGAGGGGGGTCCTGGTCTTTCACAGCCTGCTGCAGAACCCCACCTGGGAGGAGAGGGTCTCCTGGAAAAGGGGGGACAAAATTCTGTCCCGGGCCCTCGTCACCCAGAAGGAGCAGGCAGGCATCCAGCGTATCACTCATCTGCAGAATTCAAAATGGGTGTCGGCGCGCGTCCCGATACCGCCCATCGGCTGGATCGTCGGCGCCGGGCACCCGGTCGATATCGCCTTCGAAGAGGTACGGACAGGGATGATAGGCGACGCGCTTCTCGGTACCGCAGTATTTCTGCTCGCGTTTTGCGTGGCGGCGCTTCTAGGGCGCAGTATCAGCCGTCCCCTCCTGGCCCTTGAGAGGGACGCCCTTCTGATGGGAGAAGGCAGCACCGTGACCGTAGAGGACCCGCTGGCGCCGGTCGAGGTGCAGAAGCTGCGGGAGAGCTTGGTGGACATGTCGGGCGCCCTGCTGCGGCGTTCCAGGGAGTTGCAGGAAAGTGAAATCTCGCTGCGCACCGTTTTTGACAACGTCTACGACGGCATCGTCATTCACGACGAGATGGGGCGCATCATCGACGTCAACAAGCGCTGGCTGGAAATGATGCGCGTCAGCCGGGATCAGGTGCCTACCCTGACCATTGCCGACGCGTCCGCGCATCCGCCCCCCCTCATGGAGCTGACGCCCATGTGGCGCAGGGTCCTCTCCGGGGAGACGATGATGTTCGAATGGGCCGCCCGCCGTCCCGGGGACGGAGCAGAGTTTGACAGCGAGATATTCCTTTGCAGCATCCGCTTCAACGGCAAGGACCTCGTCATGGCCAACATCCGCGACATCTCCGAGCGGAAGCGGATCGCCGCCGAACTGCAGCGCTCGAGGGACGAGCTCGAGATCAGGGTACAGGAACGGACTGCCGATCTTGCCAGGGCGTTTGCCGACCTGGAGGCGGAGACGGAGCTGAGGGTTGCGGCCGTCGAGGAGTTGCGGGTGAAGGAGCAACTGGTGATCCAGCAGAGCAGGCTCGCGGCGATGGGCGAGATGATGGGAAAGATCGCCCACCACTGGCGCCAGCCACTCAACGTCATCGGGCTCATGGTCCAGGACATGCTGCTCTCGGCCCAGGTGGAGACACTCACCGTGCAGGAAATCGAGGAGAGCACCGACCGCATCATGTCCATCCTCGATCGACTCTCCAAAAGCATCGACGACTTCCAGAACCTTTTCAGCCCGGACACGAGAAAATCGGTTTTCTGGGCACAGGAGGTAGTCGAGACCGCGCTCTCCCTGCTCCGGGCCGATCTGGAGGATATCGAGGTGCAGGTCGAGGACAACTGCCAGCGCGGCTGCACTGTGGATGGCTTCAGGAATCAATACCTGCAGGTCGTATTGAACATCATCACGAACGCGCGCGAGACGCTGCAGGACCGCAAGGTAGCTGACCCCGCCATCCGCATAACGATTGCACGCGAGGGTGAGCGCACCGTCGTCTCCATTTCCGACAACGGAGGGGGGATCAACGCGGAGATCAGGGAGAGGATATTTGATCCGTACTTCTCCACGAAGGCACCCGAGAAGGCAACAGGGATCGGGCTCTTTATGGCGAAGACCATCATAGAGAAGAACATGGGCGGCACCCTCACCGCGCGAAACAGAAACTCCGGCGCCGAATTCTCCATCGTCGTCTGAACCCCGCCACAGCCCCGTCACTCCCCCGCCCGCTGCAGCCGGGTTCTTCAAAAAGTCGGGCTATCGCTTCTGTCAAGGGATCAATTCCGGGGGAGCGTGGGGCCCTTGCCACGAAGCACTGCAGAAGGCCCAACGTTCCCCCCTTTGCGAAGGGGGGGCAGGGGGGATTTGATCTTCAAGTCTCCAGAACCGCAGCCCGTTTAACAGTACATCTCGGTCGTCGAACCGCAGTGCTGCGGCAATCCAAAGATCAACGACATAGGCACCACCACTTCTTTTCAAAGTGGCATCGAAGAAAGTGCTTGAGATCACAGCAGTTGCGACTTTGCAGGACGGTGCTGGCCAAGTCAAATCCCCCCTGTCCCCCCTTCGCAAAGGGGGGGACGCGAGGCCTCGTGCGCCCCTTCATTGGAACATACTACGGCTTCCCCGGAATTCTCGGATGAGCCTTTGCAAAGGGGGGAACGTTAGGCCTTCTGCAGTGCTTCGTGGCAACGTACCCACGCTCCCCGGAAATTCCCGAATGAACCTTCATTGTCCTCCGTCCCGCCGCCGGAGAGAAGGGTTGTGCAAAAGCCCCTGAGATGCTATTGTCCGGCATTTGAAGCGACGGCACCTGTTGCTTCCCTACATCAATAACAAGAGGAAATTGCAATGCCATCTAGTCGTTTTGTGGTGACGGTAATCGGTCTGGACAGAGTGGGTATCGTGGCGGGAATCACCCGTGTCATGGCAGAACACAGCGTCAACATAGCGGACATCAGGCAGACCATCATGGACGACCTTTTCACCATGATCATGCTCGCCGAGGTGAAGTCCGAGAACTTCGACCTCGCCCTCTTCCAGCAGGCGATGACTGCCATCGGCGAGGAGCTCGGGGTGCAGGTGATAGTGCAGCATGAAGACATTTTCCGCTTCATGCACAGGATCTAGGGGGCAATAGATGGTGTTACATCCGAACGAGATCCTGGAAACGATAAAGATGGTGACCAACGAGAACCTGGACATCAGGACGGTCACCATGGGCATCAACCTTCTCGGTTGCAGCCATCCCGACATCGACACGCTGAACCGCAACATCTACGACCGCATCATGCGCTGCGCCGACAAGCTGGTCAGCACCACGAAGGACGTCCAGAACCTCTACGGCATCCCGATCATCAACCAGCGCATCTCCGTCACCCCCATCGCGATCGTCGCCGAGAGCTGCGGCGCCGACGACCTCGTCTCCGTCGCGGAAACGCTCGACAGGGCAGCGCGCGACACCGGGATCGATTTCATCGGCGGGTTCAGCGCGCTGGTGCAGAAAGGGATGACGCCGGGGGACCTGAAACTCATAAACTCCATCCCGCAGGCGCTCGCGATCACCAAAAAGGTCTGCTCGTCGGTGAACGTGGCAACCACGAAGGCCGGCATCAATATGGACGCCGTAGCCCTCATGGGGCGCGTCATCAAGGAAGCGGCGGAGCTCACCCGTGACAGCGGCGGACTTGGCTGCGCCAAGCTCGTGGTATTTGCCAATGCCCCCGAGGACAACCCTTTCATGGCCGGCGCCTTCCACGGCGTGGGCGAGCCGGACTGCGTCATCAACGTCGGGGTCAGCGGCCCCGGTGTCGTCAACTCCGCGGTGCGCGCGCTGGAGAATCCCTCCCTTGGCGATATCTCCGAGTGCATCAAGAAGACCGCCTTCAAGATCACCCGCATGGGGGAAATGGTCGGCAAGGAAGTCGCCCGCAGGCTGAACGCGCAGTTTGGCGTGCTCGACCTCTCCCTCGCGCCGACGCCGGCAGTAGGCGACAGCGTCGCCGCGATCCTCGAGGCGATGGGGCTGGAAAGCTGCGGCACCCACGGCACCACCGCCGCGCTGGCACTTCTGAACGACGCAGTCAAAAAAGGGGGCGCCATGGCCTCCTCCTCCGTCGGCGGCTTGAGCGGCGCCTTCATCCCGGTGAGCGAGGACGAGGGGATGATCAAGGCGGTGCAGCGCGGCTCCCTCACGCTGGACAAGCTGGAGGCGATGACCTGCGTCTGCTCGGTTGGCCTCGATATGATTGCTGTCCCCGGCGACACCTCGGCATCCACCATCTCGGCAATCATCGCAGACGAAATGGCGATCGGCATGATCAACAAAAAGACCACCGCCGTGCGCATCATCCCCGCGCCGGGAATGGAGGTAGGCGACATGGTGGAATTCGGCGGGCTCTTGGGCAGCGCCCCGATCATGCCCGTGCACCCCTTCAGCTCGGAGACCTTCATCGCCCGCGGCGGCAGGATTCCCGCACCGATCCAGTCCCTCACCAACTGATTCTTCGCGGGCACCGGAGTTGCCACGACCGGTGCCCGCCCCTTCCCCTTCAAAAATTCCTTTCCTAACTGATCCATCCCCACTATAGTCGCGAAAGCTTTTTTATCAGGAGGCCGCCGTGAAACGGTTCAGCTTGCTTTCGGCAATGATTCTTTTGCTCTTCACCTCCATCTGCGCGCACGCCGCCACGAAAGTTGTGCGTGTCGCCGACAACGCAGCGGTCGACCTCGGCAAAGTGGTGGAAGATCTCGGCCGCTCCGATGTCGTCTTCATCGGCGACACCCACGACGATACCGAGGTCCATCGAAACCAGCTGGAGATCATCCGGTCCCTGCATCAGAGAAACCGGGATCTGGCCATCGGGGTCGAGATGTTCACGACCGACAGCCAGCGGGATCTGGACGACTGGGTCAGCGGGAAAGTCGCGGAGAAGGACTTTATCGAGGTGTACGCCAAAAACTGGTCCTACGACTGGCGCCTGTACCGGGACATCTTCATCTATGCCCGTGACAACAGGATCCCTCTGATCGCGCTGAACGTGCCGAAGCCGATCATGTCGAAGGTGGTGAGGCAGGGGGCAAAGGCGCTGGAAGATTCCGACAGGAAGGAGTTGCCGCCGGGTCCTGCATGGACATTGCATCCGCGTCAGGCGCAGTATCTGAAGCTGATACGGCAACAGGCATTCGGCAACGCGCCGGTGCGCTTCCCCGTCGCCAACTTTGACGAGGCGCAGGCGCTTCGAAACGACGCGATGGCGTATAATGTCGTGAAGTTCAGGAAGAAGGACCCGAAGAGGAAGGTCGTCGTGATCGCCGGGACGTGGCATGCCATCAAGAACGGCGCGCCGGAAAGCCTGAAGAAATACGGGAGCTGCAGCTACAAGGTCGTGCTTCCGGACCTGCCGGAATTCACCTGGCTGAAGCCGACGGCGGAGGACGTCGATTACCTGATGCCGCGAGTCGAGTAGCGCGAAGTCTATGGCGGCTGCGCCGCCAGGACAGGCAAGATGCCTATCCTCCAGTGTGACTCCGGCGTCTTCGGTGAATCGCTTTCAGTGCCACGGCAACTGCCTCGGTCCCCGCCGACCAAAGAGCAACCCGCGCTGGAGCACAGGCTTCCTAGCTTGTGAGGCGGCGCCAGCCGCTAGTCCCTTTGGCGCCCCTTTACCTGCACAATGACCAAGGAGAGCCAATGTCCAACGCAACAGCGGAAACCTCAACTTTGGCAAGCGAGCGCCATCCGGGCGGGCTGATGAACGCCGATCCCCTTCCCCTTGCAGGTGACGTTGTATCCGCATCCCTGATCGCCACGGTCTCCCGGGAGGATACCTCCCTCCTCTACGCAAACGTCAACCTTCCACTCATTCCGGCTTTCGACGTGGAGATTTATAAGATTTCTTACTTCACCACTGACGAGCAGGGGGCCCTGGTAAATGCCTCTGGCGCGCTGGTGGTGCCCACGGATCTGGGCCATCCCGCACCGCTCGTGAGCTACCAGCACGGAACCACCACCCTCAGTTGGGACGTCGCGTCGACCGCCCCTGCAGCCGGCCAGCAGTATCGACGCATCGACGCGCTCCTTTTCGGGAGTGCCGGCTACGTCACCGCCCTCCCCGACTACCTCGGCTATGGCGACACAGCCCACCGGTTCCACCCCTATCTCCATGCGGCAACACTGGCGAGTTCGGTCGTAGATCTCCTGAAAGGCGCGAGGAGCTTCTGTGCCGCGCACAACATCACATTGAGCGGCAAGCTCTTTCTCGCCGGCTACTCCGAAGGGGGGTACGCCACCATGGCCGCCACGAAGGCGATCCAGGAAAATCACCCCGACCTCTCCATAACCGCGTCCGCCCCGATGGCCGGGCCATACGATCTTTCCACCAGCCTGCAGGAAATCCTCAGAACCGACAGCTATCCCGGCGCCGGTTACCTCGCGTTCGCCTTCTGGGCCTACGACAAGGTGTACTCCCTGAACCTCCTGGACCAGGTCATCCTCCCCTCTTTCGCATCCCAGCTCGACGCCATCTTTGACGGCAGCCGAAGATTGGTGGAAGACGACGTGCCGGTTCTGCCAAACGAAATACCGGCGCTTTTTCACAGAGACTTCCTCGCGGAGTTTGTCGGGAACGGTTGCGAACGGTTGAAGTCGAGGATCCGGGAAAACGACCTGCACAACTGGGCTCCGGCCGTCCCGCTGCGCCTGATCCACAGCCGCAGCGACGACATCGTGCACTTCCACAACTCCCTCACCGCCTACCGAAACTTCAGTACCGGCGGCGGAAACGTCGTCGACCTTCTCGAACCTCCTTCGGAAGGGAGTCACAGCGAATGCAGCCTCCCGTCGCTCCTGCAGGCGAAAGCGTGGTTCGACACGCTGATCTAGCGGCTGGCACAGCCCCCCGGTGCCAGCTAAAGAAAAACCCTGTAGTCCACGTGCAATACCTCTGCTAGCCTCTTCGCCGTATCCTTTCCAATGACGCGCTTGCCATTCTCCATCTCCGAAATGTGTCTCTGAGGAATGTTAGACGCCTGTGCAACTTGTACCTGAGTAAGCCCCTCTCGTGTCCTTGCTCCCTTCAGCATGGTGCCGCTCTTGTTGCCTTCCACTTCAGGAAATACGCTCCTCCACTCAACAGAAGTATCATCAGCGGTTTCAAGCCCGATTCGCTCAGCAAACCGTCTTAACCTTACGATTTTCTCCGGCGGGCCGGTAAATCTGGCGACAGCCTTAGGCGTATCAGCTCCAACCGAAGATGCTCGGCTCTTGCCACTTTCAGTACGGCGCTTTTTCGTGCGTTCCAACATATGTGACCTCCACCAGCCGGATCTGGCCGTCCACCACTTCCCATACGGCAACGTACGTGGGCTTCCCCTTTTTCAAATGGCAATGATGCCGAGTCTTTGAAAGTTTCCCGTAGTTGGGCCAGTTGCCCCTCACAGGTCCATCAGTCTCAATCTCGTGCGCCAGGAGCGCAAGGACAGCCCTTAGCTTCTTCGGCAACGTTGCAGCCTGCTTTTCCGCCTGTCGGGTGAATTTGACGGTCCATGGCATGCAAAGCTTTATACCATAATTTAGTATAAAACAAAAGCCAACTGACTGAAGTACACGAGACAGGGGGGAACAACCGGCGTTGCAGCATGGCGACAGATCAATCCTCTGCTAACATGTGTGTTGTTCTTTTTTATACGCGTGGAGGGATCCGGTATGTCCAATGTCATAGACGATGCCGCTGTTTCCATAATCAGGGCGCCGCTCGTCACGCCGTTTCGCATCGCGACGGGGCAGCACGATGAGTTGGCCAACGTCTTTATCCGCCTGAGAAGCAGTGATGGGGCATGCGGCTATGGTGAGGCGGCGGTCGCGACGCACATCACGGGCGAAACGGTGGAGGCCACCATGGCGAGCCTGCAGAGTGCGACCGCGGCCCTGAAGGGGCGCTCGGTCGATGCGCCGGAGGATCTCTGTCGTGAGTTTGCTCCAGCCTTTGCCGGCAACCATGCCGGGCTGGCAGCGCTGGAGATGGCGGTGCTCGATCTCTCCGCCCGCATTCGCGGCATTCCCCTTTACCGACTGTTCCCTCCCGCTGTGGCGCAGGCGCCGGTACTCTCCTTTGCCACCGACATCACGGTTGTCATAGGCTCCGCTGAAGAAGCCCGTGCCACTGCGACTCAGTTCGCCTCCCGGGGATTCGAGGCGTTCAAGATAAAGATTGGGAAGGATGAGGAACTGGACCTGAGCCGCGTCCTGGCGGTGCGGGAGGTTGCACCGGAGAGTACGCTGATTCTCGATGCGAATATGGGATTCACCGGAGAGAGGATGCTGGACTTTCTGGACAGGCTCGACCGCCACGGCGCACGCCCCGTGCTCCTCGAGCAGCCGGTGCCAAAGCACGACTGGGACGGGCTTACGGCGATAACGGCGGCGCTTCAGGGGAGCGGCACACTCGTCTGTGCCGATGAAAGCGTCGGCTCCCTCGCTGATGCCAGGCGGGCCATCGATAGGAACGCCGTCAGCGCCATCAACATCAAGTCGATGAAAAGCGGCCTCATCGAGGGTGCCGAGATCGCGCGCCTTGCTGCTGCAAATGGCATCCCCCTCATGCTGGGTGCGATGATGGAGAGCGCGGTATCGATCACCGCCTCCGCCCACTTCGCGGCCAGCCTCGGCTGCTTCGACTTCATCGACCTCGACACGACCTTCTTCATCAAGGGAGAGCTCTCACACTCGCCGTACCTCGACGACAGCGGCAGATTCGATCTCTCCGCCGCCGCCCCCGGGATCGGCGTGGCAGTACCCTTCCACTGATCGTGGGTCAAAAACCAACGGGGTCAGGTCTTGAAATATAAGGTTTGAAGTCCTCTTCCCCCGATAGCCATTCCGCTATCACCACCACAAAAGGGAGCGAACAATGCGCCGAAACATCGTCTTTACCCTCACCGGCCCCGACAGGGTCGGCCTCGTGGAATCGGTAACAAAGCTGCTTCTGGCGCACAGCGCAAATGTGGAGTCAAGCCGCATGGCGCGCCTGGGAGGGGAGTTCGCCATGCTCGCGCTGGTGTCGCTCCCTGCAGAGAAGCTTCCTCAGATTGACAGGGATCTCGATGCCCTCACCGCCAACGGGTACAAGGTCACCACTACCCCCACGGAGCCGGGGTACTCGGCAACGCCACGGGGATGGCGGGCATTCCAGATCGAGGTGGAAGGGGCGGACCACGAAGGGATCATCCACGAGGTCGCCCGCTACCTCTCGGAACGAGGCATCAACATTGAGTCTATGGAGACAGGTGTCACGCCGGCGCCGATCACCGGCACGCCGCTTTTCAACATGACCGCCATCGTCGCAGTGCCGCCGGCGCTTGCGGACCGCTCCTGGGAGGTCGCCCTTCAGGAGGCGGGGAACCATCTCAACGTGGATATCACGCTCTCGCCGGTGACGAAGTGACGGGCGTATCGGGCTCAATTGTAAGCCGGAATAAGCGGTAGCGTTTCCGGCATTCGCTGCCGCGCGGCTGCGTCTGTGGTGGACTGCCGGGAACGCCTTCGGCTTATCCCGGCCTACATGCTACATGCCCCTCGAAAACTAAAAAATGGCGGGAGCTTCTCAACTCCCGCCATTTTCACTATTGACTACAGCGTGGACCAGTCGGAACTTCCGCCATCTCTCTCCCTGATCCAGTTCTCCAGCTTTTCCAGCCCCGACTTCAAATCATCCCGGTGCCTGCGGTATTCATCCGGCGCCATGGTGAGAAGCCGGATGTTGAAGTCGTCCTTGAGCTTCTCCAGGTACTCCCGTGAGGTCTCCGCCCCGGCCGGCACTTGGGAAAGGGGGGCTTGCTGCCGCAGAACCTCTGCCGCAGTACGCATTTTTCCTGCATAGAGCGTCCGGCTTTTGGTGTCGAGCACCAGCATGTCCTTCGCGGAGTGGTCGTCGTAGCCAAAGCAGTAACGGGAGATAACATCCGGCTCAAGACTCCAGTGCCATGTAAGCCACGCCTGCCAGTTCCCGGCCTGCACCCCCTCCCCTGCACTGACGAAGAGACAGCCACACTGGTAGTAAAAGCCGACCCACCTGCGGGGGCCCGTGTAGCCGAAGAGCGTCTCGAAGAGCTCGGCCGGCGGCGGTTTCATGGTTAACTTGTCGAGCTTTGACAGCTGAAAAGGGATAAGGCCCATCGTTTGCACCTCTGCCCCGTGTTGGGGGATCTTTCCAGCTATAACTCGGCTTTTTTGCGAGATACTTTAATCCCTCCCGCCCCTTCAGTCAGCGATCAGTCACTCAGAGGAAAGCCCTGCAGAAACAGCTGCCGCCGACGCAGTGTGTACAATAGCAACTCCAGCGTGTATAAGTATCCTAGTCACCCACCTCCGACACGACGAGCAGACACCCCGATGTGCGGCGCCTCCCGAGGCCCGGCGAAGCCCCATAAAAGCCGGAAACACCAGACATTCGCCCACTTCCCACCCACCGCAGCACCCCCTCCCGCCACTGGCGCACTATTTGCACACTGATCGCGTCGCACTCCCTGCGTTCAATGTAAATGTTCCGTCTATTTCCACACCGCGTTAAAGTATTGGAGGTAATCGCTCATGTGTCGTATTGGAGCCATCAAAAGTCTGAACTATGTGCACCCGAGCCGGGCCCTGCAGCTGATGAATTCACAGCAGAAGGGGCACGACAATTCCGGGTTCGCCGTGGTCATGCAGGACCTGGGGGGGGTCTTCAAGGATTACAAGGAATTTCCCACCATCTCCCTCGCCTGCACCGATGAGGGGCTGAAAGCAGCCGAGGCTATCCTCGACGCCATCGGTTTTCGCCAGGTTTTCGAGTGGGTACCCAAGACCACCAGAAAGCCGGGGATGGACATCCAGGCCCTTCCCAACTACGTGTTCCGGACTTTCGATTACCCGGAAAATTTCAAGAACGCATCGAAGCGGGAGAAGGAAGACCTGCTCACCAATACGCGCCTGAAGATCCGCACCGTCATGGAGCCGAACGAGGCAGGTTTCGTCTACTCCTTCTGGCCCGACGTGGTGACTCTGAAGGAGATCGGCGACCCGCGCGACATCGGCACCTTCTTCGGCCTCTGGGAGGCGGATGAGTCCTTCACCGCGAAGGTCATCACCACCCAGTGCCGCCAGAACACCAACTACGCCATCGTGCGCTACGCGGCGCACCCCTTCTTCCTGCAGGGGTACACCGCGCTCGCCAACGGCGAGAACACCTTCTACCAGAAGAACAAGGAGTTCCAGGCAAGCCTCAACCCCGCCTACCGCGGCTTCGAGTCCGACTCCCAGTGCTTCCTGTACACGCTGCACTACATGCACCGCGAGCTGGGGTGGCCGCTCAACTACTACAAGCACATCATCACCCCGCTGCCGTTCGACGAGGTGCAGGAGCGCCCGGACCGCGACCAGCTCTTCGCCATCAGGCAGTCGCTGGCGCACCTGGAGATCAACGGCCCGAACACCATCATCGGCACCCTTCCGGACCACACCATGTTCGTCTGCTGCGACGCCAAGAAGCTGCGCCCGATCGTGGTAGGACACACCGCCGACACCGTCGTCCTCTCCTCCGAGGTCTGCGGCATCAACGAGATCCTTCCGGAGCGTAACTGGGAGCAGGACATCTACCCGAACGAGCGTGAAATAGTAGTCATCGGCAACAACCTGGAGGTCCAGAGATGGAAACAGTAAAGATAAACGATATCGCCTGCAATGATCTGCCCTGGAAGGTGGTGTACGACACCGAGCGCTGCACCATGTGCGGCTCCTGCGTCGCCGCCTGCACCTTCGGCGCCATCAAGCCGAAGGTGGAGCGCCGCCGCAAAGCATTCTCCGACACCAACACTCCGGAGCCGAAGATCAACTTCGCCGCTACTCCGGTCATCAGCCAGTCGAACGCGCTGAACAACTACTGCCGCGGCTGCGGCGTCTGTGAGAGGGTCTGCCCGAACAACGCGATCCGCTCCGAGCGCAACCCCGACTCCCGCTTCAACGTGGTGTACCAGTCCACCACCGCCTCCGGGCCGAAGCGCGGCGGGCGCAACAACCTCGAAGTGCAGATGCGCACCCTCGACACGCTGCGCGTCGGCCGCATCTCCCAGATGACCGACCCGAGCCTCGACGCCCAGCGCCACAGCTTCGACTGCCTGGCGCCGCTCGGCCGCATCCTCCCCGCCGACAAGCTCCCCCTCACCCTCATGCCGGGGGGCGAGCTGGTGCAAAACGGCCACACCCCGCCGGTGCGCTGGATCTACCCGGTCATCATCGGCGACATGTCCATCGGCGCGCTCTCCTGGAGGATGTGGGAAGCGGTGGCGATGGCGGTTGCCTACCTGAACGAGGAGTGCGGCCTTCCGGTGCGCATGTGCTCCGGCGAAGGGGGGATGCCGGTGCGCCTCCTGAAGAGCAAGTACCTGAAATACATGATCCTGCAGATCGCCTCCGGCCACTTCGGCTGGAACCGCATCATCAAGGCGATGCCGCACATGGTCGAGGATCCGGCCGGCGTGCTCATCAAGATCGGTCAGGGCGCGAAGCCGGGTGACGGCGGTCTCCTCATGGCTGCGAAGGTCGCCTCCCACATCCAGGCGATCCGCGGCGTGCCGAAGGCCGACCTCCTCTCCCCGCCGAACCACCAGGGTCTCTACTCCATCGAGGAGAGCGTCCAGAAGATGTTCCTCTCCTTCAACGCCGCCTTCGGGTTCCGCGTCCCGGTCGCCATAAAGACCGCGGCGAGCGCGACCTCCGTCTCGGTGTTCAACAACCTGGTGCGCGACCCGTACAACATCGTCGGCGGCTACTTCATCGACGGCATCGACGGCGGCACCGGCGCGGCCCACGACATCTCCCTCGACCACACCGGTCACCCGGTGGTCTCCAAGCTGCGCGACTGCTACCTCGCTGCCGTGGCTCAGGGTCGCCAGGGGCAGATTCCGCTCTGGGCAGCGGGGGGCCTCGGCAAGACCGGGAACCTCGCAGCAGACGCTTTCAAGATGTTCTGCCTGGGCGCTAACGGCGTCTTCTCCGGGAAGCTTATCCTGCAGATCGCAGGGTGCGTCGGCAACGACAACGGCCGCTGCAACGCCTGCAACACCGGTCTGTGCCCTGCCGGCATCACCACGCAGGACCCGACCCTGGTGCGGCGTCTCAACCCGGAGAAGGTGGCCGAGAACCTGGTGAACTACTTCCTGGGCATGGACCAGGAACTGCGCAAGCTCATGGCACCTATCGGCAACTCTTCACTGCCCGTCGGCCGTTCCGACTGCCTCGTCTCCACCAACAAGGAAGTGGCGGACCGTCTGCAGGTCCAGTATGTCTGCTAAGGAGGATATTTAAATGGCAGCCTTTATCTCAGGCTTTGATGATCAGAACAAACGTATTTCCACTCAGCAGCTGCTGCAGAAGATTTCCGCCGCCCTCGAGGGGGGCGAGACCGAGTTCGAGATCCTCGCCTCGGGCCAGTACGCCATCGGCGGCCCCCTCTGGTCGAAGGAAGGGAAGCCCCTGAAGTTCACCATCAAGAACCCGGGGCAGCGCGTCGGCGCCTTCGGTCTCGAAGGGACCGAGATCGTGGTAGACGGTCCCGCCCCCGCAGACGTCGGCTGGCTCAACGCCGGCGCCACCCTCACCCTCAAGGGTGACGGCGGCGACACCACCGGCCACTGTGCCGCCAGCGGCAAGATCTACGTCGGCGGCCGCGCCGGTACCCGTACCGGCAGCCTCATGAAGCACGACCCCGCCTACGACGTCCCGGAGCTGTGGATCCTGAAGAACACCGGCTCCTTCCCCTTTGAATTCATGGGGGGGGGCATTGCAGTCGTCTGCGGCTACGACTCGGAAGAGTTCGACTCCGTGGTCGGCGACCGCGCCTGCATGGGGATGGTCGGCGGCACGATCTACGTGCGCGGCCCGGTGAAAGGGATCTCCAAGGACGTGTGGATGCTCGAGCTGGACGACGCGGACAGGGAGTTCCTGAGCTCCAACATGCCGGTCTTCCTCGGCAAGATCGACCGTCCGCAGCTCCTCGCCGAGCTCACCGACTTCTCGCAGTGGAAGAAGATCGTCGCCAAGACCTATGAGGAGCGTAAAGCGGTAGCCCGCCTCTCCATGAAAGAGTTCCGCACCCAGAAATGGGTGGAGGGCGGCATCTTCGGCGACGTCGTCACCGACGACTACGCGAAGGTCGCCGGGCTGGTAAACACCGCCGAGGATCGCCTGAAGATCCCGCACTGGCAGAACAAAGCCTGGGGCGCTCCGTGCCAGACCTCCTGCCCGAGCCTGATCCCCACCCAGGACCGCATCAACCTGCTCCGTCAGGGGAAAGTACAGGAAGCGCTGGAGATGGTGCTGCACTACTCCCCCTTCCCGGCGAGCGTCTGCGGCCAGGTCTGTCCGAACCTCTGTATGGACTCCTGCTCCCGTCGCCACGTCGACTACCCGGTGGCGATGAAGGAACTCGGCCGCCTCTCCGAGGTTGCCGCAGCCCCCGCCACGAAGGCGGAAACCGGCAAGAAGGTCGCAGTCATCGGCGGCGGCCCGGGCGGCCTCTCCGCTGCATGGCAGCTGAGGCTTCTCGGCCACGAAGTCACCGTCTTCGAAGCTGACAAGGAAGTCGGCGGCAAGCTCCTCCAGGCGATCCCGATGGAGCGACTCCCCCGCGAAGTCCTCTCCAACGAGATCAACCGCATCAAGGGGATCGGCGTGGAGATCCGCACCTCCCAGAAGATCGACAAGGGGAGCTTCGACTCCATGGTCGGCGGCTACGACGCGGTGGTCATCGCCAGCGGCGCCCACAACCCCGTCGTGATCCCCTTCCCCGGCCACGAGCGGCTGGTGAAGGGCCTTGATTTCCTCAAGGGGATCAACAACGGCGAGAACCCGAAAGTCGGCAAGCGCGTCGTCGTCATCGGCGCCGGCAACGCCGGCATGGACGTGGCGCTCGGCGCCTACGCCATGGGAGCCCAGAAGGTCGTGGCAATCGACGTGCAGCGTCCCGCCGCCTTCCAGAAAGAGATCGACCACTTCACCGCGCTCGGCGGCGAGATCCAGTGGCCGGTCTTCACCGAGAGCATCAGCGCGGAAGGTCTGCGCACGAAGGACGGCCGCCTCATCGAGGCAGACACCGTCATCATCGCCATCGGCGAGCGTCCCGACCTCTCCTACGTGCCGCGCGAATGGCTCACCGACCGCGGCATGATGAACGTGAACGACTGCTGGCAGTCCCAGAAGGAGTCGAAGGTGTTCGCCATCGGCGACACCATAAAGCCGGGCCTTCTCACCCACGCCATCGGCGGCGGGCGCGAGGTTGCCGAGTACATCGACCAGTACCTGAACGGCTGGGAGCTGGTGGCAAAGAAGAAGCCGGAGATGATCCCGCAGGAAAAGCTCTCCCGCGAGCTCTTCCAGCCGCAAAACCGCGGGCGTTTCCGGGTGAAGGACGCCAAGGACGAGGTGCACCGCTGCATCTCCTGCGGCACCTGCCGCGACTGCAAGATGTGCCTCGAGTCGTGCCCCGAAGGCGCGATCGTCCGGAACGAGAAGGAAGACGGCTCGTATGAGTACGTCTCCGAAGAGCAGTACTGCATCGGGTGCGGCATCTGCGCCGGCATCTGCCCCTGCGGTGTCTGGGCGATGGAGAAGAACGTTTCCTAGCACGGAAGGCTGCCTCACCCCGCGTGCGGCAGCCATTTCCTTTGAGACGTGCAGAAAGAGTGAAAGCCTCGGAGAGATCCGGGGCTTTTTCTTTTTCTACCGCAACGAGAGCAGCCAACCGTGATTATGTAGCTATAATTACTAGCGCCGCGGGCGACGATGGTTAACTACACTACAGGAGGGTTCGCCATGTATCGAAAGATTGCAGCAGGATTAGCGGTTGCCAGCATGGTAATCGGTCTGGTCTCGGGGTGCAAAAAGGAGGAGTCGGCTCAGAAGGCGGAAATACAACCGACAGAAGCGCCGAAGACGGCCTCGACGCCGGCCCAGACGCCACCGACGACGGAGGGGGCCTCGGGTGAAGGGCTCTTCAAGATGCACTGCTCCGGATGTCACCCGAACGGCGGCAATGTGGTGAAGCCCGAGCACACCCTCAAGCGCGACCACCTGAAGGCGCACAACATAACGAAGGCCGAGGACATCGTGAAGATCATGCGCAACCCCGGGCCGGGCATGAACAAGTTCGACGCAGCCACCGTCCCCGACAAGGACGCCACGGCGATTGCAGAGTACGTCCTGAAAACGTACTAGTTAAACCCACGGGATGCTGCCGGCAGCACGTCCCTCCCCTTTCAAGGGGGAGGACAGGAGGGGGATGGGGTTCAGCTCCCCGGCCGTCCAACCCATCCCCACCCTGTCCCTCCCCTTGAAAGGGAGGGGACGCGTAAGCTCCTGCGCTGCTGAAGAAAAAAAGGAGGAATGTCGGCCTCTCTCTGTGCCGCCTTTCCTCCTCTCGCACCTCGGCCAACCGCTCATGCCGGCGCCGCACAAGCGTATGCCACACTACCGTCTGATCTATCCCCCCTCTTCCTCCTTCAGACCGTGCCTCTCCAGCAGTGCAATGAACTCGTCGAAATCGATAGGTTTCGTCACATAATCGTCCATCCCCGCCCTCAGGCATTCCTCCCTGTCCTTTTCCAGAGCATGGGCCGTCATGGCGATGATGGTGACGTGACCGCCGCGCGCCGCCTCCTCCTCCCTGATCAGTTTTGTGGCGTCTATACCGTCGACGTGAGGCATCTGGAGATCCATGAGGATGATGTCGAACCCTCCTTCCTTCCAGGCAGCAACCGCGCCCTCCCCATCCTTGACGACGCGGAAGGGGATCTCCCTGCGCGAAAGAAGTGTGGCTATCATGTGACCGAGAACGGCGTCGTCCTCGGCTATCAGTATGCGCATAAAGCCCCCTCTGGCATTTCCGCCTCAGTCGATCGGATAGCTGAAGCGGAATGTGCTCCCGGCGCCGATGAAGCTTTCGGCCCACAGGCTCCCCCCCATCGCCGCAACAATCTGCCTGGAAAGAGCGAGCCCCAGCCCGGCGCCGCCATGCTTTCTCCTGGAAGTGGGGTCGACCTGGATGAACTTCCCGAAGATACGCTCCACATTTTCGGGGGCGATGCCGATACCGGTATCACGCACGGAAAAGAGGAGAAACTGCCGCTGCGGTGACGCGAGGTCGCAGAATGTGGAGACAAGAAGCTCCACCTCGCCCCTCTCGGTGAATTTTACCGAATTGCCGAGCAGGTTAACAAGGACCTGTCGCATCCTCCCCTGGTCGCCGCGCACCTTGTCCGGCACGTCCCCCGTCAGCTGCCACCGCAGCTCAAGCCCCTTCTCCCTCGCCTGCAGCGACACCACCTCCACCGCGGAGTTCACGAGGTCGATCAGGGAGAACTCCTGCCTTTCAAAGGAGAGCATCCCCGCCTCCAGCCGGGAGAAGTCCAGGAGATCGCTCATCAGCCTCAGAAGCGACTCTCCGGACCTCTTCGCCATCTCCAGCAGCCCTCTCTCCTCCTGGCCTATATCCATGTCCAGCACAAGTGAGATCATGCCGAGCGTCCCTGCGATGGGGGTGCGCATCTCGTGGCTCATGTTGGCCAGGAACTCGCTCTTGGCGACGTTTGCCGCCTCAGCAGCCTCCTTTGCCTCCGTCAGCTCCTGCTGTCGCGCCTTCGTGTCGGAGACGTCCAGCTTCGTGCCGACCATGCGGGTCGGGGTGCCGTCCGGATCGAAAAAGATCCGTCCGGTGCCGTGCATCCAGCGAACCTCCCCGTCCGGCCGGACGAAGCGGTATTCGAACTCGATGTGGTTTAGCCTCTCGGCGATGGCGTGTGCGAAGAGCGCTTCCAGCTCCGGCAGGTCCTCGGGGTGCACCAGCCTCGCCCACTCCTGATAGCTGAACTCGCCGGAGCTGATCCCGAACAGCTCTTCCATGCCGGTCCACACTCCGTTTCCGGTGATCTGGTCCCAGTCGTACACCCCGACGCGCCCCGCGCGCTGGGCCAGCATGAGGCGTTCCCTCATATTCATCAGCGCGCGCTCCGCGCCCCTGCGCTCTTCCACCTCCCGCCGCAGCGCTTCCGTAGTACGGCGCACCTCCTCCATGTGCATCTTCAGGTCGGCCACCATCTTGTTGAAGGCCGCGGCCAGCTCCCCCAGTTCATCATGGGATCGGACCTCCACCCGGTGGTCCAGATCCCCATGGGCAAGCCGGACCGTCGCGTCTCGCAGCGAAATCAGAGGAAGTGTGAGGGTACGGGAAAAAAGGAGGCTCATGAGGACGGCAAGAACGCCGATGAAGAGGGTTGCGAGGATGGCGATACCGAATACGCTCCCCCGGAATTCGGAGAGGATCTGCCCCATGGTGCGGTGCTGAAGCGCGATTGCCCGCTTCAACGGCTCGTCCGAGAAGATCATCTCTCCAAAGCCGGCTACGTATTCTTCAACACCAATCCGGAAAGTCACCCGGTGCCCCCCCGCCACCTCCTCGATGACCACCGGGGTCGACTCCAGCCGCTTCCGATCGACGCTCAGCACGACACCGTACGACCGGTTCTCCTTCGTGCCGTCAGTCAGCACTTTTCCCGAAGGGTCCGCTATCCGCACCGAGGTTATCGGAATCCCCTTGTACAGGTCGCGGATCGTCCGGTCGATGTACTCGATATTCAGCTCGTACAGAGGGGTGAAAAGCTCCCTGCGCAGGAAATCGGAGACGTTGTACATAGTGGTGTGTTGCAGCGCCTCGAAGCTTGCGACCGTTTCCTCATCCATCCTCTCTTTCAGCGTCTCCGAGCTTTTCCAGATCACCGCTCCCGTCGCCAGAAGGACGGTGAGAAGCAGCATAAAACTTATTGCGCTGAAAAGAAGAGCATACCTGTTGCTTATGCCGAGCTTCACCTGACGCCTCGCAGGTCCTTTGCTACTTTTGCATCTGCTCCCTGATGAACCGGAGGGATTCCCGGTCCGTAGCCGAGAGCGGCTCCATCTTTCTTATCCCCGATGCCTTTTGAAGTACCTTCTGCCCCTGGGGGTCGCGATCCATCTGAACGAGCACGTCCACGATGGCCTTCCTGAGGCCCGGCTTCAGTGCGGGGTGAAACGACGCGACGTACCGGAGAAACGGCCTGCTGGTGTGGATCACCTTCAACTGTTCCTTTTCCGGTGCGGCGACATCCTCCCAGTCGTCGGAACCGAAGGCCGCCGCATCCGCTTTCTTTTCGGTAACCCAGAAAACCTGATTCTTCTCGTGCCCCACCAGGACGTATCGTACAGCGGAGGGGTCAGCCTTTCCCTTCGCCGGCGCCATCCGCATACCCTGCCGCCGGAGCTCGGCCGCAGGTATCAGAAAGGCCGATGTAGATCCCGGGTCCTGGAGTGCCAGCACCTTCCTCTTCAGGTCTTCCAGCCTCGTCAGTCCGCTATCCTTGCGGACGAAGAAGACAGTGCGGTACTCCTTCTTGCCGTGCTTCCACACCAGCAGCGTGGGCTTCATTCCTCCCTTTTCCTGCATCCTGAGGGTCCAGAAAGGGCTCTCCAGCACCACGTCCACCTCTCGCCGGGCAATCATGCGGAGCATCTCCTCCAGGCTGCCTGCCACCACCACCCTGCCGCCGGTAACCCCCTGCGCGGAGAGGTGGGCGGCGACGTACCTGGCCAGAGGGGCATACCCTTCGACCTTCTTCTCCACCGGTTTGTCGCTGATAATGCCGAGGCTGAAGACCTTCCCCTCAGAAACGAGCGGGAAGCACAGAAAAAAGAGTATCAGGAGGAACTTTCGCACTGTCCGCGACATGGGAGCCTCTTCGCACGCTAGAAATAAAGCTGTAGCAGGAGCTGGTGCAGGTTCCTGTTCCGGTCGCTGGCCGCTTCCGCCACCCCCTCGTCGAAGCGGGTATGAATGAAATTATAGGACCATTTGATGCTGTGCTGTAAGAGGTAATGGTTGAAGCCCAGGGTGTACGACCTCTCAATCGTCCCGCTCCCATCTTCATTCTCTATCCTGTCGTGATCGAAGAACTCGAACCGTGCGGCAGGTTCGAGCTTGCCGAGGAGAACCGTCCACGGAAGGAGGTATCCAGCCTGCACATAGGCTCCCCGAGGAGTCTCCCCCCCTTTGTAGTTGAAGTCCCTCCAGAGGGAGACGTATTGAAGCTGTCCCGTGACGGTGCCTGAGGACCCGAAAGTGTACCTGCCGGCAAGGTCGACGCTCACCACTGAAACGTCGGCCTCCGCGGAGGGAACGTCCTCCGTGGCATAGCGCACCCCCTCCTGAAAACCGCCGTCCACCCCCAGGGTCAGGTGGTTTTCGCCGCCGATACCGGTGTCGTCCTTCTTCTTCTCGGTGAAGCCGCCCCTGCCGGCGAACCCGAAGGGAGCGAGTTCCACGCGCCCGACGAACGCCGGCCCCCAGCCATGGTTTTGCACCTCCGTCGCCGCGGGATCGAGATCACGCACCTCGCTGAGATCTGCCACCCCGTCGAGATAGGATAGGTAGTAGCGCAGCGCCCCCTCATTGAAGGAACCGTGCGCCATGATGTGGGGCTGCTCATACCCGCCGAAGGCGTCCTCGGCGACCCCGTCGACGGCGGGGCGCTCGATGAGAAGCTGCCGTGAGGACGACGTGAGAGGAGCGCGCAGAAAGGGGAGCTTGTGCTTCCCGACTTCCACCGCGAAGGCATCGACAAAGGTCCAGTCGCCGTAGATGTAGTGGACATCGACACCGTTGTCGCTGCTTCGGCGCCTGCCGTTTCTGAAGTCCTGGCCGGCCCGGTCCGCCTGCAGGGTGAGGTTGAGATCAAGCTTTTTCCCAAATGGCGGCGTCTTGAACTCCTTGTCGATCTCCAGCCGTATCCTGCGCATGTACAGGTCACTTTCGGTGCGGTAGCGGCCGTCGTCTCCGACCAGGAGGTCTCCGGTGTCGAGACGAGTCTGCGCCCGAACCTTGAGCTCGAATGGGAGCTTCAACTTTGCTGTCTTTGACTCCGTCCCTTCCCCCTTACCCTCCGCCCCCCCCTTCCCCTCCGACGCTGCGACAGGAAGAGGCGGGGCCGACTCGGACAGCTCATTCTTTACCGGAGCAGGCGGCCTCGAACCCGCCACCTCCTTGCTGATCTCATCTTCGAGCTGGCGGGCATCCTCGCGCGTGATCACCCCCTTCTCCACCAGTTTGCGCATCAGCGCGTCCACGGCAGGATTACCCGTCGCGGCACTGGCGGTTCCCGTTATCAGCATCAGAACCACGGTACAGCAAGCACAGCAAGAAGCTTTCATCCCGTAGCCTCCTTCCCGCTCCCCGACGGCACAGGCGTTCAGACAGCGGCATCGTTACATGGAAAATATTGGAAAATAGTACCTCCCAGCGGCGGACAGGGCCACGCCTTGGAGGATAAAAAGCCGGAAGTCCAGCACGCATCGGGACGCACCGGGGTCAGGTCTTGAATTATAAGGTGGCAGCCCCGGGGGTCACGCCAGCACCGGGGTCAGGTCTTGAATTATAAGGTGGTGGTTTACCCGGAGCACCGGGGTCAGGTCTTGAATTAATAGGGTGGTGGCTTACCCGGAGGGTGTGGCGGACGGACGGGTGTCACTGTGGCAGGTGAGATAGTGGTGGAAGGAGCCGGAGGGATCCGGCTCCTATAAGTGGAATGTTGTAAGGCAGAGTCTTTAGGCCACAGAACGCAGCAGGCGGTTCATCTGCCCCCACCCGCCGTTCATTCCAGCGGCTGCGAGGAATTCTTTTACTGCGGGCTTCATCTCTTTGCTCACTTTGCTGATCTCGTCGTTGAGGTGATCCGCCCCTCCCGCCTCGGACGCCATGGCGAAGCTGAAGCTCGAGCTATTTGTTTCAGCAGAAAGGCTCTCAGAAGTTACCGTTGCACCCGTTGAATCTACTTCAACCCGAGTTGACGCCGCCGACAGGGAGGCACGTTGGAACCCGACTCCGAGGGTAAAGTCGATGTCGCCTGCCCCCTTCTTCCCGGAGGTCGTGCCGCTGATGGAAAGGGAGCCGGATTGCGAAAGGAGCGCAGCCTCCGAGAGCTCGACCCGATCGCTCCCCGTCGAAGCCCCTGCTGGCGCGGCCGGAAGGGAAAGCCGTACCTCCGATGTATTGCTGGTAAAGGAAAGGGACGTCGCACTGTAATTTGCCGAAACTTGCATACCCCGCCTCCTGTCTTCACGTATTGCCTTCTTAATCGGCATCAATACGTCCAGACTTGAGCGGGAAATGGGGAGCCGCGCCCCACCTTTTCTGCGCTCTCCTTACCTGATGCGGCTGCGGCGCTTTCCCCCTACTCTTTCACGGGCGCCAGTCCTCTGTTGGCAGGTCCGGTTATCACCTCACCAAACCTGTCATATCGTGAGCCGTGGCACGGGCAATCCCAGCTCTTCTCCAGGCTGTTCCACTTCACCACGCAGCCGAGGTGAGCGCAGAGGGCTGATCGCTTGTAAAGGTTCCCCTGCTCGTCCTTATATACTGCCATCTTCGTCACTCCGAGGCCGATGACAGCGCCCTCCCCCGGCGCGATCTCATCCGGGGAGCCGACGTCCCCGCCGGTGACGTACTCGGAGAGGTACTGGCCGGCAACATTGACGTTCTCGCCGACGAACTCGAGGATGCCGCTCACTCTGAGGCTCTTGCGCGACGGGTCGTAAAGCGGCTCCCACGGGGACTCCCGCCCCATGATCTGGTCGGTGATGAGCATGCCGCCGATGGTGCCGTGAGTCATCCCCATTCCGGAATCGCCGGTGACGATGTACATGTTTTTATCGAGCCCAGGATTGCGCCCGAGGAAGGCGATGCCGTCCACCGGTTCCATGACCTGCCCCGACCAGCGGAACTCCACGTCCCCGATGGGGAAGCGCTCCCGCGCCCATGCCTCCAGGCGCTGGTGCCGCTCTTGGTAATTTTCCGCCTGCCCCGTCTTGTGATCTTCTCCGCCGACGATGAGAAGGTCTTTTGCGCTGCCATCGGCACTCCGCATCGTCTGCAGCCTCACGTAGTGGTAAGGGTCAGGAGTGTCCCAGTACAGCGCCTTGTGAACGGCTCCAGCCGGCACAGTGGCAGCAATGACATAGGTGGTGTACGGCGCCTGCTTCGTATGCATCGATACCAGGTTGGTGACCGGGGTGTTCGTGGCGACGACGATGGCATCGGCAGTGACGAGGCGCCCGTCACTGGTCTCCACCCGCGCACGGGAGCCCCCCGTAATTGAAGCTGCATGGCTGCCGGTGAAGATGCGCCCGCCGCGCCTCTCGACGGCCCGAGCAAGGCCGGCCACGTATTTCGTGGGGTGGAATTGCCCCTGCCTCGGGAAACGCAGCGCCATCCCGGTGTAAAACTCGATGGGGGCCCGCTCGACCTTCTCCACATCGGTAAGCCCCGCCCGGTGCGCCGCCTTCAGCTCGCGGTCGAGCTCTTCCTTTGGCTCCCCCGGCGGTGTAAAAAGGTAACCGTCCACCCGCTCGAAGTCGCACTCTATCCCCTCTTCCTTCGCGATAGCCTCTATTCTGTCGATGGCGGAGCAATGGCTGTCGGCGGCAAGGTGTGCACCCTTTTGCCCATGCAGCCGCTCGATCTCATAGTAGCGGTCGTCGATGGCGCAGGAGAGGTGGGCCGTGGTTCGCGCGGTCATCCCGGAACCGATAGGGCCGTCATCGAGCACCACCACCGATTTCCCTTCCCGCGCCAGAAGATAGGCAGTTGTGAGACCAGCTATGCCGGCGCCGACTATGCAAACATCTGCATGAGTATCGGCGCGAAGCGGAGCATAGGTCGGCACCTCCACCGTCATCCATATCGAAGCTGTTCCTCCAGTTTTATCGTCCATTTGCGATCTCCCCGGTTTCGCCTTCCGTATCACTTCAGATGTGAAGCCACACCTTTAGGATAGCGTAAAGCGTGCGCGTCCGCCGCTACGGGGGGATCTGTAACGGAGAGGGATGGCCTGTGGAAACGCAGGAGTGCACGAACGACGAGAAGGAGTTATTTACGCTACAGGAATTTGGGGGAATGCTTTGGCTGGGGGAAATCGGGTGAGGCAGGGAGAGTTGAGGCGCTGGCTGGGAGAATGGGTCCGAATCTTGGCACCGTAAGGGCGCGAAGCGCCGGCTTAAACGGAAGGCCAACAGGAGGTGAGCAAGGGTCGAATCGGCCTCGACTGGTCCTGCTCGGTGTTGCTTCAACATGCAATGCGAGACGCTTCGCGTCCCTACGCTGTCAAGATTCGAGGCGGTGAAGCGGACGCCAAAGCGCCCTTCCACCGCGGGAAATTTGGTGCCGGACAACCGACCCTCTTAATGAAGCAGCGACCGTGCCGCCGGAGAGCCTAAAAAGGTATACAGTATCGAAGTAGAGGATAAAGATGCATTCCGCACGCTAAAACATTGATAAGTCTACAGGTTGCGCCGCAATGTGGAGAAGCGATACTGTGAGAAAGGATGAAAGAAAGGGACTAAAGTTTTTCCTGGAGGAGGCATAAAGTGTACTGATGGAACACCTGTGCGCCACCTGCGGCACAAAGTGCAGTCTGTTGCGACGGGGGGGCGGAGAATGGGGGACCTCTATATCCCCCACGATCAGATCTGTTGCAGTACTGCGGCAATCGCCTGCTGATCGAGTTTGTGGCCGGTGCTGCAGATGACGTAGCGGTAGTCGAAACCGAGGCTGAAGCTAAGCCAGGAGAAGCAGTCGAGGATGTAGTTCTTCGGGAAGATCTCGACGACCCTGCAGGGGGCCTCGGACCAGACCAGATTGCTCAACCCCGCGCCGTGCGTCGCGACCACAGTTTTCGCGCGGTGAAAAGCGTGTACCTGCTCGGCGAAGGAGAGCTCCTCGCAGTGCAACACGGTAAAGCCGAGGTCGCGCAGCTTCCCCTCGAGAAGGTCCTCGCCAGCCAGGCGCCGCCTTCTGCTTCTTCGCCGCGATACATAGAGGTTCTCCCCGACGTCGGGGTGCCGCGCAACGTTTGTACCCCCCTCCCCCATTACCTTCGACTTCACCTCCGACTTCAGGAGATCCATCACGTCGGGATGGGTGAATTCCGGCACCGTGTGATACTGCGGCATCACGAGTGTCGCCACCCTCACGGGGCTTGGACAGGTAATAAAGCGATCACTTGCATTGGCCCCAAGGGCGGTAGCCAAGCCCTCCGCAATATAGCCCGGAACCTTTTCCGGCACCACGATCTTTACGTCCGGAAATCTGGAGATGGCAAAGAGAAGGTTCGGCAGAACCTCCAGGAGCCAGTGGTAGTAGCTGGCGGGATGGCAAACGACGACCGGTTCCCGCACGTGCAGCTTTCTCACCGGCAGGAGCGGCTCATGCAGGATGTCCCCCCAGTCCATGATGCGGCGCAGGGAACCGACGCTCTCCTCCACTATCCTCTTCTCGATCCACACCATTCCCGAGTGCGGTGATACGACGGCATCGTTCAGCACATACAGGTTACGCTTTCCGAAAGCCGCCTCCGTTCGCAGGAAGGGTGGAAAGGGTGCGTCGATCTCGTGCCTGACAATCTGGGCATCCGCCACCGGAATGATGTCCTGTATGTGCCTCTCGATCTTCGGCAGGTAGGAGAGCTTCTCCAGCGACTCGATGCTCGATTTCGGCATCTTCCCCACAATCGGCCCCAGCAGCGCGCGAGAGACGAGGCGCACCAGCTTTCTCCTTCTCTTGGCCATTCTTTCACTGAACTCGTGCTTCATGGAAATCCTTGACTGCAGGCGGTCCGAGGTGACGCGACGAAGCCGCCAGCAAGGTACCTGTACTACCAAGATCAAATGGTGGTCGCCGGAATCCGGCATTGGACGAGAGATCCTCCGGATCGGCAGACGGAGGATGGATGTACCAGTTTCTCCAGGCGAAATGGAAGGCGGTGACAAGGCTGAATCTCCCCCACCGCCTCGAGTTGCGGCTAGGGTAGGAGTTGGAGGCGGGCGCGAACCTCACCGGACAAACCGCTTAGTTGCTCCTCCGAAAGCAGCTTATGCTGGCGGAGAAGTAACAGTTTGATCAAAAGGTTGGAGCGCCGCCAGTCGTCAAAGCAATCCGCCACCACCCGGTCCGAATCTTCCATGTGTTTGTACAGCTTCACATATTTCTCATGTTCAGACAGAGTTGCAGACGCCAAAATCTGTGCAGCCGATTCGTTGATTCGTCGGTAAAGAGTGGCAAGAAGCGTTTCCCGCAGATTCCGCAGGTACTTCCAATCCCTTTCAGGCAGTGATAATGACATAAGCAGCCCCTCCTGGATAATAAGACAAACAGATGGTACTTGATCAGCCGCGAGTAGTGGAGTTTCCGAAATGTATTGAGGCAGCGACATTTCCTTAAGCTAGAGCAACCTTTTGGTGCCCTGTAAAGATTCTGAGGAGGATATTACACCTTTCCCAACAGGTCAATACGGTGAATTCAAGTTGTAAATGCACCACCGAATGATGCACGCAGAACTTCCGCAGGAGTCCGGTAGCCGAGGCACTTTCGTGGTCGATCGTTGACCTGTTTCACGACCTGCTGAATTTCTTCCTCTGATAGGGTCCTGAAGTCGAACCCCTTCGGAAAGTAGTGCCGCAAGATGCCGTTTGTGTTCTCATTGGTGCCACGCTGCCAAGACGCATAAGGATCCGCGAAATACACGGTAAGCCCTGTCTTAGTTTCCAGATCTTTGAATTCCGCAAACTCACTACCGTTATCAACGGTTACTGTCTGGCAGAGGATCTCGGGCAGAGGGCTGAAGCACCTCGCGCTATGATCCGTCATGGTTGCGGCCCTTCTGTCTGCGAGTCTTGCGGCAAGTAAAAAGCGGCTCTTGCGCTCAACGTACGTGGCAAGGTTTCCTGCGCCTTTCGCACCGTGCAGCGTGTCGCCTTCCCAGTCCCCAAATCGTTCTCTGGTACCAACTACTGCCGGCCTCTCCTTAATTGAGACTCGACCCGGAATGAACCGCCGTCCTGCGCAGTAGCGCGTTTGCCTACGGCGATTCCGCCTCCGACGGCGAAGATGCTTGTGAAGCTCGCCACCTTCTCTGGCGTCTAGGTAAATCCAGCGGTAGATGGTTTCATGACTGATGCGCATCGCCCGGTCCATTGGGAAATCCATTTTGAGCCTGGCGGCAATGGCTTCAGGTGGCCAATCCAGCATCAATTTCTCTTCAACGTAAGCGACCAGATCGGCGTTGTCCTGCCGCCGGAAAGACCTGGGCTGGTGACGACGTTTAAGCGCAGTGCCATGCGTGAAGGTGTACCAGTAAACTCCATCGGGGTATGTCGGGCCGTTGCGCGCAATCTCGCGCATGATGCTTGTGTGATGGCGTCCAAGCCTACGGCCGATTTCGCGAAGGCTAAATTTCGCCACCTTCAAATGGCTGATGACATATCGCTCATTTTCTGTAAGATGCGTGTGGGACATGGCGGGCTCCTCCTGGGGTATGTGTTGGTCGCGCTTCACACACTACCAGATTTGCCTGTCATGTCCTGCTTTTACATCAACTGGTGCAATTAAGAATAGAATCCACCTACCAGCACTGCCTCTGCTGGGGTCAGGCTTTGCATTTGGGCATTTGAGATGCGGGTCACATGATTGGGGCCATCAGCATCGGTGGGGTCAGGCTTCGCGTTTTATGGCTCTGCTGGGGTCAGGCCTTGCATTTGGGCATTTGATCTCGGAGGAGTCGGGGCGGGAGGCTTTGCATATCTGGATTCCGGAGTTACAGTTTCGTAACATCAACGCTAACTACAGCTGGACCCAATGGATCCTTTATGGCCCGCAAAGCTCGCATCCATTACCCCGGCGCATTTTATCACGTCATCCTCCGCGGCAATTGCAGAGCAGATATTTTTTTTGCGGAGGAGGACCGATTAAGGTTGTGCCTCCTCCTGCAGGAGGGAATTGATCGTTTTCAGCACACAATTCACGCATTCTGCCTCATGCCCAATCACCTCCATCTGGTCATGCAGGTAGGACGCATCACCCTCTCCCGCATCATCCATAACCTCTCGTTTCGCTATACCCAATGGGTTAATTGGCGCCACACACGCGTCGGCCATATCTTCCAGGGCAGATACAAGGCTATTCTCGTGGATGCAGATTGCTATCTTCTTGAACTTGTACGTTACGTCCACCTCAATCCCGTACGAGCGGGAATAGCGCCCTCGCCTTCGGAGTACCGTTGGAGTGGCCATGCGGCCTATTCGCAGGAGGCGGTAATTCCGTGGCTGTCTACGGATCACGTGCTCAGTCAATTTTCAAAAGACCGAGAGGTAGCAACTGAGGCGTACAAGCGGTTTGTGGAAGCCGGCACCAGTGAGGGAAGAAGGAGCGACTTCCATGGGGAGGGCAATGACGACCGTAGAATCCTTGCGGGGAAGGAGTTCGTTCGGCACCTGCCGAGGCAAGCAGGCATTGGCGAGTCCCCAAAAATCTCGGTTGGAGATGTCATCTCCGCAGTCTGCACTCGGCTCAACATTGAGCCTGGCGTGCTTGCGCAGCGAGGGAAGAACAGGGTCTCTTCGCGTGCGAGGGGAATGGCGGCGTGGATTGTTCAGGACCTGCCGTCGTGCACGCTGACGGAACTTGCACGCTTCACAGGAAGGGATGTCTCGACTCTCAGCGCTGCAGCACAGCGACTAGAAACGCAGGCTAAGACTAAGGCCGACAGTACCGTTCTCACGGAGAAAGCAGAGATCTGCTCCCAAATCACCAAATGCAAAGCCTGACCCTGGTTAAGTCGCGTTCAAATCCCCAAATGCAAAGCCTGACCCCAGGGTCAAAAAAAAGCCGGGTGGCGGCAAAACCATCCGGCGTTTCTTTTCAGGTGCCCCTTTATGAGCTTCATCAAGAAATTGTGCTCTCACTGTATCCAGCAGAAAGTGGCGGCGGTGAGAGGGGCACATTTACTTCCGGGCGGCCGCCCCCTTCCTCTCCTTCCTGATGCCCCAGGTACGCTTCCTTCACCCGCGGGTCGTGGGCCAGATCCCTTGCACTTCCTTCCAGAACGATCCTGCCCGTTTCCAGAACGTAGCCGCGATCGGCTATCTTCAGCGCCATGTTGGCGTTTTGCTCCACCAGGAGGATGGTCGTTCCCTTCGCGTTGATCTCCCTGATGATCCGGAAAACTTCCTTCACGAGAAGGGGCGAAAGCCCCATGGACGGCTCGTCCAGAAGCATCACCTTGCAGTCGGTCATCATGGCACGGCCAAGTGCAAGCATCTGTTGCTCGCCGCCGCTCAGGGTGCCGGCAAGCTGGGACTTGCGCTCCTCCAGCCGCGGAAACAACCGGAACACCTCCCGGCGCAGATCGGGAATCCTGCTCTTCTCCTTGCAGGTCCAGGTCGCCAGCTTCAGGTTTTCCAGCACGGTAAGGCTCGGGAAGATGCCCCTCCCTTCGGGGACGTGGGCGATGCCGAGAGAGACGATTGAGTGGACAGGCACCGCGGCGATGCTCTTCCCCTGAAAGAGGATGTCCCCCCGTTCTATGGGGAGAAGGCGTGAAACAGCCCGCAGCGCGGTGGTCTTCCCCGCCCCGTTTGCTCCCAAAAGGGAGACGATCTCCCCTTCCTCGATCGTCAGGTCGATCCCCTGCAGCGCCTTTATGGCGCCGTAGGAGACGGTGAGACCCTTTATCTCCAGCAGACTCATAGCCCTTCCTCCTCATCTCCCAGATACGCCTTGATGACCAGCGGATCGCTCGTCACTGCATGCGGGTCTCCGGCAGCTATCGTTTTCCCGAAGTCCATCACCTGGACGTGACGGCAGAGCTTCAGGACTACCGGCATGTGGTGCTCGATGAGGAGGATGGAAAGATCGAAGTCCCGGTGGATGTCGCGAATCAGCCCGATCAGCCCCTCCACCTCGACCGGATTCATGCCGGCTGCCGGCTCGTCCAGGAGGAGGATGCGCGGATTGGTGGCCAGCGCCCGGGCTATCTCCAGGCGCCGCTGCTCGCCGTACGGGAGGTTCTCGGCCAGTTCATGACGGCGGTCGGCAAGGCCGAAGCGCTCGAGGAATTCCATGCTCTCGGAGCAGACCTGCTGCTCCCGCATCTTGAAGAGAGGGAGACGGAAGATCGCGTCGAAGAGTCCGTAGCCGATACGCTGGTGAAAGGCAATGAGGACGTTGTCCCACACCGTCATCTTTCCGAAAAGGCGTATGTTTTGAAAGGTACGGGCGATGCCGCGGCGGGAGATCGCATCGGAGCGGAGACCGGCAACCTCCTCTTCACAGAGCCTGACCTGGCCGGTGTCGGGGCGGTAGATCCCGGTGATCAGGTTGAAGACGGTGGTCTTCCCCGCCCCGTTGGGGCCGATGATCCCCTGGATGTCGCCGGGACCCAGATCGAGGCAGAACTCCTGGGTCGCCGCAAGGCCGCCGAAGGACTTGGAGAGATTTTCTACCTTAAGCATCGCTTCCCTCCGCCTTTTTTTCATCCGGCAGCAGCCAGCGCCACTCGCGATTCCCCATGAGTCCGTACTGACGGGTCAGCATGATGAGTACGAGGATCAAAGGACTGAGGAGCATGCGCATGTCCGCCAGTTGCGGGGCAACGATGCCGAGGATGTTGCGCAGGAGCTCCATGAGGAGGGTGTAGAACACGACTCCGAGGATGGAGCCGGAAAGACTTCCCATCCCCCCCAGGTAGAGCATGACCAGGATGTCGGTCGTCTTCAGATAATCGAAGCTCTTCGGGGTGATGAACTGCTGATACTGGGCGTAGAGCCCCCCCGCCAGACCCGCGAAGGCGGCGGCGATGGTGAAGGCGAGGTTCTTTACCCGGTTCACGTCGATCCCCATCAGCTCGCCGGCGATGGCGTTCTCCCTGATGGAGAGCCACATCCGGCCGTAGATCGAATCGACCAGGTTGCGCAAAATCCAGTACGTCAGGACCGTGCACACCGCCACCGTCACCAGATTGGTCCCCTTGGGGATCGCGGTGAGCCCTCGCGGACCACCGAGGTAATCGATGTTCTGGATGGCGTTCACGATGATCATGTTGAAGCCGAGGGTAATGATCGCCAGGTAATCCCCGACCGTCTTGAAGGTCACCAGCCCCACGAGGTAGCCGACGAGCCCCGCAGCGAGGACCCCACCCGCGAGAGAAAGGGGGAGGCGCGCCAGCGCGGGAAGGGGAAGCTTCAGCGCGATGAGCGCCGCGGCGTAGGCGCCCACAGCCATGAAACCGGCGTGCCCGAGGGCGAACTCCCCCATGTACCCGTTCACCAGATTGAGGCTCGCCACCAGGATGATATTCATCCCGATGATCGCCAGAATGTGCAGGTAGTAGTTGTTGAAGAGGCCGGCATTTCCGAGGAGCTGCACGAGAGCGGCAACTATCAGTGTGGCGACGGCAACGTTGCGGAAGGTGACGTGCGTTTTCCGTGGTTCTCCCATTTTCATACCTTTTTCAGTTCGGCCCTACCCATGATCCCGTTGGGCCGTATCAGAAGGAGGATGATAAGGAGGCCGAAGGCGATGCCGTTTTTCAGATTGGAGGAAAGATAGGCGACGGTGACGACCTCGACGCCGGCCAGAAGGAAAGAACCGATCACCGCCCCTTCGATGGAGCCGATCCCGCCGATAACCGCGGCGATGAACGCTTTCCACCCGAGATCGATCCCCATGTACGGGTCGATGGAGTAGGCCTGGCCGAAGAAGATGCCGCCGGCTGCGGCGAGCGCCGAGCCGACGGCAAAGGTGGTAGCGATGATGAGGTTGAGGTTGATCCCCATGAGCTGGACCGCGTCCCTGTTGTCGGCAACTGCCCGCATGGCCGTCCCGATAAGGGTCTTGTTCACGAAGATCCAGAGGATAACCATCAGAAGAAGCGAAATCACGATGATCAGGAGCTTGTCTTCCGTTATGACGACGCCGTTGGCGAGCTTCAGCACCTTGTTGGGGAGCTGCGCCGGAATCTGGCGGGCCTGGGGACCGACCAGGATCCGCACGAGGTTTTCCAGGAAGATCCCCACCCCCAGCGCAGTGATGACCAGAGACATCCTCTGGGCACCGCGGAGCTTGCGGTAGGCGGCCCTCTCGATGAGGACCCCCACCATCGCGGTCAGAAGCATGGCGAGCGGGATCATGACCGCCACCGGCAGCCCCGGAATCAGGGTCACCAGAAGAAAGCCGATGAACCCGCCGAGCATGAAGATGTCGCCGTGAGCGAAATTGATGAGGCGGATCGTTCCGTACACCATAGTGTAGCCAAGGGCGATCAGAGCATAGACCGCCCCCAGTTGCGCGGCATTGAAAATCTGCTGAATTGCGGTCTCGATCACTAATTCACCGCGCTGTCGAAGACAAACTTGCCGTTGGAGATACGGATGATGACGGCGCCCTTCGTCGGGTCACCGGAGCCGCTGAAGCTGATAGCGCCGGTTGCGCCCTCGAAGTTCTTCGTGGAGGCAATGGCGTCCCTGATCGCCTTCGGATCGGCCTTCCCGGCCTTCTCGATGGCATTCACGAGCAGGTAGACCGAGTCGTAGGTCAGGGCGGCTGCGGCGTCGACCTGGGAGTTGAACTTCTTGGTGTACTTCGCGATAAAGGCCTTGGAGGCCGGGCGATCCACATCCGGGGAGTAGTGGTTGGTGAAGTAGGCACCTTCCATGTCCTTGCCGCCCATCTTGATCAGCTCCTGGTTATCCCAGCCGTCGCTTCCGACGACCTTGCAGGTCATGCCGAGCTTGCGGGCCTGCTGGATCTGAAGCGGCACGTCGTTGAAGTAGTTCGGAAGGAAGAGGACATCCGGGGTCGCGCCTTTGATCTTGCTGAGCTGCGCCGAGAAATCCTTGTCGTTGGTGTTGTAGGTTTCGAAGCCGACGACCTTCCCGCCACTTTTGGCGAACTCGTCGCGGAAGACTTCGGCAATTCCCTTGTTGTAATCGCTGGCTACGTCATAGAGAACCGCCGCGGTAGCCGCTTTCATCTTGTCGCGCGCAAACCCTGCCACGACCTTACCCTGGTACGGGTCGATGAAGCAGGCGCGGAAAACGAACTGCTTCCCGCTGGTCACGTTGGGGTTGGTGGACCAGGGGGAAATCTGGGGAATCCCTGCTGCCTCGGCGATGGGAGCGCCGGCGTTGGAACATTTGCTGGACTGGGAGCCGATGATCGCCACGACCTTGTCCTGGTTGATCAGCTTCTGGAAGACGGTGGCCGCCGCTTCGGGCTTGTTCTCGTCATCCTCGATGATGAAGGTGACCTTCTGCATCTTTCCGCCGACGTTGATCCCGCCCTTGGCGTTGATCTCCTCCTGCGCCAGGAGGACCGCATTCTTGGTGGACTGTCCCAAGGCAGCGATATCGCCGGAGATGGGCGCCGAGACGCCGATCTTCACGCCCTTTTCATTGCACCCGGTAATACATCCCATAACAAACAGCGCCGATAGCAACCATACCGATCTCTTCATCCTGGACCCTCCATTTTTAGTATCGTGCATTAACGGATCACCGCCGTCGCGTGACAGCTGGAAAGCGGAGACGACCACAAGTGTACGCATGCTGGCGCCCTCTCAGGCACAGAGCCCCCTCAATACCACATATACGTAATAAAATAAAGACCTTTAGTAGGATCCACACTTGGACGGGACCGGCTCCTCCAGCCGAAAGAATGAGCGTGTACCTTCATGAGAATCCACCTCCATCCCAGGTCACCGAAATACTTCACCCCCCGGCAGCACGCCCCTCTTCTTTCAAGGGGTCCATCAGGAAATTCCGGGGGAGCGTGAGTACATTGCCACGAAGCACTGCAGAAGGCCTGACGTTCCCCCCTTTGCGAAGGGGGGGCAGGGGGGATTTGATCTTCAAGTCTCCCTCCAGAACCGCAGCCCGTCTAACAGTACATCTCGGTCGTGGAACTGCAATGCTGGGGCAGTCTAAAGATCAACGACATAGGCCCCGCCAATTCTTGCAACTGCAATCAGAGAAATTGCTTGAGATCACAGCAGTTGCGCACTTTGCAGGACCGTTCTGGCCAAGTCAAATCCCCCCTGCCCCCCTTCGCAAAGGTTCTTCCGGAAATTCCGGGGAGCCAGCGTCAGGAAAATCCCCCCTCCCTTGACGGGAGGGGGACAGGGGGTGGGTGAAGCTGCTATGTGGCTGAAATGGTGGCACCTTCCCCCCCACCCTGTCCCTCCCCCGCAAGGGGGGAGGGGACGTCCGACCGGCTGTCCCCGGAATTCCCGGATGAGCCTTCGCAAAGGGGGGGACGCGACGCCTCGTACGGCCCTTGATTGGAACATACTACTGCTTCCCCGGAATTCGGATGAGCCCAAGGGGGAGGACGGGAGGGGGATGGGGTTCAGCGCGACCAAAGACGTGGCACGACACCTGTCAAAGGCGGCAGCGGCGAAGCCTGATGAAGACATTATTAAAGTTCACACATCTAAACCCGAAAAGGGAGGAAGTGCCTGAAGTTTCCGAACCTCCCCCCCTCAGCGCACAGTGCAACATCTGAAACGACAGGGCTTCTGGGGCGCAAGAGGAATCCTTCTGCAACTGCCCTCCCCTGCCGCCGAAGTCTTAACCGAGGAGATTGCCATGAACGACAGCGGAGCTCACCCCGCAGAACATGCGGAAGCGTTGATACTGGTGGTCCATGACGATGCCGCGGTGCGCCAGCTGGCGTGCGCCGCCCTGGAACAGGCCGGCTTCAGCATCGCCGAGGCGGAAGACGGTCGCCAGGGGCTGGAGGACTTCGAAAGGCTGCAGCCCGACATCATCCTGCTCGACGTGATGCTGCCCGGACTCGACGGCTTCTCCATCTGCAGCGCGATCCGGCAACTGCCGGTCGGGAGCGACACCCCCATACTCATGATGACGGGGCTCGACGACACGGAAGCGATCAACGAAGCGTACGAGGCGGGCGCCACCGATTTCATCACCAAGCCGATCTCCTGGCCGGTTCTCTGCCACCGCGTGCGTTACATTCTCCGGTCCAACAGGGCGATCCAGGACCTGCGGGTCAGCGAGTCCCGGCTCAGCAAGGCGCACCGCATCGCCCGCATGGGGGTGTGGGAGTGGGCCTTGCAGCGCGACAAGCTGTACTGGTCAAAGGAGGTGTACCTGATCTTCGGCATCAACCCCGCCGGCTTCGAGGTCACCTACCAGTCCTTCATCGATACCATTCACCCCTCCGACAAGGAGTCGTTCCAGCGGGCGATGGACCGCGCACTTTCCGGCAACAGGATCCTCAGCGTCGACAACCGCATCGTCCTACCAAACGGGGACGTACGCTTCTGCCATACGGAAGGAGAGGTTTTTTACGACGCGCACGGGCGTGCAACGAAGATAGCCGGAACGGTCCAGGACATCACCGAACGAAAGCGGACCGAGGAACAGATTCGCTCCCTCGCCTACTTCGACAGCATCACGGGGCTCCCGAACCGCCTCCTTTTCCACGACCAGCTGGAGCGCGCCATCGCCTTTGCGGCCCGGCACCGCAGGAAGGTGGCGGTGATGTTCCTCGACCTCGACCGATTCAAGGAGATAAACGACACCCTCGGCCATGCGGCAGGGGACGACCTCCTGAAGGGGATAGCCGGCCGCCTGCAGCAGTGCCTGAGAGGGTACGACCTCGTGTCCCGCAACTGCGCCCTGGAGGGAAGCCGGGGCAACAGCACCATAGCGCGCCTGGGGGGGGACGAGTTCACCGTCATCCTGCAGGACATAGGAGGGGTGCAGCACGTAACCACCGTTGCCCGGCGAATATTGAAGGCGGTGGCCGAGCCGTTTTCGCTGGGCGAGGTGGAGATCTGCATCTCCGCAAGTATCGGCATCAGCATCTATCCCGATGACGGTAACGATTCGGGGGCGCTGGTGAAAAACGCCGATGCCGCCATGTATCACGCGAAGAAGGAAGGTCGGAACAACCTGCAGTTTTTCACGCAGGCGATGAACGACGCCGCGCTGGAAAGGCTCGTACTGGAACAGCAGCTGAGAAAGGCGCTGGCAAACGAGGAGTTCACCATCCACTACCAGCCGCAGGTGGACGCGGCGAAGGGGGAGGTGGTCGGGCTCGAGGCACTGATCCGGTGGCAGAGCCCGGAACTCGGGTTCATCTCCCCGGCGAAGTTCATCCCCTTTGCTGAGGAAATCGGGCAGGTGGTGGCGATCGACGAGTGGGTGGTAGCCGCGGTATGCCGGCAGATCAAGACGTGGCTGAACCTGGGGATCACCCCTCCGCGGGTAGCGGTGAACCTGTCGGGGCATCACCTCATCAGGATGAATCTTGTGGGAGTGATGATGAGAAGCCTCGCCGAGGCCGGGATTGAAGGGGAGCTGCTCGAGCTGGAACTTACCGAAGGGGTTTTCATGCAGAAGAGCGAAGAGGTGATCGCCACCCTCCACAGCCTGAGAGAGTTGGGGCTCACCATCTCCATCGACGATTTCGGCACCGGCTACTCATCGCTGAGCTACCTGAAGCGTTTTCCGATCGACACCCTGAAAATCGACCGCTCCTTCGTGAACGAAGTCAGCCACGACGCGGACAGCGCCACCATCACCAGCACCATCATCTCCATGGCCAAGAGCCTGCGGCTCGGCGTCATCGCCGAGGGGGTGGAAACAGAGGAGCAGCGGGAATTCCTCCAGGAAAATGACTGCACGATCATGCAAGGCTACTACTTCAGCCCGCCGGTACCGGCCGAAGAGGTGATCCAGGTGATCACCGACGGCCTCCCCGCCCCCAAAGGCGGATTACTCCTAGGGGCTGGAGTAGCGGCAGTGGGTGTACAGCAGTAGACTGATTCTTCCCCTCCCCTGCGACACCGGCAGCAACGGTTGAGGGAGGGGGAGCCAGCGGTACGGGAATGGAACGCCTCCTGCGCCCGCCCCCGGCAAAACGGTGCGCGGCCAGGTGAGGTCACGCCGTGCGGTAGCAGATCACCTTCTGTTTCAAAGCATCAGCTGAGAGGTACAAGGCATTCCCCCCTCCGGCGATGTCGGCGGCGTGCACAACCCGTACTGCTCCAGCCCAGCGGTCCTCGCCCGGGACGTATTCCAGCAGCCGGTTCGGCAACTCCTTGAAAAACTCCTCACGCAGGAAGTTCCCCCCTCTGCGCGGAAAGAGCGCCAGATAGAGCATATCCATTTCGATCAGCTCGTTCAGAAAGTGCGTGCCGAGCGAGACGTCGGGGGCAAGGTGCTCCCGCATCGCCACGATCTCGCACAGGACGGCGCTGCGGCTGATATCCGAAAAGGTCACCGGAACCCCCAGCGAGGGACAACTGGTGCCCCAACGTCCCGGCCCCATCAACATGACGTTTTCCTGCTGCGGAGAGATCGTCTGGTTCAGGCGGCCGATCAGCCTTGCCACCTCGTACCGTTCCTGCATCGTCATCGAGGAGTACACCTCCGGCACCACGTAGATGAATCTGTCCATCCTGAGGTGACGGCTGTGGCCGATGACAGCCCCGCAAGCGGAGATGACACGATTCTCCTCCGGAGCATCCATGGGAACAGGCGCAGTCGTATCGATCCCCTTTACGGGGAGGGGTCGGCACTGGACCACGTGAATGCGGTAGTCGTCGTACTCCAGGAAGTTGAGGGTGAATTCCACGTCGATTGCGTGGTCGTACGCTTCGTGCAGGACCCGGAGTATCTCCCTGATGTCCTCGACAAAGCCCGTCGTTTCCAGGAGCTTGTCGAATGTGAGGACGTAGGTCGGGCGGTTCGCATTCTCCATGCTCCAGTTCGCGCCGTCGTCGGTGGAGGCAAAAAGGCGCACCGGAACGTCGGGGCTCACCGCAATGACATCGAGGAAGTGGCCGGAAACGAGGCGGTTGGCGTCGAGATCGAGGAAATCGACCCTCCTTTGGGCATACTGCCGCACCTCCTCGAAATTGGTTTCAGGACGTTGCGCCGGGGCGTTCAGCGCGACCACGCGGGTGTAATCATCGTCGGAGCGATCGACCGCCCGGGTTCCGAGCCCGAAGACAAGCCTCATCACTCCTGCCGCAGGGTCGATGTTTTCGTTCCACACATACGGGTTGTAGGAGAAGGCGACGCCGGCGGCGTGGGGATAGAAATATCTGCCGTGGGCCGCTCCAGAGACGCGCATCACCAGCAGGGCCATCTGCTCGTCCTGCTCCAGGAGCCCTTTCTCCCGTCTGTAGCGCAGCGCCTTCTCGCTCATGCTGCTGGCGTAGATGGTGCGCATCGCCGAGATAAGATCCTCCAGCCTCCGTTCCCGTGGCCCCTGATTGGGGCAAAAAATGGTTTCGTACTTCCCGGCGAAGGGATTGCCGAAGTTGTCCTCGAGAAGGGAGCTGGAGCGCACGATGATCGGTGCCTGCCCAAAGTAGTCGAGCATCTGCTCGAACTGCTTCACCATGTATTCCGGGAACTTCCCGGTAAGGATCCGCTGCCGCGCCAGTTCGGAGCCCTCGAGGAATGTCTCGGGATTTCTCTGCTTCTCCCGCACCCACCACGCGCCGTTGCAAACGAGGAAGGTGTAGAAGACGTCCGAGCCGATGTAGAAAGAATCATGCGCTTCCAGCAGCCGTGCCAGACGCTCGGAATGCTTCTGCAGAATCCGCCGCGCCAGGAGCATGCCGACTGTCTTCCCCCCCACCAGCCCGGTCCCGATCATCCTGTGGCGGATCTCTATCAGGTCCTCCAGGCTCAGGTACCGCGAGATGAGCTTCAGCATGACCGGGTCACGGGATATCATCATCCTGGAGAGGCGCCTGAACATCTCCTCTTCCTTTTCCGGTGAGACCCTCCCCCTTTTGACCTCGTCCAGAAATTCCTCCGCCTCCTCGAACGCGCGCTGCCAGATCCCCGGACGCATGTCGGCATTCAGTCCCGACCACGTCGTGGAGGTAAGGATCGAACTAATGACGGAGCTCGCGGTTACCGGGCGGAACTCCTCGTCCCTCCACTCGTGCAGCATGTTCATGGTCGGCGAATAGCGCAGGTGGACCTTCATCGGGTAGATGTAGCGGGTGTCGCGGTGCCGGAAGACGTCGAGAAAGAGCTGGGTCGTCTCCACGATCGGGTTCAGCGCGAGGGATGAGTGATGGTTCCGGAAGAGGGCGAAGTACGCCACCGTCTCGAGGTCGAAGAGGTAGGGACAGGTGAGCATGAAAAAGTTGCCGAGCATCTGGTCGGAATACCAGTCGGCGGCAAGTTCCGAAAGTGAGTCAAAGACGTAGAGCGCGCCTCTGCCGACATTTTCCAGCGTCTCGTGAACGAGAGAGATGAAGGTCTCGAACCCCTCGTTCGCATCGAGGTCCACCCTCATCACCCCGCTCTCCCCCTGCACCAACGGGGGGTGGCTGGCGAAGCGGAAGTACACCACCTTCCTGCCGCTGCCGACTCCGGCTTCGACAAACGGGGTCACCAGCGCCTGGTAATCCTCGATGGCATCCACCTGCCACACGATGTTGTCCCCCGCGAGGATCCCCTTCAGGGCGCCGTCCAGTCCGGGCAACCCTGTGGTGAAAGCAGTCTGATAGCCGTGCATACGCTCCCTCTCTGAACAAGTCTTCTCAGCCGCAGTATACTGATTCGCCGCCCAAAGGTAAGCAAAAAAGAGGCACCGACCTCACGTCGGCGCCTCCATCTGATTCACTGAATGTTCTTTCGCCGGCGGCGACGTATCACCGCCGCTGGTGCTGCTATACGACCCCCTGATCGATCATCGCGTTGGCGACCTTCAGGAAGCCCGCGATGTTGGCGCCCACCACATAGTTGCCGGGGCACCCGAACTCGGCGGCGGTGGTGTATGCGTTGTGGTGGATGTTCTTCATGATCGTCTTCAGTTTCGCATCGACTTCCTCGCGCGACCAGCTCATGAACTGCGCGTTCTGGGACATCTCCAGCCCGGAAGTCGCCACGCCCCCCGCATTGGCCGCTTTTCCCGGCCCGTAGAGGACCTTGTTCTGCAGGAAGCAGTCCACCGCATTGGGATCGCTCGGCATGTTCGCCCCTTCGCTCACCAGCTGGCAGCCGTTCTTCACCAGCGCGCTAGCGTCGGCGCCGGAGATCTCGTTTTGCGTGGCGCTCGGGAAAGCACAGTCGCAGGGGATCCCCCACGGGCGGGCGTCGGCAAGGTACCTGGAGCCGGGGAACTTGAGCTGGTACTCGGAGATACGGCCGCGGCGCACGTTTTTCAGCTCGAACACATACTGGAGTTTCTCCAGGGTGATCCCCTCCGGGTCGTGGATGGTGCCGTGGGAATCGGAGAGGGAGACCGGCTTCGCGCCGAGCTCCAGAAGCTTCTGCACGGTGTACTGGGCGACGTTCCCCGATCCGGAGACCACGCAGGTCATCCCCTCGATGGAGCGCCCCTGCGCGGCCAGCATCTCCTGTGCGAAGTAGACGGCACCGTAGCCGGTCGCCTCCGGACGGATGAGGGACCCGCCCCAGCCGAGCGCCTTCCCGGTGAGCACACCGGTGAACTCGTTTTTCAGCCTCTTGTACTGCCCGAAGAGGTAGCCGATCTCGCGCCCCCCTACCCCGATATCCCCGGCGGGCACGTCGGTGACCGGGCCGATGTGACGGTACAGCTCGGTCATGAAGGACTGGCAAAAGCGCATCACCTCGTTGTCGGACTTCCCTTTCGGGTCGAAGTCGGACCCGCCTTTGCCGCCCCCCATCGGGAGGGTGGTCAGGGAGTTCTTGAAGACCTGCTCGAAGCCGAGGAACTTCAGCACCCCCAGGTTCACCGACGGATGGAAGCGCAGCCCCCCCTTGTAGGCGCCGATGGCGCTGTTGAACTCGACGCGGTACCCCTTGTTCACATGGATCTGCCCCTTGTCGTCGACCCAGGGCACCCGGAACATGATCACCCGCTCCGGCTCGGTGATGCGCTCGAGGATACGCTGATCCTCATATTTGTGGAAGCGCTTGAAAACCGGCTCCAGGGACTCCAGCACCTCCTTGACGGCCTGGTGGAACTCAGGCTCGTTGGGGTTTCTTGCTACCACGGAATTCAGTACAGACTCGACGTACGACATGCGGCCTCCTCTTTGAGGTTGAATCGTAGCAGTGCTACGTTATTGGGCTTGGCTGGTTCCAGCCGGCTCATGCTTCGGCAAAGTCAGGCCAGCGCGAGTCCAGAAGATACTCGTGCATGGCCCGCGCCGCCTTTTTCCCCGCCCCTATGGCAAGGATCACCGTTGCGGCTCCGGTAACTATGTCCCCCCCGGCAAAGACGCCGGGTTTTGTTGTTCTTCCTTCCGCGTCGGCCTTGAAGTAGCCGCGCCTGTCGGTCTCCACGCCGGTAGCAGTGGAGGCCACGATAGGGTTCGCGTTCTGCCCGATCGCCACGACAACGGTGTCCGCCTCGATGACGAACTCGGACCCTGCTACCGGTATGGGGCGGCGGCGACCGGAGGAATCAGGCTCTCCCAGCTCCATGCGCACGCACTCCACGCCGGTGACACAGTTGTGCTCACCGCCGACGATGCGGACCGGGTTCGCCAGGAAAGAGAACTTTACCCCCTCCTCCTCGGCGTTCTCGATCTCCTCGAGACGGGCGGGGAGCTCGTTGCGGCTTCTGCGGTACAGTATCGACGCCTCGTCCGCCCCCAGCCGCAGGGCCACCCTCACGGCGTCCATGGCGACGTTGCCTCCCCCGAGGACAACCACCTTTCTCCCGCCGGCCACCGGTGTGGCATTGCGCGGGAAGTCGTTCGCCCTCATGAGGTTGCACCGTGTCAGGTACTCGCTGGCGGAGTAGACCCCGTTCAGGTTCTCCCCGGGAATGCCGAGAAAGGACGGGGCTCCGGCCCCGTTCCCGAGAAAGACGGCATCGTGTTCCTCGAGGAGCTCGTCCACCGTCGCGGTGCGCCCGACCACGAAGTTGGTCACGAGTCTCACCCCGAGACTGCGGATCAGATCGACTTCCTGCCGCACGATCTCCTTCGGGAGCCGGAATTCCGGGATGCCGTACACGAGGACTCCCCCCGGCATGTGCAGCGCCTCGAAGAGGGTAACCTCGTGCCCGAGCTTTACGAGATCGCCCGCGACGGTAATGCCTGCGGGGCCCGCGCCCACCACGGCGACCTTTTTACCGGTGGAGGGGGGGAGGGCCGGAAGCGGGACATCCGAGCGCAGAGCGTAGTCGCTGACGAAGCGCTCCAGGCGCCCTATCGCCACGGGCTCGTGTTTTTTCCCCAGCACGCAGAGCTGCTCGCACTGCGTTTCCTGGGGGCAGACGCGCCCGCAGACCGCGGGGAGGGCGGAGCTCTCCCTCAGAATCGTTGAGGCCTCGCGGAAGTTCCCACGCGCCGTTTCGGCGATGAAGCCGGGAATGTCTATTTCCGCCGGGCAGCTCGCGACGCACTGCGGCTTCCGGCACAGAAGGCAGCGCTGCGCCTCTTTTACCGCGGTTTCAGCGTCCCACCCGAGTGCCACTTCGTCGAAGTTGCCGACCCGCTCACGGGGGTCCTGGTGGGGCATCGAGTGCCTCGGGATGGCACAGCGTTCGGCGACGGTGAGCTCTCTCATAGACTCCCTCCCATGCACGCCCCGTTGTGGTGATAATTGCTGAGGGCCTCCGACTCCTGCGTCCCGTACATCTTCTGGCGGGACATCATCTCGTCCCAATCCACCTCGTGGCCGTCGAAGTCGATCCCCTCCGAGCAGACGAACCGGGTCTTTCCCCCGACCGTCACCCTGCAGGAGCCGCACATGCCGGTGCCGTCCACCATGACGGAGTTGAGGGAAACGACCGTCTTTATGCCCAGCGGGCGCGTCATCCCCGAGATGATCTTCATCATGATCGGGGGCCCCACTGGGAAAACGAGGCTGATATCCTCCCCGCGCTCCAGAAGGGTGCGCAGCACATCGGAGACGACCCCCTGTGTTCCGTAGCTGCCGTCGTTGGTGGCCACCAGTACCTCGTCGCATACCGCTTTCAGCATCTCTTCACAGATGAGAAGATCCTTCGTCCTCGCGCCCAGCACCGCAACCACGCGGTTGCCGGCCTCCTTGAACCCGCGCGCCACAGGGTATCCGGCCGCAATGCCGAATCCCCCTCCGACCATGACAAAGGTGCCGGGCACTTTTTCTATCTCGGAAGGATTTCCGAGCGGACCGACCACGTCCCTTACGGAGTCCCCAACCGAAAGGGTCGCCAGCAGGTGCGTCGTGGCGCCCAGCTCCTGGAAGTAGATGTCGATGGTGCCGGCGTTTCTGTCCCAGTCGGCGATGGTAAGGGGGATGCGCTCCCCGTTTTCGCGGATGCGCAGCATGAGAAACTGTCCCGGCTCGCACTTGCGCGCCACCAGCGGTGCGTGAAGACGCATGTGCCAGGTGCGCTCCGCCAGCATCTCCTTCAAAAGGATCTTGTGCATGATCAACTCCGTCGAGTATTGAGGTAACACACTCTTCCCGGGGAGGCACCGCACAGAGGGGGCTTCTCCTCGGATTTGCGAAGCGGGTATATCCAGAATTTCCGGATAGGTAAATTTTTTTTTCAAAGGCCCACCCGAACCCACTTTCTGAGTTTGAAAGCTATTCAGAGACTGTGTACGCTGTGCACACACCTCCCTCCACGCGGTACGTCGTGGTGCCCGCACCCTCCCCTTACCACCCGTCAAAGATCGCGAAAATGCAGGCTTTTCAAATGAAGCGTCGCAGGAGGGGCAAACTGAGACTTCTTTCACGTTCACCATGTTGACACGGTACACAGCGCTGAGCCACAATCCACTTAGCCGGCAATCTCGTGAACTATGTAGGAGGGTCATCGATGACTGAGTACCATGCTTCAACTCCCCTCACCCCGGAAAGCCACCGCTTCGGCCAGTTGAACACCGCACTGTACGAAGCGGGGCAGGTCCGCCGTGCACTGCAGTCATCGATCGAGAACTTTCAGGCTTCTCTCGATCAGGAACATGAGGTGGCAATCCGTGTCGCGCCATGCGGGGCACAGGGGGAACTCCACGCAGCAGAGGTCAGGTTTGCTCCGGCGAACCTCGTCGTCTTCCAGGGGTATTCGGTGACCGGCGAGCCTCTCCATCTGGTCCAGCACCTGTCTCAGGTGAACTTCACCCTTGTCGCTGCGAGGAAGGTGCACGAGGCACCCCTGCGGGTCGCTTTCGTGCACGCCGCGGAGCGGGACAGAGGATCTGTATGACCACGACCGAGGCGACGCTGCACCAGCTTCAGAAAAAGATCGCGAGGTTTGGCAAGGAAAACCTGGAAGAGATCGTCTTCACCGCCGCCGAAGGTATTCAGGCAATTTCCGGTCGCGGCAGAATCAGGATCTACCTCGAGGACGTCACGGGGGGCGCGCTCTCCTGCTGCTATGTCGCCGGTCCGCATGGGGAAGAGATCATGGGAACAACCTTCCCGATCGTCTCCAGGAGCTCACTCGTCTCCACGGTCTTTGCCACGCAGGCGCCGCGGATGGTCTCCGATACGGCGAGCTCCGGGCTTTCACTGGACATGCGGCTGGACCGGAACTGCGCCATCGGCTCGACCTGCCAATACCCACTCGTCAACAGGGGGAGGTCGATCGGTGTGGTCTGCCTCGACGAGGAAGCCCCGGGCGCTTTTGCGACCGACCCCAATTCCGAGGCGCTCCTTCGTTTCCTCGTTTCCATCGCCGACAAGGTAGATGAGGCACGGAAGTACAATCAGCAGATCCTTTTGACCCGCCGTGTGGAGGAGTACAAGAAAAGGGAGGCTGCCGCGTTCATGGTGAAGTCGGCGGTGCGGCTCATCGATCGTCTTTCCCTTGCCTCCGTGCTCGTTCCCACCATCGGAAGTCATGGCAGGAAACGGATGGAGATCCTTGCCAGCTACTCCGCCGACCCCCGGCTGAAGGCCCTCTACGACGACCTCGGGGCGATCAAGCTGGGGAGGGGGAGGTCCCTTGTCTCCCAGTACATCGGGGACGACGGCTACATCAATAACGACACCCTGCTGGAGCCGGTTTTCATCCCCAACCTCACCCAGCAGGTGCTGCAGAAACGGGCGCTCACGGAGAAGATGTTTCTCCGCTCGCTGTACATGGTCCCCCGCTACGACCCGGACACCAGGAAGGTCATCTGCCTGGTCAATTACTACTCCAGGGAGAACAGCAGCTTTACCGAGTTCGAGGCCGGTATCCTCCAGACTCACGCGGAGATGGTGGAGCGCGTCATTCGCGAGATCGGCGACGAGCACCTGGAAGTTCGGGTCTTCGCCGAGATCACCGATCTTCTCAGGGAGCGAAAGTCCAATCTCCCGACCTTCCTCGAGAAGGTGCTCTCCAAGGCAACGAAGCTGATCGGCGCCGACACCGGGAGCATCGCCATGGTGCAGGAGCGGGACGGAGAGAAGTGGCTGGTGGTTGAAGAGGAGAACGGGACGATCGTCGGGGCGAAGAACAAGGAGTGGGTGAAGAAAAAGATCCCCGCGTTCCGCGTCGGGGGGCATGAGCTCCCGGTTGCGCAGAGGAGTCTGACCGGATACGTCGCCTGGTCAAAGGATCCGAAGATCATCTCGGACATAAAGGCGGAGATCACGGGAGAGGGCTTCCACTACACCACCAGCGAACTCATCAGGAGCGAGATCGCGGTTCCCATCATCTGCGACGACATGGTGCTCGGGGTAATCTGCCTGAATTCGCTGCGAGAAGGATATTTTTCCGAGGAGCACAAACGCATCCTGCAGATCATCGAGAGCCTCACTTCCCGCCATATTGCGGACATTCAGCAGATCGAGACCCTGCAAAGCCAGGTCGCGCGCCTGACCAGTGACGTCGCCTACAAGGACCCGACCGTCTCCTCCTATCGTCTGGGGAACATCATCGGCAACAGCAGGAAGGCGCAGGAGGTGGTCGATTTCATCAACACCGTTTCCGCCCCTCTTCTGAACCGGATCCTCTTCTGGAGAACCGCCGCCTGGCAGGAGGCGACTATCGGCCTCCCCTCCGTCCTCGTCCTCGGGCCGACCGGGTCGGGGAAGGAGTTCTTTTTCAACAACCTCTACAACAAGCTTACGGAGATGTACCGTGAGCGGGTGAATGCCGGCGTCGAGCTTCCGGTCCGAAAGATGAACATCGCCGCCTACAGCGGGGAGCTTACCTACTCGGAACTCTTCGGCCACAAGAAGGGGGCGTTCACGGGGGCCTACAGCGACCGCAGGGGTATTCTCGAGGAAGCGCAGGGGGGAGTCGTCTTTCTGGACGAGATCGGCGATGCCGATCCGAAGACACAGGTCCAGTTGCTGCGCTTTCTCGACAACGGCGGCTTCATACGGCTCGGGGAGAGCGCGGAGCGTTACGGCCGGGTGCTGCTGGTGGCGGCAACGAACAAGAACCTGCAGGAAGAGATCAAGGCCGGGCGATTCCGGGAGGACCTCTATCAGAGACTTTCCGAGCTATCGGTGACGATACCGCCACTGAGCGAGCGCAAGGAGGACATCCCCGACCTCGCCGTACACTTTCTCGGCAAGCTGCACCGCACCTACCGCGGAAAAGACGATCCGGAGCAGGAGACGCCGGTGCTGAGCGAAGGTGCCAAGGGTGCCCTGGTGAACCACTGGTACGAGGGAAACGTCCGCGAGCTGCGCAGTATCCTGCTGCGAGCTCTTTTCTTCCGCTCGGGAGAGGTGATCACCGAGGAGGACATCCGCCGCGCAATCGGGCAGGCAGCAAACGAGCAGCAGGAAAACTCGCATACCCGGCTGCAAAACCGGGTGGCCGATGACATCGTGGCGCAGATCAGGTCGGGAATGGATTTCTGGGAGGCGGTGTATGAGCCGTACTCGAAAAACCGGATCTCGCGGGACGTGGTCGGGCTGGTAATCGAAAGGTCCCGGTTGGAAGCCGGGCGCACTATGCCGCAGATTGCCAGGCACCTGAAAGCGACGACGGGGGACATAGAGGGAGATCCCGCAGAGCGCCGGAAGTTCTTCAAGTTCAAGAATTTTCTCTACAAGACGGTGCGCATATGAAGTCTGGCGAGGCCGGGTGAGTGACCGCACCACCTTTGCAGCCGACGGATGAGCTCCAGGGAGGATAGATATATATGCTGCACTCGGAACAGTGGCGACAGCACGTAGCGCTCGATGTCGGCACCGCAACGACACGCATTGCCATAGGGGGGTCCCCTGCCATCGAGAAGCCTTCGCGCCTCGGGTCGGAGCCGGCACTGAGCGGGGGGGTTGTGGTCAACGCCGAGGCAATGTCACAAATACTGAAGCCTCTATTGGAAAAGGCACGTTCTTTCGGCGTGATAAAGCCGTGGGTGCTTGCCTGTGCGCCGAGCGACGCGAGCAGTGAGGAACGGCAGTTGCTGACGGAGTCGATAATGGGAGCCGGAGCCGCCTCGGTATCGGTAATTCCCGAGCCGCTTGCCGCCGCCATCGGAGCAGGCGTCGACGTTTCCTCCCCCTATGCGCAGATGGTAATCGACATCGGTGAAGGAGTCACCGACTGCGCGGTGATACGTGCCAGTAAGGTATATGCCACCGCTGCGGTAAGGATCGGGTGCGCCCGCATGCGCGCGCGTCAATCACGGTGTTCCGGCCGCTCCAGCGGCGTCGCCGTTGCGGGCTGCGATTCGGACGCTGCAGCCGTTGCCGTCGCAGAGTTCCCCGTTCTGGCAGAGATCGCCGACACAGTAGATCTTTTTCTGAGGAGCCTGCCGGACCATGTGGGGTGTGAAGTGATAGAGAGCGGCATCTGCCTCACCGGAGGCGGAGCGCTCATTCCCGGCGTGAGGGATTACCTTGCCGGGCGTACCGGCATAGAGGTGAAGGTAGCTGGCAGCCCCCGCAATGCCGTAGTAGAGGGGGCGCGAGTCATCCTGCCCGTCATTCTGATGCTCAACCGGTGGAAGTGATCAAGCCCCATCTTCAGCTCTGCTGGACGCGGCTGCGGGTATCACCCCTCCGCGGGTAGCCGGCAACCTGTCGGGCACCTCATCAGGATGAATCTGGAGGGAGTGATCCTGAAAAGTCTTGCCGAAGGCGCCGAAGAGTCGCCCTGGATTCAACAAGGGCTAGCTGACTGAGCTAGCCCTTGTGAAGATGACGCCTTATCGATTTCTCCTTCCGCGACACCTGCGCCAACCGCCGCTGCAACCGCATCGGCGCCAAATACCCAAATGCAAGGCATGACCCTATCCTCGCCTGACCCTATCCTCGCCTGACCCTATCCTCGCACTGCCCTTCCTTTTGTCCGCTCTGGCACTTTGTTATTGCAGACCTCGTCGTCCGGCACGAGCAGGCAATCTTTACCAATTGCCTTAGGTTTTCATTGACAGAGTGACCTACTTCGCCTATAACGTCGGCATTTTCAATATATATCGGGAGGTAAATGTTGGAATTCGACAAGAGCATTGAACTTACTGAGGAAGCGGAAATCCTGAAGGTCCTCGGGCACCCCATCAGGCTGAAGATCGTTACCGGCCTCTGTTACCAGGCCTGCAACGTCAAACATATCTGGGAATGCCTGGGGCTTCCGCAGGCTACGGTCTCCCAGCACCTCACACTGCTTAAGAACAAGGGCATCATCCGCGGCACCCGCGACGGCGTGGAAGTACACTACTCGGTAATCAACGACTTCACCAGAGGGCTGGTAGGGGTCCTGTTGCAAGGGGGGGAAACAGCAGCTGATGCAGCCAATTACCTGGAGCCGGCCAGCTTTAAGGGGTGGCTGAATAGCGGGAGGGAGGTGCACATAGTGGACCTGCAATCCCCCGAGGAGTATGCCCAGCACCACTTCAAGGGCTCCATTGAAACGAACGCCTACCCCGCCAAGACTGAAGAGGAAAAAAAGCGCCTAGACCCAGCACTCGACATAGTAGCCACCACCAAAGCTGACGTGGTCATCGTCTGCCCCCGCGGCGAGGTGGGCTCCAGGAACGCCTACCAGTACCTGCTGGAGCAGGGAATCGGCGAGGACCGGCTCCACATCCTGGAAAAGGGTGTAGCCGGCTGGCCTTATCCGGAGCTTCTGGAAAAGAAATAGTTTCCGCCACAGCGGCCGCGCCACCTTCCATGCCCGTAGCGCGGAGGCGAGGGGTGCGTCTACACGTTTACCAAACGAGCTCTCTCGGACCAATCCTATTGAGAGATAGGAAAATTCAGACTTGCCGCTAGGCCATACAAGGCGTGCTGAAGCCTCTTCCGCACGGTGCGAGCCTGCGGCTCGTCATCATCGCCGAAAGCGGTGGAAACGGAGGGCGTACGAGAGGGACAGGCGTACGAGGGGGACAGGCACCATTTAATGTGCAGCATCTTGTGGACTGGCACCTGCAGAGCCACTCTCCCCCCCGTCACGGCAAAACAACGGTGGTGTCTGTGGTCTGACAGGAGGGAACTGTAGGGCAGGAAGATCTTGACGTGCAAACCAAAAAAGCGAGACCGAAAGGCCTGGCTGTGAGGTTCCAGGGGTACAAGAAACAGCTGAAAAACCACAAAAAGTTAACACATTACAGAGAGCACCTGAACCTTCAGCGTGTCTAAAGTCAAACACAGTACAGCAGAAATCAGATTATGCTGTCTCGTTAAGCAACAATATGCGGATAGGTTGGCTCCCCGAAATCAATATTTCAGATAGAGCACTGATATTGAAAACGCCCACAAACTTAAGAATGTGGCGGTAGTTTCGCAGACGTTCCAAATCCCAATTTTTTTGGAAAAGTAGAGATTGACGGATTTATCTGAGAATGTCTTTCAGCAACAACAGTCCAAGCAGGAGGAACACACCTATGGCCAAAGATGTCAATATGGGTAACCAGTCTTCTGACCGTATTGGCTGTTTTAATCCACCAGACCACTTTATCGCAGACCAGTAGCTAACTTCTCGCCAAAATTCTTTAGTCTTCACTCTCTTTAGCTCTTTAACCACTTTCATTGAATGTTTAGTTGCTTGCGCCATTTAACCCTGCCAAGGGCGTACGAGGAGCGTGATACGGCATCGGTCTTCCCTTTGTCAGGCAAAGGGGGACTGGCACCTGCGGAGCCAGTCCCCTGCCGTGTCGTGAGAAGGATCAGCTCGCCATAACCACACAGGAGGTGTGGGTGGCTGCAAGGAGGCGCGGCTTGTAGCGATTTTCCCTGATCAGCGGTATCGCCTACTGGTCAAAGGCCAACCTGCGGTGAGTAAGAAGGACACCTTTGGGCAGTAAATGTACAGCGAGTAAATACAAAAAAAGCCAGACCCGAAGGCCTGGCTGTGATGTTTTTTTGGAGCGGGAAACGGGATTCGAACCCGCGACTTCAACCTTGGCAAGGTTGCACTCTACCACTGAGTTATTCCCGCTCAACAAGCTCCCGATATATAGCAAAGCCCGCTTTTGCAGTCAATACTTTTTTTCCTACCTCTGGATTTTATTCACTCTTCTCCGATAATCACGTAATATAGCGCTGGCTGCAATACTCTCCATCCCCTCCCCTTCAACGCTGGAGATGTCGATGCCAAAGAAGGATTCCATACGTGACCTCATCGCTCTGGAGGCGGCCCGTCTCATGTACGAGGAGGGGGTCGGGGAGTACCGCGATGCGAAGCGAAAGGCGGCCAAACGCTTCGGACCGGAGAAGACCCTTTCACTCGGCTCGCACCTCCCCTCCAACGCGGAGATCCACGCCCAGTTGAGACGCCTCATCGAGACGTACGAGGAAAAGGAGCACCCGGAAAGGCTCTTGAGGCTGCGCCTGATCGCCCTCTCCTTCATGGAGATGCTGCAGCGGTTCTCGCCCTATCTCGTCGGCTCGGTTCTCACCGGTGCGGTCACCAGCAGCAGCGACATCGACATCCACCTCTTCCCCCCTTCTGTTGAGGATGTGGAGGAGCTCCTTGACGAGCTCGGGATGCCGTTCGAGACGGAGACGGTGCCGATACGGAAGGGGAACGAGTTTCTGGAGTACACCCATATTTACATCGAGCAGGAGGACACGGAGATTGAGTGTTCCGTCTATCCTGCCGAAGAGAGAAACCGCAGGTTCATAAGCTCCATAACGGGGAAGCCGATGGAGCGGGCAGGGATCGAGAAATTGAAGAAGATTATCGCGCAGGAAGCAGAGGAGAGTAAGAATGGTTAATCGCCAGGGGATGCTTATCGAAACACTTCTCCCCAAGGACACCAACGGATACGGCAACATCTTCGGCGGCGTCATCATGAGCATAATGGACAAGACCGCCGGCGTCGCCTGCTGGCGCTATGCGAAAAAACGGGTGGTGACGGCGTGCGCTGAGCGCATCACCTTCCACACTCCTATCACTGTCGGAGAGGTCGTCTATTCCCGCGCAACCATCATCCATGTCGGGCGCACCTCCATGACGGTGGAAGTGGAGGTGGAAGTGGAGAATGTGGAGAAAGGGACCACACGCCGCGGCGCAAGCGGGCTCTTCACCATGGTTGCGATGGACGATGAGTGGCAGCCCTCTTCGGTTCCCCCGTGGAAGCCTGAGACGGAGGCGGATATTGCCAAGTGGCAGGAAGTGGAGGAGCGGAGGAAGCGGAAATGAGAAGAGTGGCTCTACTGATCCTAGCAGCCGGAATGCTCTCCGGTTGCGAGGGGATGAATGATGCGATGGTGCGCAGATGGCACATGGATCGCCAGCTCGGCACGGAGATGAATGATCAGATACAGGAGGGATACCGCAGGAGAATGGAAGTTCCGCCCGCACCCGCCACAGCCCCGAAAACGCCTGCGCCGACGGGGCTCGATCAGGGGTAGATGTGTGCCCCCTTCAACTGGTCCGTATGGCCTGGCTAAGGGAAATCCCCCCTGTCCCCCCTTCGCAAAGGGGGGAACTCCGGTTCACTTGCAGTGCTTCGTGGCAAATACTCCACTGTTCCCGCAATTCCCGAAAGAAGCATCGCGCCAAGGCCTGCCACCGTGATCCCTACAGATGAAATGAAGCGGAGACGCGGGGGACTGCGGCGGGATCGAAGTTGGCCACTCCCCATTGCAGGATCTCCGACGGCGCTCCCCTTTCAAGATCGGCCGGCGGCTTCTGCCCGAGGAAACGAAGCGCCGACACCAGCAGCTTCCCCCCTTCCCTGCGAAGATCTCGCCCGGCTGCCAGAGAGACCGCGTTCTCCCTTTTGCTCAGTTTCCCGCCATTGCCTCCGATAACCAGCGGCAGGTGGCCGTATTGCGGCGTGGGAAGCCCGAGTAGACGCTGCAGGTAAATCTGGCGCGGCGTGGAAGTCAGCAGATCCGCCCCCCGCACCACCTGGTTCACTCCGGCAGCCGCATCATCGACGACGACAGCGAGATGGTAGGCAAAGGGACCATCTGCCCGCTGGATCACGAAGTCGCCACACTCCCTACCCAAATCCTGCGCACTCGCCCCCATCACCAGGTCCGCAAAGGTCACCGTCTCGTCCGCGACCCTCACCCTCAGTGCGCGCGCGGTTTTATGCGCGGAGAGGCCGTTGCGGCAGGTTCCCGGGTACACCAGCGCGGCATCGTGGGGGGCAGAGGCCACCTGCGCAATCTCCGTCCTGCTGCAGCCGCACGGGTAGACCAGTTCCCTTTCCACCAGCCGATCCACAATCTCCCGATAGTAATCGCCGCGCCTGCTTTGATAGACGATCTCGCCGTCCCATTCAAAGCCCAGGCTCTCCAGCGTCGCCAGCATGTCGTCGGCCACCCCCGCCACCACTCGCGGCAGATCGAGATCCTCCATGCGCAGGAGCCATAACCCGCCGCAGCGCTTCGTCATGAGATAGCTGCCGAGCGCGGCGACCAGGGACCCCAGGTGCAGCGGGCCTGTGGGGGATGGCGCAAATCTTCCTATGGTGAGGGTTTCGTTATTTGATGTCGTCATCAGGCGAAGTGAGTGCGTATCAGGATGAATCAGCTGACATCCCCTGCGCGCCCCCTCCCCTGACGGTTCAGGAGAAGGGGCGGCTATCAGGATTAGAGGAAAGAGCAGCAGTAGTCGGAGACGGTTTTCACCTTCATGGTGAAGCTGGAATTCCCCGGCACCTGGAAGGACTCGCCCCCTTGGACCGTTGCCCAGTCGCTGGAGCCGGGAAGCTGCACCTCGAGTTCGCCGGAGAGGATCTCCATGAGCTCCGGCGCGCCGGTGTTGAAGGTGTATTCCCCGGGCATCATGATCCCGAGGGTCTTCTTGCTCCCGTCGGCAAAGACGATCGTGCGGCTCGTTACCGCGCCGTTGAAGTAGATGTTGGCTTCCCTGACTACCGTTACGTTGTTGAATTCAGACACTGTTGCTCCCCCTTTTCTAAATTACTGCATAAAGATAATGCGACCACCGCATGCACCTGCCGGGTCGCGTTTCTGCCACTAGTGCGGCCATTCACCCGACTCCCACAGCTCCAGCGCCACGGAAGCACGGAAACCGAGGAGCCCCGGCTCCTGGGCGAGTGCGGCGAGAACCGCCGTGCAACGCTTCGGCGCGTAGCGCATCCCGTACACGGCAGCCATCCCTGAAACCGCCGGTTCCTTGTTGTTCAGGAGGACGAGAAACTCCTCGAGCCCGTCTTCCCGCAGCAGCGCGGCAAAAACCCTGTCCAGCCGCTCGGCCTGCAGGGTGGCCGCCTCCTCGTGCATCACTTCCATGGCCGCAGCGTGCGCCAAGGCGGCGCGCTCGAACCAGTCTATAAGCTTTGCCAGCCTCTCTTCGTGTTGCACCGTTTCCCCCAAAAAAGTTGCGTCCTGCTGTTGACAACTCGTTCAAATTAGCAGGTTTTTTCGGGGCCTTCAAGCCATTTTGGCACGGTTCTGGTTGACGCCGCCACGCCTCCGAATCATACAGAAAAAGGCGGGGTCGCCCCCGCCTTTTCCATGCTGCTCTTGCCGCGTGCGGCCTAGATGTCGTAGTAGAGGTGGAACTCGAGCGGCACCGGACGCATGCGGACCGGATTGACTTCGGCTTCCATCTTGTACTCGATCCACTTCTCGATGACGTCGGGGGTGAAGACGTCCCCTTTGAGGAGGAACTCGTAGTCGTCCTTCAGGGCGTTCAGAGCCTCCTCGAGGCTCCCCGGAGCGGACGGGATGTTGGCGAGCTCTTCCGGAGAAAGGCCGTAGATGTCCTTGTCCAGCGGCTGGCCCGGATCGATCTTGTTCTCAATGCCGTCGAGACCTGCCATCAGCATCGCTGCGAATGCGAGGTAGCCGTTTGCCGACGGATCCGGAGTACGGTACTCGATGCGCTTCGCCTTCGGGTTGCTGGAGAACATCGGGATACGCAGGGAGGCGGAACGGTTACGGCTGGAGTACGCCATGTTCACCGGAGCCTCGAAGCCCGGTACCAGACGCTTGTAGGAGTTGGTGGTCGGGTTGGTGAAGGCGCAGAGCGCACGGGCGTGCTTGATGATGCCGCCGATGTAGTACAGGGCCATCTGGGAAAGCCCGCCGTATTTGTCGCCGGCGAAGAGGTTGGTGCCGTCTTTCCAGAGGGACATGTGGCAGTGCATACCGGAGCCGTTGTCGCCGTAAAGCGGCTTCGGCATGAAGGTTACCGTCTTGCCGTTCCTGTTGGCCACGTTGCGGATGATGTACTTGAACCACTGCAGCTCGTCAGCCATGGCGACAAGGGAGTTGAAGCGCATGTCGATCTCTGCCTGGCCGCCGGTCGCCACTTCGTGGTGCTGGCACTCGACGCGGATCCCGACTTTCTGCAGCTCGAGGACCATCTCGTTGCGGAGATCGTTCTGGGAGTCGGTCGGGGAAACGGGGAAGTACCCTTCCTTGTGGCGCGGCTTGTAGCCGAGGTTCGGGAACTCTTCGCGGCCGGTGTTCCATGCACCCTCGGAAGAGTCGACCGAGTAGAAGGAAGCGTTGGCGGTGGAGTCGTAACGGACGTCGTCGAAGATGAAAAATTCGGCTTCCGGTCCAAAGTATGCGGTATCGGCGAAACCGGTCTGCTGCAGGTATGCTTCAGCCTTGCGAGCGATGTTGCGCGGGTCGCGGGTGTAGTCTTCCTTGGTGATCGGGTCGAAGATATTGCAGATGAGGGAGAGGGTCGGGATCGCAGTAAAGGGATCGAGTTTTGCGGTCGTCGGGTCCGGGATGATGATCATGTCGGAGGCATGGATCGGCTGCCACCCGCGGATCGAGGAGCCGTCGAAGCCCTGCCCTTCTTCGAAGGTGTCTTCGCCGAACTCGCTCATGGGCACAGTGAAGTGCTGCCAGATGCCGACGAAGTCGAGGAACTTGAAGTCGACCATCAGCACGCCGTTTTCCTTGGCAAACTCTACTACTTGTTTTGGTGTCATCTGCCTTCTCCTTTGAATGATGATTGAAAATCAGCCCGGGCTACAGTGCGTCTTCGCCGCGCTCACCGGTTCTGATACGAACAACTTCTTCAACGGGGGTGACAAAAATTTTGCCGTCGCCGATGCGCCCGGTTTTTGCCGCCTGCTCGATCACCTCAACTACCTTTGCCACAGTATCGTCGGAGACGATAATTTCCATCTTGATCTTGGGAATGAAGTCCACCACATACTCGGCGCCGCGGTACAGTTCCGTATGCCCTTTCTGACGCCCGAAACCTTTTACCTCACTGATAGTGATGCCCTGAATCCCGATTTCGTTCAGAGCCTCCTTTACTTCGTCCAGCTTGAAAGGTTTGATTATTGCTTCAACTTTTTTCAAAGCGGATCACCTCCGTCCGATTTATGAGTGCGCGGGGAATTATAGATAGCTTGAAATCAAAAAGCAAGGTTAATAAGGAATATCAAACAGCCGTTTCCCTTGTGTCATCAATTGTTTCAGCAATTTGCCTGCCAGTTCCATCGGGCCAAATGACGCGGCCCGTATACCCTCAAAAACAGCCGTTTACAGGATGCGGAAGCACGCCATTAAGATAACCACACAATTGTATGCCGTTTTTATAGGCAAAAGGGTACACAGCTGCCTATTTTATAGCCACCGGGAATGCGGAGAGGGCTTGTCAGGGAAAGACTTCAAGTTTATAGTGGCGCAGCCCGAAATGTGACTGCAGGGAGAAGATCCTGCCTGCACGTGCGAGGGGGCGGAAGACGACACGTGCAGGAGTGTGCGGGAGCGGCGGCGCCAGAAAGATGTGGCGACTCGCAGAGGAGGAAGCCAGATAATGAGGAAGTTGTTGGTGGGCACCCTGCTCATCCTGTCCGTCACGGAGGCCGGGGCGGACTTTTACCGCTACCAGGGGAACGACGGGGTAGAGACCTTTACCAATACCCCCACGAGGAGTGCGGAACGCGTGCTGAAGGAAAAGCCGGCGCCGCGGTCCCGGGAGGGGAGACAGGGCGACGCCACCGGTGGAGGGAGTCGCATCCTCCCGGTGCACGGCAACATAACCTCCAACGTAGGGTGGCGCCACGACCCCATCGACGGCGGGCTCAAACACCACAACGGAGTGGATATCGCGGTGCCGTCCGGGACGCCGGTAAAGGCCATTACGGACGGCACGGTAACCTTCAGCGGCGTGCGCGGCGGCTACGGGAATCTCGTCGTCGTCGAGCACGATGGAGGGCTTGCCACCCTGTACGGGCACAACTCCCAGCTCATGGTGAAGGCCGGTGACCGGGTCGGTGCCGGTGAAACGCTTGCCCTTTCCGGCGCCTCCGGGAGGTGCACCGGGCCGCACCTGCACTTCGAGCTCTGGAAAAACGGTGTGAACACCACGCGAGAGTACCTCGCGGGCACCACCGGCCTTCCTGAAGCCGCCGGCTCCATCAGGAGCTATCTCCACGCGGACGGCAGCATCGTCTTCACAAACTATTGATCGAACGACTCCCACCTGCCCCAGAGAAAACTCGGCAGGCTGCCATTCCGGGCATGCCTGCAAAAAGCTTATAATTCAAGACCTGACCCCGGGGTCAGGTCTTGAATTATAAGGTTCTGTACCTGATGATTCCCAAAAGAAAAAGGAGCCCCCCTTCGGAGGCTCCTTTTTCTTTTTGCATTTCAGCTGCGGATTCTAGAGGTTGAAGAGCATTTCCGCGTAGGTCGGGAGCGGCCAGTAGTCCGCAGAGACGACCTTCTCCAGCGCATCGCCGTTGGCCCGTACTTCGAGCATTTTGGAGAAGACTTCCTCCCTGTAGGCGGCAGCCTGCTTGGCCACGTCGGAGATGTTCGCTGCGTCCTCCACGATCTTCTCCAGCGCCTTCACGTTCTTGTTGAGGGCAGAGAGATTGCTGGAGAGTTCACCCAGCAGATCTTTCTGGGCAGAGACGTCGATGGAGCTGCAGACGGCGGTGACCGCGGCAACGGAGTGGGCGACTTCGGTCACGAAAGAGGTGGCAGCCGGGATGATGCTGCGCTTGGCCATGTCGATCATGGTCAACGCCTCGATGTTGATCGTCTTGGAGTACTGCTCCAGCATGATGTCGTAGCGGGAGTGGATCTCCTTCTCGGTGAAGACGTTGTGTGCCACGAAAAGCTCGACAGCGTCCTTCTTGACGAGCTCCTTCAGAGCCTCCGGGGTGTTGGGGAGGTTGAGGAGGCCGCGCTTTGCCGCTTCCTCGACCCACTCGTCGGAGTAGTTGTTGCCGTTGAATATGATGCGCTTGTGCTTCTTCGCGGTCTCCTGGAGGAGTTTCTCGAGGTCTGCGTCGAAGTCGCTGGACCCTTCCAGCCTGTCGGCAAACTGCTTCAGCGCCTCGGCGACAATCGTGTTGATGACGATGTTCGGGCCGGAGATGGAGAAGGTGGAACCGACCATCCTGAACTCGAACTTGTTGCCGGTGAAGGCGAACGGAGAGGTCCTGTTTCTGTCGGTGGCGTCTTTCGGCAGCGCCGGGAGGGTGCGGACCCCGATCTTCATGTCCGCGCCGATCGTGGAGGACTTCACGGCACCGGTTTCGATCTGCTCCACGATATCGGCGAGCTGGTCGCCAAGGAACATGGAGATGATCGCCGGAGGCGCCTCGTTAGCGCCGAGACGGTGGTCGTTCCCCGCGTTGGCGCACGATGCGCGCAGCAGCCCTGCGTACTCGTCAACCGCCTTGATGGTGGCGAGGAGGAAGGTCAGGAACTGGATGTTGTCGTGCGGGGTGTGCCCCGGCTCGAGCAGGTTCTGCCCGTCGGAGGAGCTCATGGACCAGTTGTTGTGCTTGCCGGAGCCGTTGACGCCTGCAAAAGGCTTCTCGTGCATCAGGCAGACCATGTCGTGCCTGAGGGCGACGCGCTTCAGCGTATCCATGACCAGCTGGTTGTGGTCGGTGGCGATGTTGGTGGTTTCAAAGATCGGGGCGATCTCGAACTGTCCGGGGGCGACCTCGTTGTGCTGGGTCTTCGCGGTGACGCCGAGCTTCCAGAGCTCCACGTTCACTTCCTTCATGAAGGCGCCGACTCTTTCCTTGATGGTGCCGAAGTAGTGGTCTTCCATCTCCTGCCCTTTGGGGGGCATCGCGCCGAAGAGGGTCCGGCCGGCCATGATCAGGTCGAGCCTTCTCTCGAAGAACGCCTTGTCGACGAGGAAGTATTCCTGCTCGGGGCCAACGGTGGAGATCACCCTTCTTGCGGTGGTGTTCCCGAAGAGACGGAGGATTCTCAGCGCCTGGGAGGAAAGGGCCTCCATGGAGCGCAGGAGCGGAGTCTTCTTGTCCAGTGCCTCGCCGGTGTAGGAGCAGAAAACGGTGGGGATGCAGAGGGTGGTGACATCGGCCTCTTCCCTGAGGAACGCAGGGGAGGTGCAATCCCAGGCGGTGTAGCCCCTCGCTTCGAAGGTAGCCCTCAGGCCGCCGCTCGGGAAGGAGGATGCATCCGGCTCGCCCTTGATGAGCTCCTTGCCGGAGAACTCCATCAGAATACCGTTGTCGGTCGGGGTGATGAAGGAGTCGTGCTTTTCTGCAGTAACGCCGGTCATCGGCTGGAACCAGTGGGTGAAGTGGGTTGCGCCTCTATCGACCGCCCATTCTTTCATCGCGGATGCAACCACATCGGCAATGGTCGGGTCCAGCGGCAGACCTTCGTCGATGGTCTTTTTCAGGTTCTTAAAAACAGCTTTAGGCAGTTTTTCTCTCATTACATCTTGATTGAATACGTTCTGACCGAAAATCTCCATACTGGTTCTAACTCCTTTTCTTTGCGTTGGGCGGTACAAGGCTTATTGATTGCGACTTTTTTAAGCAGATCGACTGGGATTATGCAAAAACGTCCTAAAAGAGCAAGACGTATGCCGATGATCAAGACCAGAGAGCGGCCATACCACTAACGCAGCGTATTCTTTCTTCTTTTTACGATAGACCTGTTATGCCATTGCATCTTTTGTGAGAAAGCGCCAAAGTTCCGATGAAAAAAGTGCACACAAAAGAGGCACAGTGCACAAAAAATGATCATTCAGAGTCCATCCGGTGCGGTCGGAGGATCACGGCGGAAAGCACGCGGAGCAGTGCTTCTGCCTCCGGCCGTGCTACATCCGTCGTTTCACCTTCGCAGTCGCCTGCGCCTGCCATGGATCGTCCGGCCAGGGGTGCTTCGGGTAGCGCCCCTTCAGCTCCTTTTTCACCTCCTGATAGGCACCGTTCCAGAAGCTCTTCAGGTCGGCTGTGACCTGGATCGGTCGGCGCGCCGGCGACAGCAGGTGGATGAGCACCGGCACCCTCCCGGAGGCGATCCGCGGAGTCTCGGCGAGGCCGAACATCTCCTGGAGCTTCACCGCCAGATACGGCGCTCCGTGGGGGGGGTAGTGGAGCTGCACCCGCGACCCGCTCGGCACCCGGAGATGCGTCGGCGCCCCCTCCTCCACGAGCTTCTGCTGGCGCCAGTCGAGCATCCCCTTCAGCGCCCCGGTCATGTCGACCCGCCCGAGCTGCGCCATGGAGCGCACCCCGTGAAGGTGCGGTGCGAGCCACAGCTCCAGATTTTCGGAGAGGATTTCGTCCGTGAGCTCGGGGAGTTTCTCCTCGGGAAGCGCTTCCGCCAGGAACGCCACGCGACGCCGGTACTCCAGCGACTCCTCGCTCCAGGGGAGACTCGAGACGCCGCCGGAGCCGCGGATCCCCTCCAGAAGGGCCGCCACCACCTCGTCAGGGGAGGGGTGCAGCACCCTTTCGGAAAGAACGAGCGCGCCGAGCCTCTCCTCCTCCCGCGCGACCACGCGCGACTCCCGGGGGTCCCAGAAGACCCGCCGCTCGCGGGTGACGGTGTCCGTGCATACCCTCCGCACCTCCTCCAGGGAGACCGCGCTCGCGAGATGAATCTCCCCTTCCGCGCCTCCACCCTCCACCTCCACCGCCACGATGAACGCCTCCGCTCGCAGATTGCTGCGAGTGGAGAGGCGGCCGCCGGTGCCGTTCGCCAGGAGGTAGCGCCCGGAGGCGGGGGCGCGCTCCTTCCCGATGCGGTCCGGATACGCCTTCATAAGAAGCGCGCCGACCTCGGCTGCGGTGGGGCCCCCCTCGGCCGCGGGAACGCGCAGCGTCTGCCTGAAGTAGAGGGCGAGGCGCTCGACGGTGCGGCTCGCCTGCGGGTCGCACCGGCGTGCCAGCGCCTCCACCCGGTCAAGGAGATCGCTCTCGGAGAGCTGCCCCGCGCCGCGCGGCAGGAGGTCGCGCTCCGAGAGAATGGCGGCGAGCGTGCAGGCGTGTGCCCCGAGCCGGGCACCGCGGCTGGCGATGAGCATCGCCGCCAGGCGCGGATGCATCGGCAGCGACGCCATCTCCCGCCCGAGCTTTGTGATCGCTCCGCGGTGATCGAGTGCCCCAAGCCTTTTCAGGAGCGACCTCCCCTCCTCCAGGTGCGCCGCAGGGGGCTCGTCGAGCCACGAGAGGGATCGGGGATCATCCACCCCCCAAAGCGCAAGATCAAGGGCGAGAGGAGCGAGATCGGAAACGCGGATCTCCGGCGGTGTGAAAGGAAGGAGCGTCCTCTGGGTGTGCTCCGTCCAGAGGCGGTAGCACACCCCGGGGGCGACGCGCCCTGCGCGACCGGCGCGCTGCTCGGCGCTTGCCGCGGAGATGCGGCGCACCTCCAGGCGGTTCAGCCCGGTCCCGGGGTCGAAGCGAAGCTGGCGGGAGTAGCCGGTATCGACCACCACCCGCACCCCCTCGATGGTAAGGCTCGTTTCCGCGATGTTGGTGGCAAGGACCACCTTCCTCTTCTCGGCGGGGAGGATGGCGCGCTGCTGCGCCGCAAAGGGGAGATCTCCGTACAGCGCGGCGACGACGATGGAATCGCCGAAGGCTTCGTGCAGGAGGCGGTGGCAACGCCTGATCTCCCCTCCCCCGGGAAGAAAGACAAGGACGTCACCGCTTGTCTCCGAAAGGGCGCGCCTCGCTCCGGAGAAGGCGAGCTCCGCGATCCTCTCCCGCGACTCCGCTGCCAGGTAGCGCACCTCGACCGGGAAGCTCCTCCCCTGGCTGGAAAGAAGGGGGGCCTCCCCGAGGAGCGCCGCCACCGGCGCGGCGTCGAGCGTCGCGGACATGACGATGAGGCGCAGGTCGTCGCGCACCTCCTTTTGCACATCGCGGCAGAGGGCGAGGGAAAGGTCGCTTGTGAGGTTCCTCTCGTGGAACTCGTCGAAGATGACCGCACCGACCCCTTCCAGGAGGGGATCGTTTTGCAGTCTGCGGGCGAGGATCCCCTCGGTCACCACCTCGATCCTTGTGGCGGCGCTGACACGCTTTTCAAAGCGTATGGTGTAGCCGACGGTGCCGCCGACCTCCTCGCCCAGCGCCCCGGCCATGAAGCGCGCGGCATTGACGGCGGCAAGCCGGCGCGGCTCCAGCATGATCACGCTGCGACCCTGGAGAAAGGGGGCGGACAGGAGAGCCGGCGGGACCCTCGTCGTTTTACCGGCGCCGGGGGGCGCCTGCAGGACGAGGGCGTTCCGCTCCTCGAGGAGAGAGAGGAGCTCCGGGAGGAGCTCATCGATCGGTGTGCGCTGCATGGGACGGCTCAAAGGAGGAGGCGCAGCCCCCGGAGGTCGATTCCGGCGAGGGATTCCACCACCTTGCAGGCGCCGGAAAGCCTGTCGGGGGGGTAGCTGTTGGTGACGGCGAGGACCTGCGCGCCGGCGCCGGTGGCGGAGAGGATGCCGGCGGGGGTATCTTCGATGGCGAGGGTTTCGGAGGGGGTGACGCCATTTTCGGGGAAGAGTTCCTGGAGCCGTGCCAGGGTGACGCGGTAACTCTCCGGATCCGGCTTGCTCGCCGCGACCTGGTCCGCGGTTACCATGGCGTCGAAGGAGGATTGAAGCCCCAGTTGCGACAGGATCGGCTCGATGTCGGAGAGGAGCGCGCCGCTGCAAAGTCCCAGCGGCACGGTGCCGCTGAGCTCGCGGATCAGCTCCACGACTCCCGCATAGGGGGGAACGCCCCCCGCGACGACGCGGTGAAAGGCGGCCGCCTTCGCGTCGATGAGCTCATGCAGCCTCTCCTGGGAAAGCTCGCGCCCCACGGAGAGGAACGACTCCTTGAAGGCGTCGCGGTCGTCAAAGCCCATATAGTGTTCTACATACTCCTGCCACGAGTACCCCATCCCCAGCGGGACGAGGATTTCCTGGAACGCCTGGTAGTGCAACGGCTCGGTGTCGACGATGACGCCGTCGAAGTCAAAGATTACTGCCTTCAGCATGCTCACTCCTGAAGGTGCCCGAGGCACCCTTGATTCACCCGTCCCCGCTATCGGGGGCGGTTTAAAACGTTCCCTGCAGCGCCACTGCGGCACCCTGCTGCGAGACCGCCGGCACGAGCCGGACGCTCCCTTTCTCCCCTGCGCGAAAGCTCGTCACCGCCCTCCCCGCCAGCTCCCCCAGCGCGGCACCGAGGATGATGTCGCTTGCCCAGTGCTCCTCCTGGTACAGGCGCGAGAAACCGACAAACCCCGCCGCGGTGTAGTACAGGAGCTTCGCCGGGACGCTCTCCGTCTCGGAGGCGAGGACGTGGGCGACGGCAAATGAGCTCGCCGTGTGCATGGAGGGGAGAGAGTCGTACTCCGACTTGAAGCTGAAGGGGCGGAAGTTACCCCGGTCGGTCCCGGTACGCGGCCTGCCGCGCCCCACGGCGCTCTTCAACACGAACCCGGAGAGGTCGGCGAGGATGAGCGCCTCCCCCAGTTCCTCACCGATCCGCTGCAGCCGCGGAGAGTCGGCCAGCGCCCCGGTTGTGTACACGATCGCGGCCCCTCCGAGCTGCAGGTAGGGGTTTCCCACGAACGCTCCCACGTCAGCGGCCCGATGCAGCGCGTCGCTCCGGTTCGCCGCGAGATCGGAGCGGATTTCGCGGTCGTAAATGTAGGTGACTCCGAAGACGCCGAGGGTGGCAAGGGTGGCGGGGAGAAACTCCGTTACCGGCGATTTCACCATTTTCTCCCCTTCCCCTTTCAGCCGGACGAGCTCTTCCTTTGCGAGAGGGCGGCTGTTGAAGAAGTTCTCTCCTGCAAGGGCGGAACTGCCGAAAAAGAGGGGAGCGAGGAGGAGGATAAAACCGAGCCATGACACTTTTTTCAGCACCGTCACGAGGAACACCCACCCTTCCAGGGGAGGAGCGCGACCTTGATCTCCTCCAGTCGCTTGCGGTCCTCCTGGGGGAGGAGCTGGACGTACTCCAGGAGAACGGCCGCCAGCGCGGAGAGGATGAAGGCGGCAAAGGTGCTGGCGAGGATGATGACGGATCGTACCGGTTTGCTCTTTTTCAGAGGGGGAACGGCTTCGTCCAGCACCTGCAGCGACGCCGAATCTTTCGCCTCGCTGAGCTTCGCCATCTCGTACTGCTTTGTCAGCTGCTCGTAAATCGCCTCCTGCACCTTCAGGTTCCTCATGCGCCGCGCGTACTCCACGGCAAGAGCCGGGACGTTCCCGACCGCGGGTATGGCGTCCAGCCCCCCCACCCCTTCCATGGCCGCTACCTGGTGCCGGAGCCGCGCGATCGATCCCTCGAGCGACTTCACCTCCGGGCTCTCAGCGGTGCGCGAGATGGAGAGGGAAGCAAGCTGCACCTCGCGGGAAACAAGCTCAGCCTTTACCTTCGCGAGCCCTTCGATGGTGGCCACCGCCTGCGCCTCCACCTTGATGGAGCGGTTTCTCTGCTGAAAGCCCTTCAGCTCCTCTTCCGCGTTCTTCAGGTCGGACTTCACCACCTCAAGGCGTTTCTCCAGGAAGACGCGTTCTCCCCCCGCCTTCGTCAGGTTGAGCTGCACGCTCTTTTTCCCCAGCTCTGCCACCATGGCGTTGGCGAGATCCGCGGCAAGCTTCGGGCTCTCCATCTCGGCGTTGATGGTGATGATGCCGTCCTTCCCCGCCTGCACCTTCACCACGGAGGAAAGTCTCTTGCGCGACTCCTCCCTGTTCCGGGCATGGAAGACGTTCGTCAGGTCGAGCTTCGCGATGACCGCATCGGCGACGGAGCGGCTCTTCAGTATCCCGACGTAGAGATCGGTGCTGCTGGTGGACCCGAAGAGCCCGGTGGTAAGGCCACTCAGCCCGGACGCCTGCCCCAGAAGGGCCGACAGGTTCGAGGCCCCCTCCTTCTGGGGAGGGAGGACCGTCGCCGTCGCCTTGTACTGCTTCGGCATTGCGAAGGAGACCGCGGCGGAGATGAGGGCGGCGGCAACGCAGGAGGTAATGATAATGCGGCGGCGCCTCGCCAGCACATGCACAAGCTCCAGGAGATTGAGCTCCCCTTCTTCAGGAATCGTCTGTTTCGTCTCTTGCATCGCTACCCCTCGAGGTGCAGCGCGTCCCATTCGAGGGAGCCGCGCACGCTAAGACCGGAAATTGGGCACCGCTACTTGAACCAGAGATACACCGTCCCCGCTGTGAGGGCGATCTGCGACACGATGGTGGTTATATCCTTTATGCTCCTCATCCACGCCGTGCGCTCCAGCTTCTGCGGCACGACGATGGTGTCACCGGGATCGACGCGGCGGTCCATGAAGCCGCCGAAGCTCCACTTCTTGTCGTTCTCGTCCCAGCTCATCCCGAAGGAGGACTGCTGCCTGCTTGCCACCGAGCCGTCCGCTTTCACGACGTAGATATCGTCATCCTCCGCCTCCCGGGTGGGCCCCCCAGACTTCCTGAGATATGAGGAGACGGTACCGCCCTCCTTGTACACGAAGGAGGTCGGGTTGTACACCTGCCCCATGACCGTCACCTCGCTCGGAGTCATCGGGACCTCCAGCCGGTCCCCCCCCATGAGCTCGAGGTCGTTGTCGGTGCTGGACATCAGGTCCGGAGGGAGGAGGGTGATAACCACGCGCCCCTCGGCCTTTCGCTCCTTCAGCTTCTGCAGCGCGGCGAGGAGCCCCTCGAGGGAGGCCTTGGCGGCATCCGCCTCCTCCTTCGACGAGGCGGAAGCGGAGATCTCCCCCTCCTTCTGCATGATCTCTATCTCGCTTCTGGCAATGACCTCATCCATCCGTTTCTGCTGGCTCTCGCGGACGCTTTTCCTGGTGAAGCGCGCTCCCTTCAGGTACGCCTTCTCGGTGAAACCGCCCGCTCTCCTGATGACGGAGCTCAGCCGCTCCCCCTTGGAGATGGAGTAGGTGCCGGGGTAGCGGACCTCGCCGGAGAGGACCACGAAGCGGTCGGAGGCTTCCAGCCACTCGGTGATGCCGCGCACGATGAGCATGTCGTCCGGCTGCAGCGTCAGGTTGTGTGCTGCGTCGCCGGCGAGCGCCTTTCCGAGGTCGACGGTCGAGCGGGTGGCGACGGCGGTGCCGTCCTGCACCTCCAGGCGGGTGAGTTCCGCGTTGGAAAGGAGCGCGTTTCGCTTCAGGCTCCCTGCGGCGCTCACCAGGTCTCGCACCGTCATGTGCGGGTAGAAGGGGTATTCACCCGGCTTCACCACCTGACCGGTGATCGCCACCACCGGGTGCTCCTGCATGTCCCACAGCGAAAATACGTGGACGCTGTCCTGATCCTTCAGCTCCACGTTGTCCGGGTCGCTCCCGGCGAGGGCCTTCCCCAGATCGGCAGATATCAGTTCGCGATGCCGGTCAGGCAGGGCGAGCCTCGTGATCTCCACCGCGGAGAGGTACGATTCCGGGAGGAGCGTGCCGTAGTCGGGGATGAGGTCCTTCAGGCGCATGCCGGGGCGGTACTGGTACTGGCCGGGGTGCTGCACGTTTCCGGTGAGGGTCACCACCCCGCGTGCCGCCTCGAAGACCGGGAATACCTTTACCATGTCCCGGTCCTGCACGGGGAGGGAGGAGAGCTCCTGCTCCGACTTTCCGGAGTAGTCGAGAATGACGCGGGAGTTCCCGGAAAGGCGCTCGACCTGGACGCGGGAGCTGTCCGCCGCTGCGGTCGTCCCCCCCGCCATCTTCAGGATTTCCGCCACCGAGGTCTTCCCCTTCAGCTCGTAGATCGCAGGGCGCCGAGCCTCTCCCGCCACGGCGGCGACCGGCCCGATGACCGGGACAAAGAGGGTGTCTCCGCTTTGCAGCCGCAGATCCTTCGTCTTGTCGCCGCTCACGAACATGTCGTAGAGGTCGAGTTCCTGAACCGTGCTGCCGCCGCGCACGAGGCGTATGGAGCGCAGGGAGCCGTTTTTCGAGGGGCCGCCGGCGGCGGCGAGGGCGCTGATGGCGGTGGAGAGGGAGTTTATGGTGTACACCCCCGGAGCCTGCACCTCACCGACCACGTAGACCTGCATGGTGCGGAGTTTCCCCATGGTGAGGTTCAGGTCGAAGTTCCGGTAGTAACGGGATATCGCCTTCTCGATGACCCCGCGCGCCTGCTCGTAGGTCAGCCCCCACACCTTCACCGCCCCGATCTTCGGGATGGTTATGACGCCGTCGCGGTTGACGACCAGTTCGTGGCGCCCTTGCAGCGCCCCCCAGATGTCCACCCGCAGGGCGTCACCGGGGCCGATGAGGTAGTCGGGGACGACGGGGAGGTTGTCGGAGGAGCTCGTCTCACCGCTGTTCTTGAAGAAGTCGTAGCCGAACTGGGTGAGGCGGCGGTTCAGCTGCAGTTTCTGCCCCCCCTTCGCCCCTCCCTTTACGGTGCCTTGCAGGGAACCTACTTCCTTCGCGAAGGCCCGCTCGATGGGGGAGCCTAATTCCTCCGCCGACTGCGGCGTCACGGCGATCTCGCGGGAGGAGGCGACCTCCTGCCCTGCTGCGCCGAACCCCTTTACCTGGATCAGGTAGAGCCGGTTGTTCTTCACCTCGCGCAGCCGGCAGCTGTTCCCCTTCAGTACGTCGACCGTCTTCCCCCCCGGCTCGACGTCGGAGCGGTACAGGACCTGGTAGCGCACGACCTTCTCCGCGCGCCCCCCCTCCGCTCCCTGCCCCTTCGCACCCCCTCCGGAGGCAGGCTGGGCAGAGAGCTTGCGCGGCTTCTCCGCGAGGTACCAGGAGAGATAGATCTCGCCGTCCCCCGGCTCCGCCAGGAGTCTCACGGTCCGCTGCGCCGAGTCCGGCTCGTCGGGCCACTCCCTCGCGTCCTTCGACTGCTCGACCGGCAGTACCTCGGGATTGCTGCGGTAGGAGCCCTCAAGGCCGAAGTCACCGACGCTGCTTCCCTGCGTCGTATCCCGGCCGCTGGCTCCAGACGTTTCCTCGAGGAGAGCAGCAATGGAAGGAAGAGGAAGGAGAAGAAGGAGAAGTACCAGCCATCGCATCGCACATTTCAGGCTCATTGGTTAACCCCGCTCTATTTTTTGCACATGATAGAATAAGCAGGGAAATACTCATTAGCAACTTGAAAAGTGCAGCTTAAAAAAAAACAGCGCCCGGAGGGGCGCTGTTTTCGATGATGGTGATCCCAAGGGGACTTGAACCCCTGTTACCGACGTGAAAGGCCGGTGTCCTAACCACTAGACGATGGGACCGAAATTGTAAGCCGACTGGAGCGGCGAGTTCTTAATGAATGGCTGGGGTGCAAGGATTCGAACCTTGGATGACGGAGTCAGAGTCCGTTGCCTTACCGCTTGGCGACACCCCAACGTGCGAAGTACCTTGTACCAGAGTATGGCAGCAGAAGTCAAGCTTTTTCCTGAGCAGCGTTGAAAAACGTTCGGAACGTGCGACAGCGGAGAAGCTTCTTCTTCATCTTTATCCCTTTCTCCCGCAAAAAGCACAGTGTCATAAATTGGGGCCAATGTAAACAACCGCGCGAAGGGGAAGACAAGGGGAGTACAATCGGTACGCATCACCCTACTCTTTTGAGGTAGAACCCGATGGATATTGACTTCGCGGCTTGTGATGCACCAATTGACAACACCATTAAAGCTTAACACACCTTCAGCGCGGCGTCTTAGCGACGACACTTCTATTGCAGCCCCGAAAGGAGCGGCGTCATATCTTTATTGCTCAAGTTCTGCGCATGGCTCACACTGTAAATGAGACAAGACAGAGGATGACACGAGCAGCAAGTAAGGAAATCGAACCTTGATTTTGGTTTTCTTTATAGTTTAATTCTATATAATAAGAACAGATACATCGAAAAGGGACAGAGGAGGAGGTAGGCATGGCATCATCGTTATTGGAATTGACGGCCAACATTGTCTCTTCGCACGCGTCCGTTACAGAAATGTCGGGGGATGAGCTGCTTCAGGAACTCCAGAAGGTACACGTGGCACTGCAGAAGTTGGAGGTGGAAAGCGGCGAGATTTCGGAGAAGCCCGAGGCGAAGGGACCCGCGATATCTCTGAAGAAGGCGTTTCAGCCGGACCAGATAACCTGTATGGTCTGCGGCAAGAGCGGAATGAAGACACTCGCTCGCCACATAGCCCAGGTGCACGGCATGAAGCCGAGCGAATACAGAAAGCAGTTCTCCATCCCCAGCAGCCAGGCGCTCACCGCGAAAAACTTTTCGGAGGCGCGCAGAAGGATGGCTCAGGAGAAGGGGCTGGCCGACAACTTGGCGAAGGCCCGGGCGGTGCGTGCCGCAAAGATGCTCGCCAAGGGCGGGGAAAAGGGAAAGCCGGAGAGGTCGAAGGGAGCCCCGAGGGCCTGACCGGAAAGAGAGGGAAACGGTAAAGCCGCACCGGATCGGGGCGGCTTTGCTGCGTCAGGCGGGGTTCTTTCTCCCTCTGAAAGGAGCCTTCAGCCGTTCCGGCCGCGGTCGATGCGGAGCGCCCCCGGAAGAGGGGCCCTTGGCGGCATCACCCTTCAGCCTGCGCACCTCCTCCGCACTGAGCAGCCGGTACTCCCCGGGCTTTAGCTCCCCTATCTCCAGGAAGTCGTAGCGCGACCTCTTGAGCCTCACCACCTGCAGACCCACCGCCTCGCACATCCTGCGCACCTGCCGATAACGCCCCTCGTGAATGGTGATGGAGATCCAGGAATTTTGCGCGCTCTCGCGGACGCGGGTGACGACAGCGGGAGCCGTAAGACCGTCCTCCAGCCGCACCCCTTCGCTCAGCCGCTGTATCTGGCTCTCCGAGACGTGCCCCCCTACCCGCACGAGGTACCCCTTGTCGATCTCGTGGCTCGGATGCATGAGGGCGTGGGCCAGCGCACCGTCGTTGGTCAGCAGGAGAAGCCCTTCCGTATTGTAGTCGAGGCGCCCCACCGGGTAGACGCGTGCCGGGACGCTCTTCAAAAGGTCGCTCACGACGGGGCGCCCCTGCGGGTCCTTCATGGTGGTGACGTACCCTACAGGCTTGTACAGGAGAACGTAGACCCGCTTCTCCCCCAGGTTCAGCTTCTTCCCGTCGACTGTTATAGAGTCCGCCTCCGGGTCCGCCTTCCTCCCCAGTTCGCTCACCACCTCACCGTTCACCGCGACGCGCCCCTCGAGGATGATACCTTCAGCCTCCCGGCGCGAAGCCACCCCCGCCTGGGACAAAATCTTTTGCAGACGCTCTTCCATTCGTTCTCCTGTAGTCGTTGCCGAAGGCGCACCATCGCCTGGCAGTAAGAGTGATAACACAGCGCGAGCACGCACCGCAACCAATAAGGAGCGGCCCGTCGCAATACCCGCGACAGCGCAGAGGCCGGAGGTTTATAATGGCTAATTGACGCGAGACAAACCTCTCCGGAAGGGACCCATGGCAAAGAGAGCATATAACGAGCCGGCACATCCGACCGGTGTACACGACTGCCTCCTGTACCGCAACAGCACCCAGAAAGTGGCACTGATACAGCAAAGCGTGGAGCTTGCCCTGAGGCGGGGGGAGCGCTGCTTTCTCCTTCTCTTCAAGGGTGAAGCCGACAAGGTGATGGAGTCGCTGGCCATATCCGGCGTCGACGCCCCCGCGCACGCCAGGGAGGGTGAGCTCATCCTGCGATCGCCAGAGGATTTCAGCAGATACGCCACTCCCCGCGGTCTAGCCGACTCACTCGCCGAGGAACTCGCCGACACAACTGCAACTCAGAGGAGCACCCTCATCATCATCGACGGAAACATCTGGTTTCCTTCGAACCATCACGAGGAGGAGCTCGACGAAGTGGCAACCTCGGAGACGGTGCGCATTCTGTGCCTCTACCAGCTCAGCAGCTGCATCCCGGAGACCCGCATCGTCCACCTCATGCAGAGCCACCGGCACACCATCTTCGGAGAGCACTCAAACGTACAGAGCCCCGTCACCCCTTCCGAAGCCGGCATAGAGATAGACTACCTGAACGAGGCGTGCGCGCTCCTGCTCCAGGACGAGAACGAGGCGATCTTCCTGTCGCACCCCGACGGGCGGATTTTCCTTTTGAACGACCCCGCCGGCGCGCTTTTGGGCGTAACCCCGGAGGAGGCGCGCGGCCAGAGCATGGCGGTATTGTTTGGCACTGAAGCGGACCAGATACGTGAAAAGGAGCTCCAGGCGCTGGAATCGGGGGAACCCCTCACCTTCAGGCTCGATGCCTGCCGGGACGTGAAAGGCTGCTCCTGGCTCGTCACTGTCGGCGGGTACCGCGGATCCGCCGCCGACGCGCCCTACAACTATTGCATCATCCGCAATGTAACAGAGCTGAAAAATACCCAGCGAAAGCTCAGGTTCACGGCGCATCTGGTGAACATCATCGGGCAATCCGTCATAGCCACCGACCGGCGAGGGACGATCATTTTCTGGAACCGCGCGGCAGAGGTTCTGTACGGCTGGAAGACGGTGGAAGTGCTCGGCCGCAACGTGGCGGACGTGACGGCCTGCCGGATCTGGGCGCAATACGGGATGGAGATTCTGGCGAAGCTCGCGGAGGGACAGAGCTGGACGGGTGAGTTCACAGTGAAGCGGCGGGACGGCTCGGAGTTTCTCGCGCACGTCACCGAATCCCCAATCCGTGACGACGACGGGCGGCTCATCGGAATGATCGGCATCTCCTTCGACATCACCGAACGGAAAAAGGCCGAGGAGGCGCTCGCGGCGAGTGAGGAGCGATTCCGTCGCTATTTCGAGCTCGGCCTCATCGGGATGACCGTCTCCTCTCCCGAAAAAAAGATAATTGAGGTGAACGACAGGGCGTGCGAGATCCTCGGGTATCGCAGGGAGGAGTTGCTCACGCTGAGCTGGCCCGAGCTTACCCACCCGGAAGACCGCGAGGTAGCTATCGTGGAGTACGAGAAGATGCTCGCCGGGGAGTTGGATGGCTTCACAGCCGAGAAGCGATACATCAGAAAGGACGGAGAGATCATCGACGCGGTGATTTCGGTGAGCTGCCTCCGCCGCAAGGACGGCACCCTCGATGCCTTCCTTGCGCTCCTGCAGGACGTAACGGAACGGAAACGCGCCGAAAGAAAGATAGCCGCGTACCAGCAACGGCTAAGCCTGATGACGGAAGAGATGTACCGGATGGGAGAAGAGGAGCGAAAGCACCTGGCCTCGGTACTGCACGACCAGATCGGGCAGAACCTGGCGCTGAGCAAAATGAAGCTGGAGTCGTTGAAGCATTGGGAGCACAGGGACATTCTGAGGCAGGAGATAGCTCAGATCACGGCACTCTTGGACGAGGTGATCGACAAGACGCGCTCCCTTACCACGGAGCTTCGTCCCCCCGTCCTGCACGAGCTTGGGCTGGAAGCGGCGGTCGAGTCGCTGTGCGAGGAATTTCAGGAGCAGACGGGGCTTGTCGTAACTTACCACGACGATGGCAGCCATACATCGCTGCCTGACCACCTGCGCACCCTGCTCTTCCAGGGGGTGCGGGAACTTCTGGTGAACGTCATGAAGCACGCCCATGCAACGGGTGCCGAGGTATCGATGAAGAGGGAGGAGGGGGTGATAACGATATCGGTGCAGGACGACGGCATCGGGATGAACGGAAAAAGGCCCCGTCCGAAGGACAGCTTCGGCCTCTTCAGCCTCAGCGAAAGACTGCGGCATCTCGGGGGAAGGGTGGAGATTTCCTCTCCCCCTGGCGCAGGCACCTGCGTGGCGATGGTGGCGCCTCTTGGCGTCTCCGAGAAAGAGAGCCAAAGCGGCATCTGAGCGGCCTTTTTCCCCGTCCCCTATTAAAAAAGGCTCGTCCGAGAATTCCGGGGAGCTGGGATACATTGGCTCGAAGCGCCGCAGGATGCCTCGCGTCCCCCCTTTGCGAAGGGTCTTCCGGGAATTCTGGGGAAGGTCGTTACAAAGAACTCGGGTACCCCCGCGCTGGACGCGCTGGAGCGTAGGCCTCTTGCCTGCGAGGGCGGCGCAGCCGCCACAGACCGCGCGGCTGGCGCCGCGGCTACAGGCTGGGAAGCCTGTGCTCCAGCGAGGCGCCACTAGCGTACCCCACTGGAGGAGATGAATCAGATCAAGCCGTCGGCAGCGCGTTCCTCCCCTTTCAAGGGGGAGGACAGGAGGGGGATGGGGTCGGCGCGGCCCAACTCTACCCCATCCCCACCCTGTCCCTCCCCTTGAAAGGGAGGGGACGCCTGAGCTCCTGCCCTGCGAAAGACACACAGGGCCGGCGGATTAAAGCAATGCAAGCTTCCCCGGGATTTGCGAAGGGGGGGACGCGAGGCCTCGTGCGGCCCTTCATTGGAACATACTACGGCTTCCCCGGAATTTCTGGAAGAACCTTCACAAAGGGGGGAACGAAAAGCCTGGCCTCCTCGCTGGAGGGCCGACAGATGCCGGTTCCCCGGAATTCCCGGATGAACTTAAAAAGGCGCTCCGGCTACTGCCGGATGCGCCTTTTATGATTGCCAGACCTGCTGAACTGTCAATCTACTCGATAAACTGCGACAGCTTGCGGAACTTCTGGTAGCGCTCCTCAATGAGCTCCTCCGCAGGGAGCCCCTGCAGTTCCTTCAGGTTCCTCGATATCGCCTCGTGCAGCAGCTTCGCCGCCCCGGCGTGGTCGCGGTGGGCGCCGCCGGCCGGCTCCGGAACGATCTCGTCGATGACGCCGAGCGTCTTTATGTCGGCAGCGGTGAGCTTCAGGGCGTCGGCCGCCTGCGCCCCTTTCGTGCCGTCGGACCAGAGGATGGCGGCGCACCCTTCGGGGGAGATGACGGAATAGATGGAGTGCTCCAGCATGAGGATCCGATCACCGACGGCGATGGCGAGCGCCCCGCCCGATCCACCTTCGCCGGCGATGACGACGACGATCGGCACTGTAAGGCGCGCCATCTCGCGCAGGTTCCTGGCGATCGCTTCAGCCTGCCCGCGCTCCTCGGCGCCGATTCCGGGGTACGCCCCGGGGGTGTCGACGAAGGTCACGATCGGCATCCTGAAACGCTCCGCCATCTCCATGAGGCGCAACGCCTTGCGGTACCCCTCCGGGTTCGGCATGCCGAAGTTGCGGAAAACCTTCTCCTTCGTGTCGCGCCCCTTCTGGTGCCCGATCACCATCACCGGCTCGCCGTCCAGCCGCGCGGGTCCACCTACGATGGCGTGGTCGTCACCGAAGTTGCGGTCGCCGTGCAGCTCGATGAAGTCGGTGAAGATCAGTTGCAGGTAGTCAAGCGTGAAGGGGCGGTTGATGTGGCGCGCAACCTGCGCGGTCTGCCAGCGGGTCAGGTTCGCAAACATCTCGGCGCGCATCGCCTCCGCCTTCGTCTCCAGCTTCTCCACCTCCCCCTTCAGGTCCACCCCTTCGGTGGAAAAAGCGAGGAGTTCCTGTATCTTCTTCTCCAGCTCTGCCAGAGGCTTCTCGAAATCGAGATAGGTGGTGTGTTGTTGCTGCACTGCCATCTTTATATTCTCCCGGATTAGATCAATTGTCTGAGGGTGGCTGAAAGTGCTTTCTGCCATGCCTCTGTCCAAGCTCCAGCTTGGTTTCGTACAGTCTGTGAGGAGTGAGAAAGAGACCCTACTCGAAAGACACGGCATTATAGCCGAAGAGGTTACTCACTTCCACTGTTAAATCTTCGCTGGCTGCCACTTTGTACGTCTCCGAAAGCCGTATGGTGACGCGTGAATTGTTCTCTATATCGAGGTGGAGAAAGCTGCGGCAGTTCCCGGCATAGCGGGAAATGATCTCCTTTAGAGTCTCCAGCTTCCCCGGGTCGGCCCCCTTGGCGTCGAGGTTGAAGTTCACCTTCTTCGTCAGCGCCTCGTTCAGGTCGCGCAGGAGGACGATGCTCGTCGCCATGACCTTCGCCCCCTTCTCCCCCAGCTCCAGCGTCCCGGTGACGTGGATCGGGTCGTCGCTTTTCACGTACTCGGAGCAGTTGGCATAGACGTCGGAGAAGATCACCACCTCCACGGAGCCGGAGGTGTCCTCAAGGGAGATGAACCCCATCCGGTCCCCTTTCTTGGTGATGATCTCCTTCAACGAGGTGGCGATGCCGCAGATCTTCACCTCGCTCTTTTCCTTCATCTCCGTAAGGGTCGCCGTGGTGGCGTTGGAGAGGCGCTTTATGTCCCCCTCGTAGCGCGCCAGCGGGTGCCCGGTGATGAAGAAGCCGATCGCGTCCTTCTCGCACCCCAGCCGGTACTTCTCGTCCCACTCCGGTATCTCCGGATAGCGGTTCCCCCCGCTCCCGGCCCCGCGGATCACCTCGTGGATCCCGAAGAGTGAGGCCTGGGCGCTCTCCCGCTCCTGCTGCACCCGCTGCCCGGAGGCGGCCGCATCCTCGAGGACCGCCATGAGCTGGGAGCGCTTGGCGCCTGTGGAGTCGAAGGCGCCGCACTTGATGAGTGCCTCGATGACCCTCTTGTTGCAGCGGCGCAGGTCGACCCTTTCACAGAAATCGAAGAGATCGGTGAAGGGGGAGTCGCCGCGCGCCTCGATGATCGCCTCGATCGCCCCCTCCCCCACGTTCTTCACGGCCCCGAGGCCAAAGCGCATGGAGTTGCCGAGGACGCGGAAGGAGCGGTCCGACTGGTTTATGTCGGGGGGGAGGACCTCGATCCCCATATCCCGGCAGTCGCTGACGCTCTTTATGACCTTGTCGGTGGAGCTCATGTCCTCCGTCAGGAGGGCTGCCATGAACTCGACCGGGTAGTGCGCCTTCAGATACGCGGTGTGGTACGCCACGAGCGCATATGCCGCGGAGTGCGACTTGTTGAAGCCGTACTCGGCGAACTTCGCCATGAGGTCGAAGATACCCGCCGCCTTCTTCGGATCGATCCCCTGGCTCTCGGCGCCGGCCTGGAACTTGTCGCGCTCCTTGGCCATCTGCTCCATGTCTTTCTTACCCATGGCGCGGCGCAGTAGGTCGGCGCCACCGAGGGAATAGCCGGCGAGCGACCGGGAGATCTGCATGACCTGTTCCTGGTAGACGATGACCCCGTAGGTGTCCTTGAGGATCGGCTCGAGTTGCGGCAGGTCGTACACCACCTGCTTGCGGCCGTGCTTGCGCTCGATGAAGTCGTCCACCATGCCGCTGCCCAAAGGACCCGGACGATAGAGGGCGCAGACCGCGATGATGTCCTCGAAGCAGGAGGGCTTGAGCTTTACCAGGAGCTCCTTCATGCCGCTCGACTCCAGCTGGAAAACGCCGGTGGTGTTGCCGGCCTGCAGGAGCTTGTAGGTTTCCGGATCGTCGTCCCCGAGAATTGAAAGGTCGAAGTCGGGATTCACTTTGCGGATGTGTTTTACCGCGTTCTCTATGACCGTGAGGTTCTTTAAGCCGAGAAAGTCGAACTTCACCAGCCCGATCTTCTCCACGTACTTCATGGAGTACTGGGTGGTGAGCGCCCCGGTCTTCTGGTCCATGTACACCGGGCAGAAGTTCTCCATCTGCTTCGGCGCCACCACGAGGCCAGCCGCATGGGTGGAGGCGTGGCGGGCAAGCCCTTCGAGCCTCAAGGCGACAGAGAGGACCTCCTTTACCTTCGGATCCGCCGCGGCGAGCTCGTTCAGCTTCGGCTCCTGGGCGATAGCCTTCTCCAGGGTGATCCCCAGCACCTCGGGGACGAGCTTCGCGATCTTGTCCACGTCGGCAAAGGGGAGATCGAGCGCGCGCCCCACGTCGCGGATGACGCCACGCGCAGCCATGGTACCGAAGGTGATGATCTGACACACCTTTTCCCGCCCGTAGCGCTCCACCATATACTGGATCACCTCTTCGCGGCGGTCCTGGCAGAAGTCGACGTCGATATCGGGCATGGAGATACGTTCGGGGTTGAGGAAGCGCTCGAACAGCAGGTTGTACGGCATCGGGTCGATGTCGGTGATCCTGATGCAGAAGGCGACCAGCGAGCCGGCCGCCGATCCCCTGCCGGGACCGACCGGGATGCCGTGGTCCTTCGCCCAGTTGATGAAGTCCGCAACGATGAGGAAGTAGCCGGGGAACCCCATCTGCTTGATGCAGTCGAGCTCGATCCTCAGGCGGTGGTAGTACGCCTGCTCGTCCTGAACCGTGAAATCTGGGTTCTTGATGCGGATCTTGTTGAGCCGCTGCACCAGACCTTCGGTCGACTCGCGCTCCAGTTGCTGGTCGAGGGTTTCCCCAGGCGGCGGATCGTAGGCCGGGAAGTAGTAGGTCTTGAAGTCGAAGTCGATCTTGCAGCGCTTTGCAATCTCCACCGTGTTGGTGAGCGCTTCCGGAGCGTAGTGGAAGGCCGCCGCCATCTCATCCGGCGTCTTCAGGTAGAACTCTTCCGTGGAAAAACGCATGTGGGAGGGATCCCCCATGGTCTTCCCGGTCTGGATGCACAGAAGGATCTCGTGGGCGCGGGCGTCTTCCTTGTTGAGATAGTGGCAGTCGTTCGTGGCGACGAGCGGCAGGTCGAGCTCCCGGGCGATCTCCATCACCCGCCGGTTGGCGGTCGTCTGCTCCGGGATCCCGTTCTCCTGGATCTCCAGGTAGTAGCTCCCCGGGAAGAGGTCGGCATACCACTGCGCCGCCGCTTTCGCCTCATCCATCTTGCCGCGCAGGGCGAGATAGGGGACCTCTCCCTGCAGGCAGGCGGAGAGGACGATGAGCCCCTCGCTGTGCTGCGCCAGGAGGTCCTTGTCGATGCGGGGGCGCCGGTAGAACCCCTCCTTGTAGCCGGCGGAGACGAGATAGCTGAGGTTTTTGTATCCGGTGAGGTTTTCGCACAAGAGGATGAGGTGGTAGCTGCTGGCCTGGTCGGGGGCGGGAGCCTGCTTGTGGGTGCGCGAGCCGGGCGCGATGTACACCTCGCACCCGATGATCGGCTGGATCCCCTTGTCCTTGCACTTGAGGAAGAACTCGATCGAGCCGAACATGTTGCCGTGGTCGGTCATGGCGACCGCGGGCATGTGGAGCGACTTTACCTTCGCGAGGAGGTCGCCGAAGCGTATGGCGCCGTCCAGCAGGGAGTACTGGGTGTGCACGTGCAGGTGCACGAAGTTCGCGTATTCATCGGCCATATCATTTCATCCTAGGGGAGCTGCGGGGGCTCCGACACGGAAAATGGGAGCCTCTGGTGGGGCTCCCATTCATTCCTGGCGGAGTAAAAAGCGGGGGGATTATGCACGGGTTAGGAAGCAGTGTCAAGCATGACGAACGCGTCTAACTGCAAGAGCAAGCGGCGAAATGGGCGGCGCTGCCTCCTGGGCACCGTGTGGTGAGGAGAGGGAGCGCCGGGAACGCCTGCGGCTTATCCCGGCCTATATTGCTACATTACCTGCAGAGCGTCCCCTACCCTTTTACCGCCTTCAGGATCGCCTCGGCCTCCAGCGCCACTTCCTCCTGCGTGCCACCGTCCATGTTCTTCAGCGGCGCCGTCCCCTTGGAGAGCTCGTCCTCCCCGATGATGAGGGTGTAGCGCGCCTTGAACTTGTCGGCGCGGCGCAACTGGCTCTTCAGGCTTTTCCCTTCGTAGTCGATCTCCACGGAGCTTCCGAGTCGCTGCAACGCGGTCATGAGCTGGAAAGCGCGGCCGTGCGCCACCTCCCCCATGGCGGCGATGAAGAGATCGGGCCTGCGGGCGAAGTCCTTCTCCGCGAGGAGCAGCGCAACCCGCTCCACCCCGATGGCGAAGCCGATGCCGGGGATCTGCGGGCCGCCGAGCTCGCTGATCAGGCCGTCGTAGCGCCCCCCCGCCGCAACCGCGCTCTGGGCGCCGAGCAGGGAGGTCACCATCTCGAAGGTCGTGCGGGTGTAGTAGTCGAGGCCGCGCACCATCCTCTCGTTGATGCGGTACTTCGTCCCCACCGCGTCGAGGTAGCTCTTCGTCTTCTCGAAGTGGTCGCTGCACCCCTGGCAGAGATTGTCGAGCATCGCGGGAGCGCCCTTGGTCGCCTCCTTGCACCCTGCGGCCTTGCAATCGAGGGCGCGCAGCGGGTTCGTCTCGTAGCGCCTCACGCAGTCCTCGCACAGGAGCTCCATGCGGGTGAGGAGGAAGTTCTTCAGCGACTCCCGGTAGACGGGGCGGCACTCGGGGCAGCCGAGGGAATTTATCTCCAGAGAAGGCTCGTCCAGCCCGAGCTCGGCGAAGAAGTGGCTCAACATGGTGAGGACCTGGGCATCGACGGTCGGGTCGGTGACACCGGTGAGTTCCGCACCTATCTGGTGGAACTGGCGGTAGCGCCCCTTCTGCGGACGCTCGTAGCGGAACATCGGCCCCATGTAGTACAGGCGCGCCACCGGATCCTGCGCATAGAGCTTGTGCTCGATGTAGGAGCGCATTACCGAGGCGGTCCCTTCAGGGCGCATGGTGACGCGGTTTTCCCCCTTGTCCACGAAGGAGTACATCTCCTTTTCCACGATGTCGGTGGCGTCACCGATGGAGCGGCTGAAAAGCTCCGTCTTCTCAAGGATCGGTATCCGTATCTCCGAAAGGCCATACAGCTCGAATACGCGGCGCGCCGTCGCCTCGATGTACTGCCACTTCTCCACCTCACCCGGAAGTATGTCGTTGAATCCCTTGATACCGGTTATCGCCACTTTTTTCTCCTTCCATTCCAGTCTTAAATGTAAAGCGGCTCGGTCGCCGTTTCGCCTCGGCGCGAGCCGCTCGATTCCTTCAATCGTGTTTCGACAAAGAGCAAATCCCCCCTGTCCCCCCTTCGCAAAGGTTCATCCGGGAATTCCGGGAATTCAGCCCGGTCGCTTCCGTTGACGTGAGGGGACCCTAGTGGCGCCGCGCTGGAGCACAGGCTTCCCAGCCTGTACCGCGGCGCCAGCCGCGCGGTCTGTGGCGGCTGCGCCGCCATCGCAGGCAAGATGCCTACGCTCCAGCGTGGGGGCACCCGGATTCTTTGTAGCGCGTTCCCCAGAATTCCCGGAAGACCCTTCGCAAAGGGGGGGGGACGCGTGGCCTCGACTTCCTCTTTTTTGCGATCCGTCTGGGCCTTCTGGGTCCATCGCGAACCCGCGGGACGCGGGCTCGTTACCTTCCCACCCTCCCCCCTTGCGGGGGAGGGCCAGGGTGGGGGGGGGAAGGTGCCACCTTTACAGTTGGTGGCAGCTTTTCCACAGGCTTACTCCACCATATTCCCGTACGAGCCGAGCCTTTTATTCGCCCTTTGCAGAGATGTGGAACGCCTTATTCCTGCCGCTCGCCTTCCCGCAGTACATCGCCTGGTCGGCGAGATCGATGAGCTGCGACTTCGTCCTCGCGTCCTCCGGGGAGCAGGCGTAGCCGAGGCTGACGGTGAGTTTCAGAGCGAGCCCCTCGCACTCGGCAAAAACGTTTTTCTCCACCATCCCCCTGATACGTTCCGCGACGATCGCGGCACCTTCGATCCCGGTTTCCACGAGGATGATGGTGTACTCGTCTCCGCCGTAACGGATCACCGCATCCACATCGCGCACACCCTTTCTCACCAGGTCGCCGACCTCCTTCAGGACGAGACTCCCGACGAGGTGGCCGTACTGGTCGTTCACCTCCTTGAAGCGGTCGATGTCCAGGAAGAGAACGGAAAGGTGGGAGCCGTAGCGCTCCGAGCGCCTCATCTCGCGCTCGAGAACGACGTCGAGGTAGCGGTAGTTATAGAGGCCGGTGAGTTCGTCTACGTAGAGGAGATCTTTGGCGACGCTGTAGCGGGCGGCGTTCTCCAGGGCGAGGGAGCACTGGTCGAGCAAAAAGTGCAGATGGGCGCTGTTGTTGTCCCGAGGAATCGGCACGCCGGGGTCGTTCAGAAGGACTACCACACCCTGGAGGACCGCCTTGTGCCGAAGGCAGAGGCATACCCCCTCCTTAACCCCGGGCGCCAACTCCTGGACTCTGGCCGGGAGTGCCTTCAGCCGAAGGAGGGGGCCGGCGCTCTCCGAGATGTCGCAACAGGCGAGGATCTCCTCGCCGACAAGGTGCGCCACCTCCTCGTCCACCCCTTTCACCTCCCGCAGTGTAAGAGGACCGACACCGCAGAAGTACCCGAGCCCTCTGGACACCCCCACCGCCTTCGACAGGGCGTCGATCAGGAGGGGGTAGATCCGTTCCAGCTCGAGACAGTTGGCGATGGTCTGGCTGACCTGGAAGAGATTCAAAAGCGCCTTCAGCTCGAGGTTTTCGTCCAGGAGCCGGCGCTGTTCCATGCACTGCGCGACGATGTGGCTGAACTCGTCGTGATTGATCGGCTTTACCAGATAGTCGCGCGCCCCGTTTTTGAGGGCGACAATGGCGGTCTCCACATTGGCGTGACCGGTGACCATTATGACGTCGACGTTCGGGTCATGGCGCTTCACGTGGGAGAGGATGTCGAGGCCGTTCACGTCCTGCATCACCATGTCCGTCACTACCAGCTGGTAGTCCCCGTTCTCGATCATCTCCAACGCCTCTTCGCCGGAAGAAGCGGTCTCGACGGCGTACCCCTCCCCTTCCAGCAGGTCGGTGAAGACCTTTCTGAAGAAGCTATCGTCTTCGACTACAAGAATCCTCTCCATCAACCGTTTCTCCGTCGTCCCGGGCGCCGGCGGTTACTCCCCCGGATTTGCCGTTAAACTAGCAGAAAGCTCTTTAAAGTGTCAATTAAAATGCCCTTCCCACGGAGTACCTGCCGCCCAGCTCCCATCCGGCGCCAGAACAGCTTCTACGCTTCCTTGCAGGTCGGTTCGGCGTACGTCGATGCCGTGCCTCGCGAGCCTTCCAAGGGTCGACGGCGCGGGGAGGTGAAAAGCGTTTCCGAACCCTGCGCTGACGACAGCAACCCTCGGGGCGCACGCGGCGAGGAACCCGTCCCCCGCGGAGTGACTGCTCCCGTGGTGGGGGACTTTTAAAAGTGTACAGCAAAGGGGCGCCCCCCTCGCCACCAGTTCCTCTTCCGCCTTCCCCCCCACGTCCCCCGTGAGAAGAAGCGCGCTCTTGCCGCAGCGCACCCGCAGGACCAGCGAGGTGTCATTCTCGTCCCACCCCTCCGCCTCGGGGTCCGGGGGGGGCCAGAGCGGCTCCACCGTCGCGCCCCCCGCGAGGAGGGGCGCCATCCCCCCTCGCAGCACGCGTCGGGGCACCTCCCTGGAGGCGAGGACCCACCGGAGTTGCTGGTATTCGCGGCCGCCGCACGGCACCCCGCTCTCCCAAAACTCCCCCACCTCCCAGCGCGCCGCCACCGGAAGGAGTCCCTGCTGGTGGTCGGGGTGCGGGTGCGACAGGACGAGGTAGTCGATGCGCCGCACCTTTAGGGCGAGGAGAGCCGGCACCAGGAGCCGCTCCCCGACCCGCGTGTCCCCTTCCCCGAAGCTCCCGCCCCCGTCGACCAGCATCGTCTTTCCGTCCGGCAGCCGCAGGAGTGCCGCGTCCCCCTGCCCCACGCTGAGAAAAAGAGCGTGCACCCTTCCGTCCCCCTGCACGGCATGCGGGGCGCCGCGCCAGAGAAGGACAATGCAGAGGGTGACGGTGCAGGCGAGAGCTATTCGGCGGGGAGCGATGAAGGTGAGAGCGCACATGGCAAGGAGGGAGAGGGCGAAATCGAGACGATCGGGCTGGTATTCCAGGACCGGGAAGGTGGCAAAGTAGAGAACGGCCCTATCCGCGAAGCCTACCAGATGTCCCGCAACTACCATCAGGAGCCGGGCGAGCGGCAGGAAGAGGAAAAATGAGACAAGGGAGGCGAAGCCAAGCACCACCGAGCCGTAGCCAACAAGCGGCACCACCACAAGATTGCAGATGAGCCCGGCCAGAGAGATGCGGTGAAAGTGGTAGGCGGCGGGGACAGCGGTGGAGAGAATGGCGGCGAGGCTCGCGCCGACGGAGAGAAAGAGGGGGCGCCACCCCTTGATCCCCTCACCGCGCGGCAGGAAGAAGGGTGTGAGAACAGCGAGCCCCCACACCGCGAGAAACGATAGCTGAAACGAGACGTCGAAAAGGGTGGCGGGCGCAACGGCGATAATGGCGCAGGCGGCGAGCGTGACCACATTGACCGGGTCCGTCTCACGCTTCAGGTAGAGTGCGACCGTCAGGGAGGCGATCATCAATAGCGAGCGCACCGTGGCGGCTGCGCATCCGGAGAGAAAGAGGTAAAGGACGGTCACGGGGAGCGCCGCCAGGAGGAGCGCCCTCCTGAGGTTCAAGCGCAGGGTCACCGTCTCGCTCAGGCGCGCCACCCGGAAGAGGACGTGAAAAAGGCAAAGGCATAGGATCCCCACATGGAATCCGGAGATGGAGAGGATGTGATTGACGCCGCTTCTGGCATAGGCGTCCTGGATCTCCGGCGACACGCCGCTGCAGTCACCGATAAGGAGCGCCTTCAGTATCCCCCCCTCCACTCCCGGCACCGTCTCCTCGATGAAGGCTCCGAGCCGGGCTGCGAGGGCGTCGAGGTTCGCACGCCACCCCCCTTCCCGCGATACCAGGAGCACCTCCTCTCCCCTCCGCACAAAGCAGACCCCCTGCACCCCTTTCAGCGCGAGGTAGCCGGGATAGTCGGACTCGCCGGGGAGACCGTAGGAGCGCGGCACCGATACCCGGGAGGAGAAGCGCACCCGGTCGCCGCTGCGAAACCGCACCCGCCCTTCCCTCACGTACAGCAGGAGCCGTCCCTGCATGGCGACAGATCCCTCCTCGTCACTCCAGAGAACGGGGTCCCTGAGATAGAGACGCGTCGCGCCCCCGCTCTCCTCCGGGCGCGACGCCAGCACCCCCTCGACAAGATGCGGCTTTTCCGATGCGTGCCGCTGCCACTCCGGGTCGCGGTGCAGAAACTCCTCCACCGACAGCGACCCCCACACGAAGGAAACGGCCGCAATTCCGACCAGGAACGGTAAGCGGTGAGGACACCAGGATGCGCACAGAAGGCAGGAAAGAAACGCGCACAGGGCCCAGAGAGGCGCAGAGATGCCGAAGAGCCCGGCGCAGCAGATTCCGGCGATTGCACAGAGAAGGGGGAGAAAGAGAGGAGCGCGCAAGGGGATGCCCCCTTCGGCGAGAAAGCCGCCACGGTGTGATCAGGTTAACCTATAGCACGCTGCGATGAGTGTGCAAAATCCTCCTGCCGCTGATGTTTTCCTGTTCAACCTGCGTTCAATCCGCGCAAAGCCGCGCGACAGGCGGATCGAGCAAGAGAAGCTCCTTCAGCGTGTGCATCTTGTGTACAGTCGCACCCTCCGTATTGCAGCGGGAGGGGTGCCGCGCAAGGTGGTGCAAGATCTTGTTATTTCAGCAGTATTCAGAATGAAGGCGAACCTGCCTCCCCCTTGGTACGAGCATTGTAAAGAAAGGGAGCATCGAGCATACAGAGGGGGGAAGTAAGATGGCATACCGCGTCCGCGACACCAAAAACAAATCGGGGGAGTTCGACTATTGCGTGATGGAGGTTCGCCTCCGCAAGAAAGGGGCACCGGCAAACGTTGATGATGCCTGCCGCGTCATGATAGTCGACAGCCATTGGGACACCCTCACCTTCGTCCAGGACAACATGGAGCGTTGCGTGGGGAATATCGTGAAGCTGAAGCGCCTCGAGGAGCACCAGGGAAAGGGGATGGAGGAGAGTGCCGCCCTTTTCCAGAAGTCGCTGGCGCCCCTTGTCTCATCACTGGAGGCGCAGGGTGAAGGGGTGATGGAGAAGCTTTCGGCCTCGCTGAAGAAAGCGCTCCTCCTCATGGTGATGACGCGCTACCAGAGCGACTGGAACCAGGCCTGCCGCGTCCTCGGCATCAGCCGCGAGAAGCTGGAGAGCGAGCTGAAGCTGTGCGGGGTATCCCTCTCCCCCTGACGGAGGGGGCTACCGGGCCGGCTCCTCACAGCAGGAGGCACCCTTCTCTTCCTGGGACTGCTGCCCAGGCTCCGGAACAGGAGACTGGGTGGGGACGGCGGAGACGGAGGGAGGAGATTGGGACTGGTTGAGGGCTGCCGCGTGGGACGAGCTATGAGTCGCGCGGTACTGGGCAAGTTGGCTCAGCGTTTCCTGAACGGTGTTTAGTGACTCCAGCGGGTCCTCGGCATGAGAGGGTCCGGCAGCGGCAAAAAGGAGAATGGAGATCATAAAAGCAGTACGCATAGCAGCACCCCCGGAGTTGATTCCAGCGAAGATTACCACCCGCTAATCCTCTTTTCAACCGGAAAAAAATATCACCCTAAAAACAGAAAAAAGGGAGGGTGCCTTTCCAGGCACCCTCCCTTTTTCTTTCTCTTCATTCTTCAGCGAAGCCGCTAGGCGAGCTTCCCGGCGTAGAGCGGGAAGCGCTTCATGAGGTCATTCACCTGCTGCTTTACCGCAGCGAGGCGCGCTTCGTCTTCCACGTTGGCAAGGGCGTCGGCGATGAAGCCGGCGACGACTTCCATCTCCCCTTCCTTCAGCCCGTGGGTGGTGGCGGCAGGGGTGCCGATACGGATCCCGGAGGTGATGAAGGGGGAACGGGTGTCGTACGGGATGCCGTTCTTGTTGACGGTGATCCCCGCCTTGTCCAGCGCCTCCTCCGCAACCTTCCCGGTAAGGCCGGTGTCGGTGAGGTCGACGAGCATGAGGTGGTTGTCGGTGCCGCCCGAGCAGAGCTTGAAGCCGCGCGCCATGAGGGCCGCTGCGAGGGTCTTCGCGTTCTTCACGATCTGCGTCTGGTACTCCTTGAACTCGGGGGAGAGCGCCTCCTTGAAGGCGACGGCCTTTGCGGCGATGACGTGCATGAGGGGCCCACCCTGGATCCCCGGGAAGATGTTGGAGTTGAGGGTCTTCGCGTAGTCCTCGCGGCAGAGGATCATGCCGCCGCGCGGTCCGCGCAGCGTCTTATGGGTCGTGGTGGTGACGAATTCGGCGTGCGGCACCGGGCTCGGGTGGAGCCCTGCGGCAACGAGACCGGCGATGTGGGCCATGTCCACCATGACGACGGCGCCTACCTTGTCGGCGATGCGGCGGAAGGCTTCGAAGTCGATGATGCGCGGATAGGCGCTGGCACCCACCACGATCATCTTCGGCTTGTGCTCGATCGCGAGACGCTCCGCCTCTTCGTAGTCGATCGTCTGGTCTTCCTTCGTCACGCCGTACGGGACGATGTTGAAGAGCTTGCCGGAGAAGTTCACCGGGCTGCCGTGGGTAAGGTGGCCGCCGTGGGCGAGATTCATGCCGAGGACGGTGTCCCCCGGCTTCAGCACGGAGAAGTACACCGCCATGTTCGCCTGGGAGCCGGAGTGCGGCTGCACGTTCGCGTGGTCGGCCCCGAAGAGCTCCTTCGCGCGGGCAATCGCCAGGTTCTCCGCCTCATCGACGCAGTGGCACCCCCCATAGTAGCGCTTCCCGGGGTACCCTTCCGCGTACTTGTTGGTAAGGACGGACCCCTGCGCCTCCAGGACTGCGGGAGAGACGAAGTTTTCCGAGGCGATCAGCTCGAGGTTGTACTCCTGGCGCTCCGTTTCGTGCCGGATCGCGCTCGCTATCTCGGGATCGAATGTTTCCAGTACTGACATGCTCAATCTCCTAGTCTTGATAAATGAAAACGGGACCGTGACAGTCCCGTCTTTAGATTCCTTACCGTTCTTTGCGGCAGCCTGGTTACTTGCAGCAGCCGTCTTCGAGAGCCGCGATCTTGTCGAGGCGCCCCTGGTGGCGGCCACCCTCGAAGGTCGCCTCCAGCCAGGTCCGCACCATCTCCCTTGCCAGGGAGATCTCCAGCACGCGCCCCCCGAGGACGAGGATGTTGGCGTTGTTGTGCTCCTTCGCCATGCGCGCCATGAAGGTGTCGGTCACAAGAGCCGCCCGGATACCCGGGATCTTGTTCGCCACGATCGACATGCCGATGCCGGTGCCGCACACGAGGATCCCTTTTTCCGCGCCCCCCTCGGAGACGCGGCGGGCGACCCTCTCCCCAAACTCCGGGTAGTCGACGGACTCGCTCCCGTTCGTGCCGAGGTCCTCGCACGGAAGCCCCATCTCGCCGAGCAGGCTCTTGATCTCTTCCTTCAGTTCCAAACCGCCGTGATCGCTGCCTAAAACTATCATGCTACACCTTCTTGAAAAGGAGTGTTGCGTTCGTGCCGCCGAACCCGAAGGAGTTGCTCATCGCTACCTTCACCTCGGCCTCGCGTGCGGTGTTCGGGACGTAGTCGAGATCGCATTCCGGATCCGGCTCGTCGAGGTTGATCGTCGGGGGTACCACGGAGTTCTGCATCGCCATGAGGGTGAAGATCGCCTCCACCCCGCCGGCCGCACCAAGGAGATGCCCGGTCATCGACTTCGTGGAGGAAACCATCAGCTCATCGGCGTGGGAGCCGAAGACGGAGCGGATCGCCATCGTTTCGCCGACGTCCCCGAAAGGAGTGGAGGTGCCGTGGGCGTTGATGTAGTCCACTTCCTCAGGGTTCACCCCGGCGGTGTTCAGCGCCATCTTCATGCAGCGGGCAGCCCCCTCCCCCCCCGGTGCCGGGGTGGTGAGGTGGTAGGCGTCGCTGGAGAGGCCGTAGCCGACGATCTCGGCGTAGATCTTCGCCCCCCTCTTCTTCGCCGACTCGTACTCCTCGAGGATGACGATGCCAGCCCCCTCGGCGAGTACGAAGCCGTCGCGCCCCTTGTCGAACGGACGGGAAGCAGCAGCAGGATCGTCATTCCTGGTGGAGAGCGCCTTCATGACCGCGAAGCCGCCGATACCCATCTGGGTAACGGTGGACTCGGCGCCCCCGGCGATCATGGCGTCCACGTCGCCGCGGCGGATCATGTGGTAGGCATCGCCGATGGAGTTCGTCCCGGTGGCGCAGGCGGAAACAGAGGAGAGGTTCGGCCCCTTCGTGCCGTAGCGGATGGAAATCTGCCCGGGAGCGAGGTTGATGATCAGCATGGGAATGAAGAAGGGGGAGATCTTCTTGTACCCCCCCTCCGCGACGGCGGTGTGGTACCGCTCCAGCGCGGGGAGGCCGCCGAGTCCGGCGCCAACGAGGACGCCGACCCTCTCGGCGTTCTCCTCGGTGACTGTGAACCCGGAGTCTTCCATGGCGAAGTGTGCAGCACCGAGAGCGTACTGGATGAAGAGATCCATCTTCTTGATCTCTTTCTTGTCCACGAACTCTTCGGCGTTGAAGTCTTTCACTTCCCCGGCGATGCGCACCGGCAGATCGGAGGCATCGAAGCGGGTGATGCCGGCGATCCCCGATTTTCCCGAAGTCAGGGCCTCCCAGTTCTTGCTGTTTCCGGTCCCGAGCGGGGAAACCAGGCCGATCCCCGTCACTACGACTCTTCTCATACGGTAAAGCTCCTTCTCAATCTGACCGCATACCCCATTACATGAAAAAGGGGAAGAAGCTCTCCTCCCCCGGCTCTGCTAGGTGTGATCGGTGATATAGTCGATGGCGTCCTGTACGGACTGGATCTTCTCGGCGTCCTCGTCGGAGATCTCGATCTCGAACTCCTCCTCGAGAGCCATGACCAGTTCCACGGTGTCGAGGGAGTCGGCGCCGAGGTCGTCCATGAAGGAGCTCTCGCCCGTTACCTGCGACTCGTCCACGCCAAGCTGCTCAGCCACTATCTCTTTGATGCGTTTTTCAATTGAAGCCATCTATACACCTCCATGTGTTTTTGGGTATCGTGCAGACGTTCCCGGAGTTAAGTCTGCTTGTTGTCATAGCATGAAAAGATCATTTTGCAAAAGCTATTTTTTTCGCGAAAAGCGCCCTCAAAGAGGGGCTACATGTGCATTCCGCCGTTCACCGAAAGGACCTGACCGGTGACGTACCCTCCCCCCGGACCGACGAGGAAAAGTACCGCCAGCGCGATGTCTTCGGCGGCGCCGAGACGCCCCAGCGGGATCTGCTCCAGGAGGGAAGTCTTCACCTTCTCGGAGAGCTCGTGCGTCATGTCCGTCTCGATGAAGCCGGGGGAAACCGCGTTTACGGTGACGTTGCGGCTGGCAAGTTCCCGCGCGACGCTCTTGGTGAGGCCGATAAGCCCCGCCTTCGAGGCGCAGTAGTTCGCCTGCCCCGGGTTCCCCATCTCCCCCACCACGGAGGAGACGTTCACGATGCGGCCGTAGCGCGCCTTCGTCATCGTCTTGGCAGCGACCTTCGTGCAGTTGAAGGCCCCTTTCAGGTTCACGTCGAGCACCTGGTCCCAGTCCGCCTCCTTCATGCGCAGCAGGAGCCCGTCCTTGGTGATCCCGGCGTTGTTGACGAGGATGTCCACCTTCCCGTACTTCTCCACAGCGGCGGCAAAGAGCGCCTCCACGTCTGCGGCGACGGAAACGTCAACCTTTACGGCGAGGGCGTCGCCCCCCGCCTCGATGATCTCGTCGGCGACGCGCTGGGCACCCTCCGCCGTGGTGGCGGTCGTGACGACGGCAGCGCCGTTTGCCGCCAGAAGCTTCGCTATCGCCTTGCCGATGCCGCGCGATGCGCCGGTCACCACAGCTACCTGTCCCTGAAGACTCATCTCAAGCCACCTCCGCAAGCGTTTTCACGCCTTCCGGGTCCTGCACGTTCACGGCAGGAACCCCTTTGTCAATCCTCTTCACCAGGCCGCACAGGACCTTCCCCGGGCCGATCTCCAGGAAGTTCGTGACGCCGAGGGAGATCATCTCCTTAACGGAAGCGTCCCACAGGACCGGCGCGCAGACCTGCTGCACCAGGAGATCCTTCACGCGGCCGGCGTCGCTGTTTGGCTTCGCCTCCACGTTCGTGACGACCGGGACCGCGATCTCGCCGACGGCTACCCCGGAAAGGGTCTCCTGAAGGCGCTGCGCGGCGCTCTCCATGAGGGGGCAGTGGAAGGGTGCGCTCACCGGCAGGAGCATCGCCTTTCGGAAGCCGCGCTCCTTGGCGATCTCGATGGCGCGGTTCACCGCGCCTGCGTGGCCGGAGACGATGATCTGGCCGGGGGAGTTGAAGTTTGCCGGAGTGACGAGCTCACCTTCGGAGGCATCGGCGCAGATTGCGGCGATCTCGTCCGCCTCGGCCCCGAGGATTGCGGCCATGGCTCCGACACCGACCGGCACCGCGTCCTGCATGAAGCTGCCGCGGGCGCGCACCGTCTTCAAGGCGTCGGAAAGGGACAAGGCGCCTGAGGCGACGAGCGCCGAGTATTCGCCGAGGGAGTGACCCGCCAGGAAGGAGGGGGTAAGGGAGGTCTCTGAGGAGATGACCCGCAGCGCCGCAATGCTCGTGGCGAGAATGGCAGGCTGGGTGTTCGCGGTGAGGCGCAGCTCCTCCTCGGGACCTTCGAAGCAGAGGGTGGAGAGGGAGAAGCCGAGGGCGTCGTCCGCCTCCTCGAAGACCTGCCTCGCCACCGCAAAGGCGCCGGCCAGCTCCCGCCCCATTCCGGCGTACTGCGACCCCTGTCCGGGGAAGATGAAGGCGTACTTTTGCATGAGGAATTCCTTTAGTCAATAGGCGGCCGGGCGCGAAAAGGCGGGGACGGCAGCCTGCATCACAATGCACTTTTTGTCTGAAGGGGGATGAAGAGAGGTGCCGGGCGCGAAAGGAAAGCGCCTCAGGACAGCGCCTTCTCGTCACTTCCCCTGCGATCCCGGGCGAGATCGGGGAAGCTCTCCAGGAGCTTTTCGGCGATCCTGCCATTTACACCCTTCATGGCGTACTCGTGGGCGAAGCGGACCGCGTTCTTTATCGCCTTCGCGTTGGAGCCGCCGTGGCAGATCATCGCCACGCCGTCCACCCCCAGAAGGGGTGCTCCGCCGACCTCGGCGTAGTCGACCGTCTTTCGGAACTCCTTGAAGGCCTTCCGGCACAGGAGGTAGCCGAGCTGGGAGAGGAGGCTCGACTTTATCTCCGCCTTCAGCATCTTCCCGACGGTCTCGGCGAGCCCCTCGGAGAGCTTCAGCACCACGTTTCCGACAAAGCCGTCGCACACGACGACGTCGACGGCCCCGTTGAAGACATCCCGCCCTTCCACGTAGCCGATGTAGTTGATCGGCTTTTCCTTCAGAAGGAGGCTCGTCTCGCGGGTGAGCTCGTTCCCCTTGCTCGCCTCCTCACCGTTGGAGAGAAGACCGACGCGCGGCGACTGGATGCCGAGGACGAAGCGCGAGTACACCTCCCCCATGACGGCGAACTGCACCAGGTGCATCGGCTTGCAGTCGACGTTCCCTCCGACATCGAGGACCAGGGTCTTTCCGGTGAGGGTGGGGAAGAGGTTGGCGATGGCGGGGCGATCGATACCCTTCAGCCTTTTCAGGACGAACATGGCGGCGGCCATGGTGGCACCGGAATTACCTGCGCTCACCACCGCTGCCGCCTCGCCGTTCCTGGCCAGGTCGAAGGCGACCCGTATGGAGGAGTCCTTCTTCTTGCGAACCGCATCGGAGGCCGAATCGTGCATCCCCACGACCTCGCTGGCGTGCTTCACCTCGATGTCGAGACCGCTCACGTTGTGGCGGGAGAGCTCCGCGCGAACCCGCTCGGTGTCCCCCACCAGTGTGACGGGGACCCCGAACTCGCGGGCTGCGGCAACCGCTCCTTCCACCTCGACATGGGGGGCGTTGTCTCCCCCCATCACATCCACAGCAACTCTCATAGTACTCCTGCGGGCCGAGCGACTACAGCTCTTCGGCCTTCAGAACCTGCCTTCCCTTGTAGGTGCCGCAGGAAGGGCAGACGCAGTGGGGGAGCTTGGGAGCCTTGCACTGGGGGCAGGTGGACACCGTCGGGGGGGTGAGGAAGTCGTGGGCCCTTCTCATATTTTTGCGCGATTTGGACGTTTTCTTCTTGGGTACTGCCATGGTGAGGTCTCCTTTTACTTTTCTATCTTGATCTTCTGCAATGCACTCATCTTCAGGTTGATGCCGCCTCTGTTGCAGCCGCACTCGGCGACATTCAGGTCCTGACCGCACTCGGTGCACAGCCCCTTGCACGCCTCGCGGCAGAGCGGCTTGTACGGCACTTCCATCATCACCTGCTCGGCGATCTCGAAATCGAGATCTATCTCGTCCCCCTGGTATGTCGCAGCCACCAGGTCTTCCTCGGAGAGCTCCACCTCTTCGTCGGCGGGGGACTCGTCCCTGGCCTGACTGTAGATGATGGTGAAGCTCGATTCCAGAGGGGTTTCAAATTCGGTAAGGCAGCGCGAGCAGGTAAGGGCGGCGGCTGTCGCCACCTTCCCGGCGACCCTCACGTGGTCGTGCTCCCAAAAGGCGCTCACCTCGACGTGCACCGGGGCGGTAAAGCGGGCCTCTCCGCTCTTCTCCACTTCCGCCAGAGGGGCGTAATGTTCCGCCGGCTCGTCCTCTTCCAGGGTGAGCCGCTTCTTCTTGGTCTCTTCGACGCGTATCTTCACGAGATCCCCCAGCCCCCCTTTTTCAAAGCTCCTCAGTATATAGATGGCGATCTGTTTGTCAAGGTAAATATCCGCTAGTTAGAGAGCTCCCGCCCCCCTCCATGAGGTACTCCACCCCGACTCCCCGGGGGGACGAGAGGGCGAGACGCTCGGCGACCCCCTGCACCAGCAAATCCCAGGAGGGGCGGCGTTTCTGGGGGGCCTTGATGACCCGCGGCTCCCCTTTCATCCCGGCGAGCCGCCCCGCCTCTTCCACCGCCTCCTGAAGCGTCCCGAGCCGGTCCACGAGTTTCAGTGAGAGCGCCTGCTCTCCCGAGAGGATCCTGCCGTCGGCGATGCGGGAGACCTCCTCCACCGGGAGGCGTCTCCCCTGCGCCACCGCCGCCACGAACTGCCGATAGGTCGAGTCTATCACCCCCTGGAGCATCTGGCGCTCCTCGGGGGTCATCTCGTGCAGCGGCGAGCCGGAGTCCTTGAAGCGCCCGCTCTTCAGCGTCAGCCCCTTTACCCCGACCTTCCCCATCAGCCCCTCCACGTTGGTGAACTTCATGAGGACGCCGATACTCCCGGTGATGGTGCCGGGGTTGGCGAATATGAAGGAGGCGGGGGCCGCTATGTAGTACCCGCCGGAAGCGGCGACGCTCCCCATGGAGACCACGACCTTCTTCTTCGCGGCGAGCCGCTTCACCTCGGAGTAGATCTCCTGCGAGGGGCCGACGACGCCGCCGGGGGAGTCGATGCGCAGGACGACCGCGCGCACCCTCTCCTCCTTGCCAAAGGCGTGCAGCTGCCGCACCGTCTCCTGGCCGTCCACGATCATCCCCTTCACCTCCACGAGCCCGACCCCGTCGCCGAAGCTCGGCCCGTCGGAGAAGAAGAGAAGAGAGATCACGATCCCGGCGAAGGCGAGGACGACGAGGCTCCCGAGGAAGATCAAGATCCGGCGCAAAAGCTTCCCTATCATGCGGCCCTCCGATTTTTCTTGTCTTGGTGACGCTGAATGTCCTATAGGAGAAGAAAAAGGACCGGGACGCCCCCGGAAAGAAGGAGAGTATGAAGATCCTGGTATGCTCCGACAGCCATGGCGACTACGCCCGCCTCTTCCGGGCCCACGAGGCGGCCGCGCCCGTCGATCTCACCATTCACCTGGGGGACGGGACAGAGGATGCCCGCCTCCTGGAAGAGGTGATGGAAACCCCGGTCGTGCGGGTTCCCGGAAACTGCGACCACGGTTCCACTCTCCCCGGCGACATCCTCCTGAACCTCGAGGGGGTGCGGGTCTTTGCCACCCACGGAAACCGCTACGGGGTGAAAGGGGGGCTTTCGTGCCTCCTCGCCCGCGGTGCGGAGGTCGGTGCCGGCGTCGTTCTGTACGGCCACACCCACATCCCCTCCATCAGGCGGGAAGGGAGTATCCTCCTTCTGAACCCCGGCCCCCTCGCCGGCCTCGGCAGCTACGCCCTCCTTACCCTCGGAGGTCCCCCCCCGCACGCCGAACTCTTCACCCTCCCCCACCCTGGGACGGGCAGCGCTTGAGGGCGGCGGCCTTTCTCTGCATCGAACTGAGGATCATGTCGAGGCACGCCTGCTGCTTCGCCTCGAACTTGTTCAGAACCGCAAGGCAGCTCCCCATCGGGAAGCGCTCGTGCAGGTACTCCGGATCCCGGGCGGAGAGGATGACGATCCTGTTCTTGTCCATCCCGGAGGAGAGCGCGCTCTCCAGCAGGTCGATCCCCGGCGGGGCCGGGAGCTCCAGGTCCATGAGGAGGAGATCGACCCGCTCCCCCTTCAGGATCTCGCGGGCCTGCAGCGCGTCCCCCGTCGTCTCCACCTGGAGCAGCGGGTAGAGCGCCTTTATATTTTCCGTCAACCCCTCCACGAAGAGGGGGTCGCCGTCGACTATCAGAATTCTCGCCATCGATACCTCAAAACTGTCACTTCAGCACCTTCGTCGCCGCCGAAAGGACCGAGAGGGGGACATGCAGGTCGAGCGCCCTCGCGGTCTTCATGTTCACGATCAGCTCGACCCGCTTCGGCGTGAGTACCGGCAGCGCCGCGGCTTTTCGCCCCCCGAGGATGCGCGCGGCGTACTCCGCTCCGTCCTGCCCCTGCTCCACCGGGTCAATCTCCATGGCGATGAGCGCCCCCTTCGCCGCGGCACCGGGCATCTGGGAGAGCACCGGTATGCGCGTCTCCCCGGCGCGGTGCACGATCTTCTCGAAGCTCCGGCAGCAGGCGGAGCACTCGGAAACATAGATATAGTCTACTCTGGCCGCAAAGAGTGTGGCAAGTGCGGCATCGATCCCCGCCGCGGAGGCGACGTTCACTTCGGTGACGGTGAGGCCGAGCTGAGCCGCGATCCTCCTCGCCTCCCTGAGCTGCACGAGCGACCCCTCCTCACGCGGATTGTACAGCACCCCGAGCCCCTTCCCCCCCTTCAGGTCGAGCGCTGTCTTTATGAGGGTCACCAGCGGGACCCGCGAGCTCACCCCCGCCACGTTCTTCCCGGACCCCGACATGCTGTGCACCACCCCCGTCTCCACCGGGCCGTAGACGTCCACGAAGACGACCGGTATCTCGCTTTGCTCCTTTATGGCGGCAAGGGCCGCGGGAGCCCCGTACGCCACGATCAGGTCCGCGCCGATGGCGTTGAACTTGCGGATGCTGTTCGCCCAGGAGATAGGGTCGGGATTGGGGGTCTGGGTGATCATCTCCAGGTTGCTCTGGTCGTACCCCTTCTGCCCGAGCGACTTCATAAAGGCCTTGTGGGCGTCACGGTACCGGGGGAGGTCGCAGGTCAGGAGCGCCGCCACGAGCTTTCCGCTCGCGCCGGAGCGTGACGCAGGGAGCGCTGCGCACACGACCAGCGCGAGGAGTATGATCCGGATCGCCCTCAGAGTCTCTCTCCTCACCATCTGGCCGAAAGGTAGGCGGCAACGGCGTGGACCGTCCCGTTGTACGTGCTGTAGGGGGGGGTCCCCTCGTGGTAGTCGTTCAGCGAATACTCCAGCGAGCCGGAGAGCCGCTCCGTGAAGCGCTTTTCCGCGCGGGCGGAGAGGGTGCTGATGGTGGTCTCCTGCTCGGTGAGCTCACGGACCCCGGAGGTGTCCGAGGTCGCGGAGAAGGCGACGATCTGCGGGCGGAAGGCTGCGTGGGAGCGGACCTGCTGCAGCATGAGCTGCAGGTCGAGGGTCTCGCTCGCCCCGTACGTCCCGTTCAGGGCGTAGACGTGCGCACGGTTGAAGTAGTTGGCAAAGGCCTCGCTGCCGCTCCCGATCCCGGTGAAGAAGACCCCCTGGTCGACGGAGTTCTCCAGGTAGGAGTAGTGCGCGCTGACGGTCGTTCGCGCCAGCGGCGCCACCCACACCGCCAGGTTCGCGCTGCGGCTCTCGCGGGAGCGGGAGATGGGGGGGGCGGTGCTGTAGCTTATCGGGTCGAAGGGGTAGTTGAGGAGAAAGCGCTGCACCTCGTCGTTGGAGTCACGCCGCTCCCGCACCCCCGCCGTCGCCCCCCAACGGCTGCCGCTGGTGTAGGAGGCGAGGAGTTCCCCTTCGTGGCGCTCGGCAAAGGAGGCCCCGTAGGAGGGGTGGTCGGTCGTGGAGTAGCTGTACCTGGCGTTCAGGCGCGCCCCCCTCTTCGGGCGGTAGATGAAGGAAAGGGTGCCGCGCTGGGTGTTCGAGTGCTCCGGCAGCGCGAAGTAAAGGGCGCTCGGGGTCGGCGCCACCTGCTCCCTGGAGAGGAAGTCGCCACGGTACTCGCCGTTTACCGTCGCCGTGCGGGAGAGGCGGTACGAAAGGAGCGCCGTCACCTGGTCCTTCACCGTGTCCACCCCCGGGCGCAGCGGCTGGCTCGTGGTGAAGAAGGAGTTGGAAAGGGCCGCCGGGCCGTCGTGATCGAGCTCCTGGTGGCGGTACTTCACCGAGAGGGTGAATTCCTTGCACGGGGTGTAGGTGACATCCCCCGCCCCCCCCTGGACGTCCACCGTCGCGTGCTTCACCCCGGCCGTATCGGTGAGGCGCGACAGGTTTTCCCGCCGCTCGAAGGTGTAGGAACCGGTCGCGGCGAGCCCCCCCGCGAGGGAGGTGTGCGCCTTTACCGTGTGGGAGTAGAGCCGGCTGTCCGGGTTTTCGTTATGCTCCTGCACCCCTCCGAAGCGGTCCACCGTCATCCCGTCGGTGCCGGTGCGCGACAGGTAGTCGTGGGTCGGGATCGGCTCGCGGTCCTCGAACTGGCGCACCTTGAAGGCGTAGATCAGGTCGACAGGCCCGAGATGCGAGTCGAGCGACACGCTCCCCTCCTCCGTGCGCTGATCGACCGCGCGCGCTTCCGCAAAGACGTTGTTCTCCGCTCCGCTCGCCAGAGCGCCGCCGGTACCCTCGAAGGAGGTGTCGGCAAAGCGCTGCTGGATCGTCCCCTCCCGGATGAGCCTCCAGTAGCCGAAGTTCGCGTGCAGCGGGAAGTTGTGCAGGCGGTACCGGAACTGCGCGAGGTCCTGGGTGACGCTGATCCCGTACCCCTGCTCCGCATCCTGATTGGCGTGATAGCGGGCGCGGTTTCCGGTCGTGGGGTCGTTGCTGTCGAGGATGAAGTCGGGGGTGAAGAGAAGCTCCCGGTCGAGGTTGTGGTACAGGCTCTCCGTGCGCAGGTGCAGGCGGTAGTCGCCGCGGTAGTCAAGAAGGAGGTCCCCGTTGTAGTCGTTGCGGTTTAAGAAGGCGCCCTCGACCTCGATGTTGCTGTCCGCCTCCAGGCGGCGGTAAAAGAGGGTGCCGGCGGCGGAGGAGTGGAGGTAGCTGTACGGCAGGGCGCGGGAGGGGTTGTCCTCGCGAAAGACGGAGCGGTAGCCGATGGAGCCCCCCTTCTGCTCCAGGGTCTCCACGTGGCGCTCCTCCCCTACCGCGGCGCGCTCGTCCGCCCCTGCCGGTTCCGGAGGGAGCTCTGCCGGCTCCTCCCCCCGCACCGGAGCCGTCGCCAGCGCGAGGAGGAGCAGGCTTCGTACCAGGTGCTCGGCTACACTCCCCCCTCTTCTCATCCCTTTCTCCCTTCGCATTTACTGGCGCAGCGTCCCGCGCCCGGTAAGGGCCGGGGAAGGGGTGTCGCTGCCGTGGATCTGCGAGTGGCAGTCGGTGCACCGGTTGGTGAAGAGCCCCTTTATCCCCCCGGATGTTCCGGGAAGCGCCTGCGCGGAGCCGAGGACGTGCCCGTTGTGGCACTGCAGGCAGAGAAAGGGCATCGCCGCGTTCAGGAGACGGCTGTGCACCGAGCCGTGGGGGGTGTGGCAGTTCAGGCAATTTTCTGCGACGTCGGCGTGCTCGAAGGCGAAGGGGCCCTGCTTCTCCATGTGGCAGCGGGTACACGTCTCCTTCAGACTCGTCCCCTTCAGCATGTAGTCGAGGGTGGAGCCGTGGACCTCGTGGCAGTCGACGCATACCATCTTCTTCTCCCGCAAGGGGTGATGGGAGTAGAGCGCGTTCTCCCCCCGCACCTCCGGGTGGCAGCCGTAGCAAAGCTCCGCCATCTCCTCGCGGCTGACCTTCTGCTGCGGCCCCCGGTGCAGCTTGTGGCAGTCGGAGCAGCTCACGTCGTTAAGGGCATGACCGCTCCCGTTCCAGTGGGCGAGCGCGGGGACCGAGGCGGCGGAGTGGCACTTGAGACAGATGAGGGACTGGGCCTGGGGGGGGAGGTGCATGAGGTCGAGGAAGGTCGAGGTGTCGCACTTCTTCTTCTCGAGGGTGTTTTTCTCCCGGTTGTCGTCCAGATGCGCGATGGCGAGGCTCCCCGGCCCGTGGCACGACTCGCAGTTCACCAGGGGGAGCCCGCTCTCCGGCTTTATCTGCTCCCCGTGCACACTGTGGGAGAAGTCCTCGGTGATCTTGTCGTGGAAGTGGCACTTGGAGACGCAGTTCGAGGTCCCGACGTACTCCGCGTCGAGGCGCCCCACGATCATCCTTTCGTACTCCCGGACCGGGAGAAGCGGTTTGGACTGCTTCAGATCCGCGCAGGAGGCGCACAGGAGCGCGCCGAGGGAAAGGATGATGACGAAGGGATGTGCGCCTCGTTTTACCGACATCTACTCTCCCCTTATACCTTTCGTGGTGGTGTAGATGAAGCCGCGCACGACCGGATTCTGGCTGCGTTTTATCTCGGCCGGGGTGCCGACCTCCACGATGGAGCCCCCGTGCATCATGGCGATGCGGTCCGAGATGTACAGGGCAAAGTTCAGGTCGTGCGTGACGATTACCGTGGTGTTCTTCGTGCTTTCCTTCAGCTTCAGGATGGTGTTCGCCAGCTCGTCGGTCGTTACCGGGTCGAGCTCCGCCGTCGGCTCGTCGTAGAGGATGAGGTCCGGGTTCATGGCGAGGGAGCGGGCGATCGCCACCCTCTTCTTCATACCGCCGGAGAGCTCCGAAGTGCGCAGCCCCTCCGTCCCCACAAGCCCCACCATCTCCAGCTTCTCGCGGATGATCTCGCGAATGCGCTGCTCCTTGCAGATCCTCTTCTCCCTGAGCCAAAGCCCCACGTTTTCCCCCACAGTGAGGGAGTTGAAGAGGGCGGAGGACTGGAAGACCATGCTGTAGCGGTAGTCGCGGGGGGGTGCCTTCTCCTGGGCGAAGATCGGGTTGCCGTCGATGAAGATCTCCCCGTTGTCCGGGGTCTCCAGCTTCACGATGTGCTTCAGAAGGACGCTCTTCCCCGTACCGGAGGGGCCGATGATGCAGAAGGTCTCGCCGGAGCGGATCTCCAGGTTTATGTCCTTCAGCACGTGGGTGGAGCCGAAGTACTTGTTCAGATGGGAGATGCGGATATCGACGCCGCGCGTGTCGTTCAGATCGACCGCGCAGGCGCCGTTATCGGCCTGCAGGATGGAGCTCGCCAGGCCGTGTTTCAGTTTTGCAAACGTCTCGAACACGTATTCGATTCCTTTTCGACGCTAAAGTCCCGCCCCGCGCGGCTCCACGTGCTTTAATTAGAGCCGCGGCGGCGTAACATACTATCAGAGATGAAAGGGGTGTGGCAAGGAAGAATCTGTATATCGGCTAACAAAGGAGAACGGAGGGAAAGGTGGAGAGGAGAGGCCTCTGGGGAAGTGCGAGAGTGCGGATACAGAAGAGCGTCAATGTAGGCCGGGATAAGCCGCGAGGCGTTCCCGGCAGTCCACGACAGACAGGGCGCAGCAGCGAATGCCGGAAACGCTACGCTTATTCCGGCCTACATGCCAGCGCGCCTAAGACTCGCGTTTCCTCACTCAGGTAGGGGCGCCGGAGTTGCCTGCTCTCCGGATAGGGGCGCGCCGGCGGCTTCGCCGGTAGGGCGGATGAACCTACTCCTTCGGCGGGATGCGCAGCCTCGCATGCTCGCGGAGCATGCACAGGTCCATGACTACCGCAAGCCCCGCGGCCTCAGCCTTCGCCGCGGCCTCGGGATTCTTGATGCCGAGTTGCATCCACACGACCTTCGCCCCCTTCGCGATCGCCTCATCCACCACGGGAGGTACGGACTCGCTGCGGCGGAAGATCTGCACGACCTCCACCTCATCGGGAATATCGGTCACACTCCGATAGCAACGCTCGCCGAGGACGGTGTCGCAGGCGGGGTTCACCGGGATGATGCGGTACCCCGCCTTCTGCATGTAGTGGGAAACCTCGAAGCTTGGCCTGGAGGGATCGGGGGAGAGACCGACTACGGCGATGGTGCGGTAGTCGGTGAGGATCTTCCTGATGTCCGGTTCCTGCATACGCCACCCCTTCTGTGATCATCGATCGCCAAGAGATTTGCGGGAGAACCGGGTGCGACGCTCGCCCCTCCCGCGAGGCGGTACTACCTTCCTCAACTATTTATAATACTATTTTCGCTTACGCATGCCGCTCAATGTGACGAAGAAGAAGATCACGGCCATGACACCCGCGATGAAAATCCAGTCCCCCGCGCTGAATCCGAACATCCCACCCTCCTTTTCCCGTGCTTCCGGGCGCAGGGGGAAGGGGCGGCTTCCGGAGCGCCCGCTTTCTTCCGTCACCCGCACCGGAGGAAGGGGACTGTACCGTTTCGTGCCGGAGAGGTCAACGGGAAAGTGCAGAGGGAACGGACCCTTCGCCCCCCCCTTTTTCACATTTTCTTTTGATATTTGATGCCGAATCTGTATATTTGTAAAGCAGTGAAAGATTCCTAATTACAGGAACGAGGGAAGCTATATCATGAAAAAGCATGTCGGCGAGCTCCTGGTCGAGGCGGGAATCATTACGGTGAAGACGCTGGAGCGGGCACTGAAGAGGCAGCAGGGGACCGGGAAAAGGCTCGGGATCATCTTCGAGGAGATGGGGGTGATCACCCAGGAGGAGCTCATGCAGGCCATCGCCCGGCAGTTCGACCTGAAGACCGTGACCGACATCGCCGCGCACTCCTTCCCGCACACGCTCCTCGACCTCGTCCCGGAGGACATGGCGGTCCAAAAGCTCGTCTTCCCGCTCAAAAAACAGGGAGGAGTGCTCGCTCTCGCCGTAAACGACCCCTTTGACGTCGACACCATAGATTTCCTGGCGAAGAAGACGGCGCTGAAGATAGTCCCGGTTCTTGCCACCAGAAACGAGATCCTTGCCGCAATAAGGAAGCACTACCTGAAGGGAGTGGCCGCTGCTCAGGAGAAGGCGCAGACCGTCCTCGTGGTGGACGACTCCCCTTCCGTGACCGCCATCATCGAGAGCGCGCTGAAAAAGGAGGGGTACCACGTCATCACCGCCAGCGACGGGGTGGAAGGGCTGAAGCTCGCGTTTTCCACCATCCCGAACCTGATCATCTGCGATGCGGTCATGCCGCGCATGGACGGCTTCGCCCTCATGCGCGCCATAAAGGCGAACCCGGCAACGCAGGAGATCCCCATGATCCTCCTCACCTCGAAGGCATCCCCGGAGGAGGAGCACCGGGCCCTGAAGTCCGGTTTCCACGACTTCATCGCGAAGCCGGTCATGACGGTGCGGGTGGTATCGAGGGTGAAGAGGGCCTTCGAGATCATGCAGCGCATGAGCAGGGCGCCGGAGACGCCGGCGGCCCAGGAAGGATAACGGCTAGCTGTGCTCTTTCAGAGCCTGTGAGAATACCTCCAGCGCCTCGTCCAGCTCGGCGTCCTTCACGTTCATCGGGGGGATGAAGCGCACCACGTTCTTGCGCAGCCCGCACGGGATAAGGATTACCCCCTTGCGGAAGGCGCTCTCCAGCACCTGGCAGCACCGCTCCGTGTTCGGCTTCCCCTCCCCGTCCACAAACTCCACCCCGATCATCACCCCGTGCCCCCTCACGTCCCCGATCTCCGGGTGCTCCGCGGCGAGCGCCTGCAGCGCAAGCTGCACCCGGGTCCCGCTCTGCCGCGCGCGCTCAAGGAGCCCCTCGTCCCTCACGGCGTGCAACGTCGCCACCGCCGCCGCGCACGACACCGGGTTCCCCCCGAAGGTCGTGCCGTGGCAGCCGTGCTCCCAACGGTCCATGACCCCTTTCGAGGAGATCACCGAGGAGAGGGGAAAGCCGGAGGCGATCGCCTTCCCCACCGTCATGATGTCCGGAACGACTCCCGCATGCTCGCCGGCGAACCAGCGCCCCGTCCTCCCGATCCCCGACTGCACCTCGTCGAAGATGAGATAGATCCCGTACTGGTCGCAGATGTCCCGCAATCCCTTCAGAAAGAGGGGTGGAGCCGGGTGGTACCCCCCTTCTCCGAGGAAGGGCTCGATGATGATTGCCGCCACCTCCTCCGGGGGGATCTGGTGCTCGAAGAGGCGCACCAGCGCATCGAGGCAGCGGGTGCCGCACTCATGGGAGCTTTCGCCGCAGGGGCAGGAGAAGCAGGTCGGATACGGGACCTGGTACACGGAGGGGAGAAGCGGGTGGTAGTGGGCGCGGTAGGCGGCGCTGCTGCTGGTGACGGAGACGGCGCCGAAGGTCCTGCCGTGAAAGGCGCTGGTGAAGGAGATGATCCCCTGGCGCCGGCTGGTGTAGCGCGCCAGTTTCAGTGCTCCCTCCACCGCCTCTGCGCCGGAGTTGGAGAAGAAGAGCATGTCCAGCCCGGGGGGAGTGACCTGCAGGAGCTCTTCCGCCGCCTGGACCGTCGACTCGTTGTAGTAGATCCCTCCGGTGTGCACGAAGCGCTCCAGCTGCGCCCGCGCTGCTGCGACGACTGCCGGATGGTTGTGCCCGAGGTTCAGCACCGCGAGCCCGGAGGAGAAGTCGAGGTAGCGCTTTCCGTCAGTGGAGATGACCTCGGTCCCCCTCCCCTCGGCGATGGCGAAGTTGTAGTAGGTATGCTGCGCCGGCGTGAAGACCGACACCCCCCGCTGTACGATGCCGCACCCGTCGGCCATGGAGCCCTCCGTGTCTACAAGCTTTCAGAAACAGCTGTATAATAGCACGGTAGACTCCTGCCGCAACCGCTCCCGGCGCCACTTCTCCTGCTTCTCTTCTTTCCCCCCGCCTTGCAAAGGGAGACTCTGTATAATAGACTAATAAAGGAATACCAATGAGCTATTACGGTTTGTTATCGCAGGCAACTGCCGACGAGGAGGCGCACATGTTTAGGGAAAAGCGGAATTTTGCAAGGCTGGCGCTGCACGCTCGCGCGAACATCACGCAGGACGGGCAGGTACTCGAAGGCGAAGTAGAAAATCTGAGCATGAAGGGGGTGTTTGTGAAGTCGCCGCGGCGTATGGATATCGGCGACAACGTGGCGGTCACCATCTACCACACCCTCACGCCGCAGGTACTCTGTGATCTGAAGGCGAGGGTCGTCCGCACCACGGAGAAGGGTATGGGACTGCAGTTTGAAAAGACCCTCCTCGACTAGCCGCACCCTACCCCGGTCCCGGCCCGGTGGTACACCGGCGCACCAGGGGGATGACCCGTACACAGCTCCGGGTCATCCGTAGAGCATCCTATTCCCGAAAAAAAACCTGAAGAGCCCCTGAAAGAGACGAGAACGGAAAGATCGGGTGACGCCAGAAGGCGTCAGACCCGGCCTCAGCAGATTCGCGGCAACTGCTCCCCTGCAAGCATCTCCACCCCCCTCACCCCACCGACTGCGGTCTCCATCTGTACTTTTCCCGCGGAAACCGCGGTGACCTCACCGATGACAGCGGCCTCGGCACCGAGCGGGTGACGGCGCATGATCTCCAGCGCCCGCTCCGCCGCCTCAGGGGCGACGAGCGCGAGGAGTTTTCCCTCGTTCGCCACATACAGCGGATCGAGCCCGAGGAGGGCGCACACCCCCTTCACCCCGCGCCGCACCGGGAGCTCCCCCTCCTTAAGCGAGACGGTCACCCCCGACTGCACCGCAATCTCCTTCAGCGTCGTCGCAACCCCTCCCCTTGTGGGGTCGCGCAGTACGTGCAGCGCGCCGCCGAGTGCCAGAAGCTCCTGCACCAGGCCGTTCAGTGCCGCCGAGTCGCTGGCGACGTCGCTCTCGATGGAGAGCCCTTCGCGCGCGCACAAGACCGCCATGCCGTGGTCCCCGATCGTGCCGTTTACGAGGACCTTGTCACCGACCGCCGCAGCGGCGCCGTCGATGCGCAACCCGTGCTCGACCACGCCGATCCCGGAGGTGTTGATGAAGATGCGGTCCCCCTTCCCCCGCGGCACGACCTTCGTGTCGCCGGTCACTATCTTCACCCCGGCGGCGTCCGCCGCGCTCCTCATGGAGGTGAGGATGACGGAGAGTTCCCCCTTGCTGAACCCTTCCTCCAGGATCAGCCCGACGCTCAGGTAGAGGGGGCGCGCCCCCATCATGGCGAGGTCGTTGACAGTGCCGTTTACCGCAAGGTCCCCTATGTTCCCCCCGGGGAAAAAGATCGGGTCGACGACGTAGGAGTCGGTGGTGAAGGCGAGGCGTCCGCCGCCGACCTCCACCAGCGCCGCATCGTTCTGCCCTGCCGGGGGAGTACCGGAGAGGGTCTTCACGACCACTTCGTCCAGCAGCTGGTGGGAGAGCTTCCCCCCGCTGCCGTGCCCCAACAAGATGATATCGGTATCCACAGGTGCTCCTTTTCCCCGGGCCGCCGTGACGGAACAGGGTGCCGCGCCGCATCTGCCGCACGGCGGGTGGTTTGTCAGGTGCCGTACTTGTAAGCGGCGGCGCAATTCCCCTCGGAGGAGACCATGCAGGCGCCGGCGGGGTCCTCCGGGGTGCACACCGTTCCGAAGAGGGGGCAGTCAAACGGGGATCGCTTCCCCTTGAGGATCTCCCCGCACAGGCACCCGGGGTGCTCGCGCGTCTCCTCGACGGTGACCGGGATCGCAAGCTCTGCGTCGAACGAGGCGTAGCGCTCCGCGATCTTCAGCCCGCTCCCGGGGATGAGGCCGATGCCGCGCCACTGGGCGTCGCAGGGGGTGAAGACCTCGGCAAGAACCTTCTGTGCCCGCAAGTTCCCCTCTGCGCTCACCACCCTCTTGTATTGGATCTCCACCCGGCTCTCCCCCGCCAGGACCTGGCGGGTGAGCATCTCCACCCCCTGGAGGATGTCTGCCGGCTCGAACCCCGTCACCACGCACGGGATCCCGTGCCTTTCGCTGAGGAAGCGGTACGCGTCCGCACCGATGATGGCGCTGACATGGGCGGGGCAGATGAAGCCGTGCACCGAGAGCTCCGGGTCGGAGGAGAGGATCTCCATCGGGATCGGGATCGTCTTGTGCGAGGCGAGGACGAAGAAGTTCGTGAGCCCCATCGACTCTGCCGCCTGGATGCTCCCGGCGATGATCGGCGCTGTGGTCTCGAAGCCGACCCCCAGGAAGACGACGCGGCGCTGCGGGTTCTTCGCTGCGTACTGCACCGCGTCGAGCGGGGAGTAGACGATCCGAACGTCCGCCCCCCGGGCGCGCTCCTCCATGAGGGACGAGGAGGAGCCGGGGACCCTCAGCATGTCGCCGAAGGTGGTGATGGTGACGTCCGGGAGACGGCTCAGCGCCACCGCCCTGTCGAGGTACGGGTTGGCGGTAACGCAGACGGGGCAGCCGGGCCCCGAGATAAGGCGCACCTGCGGCGGGAGGAGGGAACGGATGCCGTACTGGTAGATCGCCATGGTATGGGTGCCGCACACCTCCATGAAGGTGAGCTCCCTCTCCACCCCCTCTGTGAGAGCGGCGATGCGCCGGGAGAGCCCCAGCACCAGGTCCCGGTCGCGAAACTGATCAAGATAGTTCATTGCACCCCCTTCGCCCTTGGGCGAATCGTCGAGTCGGTACGGAATGAAGTTACTCCCCCTGGAACGATCTCCCCGCTATCACCGTCTGCCCGAGGGCGAGCCCGCCGTCGTTGGGGGGGACAAGCCGGTGGCGATAGGTGTCGAATCGTGCCGCGGCGAGGAGGAGAAAGACGTCCTCGGTGAGGAGACGGTTCTGGAAGACCCCGCCGGAGAGGACGACCCGCTCCACGCCGCTCTCCTCCCGGATGGCGCGGCACGTCTCCAGGATCGCCGCAGCGACCGTGCGGTGGAACGCGCGGGCGATATGGCGCGCTTCCCTCCCGGCGGCGAGATCGCCGCAGATCGCCGCCATCGCAGGGGAGAAGTCGAGGACGTGGCGCTCCCCGTTCACCATCAGAAAGGGATACGGCTCGTCCGCCTCCCCCCGCTCCGCCAGCGCCTCCAGCTCGATTGCCGCCTGCCCCTCGTAGCTTACGGTGCCGCGCACCCCGAGAAGGGCGGAGACGGCGTCGAAGAGGCGGCCGCAGCTGGAGGTAAGGGGGGAGTTGATGCCGCGCTGCAGCATCTTCAGGAATATGGGGCGGTCACCATCCGGGATCGCGCAAAGAAGGGGGTGGCTCACCTCGAAAAGCCTGTCGCCGTGCACCGAGTAGAGCGCCGAGAGCGCCATCCGGTACGGCTCCTTCACCGCGGCGTCCCCCCCGGGCATGCGCAGGGGGGAGAAGTGCCCGCGTCGCTCGAAGCGCCGGTATCCCCCGAGGAGGAATTCCCCCCCCCAGATCGTGCCGTCCGTGCCGTACCCGGTCCCGTCCAGGATCACCCCGAGGACCTCCCCCTCCAGGCCGTTCTCCGCCATGCAGGAGGCAAGATGCGCGTGGTGGTGCTGCACGGCGACCCGCGGCAGTTCGATCTTTTCTGCGTAGAGGGTAGAGAGGTAGTCCGGGTGCAGGTCGTGGGCCACGACCTCCGGCTCTATCTCCAGGAGGCGGCAGAGGTGCGAAGCTGTCTCCTCAAGGGAGGCGGCGGTCGCCGCATTTTTCAGGTCGCCGATGTGCTGGCTCATGAAGGCCCGGCTGTCGCGGGTGAGGCAAAGGGTCCCTTTCAGCTCCCCCCCGACGGCCAGTACAGCCGGCTGATGCGCCGGGAGAAGTACCGCCCGCGGCACGTAGCCGCGGGAGCGCCTGAGAAAGAGGGGCTCCCCCGCAAAGAGGCGCAGGACGGAGTCGTCGGTGCGCGTGCGGATCTCCCTGTTGTGGGTGAGGAAAAGATCGGCAATCCCCGAAAGGGTGCGGAAGGCATCCTCCTCACGGTAGGCGATCGGCTCATCCGAGAGGTTCCCGCTCGTCATCACCAGCGGTCCGCCAAAAAGGCGCAGGAGGAGGTGGTGCAGAGGGGTCCCCGGCAGCATGACCCCGAGCCAGCGGTTCCCCGGCGCCACGAGCTCCGAGATCTCCTGCAGCGGGAGCTTCTTCAGAAGGACGATCGGGCGCTCCACCCCCTGCAGGAGCCGCCCCTCCTTCTCCGGGCACTCGGCGTGGCGCCGCACGGAAGCGAGATCGGGGAACATGACCGCAAACGGCTTCTCGTCCCGCTTTTTCCTCTCCCTCAGTCTGCGCACCGCGCCTTCATTGAGCGGATCGACGGCGAGATGGTAGCCGCCTATTCCTTTCAGCGCAACAATGCGCCCCTCCTTCAGGGCGGCGACCGTCTCCTGCAGGGGGTCGCCGGGGAGGTTGGCGCCGTCGGCAGAGAAGAGCGCGAGGGATGGGCCGCAGACCGGGCAGGCGTTCGGCTGGGCGTGGAAGCGGCGGTTCCCGGGATCGTGGTACTCCTGCAGGCACGCCGGACACATGGGGAAGGCCGCCATCGTGGTCGCGGGACGGTCGTACGGTATGGCATCGATGATGGAGTAGCGCGGCCCGCAGTTTGTGCAGTTGATGAAGGGGTAGAGATAGCGTCGGTCGGCGGGGTCAAAGAGCTCGGAGAGGCAGTCGGCGCAGACGTCGCAGTCCGGCGAGACCCCACCTCCGGGCTCCCCCCTGCCGCTCTCGAGAATGTGGAAACCTTCCCCGCCGCAGAGGGATTTCTGCTCCACCACGACCTTCCCGATGACGGCAAGGGGGGGGGCTTCGGCGACGATGGCGTCGCGGAAAAGCTCCACGGCGCGACCCTCCCCTTCCACCTCCAGGAGAACCGCGCTCCCCAGGTTTTTCACCCACCCGGAGAGGGAATGCCTCGCGGCGAGGCGGTACACGAAGGGGCGGAAGCCCACCCCCTGGACGATCCCGTCGATCTCCATGCTGATGCGGCTGCGGCTGGGGATCTCCATCGGACGGGGCTACGCCCCCTTCGCCTTCCGCACCCCTTCCTGCAGCCAGGAGTACCAGGCGTCCATCCCCTCACCGGTGCGGCTGGAGAGCTCGAAGATGGTGATCCCCGGGGAGACGCGGCGGGCCATCTCCTTGCACCGCTCCACGTCGAAGTCGAGGTGCGGCAGGAGGTCCACCTTGTTGAGGAGCATGATCGTCGCGGCGTGGAACATCTGGGGATACTTCAGCGGCTTGTCCTCCCCCTCGGTGACGCTCAAAACCACCACCTTGTGGTGCTCGCCAAGATCGAAGGAGGCGGGGCACACCAGGTTCCCGACGTTCTCGATGAGGAGGAGGTCGAGGTCGGAGAGGTTGAAGTGGGCGGCCGCGTGGAGCACCATGTGGGCGTCCAGGTGGCATCCTGCGCCGGTGTTGATCTGCTTTACCGGAACGCCGGTGGCGGCGATCCGCTGCGCGTCGTTGTCGGTCTGCTGGTCCCCTTCGATGACCGCGGCGCGGCAGGTCGAGCCGAGATCCTTCAGGGTCCGCTCGAGGATCGTGGTCTTTCCTGAACCGGGGGAGCTTACCAGGTTGAGCACGAAGAGCCCCTTCTCCTTGAAGAGAAGGCGGTTTTCCTCGGCAATGGCGTTGTTTTTGGAAAGGATATCGGTCTGCACCACCACCTTCCGGGTGACCTGCGCCTCCGGGCGGCGTGTCTCCCCTTCACCGTGGTGGTGATGGTGATGGTCGCCATCGTGGTGGTGATGGTGGTGATCGTGGTCGTGGTCGTGGTCACCGTCGTGGCCGTGGTGGTGTCCGTCGTGGTGGTGTCCGTCGTGATGGTGATCGTGGTGGTGGTCACCGTGGGCATGGTGGTGGCCGTCGTGGTCATGATCGTGATGGTGGTCCACCGGGGTGGCGCAACCGCAATCGATGCACATGAATCAAACCTCCAGATGTACGCTCATTAGGGATTAGGGGATCGAGCAATTCGAGCCTATAGTATTCCCGCGGAAAGGTCAAGCGAACCCGCCTCCGGTACCGTACACGGTATTTTCCATCGCGATGGGAGAAGCGTATCAGGGTCGCGCGCTTTCACTGGGATGAAACCTTATAATTCAAGACCTGACCCCGGGGTCAGGTCTTGAATTATAAGCTTCTGTACGATGGCACCCGATGGTGACGATGCTGAGTTGTGGCAGGACTCGGGGTGTTAGCAGGATGGGTAAAGAGGAAGAGAAGGTGATCGCCTCAGTTACTCTGCGGAAAGGAAAACGCCGGCGTGTTGCGCCGCTGAAGGAAGGGGGGCGCCTTTCCCGATAGCGCCGATGCTGCTCCGGTTGAGGATCTCCGCCACCTCTTCGGGAGGAAGGGGACGGCAGAAGAGGTTTCCCTGCATCTCGTCGCAGGCGATGGAGCGGAAGAATGCCAGCTGCTCCATCGTCTCAACCCCTTCGTGGATGACTTCCAGGTCGATGCTCCGCGCCAGATGCACGAAGGCGGAGGCAAACTCGGGATCGTTCTCGATCTCCCCGACGCAGGAGCGGTCGATCTTCAGGGTGTGCACCGGCAGGCGCCTCAGGCAGCTCAGGGAGCTGTACCCCTTCCCGATATTGGCCACCGAGATCTGCACTCCCAGCCCCGTCAGCCGCCTCAGTGTCTCCAGGCTCTCCTCGCCGCTGCGCATGAGGAGCTCCAGCGAGATTTCCAGGTCGAGCCACCTCCCTTCGAGGCCGGACTGCGCCAGAGCCTCCACCACGGAGTCAACGACATCGGGCCTCGTGAACTGCCGCTCCGAGAGGTTCACCGCCACCCGTACCGGGGAAAGCCCCGCGAGCTGCCACTTCCTGTTCTGGGTGCAGGCGGTGCGCAGCACCCACTCCCCCAGAGGAATGATGGAGCCGGTCTCCTCGGCCGTCTGGATAAACTCGGCAGGGAGGAGGAGCCCGAACTCCGGGTGGTTCCAGCGGATCAGCGCCTCCAGGCACACGATGCGGGAGGTCTTCACGTTTACCTTCGGCTGGTAGTAAAGGACGAATTCCTGCTCCCTCAGCGCCCGCCGGATGCTGTTTTCAAGGGTCAGCCGCTCCATTGCCTTCTTGTTCAGCTCCGGATTGTAGATCTTGTAGCCGTTTTTGCCGTGCTCCTTTGCGAAGTACAGCGCGGTGTCCGCGTTTCTCACCAGCCGGTCGGCATTGTCGCCGTCGTCCGGGTAGATGCTGATCCCTATGGAGGTGCTCGCGAAAAGCTCGTGCCCCGCCAGGTAAAACGGCTCCTTGAACGCTTCCACCACTTCCTGGGCGATCTTTGCCGCGGCAGCGACGTCCGAAATTTCCGTCAGGATCACCACGAACTCGTCCCCCCCCTGCCGCGCGATGGTGTCCTCCTCACGCCTGCAGCACTGCCGCAGCCGCCTGGCGACCTCCTGCAGCAGGAGGTCCCCGATGGAGTGCCCGAGGGTGTCGTTTATCACTTTGAAGCGGTCGAGATCGAGAAAGAGGAGCGCCACCTTCTCCTTGCGCCGGTGCGCCTGCACCAGCGCGAGGGTGAGACGGTCGTTGAAGAGCCGACGGTTCGGGAGCCCCGTCAGGGGGTCGAAGTCGGCCAGGAGGCGCACGCTCTCTTCCGCTTCCTTCATCTTGGTGATGTCGTGAAGCGACTCCAGGATAAAGCGGCGGGAACCGTCGCCGGCGCTGAAGATGGTGGCGCTAACCTGGCACCACTTCCTCTTCCCGTCCGGCGCCACCCACTCATGGTCCCCCGTCACGGTGCACGCCTCCAGCGATTCCCCGAGCGCCTCCAGGCCGCAGAAAGAGCGGCCGGCGTGAGTCGGGCAGGGGCGGTCAAGGCCGTGCAGCACCCGGAAGCAGTACCCCCCCCCTTCCCCCATGTCCGATCTGAAGCTGCGGGCAGCGCGGTTCAGCGCCACGACCTGGTGGTCAAAGCCGATCACCACCACCGGCTCCGCGAGGGCATCCAGTATCCCCTGCAGGAAGGAGCGGGATTCCTCCAGTTCCTTCTCCGCGAGGCACTGCCGTCCGAGTTCCAGGACCAGCGCCCGGTTCTTCTCCGTGAGCCGGGCGGTGACCTCCCTTTCTCTGCGCCGGCGCACTCCGCTGAAGATCCCGGCGGTGACGAGACAGCAGGCGGCCCCGCCGAGGCAAATCTCCGAGAGGATCGTGAGGTCCCCGGGGGGGAGAGGCCAGACGCCCGACCCGGTCGCCACGCACGCCCTTGCAGCACCGGCACCCTCCCCCCCCGCGGCGGGAAGCGCGACGGGGAGAAGGAGTGCCACGCAGAAAGCGGCGGCAAGAATGGCGCTGTGCAGAGAAGGGGAGTCCTTGGGCATCAGCCCCTCCATGACCGGTCCATGAGGTCCACGATCCAGAAGGTGAAAGTGCACCGCCGCCGGACGGTGGCCGTGCCGGCGGCGGCGTGGTGATACGCGCTGAAGCGGGTGAGGTCAGGTGATGCAGGTCTGCAGGGTGAAGTAGAAGGTGGCGCCCTTCCCCGGCTCCCCTTCCGCCCAGATCCGCCCGCCGTGGCGCAGAATGATCCGCTGCACCGTGGTGAGGCCGATCCCGTTGCCGGGGAACTCAGAGCTGTTGTGCAGCCGCTGGAAGGCGTGAAACATACGTTCCGCGTTGGACATGTCGAATCCTATGCCGTTGTCGCGCACAAAGCAGGTCCTCTCGTCGCTGGCGGTGGTGGTTCCGAACTCTATGTGGGAGGTGTCCCTCATGCGGGTGAACTTCCAGGCATTCCTGAAGAGGTTCTTCATGGCTATCTCCAGGAGGTGCCGGTCGCCGAAGGTGCGCACCCGTGGCTGAATGACGAACTCCACCGCCCTTTCCGGCGTCCCCTGCCGGAGCTCGATGGCGGTGGCGGTGGCGATCTCGCTCAGGTCGACGAGCTCCCTCTTTATATTGAGGTGCGAAAGCTGCGAAAGCTGCAGGAGCGCGTCGATGAGCTCGTTCATCTGCTGCGACGACTTGAAGATCCTCTCCAGATAATCCATCCCTTCCAGGTCGAGCCTGTCGGCGTAGTGCTCCTGCAGGGCGCGGGTGAAGCCGGAGATACGCCGCAACGGGGCGCAGAGGTCGTGGGCGACCGAGTAGTTGAATGCCTCCAGATCCCGGTTTATCGATTCCAGCCTCTCCGTCTGCTCCGTGAGCAGGCGCTCGATCTGCTGCGTCAGCACGTTCACCTCGGCGCTGTCGTGCTCCTCGCCGAGCATGTTGCGGATCGACTCGAGGGAGGTGTGTACCGCCGTCTTCAGGTCCGCGTGCGGCGCGTTCAGTATGTTGTCTGTCAGCTCCTTTTCCAGATCCAAGTATTTCCCCTCCTCGGGCGCCGTCTTCTCTTTCAGCATCTCGGCCATAAAGGCTCCTTTACGACCACGTCTAAAGCGCCTGTTCCGGGCCTGCCGCACCTTTCTTCTGCGGCATCCGGTCCCGCTTGTCACGGTGCCGGCTGGCGGGGGGAGCCCGCCTCCGAGAGGGGGTCCACACCGAATCCCAACGGGCCCCCCCCCTGTACCCTCAACTGGTCGTTCAGCACCTTGACGGTGTTTTCCGCCTGCACCCGGTCCGTTATGTCGAGCCCCACGATCCAATTGTTCCAGCCGGGAATCCGCACGAAGCTCGAGATATTCGACCACGATACCTGCCGCAGCGACCCGTCCTTGCAGGCGATGGGCCACTCCCTGTCCCTGTAGTTCCCCCCGTCCGACGGGTGGGCCGCGAGCATCTCGTCGCGGGCGGCTCCATCCAGCAGCAGGAGTTCCACGATGCGCTTCCCCATGACCTCTTCCGCCCGGAAACCGGTGACGAGCTCGTACTCGTGGTTGCAGGCCACGAGACGGTTCTTGCTGTCGAATGCTCCTAGCATGAGAGGGATGTGCTGCAGGATCGTCTGGATGCGCCTCTTGTAATCCTGCAGCGCTTCATTTTTCTCGTGAAGCTGCAGTTCGCTGCGGCGCAGGGCGTCCTCCTCCCTCCATACCTCGCAAATTTTCTGGGCCAGAGTCGCGTGGGCCTGCTCCAGATCCCGGCGCAGCTTCTCCTGCTCGTTCATGAGCCCTGCCGCCTGCTCGACCGAGTTGAGAAAGATTTCCAGTTCGCTGCTGCGGCGGGTCGGGACGAGATAGCGGTCCGGCGCGATGAAGAAGCTGTTGCGGCAGACTTTTCCCCCTAGGTGCAGGTGGGAGTGAATCTTTGCGATCTCCAGCAAAAGCTCCGGAGGGAAAAGGGCGCGGTCGTACAGACACATGATGGTGAGCTCGTGGTCCGCCGCCAGGTAGTTCAGATGCGCCTCGAACTCGGTCAACCGGCCGTGCCCCACCTCTTCCCGCACGACCCACCCCATGTCGCAGATCAGCCGCGTTCCTTTGAACCCCTCGGTGCCGTTGGTGAGGCACAGGGAGCCGAGGAAACGGAGCATCTTTTCTCCGTGGAAGGCGCCGCCGCGCAGGAACGATTCCTCCTTCGAGAGCATGATGACCGCGGCGCGCTGCTTCGGGCTCGTCGTCCCGCTGACGAGGAGGTGCTGCAGCTCGGGGCGCAGGTTCATCCCTACGCAGCGCTCCCCCAGTGCCAGCCCCCCCTGGATGAACTCGGTCACCGGTGCCACGGTTTCCTCCTCCTCGTGGAAAAAGAGGGAGAGGTGGTCGTGGCGACAGATTTCCTGGAAGGTAAGGGTATCTGCTGTCACCTCTTTTTTGTCAGCCATAACGCCATCTCCTGAACGGCGAAAACGTTAGAAATTTCTATAAAAATATCGGAAGTGGCCGAGATTGCAACGTCTGGGAGGGCGATTGTCACCGGAATTGCATAGCAGGCGGGGCGTGACGGCGGCGGTCCGGGGGGCAAGGCGGATCTATGAGGGTGAGTGTTCTTTGGAGAGAGTGCGGGAGCGACGGGGACAGGTGGTGCGTGAAGCAGGAGGTGCCGGGTTCCTGGCAGAGCCGGTTTCCAAGGTGCATCTCTCACTCGTTCCCGAGGTCACCTTGGGAACGCACAAAGCTCCAGCTTTGCATCCGCGTCAGCGGCAGGGATAAAAGGCGGGCGTGGCGAGGCGCACCCTCGCGGGCAAGTGCGCTCCCAGGCCGGAGCTTGGGAACGAGCAAAAAGTGCAGCAGCAAGAAAGCGGTGGTAGCACTGGATGGAGGATCTAGTGCCGCGCGTTCAGGCGCGAGTGCGGGCGCCCCCTAGCGCCCCTTCCCTTTCGCCAGACTTTTCCCCTGGGGCAGTCGCGCCAGAAAGACGACGTGGCGCAGGCCACCGCGCCCCGGACGCTCCGAGGTGACTGAAAAACCGGCTGCGGAGAGGCGCCGGGCGAACCCTTCGTCGTAATTCTCTCCCCAGATCGCGAATGCGCCTCCCGGCTTCAATGCGGCGCGGGCCCGGTCTATGGCGCCTGCCCCGTAGAGCGGGTCGGAGGGGAGGGTCTTCGCGTGCGGCCCCTTGTACAGGTCGAGGACGATGGCGTCGAAGGTGGCGCCGCCTTTGGCTGACCTCTTTATCACGTCCGCCACGTTCGCTATCTCCACGGTGACCCGGGGGTCGGTGACGGCGCTCCCGGTGAGGGAAGCGAGGGGCCCCTGACACCACTTGAGCACCACCGGGTTCAGCTCGGCGACGACGACCTCGGCGTCGGCGGGGAGATTGTCCAGCACCGCCTTCAGGGTGTACCCCATCCCCAGCCCCCCGACCAGCACCCGCGGTGCCGGGCGCTCCATCAATCCCGCGCAGGCGAGGGCACCGAGAGCGACCTCGGAGCGGTGGGCGAGGCTGTTCATAAGGACGAGGTTTCCTACCGTGATGAGAAAGTCCCCCTCGGCGCGCTGCCTGAGCTCCAGTATCCCCTCGTCCGTCTCAATTTTGTCCAGTACCTTCCACGGCTGTGCCACAGATCCTCCACGGGGTAACCCCCTCATTTCATCAGGTCGGGTTCTTCCAGGCGCGCCGCTGGGCGCTCTGCTCTTCCGCCTCAGCCTCCTGAAGGATCTCCAGATACCTCTCGTATCGCTCCGCGCTCAGGGCACCCTCTTCCACCAGTGCCATGACCGCGCACCCCGGCTCGCGGCGGTGCCGGCAGTTGTGGAAACGGCAGGCCCCCTCCTCCAGATCCTCGAACCCCGGGAAGTGCGCCACCACATCCTCCGGAAAGATCTCCACGAGTCCAAACTCCCGGAATCCCGGAGTATCCACCAGCTCCCCCCCCCCCGGTACCTGGTGCAGGGTGGAAACCGTCGTGGTGTGGCGCCCCATGCCGTGGTATTCGCTCAGAGCGCCGACCTTCAGATCGATGTCCGGGATGAGCGCGTTCAAAAGGGAGCTCTTCCCTACCCCCGTGCTCCCCACGAACGCGCCGCGGTGCCCCTGGGCCAGAAAGGCGTGCAGGTCATCGAGGCCGTCGCCGCGCACCGCGCTGACGGAAAAGATCTCCGTGCTGGAGCCGTACGTATCGCGCATCATGGCGGCAAGCTGCCGCGACTCGGGGAGATCGCACTTGTTCACCACGAGGAAGGGGGCAAGATCCGCCGCCCGCGCCGCGATAATGGCACGGTCGGCGAAACCGGTGGGAGAGGCGGGAGCAAGGACCACCCCCAGTGTGTCGAGGTTCGCGGCCACAAGCCGAACGGAGCCGCGGGCGTCGCGCCGTCTGAGTTCGGTCCTTCTGGGGAGCCGCTCCAGCGTTTCGCCGGAGACGGTGACGTAATCCCCCACTACATGCCCGGAGTTGCGCTTTACCCGGACGGTGCGGCGCTCCCCCCCGGGGAAGGCGACTTCCACCGCGACGCCGTAATGAGCCACGATCATGGCCGCCTCGGCAGGAATCGGCGTCATACCCGTGCCGGCGTCTTTGGCCGTATCTGAACCTCTCAAACCTCTGTCACCTTACCTCTCCTTTCCCTTCCTCGTCTCTCATCCTATCAGCAGCGCCAGCTCCCCGAGCGAACCGACCGCTACGTCGGTCAGTTCGGGCCACGGAAAGGCGCCGCTTACATCCACATGTACCGTTGCCGCCCCGGCAGCCCGTCCCGCCTCGAGATCGAAGCGGTAGTCCCCGACCATCACCGTCTCGCTCGCAGCGACCCCCCAGCGGCTGGCAAGCCTGAAAATTCCATCCGGGTGCGGCTTCGCCAGCGCCTCCTCCCGCCCGAGGATGTCGCCGGCATGGAAATAGGCGCCAAGCCCTATGTGCTCGAGAGTGCGCAAGGCGTTTCTTCTGGTGTTGCGGGTTACCACCCCTAGGCGCACCCCGCGCCGCCTGAGTAGCTGAAAGAGCGACAGCGCGCCGGTGGCGGCCATCGTCTGCACGCAAAGCTCCTCTTCCATCAATTCGAGCTGCCGGTAGCGGCTTGCCGACTCCTCCTCGCAGAGGGAGCCGAGGTGCCCGAGTATGTCCGCACCGGCGGGGATCTCCAGCGCGCGGCGGATGGCGGCGAAATCGTGCACGGCGACGGTCAGTGTGCCGTCGAGGTCGAAGATCCAGGAACTTCTCGCCGCTATCTCTGAGAGCGCAACCATATCCCCCTTGTAGCAGATTTGCAGGCGATTGTGAACATCTTCCCGACCAGCGCCACACGCGGATCGACGACCCGCCCCTCCCGTCCCGAGGCAGCCAGGTTTCGGACGAACTCCGCTATCGCGGCATGCACCTCCTCCGCCCCCTCCCCTGCGAGGATCCCGTGGCGCCTGCGGGGAAAGATGCGGTACTTCTTCTCGCCACTCCCCAGCATCTCGAAGAGGCGCCGCGAGCCGCGCGGATCGACAACCGGGTCGAAGTCCGCCTGCACCACGAGGGCGGGAACGGAGATCGCTGCAAGCTTTCGCTCCAGTTGCCTCATGAAAAGCTCCAGCTCCCAGACCGCGCGGATCGGCAGGCGGTGGTAGTTTATCTGCGGCCGCTCCGGGACGATCTGGGCGTACTCCATCTTCACCCCCCGCAGCTTCAGAAAGTGCATGACCCGGTTCCACACGGCCATGGCGGGGACGAAGCGGGAGGAGATGTCCATGAGCCGGTGAGGCGGGCAGACCGCGAACACCCCCGCCACGCCCCTGACACGACTGGCGCAGTCTAGCGCGATCCCCCCTCCGAAGGAGAAGCCTCCCAGAACGACTGCGCGGCAGATCCCTTTCATGAGCGCATAGCCGCGGTCCACCGACTCCATCCAGTCCTTCCGGGTGCGCAGGGCGAGGTCCTCCGGCGCGGTGCCGTGCCCCTTCAGCCGCACCAGGTAGACCCAGAGTCCCTGCGAGTGGAGGTATCGCGCCAGTTCGGCGACTTCCGCCGGCGCAGCGAGGAAGCCGTGCACGAGGACGACCCCGAGGTCGCGGGAGCGCCCCTTCAGAAGGAGCGGCGCCCCGATGTCGCGCCCCTTCCTCTCCTTCGGCCGGGAGAAGCGGCTGTAGTCCTCGTCGAATTCCGCAAGTGCCTGCCGCTCCACCCTCTCCACAACACGCCGACGCACCAGCCACTCCGGCATCCAGGCGACTTTCCACACCTCCCGCTGCAGCACCTGCAGCGGACGCACCTGATGCGCCAGGAGTTTTAACGGGTCGCCAACCGGATCGTGCCCCCCCTTTACCAGCCGTTCCCCTATCTGTGTCACCCCCCCCTTTTCCTCCGCCACCTCCAGGAAATCACGATAGCGGTGATGGCGGTCGTCGGTAAGGAGCGCCACCTGGTCCTTTTCCAGCGTCCGGTGGCACGGCACTCCCCTTTCCTTCACCGAGGAGGCGAGGAGATAGATCCTGCGGCGAAAGTCCTCTTCCCCTATGCTGCGCAAGGGGATGGCGCTGAGAAGCGAGGCGAAGAGGTGGTCGTGATTGATGGTGGTAGCGGCGTGGAGCCGCGCAAGGCAGAGGTCCATGAGCCTCTTCACCCCCTGCCGCAGGAGGGGGAGCGAGGAAAGCTTCCTGTCGAAATCGAGGGGGAGAAGGGAGCGGATGTCGCGCTGGATGAGGGGGTGCGCAAGGAAGTCCGTCACCTCCAGCGGCGCTCCGAAGCGCATGTCGATGTCGACGGAGGAAAAGAGCATCGTCCCCTCGGAGAGGATCTCCTCCGTGCGTGGCGCTGCTCCCTCGGAAAAGAGTTCCGCAAGGAAGACCAGCACCTTGTCCCGCGCCCGCAGCGGATAGCAGGAGAGATTGACCGGCACGAGAAAGATTTTTCTCCCCTCGGCAGCCACCGGCTCCATCTGCAGGAGTTCCGCGATCCTCGCAACCTCGTCAGGGGCGCTCCGGGAGAGGCGAAGGAGGCGCTGCCGGTAAAATTCGGTCCGCACGGCGAGCGCCGCAGGATGCAGGAGGAGGTTCCCGGTGCGGGATTCTGCGCTACTTCCAGGCCCGGCATTTTCGTCGAGATAGGTGACCCAGTTCGCCTGCCCGGCAAGGAGCGGCTTCACCATCTGCCGCTCCCGGTCCGGATTCGCGGTGCAAACGGTTCCGGCGCGAAGAAGGAGGTTTTCGAAGGGGGGTGCGCAAAAGGAGGAGTCCGCGAGGGACCAGACGGGACTGCCGGTGAGGCGGCAGAGATGGAACGGCACGAGGAGCGTCTCCAGCCTCGTGAAACGGTTCACCACGAAGACTACCGAGCCGCCGGGGATAAAGGTGCGGTTGTGGAGGCGCACGCGGAGCCTGGTGAGCCCCTGCATGAGGGTGGCGAGTCGGCCGGTGGCGAGGTAGGCGTAGCGATCCATGACGTACCCTCCCCCCTCCGGCGGGAGGGGGCGAGCCGTCAGGCTGGGGGAGCGCCGGGGAGTATGCCGCGCAGGTACCCGGGGCGGTTGGTCATTATGGAATCGACACCAAGCGCGTGCAGCCTGAGGGCCTCACCCTGATTATCCACCGTCCAGAGGTGGATCTCCAAGCCGTTTTTGCGCAGCATCTCCACGAAGCGGGAATCGACGAGGGGCCTCGCGCGGGAGGCGATTCCGTCGGCACCGCAGCGGCGCGCCGTCTCCACGACCTCTTCCGGGGTCGGACGCCAGCCGGCGCGAAACCGGTAGTCGGTGAGCCAGCAGGCCCGGTAGGAGGGGAGCGCCTCCTTGAGAGCCGCGATGACCTCACTGTCGAAGGAGAGGAAGCGGATCCGGTCGGGATCGAAACGGGAGGAGAAGAGAAGAGCCTTCAGTGGCGCGATGATGGAGGGGCCTATCTTGATCTCCAGGAAGAGGGACTTCCCCTCCGGGACGATCTCCAGCGTCTCTGCGAGGGTGGGGATGCGCTCCCCCCTGAAGGACTCCCCTTTCCATCTCCCGACGTCGAGGGAGCGGATTTCCTCCGCTTCCGTCTCGGCGACCTTCAGATCGCGCCCAGCGGTGCGCCCGGTCCTTTCGTCATGGAGGCAGACGATGGTGCCGTCGCGGGTGAGGCGGAAATCGGCCTCTATTCCGTCCGCCCCCTGCAGAAAGGCGAGCCTGAAGGCGGCGGCGGTATTCTCGGGGGCGTCCCGGGAGGCGCCCCTGTGCCCTATGATGAGGGGGGGCACGACCTCCCTCCTAGGCGAGCTTGAACTGCTGCACCATGTGCTGCAGTTCGTCGGCGAGGGAGGAGAGGTGCCGTGCCGCGGTGGCGGAGTCGTGCGCCCCGCTGGCGGTAAGGTGGACGACCTCCGCGATCTGCTGCAGGCTCGCGCTGATCTCTGCGGTCGTCGCCGTCTGTTCCTCGGCGGCGATGGCGATCTGGTTCACCTGGGAAGTCACCGCGTCGATCTCCCCCAGAATCCGCTGCAGCGCCTGCCCCGACTCCGCGGCCTCTGCGCCACCCTGCTGGACCTCCTGCACCCCCTGCTCCATGGCGGCCACCGCCCCCTTCGTCTCTGCCTGGATCGCCCGTATCATCCCGTCGATCTCCCTCGTCGCCTTCGTGGTGCGCTCCGCCAGGGCCCGCACCTCGTCGGCAACGACTGCGAAGCCGCGCCCCTGTTCCCCGGCCCGCGCCGCCTCGATGGCCGCATTGAGCGCGAGGAGGTTCGTCTGGTCCGCGATGTCCTCGATGACTTCAATGATAGCGCCGATCTGGTCGGAGCGGTCGCCGAGCGTCTCCACCGTCCCTGCCGCTGTCTGGACGTGGCGGGCGATGCGCTCCATGATGTCGATCGTCCCCTTCACCACCTGCACGCCGGAGGCGGCGGCGTCGGTGGCGACGTCCGCCCCTGCCGCGGCGACCTGACAGCTCTGGGCGATGCCGGCAGAGGTGGATGCCATTTCTTCTCCGGAGGTTGCGGCAGTGGAGAGCCGCGAGGCAACCTGCTCCGCCCCGGTCGCCATCTGCTCGGAAGTCGCGTGCACCTGCTCGGCGGTGACCATAACCCGCTCGGCGCTGCTGGTAACCCCGCCGATCAGCCGCACCATCGCCTCGCGCATGGCGTTGAAAGAGCGCCCGACCTGGCCGAGCTCGTCGTCACTGGTGTTGGTGGCAACGGCAGTCAGATCCCCCCCCGCCATACGCGTCGTCGCGAGGACCAGGTCGGCCGAGCCGCGCCTGATGGAGCCTATGACCAGGAGGTTGATGGCGGTGCCAAGGGACATGGCAAGAAAGATCGCGCCCCAGGCGACCACGCGCCCGCCGGAGAATTTCTCTTTCGCCTCTTCGTAGCGCCCTCTGGCCAGGGCAACCTCCCCCTTCTCCAGGTCGTCCGCGCTCTTCAGGGCCTGCTCCGCGAGGGGATTGACCGATTTGGTAACGATTCCCTCCGCCTTGTCGAAATCGCCCGCCTCGACGGCGGCAACGGCAGGAAGCACCCCTTCGCGCACCAGCCGCTCCTGCGCCGCGCCGAACTGCTCCTCGAGCTTTTTGCGCTCCGAGCTCTTTTCTCCGGCGGCGGCGTACTCCTTGAGGAGCGAAGCGCTCTCCTGGAGATGGTCCGCTATGCGAGTCGTGTGGAGGCTCAGCGGATGACTGTGCGCCGTTCCCAGGCGCGGATCGTGCCGCATGGCGAGAAGAAGCTCAAGCCTCGTGTCGCGCAGCGCCGCGTTCATGCGGCTCACCTTTTCCACGCGCAGGAGATGCTCCTGGTAAAGGAGGTCGACCGATTTCCCTGCCTGCTGCAGCCCCAACAAGATCAGGCCGCCGAGGAAGAGATAAAACGCCCCGGAAATGATCCCCATCGCCAGCAGGCGCTGTTTTATGCTTCCCTTCACGAAAACCATAGATATCTCCTTCAGATTCATAGGCACGACTCTTGTTGAGCGTATCGGTGGGTAATGGAAAAAGATGAGAAAAAAGGAAGCACCTTCTCGAAGGCGCGACGAGCAAAGAGGAGCGGCTTTTTTTGGCGTAACATACTACTATGAGGGAAAGTAAAGGAACAGGCGTGGCGCTCATGATCATCATGGAAAAGGAAGTCAGACTGGCCCCTTTCACCTCTTTCCGCATCGGCGGTGCGGCCAAGCTCTTCTGCGCCGTCTCCACGAAGGACCAGCTGCGGCAGGCGATCACCTTCGCCCTGCAGAAGGATCTCCCCTACCACATCCTCGGCGGCGGTACGAACATCCTGGTAAACGACAGCGGCTTCCCCGGGATGGTGATCCAGATGAACCTGGACGGGATGCGGCTGCGCGGGGAGTCTGTAGAGGTCGACGCGGGGGTGGAGCTTATGCGTCTCGTGCAGTGCGCAACGCAGGAGGGGCTGGGGGGGATGGAGCGGCTGGCCGGGATTCCCGGCACCGTGGGGGGAGCTGTGCGCGGCAACGCCGGGGCGTACGGCACCGCGATCGGGGAAGTTGTGCGGGGGGTGGTGGCGCTCGACCTGGAGCGGATGGAGTTCATCCCCCTGACGCGCGAGGAGTGCGATTTTCACTACCGCAGCAGCACCTTCAAGAAGACGAAGCGGCTGGTGGTGGTTTCGGCGCTCCTGGACCTGCACAGCGCGCCGCGGGAGGAGATAGCGGAGAAGGTGGAGGAAACGCTGGCGAAGCGCCTCGCAAGGAACCTGCAGGCAGAGCTCAGCGTCGGGTCCTTCTTCATGAATCCGGTCGTGACGGAGAGGAGCCTCGTGGAGGCGTTCGAGGGGGAGCGCCGGGTGCACTGCCGTGACAACAGGATTCCCGCCGGGTGGTTCATCGAGCGGGCGGGGCTGCGCAACAGGAGGGTCGGCGGGGCGATGGTGAGCGAGAAGCACGCGAACTACATCATCAATACCGGAAATGCCACCGCTCGCGATGTGCGGGAACTGGCGGCGCTGATAAGGGATGAGGTGGCGCAAAAGACCGGGGTGCTCCTGCAGGAAGAGGTGTGCTACCTGGGATTTTGAAGGTTCATCCGGGAATTCCGGGGAAGGTCGTTATAAAGAACGCGGGTGCCCTCGCGTGGAGGAGATGAATCAGAGCAAGCCGCCGGCAGCGCGTTCCTCCCCTTTCAAGGGGGAGGACAGGAGGGGGATGGGGTCGGCGCGGCCAACTCTACCCCATCCCCACCCTGTCCCTCCCCTTGAAAGGGAGGGGACGCCTGAGCTCCTGACCTGCTAAAGACACACAGGGCCGGCGGATTAAAGCGATGCAAGCTTCCCCAGAATTCCCAGACGAACCTTCGCAAAGGGGGGAACGTAAAGCCTCGCGTACTGCTTATTCGCAGACACAACAGTGGCTTCCACGCACTTCCCGGATAAGCCACCTTAATGCCGGCAACGCTTCGCTTATGCCGGCCTACATTTACCTACATCCCACAGGAAACCTACATCACACCGGATCCGCGGCGCCGACTTCCTCCTTGAAGGTGGCGAAGGCCCGTTCCAGCTGGAGGTACAAAAGATCGGCGCCAAGGAGAGTCCCCTCCCTGGTGAGCGCTTCGAGACGCGCTGCGATCTGGCGCATCTCCTCCGCCGCGATGCTTGCGGCCGCCCCTTTCAGGCTGTGCGCCTGGCGGTGTACCCCTTCCTCCTCCCCCTTCTTCACATGCCCCCGCAGCGCCGCGAGGATGTCGGTGGAACTCTCCACAAATTTCTGCACCAGGAACCCGACGCACTCCTCGCTCCCGCCGATCCTCTCCAGAAGCCCCTGCCGATCAAAAACGGCGACATTTCCCTCCGAGCTCCCGACCGCGGGCGCGCGCCTCCCCGCCTCCGCAGCACTGACCTGCACCCCGGGGGGGAGCCAGCGCGCCAGGACGCTTCGCAGCTCGTCGAGCGAGAAGGGCTTGCTCAAATAATCGTCCATCCCCGCCGCGAGGCAGCGCTCCCGGTCCCCGGAGATGGCGTTGGCGGTAAGGGCGACGACGGGGATGCGCCCCCCTTCCCTCGAACCCTCCCGCTCCCGGATGGCGCCCGTGGCGGCAAACCCGTCCATCTCCGGCATCTGGCAGTCCATGAAGATCAGGTGGTAGCTTCCCCCCTCCCACATCTCCACCGCCTGCACTCCGTCCTCGGCGAGCGCCACCCGGCACCCCAGAAGCCCCAGCATGTGCTTTGCGACGTCGCGGTTTACGAAGTTGTCCTCCGCGACGAGAATGTCCGCGTCGTAGATCGTCTCCTCGCTCGGTCGCGCGGGAGCCCCCCCTTCGGCGGACGCGGAGGAGGAGGAAAGGGCGCTGGTGAGGCACTCGATGAGGTTGGAGGGGCTCACCGGCTTGCTGAGGCAGTGCAGCGCCCCCGCCTCCAGCGCCTCCGCGATCTCCCCGGGGTTACCCGCGGAGGTCAGTATCACCAGGTGCACCCCGGAGATCTTCGCATCCGATTTTATGGCGCGGGCCAGCTCGATGCCGTTCATCTGCGGCATGTGCATGTCCAGAAGCGCCATCTGGTAGCCGTCCCGGGCCGACCACTCGCGGAGCATGACGAGAGCGGTCGCGGCGTCCGGCGCGGTGTCGCAGCGCATGCCGAAGGAGCTCACCTGGTGGTGCAGGATGCACAGGTTCGTGCTGTTGTCGTCCACCACGAGGATCTTCACCCCGGCGAGATCGGCAGGCGCGGAGTCGGAGCGCCCCGCCTTCTGGTCGAGCTCCAGCCGCGCCGTGAAGCGGAAGGTCGACCCCCTTCCCGGCACGCTGGCGACCCCGATGTCCCCCCCCATGAGCTGGCAGAGCTGCTTCGCGATGGCGAGGCCGAGCCCCGTCCCTCCGAAGCGGCGGGTGGTGGAGTAGTCGGCCTGGGAGAAACTCTCGAAGATCCGCGCCTGCGCCTCTGGGGTGATGCCGATCCCGGTGTCGCGCACCTCGAAGGAGAGGAAGGCCTCCCCCTCCCCTCCGCGCAGCTCCTCGATCCCCAGAACGACCTCCCCCGCTGCGGTGAACTTTATGGCGTTTCCGATCAGGTTGATGAGGATCTGGCGCAGCCGTACCGGGTCCCCGAGGAGGTAGCGCGGCACCCCGGCGGGGACGAGGCAGCTGAGCTCCAGCCCCTTGCGCTGGGCGCTCTCCGCAAGCATCTCCAGGACCTCCGCAACGACCGTCTGCAGGTCGAACGGTATCGTCTCCAGCTCCATGCGACCCGCCTCGATCTTGGAGAAGTCGAGGATGTCGTTGATGATGGAGAGGAGCGCCTCGCCGGAGTTTCGCACCGAGGTGGCGTAGCGGCGCTGCTCGGGGCGGAGGTCGCTGTGCAAAAGGAGGCTCACCATCCCCAGCACCCCGTTCATCGGGGTGCGGATCTCGTGGCTCATGTTGGCGAGAAACTGGCTTTTCGCGAGGCTCGCCGCCTCCGCAGCCTCCTTCGAGCGCTTCAGCTCCTCCACCGTGTCGGAAAGTTCCCGGTTCGCGCCGGAGAGCTCCGCGGTGCGCTGCCCCACCGTCTGCTCCAGCTCCTCCCGGTAGCGCTCCAGCCTCTCGTCGCGCGCCTGGATCTGCCCGAGCATCTCGTTGAACCCCTCGATGAGGGAACCGAGCTCGTTGTCGCTCTCGCTCCTGGCGCGCAGCGCGTAGTTCTTCCCGGAGGAGACCTCCTTCATGATCTGCGCGAGATGCACGATCGGCTCGGAGATGATGCGCTGCAGTCTGCCGGAGACGAAGTACAGAAGAACCAGCGCCCCTGCCATCACCACGAGGACGAGGACGAAGAACCAGAAGAGGTCGTCGACGAGCTGCTTGCTCTCCGACTGGATCACCACGGTCCCTATTTCCTGGCCGTCCAGAATGATCGGCTTCACGCCGTACAGGTCGAGCCATACCGCCCAGGGGGAGTGCGCCTCGGCGATGACCCGCTGCAGGCGGGCACGGTCGAGCTGGAGAGGGGTGCCTGGCCGCAGGAAGGGGAGCTTCTCTGTCGCTACCCCCCTGGCGAGATACTTCGCCAGTACCACGTCGTCTTTCCCTATTACGAAGGCGGCACGGATGTGCTCTTTTGCCCTCAGTCCCGAAAGGGTCTCCTCCGCCGCGTTATGGTCGTTGAAGGCGACCGCCGCGGAGGTGTTGTTGCCGAGGATTTCCGCCAGCGCCGCGAGCTCCGCGCCGGCGCCGGTGCGGAAGTGCAGCGCCTCGTTGGCCACAAAGACCAGCGCCACCACGGTGAGCGCGAGGCAGTTGCTTGCCAGTATGATCCCCATGAGCTTGCGGCGTATGGAGAGGTTGCGGAAAAAAGCTGTCATTTCCTTTCCTTCCCTATTCAAAGACGCTGCGCGCGAGCTTCAGAAGCTGCGAGCTGATGCGTACCCTGGCACGGTTGGCCGCCCCGACATTTACCTCGAAGCCGACCTTGTTCCTGGAAGAGATCAGGTTGATCATCCCCCCCGCCTCGCAAAACCCCTCCTGGTCCCCGACGGTGAGGGTGTGGGTCCCCTGCAGCGCCCTCAGCACGTGGGGAAGGCGCCCCTTCTCCGACTCCGAGATGAAGAGGACATCGCACTCTTTCACCTCATCGACCCGCCGGAAGCGCGCGATCACCACCTTGCGGCCGCGGGCGGTCTTCCCCCGCACACCGTCGAGGGCGTCTCCGAAGGTATCCTTCCCTAGGACGCCGAGACAGATCGTCCCTGAGGCGGGGGCATCGGGAAATTCCGTGAACTTGAGGAAGTTGTACAGGAAGGCTGCCTTGACCTGGGGGGCGGACGCGGCAGAGGTCTCCTCGGCGGGGGCGCGTGACACGAAAAGCCCCATGAGGAGAAGCGCGCAGAGAAGAAAGCTCCCCACCACGCGCAACCCCGGCAGCTCCCCCTTTCGGCGGGGAGCAGGGGATAAATTTTTCGGCCACACGGTCATCCAACCCTCTGAAGATGCGGGTATTCTCTCGGCACGCCGCGCCTCCTGGTGAAGTCGCGGCTTTTGTGCGGCCACCCCCTCGCGGATGACGGAGGAACGATTCCCCCGCCCCAATGAAAACGGTGAGGCACGCCAGCACATGAGGACATTTCGGCAGCAGGGGGAGAAACTTGAGGGGAAAGGGGGGGGGACGCTCCCCTCCCCCGCAGACGGTGGGGGAGAGGTGCCGGGTCTCGCGGGAAGGCTACAGCGATATCCCTTCCGCGAGGCGGTTCTTTTTCTGCTTCTGGGCAGCCTTCACCCGCTTCTGGGCGAGGGCGATCAGCATCTGCTGGCAGCCGTCAGCGTGCTCCTCGCTCTGGGGGGTGCGCTGGAGGTAGCTCCCGTCCGGCTGCATGTCCCAGGCGGAGCGCTGGTCGGCGTCGTGGGCGGCGAAGATCAGCGCGATCTCCCGGGTGAGTTCCGGAGCTGTCACCGGGGAGAGTATCTCCACCCGCGCCTCCAGATTGCGCTTCATGGCGTCGGCCGAGGCGATGAAATATTCTTCCTGTCCGCCGTTTCTGAAGTAGTAGATCCGGGAGTGCTCGAGGAAGCGCCCGACGACGCTCACCACGCGGATGTTGTCGGAGAGCCCCGGTATCCCCGGGCGCAGCCGGCAGGTGTCGCGCACGTACAGGTGCACCTTCACCCCCGCCTGGGAGGCGCGGTACAGCGCCTTCACGATGTCGCCGTCCTCCAGCGCGTTCATCTTGAACCGGATCGTGCCCTCCCCCTTTTCCGCGTGCAGCGCCATCTCCCGCTCGATATTGGCAAGGAGCGCCTTCTTCAGGTAGCGGGGGGCGGGTGCCAGGGCGGAGTAGTTGCGTTTTGCGGTGAAGCCGGTGGTGAGATAGTTGAAGAGCTCGGTGACGTCCTGACCGATCATGCGGTCGCAGGTGAAGAGCCCGAGGTCGCTGTAGATGCGGGCGGTGTCGGTGTGGTAGTTCCCGGTGCCGATGTGCACGTAGCGCCGCAGTCCGGTGTAGTCCTGGCGCACCACCAGAATGACCTTGCAGTGCGTCTTTAAGCCTACGACGCCGTAGGTGACGTGGATCCCCGCCTCCTCCATCCGCTCCGCGAGGAGAATGTTCGCCGCCTCGTCAAAGCGCGCCTTCAGCTCCACCACCACCGCCACCTGCTTTCCGTTTTGCGCGGCGGTGATGAGGGCGTCGATGATGCGGCTCTTCTTGGAGGTGCGGTACAGGGTCATCTTGATCCCCAGGACCTTCGGATCGGTCCCCGCCTCCCTCAGGAAGCGCTCCACCGAGGTGGAGAACGACTCGTAGGGGTGCTGCAGGAGGATGGAGCCGGCATCGCGGATGGTGTGGAAGATGTTTCGCGCCGGCGGGATGCGCGGGTGGTCCACCGGGTGGTGCGGCGGATCGTGCAGGCGCGGGTAGTCGAGGGAGGCGATCTCGAAGAGGTCGCGCATCGAAAGCATCCCGGAGACCTCGAAGACGTCGCTCGCCTCGTCGAGCTCAAACTCCGAGGCGAGACGCCCCCGGTGCAGGGGGACCATTCCCGCGCCGACCTCCAGCCGCACGATGGGGGCGAATTTTCGCTCCTGCAACTCGGACTCGATCATCGCCAGGAGGTCGTCCGCCTCCTCCTCGTCCCTCTCCGTATTGGCGTTCCGGGTGACGCGGAAGATCTCGCAGGCGACGATCTGCATCCCCGGAAAGAGCATGTCCAGGTTGTGCATCATGAGCTCTTCCAGGAGGATGAAGTGGTCCAGTTTCCCCACCCTCAGAAAGCGGGGAATGCCGTTTCCCACCGGAACTTTCACCCGCGCGAGGGAAAGCTCCTCCGTCTTCGGGTGGCGCAGGGTGACCAGGAGGTTCAGCGAGAGGTTCGAAATGAAGGGAAAGGGGTGGGCGGGATCGATCGACTGGGGGGTGAGGAGGGGGTAGATGTTCTCGTAGTAGAGCTCCCGCAGGCTCCTCTTCTCCTTCGCGGTGAGGGCATCGTAGGGGTGGATCACGATCCCTTTCTGCTCCAGGAGGCGGAAGACCTCGTTGTAGGCGTCCCGCTTCTGGGCGTGGAGCTCGCGCAAGACCCCCTGGCACTCGCGCACCTGCTGCAGCGGCGTGCGCCCGTCGAGGGTCAGTTCCTTCACCCCCGCAGCGACCTGCTGCTTCAGACCGCCGATACGCTTCATGACGAACTCGTCGAGGTTGCCGCTGACGATCGCCAAAAACTTCACCCGCTCCAGGAGCGGGGTGCGTTCGTCCTCCGCCTCGTGCAGCACGCGCCGGTTGAACTGAAGCCAGGTAAGCTCCCGGTTGAGATACCACCGGCTGTCGGAGAGGTCGAAGGCCGGTTGCGTCTGCGCCCCTCCATCCTTCTTCTGTTTCCCCTTCACTTTCCCCTTTTTTATGGGCTTTTCCGGGGATCCCTTCGCCGCACCCGGGGGTGCCGCTTCCGCCTTGCCGCTTTTGCCGTCATCCTTGCGCGACACGTCCCGAAGGACGACGCGCGCCGCCGTTCCCTTGTCTTGCACGGAGTCGCTCCAGTCCTGCTGCTGTAATTTCCGCCCTCTCCCTCTGACTGAGGGAGAACTCTAAGATATCACAAGATCGATATGTCGCAGCAAACGGGATGAAATATGGGGGGGGTTACCCGCGGCTGAGTTCCGCGACCTCGGCGCTCTGGGTTTCGGAGAGACTCTCGAAGCAGACGCCGACCCCGGGGATGGAGCGTCCGGAGCCCCAGGGGATGGACCAGCAGACCCTGCAGCGGATCGGGGCGGGATCGTCGAAGCCGGGGAAGGAGAGCCACACGGTCTCCCCCTTCGCCAGCGGCACCGTGGTGTGGACGAAGGCGCCCCCTCTGGAGAGGTTGACGGTGAAGCTCTTCGCGCTCTCCTTCTCGGAGAAGGTTTCAGCGACGCAGAGATAGACGCTCAGGCAGATAGTGGTCCTGTGGTACTTGCGCAGCGAACGGGGGGGGAAATTCCTGCACCTGTGCTCGACGAAGTAGCGCAGCGACGCTTCGCTGTCGGAGACAAAGGACTGCTCCAGGAGACTCAGGTTGATCTCCTTCTTGCGACCGTCCCATTTGACACGGATGGAGGGGTACAGGTTGATGCAGTCGTAGGCGATGAGCTTCTCGTCCTTGTCGCTGCGCACGAGCGTCAGGATGTCGATGACGACGCCGCTAAAGGCCCTCTCGATGGAGAGCTTCAGCGCCTCCCCGAAGGAGGAAGCGACCTCGTACCCGACCCCGATCCGGCAGAGCGCTTCCTCGTAGGCGCTGCGCGCGTCTTCCCCCTTCACGACCAGCAATATATTGGTATCTGGCATAGAAAATCCTTACTGGAGTCACGGGGCCCAAAAGGCCCCTCGGTCACCCGCCGGGACGGGTGCTGCCAGCTTCTGCCAGCGACGCTAACTATCAGTGCACGTCGTACACTATTCTGTTGTCCTATCGGAAGTTGCACGGTCCATCTTTAGCGTTTTCTTTCCTGTCCGGCACGGAAAAGGGCCCGCTCCGGTGGAGCGGACCCTTCTGTGTCGCTGCCTCCGTTTTACCCCCTTCAGTACGCCCCGTCACCTCTTGTCGTGCTGGCCGCCGACGATGTAGCCGCCGAGCGCTCCCGCGGCGCCACCGACTGCCGCGCCGACCGCGGGGCTTCCCCCGGTCACCGCACCGAGGAGGGCGCCGCCACCCGCGCCCATCGCGCCGCCGCTCAGGGTGCTCTGCTGCCGCTGCGACATTCCGGTGCACCCGCAGGTTACCGCCACTACAAGTATCAGAAGGGATCTTTTCGCCGTTGTCATACATCGTCTCCTTGTGTAGAGACCGGACCCGCCCCCCTACGGCGGCACCCGACTCACCCCGTCAGCGCCGGAGCCGCGGGGGTGTCAGTCTCGCCCACACCGGGCTATCTGGACTGGTCAGTCTCCGGGTTTACCGGCTGGTCCGCTATGCCTTGCTTGAGCTTTGGCTTCACCATCTCCCGCCAGATCACCTTCATGACCGGCGTGTCGAGATTCTGCGGATGGTTCCGGTAGTAGTTGTCAATGCCTTGAACGATGGAGTCCATCGGCACCCCTGTCAGCCCTTCGGAGAGCTTCTCTGTAAAGTCGCTCCGTTTCAGCTCCGGATGCTTTTGTACCACGTGCTTCTCGACCGTGACTACATGGCCGATGCCCCAGATAAAGGCGGTCTTTGAGTCGCTGCTCATCTTCTGCCAGAGTTGCCCTGTCAGAACCGGCATCTCCATCGCTCTGTCCCTGACCATACCGTCTGCATTTTCATCGGCAGAGACCGTCGTTGTGAAGCCTGTAAGGGATGCACAGAGTGCCAGCATTAAAACGTAGCGGCCTATCTTATCCATTCTCATTATTACACCTCCACCCTGTCCTGTGAGAAAGATACAATACTATTAAAATATCATGCCGCTACACTGTGTCAAACCGCTCGTATGGGAACAGTATCCTATAACATTGTGCAAAAAGTAAGGAGATTCACATGCCAGATACAGAAAAATGAGGGGGGATCGTCGCCTACTCTAAAAGAGCGCTCCCCGAAGGTGTAGCGCCGGGTGCAGTTTGACTGCCCTTGGATGTTAAAGTATTTTTATAAGAGAGAGTGGGAATCGGCACAGAAAGAGTCGCGCGGAGTCTCCGGAGGAGGAAAAGGTACCACTATGGCAGAAAAGGCGCGCATTACCGGGATTGGGGCCGAGGTACTGGCGGACGGCGGCACCCGCTTCAGGGTGTGGGGCCCGAAGGCGGAGGGGATGAGGCTGAGGGTCATAACCGGCGGCAAAGAGGATACGCGGGAGATGGAGCCGGAAGAAAACGGCTACTACACCGTGACATTGCACGATCTCCCTCCGGGGTCGCGTTACCTGTTCCTGCCGCAAGGGAAGGAGGCGCGCCCCGACCCCGCATCGCGCTTCCAGCCGGAAGGGGTGCACGGCCCCTCCCAGGTCGTCGACCCGAACCTCTTCACCTGGCACGACGAGGGGTGGCGGGGGATTTCCCTCGAGGAGTACGTGATCTACGAGCTCCATGTCGGCACCTTCACCCGTGAGGGGACTTTCGCCTCCCTCATCCCGCGCCTCGACTACCTGAAGGAGCTGGGGATCACCGCCGTGGAGCTCATGCCGGTGGCGCAGTTTCCCGGGAGGCGCAACTGGGGGTACGACGGGGTATATCCCTTCGCCCCGCAAAACAGCTACGGCGGCCCCGAAGGGCTGCGCCGGCTCGTGGACGCCTGCCACGCGAAGGGGCTCGCCCTTGTCCTCGACGTGGTGTACAACCACCTGGGTCCCGAGGGGAACTACCTGGAAGAGTTCGGATGGTACTTCACCGACAGGTACCGGACCCCCTGGGGGAACGCGCTCAACTACGACGGCCCCTTCAGTGACCCGGTATGCGACTACTTCATACAGAACGCGCTGCACTGGATAAACGAGTACCACGTGGACGCCCTGCGGCTCGACGCGGTGCACGGCATCTTCGACTTCGGCGCCCGCCCCTTCCTCCTGCAACTGGCCGAGGCGGTGGCGGAGAATGAGAGGTCGACCGGGAGGAAAAGCTATCTCATCGCCGAGAGCGCGCTAAACGACGTGCGCATCATCCACCCGCCGGAGCGGGGAGGGTTCGGCGTGCACGCCCAGTGGAACGACGACCTGCACCACGCGCTGCACGCGATCCTCACCGGCGAACGCAGCGGCTACTACGAGGACTTCGGCTCCTTCACGCAGCTGGCGAAGGCGTACAGCGAGGGATTTGTCTTCTCCGGGGAGTATTCCCCCTTCCGCAAGAGGCGCCACGGCAACTCCAGCAGGGACATCGCGCCGTCGCAGCTGGTGGCCTTTTCGCAAAACCACGACCAGGTCGGCAACCGCATGACCGGAGACCGTCTCTCCTCGTCCCTCACCGGCGACCAGCTCACCCTCGCCGCAGCGGCAGTGATCCTCTCCCCCTTCATCCCCCTTCTCTTCATGGGGGAAGAGTACGCCGAGCGCGCCCCCTTCCAGTACTTCGTCGACCACGGCGACCCGGCCCTCATCGAGGCGGTGCGGAAGGGGCGAGCGGAGGAGTTCGCCTGCTTCTCGTGGCAGGGAGAGGTGCCGGATCCGGAGTCGGAGGAGACCTTCCTGCGCTCCATGGTGGACGTGGAGCGCAGGAGAGACGAGAGGGAGGAGCGGGTCCTCTCCTTTTACCGCAAGGCGCTGCAACTGCGCCGCACCATCCCCGCACTGCGGGACCTCTCCCGCGAGGGGGTGGAGGTAATTCCCCTGGAGCGCGAGCAGGTACTCGTCCTGCACCGGAAAAGCGGCAGGAGCGAGGCGTGCGTCCTCCTTTCCTTCTCCTCGAAAGGGGAGGAGGTGGAGGTCCGGCTGACGCAAGGGACGTGGCAGAAGCTTCTGGACTCGGCAGCGCCGCAGTGGGGGGGGCGCGGCGAGATAGCCTCCCGGGAGGTGACGGCGATGCAGGCGGAGAGCCGCCTGAAGGTTGCCCCATTCTCGGCCCTCCTCTACTGCAAGTACTGATCCTCCTCCCCCCGTTGCACCCCGCCGGGATCGACGGGGACGGGCTGGAGGGGTATCCCGACCGGTGCGGCAGCCGGGAAGCTCGCGGCAGCCGACGGTGAAGTCATATGGATGGAGATCGACCACGACCACGGATTCCGGTTGCCACCTACCGGCTCCAGTTCAACAAGGATTTCGGCTTTGCCGCCGCCCGCGACATACTCCCCTACCTGCGCCGCCTCGGCATCACCGACGTCTACGCATCCCCCTGCTTCGCGGCGCGCAAGGGGAGCGGCCACGGCTACGATGTCGTCGACCACGGCTCGCTGAACCCCGAGCTCGGGAGCCGGGAGGATTACCTCTCCTACTGCAGCGAACTGCAGCGCCTCGGGATGGGGCAGATCCTCGATTTCGTGCCGAACCACATGTGCATCGAAAGCCCCGGAAACCGGCTGTGGCAGGACGTCCTGGAGAACGGCCGCAGCTCCCCCTACGCCTACTTCTTCGACATCGACTGGGAGCCGGTGAAAAAGGAGCTGTGGGGGAAGGTCCTCCTCCCCTTCCTCGGCGACCAGTACGGCACGGTGCTCGAGCGCGGCGAACTGGTCCTCTCCTTTGAAAACGGCGCCTTCCTGATCCGCTACTACGACGCGGTAGTCCCCCTCGAGCCGACGACCTGGCTGCAGATCCTCAAGTACCGTCCCGAGCAGCTGGACACCCTCCTGCACCGGGAATCCCCCGCGCGGCTGGAGTTTCTGAGCATCATAACCGCCCTGCAGCACCTCCCCCCCCCCACGGAGCAGGACCCGGACCACCGGGAAGAGCGGTACCGCGAGAAGGAGATCATCAAGAGGAGGCTGCAGGACCTCTGCGCGCAGAGCCCGCAGATCGCCGATTTCCTTGGCAGAAACATCGCCGCCTTCAACGGGACCGTCGGGACCCCGGACAGCTTCAACCTCCTGGACGCCCTCTTGCGGGAACAGCCGTACCGCCTCTCCTTCTGGAGGGTCGCCACCGAGGAGATAAACTACCGCAGGTTCTTCGACATAAACGGGCTCGCGGCGATACGGATGGAGGATGCAGCGGTCTTCAGGCACACCCACGAGCTCCTCTTCCAGCTCATCCGCGACAGGCTCGTCACCGGACTGAGACTCGACCACCTGGACGGGCTGTACGATCCCGCTGCCTATCTAAAGAGGCTGCAGCGCGGGTGCTTCGTCCAGCTGCGCCTTGCGGCCGACGGTGGCTCCGAGGAGGCAGAGCTCGTGGCGCGCCACGGGAAGGAGTTCGACGCCCTCCTGGAGGAGCACCCGCACTACCACCCCTTCTACGTCGTGGGGGAGAAGATCCTCCTGGAGGGGGAGCGCATCCCCGACGACTGGCTCCTCACCAGCACCACCGGCTACGATTTCGCCGAGAACTTGAATGGCGTCTTCATCGACGCGGCGGCGGCGAGGGCCTTCGACCGGATCTACTGCAGGTTCGTGCGGCGCCCCCTCTCCTTCCGCGAGGTGAGCTACCGCACGAAAAAGCTGGTGATGCAGGTGGCAATGTCCGGCGAGATAATCACCATGGGGCACCACCTGAGCACGATCTGCGAGCGCGACCGCGCCACCCGCGACTTTACCCGGGCAAGCCTTACCCGGGCGCTGATCGAGGTCATCGCCTGCTTCCCGGTCTACCGCAGCTACACGAGCTCAACCTCGGTGCGGGAGACGGACAGCCGCTACATCGAGGAGGCGATCGACAATGCCCGGCGCAAGAACCCCGCGCTCAGCCGGGCGGTCTTCGACTTCCTGCGCGCGATTCTCCTCCTGCACTTCCCCCCCTACGCCACCGAGGCGGACCGCTCCGAGTGGCTCCACTTCGTCATGAAGTTCCAGCAGATCACCGGTCCTGTCATGGCGAAGGGGGTGGAGGATACCGCCTTCTACCTGTACAACCGGCTCGTCTCGCTAAACGAGGTCGGTGGCATGCCGGAGCGCTTCGGGAGCGGGATCGAGAGCTTCCACGGCGAGAACGTCGCCCGCCTCAGCACCTCCCCCCACGCCATGATCACCACCTCCACCCACGATTCGAAGCACGGCTCCGACTTCCGCGCCCGCATAGATGCCCTCTCGGAGTACCCGCAGCAGTGGCAGAAGGCGCTGACCCGCTGGAACCGGATGAACCAGGGTAGAAAGCCGGTCGTAGAGGGGCAGCAGGTCCCGGACCGCAACGAGGAGTACCTCCTGTACCAGATCCTCCTCGGCGCCTGGCCGCCGGAGGGGGACGGCTGCGGGGAGGAATTCAGGGGTCGCGTGAAGGGATATCTCACGAAGGCGCTGCGCGAGGCAAAGGCGCACTCCAGCTGGATCAGCCCGAACATCGCGTACGAGGAGGCGCTCTCCCGCTTCGTCGACCTCATCCTGACAGAACGGGAGGAAAATCCCTTCCTCGGCGAGTTCAGGGTCCTGCAGCGGCAGATCGCGCACTGCGGCCTCTTCAACGCCCTCTCCCAGACCCTCCTGAAGATGACCTCCCCCGGAGTCCCCGACTTCTACCAGGGGAGCGAGCTGTGGGAACTCACCCTCGTCGACCCGGACAACCGACGGCAGGTCGACTACGGGGTGCGCAGCGAGGCGCTGGAGCGGCTCGTGGCACGCGAGGGGGAGATCGGAGCAGCGGCTTTGGTGGAGGAGCTTCTGGCCTCCCGGCACGACGGGCGCCTGAAGCTGTACCTCATCCACCGGGTGCTCTCCTTCCGGGGGGAACACCGCGCACTCTTCGAGAGGGGTGAGTATCTCCCCCTGGAGACACGGGGAGAGAGGGGGCGACACATCTGCGCCTTCGCGCGCACCTGCGGCGGGGAGTGGGGGATCGTCGCCGTGCCGCGCCTCGTTTCGGGGCTCACTCCGGAACCGGGGAGCGCGCCCCTCGGAGAGGGGGCGTGGCTCGATACCGCCATCACCCTCCCGGCAAACGCCCCCACCCGCTACCGGAATGTCTTCACCGAAGAGACCGTGGAGGCGGAGCCGAGGGAGGGTGAAGCGCTCCTTTCGGCGGCAAAGGTTTTTGCGCGTGGGCCTGTGGCACTTTTGGCACAGTGACGGTAGGCTTTTATAGTGGGGTGACGCAGTCCTCCGTCCCAAAAGGAAATCCCCCGGTCCCCCTTCACAAAGGTTCATCCGGAATTCTGGGGAAGCCGTAGTTTGTCATAATGAATCGCAGGAGGGCCTCGCGTCCCCCCCTTTGCGAAGGGGGGACAGGGGGGATTTAGCTTTCGTTGGCAGTAGAGCCGGAATCGTTTCGACAGTAAGCGGTTCATTGTGAAGCTGAAGGTGCTGCGGTCCTATCGACCTCAATCTCCGCTGTCCTTCGGCAGCAAAGAGATCAGCAGATGGGGCCACTCAATTTCGTCGTATGTGGAGATCAAGACGTTGCCGGGCGCGAAGATGAGACCACAGCAGTTGCTCATAGCAGCTTGCTTTATGACCGTCTTCAACTGGTCAGGGATGACAAGGCAAAGGCAAATCCCCCCTGGCCCCCCTTCGCAAAGGGGGGAACGAAGTGGCCTGGCCTCCTTGCTGAAGGGCCGATAGATACCGGTTCCCCGGAATTCCCGGAAGAACCTTCGCAAAGGGGGGGAACGGGAGGGGTCCTGCAGCCGGTTTCCGGCGATATGCATCAACGGGGCCCGCAACACCCTCCCGTCAAGGTTCGACGGCAGAAGAGGGAGAAGATATGAACGAAGACGGAAGAGTTCGTGTGGTGATAGAGGGAGTGGCACCGGAGATCGACTGCGGGCGGTACCCGGCGAAGCGGATCGCGGGGGAGAAGATGACCGTGCAGGCGGACATCTTCAGCGACGGCCACGACGAACTGGACGCCCGTCTCCTCTACCGGCGCGACGGCGACGACAGCTGGAGCGAAAGCCCGATGGAGCGGATCGGGAACGACCGCTGGGAAGGGAGTTTTCCCCTCCCCTTCGCGGGGAGCTACCACTACACCGTCGCGGCGTGGGTGGACCACTTTCGCACCTGGCAGAAGGAGCTGGTAAAGAGGGTCGCGGCGGGGCAGGACCCGGCGCCGGAACTGGTGATCGGGGTAAAGCACCTGGAGCACGCCCTGGAGCACGGTTCCGGTGACGCGGTGGTCAGGCTGCGGACCCTGATCGGGGAGGTGAAGGGGCTCTCGGACCCGGCGGCGGCTTTCAGGCGCGCCACAACAGAGGAGGCAGCGGCGATCTACGACGCCTGCTCCGGGCGGGCCCACGCGGCGCGCTACGGAAGGGAGCTGAGCGTCACCGTCGACCGCAAGAGGGCGCTCTTTTCCACCTGGTACGAGTTCTTCCCCCGTTCCACCTCACCGGAAGGGGGGCACGGCACCTTTCAGCAGGCAAGCCAGCGCCTTCCGGAGATAGCGGCGATGGGGTTCGACGTCGTCTACTTCCCCCCCATTCACCCCATCGGCGTCTCGCACCGGAAAGGGAGGAACAACTCCACAGTCGCCTCCCCCGATGACCCCGGAAGCCCGTGGGCCATCGGCGCGGCGGAAGGGGGGCACAAGTCGATCCACCCGCAGCTCGGGACCATGGAGGATTTCCAGGCTTTCATCGCGAAGGCCCGCCAGCACGGGATCGAGGTGGCGATCGACATCGCCTTCCAGTGCTCCCCCGATCACCCCTATCTGAAGGAGCACCCCGAGTGGTTCCTCTGGCGCCCGGACGGCAAGGTGCAGTATGCGGAGAACCCGCCGAAGAAGTACGAGGACATCGTCCCCTTCCACTTCGAGACGCCGCAGTGGCGCGAGCTGTGGGAGGAGCTAAAGAGCATCATCACCTTCTGGATGTCGAACGGGGTGCGGATCTTCCGGGTGGACAACCCCCACACGAAGCCGTTCGCCCTGTGGGAGTGGATCATCGCGGAGGCGCGCAAGGTTTCCCCAGACGTCATCTTTCTCGCCGAGGCGTTCACGAGGCCGAAGGTCATGCACCGCCTGGCGAAGCTCGGCTTCAGCCAGTCGTACACCTACTTCTCCTGGCGCACCACAAAGGAGGAGCTGGAGACGTACCTCATGGAGCTCACCCGCGGCGAGGCGCGGGAATTTTTCCGCCCGAACTTCTGGCCGAACACCCCGGACATCCTCACCGAGTACCTGCAGTACGGCGGAGAGCCTGCCTTCAAGATCAGGCTCGTCCTCGCAGCGACGCTGTCGGCGAGCTACGGGGTTTACGGTCCCCCCTACGAGCTCTGCCTTTCCGAGGCGGCGCCGGGGAAAGAGGAGTACATCGACAACGAGAAGTACGAGATCAAGGAGTGGGACGTGCAGAAAGGGAGGGCTCTCAGGGAGCTCATGACGGAGGTGAACCGGCTCCGGAAGGAACATGCCTGTCTGCAGCGCACCGACAACGTCACCTTCTATCGCTCCGACAACGAGAACATCATCTGGTACCGCAAGGCCCTCGGCGACGACATCCTCTTCATCGCCGTCAATCTCGACCCCTTCCGCAGCCACAGGGGGCGGCTGCAGGTGCCGATCGAGGAGTTCTCCATCGCGCCGGGGCAGCACTACCTGGTGCAGGACGTATTGAACAAAGACCGGTTCATCTGGCAGGGTGAAGTTGTTACGATAGAACTCGACCCGCGGACGCAGCCGGCGAGGATCTTCCGCATCTGCGCGCCGATGCGCCGGGAGCTGGATTTCGACTACTTCTACTAGGAAAGGACCCCATCCCCACCCTGTCCTTCCCCTTGAAAGGGAGGGGACGGTGGAAGCTGTGCAGCCTGAAGACGATCTGCGTCGTCGATGTAATCATCGGAGGCAGGAGGGAACCGACAAGCGCTAACGCGGGAGAGCTACTACCATGCCCGACAGAACCGACAAGAATCCTCTCTGGTTTAAGGATGCAGTCATATACGAGGTGCACATCAGGAGCTTTTACGACAGCAACGGTGACGGCATCGGCGACATACGCGGCCTGATGAGCAGGCTCCCCTACCTCAGGGATCTGGGGGTGACCGCTGTCTGGGTCCTCCCCTTCTACCCTTCTCCGCTGCGCGACGACGGCTACGACATCGCGGATTACTACAATATAAATCCCGACTACGGCACGCTGCGCGACTTCCAGGAGTTCCTCCGGGAGGCGCACCGGATGGGGATGCGGGTGATAACGGAGCTGGTCCTGAACCACACCTCGGACCAGCACCCCTGGTTCCAGCGGTCGCGCAACGCAAAGCCGGGCTCCAGCTGGCGGAACTTCTACGTGTGGAGCGAGAACCCCGACAAGTACCTCGACGCCCGCATCATCTTCAAGGACTTCGAGTCCTCCAACTGGTCCCGCGACCCGGTGGCGAAGCAGTACTACTGGCACCGCTTCTATGCGCACCAGCCCGACCTGAACTACGACAACCCCGCCGTGCACAAGGCGATGTTCAAGGTACTCGACTTCTGGCTCGGCATGGGGGTCGACGGTCTCAGGCTCGACGCGGTCCCGTACCTGTACGAGCGGGAAGGGACGAACTGCGAGAACCTCCCGGAGACGTACGAGTTCCTGAAGAAGCTGCGCTCGTTCGTGGAGGAGCGCTACCCCGACCGGATGCTTCTTGCGGAGGCGAACCAGTGGCCGGAGGATGCCGCCTCCTACTTTGGCGAGGGGCGCGCCTGCCACATGGCCTTCCATTTCCCCCTCATGCCCCGCATGTACATGGCGCTGCAGATGGAGGACTCCTTCCCGATCTCCAACATACTGCAGCAGACGCCGGAGATTCCGCCCGAATGCCAGTGGGCCCTCTTCCTCCGGAACCATGACGAACTCACCCTCGAGATGGTGACGGACGAGGAGAGCGACTACATGTACCGGGTCTACGCCCGCGACCCCAGGGCGCGCATCAACCTGGGGATCAGGCGGCGCCTCGCCCCCCTCATGGGGAATGACCGGCGCAAGATCGAGCTCATGAACGTCCTCCTCTTCACCCTCCCCGGGACGCCGATCCTCTACTACGGCGACGAGATCGGTATGGGGGACAACTACTACCTCGGCGACAGAAACGGCGTGCGCACCCCCATGCAGTGGAGCCCGGACCGCAACTCCGGCTTTTCGAAGGCGAACCCGCAGAGGCTGTACCTCCCGGTCATCATCGATCCCGAGTACCACTACGAGGCGCTGAACGTGGAGAACCAGGCGCGCAATTCCACCTCCCTCTTCTGGTGGATGAAAAAGATCATCGATCTGCGCAAGCGCTTCAAGGCCTTCGGCTGGGGGACGCTGGAATTCCTCGACATGGACAACCCGAAGGTGCTGGCCATGGTGCGGGAGTACCAGGGTGAGACGATCCTCGTGGTGGTGAACCTCTCCCGTTTCGCGCAGGTCATGCAGGTCGGTCTGCCGCGCTTTGCGGGGCTCGTCCCGGAAGACATGTTCAGCAGGAACCGCTTCCCGATGATCAAGGAGACCCCGTACGTGGTGCTGCTCGGTCCCTATGACTACCACCTCCTCCTGATGACCCGGGAGCGCGAGGCGGAGATGCCGACGGAGAAGGCGGGATTCCCGGAGATCCCCTGCCCCGGTGTGTGGCAAAACGTGCTGAAGGGGGGGGCACTGCGCCACCTCGAGCAGGTCCTCCCCACGTACCTGAAGAAGTGCCGCTGGTTCCAGGGGAAAGGGCGCAGCATCAGCAGGGTGACCTTGACCGACACCGCCCCCGTGCCGCTGGAGGAGAGGAACGAGTCGGGACTCCTCGCCTTCTTCGAGATAAGCTACGGTGAGGGGACCCCCGAGACGTACATCCTGCCGCTCCATTACCTCCCCCTCGACGAAGCGGAGGCGTTGCAAAAGGACACGCCGGAGGCCGCGATCACCAGACTGAGGATCGACAGCGGCGAGACGGGGCTTTTGTACGACGCCCTGTACAACCCGGCATTCCGCCAGGCGCTCTTTCACTTCATGGTGCGCAGAAGGACGCCGCGCAAAGGGGCGAAGATCTCCGGGCGCTGCACCCAGATGTGCAGCAGGCTCCTCGCCCAGCAGACCGCTCCCCTCCCCTCCCAGGTGGGGCGCGTCGAGCAGAGCAACAGCGCGATCCTCTTCGACAAGGTCTTCTTCTTCAAGCTGTACCGCCGCATCCAGGAAGGGGTGCATCCGGAGGTGGAAGTCGGCGAGTTCCTGAGCGAGAAGGCGCATTTCCCGCACATAGCGCCCCTTGCCGGGGTGATGGAGTACACGCGCCAGGGGATGGAGCCGGCGGCGATGGCGCTGATGCAGGGATTTGCCGCGAGCGAGGGGGACGCCTGGGGGTTCACGCTCACCGAGGTAAACCAGTATCTGGAGCGGGCGCTGGCACAGCGCGCCGAGGCGGAGAAGGCACCGCTCCTCCCGTCCCCGCCGTACCTGGCGGCCGGCGACCATGCAGCTCCGGAGATACTCGAGCTCATGGGCGGGTTCTATCCGGAGATGGTTTCCCTCCTCGGGAAGAGGACCGCGAAGCTGCACGTGGCGCTTGCAAGCGGACAGGAAGCGTCCTTCGCTCCGGAGCCGTTCACGCTCCTCTACCAGCGCTCCCTCTACCAGTCGATGCGCACGAGGGCGCACAAGACGCTGAACCTCCTGCGCAAGAACCTCGACAGGCTTCCGGAGGCGCTGCGAGCGGACGCAGACTCGGTCATCGGCGCGGAAGGTGAGATCCTTGAATTCTTCAGGGCGATCACCCTGCGGAAGTTCTCCGCCCAGAAGACCCGCACCCACGGCGATTACCACCTGGGGCAGGTGCTCTACACGGGGAACGATTTCGTAATCATCGACTTTGAGGGGGAACCGGCGAAATCGGTGAGCGAGAGGAGGATCAAGCATTCCGCGCTGCGGGACGTGGCGGGGATGGTGAACTCATTTTACTACGCAGCATATTCGGCGCTGCTGAAGTCGCAGATACGGGAGGAAGACATCCCTTACCTCGAGCCGTGGGCGGAAGCGTGGTACCGCTACAACGGCGCCGTCTTTCTCAACTCCTACCTGGAGTACGTGGGGGAAAATTCGTTCCTGCCCGAGGACCGGGATGAACTGGAGACGATTCTGACCTGCTTCATGCTGGACAAGGCGGTCTACGAGTTGGGGTATGAGCTGAACAACCGTCCGGACTGGGTGATGATACCGCTGCGCAGCATCATCGACCTGCTGAACGGTACCCGCAAGGAAGGATAGTTTTCCCCGTACCGCCGGCCCCTGTGAGAGTTGCAGGGGCCGGCGCGTTTCGATCTTTTCCCCGAACTGCTTAAAAGCTAGGGATTCGCAATGGTGTTCGTGGTAAAGGTCGTGGTGTAATCGCCGACCTTGATCTGGGTCGTCACCTGCCCGCCTACCGTCTTCGAGGGGGTATGCTCCACCTGCAGCGTCTGGTTCGGAAGGATGGTACCGGTGGTGCCGTTGAATCCGGCACCGGCGATATTGACCTTGCTGTCCGCACCGGGAGTGACATCGGTCACCGTAACGGTCCATCCGGTTGTCTGCGTGCCAGTCACCGTCACTGTATTGGACTGGCTCACCACTCCGGAGCCGGAAGCTACCGCCTGTGTAACCTCTGCAGGGGTGGTGAAGGTAAAGGCATTGGGGGAATTCCCCCCCGTCGTGCTGTTATTTTCCGGGAACCACTCCACGTCCCCGCACCCGAACATCCCCGCAACCAGCAGTGCGCCGGAAACAGCCACTATCAGCTTCTTCAATTTCACGAGTGTCCCCCTTCGCCCTCAAGCGTCATCGTTAATAGGCCCGGCATTATAGAGTAGTTCATGAGGCTGTGCAACGGATTCTGCCTACGGCCGGGCATTTCTGCCTTCAGCAGACAGGGTGCCGCTGCTCCACCCCCCCCCGAGCGCCTTCACCAGCCCGACACTGGCGGCAAGCCTTCTGCCGAGGATATCGACTGCAGCCCTTTCGTTGTTCAAGGCGGCGTACTGCGTCACCACCACGTTCAGGTAGCTGATGGTCCCTGCCCGGTACTGGTTCAGCGAGACGTCGACCGACTGGCGTGCGGCGACTACCGCGGCTTCCTGCACCTTTGCTTCCTCCTCCAGTACACGCAAGGCGACGAGGTTGTCCTCCACCTCCTGGAAGGCGACCAGGACGCTCTGCCGGTAAGCGGCGACATTCGCCTCGTAGGCGGCGACCGCCTCCTCGCTGCGGGCCCGGCGCAACCCTCCGTCAAAGAGTACCTGCCCGAGGCTCGTGCCGATCGACCAGAACCGGCTCGGCCAGAGGAGCCAGTCGGCGGCGCTCAGTGCCTGAAAGCCTGCAGAAGCGCTGATGCTGAGACTCGGAAAGTAGGCGGCTTTCGCGACTCCTATGTCTGCGTTGGCGGCCGCCATACGGCGCTCCGCTGCAGCGATGTCCGGTCTTCGCTCCAGGAGCTGGGACGGGAGGGCCACAGGGATGACTGGAAAGGTCGGCTTGAGCTCCTCCGCCTTGAGGGAGAAGGAGGCGGGGGACTTTCCGATCAGAAGCGCGATGGCGTGCTCCAGCTGGGCTCGCTGCACCTGCAGGTCGAGCGCCTGAGCCTTCGTGCTTTGCAGCTGCGTCTCTGCCTGGAGGACTTCCGCCCGCGCCGCGACTCCGCTGTCGTAGCGGTTGCGCGTCAGCTCCAGGGCTTTCTGGTAATTTGCCACCGTTGCGTCAAGGAGTCTCTGCTGCGTGTCCTGCACCCGCAGCAGGAAGTAGTTGCGCGCGAGCTCCGCCTGTGCGCTCAGGCGAACCGCTGCGAGGTCGGCTGCACTTGCCTCCGCCCGCCCCCGGCTCCCCTCCACCGCACGTCGCACGCGCCCCCAGATGTCGATCTCCCACGTCGCGTCCGCGGGTAGATTGAAGTCGGTGAAGGTGGCCCCGGCGCCTGAGCGTCCGGAGGAAGAGCCCCCGGGAGTGCGGGAGCGGGTCACGGACGGGCTCGTGGTGACGGTGGGGAAATAGCCGGAGCGCGCCTCGCGCACGAGGGCGCGGGCCTGGCGGAAGTTTGCCTCGGCCTCCTTGATGTTCTGGTTGGAGATCTCCACCTGCGACTCCAGGGCGTTCAGCTGCGGGTCGCCGAAGAGCTCCCACCACGTGCTGCTCAGGCCGGGGTCCCCCGGCTGCGCCACCTTCCACCCCTTCGTTTCCTTGAAGGGCGCGTCGGGGGGGTGCGTCTCCTTGTACTGCGTCGGCACCTCCGCGGACGGCTTCACGTAGTCGGGACCGACGCTGCAGGCGGTAAGCGCCAGGGCTGCCAGTATGGTAAGCAGGTTTTTTCGCATAAGTGCACCACCTTTACTGCTGCCCCTTCAAGGACTAAGCGAGGCTATTACGTCCCCCCCTTTGCGAAGGGGGGACAGGGGGGATTTGACTTGGCCAGCCGTCCTGCAAGGGTGCGCAACTGCTGTGGTTTCAACTATTTCTTTGATTCTGTTTGCAAAACCTGGTGGGGCCAATGTCGTTGATCTTTAGACTGCCGCAGCTGCGGTTCGACGACCGAGATGTGCTGTTAAACGGGCTGCGGTTCTGGAGGAGACTTGAAGATCAAATCCCCCCTGCCCCCCCTTCGCAAAGGGGGGAACGTGAGGCCTTCTGCAGTGCTTCGTGGCAATGTACACCACGCTGCCCCGGAATTCCCGAATAGACCTTCGCAAAGGGGGGAACGCGAGTTCGCGGCAGTGGCAACAACATGATCCCCGTCCATCTTCCCCCCTGCCAACGCCGTTCCTGTGGCGGCTTGCGTCACCATCGCAGGCAAGATGCCTGCGCTCCAGCGCGAGGTGACGCTGGTGAACCACAGGAAACAGCACTGCTTTTGCAGCCGATCTCCTCCCGTTCTCTACACCCCTGCCCGCTCCTCTTCATACTGCACCCTCTGCGGCCCTTTACCGCGCTTCTTCTCGATCCACAGCCGCAGCCGGTCCAGGTAGAGGTACACCACCGGCGTGGTGTACAGGGTAAGCATCTGGCTGAAGATGAGACCGCCGACGATGGAGATGCCGAGCGGGCGCCGCAACTCGCTCCCCACACCGGTCCCGAGCGCCAGGGGGAGCGCCCCCAGAAGTGCTGCCATGGTGGTCATCATGATCGGACGAAAACGGAGCAGGCACGCCTCGTAAATGGCGTCCCTCGGGCTCTTCCCTTCCTTGCGCTCGGCAGAAAGGGCAAAGTCGACCATCATGATCCCGTTCTTCTTCACGATCCCGATGAGCAGGATGACGCCGATGATGGCGATGAGGCTCAGGTCGGTCTTGAAGATCATCAAGGCGAGCGCGGCACCCACACCGGCGGAGGGGAGGGTGGAGAGAATCGTCAACGGGTGCATGTAACTTTCGTACAGGACACCGAGTACGATGTACACAGTTACCAGCGCCGCGAGGATCAGGAGCGGCTCGTTCGCCAGCGATGCCTGGAAGGCCTGCGCGGTGCCGGAAAAGCTCCCCCGCACCCCCGCGGGGAGCCCGACCTCGCGGGCCGCCGCCTCGATCGCCTTCACCGCGTCCCCGAGCGCGATCCCCGGTGAGAGGTTGAAGGAGAAGGTCACCGACGGGAACTGCCCCTGGTGGTTCACCGCGAGGGCGGTGGCTTTCGGCTCGTAGCGGGTGAAGGCGCTCAAGGGGACGAGCGCGCCGCCGGCGGCGGGGACGTAGATGTCCCTCAACGTCTCCGGCCGCTGCCAGAAGACCGGATCGACCTCCATCACCACATGGTACTGGTTCAGCTCCGTATAGTGCACCGCGACCTGGCGCTGCCCGAAAGCGTCGTACAGGGTGTTGTCGATGGTCTGCATGCTGATCCCGAGACGCGCGGCGGTGGCGCGGTCGATGACGAGGCTCGCCTCGCGCCCTTTGTCCTGCTGGTCGCTATTCACATCCGCCACTTGCGGCACGCCGCGCAGCTTGCGCAGGAGCTTTTGCCCGGTGCTGTTCAGGGCGTCCAGGTTGTCGCCGGTGAGGGTGTACTGGTAGAGGGCGCCGCTCCCCCTTCCACCGACGCGCAGGTCCTGCACCGGCTGCAGGAAGGTCGGCGCACCGGGGACGGAGGAGACCTTCGGGCGCAGCCTCTTGATAACATCAAAGGCGGTGGCGCTGCGCTCGGAGAAAGGCTTCAGGGTGATGAACATGCGCCCCGTGTTCGTGGTGGAGCCCCCTCCCCCGCCACCGCCGGTGAAGCCGGCGACGTACTCCACGTCCGGGTCCTTCTTTATTATCTCCGCCACCTGGGCGAGCTTCTGGCTCATCGCCTGGAAGGAGGTGTCCTGGGAGGCCTGGATGCTCGCCGAGAGCCGCCCGTTGTCCTGCTCGGGGAAGAATCCCTTCGGGATCTTCACGAAGAGGATCACGTTCACCCCCACTGTCACGAAGACGAGAAGGAGGGTGATGAGGGAGTGCCGCAGCGCCCAGGTCAGGGTCCGCTGGTAGCCGCTCTGCAGCCAGAGGAAGGAGCGCTCGCTCAAGCGGTAGAAGAAGCCGTTCTCCCCTCCTCTTTCAGGCTTCAGTATCGTCGCGCACATCATCGGTGTGACCGTGAGGGAAACCACGAGGGAGACGAGTATCGCCGCGGAGAGGGTCACCGCGAACTCGCGGAAGAGGCGCCCCACCATCCCCTCCATGAGGAGGATCGGGATGAAGACGGCGACGAGCGAAAGACTCATGGAGAGGACGGTAAAGGAGATGTCGCCGCTTCCCAGGAGTGCCGCCTGCAGCGGCGCTTTTCCCTCCTCCAGATAGCGGGTGGTATTTTCCACCACGACGATGGCGTCGTCCACCACGAAGCCGGTGGCGATGGTCAGCGCCATGAGGGAGAGGTTGTCGAGGGAGTAGCCAAAGAGGTACATGATGGCGAAGGTGCCGATGATGGAGACCGCCACCGCCACGGCGGGAATGACGGTCGCACGCACGTTCCTCAGAAACCAGAAGACGACGAGGATGACCAGGAGGACCGAGATGACGAGGGTCACCTCGACGTGATGGAGCGACCCGCGGATGGGAGGGGTGCGATCGAGGACGACGGAGAGGTCCACCGCGCCGGGGAGCGCCCCCTTTAGCTGCGGCAGGAGCGCCCGCACCCTGTCGACCGTCTCGATGATGTTCGCGCCGGGCTGGCGGAAGATGATCACCATGATCGCCGGCTTCCCGTTCACGATGCCCGCGGCGCGCACGTCCTCCACCGAGTCCTGCACGGAGGCGACGTCGGCAAGGGTGAGGGCGCTCCCGTTCTGGTAGCGCACCACAAGGGGGAGATAGTCCTTCGCCTTGTGCAGCTGGTCGTTCGTGCGCAGCTCCCAGCTTCTCGTGTCACCGGCGAGGCTCCCTTTCGGGCGGTTCACGCTGGTCGCGGACAGCATCCCCCGCACAAGCTCCAGGCTGACACCGTAGCGCGACAGGGCGAGCGGATTGAGATCGACCCTCACCGCGGGAAGGGAGCTCCCCCCGATGAAGACCTGCCCCACCCCCTCCACCTGCGAGAGCTTCTGCTGCAGGATCGTGGAGGCGAGGTCGTACATCTGCGGCTTGCTGACGGTTTGCGAGGTCAGTGCGACGATCATGATCGGCGCGTCGGAGGGGTTCACCTTCCGGTAGCTCGGGTTGCTCGGCAGGTTCGCGGGGAGGTAGCCGCGGGCCGCGTTGATCGCCCCCTGCACGTCGCGGGCGGCGCCGTCGATGTCGCGCGAGAGGTCGAACTGCAAGGTGATGCTGGTGCTCCCCCGGTAGCTCGTGGAGGTCATCTCCGTCACCCCGGCGATGCGGCCGAACTGCCGCTCCAGGGGAGCCGCCACCGAGGTCGACATCGTCTCCGGGTCGGCGCCGGGGAGCGCCGCGGAGACCGATATGGTGGGAAAATCGACCTGCGGCAGGGGGGAGACCGGGAGGAGGTTGAAGCCGATGCACCCCGCGAGGACGACCGCGATCGTCAGGAGAGTCGTGGCGACGGGGCGCCTTATGAAGACGGCGGAGATGTTCATGCCGGCGTCTGCCCCTCCGGCTCAACTCCCTTGCGGCCGTAGCGGCGCGCCACCCTGTCAAAGGCGAGGTAGATGACGGGGGTCGTGTAGAGGGTGAGGATCTGGCTGATGATGAGACCGCCGACGATCGATATCCCCAGGGGGCGGCGCAGCTCGCTCCCCATGCCGTGCCCGAGCGCCAGCGGCAGGGCGCCGAGAAGTGCGGCCATGGTGGTCATCATGATCGGGCGGAAACGCAAGAGGCACGCCTCGTAGATCGCCTGCTCGGGCGGCTTCCCCTCTTCCCGCTCGGCGGCAAGGGCGAAATCGACCATCATGATCCCGTTTTTCTTCACGATCCCGATCAGAAGGATGATGCCGATGACCGCGATGACGCTCATCTCGCTGCCGCAGATCATGAGGGACAGGACCGCGCCTGCGCCGGCGGACGGCAGGGTGGAAAGGATCGTCACCGGGTGAATGTAGCTCTCGTACAGCACCCCGAGGACGATGTACACCGTGATGAGCGCGGCGAGGATGAGGAGAGGCTCGTTCCTGAGCGACTCCTGGAACGCCTGTGCGGTCCCCTGGAAGGAGCCGCGCACGCTCGGGGGGAGACCCATCTCCCGGGTCGCCTCCTCGATCGCTGCGACGGCACCGCCGAGCGATACCCCGGGGGCCAGGTTGAAGGAGGCGGTGACGGCAGGGAATTGCCCCTGGCGATTCACCACAAGGGGCGTGGTGGCCTCGGTGGCGCGGGTGACCGCGCTCAGCGGCACCGCCCCCCCCTGCGCGCCCTTGAGATAGATGGAGTCGAGGCTTTCTGGCCCCTTGCTGAACGGCTCGTCCACCGCGAGGACGACGCGGTACTGGTTCAGCTCCGTGAAGATGGTGGAAATTTGGCGCTGACCGAAGGCGTCGTAGAGTGTGTCGTCGATCATCTGCGGAGAGATGCCGAGGCGCGAGGCGCTGCTGCGGTCGATGTCCAGCGCAAGGAGAAGCCCCAGGTCCTGCTGGTCGCTCCCAACGTCCGCGAGCTCGGGCCTCTCCTTCAGCGCCGCCACGATGCGCGGGGCCCACTCCTTCAGCTCCTGCGTGTTGGGGTCTTCAATGAGGTACTGGAACTGGGTCCGGCTGACCTTCGCGTCGACGGAGAGGTCCTGCACCGGCTGCATGTACAGCGTCACCCCCGGCACCTTGGCGAGCTCCGGCTTCAGGCGGCGGATGACCTCGCTCGCGGAGAGGTCGCGATCCTCCAGCGGCTTCAGGTTGATGAGGATGCGCCCGGAATTCAAGGAGGTGTTTACGCCGTCCACCCCGATGAAGGAAGAGAGACTTGCCACCGCCGGGTCCTTCAGGATCACGCGGGCGAGCTCGCGCTGGCGCTCCGCCATCGCCTTGAAGGAGACCGACTGCGACGCCTCGCTGATCCCCATGATGGCGCCGGTGTCCTGCACCGGGAAGAACCCTTTCGGCACCAGGATGTAGAGGACGACGGTGAGAAGAAGAGTGCCGACGGCGACCATCAGGGTCGCGGTCTGGTGCTGCAGGACGTAGGTGAGCGAGCGGCCGTAGCGCTCGATCATCCTCTCGAGGAAGCGTCCCGAGGCGTGGTAGAAGCGTCCCTGGCGCTCCTCGGGCACATGCCTGAGAAGGCGCGCACACATCATCGGCGTAAGGGTAAGGGAGACGACGGCCGAGATGAGAATGGTGACGCCGAGGGTGATGGCGAACTCCCGGAAGAGGCGTCCCACCACGTCCCCCATGAAGAGGAGCGGGATGAGGACGGCGATGAGGGAGACGGTGAGGGAGAGGATGGTGAAGCCGATCTGCTTCGCCCCCTTCAACGCCGCCTGAAGGGGTGGCTCCCCCTCCTCCACGTAGCGGGAGATGTTCTCGATCATGACGATGGCGTCGTCCACCACGAAACCGGTGGAGATGGTGAGCGCCATGAGGGAGAGGTTGTTCAGGCTGAAGCCGAGAAGATACATCGCCCCGAACGATCCGACGAGGGAGAGGGGGACGGCGACGCTCGGGATGGTGGTGGCCGGGAGGTTTCTCAGGAAGAGGAAGATGACGAGAACGACGAGCGCCACAGCCAGGAAGAGCTCGAACTGCACGTCGCGCACCGACTCCCGGATCGTCACGGTGCGGTCGCTCAGTACCTGGACCTTCACCGAAGCGGGAAGGGAGCTCTTCAGCTGGGGGAGGAGCTTCGTTATGCGATCCACCACCTCGATGACGTTCGCCCCCGGCTGACGCTGAATGTTCAGCACCACCGCCGGCGAGTCGTTCATCCACGCCGCCTGGTTCACATTCTCCGCATCGTCGATGACGGTGGCGACGTCAGTGAGATGCACCGGAGCGTTGTTTCGGTAGGCGATGACGAGGGAGCGGAAATCCCGGCTGGAGTAGAGCTGGTCGTTGGCGCCGATGATGTAGGCCTGGCGCGGGCCGTCGAAGCCCCCTTTGGCGAGGTTCACGTTCGCGGTGGCGATCGCTGCCCGCACGTCCTCCAGCGTCATGCCGTAGGAGGCGAGTGCGGTGGGGTTCGCGTGGATGCGCACCGCTGGGCGCTGCCCGCCGCTTATGGTGACGAGGCCGACGCCGGGAAGCTGGGAGATCTTCTGGGAGAGGCGGGTGTCGGCCAAGTCCTCCACCTGCGGAAGGGTGAGCGTGTCGGAGGAGAGCGCCAGGGTGAGGATCGGGGCGTCCGCCGGGTTCACCTTGCTGTACACCGGAGGATTGGGGAGATCGCGCGGCAGGAAGGTGAAGGCGGAGTTAATCGCCGCCTGCACCTCCTGCTCCGCCACGTCGAGGCTCAGATCGAGGGAGAACTGAAGGGTGATGACCGAGCTCGACTGCGAGCTTGCGGAGTTCATCTGGGTAAGCCCCGGGAGCTGTCCGAACTGGCGCTCCAGCGGCGCCGTCACCGAGGTCGCCATGACGTCGGGGCTGGCGCCCGGGTAGAAGGTGCGGACCTGGATGATGGGGTAATCGACCTGGGGCAGCGCCGCGACCGGGAGCTGCCGGTACGCCACCACCCCAGCGAGGATGATGGCTATCATGAGGAGCGTCGTGGCGACCGGACGCAGAATGAAGGGGCGGGAGATATTCATCGCCCCGCCCCGTCAGCGCTTCTCGTCGGACCTGCAGGACCGGTGCCCTGTTGCCGCCCCTGCCCCTCTCCCCCTTGACCCGTTCCCCCCTTGTTTCCCCCCTCGCCGGGACCGCGTCCCGTGTGCGGCGTCCCCTGTCTCAGCACAACCTTGCTCCCTTCACGGAGCCGTTCGGCCCCCTCCACCACGACGAGCTCCCCCTGCGCCAGCCCCTGGGCGATCTCCACCGTGTCCCCCTCGCTCTCGCCGAGGGTCACGGGACGCACGGAAACGGTATGGTCGGGACGCACGAGATAAAGGAAGGTTCCTTGCGGGCCGCGCTGGACGGCGGCGGAGGGGACGGTCACCACCCCCTGCCGCGTCTCCAGGAGAAGGCGGGCGTTCACAAACTGGTTCGGAAAGAGCTCGTCATTGGCATTGGCAAAGAGCGCCTTCAGCTTCACGGTGCCGGTCGCCGCGTCGATCTGGTTGTCTATGGTGGCAAGCTCGCCCAGCGCAAGACGCTGGCGTTGCTCCCGGTCGTACGCCTCCACGGCAAGGCGCGCCCCCCCTTTGAGCTTCGCGATCACCTTCGGGAGGTGGTCTTCGGCGACAGGGAAAACGACGCCGGCCGGCTGCATCTGGGTGATGACCACGAGTCCCGCGGCGTCCGTGGCACGCACCAGGTTTCCCACGTCGACCTGCCGAAGCCCCACCCTCCCGGAGATCGGGGCCGTGATGCGGCTGTAGGTGATCTGCAGGCGTGCGTTGTCCACCTGCCCCTGGTCGATCTTCAGCGCCGCTTCCAGCTGGTGCACCAGCGATTCCTGGGTGTCTACCTGCTGCCTCTGGATGGAATCCTTTGACCAGAGCTCCTGGTAGCGGGCAAGGTCGAGCCGCGCGTTGCGCAGCAATTCGCGATCCTTCGCGAGCTGCCCTTCCGCCTGCGCGAGCTGCACCTGGAAGGGACGTGGATCGATGAGGGCGAGGAGATCGCCCCGTTTCACATTCTGCCCCTCGCGGAAGCGCACCTCCATGAGCTGGCCGTCGACGCGGGAGCGAACCGTTACCGTGTTGAGAGGAATGACGGAGCCGAGGCCGTTCTGGAAAACCCTGATCTCCCCTTTCGCTGCGGGAATTGCCAGCACGGAGGTGGGAGGGGGCGCCCCTTTGGCGGAACTCTTCTCCCCTTTCTTCCCGGGGGCGAGGTAGAGGTAGCAGCCGAGCGCGACCGCAAGGAGAAGAAGAACCAGCGGCCACACCGTGCGCCGTTTCCTTTCCTGCGGCAGATCCCGGCTCTCTTCCTCTTCTGCTGTATTTCTAGTCACGCGGTACTCCGATCGTAGCTGGCAAGGTCGGCGGCTGAAACGGCTCCTCCAGGGGAGGTGAAGTTACCAGAACGCCGCCGCGACGTCAACACGGCAGGATTACGGATTCCTTATCCTGCAGGTGGCACCCTCGCGCAACTATGGAAGATGAATGTGCAGGAAATATGGAGTGCGCGGTGCGAAGGGGAGATTGAATACAAGCACAACCCCGGCGGCAGGTCCCTCCCCTTGAAAGGGAGGAACGAGGAGAATGTAGGCCGGAATAAGCGTAGCGTTTCCGGCAACTGTTGCAGCCTTGATCGGCCCGGCCGACGCCGGGAACGCCTGCGGCTTATCCCGGCCTACAACTGCGACACCGTCGAGGAAATTTCTTTGATGACATAAAAAAAGCTCCCCGGCGGCTGGCAGAGGAGCTTTTGAATGTGACGATAGTGGTGATGCTAGTACGAGATCCCGTACTCCTTCATCTTGCGGTACAGGGTGTTGCGCCCGATGCCGAGCATGGTAGACGCCTTCTGGATGTTCCCCTGGTAGAAGGTGAGGACTTCGTAGATCATCCCCTTCTCCGCGTCGCGCAGGGAGGTGATCTCGGTCTTTCGCACCTCCGGCTTTGGTTTCAGCGTCGTGCCGCAGTCGAGGAGGTCGCCGGTGAGAACGCCATCGACTCCGCAGCGGATGATGGCGCGCTCGACTGCGTTCTCCAGCTCTCGGATGTTGCCGGGCCAGCTGTGACCCTGAATCTTTTTCAGGAAGGTGTCGTGGATCTGGACGTCCTTTCCGATCTTCGTGCTGATCTTCTGCACCAGGTGGCGGGTCAGCAGACCGAAGTCCTCGGGACGCTCGCGCAGCGCGGGGATGTGGATCCCGAGAACGTTCAGACGGTAGTAAAGGTCCTGGCGGAAATTCCCCTTCTGTACCTCCTGGCTCAGGTCCTTGTGCGTGGCGGCGATGATGCGGATGTCCACGAGCTTCTCGTTGCAGGAGCCGATGCGGGCCACCTTCTTCTCCTGGATAACCCGCAACAGCTTCGCCTGCACGTTGAGGGACATGTCGCCGATCTCGTCGAGGAAGATCGTGCCGCCGTCGGCGATCTCGAACTTCCCTTGCTGCCCGCCGCGCTTGGCGCCGGTGAAGGTTCCCTCTTCGTAGCCGAAGAGCTCGCTCTCGATGAGGTTCTCAGGAAGCGCGGCACAGTTAAGCGCAATGAACTGACGGTCGGAGCGCTGGCTTGCGTTGTGGATCGACTGGGCGAAGAGCTCCTTCCCGGTCCCGGACTCCCCGGTGATGAGGACGGTGGAGGGGCTGGCGGCGGCAAGACGCGCCCACTCCTTCGCGGCGACGACCGCCGGGCTCTCCCCCACGATGTCGTCGAAGGTGTAGCTGTGGGAATGAACGACGGTGGCACGCTGCCTGCTCGGCTGGCGCCCGTGGTGCTCGCGGAAAACGGCGACCGCGCCGATGACGCCGCCAGCGTCGTCGCGCAAGAGGGAGGCGGAGCTGTAGATCTTGCGCCCGAGTTTCTCCAGGATGATCTCGCGGTCGTCATACTCGGTGCCGTCAGAGAGGACTTTGAGGAGCGTGGAGCGGGCGTTGTAGATCGTGTCGACGTGGCGCCCCTTCACCTGGGCCGGGCTCACGCCGAAGATCTCCGCGCCTTTGGCGTTGATCTCGGTGACGATGCCGTTGTTGTTGATGGAGATCAGACCGTCCGACATGTGCTCGAGGAGCGCGTTGGAGTAGCGGTACGCCATGAAGAGCTTGTCGGTCGCCTTCAGGAGGCGCAGCTGGTTTTCGATGGCGTTCACGGCCGCGACGGCCATGCCGAGGGTGTGGGCGTTGGCGACGCGATAGTCGCCGCTGATATCGAGGACGGCCATGAGCTCGCCGTCCGGGTCGAATATCGGGGCGGCCGAGCAGGTGAGGAAGTGGTGCGGCTTACAGTAATGCTCCCACGCGTAGATCTGGACCGGCTTCTTCTCCACCACCGCTGTTCCGATGGCGTTCGTCCCCTTCATCGTCTCGTTCCAGTTGCCGCCGGGACAGAGGAGGACCTGGCGGGTGCGGGCGACGATGTCGTTGTCCCCCAGCACCTCCAGAAGATAGCCGTTCTCGTCGGCGAGGACGACCTGGAAGCCGGAGCCCTTGACGAAGTTGTACAGGTTGTCGAGGAAGGGACGCGCCACCTTCAAGAGGTGCTGCTTCTTGAAGAGGCGCTCCCTGAGCTCCAGCTGGTCCACCCGGGTCTCGGGCTCCAGGTACGGGTTGATGTTCAGATTACGGCAACGCTGCCAGGAGTTCGCCACCTCTGGCCGCAACTGCTGCACATCGAGGATGTTGTCCTCGACAAAGAGGCTCCAGGCCTTTTGCAGTATCGCGAGAGATTGTGAAGACATGGCTAATCACCCTTTCATAAGTTCCGGCCGACATAGCGCTTCGGCAGACCGAAGTATCCACCTTTGGCACACAAAATGTCAAGAACATTCTAGGGTTTAGTCACCCTGTATACTCAGTCAGCCCCCCTGTCATTCATTAACCCCGGTAAGGTACCGGTGAATAGCGGAGGCCGCTTTCTTGCCATCTCCCATGGCGAGAATCACCGTCGCCCCGCCGCGCACGATGTCACCGCCGGCGAAGACGCCGGGGAGATTGGTGGCCCCGTTCTCGTCGCAGGCGATGTTCCCCCAGCGGTTCAGCTTCAGCTCGGGGGCCGCGGCGGTGAGGAGCGGGTTTGGGCGGGTGCCGATGGCGTTCACTACCACGTCCGCCTCCAGGAAGAAGTCGGAGCCGGGGACCGGGACGGGGCGGCGACGGCCGGAGTCGTCCGGCTCGCCGAGTTCCATCTGCTGGCAGGTGAGCCCGTTCACCCACCCCTCGGTATCCCCTTTCACCTCGAGGGGGGCTGTGAGCAGGAAGAACTCGATCCCCTCTTCTTTGGCGTGTTTTATCTCCTCCACGCGGGCGGGCATCTCTGCCTCGGTCCTGCGGTAGACGATCATGGCGCGGCCGGCGCCAAGCCTTCTGGCGGTGCGTACGCAGTCCATGGCGGTGTTGCCGCCGCCGATAACGGCGACGCTGTCGCCCGTTAGGATCGGGGTGGAGGAATCGTCCCTGCGGCCGGCCTCCATCAGGTTCACGCGGGTCAGGAACTCGTTCGCGGAGTACACCCCCTTCAGGTTCTCCCCCGGGAGGTTCAGCATCATCGGAAGCCCTGCGCCGTTGGCGATGAAGACCGCGTCGAACTCCGCGCGCAGCTGTGCGAGGGTGAGGGTCTTGCCGATGATCACGTTGCACTCGATCGTGACTCCAAGGTCGAGGAGGCGCGCCACTTCCTGGTCGATGATCTCCTTCGGAAGCCTGAACTCCGGGATGCCGTAGCGGAGCACCCCGCCGGTGTCGTGCAGCGCCTCGAAGATCACCACATGGTGCCCCTGGCGGGCGAGCGATCCTGCCGCGGTGAGCCCTGCGGGGCCGCACCCGACGATCGCCACCTTCTTGCCGGTCGCCGTCGCAGGCGCCTCGGCGGGGAGCTCCGATGCATGCTGCATCGCCCAGTCGGCCACAAAGCGCTCCAGGTAGCCGATCGCCACCGGGTCTCCCTTGATGCCGCGCACGCACTTCGACTCGCACTGCTGCTCCTGCGGACAGACGCGGCCGCAGACGGCGGGAAGGGCGTTGTCGGCCTGGAGGATGCGGGCCGCCTCGGAGAGGTTCTCGTTCACGAGTGCGTCGAGGATCTCCGGGATGGAGACCGCCACCGGGCACCCCTCAACGCAGGGACGCCCCTTGCACTGGATGCAGCGTGCCGCTTCCTCGATTGCCTGCTCGTAGGTAAGACCCTGATTCACCTCCTCGAAGTTGCGGCTGCGCACCGTCGCATCGAGCTCCGGCATGTGCACCCTCGGGTTTGCCATCTTCTTTTTCACTGCTTCACTAGACACGTGCCGCCTCCTGGTTCATAAGATGGCACTCCTTCTCGCGGTGCCTCCGTTCGTGCTCACGGTAGGTGGTGAGCCGGTCGCTCAAGCTGGCAAAATCGACGAGGTGACCGTCAAACTCCGGGCCGTCCACGCAGGCAAAGCGGGTCTCCCCCCCCACCACGACGCGGCAGCCGCCACACATCCCGGTGCCGTCGATCATGATCGGGCAGAGGCTCACGATCGTCTCCACCGCGAAAGGACGCGTCACCTCGGAGACGGCGCGCATCATGGGGACGGGGCCGACCGCGAAGACGATGTCCGGCTTTTTCTCCGGGTCGACGAGGAGGTCCTTCAGGACGTCGGTGACGAAGCCTTTGCGCCCGGCGCTGCCGTCCTCGGTGGTGATGAGCAGGTTCTCCGAGAGGGCGGTCAGTTCCTTCTCGAGGATCACCAGATCCTTGTTGCGAGCTCCGATGATGGTGGTGATGGAGTTGCCCGCTTCAGCGACGCCGCGCACCAGCGGGTAGAGGACGGCAGTCCCCACCCCGCCGCCGACGCAGACGACGCGCCCCCACTTCTGGATGTGGGTCGGCTTCCCGAGCGGCCCGGCCACGTCGGAGAGCGCCCCCCCTGCCGGAACTGCGACGATCTGGCGGGTGGAGGCCCCGACGGCCTGGATGAAGAGGGTGATCGTACCCGCCTGGAGGTCGGCGTCGCCGATGGTAAGCGGGATGCGCTCGGCGCCGCGGGCGGCCCTCACGATAACAAACTGACCCGGTTGACGCGCCGCGGCGATCCGCGGAGCCTTCAGCACCAGACGGTGCAGGTTCGGCGCCAGTACCTCATTGCTCACTACCTCAAACATTGCTCACCTCTGGACATAGTGCACCCTTTCTACTTTTTAGATAGCTCTTGCTGCAGCAGGGCTTTGGTATTGAATTAAAGAGGAGACCTTCTTGAAGCGGTCTGCAGGAAAGCGACCTGGGAAGTGCCTCTGAACGAGAGCCCCGGGGAGCCCGGGAAACGTCTCAGTGCGGGGGTATTCTCTGGTGCCGGCCCTGGGACCCGCACTGCGTCCCGAGAAAAGAGAGGTAGCTAACTACCTCTTTTGCCTCGCGCACGGGTGTATACAATAACAGGACAGAGCGCAGCTTTCCAGAAAATTTTCATCATCTTAGTACAAAGAGAAAAAATGTGCCAGAGATGAGTGAGCTCCGGAGGGGAAAGAGAGAAGAAAAATGGCAGGATAGGCCGGCCGAGAAGGGGGTGAGCGGGGTCAGGCTTTGCATTTGGGCATTCGGTTGCGAAATCCCCAAATGCAAAGCCTGACCCCAGCATCTATTCACATTTCATTCAGTCGAGCCAGCTGAAGACTCCGTAGCTCCACAGACAGCTGTTGCATTCGGACCCCGCCGGGGACTCCTCGTCGGCGCAGGAGGCGAAGCCGGCGGAGAGGTCGTCCATCAGGGCGCTCTCGCGGTAGGTGCGGAAGGGTCGGCTGTTCCAGATATCCAGAATGTCCTCCTCCAGGACGTTGCCGAAGATCATCGGAGGAGCGGCGGGAAAGGCGCCGGTGCGGCAGTCCCCCCAGACACGGTAGCACGGCAGCATCCTGCCGTCCCAGGAGATGAAGGCCCCCCCCTGCTCCACAGAGGCGCAGCCCCTTCCACGATGGAGCGCGTTCTCCGGGAGCTTCAGCTCGAGCCCCGTCCTGCGCGCAACATCCTGCGCCCTCTCGAGGACCGAGCGGCTCTCCTCCTGATGGTGCGAGTCGCGGGCGAAGAGCGCCTTAAGATCGAGGGTGACGCCGCGCTGCTGCGCCTCCCCCTTCAGGGCGGCCACAAAATCGATGATCCTGCGCTCGCCGGGGGTCTTGTGGTACTTCCAGAGGATTTCGAAGTAGCGGGTTATCTCCACCCCCTGAGCCTCCGCCTCCCTCTTCCATACCTGGTACAAGGCAAGCGCCTCGTCGCACCCGGGTGCCGGGAGCCTCTCCGCCGCAGGGTCGGCGCAGGCGTGCAGGTTGGAGACGATGGCAAAGCTCGCGCCGCGGGCCGCGGCCCACTCCAGGGCAGCCGGGAGCTCCTCCAGGTTGTCGCGCTCCACCACGTACTCCACCCCCACGTCGAGCGCGGGACGGCTGCAGATCGATTTTGCCGAGGAGAGCGCCTTCAGCGCCCATTCGAGGTCCATAAGCTGATTGCCGGAGCGCACGGACCCGGAGGAGGCGACATCGGCCCCCTCCATGGAGAGGCAGATGCGGTCCAGGCCGGCGTCGACGAGGGAGATGGCACGCATGTTGGTGAGGAGGATGCCGTTGCTGCGGAAACCTACCCAGCTCCCGTCGGGCATGAGGTTCTTCGCGCGCTTCACGAACTGCTCGAGGTGGCTGTTCAGCAGAGGCTCCCCTACCCCGTTGAGGACGAGGGAATCGAGGGTCGAGAGAGCCCCCTCCAGAGACTTGAAGGTGGAGAGATCGAGGTCGCCGTCGTGCCTGCGGTAGGCGTCCGGGCGCTGCTTCCTGCATTGGAGGCAGCTCAGATTGCAGCGGGTGGTGGTCTCCACGAAAAGCCGGGAGGGGTATTCTAGGAGCGCCTCGCCGGTCTCCATGCAGGGGCCGGAAAGGGTAGCGGAGGAACAGGTATACATTTCGCCCTCACATGACGGTGGAGCCGGTTGACACCTCCGGGGACGCCCCCTCCTTCGAGGGACCTCCCCCTCCACGGTATTCCAGCTGTCACACCGTGCCTTGAGAGATGGTGGAATCAAGATTCTCTGTCGTGAACCGGGACGGCGCGGGAGAAAAGGAACGGCCGCGCGCGCCTGCCGGGGAGCCCCCTGCCACGACAGAGCAGGGACGCTGACCGCCTACTCCGGGCGCGACGTCTCCCATTTCTCCTTCAGGAGGGTGAACGCCTCGCGCATGACGTTGGAAGCCTTCTTGTTCGTCCGGTCCATTATCTGCTGCACGGCTGCGCGCTCGTCGTCGCTCATCCTTATGGAGATGATGTTCGCCTTCTTGTCTTTACCTTTCACGTTACCCTCCTGCCAGAGACTAGAGGTTGCGAGTGAACCTTTTTGTGGCGCGGGCGAGAGTCTTTGCTGCACCTGTGAAGGAGCAGAAGAAATCCTAGCCGCCTATCTGGGACATGGCAACACCGCCGCTCTCTTTGTCGGCGAGCTGGTGCCGGTCCGGTTTCTCCGTCACGATCCGCCTCAAGGTTTCCCGCAGGATCTCCGGATCGTCGTCTTTCAGCAGGGGCTTCAGATCCTCCCCCTTTTCCGCAAAGAGGCAGCCGCGCACCATCCCGGAGGCGGTGATCCTGATGCGGTTGCAGCTGTCGCAGAAGTGCCCGGATATCGGAGTGATGATCCCGATCGACCCCGGCGCACCCTCGATCCTGAAGTTGCGCGCCGGCCCCGCCATCTCGGTGCTCACGAGAGGGAGGAGCGGGTAGCGCTCCCCGATCCGCTCCAGGATCTCCCCTCCCGAGAAACTTTTTTCGTGCCATCCTTGACACTTCAAGGTTGGCATGTACTCTATGAACCGGATCGTGTACGGCTTCTTCAGGGTAAGCGCCGCGAAGTCCAGCACCTCTTCATCATTTACTCCCCGCATCACCACCATATTTATCTTCACCGGCGGGAATCCGGCATCCTCCGCTGCGGCTATTCCGTCCAGGACCTTCCCTAGGTCTCCTGAACGGGTGATACGTTTGAACGTTTCGGGCTTTAACGAGTCCAGGCTGATATTGAGTCGCTCCACCCCTGCCCTGCGCAGGTCGTGGGCCATCTCCCCCAGCAACACGCCGTTTGTGGTAAGGACAAGTTCCTTGAGACCGGGAGTCTTCGCCAGCCTCTCCAGGAACGACACCACCCCTTTTCTCACCAGCGGCTCGCCGCCGGTGACGCGGATCTTCTCGATTCCCACCTCCACAGCGGTGGAGGCGACACGGAAGAGATCCTCGTAGCTCAGCATCGACTCGTGCTGCAGCTTGGGCACCCCTTCCGCGGGCATACAGTAGGAGCAGCGCAGGTTGCAGCGGTCGGTTATGGAGAGCCTGAGGTAGTTTATGCGCCTGCCGAACGAATCTATAAGAGCCATGTCGCTGCCTTCTCTCGCAGTGGTTGAAGTCAAAAAAAGAGGAAAATCTCAGGGTTGCTAGGCAATAACGGTACCAACGCGCCGCAGCCGGCAGCGAATTTCTCCGGCGTATACCGCAACCCACTTCATAATACCCTTGATTACAGGGAAACGACTTATTATTATGCGTCCCCCATGTAATCGTATACAAGGAAACAAAACGGTTGCCCGAAAGGAAAACGGACCGTTCCAAAACAAAACAACTGTTCCACATTGGAACATACTGACCGTTCCCTTTCAGAACGGAGCGCAAAAGTGAAAATCAGGCGGAAAAAGGGCGCAGAGGTGAAACCCCTGTTTTTCCGAGCACAAACGGAAAGAGATGACAAAAAACTAAGTATACAACATTTTTGGTACGGCGATTGCGTAAGCTAGAAAACCGTTTTACAAAACCGTATGCAATAATCGGCCAATTGCGTACGGCTAACCAAGAGGTGGCAGCACCTCAAAAAAACCAACAGGAGGAAGTAAACATGGCATTAGCAGATCAGACATTCGGGTTCTACATTCCTACGGTAACTCTCCTTGGCGTCGGCGCTTCTAAGGAAGCCGGTGAGCAGATCAAGCAGCTCGGCGCAAAGAAGGCCCTGCTCGTGACCGACAAAGGCCTCTCCTCCATGGGCGTTGCCGCCAAGATTGCTGACATCGTGAAGGCAGCTGGCGTTGAGTGCGTAATCTTCGACGGCGCTGAGCCGAACCCGACTGACAAGAACGTACACGACGGCGTGAAAGTGTACCAGGACAACAAGTGCGACGCCCTCATCTCCCTGGGCGGCGGCTCCTCCCACGACTGCTGCAAAGGCGTTGGCCTTGTTATCGCCAACGGCGGCAACATCCGCGACTTCGAAGGCGTGAACAAGTCCGCTAAGAGCTTCCCCCCGTTCGTCGCCATCAACACCACCGCAGGTACCGCGTCTGAAATGACCCGTTTCTGCATCATCACCAACACCGACACCCATGTCAAGATGGCAATCGTTGACTGGAGGGTAACCCCGAACGTCGCTATCAACGATCCGGTCCTCATGGTCGGCAAGCCGCCCGCACTGACCGCAGCAACCGGTATGGACGCCCTTACCCACGCTGTCGAGGCATACGTTTCCACGATCGCTACCCCGATCACCGACGCATGCGCAATCAAAGCTATCGAGCTCATCGCAGCTTACCTCTCCAAGGCTGTTGCCAACGGTGAGGACCTCGAAGCTCGTGACAAGATGGCATACGCCGAGTACCTCGCAGGTATGGCATTCAACAACGCCTCCCTCGGCTACGTTCACTCCATGGCTCACCAGCTGGGCGGCTTCTACAACCTCCCGCACGGCGTCTGCAACGCGATCCTGCTCCCGGCAGTTTCCCAGTACAACCTGATCGCCTGCCCGCAGCGTTTTGCTGACATCGCAGTTGCCCTCGGCGAGAACGTCGAAGGCCTCTCCGTGACCGAAGCTGGCCAGAAAGCTATCGACCGCATCCGCAGCCTCTCCGCTTCCATCGGGATCCCGGCTGACCTCACCCAGCTCGGCGTTAAAGAGCAGGACCTCAAGATCATGGCAGAAAACGCGAAGAAAGACGCCTGCCAGTTCACCAACCCGCGCAAGGCTACCCTTGAGCAGGTTATCGGCATCTTCAAAGACGCCATGTAAGACCCTTTTCCCGGCAACGGGAAGAGTTCTGTAAGACAACAAAAGGATGGGCAGTGGTGATGAGCCCTGCCCATTCTTTTTAGGTGCCCTCTTATGCCGCGCTCCGACGAGGTGGCGCAGCAGGCGCCGCAGCACGCTTTTTCTGTTCTTCAACGCAGCACCTCCGAGCCGTACAGCCTAAAAGGGGAAGCCCTCACGGGGTCCGGCCAACGGGTTTCGCGGGAAACGGCGGAGCCTCCCTCCCGGAAAGGAGTCATTTACGGTAACCCCAAAATGATAGGGAGATGGAGAAACATGGAAAAAATCATTCGCGTGAACATGACGGACAAGACGAGCAAGATCGAAGCAGTCCCCGCAGCATGGGCACCCTATGGCGGGCGCAGCCTCACCTCCACCATCGTCGCAGCTGAAGTACCCCCCACCTGCAACCCCCTTGGCCCCAGCAACAAGCTCGTTTTTGCTCCGGGACTCCTCACCGGTACCGCAGCAGCACAGAGCGGCCGCCTCTCGGCCGGCGCGAAGAGCCCGCTGACCGGGACCATCAAGGAAAGTAACGCCGGCGGCACCGCGGCGCAGCAGCTTGCCCGCATGGGTGTGAAGGCGATCATCATCGAAGGTCAGCCGAAAGAGGACAAGTGGTACAGCCTCCAGGTCACCATGAACGGCGTGACGATCCAGGAAGAGAAGGAGCTCGTCGGCAAAGGCAACTTCGCGGTCATCGACGCGGTTGAGGCGAAACTCGGCAAGAAAGCCGGCGTCATCACCATCGGCCCGGCCGGCGAGTACCTCATGACCTCCGCCAACATCTCCGTCAAGGACCCCGACTCCAAGATCCGCAGCCACGGCCGCGGCGGCCTCGGCGCAGTCATGGGCTCCAAGAAGATCAAGTACATCACCATCGACGAGACCGGCTCCGCACCGGTACCGGTCGCTGACCCGGAGAAGTTCAAGACCGCTGCCCGCACCTTTGCCAAAGCGATGCTCGACCACCCGGTCTCCGGCCAGGGTCTGCCGACCTACGGCACGAACGTCCTCGTGAACATCCTGCACGAGGCAGGCGGCCTCCCGACCCGCAACTTCACCCAGGGTCAGTGCGCACACCACGACAACATCTCCGGCGAGACGATGTACGACACGATCGTGAAGCGCGGCGGCAAGCACAAGCACGGCTGCCACGCAGGGTGCATCATCCAGTGCTCCCAGGAGTACGTTGACGAGCAGGGTAAATACATCACCTCCGGCTTCGAGTACGAGACGATCTGGGGCCTGGGCGCCGACTGCATGATCTCCGACCTCGACGACATCGCCAAGGCAGACAACGCCATGGACGACGTGGGGATCGACTCCATCGAGGGCGCCGTCATGTTCGGCGTGGCGATGGAAGCAGGTATCATCCCCTTCGGCGACGGCAAAGGCGTTCTTCGCCTGCTGCGTGAAGAGGTGGCGAAAGGGACCGCCCTCGGGCGCATCCTCGGCAACGGCGCCGGCTCCGTCGGCCGCACCTACGGCGTTGTCCGCACCCCGGTCGTCAAAAACCAGGGGATTCCGGCATACGACCCGCGTTCCGTCAAAGGTATCGGCATCACCTACGCTACCTCCACCATGGGCGCCGACCACACCTCCGGCTACACCATCGCCACGAACATCCTGAACGTCGGCGGCCACGTCGATCCGCTGAAGAAAGACGGCCAGGTCGAGCTCTCCCGCAACCTGCAGATCGCTACCGCCGCGGTTGACTCCACCGGCATGTGCATCTTCGTCGCCTTCCCGGCGCTGGACATCGCCGAGTGCCTCCCGGCCCTCATCGACATGATCAACGCCCGCTACGGCATCAACCTGACCGGCGACGACGTCGTAGCCCTCGGCAAGTACGTCCTGAAGACCGAGCGCGCCTTCAACGTGGCGGCAGGGTTCACAAACGCCCACGACAGGCTCCCCGAGTTCTTCAAGTACGAGCCGGTCGCACCGCACAACGCGCTGTGGGACTTCTCCGACGCAGAGATCGACGAGTTCTGGAACTTCTAAAAAGTTGTTGACTTGAGAAAGCTAATGCAGTACTTCCCGGTGTGGCGCAAGCCACACCGGGCCTTTCGAAAAATCGGGCAGCTAGCATCGAAGCTACACACCAACATCAAGGTTTGGTCATGAAGATTACCGTAAAGCTTTTCGCCTCCTTCAGGGATAACAGGTTCAAGGTCGCCGACCGGGAGTACCCGTGCGGCACGACCGGCCGTTCCGTGATGGAGGAAGTGGGGATCACCGAGGAAGAGATGGGGATCGTGCTGGTAAACGGCCGCCACGTCTCCCTCGATGACGCGTTGCAGGAAGGGGACACCCTGTCGATGTTCCCGCTCGTCGGTGGAGGGTAGATGGAGAATCTCCTCGCATACCTGAAGGAGGGCGCCGCAGACGGCCTCCTCCCCTGGTCCGTCCAGGACAGCGCTGCCGTGCGCTTTGGCCTCAGCCATGCCGCGGTGGAAGAAGCTGCCCTGTCAAACGGCCTCTTCCCGGCGCGCTACCAGCGCAACCGGAAGATGATCGATGCGGCGGGGCAGGCGCGCCTTTTCGCCAGCCGCGCCGCGGTGATCGGCTGCGGCGGGCTCGGCGGGTATGTGATAGAGGAACTGGCGCGTTTAGGCGTCGGCCAGATCGTCGCTGTCGATCCCGACATCTTCGAGGAGCACAACCTGAACCGCCAGCTCCTCTCTTCCCCGAAGTCACTCGGCAAGCCGAAGGTGGAGATGGCGTACCGCCGGGTGGCGGAGATAAATCCCGCAGTCACGGTCACCCCCCACTACAAGGCGTACTGTGCAGGGAACGGAGAGGAGATCCTGCGCGGCTGCGACGTCGTCGTCGACGCACTGGACAGCATAGCGGTGAGGCTCGAGCTCGCGGAAAGCTGCGCGGAGCTCGCCATCCCCATGGTGTACGGAGCGATCGGCGGCTGGTACGGGCAGGTGGCGACCCAGCTCCCGGGAGATCGCACCGTGCAGCAGATCTATCGCAACTGGAGCGCAGGGAAAGGTATCGAAAAGGAGCTCGGCAATCCCTCCTTCACCCCAGCCGTCGTGGCGAGCCTGGAGGTTGCCGAGGCATGCAAAATCCTTCTGGGGAAGGGAGAGCTTTTGCGCAGGAGAAAGCTCTCCATAGACCTTCTGGAGATGGAGATCCATGAGATATCGTACGAGGATGTGCAGGAGACCGTCTCCTCCCCCGCCGCCGCACCTGGAAGAGCCGCGGGATGAGGAGTTTCTCCCCTTCCCTCGGACTTTCTCACCGACAGGGGGAGTGCCGCCACTTTCAGCATGAAAATTCATTAATTTGCCAGGGCCGGATTCCCCTCGGGAATACTGGCCATTTTTTTTGCCTGGAGAGGGAGTAAGGGTGAGAGGCAACTATTACAGGGCCCCCGTGGGGCCGGAAAGGAGGAACACGGAAAGGAACTCGCTTAAAGCACCACCAACACGTCAATTTGCTTAGCAGTACCATTCAATGATCAAGGGGGAAAAGTATGCAAAAGAAAAGAGTATCCACACTGGCAGCGGCACTGTTACTGGCAGCAACCGCAGTACCGTCCGCTCATGCTTTCGATGTAGGCGGTGCTAACGGCTGGAAGTTCTCCACCGACGGCTTCCTCAACGTATTCGCGACCTACGAGTCCGCCCAGGGCAGGCCTGCCGGGGTCATCGACGGCGAGCTCGGTATCGGCGGCAGCGGCGACCACGAGCGTAACTTCAGGGTAAGGACCGGTCTCCTCCCGGTAGGGATCGGCTTCAACATTAACGCCCCGACCACCAACGGTGTGGATTACGCCATCCGCCTCGGCATTTACCCGCAGATCCAGAACGAGGGAACGGGCCGTACCGACCTCTCCCCCAACATCGACTTCCGTGAAATCAACATGACCGCCACCGGTGCCTTCGGTCAGGTTCTCGCAGGTCGCGCGATCAACCTGTACCAGGCGAAAAACATCCTCACCGACATGACCCTGTTCAGCGTCGGCGTCGTCGGCCCCGTTCCGAACGGCCCCACCATGGGTCACATCGGCTACGGCTACCTCTACCCCAACTTCGACGCCCAGATCCGCTACACCACTCCGGACATGGCAGGTCTGAAGTTCGCCATCGCAGTCGGCGATCCGCACTCCGTCGGGGCTGCCACCATTACCGACGTGCCGCGCGTTGAGGCTGAACTCTCCTACGCCACCACCTTCCCCGCAGGGAAGGTCCAGGCATGGGTTTCCGGTCTGTACAACGAGGCGAAATTCGGCGCCGACACCGTCCTCTCCGGCGTGGACAGAAGCGGCAAGCGTGCCCGCTCCATCGGCGGCGCAGGCGGCGTGGAAGTCGGCATGGGGCCGCTGGACCTCCTCGCATCGACCTACGGCGGCAAAGGCCTCGGCATGCTCGGCATCTCCGACTTCGGCGCCCTCGACGCCACCGGCAAAGAGCGCCAGAACTTCGGCTTCCTCGGCCAGGCTACCTTCATGGTCACCCCGGTCGTGAAACTCGGCGCCAACTACGGCCAGTCCCGTGCATACAAGACCGTCAACGACAGCGACCTGAACATCATGAAGCAGCAGTCCGCAACGGCGAGCGTGACCTACAACGTCGCGAAGTTCGTGCAGCTGATCGCCGAGTACACCTGGGCGCAGGACCGTTGGTACAACGGCGAGACCCAGAACGCCAACATCGGCGCGCTCGGTACCTTCATTTACTGGTAAGCCATCCGCAAAAAGAGGCTCCTGTCTGGCTTGCCAGACAGGAGCCTCAGGCTGTACACTTATGAGAGGTGCATCTACTCGAACCTAAGGAGGCTCACCATGAAGAGAAGCACAATGATAGCACTTGTTGCGCTGCTTGTGTCAGCAACGGTGCCGGCTCTCGCTGCGGACCCGAATCAGGAGAAAGTAATTTGCGATCTCGCCTCTAAGAACTGCGTCAGCCGTGTCCAGACTCTGGAGAAGAAAATCAAGAAACTCAACATGGAGATCAAGAAGGGGGACCGGAAGTACTCCCCGGAAGAACTCAAAAAACTCGAAATGAAACTGCAGGAAGCGCAGGATCAGCTCGACCGCGTTGAGTCCACCGCCAAGTAGGTTTGTAGAAAGGAGTTGCTGTCCTGGCGAGAGTGGGCCAGGGCTCGACAGCTGCAACGCGAGCCGTGGCCCTTTTTTTGTCCGCTGTGCCGCAAAGAGTCCCCGGAACACCCCCGGCAGGGGATCGATGAGAGGGAACCCCACAAGTACCGGCGGCGGCAAGGAAAGATGAGAGACATCTTCCCGGTTGCAGCTTCATTACCGAGATCCATTAAAAGTACCGTGTAAACAATATTGCCTAAAGGAGCCTACCATGCCAAAATACGTCATCGAACGCGAAATTCCCGGCGCAGGACAGATCCCCGCTAACGACCTCCAGGCCATTTCCCAGAAGTCCTGCAGCGTCCTTTCCGGCCTCGGGCCGCAGATCCAGTGGGTACACAGCTATGTCACCGACAACAAGATCTACTGTGTGTACATCGCGCCGAACAAGGAGATGGTACTGGAGCATGCGAAGCAGGGCGGCTTCCCGGCCAACAGCGTCGAAGAAGTAAAGACGATCATCGATCCGACCACCGCTGAATAGAAGAGTACAGTTTCAAAAGACGGGATGGCGGCTTGAGCGAGAGCTTCTGACGCCCTCCCGTTTTTTTTGTCCCTCCCCAAGATACACACGAGGTCTTTCTTTATGCCTTCCTTTGAAGAAGCACGCGGCATCATTCTCGGGCAGACGAAGGTCCTGGGAGAGGAAAAGGTAGCGCTCCTTGAAGCGCATGGAAGAGTCCTCTCCCAAGACGTGCACACGCCGTGGGACATCCCCCTTTGCGACTATTCCGCCATGGACGGCTTCGCTGTACGCGCCGCCGACTGCACCCCCCTTCCCGCCACCCTTCGGGTCACCGGCTACATCCCCGCCGGCGCCGTCCCCACAACGGCAGTCGAGCCGGGGTGCGCGATCAGGATCATGACTGGCGCCCCTACCCCTCCCGGATGCGACGCGATCGTCCCGATCGAGGAGACGACCCAGGAAGGGGAGAGGGTGACGCTGAAGGCTCCTGTCCGCGCAAAGCAGCACATCCGGTTTCAGGGGCAGGATCTGAGGGCGGGGGGGGTGGCCCTTCATGCCGGGACCATTATCGCCCCTCCCCAGGTGAGCCTCCTCGCCTCCATCGGGAAGGCGCTGGTACCGGTCTACAAAAGGGCGCGGGTGGCTATCCTCTCCACCGGCGACGAACTGATCGAACTCGGCAAGACCCCCGGCCCCGGAAGGATCATAAACTCCAACGCCCTTTCCCTTGCCGCTGCGGTCCGCGAGTGCGGCGCCATCCCCGTGATCCTCGGGATCGCGGCGGACGAGCGCGAGAGCCTGCGGGAAAAGATGCTGGAGGGGGTGCGTTGCGACGCACTGATCACCTCCGCCGGCGTCTCCGCGGGGGACCGCGATCTCGTGCGAGAGATCCTCTCCGAGCTCGGCGCGACCGAAGGGTTCTGGAAGGTCGCCATAAAGCCGGGAGGGCCCACCGCCTTTGCCAGCATAAACGGTCTCCCGGTCTTCTCCCTCCCGGGGAATCCGGTTTCCACCATGGTGACCTTCGAGCTCTTCGTAAAGCCTGCGCTGCGCAAGATGATGGGTGAGAAGAAGGTGGTGAGAACCTTCGTGAAGGGGGTCCTTGCCGAGGAAATCCGCAAGGCGCCGGGGAAACTGAACTTCGTCCGGGTACGGGTGGAGCGGGAAGACGGCACCTATCGCGCCTACAGCTCGGGAAGCCAGCACACCGCGGCCCTCCCCACCATGGTGTCGGCGGACGCTCTCGCGGTCCTGCCGCTCGAGGCATCCCTGGTACCGGCCGGAAGCGCCGTCGAGCTCCTCATGCTGAGGGACGTCGACCTCACCGAAGGGTAACATCCTGCGCCAGCACATCCCTTTCCCGCAACGGAAGGGACCGTTTTCGCACCAACCAGCACAGAAAAAGGAGCAGCACATGTCTTTCAACCATTTCGACGAACAGGGACGCGCCATCATGGTGGACGTTTCCGCAAAGACCCCCACCATGCGCACCGCAATCGCCACCGCCACCGTGCACCTGAAGCCGGAAACGCTGGAGGCGATCGTCGCCGGCGTCATGACAAAGGGTGACGTCCTCGGAGTGGCGCGCCTTGCCGGCATCGCCGCCTCGAAAAAGACCCCCGACCTCATCCCCCTCTCCCACCCCCTGGCGATCCACTACAGCGGGATCGAGTTCGAGACCGAGAGCGCGACCGGGATCGTGCGCATCCAGGCGACGGTCCGCGCCTTCGAGCGCACCGGCGTGGAGATGGAGGCGATGACCGCAGCATCGGTGGCGGCACTCACCGTGTACGACATGTGCAAGGGTACCGACAAGTCGATACGGATCGGAGAGATCGCCCTCCTCTACAAGGAAGGGGGAAAAAGCGGCACCTACCGCAGGGAGGGGTAACGATGAGGGGAGCGATACTGACCTTGAGCGACAAGGGATCCCGCGGCGAGCGCGTGGACAGCAGCGGCCCGGCGCTGGAGAAGTACCTCGAGGAGCGCGGAGTGACGACGGTTCGCAGCGCGGTCATACCCGACGAGGCAGCGCTGATCTCCCGCACCCTGAAGGAGTGGGCAGACGGCGACGTCGCCGACATCATCCTCACCACCGGCGGTACCGGGGTCTCCCCAAGGGACGTGACCCCCGACGCCACCGTGGAAGTCCTTGACCGTGTCATCCCCGGCTTCGGCGAGGTCATGCGGGCGAAAAGCCTCCAGAAGACGCCGCACGCCATGATCTCCCGCGCCGTCGCCGGGATCCGCGGCAACACCCTCATCATCAACCTCCCCGGCAGCCCGAAGGGGGCCATCGAGAACCTCGACGCGGTGTGGGCGGCGGTGCCGCATGCCGTGGCGAAGATCCAGGGTGACAAGTCGGACTGCGCCGTACCGTGAACCACCTCTCCCCTCCCTGCGGACGCCGCGCCACGTGCGGCGCTCGCGGGAGGGGACTCCCCCCCTTCCCTGCCTCCCGCCACTCATAAAACAGCCGTAGATTCTTTTTCTCTAATATAATAAAATTAAATAGCCATTAGTGATGCTGTTGCATTAGAATTATTCTACACTTTGAGAACACCCTACTGTTTCCAGCTCGTTGCCGGTCCTCAATCAGAATTGCTCTGCCACATTTATTGCTAATTTATAATTTCAATGACAGTAGAAAGCGCTAAACATTGTTCTGCATCCTCCGATACTTCTAGTAAAACTGCCGCTACTATTGAAGGGTCCGGCGAAAAGTTACAGGGATGGAAGACTGGAGCTTCATCGACAGGAGAAAGAGGGACCTGACACCGAATACAGGGGAAGAAGTTGACGTATCGGAGGCACCAAAGGTAGTCGCTTGGCATACTGCGGTGCGCACACTATTGACACAGTAAGGAGAATAGGAATGGCCGGCAAAATCAAGCAAATGATCGACACAGTGATTAACCAAAGGGCCAAGGACAATGCAATGCTGGTGGGGGTGATCAAGACGAAACTGCTCCTTAAGGGGATTGATCCGGCCAAATTCACCGCGCAATCTGAAGATGATCCCGTCATTATCGGAAAGCTGGAAGCCTTGATCAGAGAGCTCAAATAAACTTAAGGAGAGAGGATTGTATGAATATCAAGACTGTTGCCTCGGAAAAAATCGATCTGCAAGACGTAGTACTAGACCTTCAGTCCCAGCTGTCCGGCTTCGATACGCACATGGTGGTCTTCTTCGCCTCCTCGACCTTTGATGCCGACGGCATCGCGGCAAAGATGCAGGAGGCATTCCCCGGAGCCTCCACCTTCGGCTGCACCACGGCCGGCGAACTCGTGAGCGGGAAGATGCTGAAGAATTCCGTCGTCGCCATGGCTTTCAGCAACGACTCCCTGAAGCAGGTGAAAGTAGCGGTGGTGGAAGACGTTAATGCCGACGATGCGGTTGACAAGGCTTTCGCCTCCTTTGCAGAGTTCTTCGGTACGCCGATGTCCGCTCTTGACCCGAAGAGCCATCTCGGCCTCATTCTGGTGGACGGCCTGAGCGGCGCCGAGGAGCGCATCATCGATCGCATCGGCGACCTCACCAACATCGGGTTTATCGGCGGCTCCGCCGGAGACGACCTGAAGTTCGCCGCCACCTATGTCTACGCCAACGGAAAGGCTTACAAGCACGCCGCGCTCCTCGCGGTGCTGGAGCCGACCGGCGAGTTCACCTTCATCAAGACCCAGAGCTTTAATCCGCTTCCGCAGAAGCTGGTCGTGACGAAGGCGATAGAAGAGGCGCGTGAAGTGCTGGAGTTCAACGGGAAGCCGGCAGCCGAGGCGTACGCCGAAGCGGTGGGGACCTCCGTTGAGGAAGCGCCGAACCGTTTCATGCACAACCCGGTCGGGCTTGTCTTCGAGGGGGAGCCGTTCGTGCGCAGCCCGCAGCAGATCAACCCGAAGGACGGCGGCATGATCTTCTACTGCGGCGTGAAGGAAGGTATGGAACTGAGCCTTCTGGAATCCACCGACATCATCGCCGACACAAAGAGCGCCCTCGAAAACGCGAAGGCGGAACTCGGCTCCATCTCCGGCATCATCAACTTCAACTGCATCCTGCGCACCCTGGAGCTCGGGCAAAAGGGGCTGACCGGCGCCTACGGCGAACTCTTCAGCGACATCCCCACCATCGGCTTCAGCACCTACGGGGAGCAGTTCATCGGGCATATCAACCAGACCGCCACCATGGTGGCCTTCAAGTAAGGCGACCGGCAAAATCGGTGACGAAAAAAGGGAGCTGCATCGGCAGCTCCCTTTTTTCATTCCGGCAGGACCGGCCGCCGACCTGCGCGTTCGGGCGAACTACAGGCTGAAGGAGCAGTAGGGAAAAGAGGATTCGTCGAGCGGTTGCTGCCTCTGCTCGTCGACGCGGGGGCGCACCCTCCTTTCGACCCTCAGCTGTCTCTGGGAGTGGTGCCTCTCCTGGCGCAGCGTCTCCAGGGTGGTGGTGTACTCGAGGATCCGGCTGACGCAGTTGGGGATGTCCAAGGAGCCGGTGTCTATGGTGAGCTCGGGGTTCCTCGGTTCTTCATAGGGAAGATCGACCCCGGTAAATCCAGGGAGGAGTCCCGCCCGCGCCTTCCGGTACAGACCTTTCGGGTCCCGCGCCTCGCAGAGGGGCTGATCGCACTTGAGGTATATCTCCACGAACTCCCCCGCCGCGAAGAGGGCGCGCACCCTGTCCCGCTCCTCCTGGAAAGGTGAAGCAAAGGCGGTGAGAACGACGACGCCGGCGTCGACGAAAAGGCGCGCCGTCTCCCCTGCCCTGCGGACATCCTCACGCCGGTCCGTGATCGAGGTACCGAGGTCGGAGTTGAGCCCGTGGCGCACGTTGTCGCCGTCCAGCAGGTAGGTGTACCACCCCTTGGCGAAGAGCGCCTCCTCGACCCGGCAGGCCAGAGTCGATTTTCCCGAAGCGGGGAGCCCGGTGAACCACAGGACCAGGGAGCAGTGGCCGTTGCGGTCCAGGTAATCCCACTTTTTCACACGCCGTTCCTGCCATAGTATGTGCTCGCCAGGACTGTTCATGGCACCTCCCGGGGTAAAGCCGGCGGCTTCCGACCTGGATCGGTCGCCTGCGCAGTCGGTGAGACAACCGTTAACCGCCCTCAATGTTAGCCAATCCCTCCCCTTTTTCAACAGCGAAGCTATCTTCCCCCGCCGAATCCCCCTCCCCCCGTGCTGCGATAAAATTGAAAGAGGAGCAGAAGGATTAACGGAAGGAGGAGAGTGCCATGATGTTTATCATGCTTACCCGGCTCGCACCGGAGGCCCTTCGGTCACCGGCTTCGCTGGAACAACTGGAGAAGAAGGCGGCCGAACAGATCCGCAGCAAGTGCCCGAAAGTGGAGTGGGTGCACAACTTCGCGCTGTTGGGGCCGTACGATTACCTCGACATCTTTAACGCGCCCGACCTGGAGACCGCGATGGAAGTTTCCACGATTGTGCGCACCTTCGGCCAGGCCACCACCGAGGTCTGGACCGCGACGGAGTGGAGCAAGTACAAGGAACTGGTAAGAAACCTGCCGCAACAGTAACCGGCCTGGCGGATCTCACAGAAGGGGAAATGCCGCCCGGAAATAAAAAGAGCTGGGATCTCGCGGGAGATTCCCAGCTTTCTTTTTATCTCGGGCAGCCGCCTCCTGTTCGCATCAGGCACGGTCGTGACTCCCCGCCCCCCACAGCTGAGTCCGAACCAGCGGCTCCCCCTTAGCCTGCCTCTTCAGCTCGCTCATCTCGAGCTTCAGTTCACTGATCTCCTTCCTCAGCCCGTGCAGCTCACACCACACGCATGAGTGCGCATCGTGCCTGTACTTGTGCTCCTCACACCCTTCCGTCATGTTATATTCGGTCATGTCATCTCTCCTTCAGGTTGCGCCACCTGTAATTGTGCACTTCAAGAGTACCGGACGACTTTCCCACCGCAACAACGTCCGGCATGTCCCTTCGTTTAAATGTGCAGCCGCGCCCTCCCCCTACTCCCTCGGGATCTCTGCCACCTTTTCCAGCCGCAGCATCTCGGCAGGATCGAGGCGACCGATCCGCCGGAGGATACCCTGCGCCCTCTCCTGCTGCGCCGGCTCCTTCTGTGCCTGCAGTGCCAGGTAGGCGAGCTTCAGCCCGCTCAGCGCCAGGCCGGGTTCGTACTTCTCCAGCGCGTGCCGGTCGAGCGCGCTCATCACCACCTCCGACTGTGGAAGGGCGATATCGGTGCAGCCGACACCGAGCAGAAAATCAAGGAGGGAAAGGCGCCACACGAGCCTCTCCCGGCCGGAACGGCAGCCCTGTACCTTTTCGTGCAGCAGGTGCACCGCTTCGGTGAGCTGCCCCTCGCGAGCCAGGAGCTGCGCCTCCTCGACCGCGCCGGGGAGCGCGACCACATCCCCCTCGGCAACCTCCTGTGAAGGGACGACCTGCGGCGAGGGCGGCGTTGACGCCGGGAGGGTCTGCCGGAGCCAGCGGCGGGTCTCTGCGTCGGCAAAAGGGGTGCCGTCGCAGAAAGAGAGCTCCACCAGACCGGGCAGACGCAGGAGCAGATGACAGGTTTCATGCACGACCGCTTCCTGGGCGGAAAGGTAGGAGCCACCGAGGTGCCCGAGCGCCTCGAAGCTCAGGCGGTTCAGGTCGAGCCAGAGCGCGAACCGTGCAAGGCGCTCCTCCGATACCTCCAGCAGATGCTTGGCGCAGCGCTTCTGCCGCAGTTCCCTGAGCGTTGCCGCAAGCTGATGATCCGGTGCAGCGATACGGGTGCGCCCTTCCAGCGACGGTGGCAATGCCGACACGGTGCTCCAGAGAGCATTCCGGAGGAGGCGGTAGCCGAGCGGGTTGCACGGCTCGCCCCGGCGCAGGAGGAGGGCGCAGCGCATCAGAGCGCCGAGCGTCTTCTCGAGATCTTCCCCCCCGACTGCCGGGAGCTCAGTTTTTTCCACCGGCGGCGGGACCGGCACGAGTGTCTCGGGGGAGCGGACGTCCGAGGCAACCGGCACCACCGGCACCACCTTGTCGGCCGCGCCCCCTCCGACCTCCAGGAAATAGCGCCGCAGCGGCTCCAGAGAGGGGGCGCCGGGGAGGCGCTCCACCAAGAGGGCCTCGATTTTGTCCAGCAGCTCGAGGGCGACCGTTTCCTCCCCCGCGGGGAGCGACACCTTCCCCCCCTGCAGCGCCTTCAGCGTCTTTTCCAGCCACCACTCCACCGACAGCATTCTCCCCCGCGCCTTTGCCCGCACCGGGTACAGATCGTCCCAAAAGTTGTCGAGCATGCCGTAGTAAAGGCGCAGCGCCGGAAGAACACCTTCTGTGGTGCGGGTATGGAGGAGTGCAACGGCGAGGTAGCTGGTGACCACCAGGTCCTTCGACTTCTTCGCGAGGATCTCGGATGCAAGCTCCACCACCCCTTCCCAGTCGACGATCCCCGCATAGGAGGGGCACGTCAGCTTCTCCACCTCCGACTGCAACGCCTCGAAAAGCGGATCGTTGCGCACCTCCGTGCCGGCCGCGCTCTCCCCCGCGATGGGGTCGAGCAGTTTGGCGATCTCCATCTCTTGCGCCTCCACAATTCCAGCGTGCCGACGGCTAGATCGACGAGAGGATCTTCCGCCGGAAAAGATAGTACCTGAACGCCCCCCCCTTCCCTTCTGCCGGAGGAAGGGGGGGGCTGTACTGTATGTGGCGACTGCTCTCGGGGGCTAGTACGATTTGCCTATGGAGCGGGGTACATGTGCCTGGGCTGCGGCACTCTGTCTTAGAACGGGGGCGCTCCCGGTGAAGGTGTAATTGACCCTCACATGCTTTATGCCCAGTTTTTGCAGGGCGCCCGCTTCGGCGGGAAACTCGGAGGTGGCAAAGGTGCGGCTCCCTCCCCGGAAATCGTTCAGGAAAGCGGGGAACCCGCGCGGCCCCCCGTAGCGCTTGGTGAGGACCAGGTCTCCCACCTCGACCTTCAAGACGACGTCGGAACAGTTTTCCGGCGCCCAGTAGAAGGTCTTCCCGGTGGGGTAGTTGAGGTTCACGAGACTCTGGGTATTTCCGGCGCACAGCAGGTCGAGACGGGTGGCGTGAGGATGGCTCGTGGCATCCTGGTTCGCCTCGCTCGGAAGCGCCTTTATCCCCACCGTGTAGCTCGCCTGCCGGGAGAGTGCACTGGCGACGACGTTAGTGCCGCGGGACATGAAGGAGAAGAAGGCGCCGTCGAGAGGGAGGGTCGCACCGAGCACCTCTTTCGGTTTGAACCCCCCGTCGGTGCGCACCAGGAAGGGGGCCGCGGGTCCCTTGGCGAATTTCCAGGCGAGGCCGTCCGGCCCGAGGAGAACCTGCGTTGCCTGCGGAGTCGGAAGCTCAACGCCCCCCGGCACCACCTCTTCTTCCCACTCCTCCTGCAGCTTCGCTGCCGCTTCCTTCCTGATGTAGTACCAGAGAAACTCCATCGGCCCCGCCACCAGGCGTGCCGGGACCTCCGCCATTGGGCTGTCCGCCCCGACGCCGAGGCGTATCCGGTTCAGGGAGTGATACGCCGCAAAGAACGGGCTCCTCCCGGTAGCAGGGTCGTCGGTGAAGGTCTGCGCCGCGAGCTGGAAAGACTGCCCGCGGGAGGCGGCCGCGGGAGCAATCGCCCCGAGCGCGGAGAGGTATTCCCGCCACGCTGCCGCTGTTTCCTGCAGGGGATCGGCACCGACTCCTCCACCCCCGCGGGAAAGCTTCTGCTTTATCCCGCCGGAGGTCGGCGCCCCGGTGTCCGCCGCCTTTGCCATGATTCCGTCATACGGGGCCGCGCGCTGCGTCCGAGCCCCCTGCAGGAGGTAGAGCTGGCGCAACCATACCGGCACCCCGGTGCCGTGAGAAAGCGGCTCCAGTTCCCAGGTGAGCCGGTTCATGAGGGCAAGATACGGCCCCTGCTCCGTACCGATCACCGAGGCGACCCGCTGCCATTCATTATTGCCGCGCAGCCGCTTTACGCCGCGGGAGAAGTCCTGTGCGAAGGTCTGCCATGCAACGAACGCCGCATTACGCTGCCAGTTCTCCAGGTCCGCCCTGGCAGCGGCATACCTCCCCTTCCCGCCGCTGGCCCCCTCCACCTCGCCGACCAGAGCGCTCAGCCGCGCCATCCCCTTCCGGGTGTACGTGGGGTAGATGACCGGCTCGTCTGCCCCGGAAGGCACCCCTCCCCAGAAGGGGGCGAGGGTCAGGGGGGTGAGCCCTTCGTTGTGCTCTACCCAGTGGCAGAGCCAGCGCAGGTTCCCTTCCTTCATCGCCAGCACATACCTCAGGCGGGCCTGGAGACTCTGCGCTTCGGCCTTCAGGGCATCGCCATCTTTGCTCCAGGCAAGATAGGAGAGGTAGAGCTGGCCGAATTTCCTCCCCGGCTCCTGTCCCCCCCTCTCCGTGACGCCGACCGGGAGCGGCGCCGCCGGAAGCGGCTTTTTCTGCAGTTCCGCCAATTGCGCCCCGCCGATGCGGGCCCTGAGGATGTTCAGCCGACGCACCAGGTGCATGGCGTACTGGCAATAGGTAGCATCGGGTGAGTACGAGTGCAGGAGGGCGACGTTCTGCTCCAGATCCTTGTCGAGGGGGGAGAGTACCGTCTTCCTGAAGCGGCGGCAGAATTTCTCCTTAAGTCCACGCTCCACCTCGATGCTCCCGGTGAGCCCGAGCCGCGGAGTCATCCACCCCCTGTTTTGCCCCTCCACCGTGGCGATCGCCGCGCGATACCGCTCCAGCACTTCCAGATCGCTCCCCGCCGCCACGGGGGGGGCGAGCTGGGCCGAGGCGACGCGTATGGTGCGGAGGTTCTTTATGAAGGAGAAGCCGAGCAGGCCGGACAGGGCGATCATGACGAGCGCCCAGGACATGAAGGCGAGGTCCGCGGTCATCGCCCTCCACCGGATCCCTTGTCTCGTGGGGGAGAGAAGTGAGCGGTCCCTCGGCATGACGGTGGCGAAGAGCTCCTGCAGGAAGAACCCGCGGTCTGTCCCCGGAAGCTGGCGCTGTTCCGAGGCGGGGTGCATGGTGCCGGAGAGAAGGGAAAGGGGGTACCCCTTCTGCAACGCGCTGCCGAAGAAGAGGCCGCGCAGCACCGGGGGCTCCTGGTACGGGTTCTCCTTGAAAAGGGAGGTCATGAAGATGGTGAGCGGCTCCTTCAGGAGGGCGAACTCCTCCGGGAAGAGCGCGAGGGACTCGGCCTCCCGGCGTGCCGCCGGGTCGTTCAAAAGCTGCAGCCGGTAAAACCGCAGCCTCTCCTGCACGGCGGCGATCGTACCTGCGGTGAAGCTCTCCGCGTTCTCCGAGATCCTCTCGTTCAGCCGCCCCATGGGGCTCGACGCCGTCCTCTCGGGGAGAAGGGCGCTGAAGCGCTCCATCCCCTCGATGAGGTCGCACTTCGTCACCAGGACGTACACCGGGAACTTGACCTTGAATATGCGCATCAGCTCGTCGACGCGCTGGCGCAGGACCCGCGCCTCCCCCCTGCTTCCGTCCGGGTCGAGGGAGAGAAGGCGGTCCGCCGCCACGGTGATGACGACACCGTTCAAAGGCTCCTTGCGCCGGTGTTTGGCCAGCAGGGTGAGGAAATGCTCCCACTCCTCCCGGTCCTCCTTCTCGTCCACCGGAAAGGAGTAGCGGCCGGCGGTGTCGATGAAGACCGACTTCTCGAAGAACCAGAAGTCACAGTTGCGGGTCGGAGGGGGGAGTTCTTCGGAGGGGGAAAAAAAGGGGGAGCAGAGTCTGGAGCTGTGCAGCATGCTGCTCTTCCCGGAGCCGCCGGCGCCGAGCGCCAGGTACCACGGCAGCGCGTGCACCGGGTCCCCCATCTTCTTCAGGTGGGACGCCTGAAGCTTCTCCAGCGCCACGCGCCACTTCTCCTGCAACGCCTCCAGCGCCGTCTCCTCTGGTGGGGGAGGCTCCTGCGGCAGCTCGCTCTCCTCTTCCAGCTCCTTGTGCACGAGCTTTGCCTCGCAGCGCCGTCCCATTATGCTGCGCAGGAAGAAGAGGGCGACGCAAATCCCCGCCAGAAAGACGAGCAGGCAAAGCGCCACCCAGGGGGGGACGGAGATCCACCGCGCCACCAGCGGCGCCGCGGCCAGCAAGAGGAGGAGCACCGCTATCTCCAAAAGATGCCTGGTACGCTCATTCATGGAACCCTCCTTCTAAGGAGGCGGCCATACGCTACCGCCGCAGCTGCTGCACCCTCTTTGTCAAAAGGGCACTCTCTTCAGAAGAGTCTCCGTCATCCCCCCGAGTGCCACCCGAAAGACCACGAAGAGGACAACGAAGAAGAGGAGAGGGATCGCCAGGACCGGGAAAGGAGGGAGGGCGCGCAGGAAGGACCTCCCTGCGTCCTTCCCGTCCGCCGGCAGGTCCTGTGGGTATCCCCCCGGGAAGAGGTCGCGCTCGTCGGCGGGCCCCGAGGAGGAGCTGCCGGTCAGCACCTTCAGCTCGGCCGAGCGCAGCTTGGTGAGCGCCTCCTCCGCGCCGGGCCCGCAGTAGCGGCCGGTAAAGCCGAGGGATAGGCAAAGGTAGTAGACTTCCCGCACATCCTGCTCGAGGAGGGAGAGATCCTTCAGCCGCTCGAAGAACTCCTCCCCGTCATCGCTTCTACCGTAGTAGTGACGCTGCAGATCTTCCTTCGGCCACTCGTGCCGCTCGACCCAGGCGGAGTTCAGGATGATCTCGTCACCCCATGCGCAGACGGCGAAGCGGGCGGCGAGATACCCTTCCTTCACCCCTTCCCGCTCTGCGAGCGCTTCCCCCTGTTCCAGCAGATGGTCGATCTCCGCCCGGAGCTGATCCGCCCTCAGGAGGCTCTCCTTGGCGTTGCGCTGAAAGTGGACCAGATACGAGATGAGCGGTGCAAAGCAATCGGTAAGATGCATGGCTTTCCCCGTGTGGTCATCCTTGTGTCTGCTTCGTTTCAGTCGGAGTTTGCGAGGGGGCTGCACTCCCGATTCCCTGCAGGGGAAGAGGAGTGACGAGCCTTGTCGTTGCCGGAAGCGGGCGGGCCGCTCCCGGTTTGACTTCTGTCAGGAGGCTCTGCGACTTGCTGGGACGACCCCGCTGGTCTGCGGTCGCTCGGGGGGGGGCGTCCCGGTTCGTGCCAGATCTTGTTGCGAGGAACGTGGTTGAACTGCTGCTGCAGGACATCCTGCAGCCACACCTTTCGCTCTCCGGCGTCAGTGCGTCTCTTCCTCCGCCACGACGCGGTCCGGGCCGAGGCGCAGGTCGAGCGTCACCGGGGCGGGCTTCAGCGCCTTCTCCCCCTTTTGCCCCGTATCGTGCTGTATCACCGGGACCTCCACGAGGTAGACGGAGTTTTCCACCGGCGCAGCAAAGTACCCCGCGACATAGCCGAGATAGCGGGCCCCCTCCGCGCGATCGACCCTCTCCTCCAGCTCCTGCCGCGGCTGGATAACCAGCCGCTTCGCGGTGGCGACGCTCGGGTCGAAGCGGCTGCACTCCAGAAGCCGCGCCATCCCGTCCGGCTCCCCGACCGCCTGGTTGAAGGCGTTCGGGTCGCGCAGCTGGTACAGGCAGGTCACCAGGGCGTGCGGCGTCTTGTGGTAGAGGTTCAGCTGCTGGTCCCCTACGAGTCGCAGGCGGATCGCCTCCCGTTCGAAGGACCACTGGGGAGGGGCAGGTGCTTGTTGGGGGATGGGGGTGGAGGCGCAGGATGCGAGAGTTGCCATCGCTGCGAAAGTCAGTAAGAAGCGCAGTAACGGTCTCATGATTCTCTTCCCTGTTGGACGGTTCCGGTCACCCTGCGCGCCTTGCGGCGCACTCATCGTAAAGGCAGCGACAGTGCCGTGCAGCGCTCTACCCACCGCACGGCACCAAGCCAAGGGTATCATAAATTTTTTGTAATGCAGGTTTCGCTGTGCGGAGATCCGCACGGGGCAGGTCTTTACAGCGCGGAGAGCCACTGGCTGATGATGGCTACCCCCTTCAGGAGGGAGCTCGTCTCGTAACGGGAGAGGTTCTCGTACACGAACTCCTCCAGGACAGGTTTCTCCGGATCGACGAAGCGGGCTATCGGCTCGAGCGCCTCGGGCCAGACGCTCTCCTCCAGAGCTCCGTTCGGGGCATAGTGGCACAGCCGGCAGTCGGGATCATCGGCAAGGGTATCGAGAGTGGAGACCACCCCCTCGATCTTCTCGAAGAGACGGTCCTCGCCGAGAAGCCCCGCGTGCTCCGCGAGGAGAGTGGCGCGCACCGTGCGCAGGGAGTCGGTGAGAGGCGAGCCCTCCCCCTCCTCCGCCTCCCAGCTCACGTTGATCTCCGTGTCGAGTCCCATGCTCCGGTTCGTGGCATTCGCGGAACCGACGGTGAGGAAGCGGTCGTCGACCAGGAGGAGCTTTGAGTGGATGAAGGTCATCTTGCGCTCCCCCTTCCTGCCGCAGGCGGAGGAGTACGCCCTGAACTCGTGGCCATGCTGCTGTGCCACCCGCTTCAGCGCGCGCAGCATCCTCATCTGGGGGACCCCCAGGAAAAGCTCCTCGGTGAAGGGAAGAAGCTGCGGCAGGACGAGGACGATCTGCAGCTTCGGGCGCTCCGGCGCCGTCATCCTCTGCACGAGCGCCCAGTAGCACGCCTGCGAGCTGAAGTACTGGTTTTCCAGGTAGATCAGCCGCTGCGCGGAGAGGATGGCGTCGATGAAGAGGCGGCGGATCTCGTGAATCTCCGGCTGCGGCGGTTCCAGGTTGAGCGCCTGGGTGCGGCTCACGGCGACGGTGCCGGCCGTTATCGGGATGCCGCGCACCCCCCCGAGGTCGAGAGGGGCGGTCACCGTCGGGAAGATCAGGGCATCCCCTCCCGAGTCGAGCCAGCGCTGCGCGAACAGGGCGATGAGCTCCTTTACCACCGGGCCGGTGTGGTACGACTGTATATCGTGGTATCCGCCGTAGGCGGTCCCGTCCGCATCGACCCTCAGCGGATTCTTCTCCAGGTGCAGGCGGTCGTCCCAGCGGGAGGCGCAGATGTCCATTCCGCCGAGGAAGGCGATCTGCCCGTCGACGATCACGAACTTCTGGTGGTGGGTAGCCCCTACCGCATGCTTCCCGTCGAAGCGGAAGTGCAGCCGGTCAATGGTGGACCAGTCGAAGATGAGGGTCTGAAACCATTCCCGCTCCAGCGAAAAGATCACGCTGAAGTCCCAGGCGAGTATGTACACCTCCAGATCGGGTGACTTCTCGCAGAGCTCCTCCAGAAAGTGCAGGAAGCGGACGTCGCGGTCGGCGAGGGCCGCCTCCTCCCCGCGCAGCAGGGCCACCTCAGAGTCGAACTGCCACCCGGCCAGAAGGATGTAGTGGCGGGCCTGGCGCGCGGTATGGTAGAAGGCGCGGTAGTAGTCGCGGGAGTCGATGATGACGCCGCTTCCTCCCGTCTCGTACACCCCCTTGCAGTTGATCCCGGACTTCACGATGCTCATAAAAGCTCCACTGTTACCAGAAGGGGGAGATGGTCGGAGGCGACCCTGGTAAGGGGGGTACGGGGGACCTTCACGGCACGGACGGCGAGCCCCTCGGATATGAAGAGATGGTCTATGCGCAGCATCGGGAAGCGCACCGGCCAGGTGCCGAACGGCATCTGCCACTGCAGCTCCCGCTGGGCGTCGCGCAGCCCTTTCGTGAGCCTCCGGTAGGCACCGGAACCCGGCACCGCGTTGAAGTCGCCACAGAGGACGAGCGGGGGGGTGCACCCCGTGCTCCCGATCCATTCCTCCCCGGTGATCGCCTGGGCCTGCAGGAGCCGCTCCCGGCGGTTCAGCCCGAAATGGGTGGTAACTATCTGCAGCGGGCTCCCCTCCACCTCGATCTCCGTCCAGAGCGCGCCGCGCCGTTCAAAGGAGGCGTGCACCGGTTCCTCCGGCAGGGGCCCCGCTTTCACGAGGCGCACCGGAAAGCGGCTCAGGATGGCGTTGCCGTACTCCCCTTCCCCCTCCTCCACCTGGAGGGAGGGGTGGAAGTGGTAGTACATCTGCAGGGTGCGGGCGATGAGATGCGCCTGGTCGATCATGTCGGTGCGCACGAGCCGGGCGTCGAGTTCCTGCATCGCCACCACGTCGGGGTTCAGGACGTCGATGACCTCGGCGATGCGCAGCGGCGAGGCCTTGCCGTCCATGCCGATACTGCTGTGGACGTTGTAGGTCATGATGGTGAGGGTCTTCGGCATGGTGGCGCGGGTCCTTCTCCCACTCGCGGCGCCGCAAAACCGCGATCTTACTAAAGACTACTGACAGCAAAGGTGAGTGTCAATGGAGGGGAGACGGCACGCGCAGCGCCCCCCTTTTGACTTGCATACCTTTTCCGATAGGCTAGAAATGCGCCCGTACCTTGCTGCGAGCCACTTCTGCATCGCCCCCACCGCGCACGGTGACCCCATGGAAGAGCACCTCTTACGGAGCGGCGAGCCGTACCCGCCGATCAGCGACTATGGCTTCATTGCCGACTGTTCCTGCACCGCCCTCGTCTCCAGGGACGGCTCCGTGGACTGGTGCTGCATCCCGCGAGTAGACTCCCCCTCCTGCTTCGGACGTCTCCTCGGCTGGCAGACCGGCGGCTTCTTCAGGATCGCCCCCCTCGCCCCGTACCGGGTTCGACGCTCCTACCTGCAGCACACCCTCATCCTGGAGACGGTCTTCACCACGGAGAGCGGGAGCGTCCGGCTTCTCGACCTCTTCCCCGTCGGGGGGGGACGAGTCATGCAGTCGTACCAGCAGCTTCTGCGCATCGTGGAGGGGGTCGAGGGGGAGGTCCCCGTCCGGGTGACGATCGTGCCCCGTTTCGACTACGGCGGTATCCAGCCGTGGATCAAGAGATACCGCAAGGAGAGCTTCATCGCGCTTGGGGGGTGCAACGGGCTCCTTCTCTCCGGCGACCTCCCGCTGGAGCAGGTCGACCGCCACGCCCTCGGCGCCACCGTTACCCTCTCCTCCGGGGAGCGCCGCCGGGTCTCCATCCTGCACCGGCCGCCGGAGCTCCTCGACGGGGATGCCGTCGATCCCCCGGATGTCGCGGAAATGGAGTGGCGCTTCGAGGAGTCGGTACGGTGGTGGCGGGGGTGGTGCCAGTCGGAGAAGACGACTACCGCCGCTCCCGACCTCGTCCTGCGCTCCGCGCTCGTCCTGAAGGGGCTCTCCAACTGCGCGACGGGGGCCATAGCGGCGGCCGCGACGACCTCCCTCCCGGAAGCGCCGGGGGGGCCGCGCAACTGGGACTACCGCTATTCCTGGATCCGTGATTCGGTCTTCACCGTCCGCGCCCTCACCGAGATCGGCTACCACGAGGAATCGGACGCCTTTCGCCGTTTCATAGAGCGCTCCACCGCCGGAAGCGTCGACGAGTTGCAGATCATGTTCGGTGTCGGAGGGGAGAGGCACCTGGAGGAGTACCGGGTGGCGACGCTGGAGGGGTACGACGGGGCAGCACCGGTGCGGGTGGGGAACGTCGCCTCACGCCAGCTGCAGCTCGACGTGTACGGCGAGCTCCTCGACCACGCCTGGCGCTGGCACCAGCTCGGCGCCTCACCCGACGACGACTACTGGGACTTCCTGACTCACCTCGTCGGCGCGGTCGCCCGCAACTGGCGCAGGAAAGACCACGGCATCTGGGAGATGCGCGGGCAGGCGCGCCACTTCGTCTTCTCGAAGGTCATGTGCTGGGCCGCGGTCGACAGGGCCGTTTCCCTGGCAAGGGAGCTCGGGCGCGAGGCTCCGCTGGAGGAGTGGAGCGCCCTTGCCCGGGATATCGGGGAGAGTGTGGAGAACGAGGGGTACGACCGGGAGCGCGGGATCTTCGTGCAATATTTCGGAGGGAGGGAGCTCGACGCTTCCCTGCTGCTGATGCCGATGACCGGCTTTCTCGCCTGGGACGATCCGCGCATGGTGCGCACCGTGGACGCGATACAGGAGGAGCTCTCCGAGGGGGGGCTCCTGCGGCGCTATGCCGCTGGCAGTGACGGCCTGGAAGGGAGGGAGGGGGTCTTTATCGCCTGCTCCTTCTGGCTCACGGAGTGCCTAGCCCGCCAGGGTCGCTGGCAGGAAGCCCGGGAAGCCTTTGCCCGCGCCGTTGCCACCGGAAACGACCTGGGGCTCTTCCCCGAGGAGTACGACACCGGCACCGGGCGGATGCTCGGGAACTTTCCCCAGGCACTGACCCACCTCTCCCTCATCGGCGCGGCACTTGCGCTCGAAGGGAAAGAGGGGGGACAGTAGGAGGCGCCCGCCCGAAAGAGTCGGTTCCGGATAGGGGCACAGGCCCCGACAGGAATCGGTGCTCCCCGCGCGGCAGGCGTCTCCACTCACAGGCGAGCCGGGTGCTCGCCGAACTCTCCGTACCCCACTCCGTAGCGCTCCCTGTCCAGCGACTGCTGCGCCCTCTTCCCCCGCATCATGACCGCGCTCGCCACCGAGAAGAAGGCAAAGGCCATCCTGCCGAGAGTGACGTACTTCTTCATCGTCTTCATCGGGTTCTTCTTCATCTCCTTCGGAAGAACCTCCACGATGGTGTCCCCCAGATCGACCCTCCGTACCGGAACCTCCACGCGCACCGCCTTCTTGTGCGCGCGCCTTCTCAGGAGCCAGAGGAGCCCCACCCCGATAGCAGCACTCGGCACCGGCCTTCTCTTCATGGTGTAGCCGAGGTGCACCACCGTGTTCACCGTGCCGTTCACCACCTTCGTCTTCACCTGCTCCTTCAAACGCGCCGGGGCCAGTTTCGCCTCGATGGAGTGGAGGGTGTCGGTGATCTCAGCCTCGGTGTGCCGGATCTCCTCCTGCATGAGGACTGTCGGCCTCGGCGTTACCGGGTGGTTTTCACTTGTGATTTTGCCCATTTTACCGTCTCCTTAACGGTTTCCGTCGACCTTTCCGGCACAGCCTTCATCTGGGTCAGGTCCTTGCGCCCCTTCTGTATCAGTACGACACCTCCCACAACGAGCAGGATGGAGATCAGAAGCGCCGAAAGCCACATCGGTACGAAGTTGCCGAGCGCGAGGACGAGGGTGGCCACGATGGTCAGAAAGGCGGTGTGGAGAACGACCGCGCCTGCTCCCAGCGCGGCAGCGTCTTTGCCGAAGCGGATCGCCTTCTCGGACATCTCGGTGCGCAGAAGCGTCACTTCCTGCTTCAGCAAGGTGCGTATTTCATTCATCAGCTCGGAGAACAGCTCCCCGAGGGGACGATCTTCTTTTCTTTCGATCATGAACGGCCTCCTTTGCCGATTCGGGGCACCCCCTCCGACGGGGGCGCGGGTAAAACTGTCCAATCACTATAAATTCTAAGGTTACCGCAACTTCTGTCAATCCCATGACACCGGGAGAGATCCGCGGCGGGTCCGTCATTTCCCCTTACAATACAGGGATTTACGCAGGCACACCGGATTGACTTCCGCCCCCCCTCCCCTATACTTTAAGGTGATGGCCGATAGAAGCGGCCGCGGCACCGTGAAGCGGTGCGGGAGGATGTACATGAATCCGACAAGAAAGAAAAGCCGCGCACTCTCCTTTCTCCTGGCGGGAACGGCCGCGGCGGTTGTCACCTCGGCGATGGCGCGTCGCCTGCGCCGGGTCAGCTTCGCCGGGGCGTCCGTAGTCATCACCGGCGGATCCCGGGGGCTCGGGCTGGAACTGGCCCGGCTCTTTGCAGACGAGCGCGCCGCGGTCACCCTTCTCGCGCGCGACGCCGAGGCGCTGGAGCGGGCGAGGCTCGACCTGGAAAGGCGCGGCGCCGACGTGCTGGCGCTGCAGTGCGACGTGGCAAATCCGCACGAGGTGCAGCAGGCGGTGGATCAGATCATGCGGTACCGGCGCCGCATCGACGTACTCGTCAACAATGCGGGGATCGTGCAGGTCGCCCCGATGGAGAACCTGGACCTGCAGGACTTCCGCGACGCCATGGACATCTACGCCTGGGCACCGCTGTACACGGTGAGCGCTGTCGCACCGCTCATGCGCCGGCAGGGGGGCGGGCGCATCGTGAATATATCCTCGATAGGGGGGATCGTGGCGGTCCCTCACCTGCTGGCCTATTCGGTCGGCAAGTTCGCCCTCACCGGCCTCTCCGACGGGCTGCGGGCGGAACTGGCGAAGGACGGGATCCGGGTGACGACGGTCATTCCCGGGCTCATGCGCACAGGCTCGCACCTGCACGCCTTTTTCAAGGGGCAGCACCGGAAGGAGTACGCCTGGTTCTCCATCTCCGATGCCTTCCCCCTCTTTTCCAGCTCCTCCCGCACCGCCGCCCGCAAGATCCTGAACGCCTGCCGCTACGGTGACGCGCGGCTGATCATCTCGCTCCCGGCGACCCTCATGCATGCCTGCAACGCCCTCTTCCCCGGGGTGTACGCAGGGGCGACAGAACTGGCCGCTCGCCTTCTCCCGGCGCCGGACCCGGCGTACGGGGGTGTGCTGCATCTGGGGAGGGAGAGCCGGTCACGCTTTACCCCGCGCATCCTGACGAGCCTTGCCGACCGCGCGGCGGAGAGAAACAACGAGATGTAACGAGTAGATGCGGCGAGGTAGGGAGGGACCCTCCCCACCTCTGCGGGGCGGTTTGTAATGCCCCCTCCCAATGTTAAAATGATTAAAAAGAATACATAAGGAGGACCCGCAATGACCCGGGACGAAATTATCAATCAGCTGCAAAAGTTGATTCACCTCGACGTTGACGCAACGCACGCCTACGACCAGGCCATCAAGAATGTCAGCGAGCAGATCATCAAGGAGAAGCTGATCCTCTTCCAGGCGGACCACCGCAAGCACATCGACCTGCTGTCGGCGAAGATACTGGAGCTCGGCGGCACCCCTCCGGAGCTCACCTCCGACTTCAAGGGGTTCTTCATCACAGGATTCACCGCGCTGCGCAGCCTCACCGGAACGAAGGGGGCGCTGGAAGCGATGGAAAGCAACGAGCGTCTGACGAACACGAAGTATGAGGATGCCTCCCGTCTCGACCTCCCCCTCGAAATCGTCTCCATTGTGCAGTCGAACCTCTCCGATGAGCGCTACCATCTTTCCTTCATCCGCGAGGCACTCGCTTCCCTGAATGCCAGGTAGGGCGAGCGCCGGCAGATGAAATGGAAAAGGGCCCGAACCGGTTTCCGGTTTAGGCCCTTTTCTTTTGCCGCCAGAAGCGGGTTGTTGAGGTGGCTACTTCTTGCTGGACGAAGAAGAACGCCCCTTTGAGGATGACGAGGACGATCCTTTGGAAGACGACCCTTTGGAGGACGATCCTTCGTCTGAACCTCCTCTTTCGCTACCAAACGCTTTCATGACATCCGCCATGCTGTTGTACTCGCGGTCGTCCATCCTCTTGATTTCGTCGAGGACTACCGCCTCCGCCTTCTGGTGTTGGGCATGCTTCACCAGGTCTTCCTTCTGGGCGGGGAAATCGATCCCTTTGAGATGTTTTGTTATGTTAGCAGGTGAATGACCTCCACCACGTCCGACATTCGCCATAATCCTTCCTCCTGTCTGGCTGCCGTCTCTCCTTGGTTGCAAGCCACAATGGCTACCTTAGAATTCTAGCATCTTTGCCGGACAGTGCCAATCAAGGCAGAATAAAAGGGCTTATTTTACGCCACCTTGCGAGACAGGAAAAGCCATGAGAGAAAAGGAGAGGCTCCCCGCCGCACTCTGTTTCCGCGTAACCCGCAGGTGCAATGCGCGGTGCGATTTCTGCCTCGCACCTCCTGCCGGAAGCGACCCCCCTGGCGAGGTCCTGCTGTACCGCCAGCGCTGGCTTCTCCGGCATGGAGCGAGAGAGATCCGCTACTGCGGCGGGGAGCCCTCGCTGCACCCCGACCTCCCCGAGCTGATAGAGGAGGCCCGCGCCGCCGGCGCGAAGACCGCCCTCACCACCAATGCACTCGCCCTCCCCGATGAGTTGGTGGCGCTCCTTTCCGCGGCGCGGACCCGCGTGAAGGTGAGCCTGCACGGTGATCGGGAGGAGCACGACGCGCTGGTGGGGCGGGGCGCCTTCGACGGCACCTGCGCCGGGGTGCACCGCCTCCTCGCGCAGGGGGTAGAGACCTCGCTGCAGAGCGTGTTGGTACGGGGAGGCATCGGAATCATTGAGTGGGGGGTAAACTTCTGCCTGGAGAGGAGGATACGCCGCTATACCCTTCTCCCCTTCGTGGCACGGGGGAGAGGGGGTGACCGCCGGGACCGCTATGAGCTGGAGGAGGCGGGGCGGCGGGCGCTGAGGCGCGAGGTGGCGCGCCTCCGGAAGGATCTCGGGAGCCGGCTCGATCTGCGGCTGCTGGACTTCCACTCCAGGCGCATCCCGGTGGTGGAGACGGACGGCAGGATCGTCTGGGAAGGGTGCAGCGAAACCGGCGACATTCTCATCTGCACCATCCCGGAGGGGGCACAGATGCAGGCGGAGCCATAGCATTGAGTGGCTGTCGGACTGGTCGGACTGGTGTGACAACTCGGTCCACAAAAAAGCCCCCGCCGAAATGGCAGGGGCTTTTGTACTCTCGGTCTGTCGTCTCAGAGTTCCTTCAGGATGCTCTCCTTCTTCGCGCGGTACTCGTCCTCTGTGATGAGCCCTTTCGCCTTCAACTCACCAAGAACCCTCAGGCGCTCCTCGAAGTCCTTCGCCGCAACAGGAGCGACCTTCACCGGCGCCCCCGCGACTTCAGGCTCGGGAGCGAGCGCTGCCTCGGCCGAAGCCTCGGGAACAGCTATCACCAGCCAGTCGGGTCGCTGTGCTGCAAAAGTGACCTTTGAAGAGGTGCTGGTAACGACACCGGGCAGTTCAACCCCCTTCCCGCGGGAGGGGGGGACGAAGGGCTGCAGGCGACGGTCCAGTTCCCGGATCTGTTCGCGCAGCATCCCCAGAATGAGGTTCAGCCGGTTTTCCCGGTAAAAGGCTCGCCCGGTGGTGACAACCTCTTCGCTGCCGATGCCGGCGAGAACGGGGTTTCTTCCGTAGACGGCAAAGACGACGTCCTGGTCGGGGCGCGCCTTCTGCAGCGCGGCGGGGAGTTGCTCGGTGAGAAGCTTCACTTCCGGTTCGTCGAAAACGCGCACCTGCTTCGGGTTGTTCGGAAACTTCACACGCAGGGCGGCAAGCTCCGAGTGGAGCCTCTTGTCGGAGAGGGAGACAGGGTGCTGGTTCGGCGGGGCCTTCTCCCCCCTCTCGTCGCGGTCCACCAGCGCCACGAACTGATCGCGCGAATGCCACACTACCGCTTTCTTGGCCGCCTCTTGCGTAGCGCAACCGGTTTGCAGCGCCATCAGGGAGATCAGCGCAAAAAGACAAAAGGTACGAGGTGACAGAAACGACATTTCTTCCTCCTTCAGCATAAGCGCCAGGCGCCGGGGATAGCAGGCCAACAAGTTCAGCCGTCTTATCAGCAACGCCATGGCAAGTCAAGCCAAAAGGGAGGGATCCCGCGGGTAGTAAAACGAAATCTCATTCCGCTGGTGCGTCGCTCCGTGGAGGAGAAACGCCACCTACAGCGCACACCGGTCTCTGCGTTCAAGCACCGCGTCGATGATCCTGTCCGCTTCGCTGGCGGTGAGACCGACGCCGGGCTTGTTCCCCATCCAGTGGGTAACGTCGTCCCTGCTGCTCGCCAGCGGCTGCGGCAAGGGAGGGCCGTTCACCCGCTTGCCGTTGACGTAGAGCATCGCCTTGTACTCCCCCTGGTGACGCACGAGGGCAAAGGTGGCGAGTGCTCCGTTGGACAGGACCTTGTTCAGAAGCTCCCTCTCCACAATCGGCTCTTCATCCGCATACAGCTTGTACCAGTCAAGGTTCGACATTACCGTTCTCCTCTGGTGAAGATTGCGTCGTGCCAACGAGACAGCGGTTGAATTAAGGGATAGTAATAGAATCGGCACTGCAGGGAGGATCTTGAATTAAAACAGTGGGAAACCGGGAAGGTCGGGACGGCGGGGGAACGAAAAGGATGGGGGAAGGGAAGAGGGATGCCGCGGACGATGCCGGGCATCCCTCTCTTTTACCTACGCTTCCTCGAAGAGGGCGGTGGAGAGGTACCTTTCTGCGAGGTCCGGGAGGATGACCACGATGGTCTTCCCGGCAAACTCGGGGAGCTTCGCCAGCCGCACGGCGGCGGCTGCGGCGGCACCGCTGGAGATCCCCACCAGGAGCCCTTCCTCCTTCACCAGCCGCTGCGCGAAGGCGAGCGCCTCGGCGCTCTCCACCTGCTCAACACGGTCGACGAGGGAAAGGTCGAGGGTCTCGGGGATGAAGCCTGCGCCGATACCCTGGATCTTGTGCGGGCCGGGCTTCAGCTCTTCACCGGCAAGCTTTTGCGAGATCACCGGGCTCTCTTTCGGCTCCACGGCGACGGAAAGGATCTGCTTCCCCTGCGTCTGCTTGATATAGCGCGAGATGCCGCTGATGGTGCCGCCGGTGCCGACCCCCGATACGAGAACATCGATGCCGCCGTCGGTGTCGGCCCAGATTTCGGGACCGGTGGTCTTCTCGTGAATCTCCGGGTTCGCCGGGTTCTTGAACTGCTGCGGCAGGAAGTAACGCGCCGGGTCGGAGGCGGCGATCTCTTCAGCCTTTGCCACGGCACCCTTCATCCCTGCGGAACCGGGGGTGAGGATCAGGTTGGCGCCAAGCGCCGCGAGGACGCGACGACGCTCTATGCTCATCGTCTCCGGCATGGTGAGGGTGAGCTTGTAGCCGCGGGCAGCGGCGACGTAGGCAAGAGCGATGCCGGTGTTGCCGCTGGTCGGCTCAACGATCTCGACCCCCGGCTTCAGCACGCCTCGTGCCTCCGCGTCCCAGATCAGGTTAGCTCCGATCCTGCACTTGACGGAGTACGCCGGGTTGCGCCCCTCGATCTTCGCCAGTACGGTAGCCTGGGCACCTTTGGTGACGTGGTTCAGGCGAACCAGCGGGGTGTTGCCGATAGACTGCGAGTTGTCTTCATAAATGCGGGACATGGAGCTTCTCCTTTCGCTGTTTATTGCGGGCCACTTTTGCAGCGTCGCCGGGTACTGTGTGGGGGTGCAGCTTCTTTATCCAGCTCGCTGCTGGCAGAAAATCCAGAACTACCTTTATAATTATCGCATTCCATTGTCAACTACATTCTCCCCATTCTTGACCACATCGGTGAGACAATGGGGTGCAGGGGGAGGAGAATCGCTAGATCTGGTAGTCGCCGGTGAAGACGCGGACCTTGCGGGGGCGTGCGTAGACGCGTTCCCCTACCTGCAGGGTGAGGCGGTCGGCGGCCTCGCGGGAGAGGTCGACCTCCACCTTCGCGGTGCTCCCCACGAGGGATAGATCGACCCGCACCAGAGGTCCCACCGCGAGGATGTGCCTCACCTGCGCCTCGATGGCGGTCGCGTCCAGCGGGTGCCGGGCGAGCTCGATGTCGTGGGAGCGGACGTAGCCGATGGCAGGGGTATTACTGATGGCGGCATGCTCCGGCGCCTGCACCTCCACCCCGGCGAGCTGCGCCTTCCCCTGGTGCACCCGGCCGTGGAAGAGGTTCACATTCCCCAGGAAGTCGAAGACAAACGGTGTCGCCGGACGGTCGTACACCTCGCTCGGCGTCCCCTGCTGCTCGATGCGCCCACTGTTCATCACCACGATCCTGTCTGCAACCTCCAGCGCCTCCTCCTGGTCGTGGGTGACAAATACGCTGGTGACGTGAATCTCGTCGTGCAGCTTGCGCAGCCAGCGGCGCAGTTCGAGGCGGACCTTCGCGTCGAGCGCCCCGAACGGCTCGTCCAGCAGAAGAACCTGCGGCTGCACCGCGAGGGCTCGCGCGAGCGCCACGCGCTGCCTCTGTCCCCCCGAGAGCTGTGCCGGGTAGCGATCGGCCAGCTGCTCCAGCTGGATGAGACCGAGAAGCTCCCGCACCCTCCCCGCGATCTCCCGCTTCGACGGACGCTCCTTGCGCGGCTTTACGGTCAGCCCGAAGGCAATGTTGTCAAAGACCGTCATGTGCCTGAAGAGGGCGTAGTGCTGGAAGACGAACCCCACCTGCCGCTCCCGCACGTCCCTCTCCGTCGCCTCCTCCCCGTTGAAGAGGATGCTGCCGCTGTCGGGCGCCTCCAGCCCCGCGATGATGCGCAGGAGAGTCGTCTTCCCGGAGCCGGAAGGGCCGAGGAGGGCGACGAGCTCTCCGGAGGGGAAGGTCATGGAGAGGTCGCTGAGGGCCTCGAAGTTGCCGAAACGCTTGCTGATGCCGCTGATCTCGATCATGTCAGTTACCTTTCCTTACTGCGCCGGTGAGGGTCTGCTGGATCTTCCATTCTGCCACCGTCTTCACCGCCAGTGTCACCAATGCGAGGAGCCCGAGGATGGAGGCGACGGCGAAGGCGGCGGCGTAGCTGTACTCGTTGTAGAGTATCTCCACCTGCAGCGGCACCGTGTTCGTCGCGCCGCGCACGTGCCCGGAGACGACGGAGACGGCTCCGAATTCCCCCATCGCCCGCGCGTTGCACAGAATGACTCCATAGAGTATCCCCCACTTGATGTTGGGGAGCGTCACCCGCAGGAATGTCTGCAGGCCGCTCGCCCCGAGAGTCAGCGCCGCCTCCTCCTCGTCGCGCCCCTGCGCCTCCATGAGGGGGATAAGCTCCCGCGCCACGAAGGGGAAGGTGACAAAGAGGGTGGCGAGCACGATCCCCGGGACCGCGAAGATGATCTTTATGTCGTGCTCCTGGAGCCACGGCCCGAGCCACCCCTGCAGCCCGAAGATGAGGACGTAGATGAGACCGGAGACGACCGGTGAAACCGAAAAGGGCAGGTCGATAAGGGTGATGAGGAGGCTCTTGCCGCGGAAGTTGAATTTGGTGATCACCCACGACGCCACCACCCCGAAGAAGAGATTGAGCGGGACGCAGAAGGCGGCGGTAATGAGGGTGAGCCTGATCGCCGCGAGGGTGTCCGGCTCTTTCAACGCCTGCAGATAGGCGTCCCACCCCTTCTCCAGCGCCTGGGAAAAGACGGCGCACAGGGGGAGTATGAGAAAGAGGGCGAGAAAGGCTATGGCGGCGGCGACAAGGAGCCAGCGCACGGCGGCCGGCTCCGAGACGTTCAAGCCCCCCCTCCCCTTATGTCCCAAAATCTTCGTTGCGTGCATCGGGCACTCCTTCCGACCTCACTCGAGGTCACGCTTTGCTGCTGATCATGCCGCGAAACGGCGGCTCCACTTCTGCAGAAGATTTATCGCCAGAAGGAGGAGGAAGGAGGCGACCAGCATGACGGAGGCGATGGCGGTGGCGCCGGCGTAGTCGTACTGCTCCAGCTTCGTGATGATGAGAAGGGGGGTGATCTCGGAAACCATCGGCATGTTGCCGGCGATGAATATGATGGAGCCGTACTCCCCCACCCCCCTCGCAAAGGAGAGGGCAAAGCCGGTCAGTATCGCCGGGAGCATGGTAGGGAAGAGGACGCGGCAGAAGGTCTGCCAGCGGTCGGCGCCGAGGCAGGCGGCCGCCTCCTCTATCTCGCGGTCGAGTTCCTCCAGTACCGGCTGAACGGTGCGCACCACAAAGGGAAAACCGATAAAGATCATGGCGATGACGATACCCGCAGGGGTGAAGGCGACCTTTATGCCGTGCCCTTCCAGAAAGGAGCCAAGCCAGCCGTTGGAGGAGTAGAGGCTCGACAGCGTGATACCGGCGACCGCGGTGGGGAGCGCAAAAGGGAGGTCGACGAGGGCGTCGAGGATCCTTTTGCCGGGGAAACGGTAGCGCGCCAGCACCCAGGCGACGAGGACGCCGAAGATCGCATTGGTGAAGGCGGCGATGAAGGCCGCGCCGAAGGTGACCCGGTAGGAGGCGAGTACCCGCGGAGCCGTCACCGCCTCCAGAAACTCTCCCCACGAAAGGGTAGCGGTCTTGCAGGCGAGCGCGGAAAGCGGGATCAGCACGATGATGCTGAGATAAAAGAGGGTGTAGCCAAGGGAGGGGGCAAAGCCCGGGAGAACTGAATCTTTCTTGCCGAAGACAGCCATGGTACGCTCCGTTTTTTCGCCCCCTCCCGTCGCGAGACAGGGCGTCGTAGACGTCGAGAGTCCGGCAGGAAGCCCCCGGGGTGGCGGCTTGCGCCGCCACTCGCAGGGGAAGTGGCCCGCCTTAGGAGGTACCCGACGTCTACCCGGAGGTACGTCGGACTAGATGCAGAAATCCAGTATCCCTCGGTGCTCTTTCTCTGCTTTTTCGATCTGCTCAAGGACGTCGGCAAGGGTGGTGCCATCGAGCACCTTCGCGATGGCGTCCCGCGTCTCCTTCATGACAAACCTGATGCCGCAGGTGTTCTCGTCCTCGCACTCGGTGCACTTTGCGTAGGAGGTTTCGCTGACGCAGGGGACCGGGGCGAGGGGGCCCTCCATAACGCGGACCGCCTGGCCGAAGGTGATCGTCTTCGGCGCCCTGGCGAGGAAGTACCCACCCCCCTTCCCTTTCTGGCTCTGCAGGATGCCACTATTTTTCAGAGCGAGAAGGATCGCTTCCAGGAACTTCTTGGGGATCCGCTCTTCCCGCGCCAGGTCGGCGATCAGGATCGGCCCTTCTTCGTAATGCTGTGCAAGGTAGATAAGTGCCTTCAGGCCGTACTTGGTCTTTTTAGAGATCATCTTTTTATCCTATCAACTAGGTAGATTACTGATTATCATTGGAGCAGCACTATTGTCAAGAAGTAATTTTTCCTTTACCGCATGCAGCACCTCCGTTCGCGCAAGCGCCTGATTCTCAAGAAAAGAGGGAGGAGAGCACGGACTGCAGCGCCCAAGCGACCTGAGTCCCCGAAAAGGGGGAGCCGCGGTACCTATTCCCCACCTTTTTACTCTGGTATCACCCTTTTATTTCTTGACAAATCCACCACATATTCTTTATCCTCTGCCACACCATTTCATTAAGCTGCCGGTTTTACACCTCGGCAGTAGGTAATAGAGTTTATTACCGCAAGAAGAAGATTATTTCCATAGATTTAGGAGGCGCTGTGGGCAAGGCGGAACGAGAGCTGAAATTTGATACCCTGCTGGTGCATGGCGGCGTGGCACCGGGTCCGGGGGGAGCGACGAAGGCTCCCATCGTGCAAGCCTCCGCATTTGCCCAGGACAGTGCCGAAGGACTGGAGGACATCTTTCGCGGCAGAGCGGTAGGGCCGATCTACACCCGCATCGGGAACCCCACCCTGGACGCCCTGGAGCGCCGTCTGGCCGTCATCGAAGGGGGGATTGCGGCTATCGTCACCGCCTCGGGGATGGCGGCGATCACCACCGCTGTCATGGCGGTAGTGCGCAGCGGCGACGAGATCGTCTCCTCCTCCTCTCTCTTTGGCGGCACCTTCTCCCTCTTCCGTGACACCCTCGGCAACTTCGGCGTCACGACCCGTTTTGTCGACCCCACCGATCTGGAGGCGGTCGAGGGGGCTATGAGCGAGCGCACGCGCCTCGTCTTCGTGGAGACGATCGGCAACCCGAAGATGGACGTTCCCGACATCGCGGAGCTCTCCGCCATCGCCAAAAGGCACGGCGTCCCCCTCATGGTGGACGCGACCGTATCCACCCCCTATCTCGCCAGGATGAGGGATCTCGGCGCGGACATCGTGATTCACTCTACCAGCAAGTTTATAAACGGCACCGCGAACGCCATCGGCGGCGCCATCATCGACTGCGGTAGCTTCAACTGGCAGAGCGAAAAATTCCCCCACTTCGAGCCGTTCTACAAGAAGTTCCGCGGCTTCGCCTTCACCTCCCGCACGAGGAAGCTGATCCACAAGGACCTCGGCGCCTGCGCCGCGCCGATGAATTCCTTCCTGTTGGGCGAGGGGCTGGAGACGCTGGCGCTGCGGATGGAGCGCCATTGCTCCAATGCCCAGAGGCTCGCGGAATTCCTGCAGAGCTACGAAAAGGTGGCCTGGGTCAACTACCCCGGTCTTTCCGACTCTCCGTACCACGAAACGGCACAAAAGCAGTTCGGCGGCAAGTTCGGCGGCCTCCTCACCTTCGGGGTCGCAGACCGCCAGAGCGCCTTCACGGTCATAAACGGGTTGAAACTGGCGAAGAATCTTGCCAACATCGGAGACACGAAGACGCTGGTGATCCACCCGGCGAGCACGATCTGCGCGGAGTACGAGCCGGAGGTAAAGGGGCTCATGGGTGTGACCGAAGAGCTCATAAGGGTTTCGGTTGGCATCGAGGCAATAGAGGATATCTTAGACGACTTCGGCGCGGCGCTCGGGGCGCTGTAGTAACCGCCCCGCCCGGCACAGACCACGTCCCGAAAAAGGACCACCAGGAGCATAATCAATGAATCTGACAGTAAATGGCAAAGCGGCAGAAGTCGCCCAGGATGCACTTTCGGTAACGAGGCTCCTCGAAGAGCTCCAGGTAGCCCAGCGCGAGTACGTCACCGTGGAACTGAACGGCGACATCCTCGACCGCGCCGACTTCGACGCCATAACGGTGAAGGACGGCGACACGGTGGAATTCCTCTACTTCATGGGGGGTGGCTCTTTATGAAGCTCACCGAGGACCAGATCACCCGCTACTCCCGCCACATCCTCCTGAAGGAGGTCGGCGGTAAAGGCCAGCGCAAGCTCCTGAACGGCAAGGTGCTCATCATCGGCGCGGGGGGGCTGGGCGCCCCGATCGCTCTCTACCTGGCCGCCGCCGGAGTCGGGCAGATCGGCATCGCCGACGCAGACGAGGTCGACCTCTCCAACCTGCAGCGCCAGGTGATCCACTTCACCCCCGACGTGGGGAAGGCGAAGGTGCTCTCGGCAAAGGAAAAGATGCTCGCCATCAACCCGGACCTTAACGTGAAGACGTACCAGGAGTGGGTTTCCGCGGCGAACATCAGGGAGATGATCGAGGAGTACGACTTCGTCATCGACGGCACCGACAACTTCGCGGCGAAGTTCCTCATCAACGACGCCTGCGTGCTCGCCGGTAAGCCGTACTCCCACGGCGGCATCCTGCAGTTCGACGGGCAGACCATGACGGTGAAGCCGGGGGAATCCGCCTGCTACCGCTGCATCTTCCCCGACCCCCCCCCCAAGGAGGCTATCCCTACCTGCTCGCAGGCGGGGGTGATCGGCGTGCTTCCGGGCGTGCTGGGGACTCTCCAGGCGACCGAGGCGATCAAGTTCCTCCTCGGCGCGGGGGACCTCCTCACCGGAAGGCTCCTCACCTACAGCGCGCTGCGCATGCGCTTCAGGGAGATCCCGGTGAAAAAGAGCGCGAAGTGCCCGATCTGCGGCGACAACCCCACCATCACAGAACTGCACGACGAGCTCGAAGCGATGACCGTGTGCGACCTGGAGCAGCGCAATGCTTAAGATCCCCTCCCAGATTCTCGAGGCGATAATCGCCCGCTCCCAGGAAGGGTTTCCCCTCGAGGTGTGCGGGATCCTCTCGGGGGTAGACGGTCTCGTCCTGGGGCACCATCCGATGACCAACATGGATGCCAGCAACGAGCACTTCACCATGGACCCGAAGGAGCAGTTCGCGGTGGTAAAGGAGCTGCGCCGCAAAGGGTGGGACATGGTGGCGATCTACCATTCGCATCCGGAATCTCCGGCGCGCCCGTCGGAGGAGGACATCCGCCTCGCGCTGACCCCGCATGTCTCGCACCTGATCGTCTCCCTCATGGACCGGGAGGCTCCGGTGGCGAAGTCGTTCAAGATCACGGACGGCGTGGTGGAGCCGGAAGAGATGGTGGTGACGGAGTAGGACTTTCAATTGAAGAAAAGCGTCCGGCGCCAGCCGCACGCAGGAGGAGACCCTATAGATGGCAGATATAAAGATTGACCTCAAGAACCTGAAGGCGGGCGGCTTCATCAAGGAGCGCGGCAAAGACCTCTTCACCGTGCGCCTGCGGGTGCCGGGGGGGCGGATGTCGGTGGACCGCCTGAGCAAGATCGCTGCAGTGGCGCAGAAATACGGCAAGGGGTACGTGCACCTGTCGGTCCGCCAGTCCATCGAGCTCATCAACATCAACTTCTCCGACTTCGATGCGGTCGTTGCCGAGCTCGGCGAAGAGCAGCAGAAGGTCGCTTCCTGCGGCGCGCGCGTGCGCGTCCCCACCGCCTGCGGAGGGTGCGAGTACAACCCGAACGGCCTGGTGGACACCCAGAAGTCGGCGCTCGAGGTGGACGAGAAACTGTTCGGCACCGCCACCGGGCACCACAAGTTCAAGGTCGGTTTCGCCGGGTGCCCTTTCGACTGCCCGAAGTCGGCGACAAACGACGTCGGATTGCAGGGCGCCATCTGGCCGGAGCTCTGCGCCGACGAGTGCATCAGCTGCGGACTGTGCGCCAAGAGCTGCACCGAAGGCGCCATCACCATGGGTGACGACGACAAGCCAGTTTTTAACGGCTCCAACTGCATCTACTGCGGCGACTGCGTGAAGGTCTGCCCCACCGATGCGTGGAAGAGCGTGAAGAGGGGTTACACCGTGCGCATCGGCGGGAAGTGGGGGCGCCGCCCCCTCGTCGGCACCCTCTACGCCACCTTCCTCCCCGAGGAACAGGTAGTGCCGTTCGTGGCGGAAGTGCTCGCCTGGTACAAGGAGAAGGCGGAGGGGAAGGGACGGGTCCGCATCGGCGACATCATCCTGCAGGAGGGGTGCTCCTCCCTCCTCGAGCACCTGCGCAAGAGCTTCCCGGAGTGCACGGTGGCGGAGACCATTCCTCCGCAGATCGTGCAGACGCAACTGCCGATCCGCTAGGATCCCGGCGCGACGCCGGAGTTTCTGAAAAAGACTGGCCTTTTTCTCTGGCAAACGGTATCCTCGTGCCAGATTTACGTTGAGGAGAGGGAGTATGGAAAGAATAGATCTGCGGGGCGTGACCTGCCCGACCAACTTTGTGAAGGCGAAGCTTGCCCTTGAAGACATCGAGACCGGGGAGACGGTGGAATTCCTCATCGATGACGGCGAGCCGGTGAAAAACGTCCCGAGGAGCCTGAAAGCGGAAGGGCACAAGCTGCTCGGCCTGAAGGAGACCGACGGCTACTACACCCTCACGCTGGAGAAGGGTGAGGACTAGTAGCAAGTCTCGATACCCGGCACCATCATCCCCCTCCTGAGACGGCGGAGGGAGGAGCGAGTGAGCGATTTCACTCCCCCTCCCTTCCCTTTCTCCAGCTGGGGGTTTTTCTGTTTATGGAGCAGAGCGTTCCCACCCCTTTCGAGGGACTGGCGAACAATCCATCGTATTGTGCATCAAGAGGAAATATGACCGAGTCAGTTGGCAAAAAAGTTCTGGTGGCGATGAGTGGCGGCGTCGATTCATCCGTCACCGCCGCCCTTCTACAGGAAAGGGGATATGAGGTTATCGGCGTCACCATGCAGTTGTACGAGCCGCGCCACGCTCCTGTAGGCGGAAAGACCTGCTGCTCCCTCACCGACGTCATGGACGCCGGCAGGGTCGCAAAGCGGCTCGGCATCCCCTTCGAGGTGCTGGACCTGCGCGACAAGTTCAAGGAGATGGTCATCGACGACTTCGTCCGCGAGTATGCCGCAGGACGGACGCCGAACCCCTGCGCGCGCTGCAACGAAAGGATCAAGTTCGGGGCGCTCCTGGAGATGGCCTCTTCCTTCGGGGCGGACCTCCTCGCCACCGGGCACTATGCCCGCATCGAGAAGGACGCCGCCGGAGCGTACCAGCTCCTCAAGGGGCTCGACCAGCGCAAGGACCAGTCGTATTTCCTTTTCGCCATGAACGCGGACCAGCTCTCCCGCACCATCCTCCCGATCGGGTCGATGGAAAAGCACGAGGTGCGGCAGCTCGCCGAGAGGTACAACCTCCCGACCGCCCAGAAGCAGGAGAGCCAGGAAATCTGCTTTATACCCGACAACGACTATGTGCGCTTTCTGGAGGAAAACGGGGTGCACCCGGAGCCGGGAGAGATCGTCACGAGCACCGGGAAGAAGGTCGGCGTCCACAACGGCGTACACCAGTTCACCGTCGGGCAGCGGCGCGGGCTCGGCATCGCCTGGGCGGAGCCGCTCTACGTACTCGCCATCGACCGCGATAACGCCGTCGTGACCGTGGGGCCGCGCCACGAGCTCACCTGCGGGGGGCTCGTCGCCGGGAACACCACCTGGACCGGCACCGCACCGGAAAGCTTCCACGGGACGTGCAGCATCCGCTACCGGCAGAAGCCGGTGCCGTGCGAAGCGGCGCTGGAGGCGGACGGAAAGCTGCGGGTAAAATTCGAGACTCCGCAGGGGGGTGTGACACCTGGGCAGGCAGTTGTCCTCTACGACGGGGATCGTGTGGTAGGCGGCGGCTGGATCGAGGCAGGAACGCCCTGATGCAGATGTGACTGTGAACTGTAGGCCGGGATAAGCCGCAGGCGTTCCCGGCGGTCCACTGCAACGGCAACTCTAATCGAGCCGCCTGAACGACGAAGCCTTCACCACGGCATACAGCTCGCTCCCTTCCTGCAGTTGCAGGTCGGAGGCGGCCGCGGCGACGACCTCGGCAATGAGCTTCCTGTTACCGCAGGAGAGCTCCACCCCCACCTTCGTGCCGGAGGCAAAGGTGTTTTTCACGGTGCACTCCAGGAGGTTGCGGGCGCTGATCGCCTCCGGGTGTTTCTTGAAAAGGATGATATCGCGGGAAGAGAGCTCAAAGAGCGCCTTCGGGCGCTCGTCCCCCGCTGAAAGGAGCACCTCGTTGTCCCCCCACCGGTAAAGATGAAGTCCCTCCTGCACCCCCATCCCCTCCAGATGCAAAAGATTGAGGTACCCCATGGGGCTGCGCCCCATCTTTTCGCGCGCGAGCTTTTCCGCGGTCGTGTGCGCAGCTATCCGCCCCGACTCCACCGCAATGACCTGGTCGGCCATAAGGCGCATCTCCAGCAGGGAGTGGGAAATGAAGAGATAGGGGATCCTGAAGCGGGCGCTGACGTCCTTCAGATACGGGATGATCTGGAACTTGAGGGTGTCGTCAAGGGCGCTCAGCGGCTCGTCGAGAAGGAGGAGCCGCGGATTGGCGAGCACCGCCCGCCCCAGCGCCACCCGCTGCCTCTCCCCTCCCGAAAGGTGGCTTACCCCGCGCTCCAAAAGCCCCTCCAGCTTCAGCACCTCCACCAAGGCATGGAAGTCGACGTTTCTGTACTCCGGGCTGCAGCGCTTGAAGCCGTACAGCAGGTTCGACCTGACGCTCAGGTGCGGAAAGAGGCAGGACGCCTGGAAGACGATGGAGACGCGCCGCTTTTCGGGGGGGAGGGCGATCCTCCTCTTGCTGCTGAAGAGACAGATATCGTCGAGGTAGATTTCCCCCTCGTCCGGGTCGGCAAGCCCCGCTATCAGCCCCACGAGGGTGGACTTCCCGCTCCCCGACTGGCCGAATACCCCGATGTCATCGCCGGAGACGGAGAAATCGACGTCGAGGGTGAAGTCGCCGAGGGTCTTTTTGGCCGCCATGCGGATTTCCATATCAGTCCCTCCGCGCCAGTCTGACGCTCAGATATTCATGAAAGAAGAGGACGAGGACCGATATGGCGACCGAGACGAGACAGAGGGAGAGCGCAAGCTTTTCGCTTGCGGGGGAGCTGGCATAGTCGTAGATCGCAAGAGGAATGGTCTGGGTAATCCCGGGGATATTCCCTGCCACGATGACGGTGGCTCCGAACTCGCCGAGGCTGCGGGCGAACATGAGGGAGGAGCCGGCGATGATGCCGCGCATCGAGAGGGGGAGGATCACGGTGAAGAGCGTGTCGTACCAGCTGGCGCCGAGGGTGCGGGACGCGTTTATGAGCTGCCGGTCGACGGCGTCCATTCCGATGCGGATGGAGCGCACCAGGAGGGGGAAGCCGACGACGGCGGAGGCGAGGACTGCCGCCTTCCAGGTAAAGATGACGGTGATGCCAAGGGGGCGCAGGAGAGACGCGAGCCACCCCTCCTTCCCCAGTAGGAGCAGGAGGAGGTATCCCACCACCACGGGGGGAAGGGTGAGGGGCAGGTTCACCAGCACTTCCAGGACCATCTTGCCGCGGAACCTGACGAAGGTGACGAGATAGGCACAGGCGAGGGCAAAGGGGAGGGACACCACGGTGGCAGCGACGGCGACCTTCGCGGAGAGCCTTATGGCATCATAATCGGCAGGTGCTAGCGAAACCATGATGCGTCCCCCTTATGTTCCACTTCCTTCGTGCTCACCATTGAGCCCGCCTCCTCTACCTCGAAACTCCCTGTCGCTATAGGACGCTACCGCACCGCAAAGCCATACCTGGAGAGCACACCCTTCGCCTCGTCGCTCTCCAGAAAGCGGAAGAATTCTGCCGCTTCCTTCTTTCCCGCTCCCGTGGCGGTAAGACCCATCGGATACACGATGCGGGAGTGGAGCCCCGCGGGGACCTCGAAAAGGATCCTCGTCTTTCTCCCCTGCAGCGCGTCCGTTCTGTACACGAATGCGCCGTCTACGTCTCCGCGCTCGGCATACATGAGGGACTCGCGCACGTCCCGGGAAAAGACCACCCTTTTTTCCATCTGCTTTTCCAGCCCCGCCTTCCTTATGGCTTCGGCGGCGTATTCCCCCGCGGGGACGCTCTTGGGGCTCCCCATGGCGATCCGTTCCAGTTTCGGGAGATCGTGCATGGAGGCGGCCTTCGTGCTGCCACTCCCCGCAAAGACAAGGGTGTTGTAGGCAAGGGGGCGGAGCGATCCGGGCTCCAGGAGCTTTCTTTTTTGCAGATACTCCGTCCACTCGGAGCTTGCGGAGATGAAGATATCAGCGGGCGCGCCATTTTCAATCTGCTTCGCGATGGTGCCGGACCCTCCGAAGTTCGTCACGACGCGAAGACCCCGGTGCCTGGTCAGGTAGAGCCGGGAGAGGTCCCCGATTGCTTCTTTGAGGCTTGCCGCGGCCGCGACCTGAATCTCTCCCGCCACCGCCACCGGAACGCGGGCGGAGAAGCAGAGGAGCAGAAGGATAGCGCTCCATGCGCTTTTTCTTTTCAATCGACCGGCCATCGTCGTACCCCCGCCTTCAGATTAACCGTTGCACAGACTCCTTTAGCAGATTCCATTCCAAAATACCACCGATTCCAAAAGTTCCGCGTTTCCGGAGCTCTCCACGGGGGTCGGCATCCCCCCCTGGCACCTTCCTGCCGCAATAAGGAGCGTCCTTTGCGAAAGGTGCCTGCAGACCGGGCAGGCTTCAAAATGTAAAGAGGCGGGCCCCCTTTCCGGTGGGCCCGCCTCTGACAACGATCAGGTCGTGACAATGCTACAGACTACGCCACCTTGAACTGGTGCACGATCGTCTCCAGATCCTGGGCGCAGCGGGAGAGCTGCGCCGCTTGGGAGGCACATTCATGCGACTCCTGCGCCGTTCTCTGCACAAGGGTGGTAATCTCCTGGATGTTACCGCTGATCATCGCGGTGGTGGCGGTCTGCTCCTCGGCAGCGGAGGCGATCTGCGTCACCTGCAGCGAGACGGCGTTCACCTGCTCCAGTATCTCCTGCAGCGCCGAGCTCGACTTCGTAGCCTCCTCCGTTCCGTGCTCCACCTCGGCTACCCCCTGCTCCATGGCATTCACCACCCCCTTCGTCTCGGTCTGAATCGCCTTTATCATCTCGCCGATCTCACGGGTTGCCTTCGTCGTCCTTTCCGCCAGCGCACGCACCTCGTCAGCCACGACAGCGAAGCCGCGTCCCTGCTCTCCCGCACGAGCCGCCTCGATAGCTGCATTGAGGGCGAGCAGGTTCGTCTGGTCGGCGATGTCCTCGATGGTCCCTATGATCTCGCCGATCTGGTCGCTGCGCTCACCGAGAAGCCCCACCGTGTCGGCAAGTCCCTTTACCCGGACCGCGATTCTCTCCATGATCGTTATCGTTCCTCCCACGATCTCCACCCCATTTTCTGCGATAGCGGAGGTATTCTGCGAGCTCTCTGCCGCGGACTGACAGTTGCGGGAGATGTCACGGGAGGTGGCCGCCATCTGCTGGCTGGCGGTCGCCATACCGGTCGACTCCGCCGCGGCGCTTTCGGCGTTCTGGGCAATCTCCTCGGAAGATCTCGACAGTTCCTGAGAGGCATCCGCCAGTAGCGTCGAAGTCGTGCCGATCTGGTGCAGCATGGAGTCGAAGCGGTCCACCATGGTCTTCAGGCTGCCGAGCATGACCCTCACGCTCCCCCGCCCCTCTACAGGGACCGCTACCGTGAGATCACCGGCAGCGATCCGGTCGGTAATGGAGGTACAGAGGGCAAAGGTGCCACTGATGCTCCTGATGATGAGGGCGCTGACCGCACCGAAGGAGAGAAGGACAACCAGGCACAGGGATATCATGAAGAAGCTGGAGCGCGAGAGAAGAGCTGCTGTTTCCTGCTCAACCTGCACCCCCTTCGCGTTGGTGATGGTCACCAGCCGGTCGATCTGCTGCCGGTGGGACTCGTACAGGGAGGCAAGGGTCTTCAGGGACCCCTCAGACTTCTCGCGGTCCCCGCGCATGAGAGCCGGGAAGAAGGAGTTTATCCCCTCGTTGAAAAAGGCCTGCGCCGGCTGGTACGAGGCTTCCACCATCAGCCGCTTCATCTCCCCTTCCGCAAGTTCCTTCTCCCAGAAGGCGTGTCGCTCGTCATACTCGGATTTGAGCCTCTTGAAGCGCTCCAGGAGCTGCTGCTCTTTTTGGGGATCGCTCGCGTGGTTCGCCTGAAGAACCACCAGGTACGACTCGATGATGTATTCCGGAGGGGGGAGTATGTCGGCGACGAGGTCCTTCCCCTGCACGATCTCGCGGTATAACGGGCTGGACACCTTCACCTTCCCCACCACACCGAAGGAAGCGACGGAAAGAACGACCAGCCCAAGCACCGCTATCAGGGCAAGGACGAGAATCTGTTGAAACACACTGAACCTGCTGACTTTTCCGGCTGCCATGCACTGCACTCCTTCGCATTTGGATTGTAAGGTCCTCGCTATACCATCGTCACTACCGGTCCCCCTCTTTAGGAAAAGTGCGGGAGACACTATGCCGTTATTTTCGGGAACGGTTGTGCTGAGGGGCCAGATGGGGTAAGGTGAGGACCATGAATCAGCAACTCAAACTGCGGGCCGCCCGCATCTCCATCCTTTCCAATACCACCCTTATCGCAATAAAGCTGGCAGCAGGTTTCGCGATGCACTCGGTGAGTGTCGTCTCGGAGGCGGTCCATTCCGCCATCGATCTCACCGCAGCCTTCATTGCGTGGTTCTCCATCCGCGAGTCAGGGAAACCCGCCGACGCCAAGCACAACTTCGGTCATGGAAAGATCGAAAATGTTGCGGGCACTATCGAGGCGATCCTCATTTTCGGGGCGGCACTGATTATCATGTGGGAGGCAGGGCGAAAGCTCGTCACGGGAAATGTGGAGGTGGAGCAGATCGGAGTGGGGCTTTTCGTGATGCTCCTCTCGGCGGGCGCCAACTTTTTTGTCTCCCGGCATCTCTCGAAGGTCGCGAAAGAGACCGATTCCGTTGCCCTGGAGGCGGATGCCCAGCACCTGCGAACAGACGTCTACACGTCCCTCGGGGTTGTTGCCGGTCTGGTGGCGATCAAGCTCACCGGCGTGAAGCTTCTCGACCCGGTGGTGGCGATAGTGGTGGCGTGCCTCATCCTAAAGACCGCGTTCGAGATGACCAAGGAGGCATTTTCTCCGATCCTTGATGCCAAGCTTCCCGATGCCGATGAAGAGGTCATTCACAAGGTGCTGGACGATTATGCGGGGGAGTACGTCGAGTATCATAATCTGAGAACGCGGAAGGCGGGGTCGCTGCGCTACATCGATATGCACCTTGTGGTGGCAAGGGGGATGACGGTTCAGGAAGGGCACGAGCTTTCCGACAAGATCACCGGCCGTATCAAGGAGCTACTTCCCAACAGCCACGTCCTGGTACACATCGAGCCGTGCGGTGATACGTGTGTTATCTGCGAGCAGGAGTGCGGCAAGTAACCTTGCCGCACCCGCGGACAATCTAGAAGGCGTAGGCGAGCTTGAGCGAGATGAGGCTTGAGTCGGAGGGGGGCTGAAAGGCCTGGTTGTCGACGATCTGCGCGCCGCCGGTGGCTATCCGTTGCGTGGGGACGTTGGCCGATTGGGAGAATTTCACAGCTTCGTACTCCACGCTCACCGATACCGCTCCGACCCTGACACCACCCTCTGCAAAGCCGGTCACCCGTGACTTTGGTTCGACCACCACATCCGAGTACCCGGAATCGCTCAGGCTGACATGATTCCTCGTGTAGATCGGAATAAAGGCCCCGCCGCGGGCAAAGAGGGTGCATCCTCCCGTCCTGTACTCCCCTGCCACCCCTGCCTTTGCGTAAAAGAGGTTCCAGTCCTCACCGGAGCGGGTCCTGACCCAGAATTTGTGCCCCAGCGCCGCGAACGGCTCCACATTCAACCGCTCTTCCGCAAGAGCCTGATACCCCAGTGAAAATTCTTCCCTGGTGCCGATGTATATGGTGCTCGAGTCGATCGGAACCGTTCCGGTCACATCGTGCCCGTCATAATCGAGTTCCCCTCCCCATACCTCCAGAAGCTCGTTGAAGGTGAACCGGCTTACTTCGTCCTTCCTGGCGATACCCGCGGCGTGAAGGAAACCCTGCTCCTTCACGAAAGAAGAGCCGTTTAGCTGCTCGTCCCATTCAAACCATCCCGTCTTGAAATATACGCTCGTTTCTCCTGCATAAGCGTCGATGGCAGTAAAAGCGATGCAGAGGGCAAATAGTGCTGCAAGCCTGCAAATGGCGCGGTTGAAGTTTCTCTCTCTCATGGCTCAGCCTCCTATGTTGGGGACACCGAGCTCTTAGTTTCAACCAATGAACCAAAATAAACGTTTCCACACCAAAGGCCCTAGCTTGCTAATACAGCTGAGCTTTTTCCGCTTCAGCGGTTTGAAATTGAAAATGCCATATCAACATGCGCCGAGGTATCGTGCACACGCGGAGAGAGAGAAACAGACGACTCCGTTGGTTTTATTTAACTTTTTCAACACACGGCTGTGAGCAAGTGAGGCAAGGATTGAACAGGGAACGGGGGGGGCGCCGGAGGAGCGAGTGCTACTTCGGAAGGAGTTTGAAAAAGATCCGCTGCAGCGAGTTTGTGGCCGAGGAGTTCGGAGAAGGGAGAATGAACAGCGGAGAGACGCTGGGCGGAGGAGAGAAGGGAAAAGCTGCCCCCTCCGCAGCAGGGATTCATACCTATTGCGGCTGCCACCTGGCGGTGGAGCTACCAAAGTTTGTCAGGATGGAGCCTACCGCCGGGGGGACGGTCAGTTGTTCTGCATCCGATCGCCGAAGAGGTTTTCGGCCCTTCTCTCCGGGCCGTTGTAGGTGGTTGCCTTCCTGCTGGTGCGGATCGGATCAACCCCTACTGTTACCCAACCGGTACTGCGCAAGAACCTCGCTACCTTTCCGGACTCAATAAGGCTGTCCAACATGAAGTCCTTGACATAATCGTAGCGATTGTTCGTCCAGTTCACCTGAATGAGCATAGCACCCACCTCTTGCGTATGAAAAAAAAGTCACTCCGCCGAAGGGCGACCGTGTCAGAAAAATTCACCACTTGTACCCGAGGCATCAGAACCGGGCATTCAAAAATCACACCAAGGAATGATAAATGGCTTTTCAGCTACTTGCGGCACGGACCGGGAGACACCACGCGGGTAGCTGTAAAGAGTCCCGACACCACTGTCGGCAAAGCTTACACAGCGGGCGTAACTGAGGGAGAGTCCCTGTCGAAAAAGGACCGTCCCCTTCGGGAGACCTCAAGGATGCAGTGAAAGTTTCTTCATGAGGTCGTAGAGGGTCGGCCGGCTCACCCCCAGTTCCTCCGCCGCCTTCATCATGTTCCCCGACTGGCGCTGGATGGCTGCCAGCACCATTTCACGCTCCACTCTGTCTCTCGCCTCCCGCAGCGAGATCGTCACTTTCGACGGTTCCGTGTCCTGACAAAATTCGGGATCGGACCCGAGATCGGAAGGCTCGATGGTGGCGCCCTCGCACATGATGACTGCGCGCTGGACCCTGTTGCGCAGTTCGCGGACGTTGCCGGGCCACCCGTAGCTCCTCAGAAAGGAGATCGCCGCCGGCGTGAAACGCACCGCCTTTTTCTTCTGCTCGGCTGAGAACGCCTTCAGGAAATGCTCGGCGATTATCACCACGTCATCCCCCCGCTCCCGTAGCGGCGGGAGATGGATGTTGATGACGCCGATGCGGTAGTAGAGGTCCTCCCGGAACTTTCCTTCGCCGATCGCTTTCAGGATGTCGACATTGGTGGCACAGGTAGTGCGCGTATCGATGCAGATATCCTCGCGTCCCCCCACCCGCTGGATCGTCCCCTCCTGCAGGAAGCGAAGGAGCTTCACCTGGAGGTTGATCGGCAATTCCCCTATCTCGTCAAGAAAGAGGGTTCCCTTGTGGGCGTACTGAAGCTTTCCCTGCACCATCTGGTGAGCCCCCGTGAACGCCCCCTTCTCGTGGCCGAAAAGTTCCGATTCGAGGAGGCTCTCCGGGATCGCGCCGCAGTTGATGGGGATGAACGGCCCCTTGCGCCGCAAGCTCGTCTCATGGATCGCCCCTGCCACCAGCTCCTTTCCCGTCCCGCTTTCGCCGGTGATGAGAATCGGGGCGTTGGAGCCGGCGACCTTGCGGATGGTGGTGTAGACGGCGAGCATCTCCTTGCAGCAGCCGATCATCCCCCACGCTTCCCCGGCGGACTGCACCGTCCCGTGGGTGCGGCTGTGCGATTCGAGGTCGGCAAGATAGAGGGCGCGGCTGATGATGACCTTGAGCTCGGCGAGCACGGGGGGCTTGGAGTAGAAGTCGCACGCGCCCATGCGCATCGCCTTCAGCGCGTTTTCCCGCTCGTTTTGCCCGGTCAGCATGATGAGCTTTGCGTACGGGTTCAGTTCCAGCATCTGGGCCAGAAGACGAAATCCCTCCTCCGAACTCTCCTCGTACGGCGGGAGCCCGAGATCGAGGACCACCACGGGGGGAGCCTCCTTCTTGAAGAGAGCGAGCGCCTCTTTCGCGTCACCGGCGAGAAAGACGGTAAAGTCCTGCCCCAGCCCCCATTTGAGCTGCTGCCGTATCTCCCTGTTGTCGTCGACAATGAGCAACTTAGCCACAGGTAACCTCGTCCACAAATGTCCTGATGATTATCGACCAGAGGCAGCAGTTCATGCCGCCGCCGTATTCCCGTTGTAACCACTCTCCTCCAGCGGGGAGAGCCACACGGTAAAGACGGTCCCCTTCCCTTCCACACTGCTCACGTCGATCCTGCCGCCGTGAGCCTTCACGATCTGGCGGCACTGGTACAGCCCGATCCCCAGCCCCTGTTTCTTCGTGCTGCGAAAGGGGGTGAAAAGCTCGCGGCCGAGAAAGGCGGGGGACATTCCGCAACCGTAGTCGGCAACCCGGATATAGGGGGCGTCTTCGCCTCCGACCTCGACGAAGACCGGGCTCTCCCGGTCGGAGGCCTCGATCCCGTTCAGGAGAAGATTCAGCACCACCTTCTGCATCTCCCCTTCGTCCGCCATGGCGATGCGGGAAGTCCCTGAAACCTCTATCTGCGCCCCCGATATCTGCCGCGCGCTCTTCTTTACCAGGGTCAGGAGATCTACCGGCCTCAGCTCCGTCCTGTGGTTCCCGAAGTTCCCCAGCCTGCCGATCAGGCGCTGCATCTTGTCCACCGTGAGTCCCAGGCCCTCCATCATGTCCTGCTGGAATTCGGGGTTGTCCAGGTGTTGCCGGGCGTTTTCCAGGATGAGCGAGATGGTGGCGACCTGGTTTTTCAGGTCGTGCACCACGAAGGTGGCGAGGCTTCCGACGGCCTCCAGCGCCCGCGCCCGGGTCAGTTCCTCCGAGAGGCGCTGATGCTGCACCGCGAGGGACGCCTGCCTGGCCATCGCCTTCATGAGGTCGTAGTCCTCGTAGATGAACGGCTCGTCCGATTTGACGAGCGCCCCGAGGGGGAGGAGGCCGACAAGCCGCTCCCCTTCGAAGAGGGGGACTATGAAGGAGATGCGGTGCCTGCCGAGGAACTCCTCGTTCTCCCGCAGGATCTCGGGGTTGTCGTCTCTCGTGCTGAATACCCAGCGGCGCTCCCTCAGGTACTTCACCAGCTGGTTCTCGCTCGGGAGGGTGTCGTCCGTCGCGTCCATCTCGCGGATGGAGATGCTGCAGTACCACCCCGTCCCCTCCTGGTGCAGGAAAAGAGCTGCACCCTGCACCCCGAAGGTGTCGCAATAGGCGGAAAGGAGGCTCTTCAGGACCTCTTCGCCGGAAGAGGAGGATTCCACTCTCTCGGTCAGGCTCAGCCACTGGTGCCGGTAGTCGTACTTGCTCGGATAGAAGTGCTTGTGCAGGAAGACCTGCACCTCCCGCTTCACCCTCCTGGAAGAGAGAAGCACCAGGAGAAGAACGCCGCCGAGGAAGACGACGCTCGCCGTGAGGGAGCGCGGGAAGAACGGCCCGAGATACTGCATCCCCACCCCCAGCATCCCGAGAACGACGAGGTAGCAGGCGACCGCGCCGAAGACGACGGACTTGAAGGCTGCGGAGTGTGAGACGGTGATGCGCACCGCGCCGCGAAAGTGCAGCCTCGCGTACGACATAAGCGCCGCCGCCACCGCGAAGAGGGTCGAGCGCAGCGGCACGTACCCCATGTCGAGGGTGCGGTACAGGATGGCGTGGCTGTAGTAAAAGATGAGGACGGCGAGGATGGCGCCGAGCGCTATGACGTCCAGTTTCACCCGCCAGAGCGCCTCGGGGGAGGCGTTTTGCAGGGTCGATTCGAAATTGATCAGGGCGTACACCAGAAACGTCATGATCGCGAAGTAGTAGCAGCTGCCGAAGGTGGTGAGGAAAAGGAGCGGCTCCTGAGGGAAATCGGGGGCATAGAAGAAGGCGGAGTCCGGCAGAAGCAGGGGCGCCAGGACGAGGAGGGGAGAGAGGAGACAGCAGAGCTTCCCGCAGCGGCTGAAAGAGGCGACTCCGCCGCCCCGTGCGTAGCTCAGGCTGCAGGCCACCCAAAAGAGAGGCAAAAGCGCCTCCACCACCAGCGCGCAGCTTTTGAAGGGGAAATGGGGTGCGACCCCGGAAAGGGCTCCGAGGTCGCAAAGTTCCAGCGTGGCGGTGGCGGCGAGGGCAACGCAAAGGGAGGCGTTGTCGAGGGTGCGATCGCGCAGGAGTGCGCGCAGCGCGCAAGCATACAGCGCAATGATCGCAACCAGAGAAATCGCCATCTCCCCCCCTCCTGCGCAGTCCTCGCTGCGCCGCTATCTCAAAGGTTCCAGACCCTCATCCCGGCAGCGCTCAATGCGGAGCCGTCGTAGATACTCTTCACGTCGATCAGCACCGGGGACTCCCCCATGAGCCGGGTGAGCTCCGCCACGTTCAGGGCGCGGAAGTCGGCGTGGGCGACCGCCGCGACAACCGCCACCGCGGGTTTCAACTCGCCGAAAGGAACAAGCTTCACCCCGTACTCCTCCAGCGCCTCCTCGGGGTCCGCCAGCGGGTCGGTTACCTGCACTTCCATGCCGTAGTCGGAGAGTTCGTGGATGATATCGGCGACCTTGGAGTTTCGCAGGTCCGGGCAGTCCTCCTTGAAGGTCAGTCCGAGGACGGTTACGACGCTTCCGAGGACCGGGTGGCCGGCACGGACTATCTCCTTCACCGCGCGCTGCGCGATGAACCTGCCCATGCCGTCATTTATGCGCCGCCCGGCGAGGATCACCTGCGGGATGTACCCCGCCTTCTCCGCGCGGTGGGTGAGGTAGTAGGGGTCGACACCGATGCAGTGCCCTCCTACCAGTCCCGGGGAGAACTTCAGGAAGTTCCACTTGGTACCCGCCGCCTCCAGCACCGCGGAGGTATCGATATTGAGGCGGTCGAAGATCAGCGCGAGCTCGTTCATGAGCGCGATGTTCAGGTCGCGTTGGGTGTTCTCTATCGCCTTGGCGGCTTCCGCGACCTTGATGGAGGGTGCCCGGTGCACCCCGGCGGTCACGACGGAGGAGTAGACCTGCGCCACGATCTCCAGCGTCTGCGCGTCCTGGCCGGAGACGACTTTCTTTATCTTCGTGAAGGTATGCTCCCTGTCCCCCGGGTTGATCCTCTCCGGGCTGTAGCCGACGGTAAAGTCGCGCCCACCCTTCAGCCCCGATACCCGCTCGAGGATCGGGAGGCACTCCTCCTCGGTCACCCCGGGATAGACGGTCGACTCGTACACCACGATGTCCCCCGCCTTCAGCGCCGCCCCCACCGTCTCGGAGGCCCTGCACATGAGGGAGAGATCGGGCTGGTTCGCCTCGTCTATCGGGGTCGGCACCGCCACGATATGGAAGTCGGCGTGCTTTAGCTCCTCTATGCTGTCGGTGAAGAGGATGTCGGCGGAAAGGAGGTCGTGCGCATCGACCTCGCCGGTGCGGTCGATCCCGTCCCTCAGTTCCGCGATCCTCACCTTGTTGATGTCAAAGCCGATGGTGCGGCGCACCTTCCCGAAGGCGACTGCCACCGGCAGCCCGACGTAGCCAAGACCAATGACAGAGACGATACGATCGGTGTTCACAGGTTATCTCCTTTTTCCATTGCCATGATTCTTCTTCCTCGCTCCCTGCGGGGGTCCGCTAGCTCGGCAGGAACTCCCGCAGGGTGGGGATCAGATCTTTCACGAACTGCTCGCCTACCAGGGCGGCCTTCTGGTCGTCCCCCTCCACCGGGACCGATATCCGGATAAATGAGGCGTCGCGGCGCCGGTGCAGCACCGAATTGGCAATTTCGGCAACCTTTAAGGAATATTCGTCGGAGATGCTGGTCTTTCCGACCTGGAACCAGTAAAGGAAGAGCTCCTTGTTCTCTCCCTTCTGGTACAGCGCCCGCACGAACTTCAGCTTCTCCCCCGCGGTGGCGACCTCGGCACGTTTGCTGTACACCTCGCACCAGCCGCTCCCGGGGAGGCAGTGCTTCGGGGAGTGGATCTCGCCGCTCTCCTTGCCGCCGTCGTGATACCCCACGTAGAGGAGCACCCGCTCCCCCCGCGGATTCACATACTCCCGGTACAGGACGTCGGATGCCTTCAGCACCTGCTGCACGCTCTCCGGCAGGCTCGACTCCCGCGTCAGCTTCCAGCTGCTCACCGCAGCGGGAAAGTCTTCGAAAGGCTTCTTCATCGGCACCCCGAGGTCGCGGTGCACCGTCATGTACAGTGCCGCGGCGCCGAGGAGGGCGTAGACGGCGAGGAAGCGGCTCTTCCCGATCATGAGCCCCCCTTCCCCGAGCGGGCGAGGAGGCCGCCGAAGGAGACCACCATGGCAATCGCCACGCCGAAAACCGCGAGCCCTGCGAATTCATGGAAGAACCCCTCCGCCGCCCGGGCTCCCCAGTACTGCGCCAGAAAGCCGGTGACGATCACCCGGAGGGCGTTGGTGAAGACCGCCACCGGGACTGCCGCACCGATCAGAAGCACCCTCTTGAGCGGGGGGATGCGCAGGAAAAAGGCGTAGGCCACGGTCAGTGCCAGGAGCGAGATGAGCGACCTGATCCCGCTGCAGGCGTCCGCCACCTCCAGTGTCGTCTCCGGCAGGATGATGATGTTCCCTTCCGACAGGACCACCACCCCCATGAGCTTCAGGAACGCGATGGAGGCCTTCGTCACGAAGAGCTTCAGGGGGAAAGCGACCGCGTCGTACACGATGTACGGCAGGGGGACCATGAAAAAGAGGTAGCAGATAGGGAAGAGCATGAGCCGGAAAGCCCCCTTCCCGAAGAAAAAGAGAGTGAGCCCGCCAAGGAGGACGACGATGGAGGACCTCATGGTGAAGAGCTCGGTTGCAAGCCATCCCAGCACCAGTTGCACGACCCCGCACCCGACGAGGGCGAGCCCCGGCCACCACGGCTCCACCGCCACGCCCTGCAGTTCCTCTCTCATCTCATAGAGGAAGTATCCGGCAATGAGAGGGACTACGAATCCATGCGAATAGTTCGCGTCGTGGTACCAGTCGAGCGCCATTTGCGGCACCACTGTATGGTACAGCACAGCCACAAGGAGCAGCAGTATCAGATACGGCCACTTGTCGGCCTTCAGAGATTCAACCAAAGTCATAGCTCGCCACCGCTTTGTCGCTTTGCAAGAGCATCGAAGTTGCTTGAGTGAGACCGAAGATTGCAGGCGGATTATGATACACAACCAATTCTTCTTTTGCAACAACAGCTGCATGAATGAGTGAAAATTCGGGAATTAGGCCGAAAACGCGCTCCTGATCAAGGAGTAACTGACGCCGAACCAATAGACACTTTTTATTAAAAGTAGCAGCAGAATGAGAAGGCGCTGCAGGTGGGAAATTTTTTTCTGCTTTCACCGTACTTCCGGAGGGACGCCCGCCGTACGCTGTAAAGAATTCCGACAGTGCGAACGCCGCGTCCGCATGAGGCGGCTCGATCACCTGTAATCACAGAGGGTTAGCCTCGACTGCGGCCAGGGCACTTTTTTTGCTACCTCACCCGCGTCTTTCCTCCCCGGGACGCAACGGCCTGGCGGGGGTACTGGAGGAGCTTTATGGCGGAGAAAACCAGAAGCGTGATCTGCAACATCCCCTTTTTCTCCACCCTCGCCCCTGAAGAGATGGAGCAGGTGGAACTCCTCTTCAGGAAGAAGCAGTACGCCAAGGAGGAGATCGTTCTCTACGAGGAGGACACCTCGAGCTACATGTACCTTATCTATTCCGGCAAGGTGCGGGTCGTGAAGATGAACGACGAAGGGAAGGAGCAGATCATCACCATCCACAAGAGGAACGATTTCTTCGGAGAGATGTCCCTTCTGGACGGCAAGACCTCACCCGCCACCATCATCGCCCACGAAGAGGCGATCATCGGGCTCCTGCACAAAAGGGACTTCGACGAGCACCTGATGAAGAACGAGGGGATCAGGAAGAAGGTCATAGAGCTCCTCTGCAGCCGGCTGCGCGACAGCTGGGAAATGATCAAGATCCTCAGCTTCAACACGGAAAACGCGCAGGACCGCGTCGTTTCCCTCCTGAAGAGGCTGAAGGAGCTCTACGGCATAAGGGACGACCGCGGCGTCATCATCGACGTGAAGATGACCCACCAGCAGATGGCGAGTTACGCCTCGGTGACCCGGGAGACGATGACCCGCGTACTGAAGACGCTGGAAAAGTCCGGAGCGATCAGCATCATGGAGAACAAGGCAATCCGCATCAACAGCTGCTCTTCCATAGCGGCTCCCGAAGCGCCGGACAAGAAACACCCAGCTGCTGCCGCTCTCTCGTAAGCGGGCTTTTGTTCCGTCATTCACTGGAATCCTGCCACAGCCTGCTACAATCCAATTAGCAACCTCCAATACTATCCCGGGGAAGCATCACTCCTCCACCACAAGGCTGTCACCGGCCTGCGGGTGTCGCCCTGCAGATACTCTCCTCTCAGGAGGTTCCACGGAGGGGCCATGGACCGATCAACCGTTCACCCCGTGCATGACCGCATGATGGTGCAGTTCGCCCGCAACGGCGTCCTGTACACGAGCGAGGACCATTTCGTTTACGCGAGCCGGGACAGCGGGTCGACCTGGCAGCAGGTCTGCGAGATCGAAAACCGCAGGACATCCGCAATCAGCAGGGCCAAAAGCTTTCTCCTCAGGTCCGGCATCGTCAGGAGGCTCCGGCGCAATATCGGGATCAACAATGTGGTGGTTCTCCCGAGCGGGACCGTGATCATCCAGTACGACGGCATATACCGCTACGACGGCACAGGCACCCGCGCCCGCCATGTCTGCCGCTTCAGCGATCACAACCTGCAAGGTCCGCTCAAGAACGGGCTGGCGGTGGACGACAGCTCCGGAAACCTCTACTTCGGCGAGTATAATAACACGCGACCGTACAGCGTACGGATCGTGCGCGGGACCGACGACGGCCGCAAATGGGAGATATGCCACCAGTTCCCGCCGGGAAAGATCAAGCACGTCCACAGCATCGTGCCGGACCCGTTCAGAAACCGGCTCTGGATCTGCACGGGCGATGCGGATCAGGAAGCTCACCTCTTCTACACGGACGACGACTTCAGGACCGTGAGGCACCTCGGGGGCCAGTCGCAACGGTGGCGCATGGTTACTGTCATTCCTGCCCCCGACTCCCTGATCTGGGGGTCGGATGCCGGCCGTGACGCCCCGGCGGCAGACAACTACATCTACCGCTACGACCTCGCAGACAACCGGATCGAGCGGTTGCAGTACATCAACAAGCCGGCATACTACGCGACCCGCCTGAGCGACGGAACCCTGGCAATCGGCACGACGTACGAGCCGGGGCAACAGGGGGTTGAAGAGGAATCGGCAGATATCTGGATTTCCAGGGACGCGGAACAGTGGAAGAGAGTCGCTGCCCTCCCCTTCCAGCCTTCCGGCAGGAGCTCCGGCACGCGCTACGGGACGGTGAACTTGCCGGCGGGGGACGACTCCCTGGCCACCCTGTTCTTCACCCCGGTAAATGTCAGAAAGTACGATTTCTCGTTGCTCGAGTGCCGCACATAAACCAGCAGAAGGGGGCCGTATGACCGCTCTTGTGGAGCTGAAACGGAGACTTTTTCCGAAAGGGGTACGGAAAGAACTGGAAAAGCTGCGCAATCGCCTTTTCAACCGCTGCACCGAAGAAAAGCTGGTGCAAGCGTTCCGGCGCCTGCAGATTCCCCCCGGCGCATACATCTGCGTGCACAGCATGCTCAGTGGTCTGGGATATCTGGTCGGCGGCCCGGAAATGGTAATCAGGGCACTGCAGCGCTCTGTCCCCGGCTGCACGATCATGATGCCCAGTTTTCCCTTTTCCGGCTCCGCGAAGGATTATCTCGACCTCGGGCAGGTCTTCGACGTGCAGCGTACCCCTTCCAGAAGCGGATTGCTTACCGAGTGCCTGAGGCACATGCCGGGGGCCGTACGGGGTTTGCACCCTACCCACCCGTGCGTCGCCCTGGGCCCCGGAGCGCACGAGCTGATCGACGGTACCGAGCACTCGGCCACCCCTTTCGGTGACGACTCGGCCTATGGCCGCTTCTGCGAAAAGCCGGATGCGTATCTGCTCCTCATTCACACCAACAACACCAGCATCCTGCACCGGACGCAGGAAATGGTGGACATGCCAAATCTCTTCCTCGATGAGCCCTTCCACGCGAAGAGCCTGCTCCCCGGCGGCGAGGTGGCCACATTTACCGTGAGGCTTCACACACCGGTACTGCCTCTGGCTGTACTGGAAGAAGATGACGGTGGCGACAAGAACGTCTTATGGTATCCGGACTACATGTTGCTGTTTCCCGGCTACAACTATCAGCGGATATGGCAGAAGTTGCGCGGAAACTCGGTGTGGGAAAGACTCAGGAAGAGGCACGAGTCATTCATCGAGAGAGGCATTTATGCGATCTCCGGGAGTGGTGGATCCGAGATCATGTCGGTACGGGTGGCGCCCTGGATGCAGGAGATCAACCGGGACCTGCGCCAGAACCTGGAGAGTTTCCCCCTGAACTACGACCGTGACTTCCTCGTCTCGATGGAGCAGGAGGGACGCCTCGTCAGATGACGATAACAGTGCCGGTTGCGCCGCAGGATGACAGGGGAGCACGGTCTCCGCCCGGAGGGGGTGCGGCTTTGCTGCTGCAGAGAAGCCAGGATAACAGGCGATTCCTTCAGCGGTCCGGTGAACGGCGCTCCGATTGACAAGCACCGGAACCACCTTTAACGTTTCTTAACATGGTTCCACTTTTTTAACCCACCTCAGACAGGAAATCACACCCATGTGCGGAATCTCCGGGGTTTTTGATAGCGGTCCCGACCGTGAGGAGCTGGTGTGCCGGATGATCTCCGCCCTCCAGTACCGGGGTCCGGACGAGACAGGGCTGTACCTCGACGACGATGTGGCACTGGGCCATTGCCGCCTCAGCATCGTCGGCCTCGACGACGGAATCCAGCCGATCGGGAACGAGACCGGGACGCTGTGGATCGTGTACAACGGCGAGGTCTTCAACTATCCGGAGCTGCGCGAGGAGCTCCAGAAGAAGGGGCACCTCTTCCGCACCGGCACCGACACGGAGGTGCTGATCCATCTCTACGAGGAGTACGGGGTGGAGGGACTTGCGAAGGTGAACGGGCAGTTCGCCTTCGCGATCTGGGACAGGGGAAAGAAGGAGCTCCTGATCGCCAGGGACCGGGTCGGCATTCGCCCCCTTTTCTACCACCGCCGCGGCGATCGCGTCCTCTTTGCCTCGGAGATGAAGGCGCTCTTTGCAGACCCCTCCGTTCCGCGGGAGATAGACCCGGTCGCGCTGCACCAGATATTCACCCTCTGGACCACCGTGAGCCCCGCCACGGTCTTCAGGGGAGTGTACGAGCTCCCCCCCGGCCACTACCAGATCATCCGCAAGGGGAAGGCGGAGGCGCCGCGCCCCTTCTGGGCCATCCCGTATGCGACTCCGGAGAACCGGTTCAGGGGGAGCTTCGCCGAAGCGATGGAGGAGCTGAAGGCGCTCCTGCACGACGCCATCAGGATCAGGCTGCGCGCGGACGTCCCGGTCGGGGCATATCTGAGCGGCGGGCTCGACTCATCCATCATCACGGCGGTCATCGCGCGCAATTTCAACAACAGGCTGCGTACCTTTTCGCTCCGTTTCCAGGAGGAGGCGTTCGACGAGACGCCGTACCAGCGGGAAATGGCGGCGCACCTCGGCACCGACCACCGGGAGCTGCTGATCTCCTCCGCCACCATACGGGACAACTTCCCCCAGGTGATCTGGCACTGCGAGACCCCCCTCCTGCGGACGGCGCCGGTCCCGATGTACCTCCTCTCCGGGCTGGTGCGGGGGAACAACTTCAAGGTCGTGCTGACCGGCGAGGGGGCGGACGAGGTATTCGGCGGGTACGACATCTTCAAGGAGGGAAAGATCAGGCGCTTCTGGTGCAGGCGTCCCGACTCGAAGATGCGCCCGCGCCTCCTGGAGAAGCTGCACCCCTACATCTTCAGGGACGCCCGCAGCCGCGCCATGCTGCAGAGCTTCTACGCCGTGAGCCCGGAAGAGCTGGCAGATCCCTTCTTCTCGCACAGGGTGCGCTGGAAGAACACCGGGAAGAACCACACCTTCTTCTCTCAGGACGTGATGGAGAGGGCGGCGGGGTACGATCTCGAAGGGGCGCTCCTGCAGCAGCTCCCGGAGGGGTTCTCGCGGCGCGATCCGCTGGCGCAGGCACAGTTTCTGGAGATGACCCTTTTCCTCTCCAACTACCTCCTCTCCTCCCAGGGGGACCGTGTCGCCATGGGGAACTCGCTGGAGCTGCGCGTCCCCTTCCTCGACTACCGGGTCATCGACTTCGCCATGCGTCTCCCCCCTGCGTGGAAGATACGGGCGCTCGACGAGAAGCACATACTGAAGCGCGCCTTCCGGGACCTTGTTCCCCAGCGTATCCTCTCCCGCCCGAAGCACCCGTACCGTGCGCCGATCCGCGACGTCTTCTTCGCGCAGCGCCCCGGGTACCTCGACGAGCTCCTCTCCGAGCCGGCGCTTAAAAGGAGCGGCTACTTCGATCCGGGGAAAGTGCGGATGCTGGTGGAAAAGTTCAGGAACGCCGAAAAGTTCGTCGCCAGCGAAACGCAAAACATGGCGCTGGTGGGGATCCTCTCAACGCAGCTTGTGCACGAGAAGTTCATAGACCACTTCCCTTCGGGGGAGATAGAGCCGGCCGCCATGAAAAAGAGGGTCATACTCGGCGCATGACCGGCCGCAGGAGGGTACATGGCACCAGAACAACTTTCACCGGAAGTGTTACGGCTCGACGCGAAGGAGGAGACCGCAAGGATCACCGCCACGATACGCACACTTTTGCGTAACGAGCTGAAGCGGCGCGGCATCGTCGTCGCCCTCTCGGGGGGGATCGACAGCAGCGTCACCGCCGCTCTCGCGGTACGCGCGGTGGGAAAGGAGAGGGTATTCGGGCTGGAGATGCCGGAGCTCCATTCGGCGAAGGAGACGACGGAGCTCAGCGGCGCGGTGATCAGCCACCTGGGGATCGAATCGAGGCGGCTGGACATCGCCCCGATCCTCGAGGCGGAGGGGTTCTACCGCGAGTACGACAGCGCGGTGCGCTCCGTCATACCGGAGTACGGCGCGGGGTGGAAATCGAAGATAGTCATATCGAGTTCCTTCGAGAACGAGGGGTTCAGTCTCCACACCCTCGTCGCCCAGGCACCCGACGGCACGATGCAGCGGGTGAGGCTGCCGCTCAAGCCGTACCTGGAGATTGTGGCCGCCACCAACCTGAAGCAGCGCACCAGGAAGATGCTCGAGTACTACCATGCCGACCGGCTGAACTATGCGGTGGCGGGTACCCCGAACCGGCTGGAGTACGACCAGGGGTTCTTCGTGAAGCTCGGGGATGGCGCGGCCGACCTCAAGCCGATCGCCCACCTGTACAAATCGCAGGTGTACCAGCTCGCCGAGCACCTGGGGATACCGGAGGAGATCCGCCGGCGCCCCCCGACGACCGACACCTACTCCATGCCGCAGGGGCAGGACGAGTTCTACTTCTCCCTCCCCTACCGCCAGATGGACCTCTGCCTGTACGCAAAAAACCACGGCATCGAGCCGGAAGAGCTCGCCCCGGCGATAGGGCTGTCGGCGGAGCAGGCGCAAAAGGTCCTGGAGGATATCGACACCAAGCGCGCGACCACGAGGTATCTGCACCTGCGCCCCCTGCTGATCGAGAAGGTGCCGGAGATCGCCTACTGAACCGGGTTCAACCAAAAGGAAGGAAATGCCATGCGCGAGAAAATCAGGCTCTTCATCGTCGACAACTTCCTCTTCGGGGATGCGAAGGGGCTGGAGGACTCCACCTCCCTGCTCGGCGCCGGTGTGGTCGATTCCACCGGCATTCTTGAAATGGTGAGCTTCCTGGAACAGGAGTTCGCCATAAAGATCCAGGACGAGGAACTGGTCCCGGAGCACCTCGATTCCATCAACAGCATCTCGCTATTCCTGCAGAGAAAGCTGGGAGTAGCGACTTAACAGAAACGCCCTGATGGACAGCTATTGGACCTTGAAGATATGGCCATATTGCCCGCCTGCCTTGCACGCGTTTCTGTTCCAGCTTGCTGCCGTTTCCCACACAGTGCGGGCCCCGGGGACATCGGTCACACCATGAGGATCAGCCACAACAGCTGAGGTATCGCGTGCACGCTGCCTTGCGCCCCCACAAAAAAGGCACAGGAAAGTTCCTGTGCCTTTTTCGATCTCACAATTACCGGCATCAGCCGGAGTGTACATTGCCCCCGGTTATACGCGTCTGACCTGGATGGCGTTGATCTTCGCATTCCCGACCTTTCCGCTCAACTGGATATTCATCGTGCCGTTGGTCACCGTCACCGGCAGGGTCACGTCGTAGGCAGCATTTTTCCCTACCTTGGAGTAGATGTCGAGATTGCTGATAACGGTGGAGCCGCCAATCGCCACATTGAAGACGCGCGAACCGACTGTGCTGTACGCAAACTCGGCAAACCTGAGGGTCACGGAGTATGTCCCGTTCGGCAGCGGGATGTTGTAGCCGAAGCTCGTCCCCCAGCGCTCGCTCTTGTACAGCGTCTGGTCGGTAGTACCGGTGATGGTGGAGGTCGTGGTGGAGGCTGCACCACCGGTGTACCTGGTGTCAGTCGAGTAGGAGACAGAGCCGGTGCTCGTGTACTGGGAGCCGCCGCAGTTTACCGCAAATACGGTAGTCGCCGTGGTAGAGGTAAAGCTCGCCGCGATTGTATGATTCGCGGTGACGTTGGAGAAGGTGTAGCTGGATGCCGTCCCCACCAAGGCGCCGTCGACTTTCACCGCAGAGATCTTGTAGCCGGTCGCCGGGGTGATGGTATAGGTCTGGCTGGCCCCGGAAGTCACGCTTGTGGTACCCGCAGGGGTGATAGTCCCCCCCGTGCCGGCGCTTGCGGTGAGGGAGTACTTGGTCGCGGTCACGGTGTTTTTGACGTTGACGCTCACTGCGGAGGAGGTACCCACGTTTCCGGCGGCATCGTACGCCTTCGCGGTCAGGGTGTACGCGCCGTCGGGATAGGAAGCGCTGTTCCATGACATGCTGTAGGGAGCCGTTCCGTCCATCCCATACAACGCTCCGTTGACGTACAGCTCTACCTTGCTTACCGCCACGTTATCGCTGGCAGTCATCGAGACCGGCGTGGTGCCGGAAACGGTCGCATTGGCGGTCGGGGCGCTGATGGAAGCCGTCGGGGCAGTGGTATCCCCCACCACGTTCTTCACAGTGACGCTGACAGGAGCCGACTGGCCGATGTTACCGGCGGCGTCATATGCCTTCGCCGTCAAGGTGTAGGTACTGTTCGCCACGTTCGCTGTGTTCCAGCTCACCGCGTATGGAGCAGCAGTGTCGCTCCCCTGGAGCACGCCGTTAACGTACAGTTCCACCTTGCTCACTCCGACGTTGTCGGAAGCACCTATGGAGACGGTGGTGGTGCCGGTCACGGTACTCCCGCCGGCAGGAGCCGAGATGCTCGCAGTCGGAGCGGTGCCGTCAGCGTTCCCCTGGGCCGAAAGCAGCTGAAAATAAGTGGTACCGATACGGGATCCGTTGATGATGAAGTCATCTATCCACCAGCGGCTGTCCAGCCCGCCGGTGAGGCCGTGGCCGCTCAGGCGATTACCACCGAGCGTGATCTTGTTGTAGAAATGATCGAAGTACATCAGATGGTTCTGGCCCGTAACGGAAAAGTGACCCTTCTCTACACCATTTTTGTCGTAAATCCAGAAGTCCGTGCTGCCGTCGTTGTTCCCCTTCGTCCCTATGTCCGCGGCAAGCTCGACGCCGTACCAGTCGCCGGTGCTGATATAGGAGTTGATGTCCAGGGTGGTGCCGCTACGCAGCGGCCGGTTGTTGACGATGTTGGCAACTGTGTAGTTGGGGGCGGTGCCGGTAGCTACACGATTATGCTCCCCGTAAAAGAGGTTCTGAGGGTTAGAGAGCCCTCCGCCTATGAAGTTGAAGAGGCTGTAGTTCATTCCGTACTCGGGGACACGGTAGGCCCAGCTGGCGTCAACCAAAGCCCTGTCTGCAGCGGTTCCCCACTCGCTCACGCCGGTGAAGCCGGAGCAGAGGTCAAAAGCCTTTATTACCTTGGTCGCATCATAGCCGCCAGCGACACAGGTGGTCCCGGGATCGAGGCACTTGTTGAAGAAGGTCGGGCTCACCTTCATCATGAAAAAGACATAGACCTTCTTGTAGCCGCTTTTCCCGTTAGTACCATCACCGAAGTAGGTCCCCAGCCGCTGCACCCCCAGACCCGCCATGGTCGGGTCGGTGGCTTTGAGGTTGTCGTTGTCCCCTATGTCCAGAACAAGGGATTTTCCGGTACCCCTCCAGGTGTAGGCGGCGCCGTGGTTCCCGATCATGAGCGGCCACTGCAGGTTCGTCCCCGTCTTAGACCCGCTGCTGATGCGCTCCCCCGCCACAAATTTGGAGGTGCCCCTGGCGGTGTTGTCGTAAGTGATTTGAATGTAAGACTTGCCGTCGAGGTTCCAGACCCGGCGCACCGTCGCCGTGGCACCGGAAGTCCCACCCGTGACTACGTCACCTATGGCGAAGGTTCCGCTGCCAGGAGTGAACTGGAAGGACAACCCTTTGGTGTTCCAGAGCTGCCAGATGGACTTGCTGCCATCGATTTTCTTCGGAAGGGAAGAGTTGGAGGGACAGGTGGCGCAACCGGCACCGGAATACCACTGACCACCAGGTGTCCAATCCTGCAGTTCGTCGAATGTGTCAACGATGTCGAACTTGGAGTCCAGGGTCTCTTGCCATGTGGCCGCCTTCCCCTCCGTGCTGGCAAAGAGCAAGGCCAGCCCTGCTACAACAGTAAACGTCGATCTCAGAAACTTCGTCATCAGCACCTCGTCTGATGGGCATGAAGAAGAAGACGTCTTCCTCACACCCGAGCTTAGGTTTCAGGTGCACCTGTTCCGGTAGCACCCCACAACCGCCCCCCTCAGGGCGACCAGCTTCGGCGCCCCCCATTCGGTACGAAATAACTTGGGCATTATGCTCAACCAAGCCCCATTGGTCTGTGTCCCACGTCACAAAAGAAACGCATTAGCTCCAACTAAGCACTCTCAACCCCTTGACATATTAAAATTTGCCAACACCCGAAAGGGCAGCATCCATGTACTGCCATAACCGCGATCCGTTTCCCCGCCGCGCCCAATTCCGCGCCAGCTCAGCCCTTTGCCCGGGGATGCGAGATGCCGAACAGGCAGACGGCTGCCGCCAGGCGTGCGCCCCCTTCGCCGTAATCGGGGTCAATGTTTATGTCGGTTGCATAGCTAAAGGAAGGGCGTGGGAAGGAAGGGGGTCATGGGCAGGTTGAGTTCATACAACGTGATGGGGCACTTCCTCGTTGAACGGCCGAGCCCGTACACAATGCTAATCGACCGGCCTAGCTACTTCCCAAATGTGGATCGGTCTGCTGCGCTTCGCTTCATAGGCTGCCGGGAGCGGTGGCAGGAGAGGAGGGAGTTTCCGAAGGGGCTGTCAGGAGATCTGGATTTGACTTGATTAACAAGTTATGGAGTCAGATGTGATGCCGGTGGGCCTTTGCGGCGGCGGCAAGCAAAGCTTCGGGTAACTCATCTGCAGAAAAGGGTTTCCGCACGTGCAACTTCCCACGGAGATCAAGGAAGTGTGAACTCGATCCGCGACGGGGGCCCGGGATCGCCGTTTTCGGTGACCACCCGGGCTTCTGCGGCATGCCTGCCCGGTGCCAGCAGCAAGTAACGCCCGCTCCCCTTGCAATCCCGCCATCCTCCGCCGTCGGCTTTTACCTCGAAGTGGCTGAAGTACGGACTGTAGCAGCGCAATCCCAGCTTCAGCAGATATCTGCCCCCCCCCACCTCCCGCACCTCCCTGGCCCGCACCTGAACGACGTTTACGGGCCAGTCGAAGAGGGCCTGGGAGTCGACACGTTTTTTTTCTGTCAGGATAGGACCAAGGTCACTGCGAGCAGTCCACCAGGTGGCGAGATCGCCACCGGCGGGACTTCCGGGGGGCAAGCGCCTGCTCAACCAGTCGTTTCTCATGTCGAGATGAACATACCGGTAAAGATGCAAGAGATCCACCTCCCGCAGGCTGGGCTTCAGAGGAGCGAAGGTGCGAACCTTCAGCAACCCCTCTTTCTTGAGTTGCACCCCGCGGTGGCACAGCTCGTAAGCCGAAAGGGGGATGCCGCCGGCTTCGTACACGAGGTTGTAGTCGGTATCCACCAGGAACCATTTGTTGAACTGGTTGGACCACACCTCCGCCAGCGCGTGCTCCCAAACATACCCGTCACTGGAGGCGGTAACGAGGCGGGCCGGCCAGCCAAGGGCCGTAGCCGTCTGCACCGTCACCCTGGCGCATACTTCGCACCAGAATCTCCTGCCCCTTTCACCGGAGACAATGATGTCGGCGGGAGACCCGGTCGCAACGCCACCTGGCACTGGATCCGTCCCATGGTCCCACCGTGTGCCAATCCAGCGGAACAGGATCAGCATCCGGTCATATTCCGTGGCGCCGCTTGAGACCAGATGTCTCAGGCGAAACCGCTGCAAAAGTTCCAGCAGGTACTCGGCGCGGGAGGACTCATAGACGAAGGGAATTGCACCAGGTGCGGGCAGGGTGCCGCCTTGCGCCAGTGCCCCCCTCTCCTGCGGCTGCTGCTCATTTTCGCCGTGGAAGTAGGAGCCGCAGATCGCCTCCACCCGATCCAGATGGCTGGAATAGTGGCGGGCAAGGATCGGCGTGCAGACTCTTTTGGCCGCCAGATGCACGAGAGTAAATGGCGTGGCGTGGTAGTGGCGGGAGAGGAGGAGCGTGCAGCACAAGAGGATTGCCACCGTTGCCGCCGCCAATCGCCGGCTTGATCGCTTCGGACTCATCACGGAAGACTTTCCTGAGCTTCTGGCGCTGCACCATCGCGGAGGCCAGCATACCACCAGCGCCCACTCCGGTTGACCAGATGGTTGAACACGCACAAGAAAAGCGCGCAGATGGATGACAGACTTACGGTGGCGATGCATCCGCTGAAAAAGACTGCGACGAAGAAGAGTGCTGTAGCGGACATCTTCCCTCGCTCTCTATGATCGTGCTGCCTCGATCAGGTGGTCGTCGAGGACGGCTGCAATGCGCTGGACGTTGTAGAAGTCACGCTCATGGTAGTCAGCGCGCAGTGTGCCGGCGATCTTCTTTTGCTCCAGCAACTCCAGCAGCCGGTCTGCGATCCCCGCCACGTCCGTCTGGTCGAAGAGGTCCCCGAACCGGTGCTGAGTGACCATTCTTCCCAGCGCGCCGTCGTGAGGGGTAATGGTGAGGATAGGCCTGTTCAGGCACAGGTAGTCGTAGAGCTTGGACGGTACCTGCGTCCTGGTGTTTGGCTGAATCAGCACCAGGACATCCGAGCGCTGCAGTTCCCTCAGGCATTCGGCGAAGGGGAAGGGGCCGAGATCCCTCATCACGCCCCGCTCCATCAGACTGCGGTAGCGCTCGTGAAAATCGTAATCCAGCTGCACGGTCCCGATCTGCAGAAAGAGGAACTCCCCCGGCTGGCACCTGTCAGAAGCAATCAGTCGCTCCAGCGCCTCGAGAAGGGGGGAGGGATCCCGCCTGCCATACAAGAAACCGGCGTGCGCCAGGACCAGGCGGTCTGGACCCGATTCAGCTGCCGTTTCGGCATCCGGCTGCAAAGTCCGGAAGTCTTCCGGGTCGTAGCCGTTGCTGAGCACCACGAACTTGGAACGGGGCTGCTCCGGATACCGGGCCAGAAATTCGTCCCGCAGAGGCTCCGTATTCGCCGAGACAAGCGCCGCATCGTGCACGATGCGCCTCTCCAGATACCTTCCGAGAGCATCCAGGAGGACCCCCTTGCTTTCGTGGAAGGGGTTGCCGATCCAGGGGTCCCGAAAATCCACGGCGAAGCTGACGCCGGTCACCTTGTGCAGAAGCCAGGCCACCACCAGCGCTGACCATGGCATTCCGCTGGCTAACACGAGGTCGATCTTCTCTTTTCTGACAATGCTGCGGCCGGCTCGCAGCGCAGGCAGGATCCAGCCGCTCGCTCCGTCAGGATAGTGACAAAGGTCGTAGACGAAGTCCTTGACCTTTTGCGCCAGGGAGCGGGGGTGCCGCGGAAGGGCCTCAGATCCCCCCGCCGCGGCCATCCCCTGCGCCTCCACCTTTCCTCTCCCTCTTCCGAGAGCGCGTCGGAGCGCACGCCTCAGGGCGAGAAGCACCTGGAACAGGTCGTAGGAGCGCGCGAATGCGATCTTCTCACCCTTGACCGGCACCTCGCGGTCGAAGTCGCGGGAGACGAAGGGGGGATAGCAGGAGGTTTCCACTGTCAGCACCCATACCGACTGCTTCTCAAGGTACCGCACGAACTTGACCGCCCGCTGCGAGCCTGGCAGAGCCACGCCTCCTGCCGGCGGATAGTAAAAGGTGACGAACAGCAGCTTGTTTTTCTGCATTTCTTTCCCTTTCAAATGATCGTATGAAGGCAGCGGAAGGCAGTTGCGGTGGGGTAGATCCGGATGAGTCAGGTATCTCGACCAGTCTAGTACAAGATAAATTCTTTTCAATGCAAGGATGTAATCGAAGACTCTTCCTTACCGGGCGAGACGGGGCAGAGGGGGCCTCGGACCGAAACGTCTCTTCACAACGGTTCGCGGCACTGGTGGAAAGGAGGCCATGCCGCTGGCAGATTCAGGGATGAGGATAGTGGCGCACGGATCGACGCCCGGGACTGGCGTCCTGGAGATGCAGCGCGCTCCGCAGGGATTGAAAGGCTATCTGCGCCAGGATTGCGGGGTTGTACCGGTGGAAGTTCTTCGCCACATGGAGGTGGGAAAGGTTTCTGTTCCGCAGGCGCAGTCTCTCCACATATGACTCATACTCTGCCGGAACGCGTGAGCAGTGGGAAACCGGGTAGTGCTCCGCAACTGCCAGCGGGGCGACGCTGTAGTCGTCGCAGGTCTCCACAAGCACGGTTTTGCGGATTTGCGTCGTGGCACCTACATCGCAGGTGACAATTATCCCCTTCCGCAACGGATCATCCCACAGCATGTCCGATACAAAGTTTCCCAGGCTGTAGAGGATTATCCCGTCGCGGTAAGCCTCCGCTTCTTGCAGTACGTGCGGGTGATGTCCTACTACAAGGCAAGCGCCGGCATCTATCACCTTTCTCCCGAGGTCGACAATCTCCGCGGAAGGCCCCGAAACAAACTCGTCCCCCCAGTGGAGGCTGACCACGACCTTGTCGCACTCCTCGCTCAACATTGCGGTGTCAGCGATGATCTGGGGGGGGTGTCCCTGGGCGTACAGAGGGGTGTTTCTGCAGTAGTTCTCCGTGGTACATCCATACCCCAGGATGCCGACTTTTTTCCCGCGTAGATCAAGGACCAGGGGGTGGCACAGGTACCTTCCTGTGCCGCGCAGTCCCACGACATGGAGCCCTGCCTCTTCTATGGCCCGACAGGTAGCCCTGAAGCCGACCTCCCCGTGCTGCATTGCGTGATTGTTGGCGACATTGAGCACGGTGATTCCTGCTTCGCGGAGTGCTGTTACTGCTCCCGGAGCTCCCCTCATCTGCGCTTTCCTGAAACTCCAGCGACAGAAGTCGTGGTCGCCGACCACACATTCCAGGTTGGCAAAGACTATGTCACCCTCGAGAAAGTTGCAGATCTTCTGGAACAGGTAGCCAAAACCGGATCTCGAGGTGGCTGACCTGACGCCGAACCCTACGCACTTCGCGGAGTCCCCGAGCATGAGGTCCCCTACAGCGGTAAAAGATAGATCGCGATCGTCACCGGGCATGTACCCTCCTTGTGAACGTGCTCCTGTTTGGCCGAGTCCTGCTCACTGGCCGCTGGGGATTGTCCCTTTAGTCGGAGTGGATGAGGGGACGGTGGACAAAGTCGTTCCCTTAAGCAGCAGGAAGTAGCTCGGCCCGATGCGGGAGCCATTGATGATTACATCGTCAATCCACCACCGGCTGTCGTTTCCACCGGTTTTGCCGCTGCGGCTCAGCCGGTTCCCCCCCAGCACGAACTTGTTGTAGAAGTGGTCGAAATGCATCACCCTGTTTTCGCGGCGTACCGAGTAGTGCCCCTTCTCGGAACCGTTTTTGTCGTAAATCCAGAAGTCCAAGCTTCCATCGTTGTTGCCAGGAGTGCCAATGTCGGAGGCCACCTCGACCCCGAACCAGTCGCCGGACGCGATATACGACTCGATGTCCAGGCTTGTACCCCTGCGTAGCGGCCTGATGCCGCCCTTTCTGCTGACTAGGTAATTGCGCGAGGCGCCGCCAGCAACACGGGTACCTTCCCCGAAGAATATGCTCCGAGGGAATGACTTCCCCCCCCCCATAAAGTAGAAGATGCTGTAGTTCAGCCCGTACTCGTTGAGACGGTGGGAATCAGGTCCGGAAACCTGAGCCGCCTCTGACGGGATTCCCCACTGGCTTACCCCCGTGAAGCCGGAGTCCAGTTCAAAGACCTTTACTACCGATACCGGATCGTACCCATCGGCAACGGAGGTCGCCCCGGACATTTGGGATTTATTGAAGAAGGTGCGACTGACCTTCATCATGAAAAAAACATGTATCTTCTTGTAGCCGCTTTTCCCACTTCTTCCGTCACCAAGGAATGCGGCCATCCGTTGCGCTCCCAAACCCGCCATTGTCGGGTTCCGGGGGTCGGTATTGTCGTTGTCGCCTATATCCATAACCAGCGATTTTCCGTTTCCCCGCCAGGTTTTGCCTGGGCCGTGGTCGGCGATGAAAAGCGGCCACTGCAGGTTCGACCCTGTCTTTGACCCGCAACTGATGCGCTCGCCGGCCACAAAGTTCGTGGTTCCACGAACGCCGTTGCCGTCGGTCAGCTGGATGTACCACTTCCCCTCCAGGTTCCATACCTGCCGCACCGTAGCTCGGGCACCGGACGTCCCACCGGTAATGAGGTCACCAGGGGCGAAGGTCCCGCGCCCTGGATCGTACTGGAAGGCCAACCCCTTGTTGTTCCAAAGCCCCCAGATCGACTTCGTCCCGTCGAGCCTCCGGGGAAGTGTTGTGTCAGAGGGACAGGTCGGGCAACCGGCGGCGGAGTACCATTGGCCACCAGGGGTCCAGTCTCGTAGCTCATCGAAGGTCTCGACGATGTCGTACCGGCTTTGCAGGACCTCCTGCCAGCTTGCTCCTTTGCTATCGCCGCCATAAAGGAAGACCGCCAGAGTAGCTGCCAGGGAAAAGGCCGTTTTAAAGGACTTCTTCATGATGTCCCTCCCCGGGGAGTGAACATTTTCTGGAAATGCCCGTGCCACAGAGATGCACTTCTGGCCACGTAATAAACCATCCAGACGATGATAAGGGGGCCGAAGAATCTGACTTCTGCCCCGCGGCACACGGCTCGTGCACTTCTGTAGAGAGGAAGCATGAGAACCACGGGAAGTGTCACTGATAGGGGGACAGGTCCGGCAGATACCGCAATGTAAAGGTTCAAAGCCAGTGCAAAAGAAAAGAGATAGAACTGAACGACACTGAAAAACTGGCGCAACGACGTCCTCGAGACCGTGATGCTTGCGAGGCTTCTGCCCCTCCACTTCTCCTTCAGGTACAGTGCATAGAGATCCCTGGCTTCACCCAGATGAGTTACTACGAGTTCGTCATCATAAAGGATCTTCTTGCCATGCAACGTCACCTTCCTGCAAAGATCCACGTCCTCGCAGGTCACCAGGGATTCGGAGAACCCCCCTATCTCATGGAAAAGCTCCTTCTTCATTACCATGTTCATCGACGAGGCCCACTGTACGTAGCCAACCGTCCTGTTCTTTCTCCTGGTCTGTTCCCAGGCCTTCTGCACCCACGTACTGTCACCGGGGATGTCGATGCGCCCCGTGACGATACCGATTTCCTCCCTTTCGAGATGCGGCAGGGCCCGGACCAGAAAGTCTTTCGCAACGACGACATCTGCGTCAACAAAGACTACGACATCTCCCGCGACCCGGCCGGCTCCGTGATTCCTCATCTGTGCGATGGTGGAGCCCACCTGCACGAAGACCTGAGCATGGAATCTCTGCGCTATTTCCACCGTGTTGTCTGACGAGCCGTTGTCAACCACCACAACAGTTATGTTATGGCCATCCCTGTTCAGGCCTTCGATGGCGGCAAGGCAAACGGAGATCCTCTTTTCCTCGTTCTTAGCTGGTATTATAAACGCGATATCCATAGGTTCTCTGGCATCCTGTTGGCCCTACTCCTTGCCTGCTATCTCTATCCGCCCCGTCCCGGCGGAGGAAGGCACTTCCCCGGACTTGCGACCCCCGGTGTCATGGCTACTCGCCATTGAGCCGGCGTTTGCGATGCTGGGGCAAAGCTAGACGGTCGATATGAAATCTTTTCTCTTGCCGCTGAAATCGCTTCGCTGACAGTCATCCTGTATCACCACCTCCAGGTCGTCGGAGAAGTACTTGCGGAACTCCCCCTGGATCAGGGAGGTCTCGGCCGGTTCAAGCTTCTTTTCCAGATAAGCAACAACCTTTCCTTTCGTGTCCTGCACCACCTGATAGTTGTAGACCAGATTCCTTCCTGCCAGATTCTTGAAAACATAGTAAAGCGTCAAACTGGGATATGTGTGCTTCTTCCCGTGTATCAGGGCACCTACCCTTCCGGTTACTTCGGTAATGATTTGATGCGCCATTCCACATGAGCATTTCGTCTCCCTGTCTACCCTCACATAGTCTCCCAGCTTGTAGCGGATGATGGGAAAGGATCTGGAGACGAGGTTTGTCACCACTATCTCCTCCTCTATGACCTCTACGAGCGATGTCTCCATATTTATATGCATGTTGCGACCGGGACACTCAAAGGCGATGATCCCGCCTTCTGCAGAACCGTACTCGCTGACGAGCCTCCTACCGAACGCTCTCTGCGCCTCGCGCTGGTATACCTCCAGTATCTTCTCCGAGGTGCCCTTTACCATCTGCAGGTTATAGCCGTGACGGGCATTCGCATTGACCTTTTTCGCCACTTCATAGACCATCGAGGAGTAGCCCTCCAGAAAACGGGCATGGCGCAATTTCCTGGAAAACTCTTCCACATCTTCATCCTTGTAGGAAAAGAGCCGGAACCGGTTCTGCAGGGAATCCAGCAGCCTCATCTTCAGACGCTTCGCGGGTGCGATATTGTAGCCCCACAGGTAACCACTCCGCTCCCACGGCTCAACCTGATGCCAGGAGTATCCCCTGAACACCGAGGCGTTGTGCCACGCATCCCATTCCTGGTTGCGGTAGAATACCAGAGGTCTTCCGGTGCTTCCGGACGTTTCCGAGTAAAAGAGCCTCTCGCCGCAGTCCATTATTTGAATCGCCGCGCAATTTGCCAGCACCTCCTCTTTCGTGCTGCACGGGATCTTTTCCACGTCCTGGAGGCTCCTGATGTGGGAGGGATGGAAGCCGCAACTATCAAACTTATTTTTGTAGAAGCGAGACCTCCCATACGCGTGGACAAGAAGATCCTGCAGTCTGGCAAGCTGCATTTCCTGGAGTGTCTTCAGGTCGTACTTCTCACTCTCCTTCAAAGACCTGTAGCAGTCGAAGATCTTCCTGTTGCGCAGCCAGACCCCCGCGAGGTAAAGGTACTTGTGGATCTTCACTGTCTGCCCTCCCTGTGACAAGGTCCCCCGGACGTTCTCTGAGTCCGGAGCGGCCTCCTGGCTTCCCTCCAGATGGACGAACGGAAAGCGCAACCCCAGTTTTCAGTACAGCCACCGAAGAATTAATTATATCACATTAAAGCCAGAGAACGCGCCCCCTCTTCCTGCGCAGGAGGGGCCGCAACAGGGGGAAAGGGCCACTGACGAGGGGTCCTCGCTGTCGGCAGCCCGCAATTGTCACCCCTTTCACAGAGAGGTGCCGACGATCGCAGCCAGCTTCTCGAAAAGAGGAGCGCCCCGTTCGAGGTAAGATGTGACGCGTCAAGGAACAGTAAAATGGTTCACAGCCGAGTCAAAGAAAGCCTCCCTGTCCACCCGGACCTTTGCAATCAGAGGGGCCCCACACCGGGACGTGCAGTCCACGAGGTAGCGAGGTCTTCCCCGGTGGGACTCCCGGGGCGCAGCCGCCTGCTGTACCAGTCGTTTCTCATGTCGATTTGCACAAACATAACGGTAGAGAGAGAGCAGATCGACAGGCCGCAGGCCTCCTCTTGAGGGAGGCGAAGGTGCGCGGTGTGAGGAGGTCTTCTGCCTGCAGTCGTGGCTCGCTTATCCGAGGGAGGACTGCGGGGCCAACGCGACAGTCGCCGGTCTGGACAGATGGATGTTGGCGAATGCTGCAATGAAGAAAGGAAGCCAGTACATAAGCTCACCGTAGAACCCGTTGATAAAGGAGAGGGCAATCAACAGCGAAAGCCACGAGGATTCCAGTGCCGTTGCCTGGAAGGTATGGTAGGTGGCTCCAGCAGCCGAGAGCCGCTGTCGTGTCTTTCGCGCCAGCACGAAGACGGAAGCGACGTAGCCGATGAAGCAGCACAAGCCTTGGTAGCCATAGTCGGAGAGCACCTCGAACCATGTTGAGTGAACGGCCCTCTTCCCGTTAGTCAGCCACTCCTTCGGGAGGTAGTAAGGGCTCAGCGTGTGGTAGGTTCTGGCTCCGCCACCGAGGGGGTGATCACCCAGCATCTTCGGCGTCATGAGCCAGAAGTCCACCCTGCTGTGGGTCTCCTTCTCGGATGCGCCCTGCACCTCCTTCAGGGTAGACATCCTGGTCCAGAAGACGTCGTCGGCGAGATAGAGAAAGAGTGCCGCAACGCCTACGACCCCCACGACGATTTTCGCCTTCTGCCCTATCAGCCCCTTCTCGCGCAGAACCCTCCAGGAGAAGAAAGCGATGGTAAAGGTAACGGCGAGAAAGGACCCGCGGCTGTTGAGAAGGATCAGAGCGTTGAGGTTGAAGGCAAGGCCCACCAGACATACGAATTGCAGCGGCCTGCTTTTTATAAACAGCAGATAGAAGACGAAAAGGGGGACCGCTGTGGCAAGGAGCGCGGCGGTGCCGTTAGCATCGCTCCCGTCGGCGCACCCTATCCCTTCCAGCCTCCCCCCTCCGGTCCGTCCGGTCTGCCAGATCAGGAGGGCGAGGTAGCTCGTGCCTACCAGGTATGTTGCCAGGAGTGCCTCCATTTTCTCCGGTGTGTCGGTCACCTTGTAGGCAAGGATGACGAACATCAGGACCTTCAGGTACCGTGTCGCAAACTTGTGGTGCACCTCCGGATCTACGGCCCAGAGATAACTGATCACCACCAGTACCACGAGCCCCGCCAGCCACTTCACCTGTGGCAGCGAAAGGACTCGATTGTGAGTGAACTTCTTCATGTTTCCAAGGTAGCTGATCACCACGAGGCACATTACCAGAAAAGAGTAGCGGAGATGCGGTAGCTCCGAATACCACCACCGTTGAGGGGGATTGACAAGGTATTCCATCATATACAGGAGGATGCCGTAAAAGGGCGAGTACCACATGGTAGCCACGGCTCCGGCGAGGAAGAAGGCAAGATACAGAATGGAGGATATGGACATTTCATTCCCCTGCGTTTCTGAGGCTCGGCTGCAGCAGTTAGTTATCGTGGACAGCGGCAAAGTCTAAGCCTTCGCGTTTTTCACGGCAGTGGGGACACGCGTGCCTGTCTCCTACCGCCAGAGTCTCTCGCGCTCCCCCTGCCGCGGCAGGACAAGATCGATCGACTGCCAGCGCGGTCACCGCTTCCAGCACCACTCCCCTCTACCCCCTCGAGGCTTCAGGGAGCCGCCTGCGCCCCGGGATGAAAAGAAACGGATCGATCCGCAGCCACCTTCTCAGGAACCCATGGTCTTCGCTGCTGACGAGCCCGGCAAGGTTGAGGGCGAAGAGGTAGACGTAGCAAAAGATCACAAAGAAGGTAGCAAGGGCCGGCAACCGTTCAGGCAAACCACATCCCGTCCACAGGAGGTGAAAGATGAAGGTTGCGCCCCCGGCGGCACCCGCGACAGCTGAGATCTTCGCGACATGGCGCCACGGCATGATCTCAGACCACTTCACCCCCAGTATCCGCACGGAGCACCCGAGGAGGTACACGACGTACAGGAAAGAACCGGCAAAGACGCCGGCAGCCACGCCGACTGTGCCCATGATCTTGAGAAAGAGCAGGCAACAGGAGATCTTCGTCACGATACTGATGACGGTGGCATGCAGGAGCATCCTGGTGTTGCCGCTGACAGTGGGGATCATGTTGTACACCGTTACACCGAAGAGAAGCGACAGCAGGTATACCCTGAAAACGGGAATCGCCTCCGCGTACTGTTTCGTGTACAGAGTCTCGATGAGCAGTGGAGCCTCGACCATGAGGAAGGCGAAAACCGCGAGGTTTATCTTTGCCACCTTGTCCATGTTCGCGTGCATCAGGTCGAGAAGGAGTTTAACGTTCCTTTCCTTGTAGGCGGCGATGTACTGCGGGAGGGTGATGTCGTTCAGGAGGTAGGTGATGGTGGAAATGAAAGGGACTTCCATCGCGCCACGGGAGTAGACGGCAAACTGGGCGGGGGAGAAGCCGTTCGATATGACGTACTTGTCCAGCTGGCTGCCGACCACTCCGAGATATCCCGCTGCGCTGATCGGAACCGCGTATCGAATCTGGTCCAGCAGCGTCACATGCTCCCCGGTATCCGCAGGAGAGCCCCCGCACCGGCTCAGGCAGCACCGCCTCAGGAGGATGAAGAAGAGGAAAAGCCCCAACGCCTTGGAGACTATCATCAGCAGGAAGATCTCTCTGAGGCCGAACCCGCAGGCGACTGCCCAGAAAAGGGGCAGGTAGTCCAGAAGGGCGCAGCAGAGGACGCTCCCGGAATTGGCTACAAACGCCCCGGAGGAGAAAAAGATCGAGTCCCGGAAGCCGAGAGGAGCCTGCAGCAGTATTATCAGCGCCATGTAGGGGACGTAGCCTGCCAGTTCGGCGTTCCCCATGAGGGCGCTGATGCCCCCCGCACAGAGGATCATGACGAGGGCCACCACTCCTCCAATGGCGATGCTCAGGAGGAGGTTCCTGTAGATGAACCTCTTCCTGTCGGCAGTGACGTGGAAGTAGTAGTAGATGCTTTGCGGTATCCCTACGAAAGCGAGGAGGATAACGGTGTTGACTATGAGCATCGCCTGCAGGTACGTGCCATAGGCGGCCTTCGTGAGGTAGCGGGTCATGATAACGCTCGAGACCATCAAGAGCACCGACCCGGCCGTCTTTGCAAGAATATTGAGCGTTGCCTTATCCGCGAATCTCATGGCTTCCTTCGATCCTGTGTTGATAAAGCTTCAGATATGCTTCCATCATCGTGCTGAAGCTGAAATCCGCGATAACCCGCTCACGCCCCCGGGCTCCCAGCCGGGCGGCCTTTTCCCGATCGTTCAGAAGCTCGACCACGCGCCGCGCCAGCGCTTCATCGTCTTCCACCTCCACAAGGTATCCCGTCACCCCGTCGAGAACGACCTCAGGGTTACCTCCCGCCCTGGAAACCACGGTCGGCACGCCACTCCCCATAGCCTCCAGGAGGGTAATTGATATTCCCTCCGTGAAAGAGACAAGGAGGAAGACCTCAATGACCTTGAAGATCTCCCGTAGATCAGATCGCAGGCCCAGGAAGTGCACCCGCTCGGAGATCCCCAGTTCGGTGGCAAGGGCGGTGAGACGCTCAAGCTGCGTACCGTGGCCGGCAACGAGCAGGACACAGTCGGGGAATGCCTGAAGCACCCTCCTGAAAGCTCTCAGCATCGTCGGGATGTTCTTGATCTCCTCTAGGCGGCTGGCCGTCCCGATCACGCGAGCCCCCTCCCCGATACCAAGTGCACGGCGCTTTTCCTTGAGATCAAACTGCGGGCCCACCTCGTCGATCTCCACTCCATTGTGAATGACGGAGATGCGGGGTCCAGGAAGGTTGTCGTATCGCACCATCGCGAGCCGTGTGCTGCTGGAGATGGAGACGAGGTGATTGACCCTCGTGGCAAAGAGGCGGTTCGTCAGGTAGCGCTTCCAATTCAAGCGCTCCGGGTACATCCGCCCGTGCTCGGTGTACACGAGATTGACCTCTGGTCTGCCGAGGGTGGCCAGAACCGAGTAGTGCAACGGGTTGTACTGATGGGCGTGGACCACCGCCACCCGCTCTTTCTCGATGATCGCTTTCAGCCAGGACACCGTGCCCCACCGATCCTTTATACTGTCAGGACGGAGGTAGAGGGTGATTCCCCTCGCGCGGACCCTTTCGGCGAGGGGGCCGCTTTGACCGACACAAACCATTATGGGCCGGTACCGGTGCGCGGGAAGGCTGGCAACCATGTCGTAGGCCAATTTTTCGGCCCCCCCAACCCCGAGAGAGTAGAGTACGTGCATTACGCAGAGCTGCATAGGCGACAGGGGAAGCGGCTCCGTCCCGGAGTCGCTGGTGTGCCCGTGGTATCCACCTTCGGAGAGAGGTTGACTCGGATTGTAAGCATCTTTCTTCGGTCGCAACATCACGCCTCCCTAGAACCTGCAGTACAAGCCTGCCTTTTCGGCACCGCGGACCGCGTAAAATCTTGCGGTCTCAAGGAGGGACGAGTCGTGGTACGGCCTGAGGTTGCAGTTGAGACAGATAGGCAGCTTCGCGCTCTGCTGGGCGGCAATAAATCTGCGGTGCTTCGCTGTCCCCCAGATCCCGGTCGCTTCGCCGAAGGCTATGTTCCCGAGGTGGTAACATCGGTAAAACGGGCAGGGAGAAACGTCGCCGTTAGGAGCGATTGTCATGAGGGTGGTCGCGACGCGGCAGCTGGCGTGGGGATACTCACCCTTCAGGTGCGTCGCATCTGATGTGGAGTAGTAGGTCTTCCAGCACACATAGACGCGGCTGGTGCGGCTTTGCGCCCGTCTGACCATCTCCTTGAACTCGGCAAGTTCGCCCGGGGTGATCAGGTGCGATTCACCATCTGTCGGCATGAAGAAGGGCTCCGGGCGGGATCCATCCAGCAGAGAGCCGGCGACATTCTCCGGCGAGAATTCCGCCAGCGGGCGCGGGTAGATCGCTGATATCGGATAGCTTTCCAGAAATTCGACGAGGCGAGGGAAGTTCCGGAAATTCATCCGGGAGAGGGTGGTTACGATGCCAAGCCGAGGCACAGTCTTGTCACCTCGCAGCCTGAAGAATTCCTCTATCGCCACTGCAATTTTCGCGAAATTTCCCGATACGCCCCTCACCAGATCATGGGCCTCATCAAGGTCATCAACGGAGAAGTACAGCATGTCTAGGCCGGAATCGATGAGGGATTTAAGGGTCTCGCTGTCGCACAGATTCGCGTTGGTGGGCAGGAACGTGGTGATCCCTTTGATCCGGCACTCACGGATGAGGTCAAAGAGCACATCCTTCCGCAACAGCGCATCGCCTCCGAAGATCTCCAGGGAGCGCACGCCGAGGCGCTCCAGGTTCTTCACCGCCGTCATCCACCCAGCCCGATCCATCTCATCCCTGCCATCCTTCCCCAACTGCCAGAGATTGCACGTCTTGCAGCAGTTAGTGCAGCGATAGGTTAGAAAGGCGAGGGCACAGGTTGGTTGCACCCTTCGATGGCAAAGCTCCCTCTTCACGTTCCCCATAACCTCTTCTGCCATGCCACGAATCAGATTCATACTTCCTCCGAAAATGTGGTTTCCCCATCGGCAGCCACTTCCCCTTTCTTCGCCTTCACCAGCATCAACTCCCCGAGGTTGTTCAAAAGCGGGACCCTCTCCACTACGCGGGAGAGCCAAAGGTCGTTAAGGCCAAGACGTCCGGAGAAGGGGATGTGCACGGAGATCGGATGTGACTTCCGCACAATCAGGTGTCGTCCGATCTCCTCGGTGAGCTCCTTCCTCGTGAAGCGGTGATAGAAGATCCCGCTCTCGTGGCGCCCCTCCTTCGGCAGCCCCTGCATGCGCCAGCTGAGGTGATGGTGATATGCGTTGCAGACGAAGACGCCGCCGGGGGTAAGCTGCTGCGCCACGTGGCGGTACAGGTCTTCGCGCAGCGCAGCAGTTGGAACGTGCTGCAGCACCTGGGCGCAAAGCACGAGGTCGAATGAGTGCGGAGAGGTTTGGAACTTCGTGGCGTCCGCCAGCACGAGCCCCCTCCTCCCCCCCTGTGGCATGGCCGCCGCCAGAAGCTTCAGAGAGTCAAGGGAGAAGTCCACTCCGGTGAAAGATGCCGATCTTCCGGCGAGGTAGACAGAGTACCTGCCGGTGCCACAGCCAAGCTCCAGCACCCTCTTACCCTCGAGCTCGCCGAGCATGCAGAGAGTCGGCGGGATCTCCTTCCTGTCGCCGACCTCACTGCAGTAGGTGTGGTAATTCTCCGCGTCGACGTCTCGTGCCTCAGCCTCACGGACGCTCTCCGGATCCATGAGCTTTTGTTGGTGCTCCAGGAGAATGAGAATGCCACTCTCGACCCGGTAGAGAAGCCCGCATCTAACACAGCGGGCGCACCCATTGAGAACCGGATCCTGCAGCGCGCCTTCCAGCACGAGAGCACCCGCATCGATGGGACAAAGGATCTGCTGCAAAAGCTCGAGGGAAAACCCGGAGTACATATCTTCCTCCATCGTCTACATCGTTATCTGAACGAGCTCTATCCTTGAAGGATCCGCGACGCCTATGCCAAGTTCGGCAGCTCTCTGTATGTAGCGGGGGGGAGGGGCAACTGCTGCCATTCCATTTTCCTTCCTCAGCTTCTCGATGAGCCGCCACCCGACTGCGTCGACCGCCACCGGATCATCGGAGAGAAGCAGCCGGTCGACCCGCGACAGGTACTTCTGATCCCGGCCATTCACCCAGCGATAGGAGCCGAAGATGGCATCGAGAACGACGAGCCGCGTCTTTTCCCGTATCTCCGGAAGGGAGTTAACAAGGGGGATGTGCTCCATGATGTCCTTGTGGTGCTCACCCGGGTTCGCGATGCTCCCGTAGTGGTTCTTCATGCTGAGGGTGACGCCGCAGTACCCGTCCAGCGCCTTCAGCACCGGGACGTTTATGAGGTAGTCACAGTGAAACCGCACACCGGGGAGAGGCAGAAGCCCGCCGGACAGGTCGTTGCACAGCAATCGGGCAAGGCGATGATTGTAGAAGCGGGAGTACCCGCCAAAGTCAGATACGGTGCCGACCTTCACGCCGGGGCCGGAGTTGCGCCGGAACCCGGCGAGGTGAAAGGCGTGGTCTGTCATGTCGTAGATCACAATGTTCCCCGCCGCGACACCTGCCACAAGAAGCCCCTCCACGATCGGCTGCACCACCTTCGACTTCGTGTACACCGCCTCAATCTGGCAGTTCACCTTGATCGCCACCCGCTTCGCCGGGTCGGGAATGATCTGCCGCCACGCAGTTTGGAGATCCCGAGCGCCGGTGAAGGCGAGGACACCCTCCTGCACCATCCCGCGCACCACATCGGCATCGACGTCGGCGTTGTCGAAGCCAGTTCCGGCAGCGGAAGCACGCGGATCGTGGACCGTGATCACGCGGCTCCTGCCACGTACAGAGGTCGCCGCAAATGCCTCTCTCTTGACGCCTCCCCTGAAAAAGGCGGCAGCAGCCATGAGAGCGAGAAATCCGCGGCGACCCAGCCTCCATCCCCATGGCACCTCTTCCCGCGAGATCGTTCCGATTCCGCAGCGGCGTGTCTCCCGAGCCAGATCGCTCGTTGCACGCTCTCCCCTTCCATCCCGAGTCACGACGCGCCCTCCCCAACCACCAGCGGACGCGCTTCCTCGTGCCCGTGCAGCAGGCGCCCAGCCGCAAGGACCTCCTCAGGAGTGGTCGTGAAGTAGCGGCAGCCGCAGACCCTTAGGTGGCTGATCTTCTTCACCGGGAGAAAGCCGCACCCTGTGTAGAGCTTCAGCGACGCGGCGTTCCACTCAGGAATATGGCAAAAGAGATAGCGCCCGCCGCTCTGCGCGAGCCACCCAAGGGTCCCCAGGACGAGCTCCCGGGAGAGCCCCTTGCCGCGGAATTCCGGCGCGATGTAGGTGTCGCAGACGAAGGCCTCGTCATCCTTTAGCGGGATCAGCGCATCGAAGTCCTGCACGTACACCTTCTGCAGTGCGATCTTTATATATCCTGCTGCCGTTCCGCCCCGGTAGATGAGCGGGTAATGGTGCCCCCAACGGCGCGCTGCCTCCAGCTCCGCGCCTGGAGCGATCCAGGGGAAGCGGGCTGCCTCCTTCTGCAGGTATACGCAGGAGGCGGCGAAATCATCGAACTCTATCCGGATCCCCTCCGCCGGCCGCCACTGCGCGCGCCCCGCCGCGGCTCCGCAAAACCACATCGCGCTGTTGTGCGTGAAGAGATACCTCTTGCCCTGCCCCAGAAGGCTCCTGATACGCCGCATACTCGTCATGTACGTGCACCTCCGAGTATCTCCGGCATCAGCCGGACCTTGTCACGCACCGTTCTCAGGAGCGCCACGGTCCCGAGTTCATGAAGGGCGGCCATGGTGGACCCGATCCCTCCGTGGAAGGCGGTGAGGGAGACGTGCGCCCTGGCGCTGTCACTCCAGCGCCTCTTGTACCGATCGAAGCTGCCGCCGAAATCGATCCGGCGTATCCCGGCTGGCACCTCAAAAAACTTCTTCAGGATCTGCATCTCCAGAAAAGCTCCCGGGGACAGGTGCGCATACTCCTCGTGATAGGACGCCCGCAGGGCATGATCCGTCGCGCCGCTGCGGAGGTGGAACTCAAAGGCCACCGTCCTCCCCTCCAGCTTCAGGATCCACAACGAAAGCGCCTGCCGCGCCGCCGCCACACATGCGAGATCGGCGAAGAAGGCCGCGTTCCCGGGTTGCGCCAGCGAGTCACCGACCCTGTCGGTCCAGCTGCTTCTTGCCACGTCCTCGATTTCGGCCCTGACGTCGCGGTACGCCTCCCAAGTCGTGACCTGAACAATCTCGTGGCGCCCGTGACGGCAGATGGTGTTCTCGATGTTGCGCAATGTCTTGCGCGCCCTGGCGGAGCGGCTGGAAAGGAAGGTCTCCCACGTCCCGGAGACATTGATGTACGGCGATGCGAAGGAGGGACGCGACTGGAACTTCCTCCGGTCCTCGAGGAGAAGGCGGAGAAGGGATGCGCAGTTCTCCGACTCCTCCGGTATGTTTTTCAGCTGCAACACGTCCCACATGTCACGGCGCCGATACAGGTATCCCAGCACCTCCCCCAGCACCTTCTCCCGGCACTCCGGCAGCACCAGCGGCTCGTTGTGCAGCGAGTTTCCGTTCTCCAGGAAGGAGAGAGCGCGCACCGGCACACCGTGCAGGAAGGCGCGATGCCGCATCAGGGGAAAGATGCCGACCGTCTCCCCGCTTTTCCGCACCACGAGGACCTGCAGCGCACCGCCGCCGCCAAAATGAGCCCACCAGCAGCGGTACCAGGGATGAGACATGAAGAAGGTAGCGTCATCCTTCAGGGCTGCGTGAAGCACATCCCACTCCGGCTGCAGGCGGTCCAGCCCGAGGGCGTCGTCGACAATGTCGATAGTTGCGCCGCCCATCACGCTCCCTCCACGCGAGGAGTCCCCGCCTTCCTTCCGACTGCTCCGGGATTGCTGCAAGAAAGCCTGCCGCGGCCAATGCTTCGCAAGAGAGAGAAGGCGCCGCAGGTGCTCAGTCTGAAGATGTCTGGGGATGAGGTGCCGTCGTTTCCGGCGGGGACCCTGCCGATGCCGAACCGGTTTCCGCCGCTCAGGTCGTACAGGGTGCTGTCGGTGGTAAAGGCGCAGAGATAGCCGGCGCGGGGCAGGAATTCCTGGTGTCTCTCCTGGAAGTCGAGGCCCGGTTTCCCGTTCGGGAAGCAGAATGCCTCCGCCTCGTGCCCCAGCGTCTCCCTGAACCGTTTCCTCGGTGCCACAATCTCCCCGTGCAGTTCGTCGTCATCCATCTCGGCGAGAATCCTGTGCGTCGCCGTGTGCATCCCGAACTCCACCAGGCCCGAGCGCTGCATGTAGCGCACTTCGTCCCAGTCAAGCAGCCCGAGATCAGCAAGATATTCTGAATAATCGAGCGGCACCGACTGCCGCAATCCGGTCATGAGCATCTCCCTCACCTTCACCCCCGCACGCTTGTACTCCTCCGCGCATGAGACATAGGCCTCCCACAGTTTTCCGGCGCGGTAATACCGCTGCGCCTCCGCACCTGGAAGGGGGAGCTGGATTCCCCTTTGCCACCCGGTCGTAATGAGGAGATAGAGCTCGTCAAACCAGAGGATTTCATTGGTGCCGATGAGATCGACAGTGAGGAAGATTCCGGCGGGAACCTGCAGGTCCTGCATGATGGGAAAGGCGACACTGAAGTTGTTCTTCAGGCCGTCATCGAAGGTTATCAGCGCCGCCCGCTCGGGGAGAGGAGTCCCGGAGGTAAGCGCCGCCACTACCTCAGCAAGGCTCACCAGACGGTAATGGTCGCGCAGGAAGAGTATCTGGCGCCTGAAGGAGTCGACCGGAAGCTGCGTCCAGACCGGCGGATCGAAGAGACGTTCCGTGACGCCATGGTACATGACCACGAGGAGCCGGTTCCGGTTCAGGTACCGGAAAGCGCTGTCCACTCCAAATGCTACCGGAACCCGGCAGAGAGCTTGCTTCAACCACGGATGCATCCTTCCCCTCCGTATGCGATTACAGTCTTGCTCTGAGCCAGGAAAGCTCCCGCTTCAGGCTCGTCTCGCGCAGTGCCACGGCAAGCTCAGAGAGTACCCTCGCCGAGACCGACGCGACGCCAAGTCGCGGGATCGGTGCCCCCTCCCCTCTCCCGTGTGCTGCGACGGCGATGTCGTGCAATTGCACCGTGGAGAGCGCCGGGACTACCCAGCCGTTTTGCAGCATCAGCGCCAGAGGTCTCGTGCACCTGCTGGTTGAAAAACGGGAGAGGTCGACCACCGCAGCGTCCGCCAGCTCGCGTGCCTTCGCGAGGAACGCGTCCCGTGCCTCGTTCTGGGCATGCCGCGCAGCGCCGTAGAGCACCACGCTCTTGCGGAGTTCCTGCGCCGCCCACGTCTCATTTGGATACTCCAACCTTTCCGGACGCTGAAGGTAAGTATACTCGTTTTTGGCCATCCATCTGGCGTAGGTCAGGAGAGCGTCCCTTGCGAATGCGAAGCCGCCATCGCATTCCTCAAGCTCCATCTTCAGATCCAGAAATTTCAGGACCGAGTTGAGAAGGACGGAGTACGACCATGCCACCTCGGGTTGCAGCAGATTTCTTGCGTCAACGTCATCATCGGGATGGATCGAGCCGCCGATCAGCTCCTCGGCGCGTGCCAGGAAGCGGCGATCACCGCAGGCGCGAAAGGCGTCCAGAGCGGCATTGAGGGCGTTTCCGGTGCCGCGGCTCAACGGGTAGCGCGGAAAGGGGGCTCCCCGCCGGAGGTGCAGAAGCGACAGGTAGCTGCGCGTTTTCTTGAGGACCGCCAGAAGGGAGGGGACGCCCGAGAGCGACCGGTAGCACCAGTCCGCAAGGGATACCACGGCATCGCGGAAGCGGGTGTCGCCGGTCAGCCAGTAGTGCAGGAGGAGTCCGGTCGTGTAGCAGTGCTCTGCTGCCGGTCCCCCACCGTAGAAGCGTGGATCCTTCCTCTCGAGGTGCTCTCTGGAAAACGTGCGATGGGTGGCGAGCCCCGCGCTTATGTAGTGCTCGGTGTGCCAGAAGAGGCCGCCGTTGTACTCCTCCCGGTCGCCGTCGGTATGGTAGATGTCGATGTCCAGCACATGCCGGGCGAGATCCCCCGCGAGCTCCCCCCACCCCGGCTCCCCTGTCGCCAGGAACTTGCGGTAGAGCCCGGCGCAGAGGTCGTACTGGTTGTTGTAGTGGGAGATGAAGGGATCCTCCCCCTGGTGATACACCGCCTCGTGGTCGGCGTACACCTCGCCATAGTGGCGCCAGCCGTACTCGTCGATCTCCTCCCGCTTTTCGGCGAGCTCCTGCGGCGAGGAGAGGTAGCGGTCGACGAGATCGTCCCCCCCCTCGGGAGGGGGAAGGTCCGGAAGAACCGCCGCATCCAGCACCGCTTCAGGTGCGGCGACAGCAAGGAGCGGTCGATTCATCCACTCCAGCTCGCGCGGCAGACAGTCGAAGTCAACCCGGATCTGCGTCGTCTTCTGCTCCCCCCCCTGCAGTTCGTGAAGTGCCGGAGAGCCGGCAGGGAAAACAGAAACCTTCAGGAGATCCGCGCCTGCCGAAATCTCCTTCGGAAATTCCTGCCAGAAGCAGGGAAGAACGACCCCGATTCCCCGCTCGCCGAAGCCGCACCAGAAGGAAGGGGTGGCACGGTCCCCCTCCTTGAGCACCCGCTCTCCGTTTTTCAGAAGGTAGCCGCGCCCTGAGGCGTAGCTCGGCCCCTGCGCCGTGCGGTGGTTGGGGCTCAGGCATCTGCGGCCACCGCTCGACTCCTGCCGTATGGAGAGGTCCGCCCCTTTCTCTCCCGCGATCCTTACCACCTCCCCCGGCTCCGCTGCGACTTCCAGCATCGGCTTCCAGTCCGGCGGGAAAGGGAGCTGGAGCGAAAGCTCAGAAAAAAGGAGTGAGCCGGGGTCACCGAGGTCCCAGATCCCTCCCGGGTGGGTCGCGGCGCACGGGTTGTGGAGGGTGAAGTCGATTCCGACGTAGCTGCGATCGGCATGGAAGTGGAGGCGGCAGAAAAAGAGGGCTTTCGCGATCCCGTCGAACCGCCCTGCAAGAGCGAGCGTCGCGCGGAGGGGGCCGCCGCATTCCGGAGCTGCCGACTCCACCAGCGCCGGGTGCCGTGCGCCGTCCGGCAGGATGAGCTCGCAAACCCCGCCGCTATCGGCAAGGCAGCGGGCGCCGCGGGCGGTAACGGCGGCAAAGGGGCGCAGCTTCCGTGCATCGACGGTGAAGCGGGCGACGCCGGTATCGACGGTCCAGCTCCCTTCTCCCGGCACGATCGATATCCCCGGAGCAGGGGGTGGGGCCGCCTCTCCGGCCACAAGTCGGTACACCCCTTTTCCCGCAGCGGGAACCGAGGCTAAGAAGTCGCACAGCAGCCACTTCACCGAACTGTCGTGCCAGCGGGACAGCACGTCCAGTTGCACCGGGCACCCCTTCCCATCGGGCCCGAGGAGGCGCACCCCCGACTCCTCCGGCGCTTCCCCCCTGGCAAACGGCACCGAGACCCGCACCGGTTCCCCGGCACGAGCAACCCCGTCCCTCTCCATCACCCAGATCTCTTTAGCTTTCATCGGCAAAGCCACTCCATGCGGGAACCGGGTCCGGCAGCGAGCCGCACCCAGCAAACCAGGCGTAATACTCCTCCATGAGCCGCACCCGGCGGTCGAACGCGAATCTCTCCTCGATTCGTGCCCGGCATGCGGCACCGAACTCCTTGCGCAGCTCCGGCGACTCCAGCAGCGTCAGCACGTGGCGGGCAAGCGCCTCCGCGTCTCCGGCGGAAGCGAGGAAGCCCCCCCTGCCGTGCTGCAGCAGCTCCGGAACCCCTCCCACCGCGGTCGCCACCGAAGGGACCGCCATGGACATCGCTTCCAGAAGCGTGTTAGGCATCCCCTCCGTCACGGAGGTCATCAGGAAGACGTCAAAGGAGGCGTACAGATCCGGAAGGTCATTTCTGTGACCGGTGAAGTGAACCGTCTTCTCCAGCCCGCGCCGCGCGACCTCCCGGCGGGCCACCGCGAGCTCGTCTCCGTACCCGTCCCCGACGACGGCGAAAAGGGTGCCGGGGAGCTTCCGGGCGACGAGTGCCGCGACGTCGTAGAAGGTCGGAAGATCCTTCTCCGGGGTGATCCGCGCCACAGTCCCCACCAGGAGCCGCCCCTCCCGGAGGGAGAGCTCCCGGCGCAGCACCGGGAGGGCGTCGTCGCGGCACCAGCGGCTCGTGTCGATGCCGTTGTGCAGGACAGTCACCCCTTCCTCGGGAAGGCCGCTGGCGACGAGGCGACGACCGGTATCGGCAGAGACGGCGAGGACCGGCTGCAGATGGCGACGCATCAGGAAGATCTGCATCCGCTGCCTTCCCTTGAAGCGCAGGAATGAGGAAAGACACGGGAAGCAGTGCCGCTCCCCCACCGCGTGGGAGTGGCAGGTGTGCACAATCCTTACGGCGGGGATGAGGAGCTTCAGAAGCCAGGCGTACAGGAGGGTCTTGTCGTCATGTGAGTGCACGACGTTCAGCCGGTGCTCCTTCACGAGTGCCGCGAGGCGCCGCAGGCACTCCAGGTCGAGAAAGGACCGGTCGAGCACGTCAACGTAGTTGATCTTCAGGCGCGCGGCCATCTCCGGGATCTGGAACTGGTCGTCCCAGGGAGCCCTCAGGTAGGTCACCAGTACATGGACCTTTTCCGGATCGTGCAGCGCCGCGGAGTTCAGTACCGTCTTGTCCGGCCCCCCTCCCCCCTTGTAGGTGCCGCGCAGGTCCATGATCCGCGGTATCTTCCGCTTCTCGTTCATGGTCTCACTCGATGCGGCCATCCGGGTACCTGAGGCGGCACCCGGCTCCGAGGGCGGTCGTCCCCGGCGGCAGATTTTTGGTCACCACAACGTTCGCCCCGATGACGCAGTCGTCCCCGATGGTGACGGGGCCGATAATCTTCGCGCCGGCACCGACAAGGACGTTGTTGCCAAGGACCGCCGCTCCCCCGCTCCCGCCGCGGTCCCCGATGGTGACTCCGTGGTACACGGTGCACCCCTCTCCGAGTACCACGGAGGGGTGGAAGATGATCCCGCCGAAGTGGTGGATGCGCAGCCCCTTCCCGATGGTGCAGGCAGCAGGTATGGAGATCCCCGCTGTAATCTCCACGAAGCGCTCGCAGAAAAAGCGCAGCGGCTGCCCGGGGATGCGGTGGCGGTGCAGCCAGTTGAAGAAGCGGTACACCACGATCGCCTGGAACCCCTGCGACAGGACCCCCGCCACGACGGCGCGCGCCGAGAGTCCCTTCCCGGGCGACAGGCGCTGCAGATCGCCACGCACGCGGTCAAACATGGTGCCCTCCGAGGTACGCCCTGTGCCACAGTGCGAGCATCAGGAGGGCCCACAGAAGGGTCCCGTGGTTCTCCCTTCCGTCCTGGTGCTCCTCCCAGATGCGCCGCACCACCGCACGATCAAGGTACTCACCCATCGCCTCCTCGCGCAGGAGCGACTCCTCGGCAAGCCCCTTCAGCTCGGAGCGGAACCAGCAGTCCAGCGGCACGGTGAACCCCTGCTTCGGACGGTTGAAGACGCTCTCCGGGAGGAGCGGGCCGAATACCCGCTTCAGGATGACCTTTTTCTGCCCAGCGGAGATCTTGCAGCTCGTCGGGAGCGCTGCGGCGAATTCCACGACGCGGTAATCGAGGAACGGGGCGCGCACCTCGAGGGAGTGCGCCATGCTCATGCGGTCCACCTTCACGAGGATGTCCCCCGGGAGGTAGGTCTTCAGGTCTGTGTACAGCATGGAGGTGACGTGGTCCGCGCCGGCAACCTTCCTGAAACAGCGCTCGGTGAAGGCGCCGGGGTCGTACCCGGTGCAGGCGCGGCGCACCGGCGCCGCCAGGATCTCCTCCAGAAGGTCGTCCTCTATGAAAGTGTTGGTGCGGTAGTAGGCGCGGGCCGGCTGGCACAGGGCGCTCGTGGTGAGGGAGCGCACCTTCCGGGCGACGGGGTGGCGCACCGTCCGCGCACCGGAGGCCAGAAGTGCGAGGAGCGGCCGCGGCACCGTCTTTCGCACGAGCTCCTCTTTCAGCTCGACGAGATATTTGCTGTAGCCGCCGAAGCTTTCATCCCCGCCGTCGCCGGCCAGCGCCACCGTCACGAACCGGCGTGCCAGCCGCGAGACATGATAGGTCGGCAGCGCAGAGGAGTCGGCGAACGGCTCGTCGAAGAACTTCGGCATGAGGGCCGCGGTGGCGGCGAGATTCTCCTGCACCAGGTACTCGCGATGGTCCGTCCCGAACGCCGCGGCAACCTCGCGGGCGAAGGGGGTCTCATCGTGCCTCTTGTCGGCAAAGCCGATGGAGCAGGTCTTCACCGGCTCCCGCGCTGCACGGGACATGAGCGCCACGACCGCGCTGGAATCGACTCCGCCGCTCAGGAAGGCCCCGAGGGGAACGTCGGCGATCATGCGGCAGGAGGTGCTCTCCTGCAGAAGCTCCAGGAGGCGCCCCTCAGCCTCTTCAGCCGAGCGGGAGGCGGCCTTGAAGGAGACGTCCCAGTACTCGGAGACGCGCGGCTCGCCGCCGACGGAAAGCTCGAGCGAGTGGGCGGGGGGAAGCTTGTAGATCCCCCGGTAGATCGTCTTCGGAGCCGGGATGTACAGGTACTTCAGGTAGTCCGCTATGGCGGTCGGCTCAATCTTCCTCCCGACCTCGGGAAGTACAAGGAGGGACTTTATTTCCGAGGCGAAAGCGAGCCGGTCCCCCCCGAGGTGGCAGTAGTAGAGGGGCTTCTTCCCGATCCGGTCACGCGCCAGGAGGAGCTTTCGCCCCGCCCTGTCCCAGAGTGCGAAGGCGAACATGCCGTTTAGCATCTCCAGCGATCTCACGCCGTGTCTGGCGTAGAGAGCGAGTATGACCTCCGTGTCGGTACGGCTCCTGAAGCTCACACCGGAGCGCTCCAGTTCCGCGCGCAGCTCGAGAAAGTTGTAGATCTCGCCGTTGAAGACGATGACCAGATTGCCGTCGGCCGAGTGCATCGGCTGGTTTCCCAGGGGAGAGAGGTCGAGAATGCTGAGCCTTCGGTGGGAAAGGCCGACATGGTCGTCGAGGAACTCCCCGGAAGCATCGGGGCCGCGATGGCGCATGACCTCCCCCATCTGCCTCAAAACCGCTTCGTCGGCCTCGGGGGCGCATGACCTGAAAAAACCTGCGATTCCGCACATGGCTACGCCACCTCGCTTCGCCAGTTTACCCGCTGGCGCCCGGTTGTCCCGAGATAGCACCCGACCAGAGAAGCGGCCAGAAGGAGGAAGAAGTAATGGCAGTGATTGGCAAGGGACCAGCGCTTCAGGGGGGGAACGAGCTGCACCAGGAGCGCCAGGAACGCCGCGCCGCCGGCCCCCGTGAGGAGCCACGCAAGAACCGGGGTCGCCGTCTCCGGGTGCAGCACCTGCAGCTGCACCAGGACCGAGACGAGGGCGAGGAAGAGGAGACCGCTTCCCCACCGCAGGAGCTTGTGGGAGATGAAGCAGAAGAGAAGCAACGGCTGGGAGAGCCGGGGGATCATCCCCGGGCGCAGGAGGCACTGGTATCCCCCCGCGATGATTCGCGCCTTCCTGCGGAATTCCCCCCCCGCCTCCATGAGGTTCTCCTCGAAACCGAGCGCCTCCTTCTCATGCACCACCAGGTGCCCCTGGCGCGCGATGGCCATGGGGATCACGAAATCGTCAAGGATCGTGTCGGGGCTCGGGGGGGTGAAGAGCTCCCTGCGGATGGCATACATGGCGCCGTCCCCGCCGACGAGCACGCCGAGCGCACCCTCGCGCTCCTGGATGGTGTGCTCGATGCAGTAGTAGCTCTTCTCCGCCACCCCGTAGCTCAGCGCGTCGTTTGCCAGGATCACTTTCCCGGAAACGGCCCCCACCCGCGGGTCGCTGAAATTGCGCACCAGCTTCCTGATCGCACCGGGGGCGTACCAGACGTTCGCGTCGGAGAAGACGACGATCTCGGAATCTATCCTCTCCATCGCCTCGTTCAGCGCGGCGACCTTCCCCCGGTTCTCCGCGAAAGCCAGGAGCTCGACCCCCTTCCTCGCGAACCCCGCCACGACCGCGTTCGTGCCGTCGGTGGATCCGTCCGAGGCGACGACGACCCGCAGGCGCTCCTTTGGATACTCCAGCGCAAGGGTGTTCAGCACTTTCTCCTCGATCACCGACTCCTCGTTGTAGGCGACGATGAGAAGGGTAACCTCCGGGGTGTATGAGTCGTCCCGCGCGATCCTTTTTCCCCAAAGCCGGTTCAGGGGGAGAAGGAGCATCGGGTAAAAGAGGAGGGCATGGCCGAGAAAGAGGGTCAGCAGGAAAGCGGTGAGGGTGAGGACGCGCACCTCCCCGGCGCCCCACACTGCAAGGACCAGCACCCCGAGGGGGGGGAGCAGGAGGAGCGGCGTGCGTGCCGCGGCCGGCATGGCATCGACCTGTTCGTCGTGGCGCACCGTCTTCCAGGTGCTTATGGTGTCACCGCGCAGGCGAAGCACGATCCCCTTTGCGGAAGCGAGGTTCACCAGCATGAAGTAGTACGGCAGGTAAAAGAGGGGGTGCGGCTCCCTCTTCCTGCTGATCCCCCAGCCGAGAGCGGCGAGGGTGCAGAAGGTGACGCAGCAGGCGGCGACACCCTGCACAGCGAGGGACGCGGGGCGGGCAAGGCACTCGAGGAGGATCGCGCAGAAAAGGAGGGCCAGGAAAAACGGGGAGAACCAGCGTAGCGCCTTGTGGGAGACGAGCTGCCAGGCGAAGCGCCCGGTGGCCCACGGCAGCAACGCCTGCGCGACGCGGAAAAGCCCGTTGAAGCTGCGGTTCACAATGCGCACCTTCCGGGAAAATTCCTTGTCGAAGCGCCCGGCGGGATGCTCAGTGCAGAAGGCCTCAGGGTCGAAGATCCCCCGATACCCCTGCACGATTATCTGGAGGGGGTTCACGAAGTCGTTGATGTCGGTCTCCTGCATCGGCCGGTACAGGAAGCGCCTGATGGCGTAGATGGCGCCGTCTCCCCCGACGACGGAGGAAAAGGCGGACTCCCACTTCTTCACCATGATCTCCAGATCCCAGTAGGCGCCCTCGCTTTTCCCCGCCGCGGTCCGGGTCTCCTCCTGGTAGCGGGCGTGCCCCACCACATACCCCACCCTTTCATCGCTGAAGTGCCGCACCAGCGCGCGGATCGCGCCGCGGTCGTAGATGGCGTTTCCGTCGGAAAAGACCACGATCTCACTCGACACGTGCCGCATGGCACCGTTTAGGGCGGCAGTCTTCCCGCGGTGCCCCTCCGCCCGGTAGAGGAGCACCCCCCGCGGCGCGTAGGCGAGGACTTTCTCATCGGTGCCGTCGTCGGAACAATCGGAGACCACTACGATCGAGAGCTTCTCCGGAGGGTAGTCGAGTTGCAGGGAGTTCTCGATCTTCGTTCCGATGACGCCGGCCTCGTTGTAGGCGGAGATCACCAGGGTAACGGACGGGATGTAGCCGGGGTCGAAGGTGTGCGGCTGCGGGAAAAGGCGCGCGAGAACGCACAAAAGGAGCGGGTAGCCTAGGTATATGTAGGCCAGCAGGAGAAGGAGAAAGAGGATGGCGGCTTCCGTGAACGTCATCAGGAGTTCCTCAGAAAGGCGAGCCCCCGGGCCAGATAGTAGACGTTGAGGAGCAGGAAGATCTGGACGGCCCGGCTCGGCGTGCGCTGGTAATACTTCACCAGTGAGGTGACAAGGAGCAACGACTGCCACAGGAGGAAGAGGAGGAGGATGCCGCAGGTAAGCTGCAGGGGGAGGCTGTCCCCCAGCATGATGGTGACGACGACGGTGATGGTCACCAGCGCGTGCAGCACCGGGATAAGGAGGCTGGGGATTTCGGAGCGGGTGACTCCGTGGCGCATCGCTCCTTTCAGGTTGCCGATGCCGCGCCAGTACTCCTTGTGGAAGAAGTGCTTCACTGTTGCCGCCTCGCCGAAATGGAAGGCGACCACATCGCTGTCGGTGACAAGCTTTCCGAGGGCGCGCAGCCGCAGCGAGAGGTCGTAGTCCTCGCAGGTGACGAGCTTCTCGTCGAAGCCGCCACAGGCGAGAAAGGCCTCGCGGCGCACGAACATGTTCATCGACTCCAGCCACTCCGTCTCGCCGAGAGAGACCTTCTTTCTGCGCACCTGGTACCAGGCCCGCTGCACCCAGGTCGCATCGGGGGGGACCTGGGGAGGACTGCCGAAGCAGACGACCTCTGGCGTGGCGAGGTGCCGTGCCGCGTCGGAGAGCCAGGTGGGGGAAACGGTGCAGTCGGCATCGATGAAGGCGAGGATTTCGCCGGTCGTTCTGGAGGCGGCGAGGTTTCGGAGAGCCCCGATCGTCCATCCGGGGACGACGTAGACGATGGCGCCCATTTCGCGGGCGATGCGGGCGGTGTCGTCGCTGGAGCCGTTGTCCACCACCACGACCTCGAAGTCGTCGGCGTGGCACTCCGTCGCAAAGATGGAGGCGAGGCAGCGCCCTATGTTTTGCTCCTCGTTCTTGGCAGGGATGATGATCGAAAAGAGCATTTCTCCCTCACGGAATGTTGCGCACGATCGCCGGTCCCAGAATCCGGGTCATACCTACCGGGAGGCGCTTCCAGAGAGCGATCGCCGCCTCGAACTTCGGGTTTTTGGGACTCAATTCCGGCAGGGGCTCCCCCTCCGGCAGGAGGTACTGCCAGTAGAGCTGCACCGGCTGCGCCCCCCACTGCTTCTTGAAGTTGAAGGTCCCCTCCTCCGGGGTCGAGCGCCCGAAATCGAAGCTCGCGCACCCCTTGTCGATGGCGAAGCGGATCGCCTCCCAGTACAGGAGGTTGTTCGGGCAGAGAGGCTTGTATTCCCGGATGGAGGAGGCCCACGGCATCTCCGTGGTGCGCCGGTACCAGGAGACGATACCGGCGGCTATCGTCCTTCCGTCGTTCATGACGGCGAAGATCTTCGAGTGCTCTGGAAAGGCACGCAGGACGTTTCTGAAGAACTCCTTCCCGTACACCGGGGTCCCCAGGTCGCGCATATTGCGGGCAAAGACATCGTAGAAGTCGTCGAGGAGATCGAGGTGGCCGATAGTGCAGGTAAGGCCGCTTTTCTCGGCCTTGCGGATCTGGTTGCGCAGCTTCGCGTTGAAGGAGTCCCACTGCGACTGCGCGTCGGGCTGCAGGGGAAGGACCATGGTGACCTTGTGTGTGCGGGCGGGGAGCCCCCCTACCTTGAAGGCGAGGTGGCGCATCTCCACGTGGCCGGCCCCGAGGGAGGAGCGCAGTCTCTCCGCCGCCGCCACGAGCGCCGCACCGGCACCGTCGGAGTTGCACAGGAGGCCGCCGTAGTTCACGAAGGGGACCGACACGAGGAAGTTCCCGAAGAGGGCGCTGCGCATGTGTACGAGGGGAAGGATGCCGCGCACCGCTCCGGCGCCGTCGAGTGCCGCAAGGTAGTGCCCCCGGTGCCCGAAGCTCTCCTCGATCACCCGCCTCCAGGAGTAGCGATGGTACGGTGTCGCCTCGGCGGATCCCTCGACAAAGGCATCCCAGCGGGACTGGTCGAGCTCGAATGTCACGGTGTGGTCTTGCACGCGCCCCCCTCACCTTCCGTCAGCAGAACATCGCTCATGGTGCCGTACGGCACCCCCTGCAGGAGATAGCGCAGCTTCGCCTCTGTGCCGGCGAGGTTGTTGTAGTGCCTGAAACGCGACTTCCAACCTGCCTTGATCCGCGGCTGCCCCGGATCTATCTCCCAGGGGTGCAGGTAGAGAACCGCCGGCTTCCCTTCATGGCTGTTGATCTGCTCGATCCCCCACCGGATCAGCGACACCGGAAGTAGCCGGAGATATCCGCCCCCCGCGATCGGAAGGTGGTAGTGCACCCCCGCCACCTTCAAAGGGAGGGTCGAAAGGGGAAACTCCAGCAGGTTCCCGGTTTCCCGCCTTATGGTGAAGGGGAAACGGGGTGCATCGGGAAGACCATAGGTATCGTGGTACACCGGGAAGACGCTGGAATCAAAAGAGAAACCCTCCTCGATCAGTTCATCGAAGGCCCAGAGAGAATCCTTCGTTATTGAATAGGTCGGAGCGCGGTAGCCGCGGATTTCGACGCCGACGGTATCCTCCAGGATCTTCTTCGCGCGCCGGATGTCCTCCCTGAAACGCTTAGGTCCGATGCGGTAGATGAGTTGATGGCCGTAGCCGTGGCAGGCGATCTCGTGTCCTCTTTTGTGGATCTCCCTCACGGTTGCCGGCAGGCGCTCCGCCACCCACCCCAGTATAAAAAAAGTGGCGTGGACGCTGAACTCATCCACCAGGTCCAGCAACCGCGCCACGTTGTCCCCCACCCGCAGTGGAAATCGGTCCCAGTTGCCCCGTTCCACGTACGCCTCAAATGCATGTACCTGGAAGTAATCTTCCACATCGATGGTCAGGGCATTCAGCATGGGAGAGACCTCCCCCCGGCGGCCACAATTGTGGTCCGTCCGGCGCCCCGGTGCGAAGCAGCCGAGGACGCCGAGGGGGAGGTCGTCTCAGCGACCAGCCTCACCCCGCGGAGACGTCTTCTCGTCCGCATCTGTTCCAGTTGAACAGGTTTCGCTTCCCGGTGCTGTGATCGCGCCACTTCCCATTCTGGGAATAAGGAACCTTCGGGGGAGGCCGGCGAAGGCACCGACACGGCTTCCAGGAATTTACTCTACAACAACATTAGAGCCTGTCAATAATTGTTGTCCGAGCTGGAGTTAGCTCTGCTGCGGACATGCCGGGAGAGCGGGTAATGGAGGGAGTTAGAGGGGAAACAAAAGAGGTTCTTCCGCAAATTGTGGGGACGAGATGATGAAACCTGGGCCACCGGCTGCGCGTTCCTCCCCTTTCAAGGGGGAGGACAGGAGGGGGATGGGGGGCGGCGCGATTAACGAACGCATGGAAGAAGCAGGACAAATCGAGCGACCGCCAGTCGCTGCGCGCCCACCATTGTGGGTGTAGGAGAAAGTGTTACCTATGTCCCCGAACAGTTGGCGGCCGAGGGGCAGGGGGCGGGGGAAACCGGCACCTCCATAGCTGGTGGCAGTTCCCCCACCCCTGTCGCTTCAGAGCGGCTGCCAGCATCGGCCGCAGGAGGATGTAGCCTCACTTTTTCCCGACAACACGGGAGAGGATGACGAGGACGTCACCCGCGTCTATCTTCCCGTCGGGGGCCGACTTGCCGCCAACAACGGGCGCCACGTCGAGTTGCGTCACCTGCTCCGCGTTGGGGATGATCTTGGCGCAGGCGACCTGCAGCGCGGTCAGTGCATCGAGAAGTGAGAGCTCGCGGACGTTGGAGACCGTCACGGTCACCGGTACCGCCTCCCCTGCATTCCCCGCCGCATCGAAAGCTTTGGCGGTGAAGGTGTAGGAGCCGTCCGCAACGGAGGTGCTGTTCCACTCCATGTTGAACGACGACATGTTCGAGCTGCCCTGCATCTTGCCGTTGACGTAGAGGACCAGCCTCGCGACGGCCGTATCGTCTGTCGCGGCGAGGGAGACATTGACGGTGCCGCTGACTGTCGAGCCGGAGTTGGAGAGGGTGAGGGAGACAGCCGGTGCGGTCGTGTCGGGCAGGGTGATGGTGACAGTCGCGCTCCCTGCCGCGGAAACATTCCCCGCCGCGTCTTTCGCCCAGGCAAAGGCGGTGTGAGTGCCGGGAGCGGCAAAGCGGAAGGACGCGGGAGCGGAGGCACTCCACCCCTCCCCGTTACCCGCCGGAGGATCAGCACTTTCGGTGACGAGGTAGCCGGTAACGGCGACGTTATCGGTTGCGGAGAAAGACTCGATCGGAACATTGAGCGCACCGGCAGACGCGGGCATGCCAAAGGCGCTGATGACGGGGGGAATGGAGTCAACGACAGGGTTGTTGACGAAAAGGGATACGCACGCGTCGCCGGCATTTCCCGCCACGTCGTACGCCTTCGCGCAGAGCTGATGGCTGCCGTTTGCGACGGCCGAGCTGTCGAGCGTGTAGCTTACCGGGCTCTGGTTTCCGGTGAGGATGACGGCGCCGTCGAGTTGCAGTTCGATGGCGGCTACGGCCGTGTTGTCCGTGGCGCTTGCCGAAAGAGCGACCATACCGCTTAGGGGAGCAGTCGGCGCGACGACCGAAACAGCAGGCTTCACGGTGTCGCCCGCAACTGTTACCACGACAACATCGGAGGTCCCCTCGTTTCCCGCCGCATCGTACGCCTTTGCCGAGATCGAATAGGAGCCGGGAGTAAGGGACGCGGTGTTCCACTCGAAGGAGTATGGGGCAGAGGATTTCTCCGCAGCCATCTCCCCATTGACGAAGAAACGGACTGCGGTCACACCGGCATTGTCGGAAGCATTGGCACCGATCGTGACGGTCCCGATCGCAGTCGTCGAAGGTGCGGTTACCGTTATCGAAGGAGCAACCGCCTCCTTTATCTCGATGATGTTGGAGTAGACGCTCTCGGTTCCGACCGAGTTGTAGGCGGTCACCGCAAAGTAGTAGGAGTTGCTCGGATCCAGCCCGCTGATGGTGGTGCTGGTGACATTTTTCACGTCGAGGGGGGCAGAACCTTCGTCTGCTCCGGAGCCTCCAAAAGGCAATGCGGAGGAATTGGCCTGGTAATAGACCTTGTACCCTGCGAGATCTGCGTCGGTGCTGGGATCCCAGTCGAGGACGACGCTGGCGGCAAAAGAAGCCGAAGGGAAGAAACAGAAGGTAAGCAAAAGCTGCAGGACCGCGTACAGGAGAGAAATCTTCACTGATATTTTGTTCGGCTTCGTCCTGGCCATGTCGCCCTCCGAAAACCGTGGAGCGCGGCAGGCAGAAACAAAATAAGCCGGGGCCGCACACCACGCATGGTATTTCGGCGACCCGGCTGTCTCAGAGAGACCCTATAGGCTTTCCGTCCCATTCTCGCGAATGGTTTAGTATTATCGTGTACCTATTAAATTTTATGCACCGCAAGCTGGCGCCAGTGAACCACAACGCCGGTCTTTCTCATGTGTTTCAAATCACAGAGGCGCACTTTTTTGCTTCGTCTACTCCAGACGGCGCTATGCCACCTCCAATGAACTCCCCCCACCCTCGCCCTTGATACTTTCGAGGGTTCTGTCCTATGTAGGCCGGGATAAGCCGGCAGGCGTTCCCGGCATCTCCCTCGGCCACTTTTCTGCCAAAGGCTGGAACGCGCTAGTAACCCTAAAACCAAAGCTGCGGTCAAGAAGTTTCTGCCCTCTATATCGGGTGAATGGAGTGTCGGATTTCTTTACAAAAAAATAACCCACCGGCAACCGCAACGAAGAAACCGCAGGTGAAACAGCAGCTTTCACAGATGGCACCGGTTATGCTTTTGCCATTGGGTCGATGAAGATTCCGACACTGCTCATACATTGATTTGCTGCAAATAAATACAAGGAGGGTTCTGATGAAGAAGTCAATCCTGGGGGTCGTCTGTTCACTGTGTGCGGCAGTTCTCTTTTCGGCGTCCGTAGCTGGCGCTAAAGCCTTTACTGTCTATGGCAGCGACACGCCGTCGGCGTATTCAGTTTACTTTGAGGGGCAAGCCGAGCCCACGGAAGCCATACCGGTGACTTTTCCGGCAGCGGTGTGGACCCCGGGGAAGTGGATAACACTCAACAATCCGGACCAGACGTGGCCGATGGGGCCGGCGACGGGAAACCTCCCTGGCAGTTACTTCTATCTCACCACATTTGACCTAACGAACTTTGATCCCGCGACTGCGATCTTGAAGATCTCCTGGGCATCGGACAACGTTAGCGAGTTGTTTTTTAATAGTAATCGGATCGGCTCAACTCCTGGCGGCGACAACAGTTACCGACAGCTGACCACCGCTACAATCACCGATGGTTTTATCGACGAGATCAACTTCCTTCTCTTTGTGGTGGAGAACGGTCCTTGGGGGGATGCCCCCTACACCAACCCCACCGGCCTCTTGGTACAAATAGACTCGGCAACCGCCGATCCGGTACCGGAACCCTCAACCTTCCTCCTCCTCGCCGGAGGCATAGCAGCCATCGGCTTCGCGCGGCGGAGGATGAAACGGTAGGGACCTCGGCTCTTGACCGTGCTCTGATCTCGTTCGATAGACGCAAAAAAGGCAGCCCCAGATGGAGCTGCCTTTTTTGCCGTTCGGTGTCAGCAGGAGAGCTAGTTGAAGCGGTACAGCTTCTGGGACGCGGTCTGGACGTTGTTGGAAGTATCGTATGCTTTCACCGCGAGGGTGTGGATCCCTTTGGCGAAGTTCCAGGAGAAGTTGATGGAGCTCTGGTTGGTAGAGACCTTGAGGGCCCCATCGATGTAGAGTTCCATCTTTGCAACCGCGACGTTATCAGTAGCGTAGCTGCTGATCTTCACATTGCTGCCGTTCAGGTAGAGGGAAGTGGGAGCAGTGAAGGCTACCGTCGGCGCGGTAGTGTCGTTGAGGACGGTGACCGCCACGTTTGCGGCCTGGCCGATATTGCCGGCTGCGTCGTACGCTTTTGCGGTCCAGGTATAAGAGCCGTTGGCGAAGCTTGCGGTATTCCAGTTGAAGCTGTAAGGGGCGCTGGTCGTCGTGCTCTGCAGCGCGCCATTGAGGTAGAACTCCACCCTGGAGACCGCTACATCATCGCTGGCAGCCGCGGAAACCGTAACTGTCCCGGAAGCGGTGGTCGGGGCGGTGACCGAAACGCTCGGAGCGGTGGTGTCGTTAAAGACTGCTACCGTCACGCTGCCGGACTGTCCCACGTTCCCCGCTGCGTCAAAAGCCTTTGCGCTGAGGGTATAGGAGCCGTTAGCCACATTGGAGGTATTCCAGCTGAAGCCGTAGGGGGCGCTGGTCGTCGTGCTCTGCAGCGCGCCATTGAGGTAGAACTCCACCCTGGAGACCGCCACATCGTCACTGGCAGCAACGGAAACCGTAACTGTCCCGGAAGCGGTCGTCGGGGCGGCGAGTGATACGCTCGGAGCGGTGGTGTCGTTGAAGACTGCTACCGTCACGCTGCCGGACTGTCCCACGTTGCCCGCTGCGTCGAATGCTTTTGCACTGATGGTGTAGGAGCCATTCGCCACGTTCACGGTGTTCCAGGTAAAGGAGTAAGGAGCGCTGGTGGAGGTATTCTGCAGGATCCCGTTCAGGTAGAACTCCACTTTGGAGACGGCGACATCATCGCTGGCAGCGGCGGCGACATTGACTGTTCCGGTCGCGGTGTTGCCGCTCGTCGGGGAAAGGATGGAGACGGCGGGTGCGGAGGTGTCGTTGAAGACTGTTACGGTCACCGTGCCGGATTGCCCAACGTTACCTACCGCGTCGAAAGCTTTGGCGCTGAGGGTGTAGGAGCCGTTAGTGAGCACGGCGGTATTCCAGCTGAAGCCGTAAGGAGCGCTCGTGGAGGTGCTCTGAAGAGCGCCGTTGACGTAGAATTCTACCTGGGTAACCCCGATGTTGTCAGAGGCGTTGGCGGCAATGCCGACCACGCCACCTACCGTACCGGTCCCGAGGGGGGCTAAGGTCACCGACGGAGCGGAGGAATCGTTCAGAACCGTTACCGTCACATCGCTTGCCAGTCCAACATTCCCTGCCGCGTCGTATGCCTTTGCAGTGAGAGTATGGGTGCCATTGCTTGCCAGGGTGGTGTCCCAGTAGTAGCTTGCGGAATTTTGATTGCTTACGAAAGCGACAGTGCCGTTGTCGTAGACCTCGATCTTCGTGACACCCGTGTTGTCTGTGGCATTGGCGGTTACCGTGACACCGCCGCTCAATGAAGCATTCGGCCCAGGAGCGGTCACCGCAACAGTAGGAGGAACCGTATCCCCACCGATCGTGACCTGCACACTGCTTGATTCACCCACGTTCCCCGCAGCGTCCGTAGCCTTCGCCGAAATCGTGTAGGTGCCAGGGGTGAGGGACGAGGTGTTCCAGGTATAAACATATGGCGCGGTAGAAACGGTCCCGATAAGGGCGCCGTTGGCGTAGAACTGAACGCCGGTAACGCCCGCGTTGTCGGACGCGCTGGCGGTAATCGTCACCACGTTTGCCGCGACCGCGTTAACGACTGCGGAAGTAATGCTGACGACCGGCGGCATCGCCTCTGCGATCTCGATGACGTTGGAATAGACGCTCTCGGTTCCGGCGGAATTGTAGGCGGTGACAGCAAAGAAGTAGGACCGGCTCGGATCGAGGCCGTTTATGGTCGCTGTAGTCGTGTTGGCCACATCGATAGGTGCGCTCCCCTCGGCAGCGCCGGTCCCCTTGAAGGGAACGGCTGCAGAGTCCGCCTGGTAATAAACCTTGTAGCCGGCGAGGTCGGCGTCGCTCGAAGGATCCCAATCGAGTACAACAGTGGCAGCATGGGCAGGAGCAGAAAGCGCGAGCAGCATCAGCGCAGTCTGGAGCACACTTTTGGAACTACACCTGGTCTTTTTCATGATGGTTACCTCCCTTTGGGAATGTATGTGGCGATCTTTAGGCGCAAAAAAGCCGGGACCCGCTGACGCGTATTAGGCATTCGGAACCCGGCGTTCTGCCAGTGACCCAGCGACTTTCTTCCACCCTCGCGGATGGTTTGTTGCCGTCGATATACCTGGTTGTAACTGTCGGAGATCTCGCGGAGTTGTTGTGTGAGTGAGATCACGCCGCTAGACTAATTAGTTTCAACCCTATCGAGAAATTAATTCGCAAGTGTAGTGCCAGCGAGCCAAAGGGCAGCATTGATGCCTAATAAGCTGTTTTCACAACTTTTTTGCGGGAGTGGACTAAATCAGGTGGTCAAAAAGGCTGTCCAGACAAAGAGCAGAGTTATGGAGTAGGTATCCCGAAAGTTGCAGTCATTTGGATATATCTGAGGGATCCAGTCCAGCAGTCGAGCACTGCCAAAAGGATGAACAGCCGTAGCTCGAAAGTTACATGCTGCTCTGCAGAAGGGTTTCTGGAAGAGGGAAGAAAATGGACTGACGCGGTAAGCGGTAACAAAAGGAGGGGGGCACGTCGTGAGACGCGCCCCCTTTTCGCTAAACAAGGTGGTGACTCATCAGGAGCCTTAGTAAAGAGTCACCGTTTTCGTCACGGTACCTACATTGTTCGCAGCGTCGTAAGCTTTCACCACGATGGTGTGTTGTCCCGCAGCGAGGGCAACTGAGGTGGAAAAGGAGCTGTAAGTCGTCGTGTACTTCAGCACGCCGTCGATGTACAGCAGCATCTTCTTGATGCCGACATTGTCGGTGCCCGACGCCTTGACGGCAAGAGAGGTGCCTTTGAAATAGCTCGACGTCGGGGAGAGCAATGTCACGGTAGGGGCAGTTTTGTCGTTGTAGACGGTGACCGTGACGGATCCCGACTGCCCGACGTTACCGGCGGCGTCGTAGGCCTTGGCGGTGAGGGTATAGCTTCCATTGGCAAAAGCCGTGGTAGTCCAGCTGTAGCTATAGGGCGCGGTGGTATCGGTACTTTTCAACACCCCGTTCACAAAAAAGGAAACCTTGCCGACTCCTACATTGTCGGTAGCAGCGGCCGTGACCGCCACGGTCCCGCCCACTTTGGTGCCGGCGACAGGCGAGGTAAGGGAGACTGACGGAGCTGTCTTGTCATTGGAAACGGTGACGGTCACGGTGCCGGACCGCCCGATATTGCCTGCGGCGTCGTACGCTTTCGCGGTGAGGGTATAAGAGCCGTTTGCGACGGAGGCGGTGTTCCAGGTGAAGCTGTACGGAGCGGTCGTCGTGGTGGCAGCGATCGCTCCCTGGACATAAAACTCCACCCGGGTCACGCCGACGGCGTCAGTGGCATTGGCCGAGACGCTGACTGCACCGCGCACGGTGCTCCCGGCAAGGGGCGAAGTCAGGGCAACCGCCGGGGGGGTGGCGTCGGTCCCGACAGTGACCACGACAGTGGAGGACTGGCCGACATTCCCTGCGGCGTCGTATGCCTTGGCCACAAGTGCATGGGTGCCGGAGGCGGCACGCGTCGTGTCCCAGGCGTAGGATACCGAGCTCTGGTTGCTGACAAAGGCGAGGGTCCCGTTGTCGTACACCTCCGTCTTTGTCACGCCCACGTTGTCGGTTGCGCTGGCAGAAACCGTCACAGAGCCGGTGACGGCTGTATTGGCTGTCGGTGAGGTAACGGAGACGGTTGGTGGAACGACATCCCCTGCTACCTTCACGGCGACGCCGGCTGACTGTCCGACATTCCCGGCAGCGTCATAGGCCTTTGCCGAAAGGGTATAGCTTCCGGGGGGGAGCGCAGAGGTATTCCAGGAGTAGACGTACGGTGCGGCTGTGACGGCTGCCTTGAGCGCGCCGTTGATGTAAAACTCCACCTTTGCGACCCCGACATTGTCGGAAGCACTGGCGGTAACGGGGACGGTACCGCTGACGGAGGCGGATGCCAAGGGAGAGCTGATGGTCACGATCGGAGCGACAGCTTCGGGGATTTCGATGATGTTTGAGTAGACGCTTTCCGTCCCGACGGAATTATAGGCGGTTACGGCAAAGAAGTAGGAACGGGCGGGATCGAGTCCGTCGACGGTAGCTGTCGTCGTATTGGCGACATCAATCGGGGCACTCCCCTGCGTCGCACCAGTCCCCTTGAAAGGAATAGCCGCGGAGTCCGCCTGGTAGTACACCTTGTACCCGGAGAGATCCGCATCGGTTGAGGGATCCCAGTCGAGAATGACACTGGCGGCAAAGCTCGGCGCCGCCGACGCCAGCAGGATGAAGAGAACGTGAAGCGTTGCCAGAAATAAAGGCAGTCTCCTGCCGCACTTACCTTTCACTACCACCACAAAGACCTCCACGAGACGGGGTTGTGCAGGTCCGGGCACAAAAAAGCCGGGACCCGCAAATGCATCGAGGCATTTCGGCGTCCCGGCTGTCTCAGGGAGACCCTTTAGGCTTTCCGTCCCACCCTCGCGGGTGGTTTAGTATTGTCGTGTACCGGAGCAAGTTTGGAGCTACTATAAGCTCTTTGAAGAACGCGGGAGGTGCTGCAGGTCACCAAAAACCCAAACTTACAACTCTCCCTATAATGCCGGACAGTGAGCGAAAGACCCATTCGATTGGCTGAACCTGCAGGAGAAGTTGGCGGGGCTGTGGTTGCTAACAAAGCGGGGTGGGAGGAAAGGCTGTGCGAGTCAGGGGTGAAAGCGCGAGCGAAGCAACTAGAAATGTTCCAACTGCCTCGCTCGTTCCTCACAGGAAGACTACTGTTGTATACGCCTCCCACCAAGCGGTCCCGGCGGGACAACGGAAGACGTGGAGGCAACTTCGATAGCAAAAGAACCGCCGCCTTTATAGGTGAAGGAGATGGTCCCACTGTGAGATGAAGTAGGAGTGGCGATGGTGATGCCCTTTTGCTTCACGACGAAGTGCGTGTCGGGAGTGACCTCAGTAATGATATGTGTTATGAGGGAGTTTTGAGGATCAGTGCCGCCGACCGAGTAGCTAAGGGTGTTGGTGGCGGCTGTATTGTACTTTGCAGAATTAAAAATCACGACGTAGTTCTGTGTAACACTGTCTTCGAGCAAGACTCCTATGAGCGAGGAATTTGAAGTCACAAACCGTGAGACAGGGGGAAGTTTTTCGTCTACGTCGCCAACATACATAACGTTTAGAAAAAGGTCACGCTGCTGCTGAATTGCTGGCATCAGTTCCAGACGCCATTGTCCGATCTCTTGGATGGGTCCGCCCATATATCGTTCCTTATCCGCTGCCAGAACCGTCCAGTCAATTCCCCAGTTCTTCGGAACGCTTCCATCCACCCAAAATTCGTATCCTTGACCTCCTACCTTCCGGATCCGGCGGTCTTGCGGAAGTAACACCTTGCCATACAGGGCCGAGTTGTTAAAAACATTCGTTGCTGAGTACGAGTCACCATCGGTGGTGTAAATATGGCCAGTGGCCTCTGTACTAAGGACGTTACCATTGAGCAAAGGTTCGTTTACAGTGTGCAATAGCAACTTTTTCTTAAACTTTGAATCAGATGCTTCAACGCGATCGAATACTAAAACATACGACTTGTCTCCCGCCTTGCGCAGAAACATCACAGCTCTCGTGAATTCAGTTGCACGGGTGCCATACGCTTTTGGTGCCTCGCCAACTGCATAATCAAAAGCCTTACTCGTATCAAAGGCAACAATATCTCCCCAGTTGGCAGCCTTATTTAGCAAAAATGTATTAGTTATAGAAGTAAACGTAGGATGTATTGTCCCGAAAGTTCTCGTCGTGGTTTTTTCTGTTCCTCCTGGATCTGGGTTATTGTTCCCTAATTTTTTGGGTGAGTCCGGATTTGCAGGATCTATGAGTAAAAGCGTGTTATGCGCCACCGTATTCTTCTGGTAACCTATATAGTTTGTCTGCCCCTGATACGTATCGTACACTCCGGATTCCGGGGCCAAATTTCCTCTGCGGTACAACGCAAAACTGTTGACATCAAAGTCGCCGTGGGAGGTTTTTGTAAAAGCAGGAGTAGACCGGAAAGAGGCGATTACTGCATTGTCTGCCCAACTGGACCGCATGTAGACTTCATTTCCCCCGTCAAAGTGTTTCGCAAAAGGCAATTGATCATAGGTTGCCTGCCGCGGATCGATGGCAGGAAGCGCCGGATCGTAAAATAGCAAGGTTGCGATATCTTCAAAATTTTTCCACTCGCCGTAGTATTCGTTGGTGAAAATCCAGCTGGAGGCACCGCGTTTATCGAATGTAAGTATATTTTTAGCAATCCACTGCTGGTATGGGTTTGTCGTTGCTGCCAATTGAGTAGCTACCGAGTGGTACTCCTTCGTCTTCCAATTAAAGTCATTTCCTGTCGTGTCTGAATAGGTTGCGAGACCTCCGGCACCAAGGCCAACTCCGTGATGGAGGACATTTCTATTGAGCCCGAAGTCTGTGCTGTAAAGCTGGTAATCGGCAGCCGAAATATCATAGTGCAGGTCTGCACCGTCAACGAGGTTTATTCCTGTCGCACTCTTCAAGGCCATGAACCAACTAGTTCCATCTGCACCGTACTGGTATCCCTCCAGAGGTGTCCCGTCGTTTAAATAAGCAAATGCTCTAGCAGCGTCTCCATAAATGGAATCATATCTCCACCTGCTCTTATAGCAGAAATCGGCATCAGCAAGATGATTCGCCAGCACTATCTCAGGCCAAGCCCGCCATGCCCAAAATATCCACTCCTCACGGTGAAAGGTTTCCCCCCCGGTACTCTGAATTCGGTTTCCGGCACGTATCCATGCGGCCCGGCCCGCTATGTTTGCCGCAGCGGCAATTTTCTCTACGAGTGCCTCCCGTTGCTGTTGAGTAAGGCCATTGTAGGCCCAGTCAAAGGCAATGGCCCATTCTGCAACTTTGCGGTCGGTACCGGAGACGTTATTTGACGTGTAGCTCCCCGTCCAAGAGGTGGCGGTCTCAGCCATGAGGTTATTGTAAACAATGGATGCATACGCGTTATTTCCGGTCACGGCATAACAAAAAGCTGCTGCGATAGTATCATTAGCCGCAGCTGACTTGATAGATGCCCATTTGTAATGCTGCGCCTGAATTCGTGCCTGAGCTCGCGTGATCAGCTCAGGAGTGAGGATGATACGTGGGTGTTGCGACTTGATGCTCATATTGCGGAATTGAGTCTCAAGAATCTCAACCCGAGCAAGACCAGCGGCATCGCCATACACTGTTCCAACCGTGGATGCATCTAATCCACGTGCGGCCTTCGTCGTTGAGAGCATGCAGAAGACCGTGAAAACAAACAGCGTGAATGGCATCGGGGCTTTCGCCTTCCTTGCTTTGTCCATGTCCACCTCCTAAAACTGCCTTATATTGACTGCTTGCCTGGTTTGACAGGGAGAACTGCCATTTTCCCCAAGGCATAAGAAATAGTATATAAGGGGCAATAGATCTTGATACTGCCTCCGCACGAGCCTTCGAAGAAAGAATGGAAACCCATCGCCACAAGCCGCCTACGTCTCGTCCATGACACTGCAACGAATTCGCAAAGCCAAGGGCCTACAACTCCGTCCAGTAAGATGTGGTGGTATCATACGCGGTAATAAAATCGAGTATTTCAAATCACCAAGTTGGGGAAGTACCTGCAGCGACATGATATAGTCCGGCACGAGTGGAGGGAGTGAAGGCCTGAAAAAAACCAACCACTGCAACGATATGGTGCACCGGTCGTATCTATGGACTGAGGCGTTGAATGACGGAAGGAGACAAACAGAGTATACCATATGGAACAAAGCGTCTTTGTAAGGATCCCCTCAGGAGCAAGTGTCATTGCTTGCGTGGCTGTGTCCCTTCGAGCGAGATGGCTTGAAACTCCCTGCTCCCGTCAGAGGTAGTATATGGCAACGACCTACCTCTTTTCGTAGCCTAACTTCTCATCATCAAAGGTTAAACAAGATCGCCATACGTATAGTCACATTGACCACCATGACTGTTCCAGCGCATGGCGCCTTTTGCAGAGAATCGGAATCTTACGCAGACGCAATATTTCCAATGAAGTCAAGTTCCACCAGCTCCCCCTTTTTCCGTCCGCCATCTCATCGCCGCGGTGCACAGCGGCATGCGCAGAATCCCTCGAAGACCTGCTGTCCGATATTTTCCCAAGTCCGATGAAGCACAGTGGAACTTATTTTCGACGGATCCCATCGTGCATCCATCGCCGCGAGTATGCAGCGACTCCAGGATTCAATAGTATTTTCCGGTACCACCAGACCATTCTCTCGTGACACAAGTTCAGGAACCCCTCCAACGTTTGAAGCTACGATCGGAGTTCCGCAAGCAGCGGCTTCCAACAGGACATTCGGACAGCCTTCATTGTCACTGGCCAGGCAGAAGAGGTCCGCAGCGCAATACCACGGTGCGAGATCCTTGTTTTCAACTTCACCGACAAAAAGAACATTTTCCGTCATGCCATGCTCGATCACCAATGTTTTCAGTTCTTCCCCCAAGCTACCATCTCCGACGATCACCAACTGGAGGTCAGCCTTGATGCCTTGGCGCAGTTTGGTACAGGCACGCAGGAGAAGGTCGAAGCGCTTCGGTTTTTCGAGTCGCCCCACGGAAAGAACAACGGTGCTGCCGGTTCGTAGCCCCACTTTTGCGCGGGCCTCTGCACGGTCCATAGGGGTAAAAATGCTCCCATTGACTCCGTTAGGCACAACAAGCACGCGCTCCGGTGAAACGCCTAGATTTTCTACGAGGGAGACCATGGATTGTGCCACCGGGATAATGAGATCAGCTTGTTGCAGGGTATGGACAATCAGTTTCCTGATTGCCGCTTTTTTGGTATAGGTGTGGATATCACTCCCTCGCAGAGAGACTGAAACAGGAACACCCAACAGATTGGCAAGGGCGACCCCAGCGTAGCCATCTGGGTACGCCCAGTGGACATCGATGATATCAAAAGGATTCTCTCGGTGGAGTTTCCTAATAAAGCCCACAATTGATCGAAAGTACATCATCCCGTAGAGCCGGCGGAGAACTTTGGGAGTGACAAGGTACCGGGGATGATATGTTTCTAGCCCTCCTATACATTCCTTTGCGGGTATCAACCTATAAAGGCGCGCCCTATTCCCGGGACAACAGGAAGGTACCCATGGCACGGGCGCAACCACCTGCACCTCGGTAAATGCTGATAGAGCCTCTAACCTGTTACGGACGAAGACACCAAGGTTCGGTTGCATGTTATTAGGAAAGAGAGTCGTTAGCGAAAGGACCCTCATGATGCTACCCCGTATGCACACAAGAAGGAACGTTTAGCGGAGACTTCTTCGAAAAGTTTTGCATATCGGTTCAAGAAAAGCGGGAGGGTGAACGCGTTCCTCAATCTTGCCCTCCCCTGTTCGCCGTACCTCTTCGATAACTCTGGACGCTGGATGAGATGTAAGATAGAGGTTGCAAGTACAGTCGGATCTTCTGGCGGCACTAGGTTGCCAGTGACGCCATCAACAACTATCTCAGGGATCCCTCCGACTCTGGATGCAACGACAGGGAGCGCGGCTCTCATTGCCTCCAGGAGACAGAGGGGGGTTCCTTCCGAGATAGAGGGGAGCACAAAGATATCGCACAGCTGTAGACATGCGGGGACATCTTTACGAAGACCGGCGAAATGTATATGGCTCTCAACCCCTAATCCGTAAGCAGCTTCCCTTATAGAAGCTTCCAAGGGTCCTGTTCCTATCAAGAGTAAATGAAAGCTCGATACAGTTCTGACGACGCGAGACACAGCTTGGATCAGAAATTTATGGCCCTTTACTTCCCGCAGATTTGCGACGCATACAGCGACGGTCGCATCCTCAGGTATCCCCCACTCCCCGAAACACGCAGTACGGAATTCAGGATCCGGTACTGTAGATAACTCATCGATTGCGTTATAAACAAGTTGCACTGGCACGTCACTTCCCAGACACATCTTCAACCGTTTCCTGATGTCATCCGAAACCGCCACTCTCATATCCGCAGCTTTCAGCATTCGGCGCCATACCGTAGGAGCGAAGCCAGTCTGCATCAAGTGACTGGCGCCATGCACGGAGGCAACCACAGGGATGCCTGCCAATCTAGCAGCCGTTACGCCGTAATTAACAACTGTTAGCCCGTTTACTACATGCACTACATCAACGTTCAGCACCCGTATTCTATCCCTGAGACGAAACAACAGAGTAGGATCAGGCCCCTTACGTTTCGGAACCACATCAACATTAGCTACACCTGAGAATCTTTCAAACATATCCCCGTCCCGTATTGCAATGACGGTGGAATCGAAGCTTGCTTGGTGCAGGCCCCGGCAGAGCTCGAAAACGACGTTCTCAGCGCCGCCTGTAACAAATGACTCCAAAAGATGAAGGACCTTAATCATTACGCACGCTCTTTCCTTGAGTGACTGACACCGAGGCAATGAAGCTTGCCAGAAGAGGGTAGATAAAGGAGTTGTACGCGCCAGGCAAAAAAGCGTACGAGAATAGCAGCACCACACAGGAGATCCCGAAGGCATACGCCAGCATCTCGTGGCTAGACTCTGGGCGACGCGTCAGCATGCCTCGCAACGGGGCAAGTGCCGAGAGCAGAAACGCCGAGAAAGCAGTGAAGCCTAGGATCCCTGTTTCAGAGAGGACCTGTAAGTAGATGTTGTGGACACTCTTTCCCGGATTGCAAAACTGACGGTACTTTTCTGGACAGTAATTCCAGAAGTTGTCATTGAAACCTCCGACACCGACCCCCAGAATGGGTGCAGAACGGACCATATATATGGCAGCACCGTATGTCGCTATCCTTCCAGCAGCTGAGGCTTCTTCCTTATAGTCGACGGTGCTGGAGATCCTCTCAATGTAAGTGCTGGAGACTCTAGCGGCCCCTAAGAGTGCAGCCACGCTCAGAACGATGAAGTAGGCTTTCTTATCCTGTGCCATCGTTGAGCACAGGGCTAGAGCGATACCAAGGCTTAAGAAAGCTCCGCGCGAATAGCTCGGAATGACGCAAATTATGATTAGGATAACTCCAAAGATCCCGATGCTCCGGGGAAACGTGCTCTTTGCCGTCAGGATTAGGTACATGAAGAGGGGCGCCACCGCAGCCAACGTAGATGCGAACTCGTTCCGATCAACCAGACGCCGGGAAGGAAGCGGCATCTCCCACCCAAGGACGCGGTAATGATAATAGGCGGCGGCGGCCACGAAGATGAAGGTAGCAGACAGCCAGTACTGGAGGTTCTTTAGGTCGGAGGAATTTCTGACCACACAGATGCCGATGAAAAAGAGCAGCCACATGTTCGTTATCTCGCCGAGATACCGGTGGGGTCCGCCACCTCCTTCCCCTAAAGCGTGGGTGAGCCAGCAAACAATGAGAAAGCCAGTGAGCCAGCCGAAAGTCTTCAATGATCGAGCGGTCAGTTCGCTTGGGGCACCGGTAAGAACGCAGAGTCCCAGGAGGAAGCCTCCAAGGACGAGGGGGCCATGCAACACGGTATACATCTCAGGAAAGATATCGTAGATATACGGCTTGGCTATAATGAGCACGAGCATCAAGAGGTATCCGACGATGGGGCACTTGAGCGATTTCATCATGAAGCAGGAAACGCCAAGACTAGCAATGCCGAGCGATACCATTGACGGCTCCAAACATCCGGCTCTTTTTTATCCTCCGAAGAAACTCTAGGGAAGACTCCGGAAGAAACGTTAGAAGGGAGAAATACATGAGCGATAAGTCATACCAAGAGGCGGACCGAGCGTTCCGGAGGTAGCTTTTTGCCACAGATATATTCCCGCATTGAAAGAAACGAATTCCGAAGATTTTGTTTAGTTCGAACCTCTTCCAATTGAGATCTCGTGCGGATAGATGGTGGCGTTCCGACAGCGGAGCGAGCTTGTCATACATCCTATTAAGCGCCAGATACGTCCGCTCCATGTTGCTGCGACTGTGTCCGCCGCCCGACACGAGGTAGATGGTGAGCACCTCGTCGAGATACCAGATCGGGTGCCGGTTCGCAATGCGCAGCCATAGGTCGAAGTCCTCTGCCCCTTCAATGAGGGGATCCTCGTCAAAGAGCAGGTCCTCAAACACCAGACGGTGTGCCAGAACACTCGATGTGGTAATCCAGTTCTTCGCCCAAAGAGTCGCGTAAGTGAGTGGATTTTCACCGCTGTAGAGTTTATATTGCGGAGAAGGGGGTATCATACCCGGCCCCAAAGTCCTTTGCACGCCCGTGAAGACCAGTGCCGGTTTCTTAGCTGAGCGGGCGACAGCGACTTGTCGCTCTACCTTCGTGGGAAGCCAGAGATCGTCTGAGTCCATAAAAGCGATGAACTCACCACTACACTTCCTGATCCCCAAATTGCGGGCACTGGCCGGACCGCCATTTTCCTTCGTCAGGACCACCACGGGGCCGCCAAAAGAGCGCGCAATCGTGACAGTGTCGTCCGACGATCCGTCATCGACGATGATCACCTCCAGCGACTTGTGAGTCTGAGCAAGGACCGATGTGACACAGTCGCGGAGGGTTGATGCAGAGTTGTACGTAGGTATCACTACCGAAACAACCGGGTTCAAGAGTTACCTCCGACGCAGAACGGTATTAGGACCTGCTCTTCCAGAATATATCGTGATAGATTGTAGCCAGCAGTCCCCTCGCGGAAATCAGGTTGAGGCAACGAGACAGGCTTTTTAGGTAGTGCTGTCGAGCAAGGGACATCATTCCCTTACGCCGGCAGTGGTATCCGGCGTCATTATGCATTATCGACAATCTCTTTCGAATGATGGCCTCATGGCGGGCATTCCCCTTTTGTCGAGTAAGGAGCTGTTCCATCATCGAAAGGGAGTCCTCAGCATAGAGCAACAGGTTGTTCGTTATGTTTTGAGCGTTTCGGTGTCTGCGCAACAATGGTTGGTCGATGAAGATAAAGTTGTAGTCGTGCGCGATGCGCAACCAGAGATCGTAGTCCTCGGCGATGCGCAGACACTCGTTAAAGCCGCCAACCCTCTCCAGAATAACTCGCGGGATCACGACCGAAGGCGTGAACACGAAGCATTCGTGCAGCAGGTTTTCGTAGATAGCTCCCCCTGATACGTGTCGGAAGCCACGCTCGTGTAGGTACGAAACGTGAACTTCTTCGTCATTTTCCCAGTGAGACATGTCCGTGAAACACAGTCCCGCCGCCGGGTTGGCCGAAAATGCAGCAAGTTGAATCTGCAGCTTTCCCGGATGCCACTCGTCGTCCGCATCGAGAAAGGCTATATACTCTGCAGTAGCCTCCTTAATGCCGCGGTTGCGTGCGGCAGCAGGGCCGGCATTGGCCTGACGCACCAGCCTCACCCGGTCGGCGAAGCGCTCCTCGACGAGGCGTGAGGTGCCGTCCTGCGAGCCGTCATCCACCACGATCACTTCGTACGGCGCGAGTTCCTGCCGCAGCACGGAGTGCACCGCCCTTGCAATGGTTGCTGCGGCATTGTAGGCCGGTATGATCACCGAAATGCGGCTCATGCTCCGGCACCGATCAGCTCTTCGTGCAACACCTCCAGATACGCCCTTCCATACCTGAGATCGGGCTCGAGGTGGTTCCCCTCCGCCCATTCATTCCAGGACTTGATGAAGAGAAGGTTCCCTTCGGGGGGAACCCCGTCGGTAAGATCCAGAGCTTGGCGCAAATGGAGGCGGAATAGCTCGGGAGTGGAGCCGTGAAGCACGATGCCGTTACTGCCGCAGCGAGGCGTATTGTCCCAGTTGGGAAAGACGCAGGGATACTCTGTGATCCCGGGCACCCGGGGGGGGAGGAGCTCCGGCAGCACTGTGCGGTAGTCGCGGATGATCGGCTTGCCGGATAGCTTGCGATAGCGATGACGCAGCCACTTGACGGGGTGACGCAACGACACCCAGTTACGGCGGGACAAAAGGGGGCGCGCCGAGGCGTCAAACCCCGATGAATCGGGCTGCCAGTTCCTCGGCGTCACGACGCCTACCAGGTGCACCCCGCTCAGCCCCGCCTTCTCTGCTGCGCGGCGCAGGTCGCCGACGAACTTCTGCAAAATGGGGATGTCCAGAGGCCGGTACACCAGGAAAATGGGCTTTCCCTCTATCTTCATGTAACGCGGGTCGCAAAAGGCCCTGACCAGGTACTCGATGTGCTGGCGCAGGTCCTCCCCTTCCGGGTAGGTCTGCTCGATGAGGATCTGCTTTTCAAGCCCGTGCCACACTCCCGTCCACGTCTCGTTTGCCCAGCACAGGCAAAAAGGGAAGTCCGGCTTGCCGCTTTCCAGCACCTCCTCGAAGGGGCGCTCCAGGATGCGCTTGCCACCGAACCAGTAATGGTAATAGCAAAACCCCTCGATGCCGTATTCGCGGGCCATCGCCGCCTGCGCCACGCGCGCCTCGGGTAGGCGCAGGTCGTAGAAACCGAGATCGGCGGGGACGTGGGGCTGGTAATGCCCCCGGAACAGCGGTTTCGCCTTGGCGGTATTGGTCCACTCGGTGAAGCCGGGTCCCCACCACGCGTCGTTTTCAGGAACGGGATGGAACTGGGGGAGATAGAAGGCAATGGCGCGTACTTTTTTCCTCATAAATTCCTCAGCGAGCGGGAGCGGGAATAAGGGTGCGCATCTCACGGTAAAATTTCCATCGGGTCAGTAAGCCGTAAGCGACCAGATAACAGAGCACGGCCAGAATAACCTTCACAAAAAGACCGACCAGACCGGGGGAAGCGGTCCCTGGTCCGAAGAGGCCGACACAAGCCGCCGGGGCGGCGAGCAATGCCGGCAGTACCCGCCGCCCGATGGCGCTGGCCTTGAGGTCGACGATCCCCGCGAGCACACGCAGGTAGTAAAAATATTGGAGGACGTATGCAACCGTCACTACGACGGCGGCTCCCACAAGGCCGCCGATCTTGAGGGCGGGATAGATGGCGACGATCTCCACCACTGCGGCGATGAGCGTGGCCCGTGATATCAGCTCGCTCTTCCCCAGAGCCAGCATGACCTGTCCCATGGGCTCGAGGATCGCCCTGATGATGCCGTACAGGCACAAGATCCTTAGGGCGGGCAGGGCCGGCAGCCACTTCGGGTCTCCTTTGCCGAGAAAGTAAAGGAGGAAATCATGGGAGGCGATGAACAAGGTAAGGTTGGTGGCGACAGCCAGAAATGCCACGTACTCCACCACGTCAAGATACTGTTTCTCGATCTTTTTCCCCTCGCGTACCAGGCGGGAGAAGGTAGGAAACAGGACGTTTAGCACTACCCCCTGCAAAATTGTGCACACCATCGAGCCCCAGTTGAAAGCGATGGTGTAGCACCCGAGAAGCGCTGTTCCCGAAGCAGCACCGACGATGAAGTTGTCCGTGTTGAGCATGAGGTAGACCACCAACCCGGAGACGAAGATGTGGCTTCCGTAGGAGAGAAAGATCCTGGCGATCTTCCGGTCAAAGGCAAGGAGGATGCGCGTCGGCCGCAAGAGGTTGACCAGCACTGTCGACAGGGCGGTCGCCAGGAGGTTGCCGGCGACGATGCTCCAGAAGCCGTACCCTAGAAGGGCGGCGACTATCGAGGCAACGGACGATACCACGGTGATGCTCAGTTCATAAATTGATAGGCGCCGGTAGTTCAGCTCTCGTTTCAGGAAGGCGACCGGGAGGAGCGCGAAGGCGGAGATGAGGAAGTTGACGGAGAGGGCACGGATGGCCGGTACCACCTGCGGGCTGCTGAAGAGCCATCCTGCCGGAATGGAAACGAGGTAAGCGACGAGGCACGCGGTCATCCCGAGTATAATCCGCAGCACAAAGGCGGTCCCCGCCTCCAGGTCGTCCAGTGTCTTATTCTTTACTAAGGCGTTATTCAGCCCCATATCGCTGAAACTACGAAAGAAATTGACGAAGATCAGGGAGAACCCCACTATGCCGTAGTCGCTCGGTTTCAGGCTGCGGGCCAGGATGATGCTGGTGACCCCCTGGCAGCCGAACATCATAACCCTGATGAGGGCGTTGTACCCTATCCCGAGGGCGGTCGTTCTACGCAGAGACACGGTTTCCCTCCCTCAGCAACATGCAGATTGTCTCCACCCGCCGGTCCCAGCTGAAGCCGGCCATGGCGACGCTACGAGCCTTTCTGGGCACCTCCCCCTCGGCTACGGCCGCGTCGCAGGCGTCAATGAAGAGTTCGGCGTCACCAGCGATCCGGACGCGGTCCTTGAAGTAAGACACCTCCGGGATGTCGGTAGAAACGACGGGAAGACCGGCGGCAAGGTACTCGTAAAGCTTCAGAGGGTTGCAATGATCGGTGAGGCGCGACTTCAGAAAGGGGATCAGCCCCACATCCATTGCCTTGCAGTACGCGGGGAGCTCCGCAAAGTCCTTTTCGCCGACATATACGACGTTGGGGAAGGAGGCGAACTCGTCTTCGGCGATGGAATAGCGTCCGATGAGGAGCACGGTCCAGGAAGGGCGCGATTTCGCGAGACGCTTCAAAAGATCCACATCCACCCAATCGTAGGAGATATGTCCGAAAAAGCCCACCACCGGCCTTTTCAATGGCGCCGTCTCCGGGGGGGGCTGCAGCGCCGGGTCGAGGACAGCCCTGGAGAAATGATGGTAGTCGACGCCGTGCGGCAGATACTCGACCCGGCCGCACACCTCCCTCTTCCGTTCGTAGAGCAACCGGGAGGAGCAGAGCACCAGGTCGGCGACTTGTGTCAGGGCCTCGTCCTTTTTTTGAAAGGACTGGGCATTGAGGCCGCTGAACCCCGAGTGGTCGTCCACGCAGTAATACACCAGCTTGCGACGTTTTTGCCGCACCACCAGATCGTGCCAGTTCTGGGAGAAGACGAGGAGATAGGGGTCAGCGATCTTGAGCCTCACCCGCGCCCAGGCGATCTGCACAGCAAGCAGCCCGACGTTCAGCCTCTCCACGTAGCCGCCGCGCCAAAAGGGAATGATCAAAGGGGTGAGCACATAGAGGTTCGGCTCCACCTGCCTCACCCCCCGCAGGAAATCCTTTACCTTGCGAAAGATGCGCCCGAGGTCCCCGCGCGAGGCGGTAGGGGGACGAAAGCCTACCGACGAGATGAAAAGGACGGTGTTGTCACGTGCCAGTCGGATGGAGACCTGGTATTTGCTGGTCTTCCACCCCCAGTCATCGGAGGAGAATATTATGAACGAACCACACTTCACTCGGCACCTGTACCTTCTGGATTGCTTTGCGCTTCCCCTGTCGCGAGAGTTGGGCGCACCGCAAGGGCCATACTGCGCAACCGATTGTAGAGACCGTTACCCATCAGCCTTTTAACGCCATTAAGGAGTTGATAGGTGACTCCCACCTCAAGCAGGGTCCTCCCCCTTTGTCGCACCACATCCTTGACTAGTGCGGTGTCACCGCCTCGTACCGCAAAACGGGGGATGGTGCCCTCCCCCCGCCGGTGCCACAAAAAGGGGCGGGAGGTGCAGAAGCCCCGATAACCCGCCTTCTCCGCGCGGGCCGCGCTGCCGGCATCGAACCTGCCCCCCGGGGCGGAGAAGAAGAGGATTTCGCGATCAAGGATCTCCTCCAGCACCCGCTTCGAATGTCCCAGCTCCCGTTCCTGTTCCACGGCCGGGAGATCGCTCAGGAGTCGGTGGCTGGCGGCGTGGCTGCCAATCCCCATCCCCCCCCGCCCAAGCGCTCTCACCTGCGCCATGGTGAGGTAGTGTGGGGTGCCGATCCAGTCCGTGGTGATGAAAAACTCGGCCCGGAAACCGTACTCCTGAAGGATGGGGAGGGCCAGGTGATAGTTGGAGTCATGCCCGTCGTCAAAGGTCAACACCACTGCCTTGCCAAAGGGAAGGTTCTCGGAGAGGACCTCGTCCAGAAGGAGAGTGTGGTAACCTTCCCTCTTCAGGAAGTCCATCTGGGCGCGGAACTCTTCTGCCTGCAGCAGATACACCCCCTCTCCCGGGTCGTCTATCCCGGAGGCGTGCCCGGGAGCCTCGAGAGCGTGGTACATGAGCACCGGCACCGCGACCACCTAGTTTCCTCCCTCGAGATACGCGGGACGCCACAGCGTGGAGCTGTCCCCTCTGAGCCAGCGCCAGAACCCCGCTAGGGCCGCCAGGTTCATGACCACGAAAAAGTAGCTCATTTGCACCATCCTACTGCTGCGGGTCGCAGGAAGTGCTGCACCGACGGCGGCCAGTGCGTAGAAGACGACTTGCAAAGAGGTAGCGAAAAGGTATAGCGATCCCTCGATCAGAGGTCCTAAGCCGGCGAGCATCAGCAGCGCCACAGGCACCAGAAGCCGCCCCATCTTGTGGGAAACGAAGCGCCAGCAGCAGCGGTTCTTCCAGGGGCAGAGTAAAGAGGGGAGAAGTCCCATGAGCTGCCAGTTCCCACCAAGGGTCCTTACCTTGCGCACCCACTCCTGTGTCATCTGACCGGAGACGATGTCGTGGGCCTTGGCGCTCCCGTCAAAGATGGTGCGGTACCCCTGCAGCACCACCTGCATCGGGATCATCACGTCGTCAAGGAGGGTCCCCTGCGGCAGGGTGCGGTACAACGACCGCCGGATCGCGTAAATTGCGCCCGTCGCCCCGACAACCGAACCGCAGCTGCTCTCGGCCTTCCTGATCCATTTCTCATACTGCCAGTACGCCCCCATTTCCACCTGGATACCGCTCGAGGTGGTCTTGTGCAGCATCAACTCACCGCTGACGCAACCGACCGTCTCGTCCCAGAAGTTCGCCACCAACTGGCGGATAGCATCCTCCTCGAAGGTCTGACGGGCGTCACAGAAGACGATGATGTCCCCGATGGCCCAAGGGACCCCCGCGTTCAACGCCTCCGCCTTCCCCTGTCTAGACGGCAACTCCACGATCCTCACCTTCTCGCCAGCGACACGCAGCGCGTGTTCGACGGTGCGGTCCTCAGAGCCATCGGAGACGAGGATGATCTCCAGCCGGTCCGATGGATAGTCCTGGGCCAGCAGGTTCTCCAGCCGCCTCATGATGTTCTGCTCTTCATTGCACGCTGCGATGACAACAGAGACAAGAGGGAAGAATTCCACTTTTTTGACAGGACGCGGCCTTACCTTCTTGAGAACCGCGAGGCACAGCGGATAGCCAAGGTAGGTGTAGAATACGAAGGCGAAACTGATCCAAAAGAGAAATACCAAAGCAAAGCCTTTCTACATGACAATGTTCATAGCATGTATCTAGAAAACCTTCCTCACATCAAGGATCACCCTGTTTGTCTGGCGTCCCCCTGCCGACTCCTCGATTTCGTAGCGGTACTCCGTGTGCGTGTACGTCAGCGCGGTGCTGATTTCGTACGGGAAGCTGTAGGTTACGCTTGCGCTGCCGCTGAAGTGGTACGGGTATCCTGTCCCTTCGTCGCGGGTCACCTTGTCACCGGTCAGTGCCAGTGCGACTGCGAGCCTGGACGAAAGCTCCTGACGGGTGAACAGGTTTATGGCGGTGACTTTCCTGTCCGACTCGGCTGCAAGGGAGAGCGTCTCCTCTGCATCGAACTCGGACCTCACTACGGAGAACCCCATCGTCCCGCTGTCCATCCGCTTTTCAAGCGTCGCACTGTACCTCGTCTCTTTCGTGGAGACGGTGAGCGGGTCGTCGGAGTAGCGCACCAGCCCCTCCAGCGTTCCGGTGAAGACGACGAAGTCGTGGGTGACTCCGGCGTTCCAGAAAAAGTTGCTGGCGTCCCTTCCGTTATCGAAGTCCTGCCAGCTGTTGCCGATACTGCCATAGACAAAGCACTTGTCTGCATACTCGAAGCGGGCTCCGCCTGATACGTTGTGCTCCGTGTAGTCGGCGATGTCGGTATTTACCGAGCCGTAGGAGTAGGAGGCGTTGAGCGACAGGCGCGCGGTCAGCTCATGGGTCAGGTCCGCATACCCCCTGTGCTCCCGCCTGTCTATGGCGGAGGTCGATCCCGAACTCTCCGTCGCGCCCGAAGCTTCCCAGTAGCGCACGTCGGTGTACCGGTACCCTGTCTTCAGCGTTATCTTTTCCGCCAGCCGCCAGAGAAGATAGGGGGAGACGGTGGCGCGGTTTTCGTCGGTCTGGTCGGAAAAGAGGCTCTCTGTCGTGGTGTCGCGGGTCACGTCGAGGGACCTGCGGCTCAGGGAGTCGCTCACATCGACAAAGAGGAAATTCTCAAAGAGCGCGGCGTGTCCGCCGAGAGCCAGGGTGTGGACCTCCTCGTCCTCTTTCCACCCTTTCGCGAAGTGCCTGTACTCGAAGGTGTACCGCGCGTCGGCGCTGAGCGACCCGCTCCGGTAGAGAAGGGAGGCGCCCGGGAGCACGCGGGTCACGAAGTCGCTCTTTCTCCCCGTGGAGGTCTCCAGGATGTTATCGCTGTACTCTTCGCTCAACCCGAGGGAGGGGTGGAACTCGAACTCGGCGGCGAGCGCAGTGCCACAGGACCATGCTGCTCCGAAAGCACAGAGTGCGGCTGCCGCTCTTTTCACGCCAGCTCCTCTCATGGCTTCTCGGTCGCCCCGAAGAGCCTTCTCACCAGCCCCACCTCAGGCTGACGCAGGTTAGTCTGGACCTCAAGCTGCGCCAGCGCCCCATTCAGCCTCGCCAGATTCGCCCCGAGCTCCGATATCGCCCGTTCATCCTTCTCCACGTGGGCGTTGAAATCGTCCCGCAGGAGGGCGAGGAGCCCGGCGAGTTCGCCCAGCGCCGCCACGATCTCGCCGCCTTGCGCCGTGACGCCGGTTGCGGCGACGACGGCGGAGTGGGTCGAAGGCCCTTCCCCTTCACCTCCCCCCCAGAAGTGCTGCTCGAAATCGAGATCCCCCACCACGTCGCGCGCCATCTCCAGGGTGATTTCCCGCACCTCCTCCGCAAAAGCGGAGAGCATGAGGAAGTCGCAGATGATGTTGATGAGCCTCGGGATCCCCCTGCTGTACTGGTACACGAGATCGAGCGTCTCCCGCGGAAAGATCAGCGCCTCGCGGTTCCCCGCGACCTCCATGCGGTGCAGGACGTACTCTGTCATCTCCTCGCGGCCGAGCGCCTTCAGGTGGCAGTTGATGCTGATCCGCTGCCTCAGCTGCAAAAGCTCGGGCGCCGCGAGCGTCTCGCGCAACTCGGGCTGCCCCACCAGGACGATCTGCAGGAGCTTTCCATGGGCGCTCTCCAGGTTCGAGAGCATGCGGATGTCTTCCAGAAGATCCGCCTCGAGATTCTGCGCCTCGTCGATGATGAGGATCGGCTGGTGCCCAGCGGCATACTGCTCCAGGAGGAAATCGTTCAGGTCGCGCATGAGCGACACCCTGTCCTTCCCCGCCACCGGAAGGCCGAAGTCGTCGTTTATCATCGCAAGGAGCTGCTCCGCGGTCACGCGCGTGTTGAATATCTTCGAAAGGGTGACGTTGGCGTACCCCTTGTTCAGGATGTCTCGGATGAGGGTGGTCTTCCCTGACCCGACGTCGCCGGTGAGGAGAATGAACCCGGCCCGCTCCCTGATGCCGTAATCGAGATAGATAAGAGCCTTGCGGTGCGAGCGGCTCAGGTAGATGAACTCCGGGTCGGGCACCAGTTCGAACGGTTTTTTTCGCAGGCCGAAGAATGCCTCGTACATGGGAACTCCTGCATTACGGGAAAGGAGCGGAAGAGTCTGTGCGCCGGAAGCTCGCACGCGATCCCCGCCTTGCTACAACAAGGTCACTCGGTGCGCTCGTACCCCTGATAGTACGAGTAACGGCTGTCGGTGCCGTCGACGGCGGCCGCGTTGTACACCGTCCCGAGGATCGGGCATCCCTTCAGGGACTCCACCGCCTCCCTGATGTTTGCCTGCGAGGCCAGGCGCTCCATGACAACGAAGAGAACCCCGTCCACGAGATGCGCCAGCGAGCGCGACTCCGCAAAGGGGAGTACCGGCGGGGTGTCGATTATTATGTAGCGGTCCGGATAGCGGTTCTTCAGCTCCGCGATGACCGCCTTGTTGTGCTGCGACGAAAAGAGCTCCGCCGGGTTGTCCACCTGCGACCCCGCCCTGATGACGGAGAGCTTCCCGATCCCCGTGGGAACGATCGTCTCCCCGATCTGCGCCTTGCCGGTCAGGACGTCGGCAAGCCCCACCCCCTGCTCCACGTTGAGGTAGCGGTGCACCGAGGGGCGGCGCAGGTCCGCGTCCACCAGGAGCACCGTGTGATCGAGCTCCTGGGAGAGGCTGACGGCGAGATTGAGCGCGGTGAGGCTTTTCCCCTCGCACGGCACGGAGCTCGTCACCATGATCGTGTTGCGGAACACCTCGCCGGTGGTCATCTTCACCAGCGCCGACTTGAGCTTCCGGTATTCCTCGGCCGTTGCCGAGTGCGGGTCGTGCAGGTTCACGAGGAACGGGTCCGTCGGCGACAGTACCCCGTATTGCGCTGACGCTGCCGCAGGTCTCTTCGGTGGAGCCGCTGCGGGGTGAGGCGCTGCAGCCGGCTCGCCCGCCACCTCCCGCTCCTGCCGGAGCCGGGCAGCCTTTTCCATCGCCACTTCGATTCTGCTCATAGCTACCTCACATCTGGCGGCCGCCTAATGCGACCCGCCGGCGTAAACCTTGTCCAGTGCCCGGTCCATGTAGGTAAGATTCAGTACCTCCATCGCCGGGAAGACGAGCATCAGCATGAAGTAGACCCCCGCGAGGCAGAAGATGCGGCGGCTGCGCTTCTTCCTTGCCGCAACCTGCACCGGGTCGGTCATGCGGGGGATCACCGCGAGGACCGGCAAGCCGAGCTCTTTCACGAACTCCACGTCTTTTGCGGAGGTGTCGAGCTGGTCGAGGAGGAAGAGGATGCCGAAGCTCCCGGCAAGCCCCCCAATCATCCCCAGCAGCATGATCTTCAGGCGATCCGGGCTGGACGGCTTCACCGGGAGGACTGCCGGATCGACGACGCGGAAGGTGGTGGACTTGTCCTGCACCTCCATCTGCTTCGAGACCTCCGACTGGCCGTGGCGGGAGAAGAGCTGGTCGTAGATCGCCTTCTGGTTCTTCTTTTCCAGCTCGAGCTTTTCCAGCCCCGCTTTCGCCGTCGGTATCGACTGCAGGATCCTCCTGTTGTTCGCCACGTAGCGCCTGAGCCCTTCCTCGGTCACCTTTATCGCATCTATCTCCGACTCTATCTTCGCGAGTTCCTGCGGTTCCAGAGGCTGCGCCTCCGCTCCCTTGCGAGCCCTCAGCTGCTCCCTTACCGTCTCGATGTCGCTCCGTACGCTGACGACCTCGGGGTAGCTGTCGGTGTACTGCACCCGCAGATCATCGAGGCGTTTTTGCAGGGCGGAGAGCTTCGCCTGCAGGGGGTCGTTCGATTTTCTCGTCACCTGGCGCATCCCTTCCAACTGGCGGCGCCTGAGCTGCAGGTCATAGAGCTTTTGCTGGGCGGTGTTGATCTCCTCGAAGAGCTTCCCCTCGTCGATGGAAATGATGCCGCCGTTGTCCCTTTTGTAGGCGTTAACCTCTGCCTCGGCCTTCTCCAGCTTCTCGTTGAAGGTGTCGATCTGCTCCGAGAGGAACTTCGTGGCGTCGTACGACTCGCCGCGCTTGGAGGAGATGTTCTCCTCGATGTAGAGGCGCACGAGGGTGTTCACGAAGTCCCTGGCCACTCGGGGGTTCTGGTCCAGAAAGGAGATGGTGAAGAGATTCTTGTCTTTTACCTTCACCGTGGTGTTTTTCTGCAGCGTCTTGATGAGCGCTTCCATCTCCGTCTGGTTCTTGCTGAGGTTCATGTCCAGACTGTCGATGACCTTCGTGAGAAGGGTGCGGCTGGTGATTGCATAGGTAAGGACGTTGATGGTGTCTTCCATGGAGGGGGTCACGGTGATCCCCTTCACCAGCTCGCTGATCACGTTCTTCTCGATGAATACGGTGCTCGTCGCCTGGTACTTCCTCGGGAGGACGAAGCTCACCGCAAACGCGAGCGTCATGATGAGAAGCGCGACGACCACGAACCGCTCTTTGTGGTTTAGTACCAGCTGCAGGTACTTTTTGTAGTCCATTTCGGAAGACTGCATGGGACACCTCGTGGAGGAACCGCTATCTCTGTACGTTTTCCAGCTCATGAACGTTCCGGAGGGCGCACCCTCCGCCGTTTCTAGAAGAAACTCTCCTTCACCATCACGTAATCCCCCGCCTTCAGCTCGATGTTCTGGCTGAGATCCCCTTCCTTGAAGAGGCGCTTTGCCTTTACGTCGAAGGAGAGGGCGTCCTTTCCGCTCTTTCTCTTTACCTGCACGTCGTTTTGGTCGGCGAACTTGGTGAAGCCCCCCGCCTCGAGGATCGCCTCCATCACCTTCATACCCTCGCGGTACTCGATCGCCTTCGGGGCATTCACGGCGCCGAGAACGTAGACGCTCTTGTCCAGAAGGACCGGGAGAAAGAGGGCGTCGCCGGTCTCGAGAAGGAGATCCTCCTGCACGTCGCCGCCGACGAAGAGTTTCTGCAGGTTGCTCTTCACCTTCTGCCCGTTTCGCAAAAGGTAGGCGCGGTTCAGATCCGCCCCCTTCAGGTCGGAGAGGATGCACAGAAGCTGCAGGAGCGAGGTGCGCCGGGAAAGCTCGTACACTGTGGACTTCACGCCGCCGCCAAAGATGTACACCTTGCTGTTCGTTATCTCCTTCACGGTGACCGTCACTATCGGGTTCTTCACGAGCTCCTTCAGCCTGTCCGCGAGTGAGGTCTGCAGCTTGCTCGGGGTCATGCCGCTGGCGACGACCTCGCCGAGCCCGGGGACGGTGATCTTTCCGTCGGGGCGGACCTTCACCGCGAAGTTGAGCTCCTTCACCCCCCATACGGAGATGTCCAGACTGTCACCCTCGCCGATGACGTAGTCGACGGCAAAGGAAGCGGCCGGTACCATCAGAAAAATCACCAGGATCGCCAGCATCAGTTTCAGCTTCATGGCCTTCTCCTTCTTCGAAAAAAGAGCGTCGCGTCGTTTGCGGAAGGGGACAGCGTGCGGAAGGGGACAAGTTTGCGCAAGGGGACAGGCACCTTCTAACGAAGGAGCCAGTCCCCCCAACTCAGTCCCCCCACGGGGCGATCACCTGCCGCCGCGCCCGAAGAGCACCACCTTTACCGTCTCGAATATGATCTGCGAGTCGAGCAGCAGCGAAAGGTTCTTTATGTAGTAGAGGTCGTAGCGCAGTTTCTCCACCGCGTCTTCCACGGTCGCTCCGTAGGGGTAGCGCACCTGCGCCCAGCCGGTCAGCCCCGGCTTTATGCTGTGCCGTTTGGAGTAGTAAAAAATCTCCTTCTTCAGGGATTCCACAAACTCCGGCCGCTCCGGACGCGGCCCGATGAAGCTCATGTCCCCCCTGAGGACGTTGTAGAGCTGGGGCAGTTCGTCTATGCGGGAGTTCCTGAGGATGCGCCCGACCCGGGTCACCCGCGCGTCGTTCTTTGACGCCCATACCGCGCCGTTTCTCTCCGCGTCCTGGGTCATGCTCCTGAATTTGTACAGCATGAAGGGCTTTTCGCCACTCCCCACCCTCACCTGCTGGAAAAAGACGGGACCGCGGGAGTCGAGCTTTATGGCCAAGGCGATGAAGGGGAAGAGAGGCGCGCTCAGCACGATTCCTATCAGAGAGAGGAAGATGTCGAAGCAGCGCTTGTAAATCGCTATGAGGGCGGTCCTGCGAAAGCCGCTGGAGAAGATGATCCAGCTCGGCGTCATCTGCTCCAGAAGGAGCTTCCCCTGCACGATCTCGTAAAAGGTGGGGGCGTCGACCACCTCTATCCCGTTCAGCTTGCAGCGCATCATCTCCTGCAGCGGCAGGACCCCCCGCTTCTCCGCCAGGGCGACGACGATCATGCCGACCTTGTGCTTGCGCGCCGTCTCCAGGAGGTCCCCTTCCTTTCTGATGATCTGCGCCTGGAAGAGGTGGGGCTGGTGCACCGTCTCCTCCGGGTGTTCCTTCTCCCGGCACTCAAGAAAGCCGGCGAGGGCGAAGGCGCCGCACTGGGAGGTTAGGAGCCCCCCGAGCTGGCAGGCGAGATCCCCGGTCCCGAGAATGAGGACGCGCTGTGCGAAGGGGGAGCGGCGCGCCTCCGAATCGGAGATGGCATGCCACACGAACTGAAAGATGATAAAAAGCGCCAGTGCAAAAAAGAGGAGCCCCCTGCCGAGCATGACGGAAGGGTCGAGGTAGTACACCACCGAAAGGAGGAAGAAGGCGGCGCCCCCTCCTTGCAGGGAGGCGATGAAGATCTCCCTCTTGCGGCTTTCCCTCGGGAGGTTGTAGACCTCCATGAGGTGCGACGAAAGAAGCACGACGGTTACAAAAATGCCGCAGGCCTTGATGCCGTGATCGGCCTGCCACTCCTCGGGCATGGCCAGGGTGCCAAAGCGCAGCACCAGCGCCGCCATTAGGGCGGCAATGGCAAGAAGCGCGTCAGACAGCAACATCAGGGCAAAGCGCAGATCCATGAGCGGTTACTCCCTCCAGTAGACGAGCCTCGCGCCCGCCTGCGCAAGAGCGCTACTTCTTTACCTGTGCCAGTAACGTCCGGGCAGCGGGTGTGTCGGCGCACTCCCCAAGGGAGAGGCACTGCGCCAGCGCCTGCTGCGCCTTCGCTTTGTTGCCGCTCTGATGGTAGGCGAGCCCCAGGTGGTATTTCACGGTCGGATCGGAGGGCATGAGGGTCGCCGCACGCTCGAGGGCCTTTATGGAGTCGGGGTAGCGGCCGTTTTTCAGAAGTGCATAACCAAGGGTGTCGAGCACCCCCGCATCTCCCGGCTGCAGCTTGAAAGCGGTGATCGCCAGCCGGAGCGCTTCTTCCTTCTTGCCGTATCCGTCGGCGTAGAGGTAGGCGAGATTGTTGAGCGCCGGAACATAGCTCTCGCCGTGATCCACGATCGCCCGATACCTCGCCACCGCCTCCTTCTTCTTTCCGGTGGCGTCCAGAAGTGACGCGACGGCAAATTGCGCGGGAACCGAGTCCGGTTTTACCTTCAGAGCCTCCTGATAGTAGGCGGCCGCCGACGTGAAATCCTTCTTCGCCTGATGAAGCCTCCCGAGCATGAGGCGCGCCTCCACACTCTTCGGATCCGCCTTTACCGCCTTGTTCGCCTCTGCTATGGCGGAGTTCAGATCGTTCACCCCCTGGTACACCGAAGCAAGAAGGAGATACCCTTGCGCTCCCCCCGGGTGTTTGGCGATCAGTCTCCCTGCCTCGTCGATCGCTTTTGCTCCGTTGCGGGCAGCGACATAGGCGGAAATCTTCAGTGCTATACCTTTCTCCTGGTCGAGGGCTTCCACCTCGTCGAATACTTTAATAGCCTTGCTCGTCTCCTTCTGGGAGAGAAGTATCCGCCCTTTCGCCTCCAGGAGAGGTACCACCCGGTTGTTCTGCTTCAGTGCGTCATCGATGGCCGAGAGCGCCTTTTGCGGAGCCCCCTTCTTCTGATGGTAACCCGCGAGGGCGAGGATCCCTTCCGGAGCGTTTGTCTCCGCAGCTTTCTGATAATAGCGCAGGGCCTCGGCGTCCTTGCCGCTGACCTCGCTGAGAGTCGCGATGCCGAGGAGACCCCGCATGTTTTTCGGATCTTTCTTCAGAAGCTCGCCCAGTTCGGCGATGGCGCGCGGGTAATCGCCGGAGGCGGCGTAGTAGCCGGCAAGGTTGTGGTAGGAGGCAGGAAAGGAGGGGTCGACCCGCTTGGCATTCTCCAGCGCCTTCACCCCCTCGGCCTTCTGTCCGCCAGAAAACTGGAGTGCGGCAACGGCGTTGTAAAGGGGCGCATCCCCCTTCCCGCCGTTCAGCCCTGCCTGCAGCACCGAGAGCGCCTTCGCGCTCTTCCCCTGCCTCTGGTAGTAGGAGGCCAGGAGGAGACGGGTGTTGAGGACGTTCGGTGCCGCCTGCACGGCTGTGGCAAGCTCCGTTTCCCCCTCTTCATTCTTCCCTCTGCTGAAGTAGAAGTACCCTTTTTTAAGATGCGCGGTGACGAGCTTCGGATCGAGCTGCGTGGCACGGTTCAGCTCGCGCATCGCCTCGTTGAACATCCCCTGGGACATGTAGGCTGTGCCGAGCAGGTTGTGGGCGACTGCATCGGAATCGTCGGCGGCGATGACCCTCTTGATTTCCGTGATGGCGTCTTCCGTCCTTTTCTGGGCAAGGAGGGTTTCTGCTGTCATGAGCCTCGCCTGGCGCGAGGTGGGGACCCGGTCGAGGATGATCCTGAACTGGCTGAGGGCGTTTTCCAGCTCCCCCTTGTTGTAGTAGCAAAGCCCGAGGAAGTGGTACCCCTCGAGGGTCGGGGAGAGCTTGAGGGACTGCTGCAGGGAGGCCATCGCCTCCGTGTAGTTTTTGCGGTAGAAACTGACGAGCCCCTTCAGGCGGTAGCCGTCCCCCTTCTTGGGGTACTTCTTGATCATGTCGTCAGCCGCGGCATCGGCCTTGGCGAGGTCCCGTTTTTCCAGGTTCAGGAGACCGAGCTTGTACTGTGCATTGATCTGGTTCTCGTCCAGCTGCACTATTTTCTGATAGATGGCAGCCGCGGCGTCGCTGTTACCGAGCCGCTTCTCGAGCGTAGCCATGAGGTAGAGAGCCTTGAAGTTGCGCGGCTCGGACTGGAGGACTTCGGTGAGGAGGGATTTCGCTTTTGCCGCATCTCCCGCGGCGAAGGTGACAGAAGCGAGCTCTAGCTTGGTGGTGCTCCGTTTCGGATCGGCGGCCAGCGCCTGCAGGAGGTAGTTTTGCGCTTCCGGATACTTCTTGCGCACCGCGCAGGAGATGCCGAGCGCCTCGAGCCCCTCGACATTCCCCGGGTGCTTGGCGAGGTACTGCTCCGCGAGGGCAGCCGCCTCGTCACCCTTTCCCGACGCATTCTTCACCCGCGCGAGTTCAAGCAGGACGTCGTCGCGGGAGGGGTTCTGGCTCAGGACCTTCTGGAACTCCTTTTCCGCCTGCTCGTTTTTGCCGAGCGCCGCGTACGCCTTTCCCAGTTCGAAGCGGGCATCGCTGAAGTTCGCGTCCTTTTCCAGCGCGTTCTTGAAGAACACCACCGCAGCGGCCGGGTTCGATTCCTTGAGCTTTTTTACCCCTTCTGCGTACAGCGCCTCTTTGGTCTTGCTTCCGCAAGCGGTGCAGGTCAGCAAGATGAGCAGCATTATCGTAAGGAACTTCATCGCGGGTCCCCCCTTGGCGATAACGGAACAGGGCCAACAGCCAACAGTGAATAATTTGACATTAATGTTGATGTCGGATTTCTTAACAGAACGCTTTCTAATTTTCAACACAAATATTCAACTAGCTCTTATGAAAGGTACCATTTAATGCAGAATGGCGGCTATTTGGAGCCACCGTTCCTCTCCGATACAGCTCCCAGGAAGGGTCGGGAGCCGCAGGCGGTGAATCTAGTACAGGCCCAGGTCACTCGAAATTAATAATCTCCCCCTTAGCTCTCTTATTTCGTTGTCTCACTGTCGATTTTTTTTACACCGCATTCAATGCGGTAATGTCGTGCTGTCTGAACCCACTTTCTCCTTCGGGATAGAGACTCAGGCTGACCGACGTGTTGTGAGGGCTGTTGGTCCAGATACTCGCCCTCATGAGGTGGCAGACGGAGTGGCGCATCTTTCGCGTGTCGGATTTCATTACACACTCTCTGGCTGCGACAAGCAGTTCGTCGCCACTTCGGCCTGTTACAGAACAGGCACGGCGGTTGCATTAAGGGGAAATAACTTTTTGTTCCATGCATTTTTTAAATACAAAAGGAGGAAGAGATGAAAAGGACACTGGCATTGATGGCACTTGTTACAACTCTCACCGCTGGCAGCGCGTTCGCGTTGCCATACAACGACAGGCCCGGGGATGTGGTTCCCGGTGCATCTTCTGCGGGTGGTGAACTTTCCCTCCAGCAGATTCTGAACGCCAAGGTCAAGGGCCCCAACAATACCGAGAACTTCTATAATGCGGTAACTAGCCAGTCGACGGCCGCTCTCTGGAAGAGTGTGGACGCCAACAGTTCCACCTTTCTGGTAAGCCTCTACACCGCGCATTCCAATGGCAAGCTCGGCATCTACTCCCAGAACGGGCAGGAGCATTTCCTGATCGACCGTAGCCAGGCAAGTCCTGGTACCGCCGCAACCTTCTCCATTGTGAACGGAGACCTCTGCGACACAGACGACAACGTTCTGGTGCCAAACTTTGGCAACGTCTTTGGCTTTTTCTGGCTCGATACCGTCGAACAATTTAAGTCGTACACCGAAGACGACAAGAACACCACCCCCGCTCTTTCCTCTGTGAGGGCTCTGACCTATCAACTGCTGGACGGCTCTTCGGTTACACGTATGACTAAATCCGGCACGACGACAGAGCCGATGGACGGCGGCGATGACTGGATCATCGCATTTGAAGATCACCCGTACGGCGACTATGACTACAACGACACAGTCTTCCTGATGAAGGACATCTCCGCAGTTCCGGAGCCGGGCACCATGATGCTGCTGGGCGCGGGGTTCCTCGGCCTTGCCATCTACGGGAAGCGCCGCAAGAATGCCTAGGCTGATCGCATAGAATAATAACAAGAAAGGGCGACACCGCCTCGTGTCGCCCTTTTTTTTCATCGATTTCCCAGTTGTCCGCGCCGCCCGCTCGACGGGACGCAAATGATGTGCTACTAACACTTTATGACTAAAACAGCCGCCAGAGTATCCGGCTTCAACTACGCGATCATATCTCGCACCCTCCCCTTCGCCCTCTTCATGGCTTTCATCGCCGTCGATGAGAGCGTGCGCTTTACCGGCAGCCACGGGTGGCTCAGCCTTCCTCCTGGGACACTGTACTACCTCTACCCGCTCAAGGCATTTTCCGTCGCGGCACTTCTCTATCTATACCGGAATCACTACCCTGAGTTGCGCCTCAGAGATCTCCTCGACAGGCGCGTGTCGCTGGCCTCCTGCATCGTCGGGGTTGTCACCTTCATCCTCTGGATTTACCTCGACTGGACCGTCTCCGTGGTCGGAGGTCCCGCGGGATTCGATCCGGCACTCCTGCCGGAAGGCGCGATCCGGTTTGCGATGACTGCGGTACGCGTGGCAGGCGCAGTCCTCGTGGTACCTGTCATGGAAGAGCTCTTCTGGCGCTCTTTCCTGCTCCGGTACATTGTCGACCCCGACTTCGAGTCCGTCCCCATCGGCCGCTTCACCTGGACGTCCTTTGCAGTCTCCAGCCTTCTCTTCGGGCTGGAGCACCACCTTTTCGTTGCCGGTGTCACTGCTGGAATAATTTACAACGTCCTCCTGTACAAAACCCGCAGCCTCGCCCAATGCGTCCTCGCCCACGCCGTCACAAACCTCGCCCTCGCCGGCTACGTGCTCCTGACCCATAACTGGTGGCTTTGGTAGACTTCAGCGCCACGTTATACCAATCTGCCATCGGCCACCTCGCCGGACTTCAACATTCTCCGCCAAAAGTTTACGCTGCAGAGAATCCTGACGTCTCAGTTCCGGCCCCACCCTGACGACCTTTTCCTGAACAGTCGCCCATGCCGCCCCAACCATCAAAGAAGCACGTCATGTGAGGCATTTGGCGAGCCCCCTATCGATCCGCCTAGGTCCATCGACCTGCGGATCCGCCAGGTCTGCGCCAGTTCGGGTTGTTGGCCCCTAAACGCAGGAAGGGGCGGCGCCTTGCTGGCCCGCCCCTTCCTGTTCCTCTTCAAACTCTACGACAACCGTCGATCGCCCAACATCTTTCACCACAACTAGGTTTCGAGGAACGGAAACGGATTACGCATTATTTCTGCGGCGTTTTCCACAGACCGCGAGGCCGAGAAATCCTGCTCCGAGCAGCATCATGGTTCCTGGTTCCGGGACGGGAGCCGACTCTTCGTGCGAACCATTTACAACGAAGACAGCGGTTTGGATATCAAATTCGTGGCTGCCTGGCGCCCGATGGAAGTAAAAATCTATCATGCCATTTGTACTTAAATCCGAAAGTGTAGCTGCTGGCAAAGGTAACAGGACGTTTTCACTCGGCTTGGAAAAATTAACCGTTCCAGTAATGACGTTGTTCACGAAGACTTCAAAAGTTGCAGTTCCATTATTGTTGTTCCCACTGTTGGTATAGTCGAGTGAGAAAAATGCTGAAGTGAGTGAGTCTACGCCTGGTACGTAGTTCGGTACAAGATTTGTGAGATCCAGACTGTAATGAGTGTCCCAAACGGGGCTCCCAAACGATGCCGTCCATTGGGTCGGGGATGCGTTAGCTATACCAGCCAACGCCAGTAATGCAACAGCAATGACTATGACGCTCCTGAGTTTGCTCTTTGACCATTTCATTGTCCACCTCCAAGGGGTTGTTTAATGGCTCTGCATAAGCACAATTTATGCCGAGGTGGATTTTCGAACTTAATACACCGAAATAAATGCATTTTCAGACCACATCATGTGGCATCCTTTTAGGGACTGTAAAGTAATCAGACAGAACAGACGCAACAATGCGTCCACACTGTAAAGAATTCCGACACCTTATCCGCCACCTGGTCGTGATGCGCCTACAAGGTCAGGAAGCATTCGGGTACGAAATTCCGGCAGTGCGGAGCTGATCAGCGAGCCGACAAGAAATCAGACGATGGAACCTACGCGTGGTTTCGCAGGGCCAGCTCCGAGGGGTGCGGGGAGAGGTAGTACTGACGCAAGAGATAGCTCTGGTCGTACTTGAGGCAGTAATGCTTCAAAAGGGTGATGGGGACGATCAGCGGCACCAGCTTTTCATGATACTGCCTGATTATCTCGAGGAGCTCAGCCTTTTCCATGGCGCTCAGCTCCTTCTTGAAATATCCCATGATGTGGGAAAGGACGTTCGTGTTTTTTGGCACCGTCGCCTGATGGGCCATGGCGGACATGAGGAGCTCCTCGTAGCGCCGGAAGAGCTCCGGCTGCTCGATCCCCTTGCCGGTCGCCACGAGACTCCCCATCTCGCGGTAGATGCTCGGGCTGTGCGCCATGATGAGCAGCTTGTGGTTGGAATGGAATTCGACCAGGCCGCCAAAGGTGGGTCTGCTTTTCAGAAAGGTCTTCCAGCGCGAGTAGGTGAAAACGCTCTCGATGAAATTCTCGCGCAGGTCGGGGTCATTGAGCCGCCCCTCCTCCTCGACCGGCAGGAGGGGAAATGCCTTCACCACGGCAGCTGCAAAGAGTCCGCGGCCGTTCTTGCTGGGCATGCCGCTGTTGTACACCTTCACGCGGTGGAGTCCGGAGCTTGGTGAATCCTTTTTGAAGATGAAGCCGCAGAGCTCCTCCCGGGCCAGCAGGCGGATCTTGTCGTCGCAGAAGGAGGTCATCTGCTCCGTCTTGTCCACCCTGGTGCGTTGCGTCATCAGGCGCGGAGAGGCGGGATCCCCTTCCAGCCGCATCGCCTCGCGCGGAATCGGCATGCCGCACTCCACCTCCGGACAGACCGGGACAAAGGTGAAGAAGCGGCCAAGGATGTCGGTGAGATACGGATCGCGCTTGTGGCCACCATCGTAGCGTACGCGCTCCCCTAAAAGACAGGTGCTGATGCCGACCTTTATAACCGTATCCATAGCCGATTCCTCTACCGCTGATCCGCAGGGTGCGAAACCAATCGCGCCTTTCGGCAGGCTCAGTGCGAACGGGTGGACCATTGATTGTTTCAGGACCGGCCGGGCCGGAGAAAGGATTCCTACCCTTTCGCCTGCAACGCTTCCCGCCCCGGCTCTTCCATCAGCCCATCCACTATATTAATAATAGCGTCTGCGCGGTTCAGCGTATAGAGATGCACCCCCGGCACCCCGGCAGCAAGGAGGTCCTGAGCCTGCTTCCTTGCGTGTGCCACGCCGACCTCCAGGACTGCGTCCGCGCCGCCGCGCCGATCAGCCTCCTCGAGCTGGGCCATGAACTCCGCGGGAATGGTGGACCCGCAGAGCGATGCGATGCGCTGGACTACCTTCAGGCTCACCACCGGGAGTATCCCGGGGACGATCGGCTTGGTGATACCGATGGCGCGCGCACGTTTGACGAAATCGAAGTAGAGGGAGTTGTCGAAGAAGAGCTGGGTGATCACGAAGTCCCCCCCCTCATCGAGCTTCAGCTTCAGGTACTCCAGGTCTTTCGCGGCGCTCTCGGCCTCCGGGTGCGTTTCGGGGTAGCCGGCGACGCCGATGCAGAAGTCGGGACGGGAGGCACGGATAAAGGCGGTGAGATCGGAGGCGTGCAGCAGCGTGCGACAGACGGAGAACTCGGGGGGCGCGTCCTTAGGGCGGTCGCCGCGCATGGCGAGGACGTTGTACACCTCTGCCTCGGCAAGATCGTCGAGGAACTTCTCCAGTGCGCCGCGATACGCACCGATGCAGGTAAGGTGCGCCATCGTCTCCAGGCCGTGCTCCTTCTTGAGGCGGGTCACGATCTCCAGCGTGTCGCGCTGGGTGCTCCCCCCTGCCCCGTAGGTGACGGAGGCAAAGAGCGGCTCGAGGCGTGAAAGCCTGTCGGCGACCTCGAAGAAAGCCGGCCAGTCGGCGCGCTCCTTCGGCGGGAAAAACTCCAGGGAAAAGAACTGCTTGCCCTCATTTATCTTGTCGATGATCCTCATCGAAAACCTCCAGAACAATATCGGCGGAGAAGGCACCGACATGTCGGCTCCACCCTGCGCGCGAACGGTATACACAATGCCATAACAACACCCGAAAATAAACTTTTTTTAGCACGCAGCCGTAGAATCCGTACAGAAATTACCCCGCCGTCGCAGGCGGAAAAAGGGATTGCCGCGCCGGCGGCAAAGATGGTATAAAAGAAGCGCCTTGAAACCACAGGGACCCCTCCCTGTGGTTTTTCATTTTTTCAGAAGGAGACAAAGCACAGGATGATCAGCGCATCGAACGTCACCCTCGCCTACGGCAAAAGGGTGCTCTTTAAGGACGTCAATATAAAGTTTCTGCCCGGGAACTGCTACGGGCTCATCGGCGCCAACGGCGCCGGCAAGTCGACCTTTCTGAAGATCCTTTCCGGCGAGATCGAAGCGGACAAGGGAGAGATCATCGTCGGGCCGCGCGAGAGGATCGCCGTCCTCAAGCAGGACCAGTTCGCCTTTGACGAGTATACCGTTTTCGACACCGTCATCATGGGGCACGCGAAGCTGCACCAGATCATGACCGAGCGCGACGCGATCTACTCCAAGGAGGAGTTTACCGAAGAAGACGGCATCCGCTCCGCCGAGCTCGAGGCGGAATTCGCCGAGATGAACGGCTACGAGGCGGAATCCGAAGCCGCCGTCCTCCTGAACGGCCTCGGCATCACCGAGGAGATGCGCACAAAGAAGATGAAGGAGCTGGAAGGTGGCGAAAAGGTGCGGGTGCTTCTGGCCCAGGCCCTCTTCGGCAACCCAGACGTCCTTCTTCTGGACGAGCCTACCAACCACCTCGACCTGAAGTCGATCGCCTGGCTGGAGGAGTTCCTGTACCGCTTCCAGAACACGGTCATCGTGGTCTCCCACGACCGCCACTTCCTGAACCAGGTCTGCACCCACATCGCCGACATCGACTTCAGCCGCATCCAAGTGTACGTGGGGAACTACGACTTCTGGTACCAGGCGAGCCAGCTACAGCTGAAGCAGCGCCAGGACGAAAACCGGAAGGTAACGGACAAGGCGAACGAACTGAAGGAGTTCATCCAGCGCTTCAGCTCCAACGCCTCGAAGGCAAAGCAGGCGACCTCGAGGAAGAAGCTTCTGGAGAAGCTCACCCTGGAAGACATGCCGGTCTCCTCCCGCAAGTACCCGTACGTGGTGTTCAAGCCGGAGCGTCCCTGCGGCGACATCATCCTTGAAGTGAAGGGGCTCAGCAAGGAAGTCGAGGGTGTGCAGCTCTTCAAGGACCTCGACCTTACCGTCAGGAAAGGGGACAAGATCGCCTTCATCGGCGGGAACTCCCTTGCCAAGACCACCCTTTTCCAGATCCTCGCAGGAGAGCTGGAGCCGGACGCCGGTACCTTCCGCTGGGGGGTCACCATCACCAACGCCTACTTCCCTAAGGAGAACGGCGAGTACTTCAAGAATGACCTCAACCTCATCGAGTGGCTCGGCCAGTACTCCCCCCCGACCGAAGGGGAGAGCTTCGCCCGCGGCTTCCTGGGGCGCATGCTCTTTTCCGGGGAAGAGGCGATGAAGAAGACGAGCGTTCTTTCCGGTGGAGAGCGGGTTCGCTGCATGCTTTCGAGGATGATGCTGACCGGCGCGAACGCGCTGATCCTCGACGAGCCGACGAACCACCTCGATCTTGAATCGATCACCGCGCTCAACAACGGGCTGATCGCCTTCAATGAAGTGGTTCTCTTCGCCTCCCACGACCACGAGTTCGTCTCGACGGTGGCAAACAGGATCGTGGAGATCACGCCCAAGGGGATCATCGACCGGATCATGGGCTTTGACGACTACCTGGAGAGCGCCGAAGTAGTGGCCGCACGCGAGGCGCTGTGCGAGGGACACGCGGAGTTGAGCCTGTAGGGTCTCAGTGGTAGCTACGCAAAAAGGGCGCAGGGGAAATAATTTCCTCTGCGCCCTTTCTTTTGTGTGATACCTCGTTCCCAAGCTCCAGCTTGGGAATGCATGTGCCCGCGAGGTTCTGCCTCGCCAAGACGGGGATTGCCGGCGCGGATGCAAAGCTGGAGCTTTGCGCCCAAGCCCGTTCCCAAGGTGACCTTGGGAACGAGATTCAAAATGCCGGGAATGTCTGCGACTTATCCCGGCCTACATTACATCACCTATCACCATGCGACCATGTAGGCCGGAATAAGCGAAGCGTTTCCGGCAGACTCTTCCCGCTACGCCACCCGCAGCACGATCTTTCCGAAGTGCCCGCTCTCCTCCATGAGGGCGTGCGCCTCTCTCACCTGCTCCAGCGGAAAGACCTGGTGGACTATCGGCACCACGGTGCGATCCGCCAGCTTCGGAAGCGCCCGCTCGGCAAAGAGCGCCACTATATCCCCCTTCTCGGCTACTGGCCGCGCCCGCAGCACGCTCCCGATGATCTGCTGCCTCTTCACCATCATCATTGCCAGATTGAGCTCCCCCGTTATCCCCGACGTCACCCCTATCACCACCAGTCGCCCCTTCACGGCCAGCGAATTCATGTTTGACGAGAAGTATTTCGCCCCGATGTGGTCGAGGATGACATCTACCCCCTTCTTCCCGGTGTACTCCTTTATGACCTCCGCAAAATCGCTTTCACGGTAGTTGATCACCAGGTCGGCGCCGAGCTCTTTTACCCGCTCCACCTTCCCGGGGGAAGCGGTCACAATGAGCCTGCTGGAGGGAACGAGCGCTCGGCAGAGCTGGATAGCGGCCGTGTTGACTCCGCCTCCGCCTCCATGCAGGAGGGCTGTCTCCCCCTCTTTCAGCGCGCCGAGAACGAGGACGTTTAGAAAAGCAGTGATATAGGTCTCGCAGACGCAGGCGGCTTCCTCGAAGCTCATGGTCTCGGGAATCCGCATCAGGTGATTCGCATAGGGGGTGGCATATTCCGCATACCCCCCTCCGCCGACGAGTGACATCACCCGGTCCCCCGGCTGCCACGCGCTGACGCCGGGGCCGACCTCTTCGACGATGCCGGCCACCTCCAGCCCGAGAATCTCCGACTCCCCCGGCGGCGGAGGGTACTTCCCTTCCCGCTGCACCAGGTCCGGCCGGTTCACCGAGGTTGCCATCACCCGCACCAGAACCTGATTCTCCTTCGGAGCCGGTTTCGGCGCATCCCCTACCCTCAGCACTTCCCTGCCGCCAAATCCCTCCATCAGCACAGCCTTCATCGCACCCTCCTTGATAGCAGCAATAACACATTACTCACAGCCGGCCGAAGTGGGCGGTCTGCAGCTCGATCAAACAACGCGTTCATTGAAACTTGATGGCGACCCCTTTGCCGTACATCTCGCTGGTCGGAAAGAGGTAGTAGCTGTCCATCTCCACCCGCACCTCCGGGAAAATAACGGCGTCGGCGCTAATGCGGGCCGCCTCCTGGCGCAGGGACTCGTACACCCACGCATAATCTTCCGGGCTTACATCGGAAGAGGAACCGTACCGTTTTCGGTGAACCTCCAGCACCCCGAGCTTTTGCCAAGGGCGCAGGAGTTCCTCCTGGGTGAGGATGGGGGGCAGCTCCTTCTTGGCCACGGGAGCCGTCGAGCACCCCGCGGCGAGCAGCAAAGTGCACAGAGATAGCAAGAAGAACCTCATGATTTTCCACCCGTTCCCGGTAGCGCTCATTTCGTCTCCCGAGGGGCTAAAGCCGCCCCAGTCCTGAATTCCGCTACAGTTTAGCCACCATTTTCCCACTTTACAACTCTTCTTTGGCCATGCTAGTATTCCCCGTTTTCACAAAACCTCTCGAAAGGAAGTCGCTTATGTCAGGTCATAATAAATGGAGCACCATCAAACATAAGAAGGGAGCTGCTGACGCCAAAAGAGGGAAGATCTTCACCAAAATCATCAAGGAGATCACCGTCGCAGCGAAAATCGGAGGTGGGGACCCGGACGGCAACCCGCGTCTCAGGACCGCCATCGACAAGGCGAAGGCCGAAAACATGCCGAAGGACAACGTCGAGCGCGCCATCAAGAAAGGTGTGGGCGGGCTCGAGGGCACCAACTACGAGGAGACGACCTACGAAGGGTACGGCCCCGGCGGTACCGCGGTTCTGGTGGAGGTCATGACCGACAACCGCAACCGCACCGTTTCCGAAGTCAGGAGTATCTTCACCAAGTGCAACGGCAACATGGGGGAGGCCGGCTGCGTCGCCTGGCTCTTCGACAAGAAAGGCCTCATGATCTTCCCGGAAGGGACCGACTTTGACAAGCTCTTCGAAGCCGCCATCGAGGCAGGCGCCGACGACGTCACCGACGAAGGGGACCAGATCGAGGTCCTCACCGACCCCTCCTCTTTCAACGCTGTGAAGGAAGCGCTGGAGAAGGCAGGCTTCAAGCCGGAGTCCGCAGAAGTTACCATGATCCCGCAGACTCAGGTAAAGCTGGAAGGAAAGCAGGCGGAGAACATGCTGAAACTCATGGAGCGCATGGAAGACTGCGACGACGTACAAAACGTCTACGCGAACTTCGACATCGCCGAAGAGGAAATGGAAAAACTGATGTAGCCAGAGAAAGAGCGTGAGCCGCAAAGGCGCAAAGAACCAGACGGATCAAGGCACGACGGCAGTCTCGGGCGGCGGCAACGGCGCCTCCTCAGCTTTTCGTGCCGCATTGGCCCGCTGGCACTCTTTGCGCCTTTTGCATTTCTACTTCTTTCCGTCAGGGGGGCACATTGATAATTTTAGGAATTGATCCCGGCTCCCGGATCACCGGTTACGGCCTCATCTCCAAGCAGGGGAACCGCCTGATCCATCTGGACAACGGCGCCATCTTCACCCAGAGTGCGAAGGAGTTCCCGGAGCGCTTGGCGAAGATCTACAGCGGGCTCAGCGTCATCATCGATGAGTTCAAGCCGGACGCGGTCGCGGTGGAAAACGTTTTTCTGGCGAAGAACGCGCAGAGCGCCCTCAAGCTCGGGCAGGCGCGGGGGGCAGCGATCGTCGCGGCCGTATCGGCGGGGCTGCCGGTCTTTGAATATACTGCCCTCCAGGTAAAGCAGGCGGTGGTGGGAACCGGGCGGGCCGAGAAGGTACAGGTGCAGCAGATGATCAAGGCGCTCCTGAACCTCCCGGAGATCGCCCAGGAGGACGCCTCGGACTCCCTGGCCGTTGCGATCTGCCACGCGCACTCCTCGGCGATGAATGCGATCAGGATGAGAGCTTGATGCACCCCATCCCCACCGTGCCGTTGTAGGCCGGAATAAGCGTAGCGTTTCCGGCATTCGCTGGTGCTTGGCTGCGGCTGTGGTGGACCGCCGGGAACGCCTGGCGGCTTATCCCGGCCTACATTGACGCCCGGCTCAACCCTATCCCCACCCTGTCCCTTGAAACGGAGGGGAGGTATGGCTGCGGGTTCCGAAGAAATCGGCGACTTCTGCATGCCGAACTTACCCGCACATCCGCTTCGGCATGCCGAAGTTGGACCACGCATCTCGCAACAAGGAGAAGCAGTCATGATCGCTCTGCTCACCGGCAAAATAGCCCACAAGTCTCCGGACTTCATCATCCTCGACGTCAACGGTGTCGGGTACCGGGTGCAGATCCCCTTCTCCACCTACTACGCTCTCCCTGCCGAGGGGGGCGCCGTGTCGTTGCAGATCCACACCTCCGTGAAGGAAGATGCGATAAACCTGTACGGCTTCCGCACCCAGGAGGAGAAGGAGCTCTTTCAGCTCCTCATCGGCGTCTCCGGGGTCGGGCCGAAGCTGGCAAATGGCATCCTCTCCAACAGTGAACCTGCGGAGCTCGCGGAGAGCCTCGTGCGGGGCGATCTGGCGCGACTCTCCGCTATCCCCGGTATCGGAAAGAAGACGGCGGAGCGACTCGTTCTGGAGCTGAAGGAGAAGATCAAGAAGCTCGGCTTTGCCGCTCCGCACCAGGAGGCGGCGCCGGTGGCGGCATCGCAGGAAGTGCGCGACGACGTGGTCTCCGCCCTCATCAATCTCGGCTACAAAGAGGCAGTGGTACAAAAAGCCCTCGCGGAGCTGAAGATCGGCTCCGATGCAACCGTGGAAGGAACGCTGAAGGCCGCGCTCAAAATCCTAATGAAGTAGCCCCGGCACACCCCCTTGGTCTCAAGCAGAGTTTGACTCGTTCCCAAGCTCCAGCTTGGGGACGCCATTGCCCGCCAGGCTCAGCCTCGCCACCCGCGCGAACCTTGATCAGCCGCTGGCGCGGATGCAAAGCTGGAGCTTTGCCCCAAAGTGCGTTCCGAAGATGACCTTGGGAACGAGCATCCGAGCATCCAAGGCAAATCCCCCTGGTCCCCCCTTCGCAAAGGGGGAACGTACCAGCTTCGCGTCCGCCTTGGAGCGGCACATTCTGTTGGTTCTTCGCAATTCCTACAAGAACCCCTCCTTTGCGCCCTTTGCGTCTTTGCGCCCCCCCGATTCCGACGCTTTTTCGCGCACCTTGCGTCTCCGCTCGCCGCTTGACCTTTCCCGCCAACTGTTATACCTTACGTCGTCCGCAGCATCGCAACCGCACCTTGGAGATGTATGACCCGCACCATTTCCCCCCACAAAACTGAAGAAGACCTCTTCGAATCAAGCCTCAGACCGCGGGCGCTGAACGATTACGTGGGGCAGGAGAAGGCAAAGTCAAACCTCGCCCTCTTCATCGACGCGGCACGCGGCAGGAGCGAGGCGCTCGACCACGTCCTCCTCTACGGCCCTCCCGGGCTCGGGAAGACCACGCTGGCAAACATCATCGCCTGCGAGATGGGGGTCAACATCAAGTCCACCTCGGGCCCCGTTATCGAGCGTCCCGGCGACCTCGCCGCGATCCTTACGAACCTGGAGCAGCACGACGTCCTCTTCATCGACGAGATCCACCGTCTCTCCCATGTGGTGGAGGAGATCCTCTACCCCGCCATGGAGGACTTCCAGCTCGATATCATCATCGGCCAGGGGCCGAGCGCCCGTACCATCAAGCTCGATCTCCCGAAATTCACCCTCGTCGGGGCCACCACCCGCGCCGGCCTCCTCTCCTCCCCCCTCAGGGATCGTTTCGGTGTCATCTCGCGCCTCGAGTTCTACACCGACGAGGAGCTCGCCTTCATCGTCACACGGTCTGCACGCATTCTCGGCATGGGTATCGAGCCGGAGGGGGCGATGGAGCTCGCGCGCCGAAGCCGCGGCACGCCGAGGATCGCCAACCGCCTCTTGAGACGGGTGCGGGACTTCGCACAGGTCCGTGCGGACGGCGTCATCACCCGCGAGGTTGCGGATCAGGCGCTCTCCCTTCTGGAGATCGACGACATGGGGTTCGACCAGATGGACCGCATGATTCTCCTCACCATCATCGACAAGTTCGGCGGCGGGCCGGTGGGACTCGACACGGTGGCGGCCGCCATCAGCGAGGAGAGCGACACCATCGAGGACGTGTACGAGCCGTTCCTCATCCAGAACGGATTTCTCAACCGCACCCCCCGCGGGCGCGTCGCGACTGCTGCGGCCTACCACCACTTTGGCAGGATCGCACCGGAATCACCGCAGGGCAGGCTCTTTTAGGTCATGCAGCTCATCTTCGATTTTCCCGTCACCCCGCGCTACAGCTTTGAGAACTTTGTCGTCTGCGATGGCAACAAGGCCGCCTACCGCTTTGCCGAAAAGCTCGCCTTCGGCGACGGCACGGAAAATCTCCTCTACCTGTACGGCCCGCAAGGTTCCGGAAAGACGCACCTCCTCACCGCCCTTTGCGGCGCCATCGACGGCGAGTACCTTTCCTTCGCTGAGAAGCCGGTCTGGAGTGCCCGAGGCGAGGAGGGACCGACCCTCACCGACACCTTCAGTGAAGCAAAAGCGCTCGTGCTGGACGACCTGCATCTCCTTCCGGACAGCCAGGACCTGCGGGTGGAGATATGGGAGCTCTTCAACGCCTTCTATACGTCGGGGAGAAAGATTGCCATCTCAGGGCTGACGCCGCCGAAGGAGCTTCCGCACCTCGACGGCCATCTGACCAGCAGGCTGCTGTGGGGATTGGTGGCGGCGATGGATGTGTCGAGCGACAGTTCGCGCCGGATGATTCTTCAAAAGCTTGCCAAGGACCGCCAGATGGTCCTTCCTGAGGAGGTGAGCGAAGAGATACTGCTGCGGGTGCGCCGTGACGTCCCTTCCCTCATATACGCGCTGGAGTCGATCAACCGCCATGCCATCGCCACGAAGAGGAAAGTGGGGCTGCGCCTGGCGAAGGAAGCGCTGGGGCTCCCCGCCTGACCTGATTCGGGAATCTCTGAAACGGCAAGGGAGGGACCGAGCCCTCCCTCACCTACTCTTCTGCTTTACATTACCCGGCCTTTTTAAGCTCCAGCTCTTCCCACCGTGCGTAGCTCGCAGCAAGCTCCGCCTCGACCGCGCTGTAGCGCGCGGAGATCGCCCCTATCCCACCCTCGACAGTTGCGTACGAGGCAGGGTCCGCCAGCATCGCCTCCACCTCGCCGAGCTCCTGTTCCAGAACGCCGATCCGCTCCTCAACCCGCTCCAGCTCGTTTCGCTCCGCAAAGGTCAGTCCCTTCTTCGGCTTTTCCACCTTTTTCGCCGGGACATCCTTCTTTTCGTTGCGGCTCTCGCTCGCGGCGATGCGCAGCGCCTCCCTGCGCTCGCGGTAGTTGGAGTAGTTCCCCTCGTGGAAGGTCACCACCCCTTCCCCTTCGAAGGCAAGGACGCCGGTGGCGACCTTGTCGAGGAAGAACCGGTCGTGCGTCACCATGAGGACGCAGCCGGGGAAGGAGGCAAGCGAGGCGTCGAGAAGCTGCAGCGTCGGGATATCGAGGTCGTTCGTCGGCTCGTCCAGGATGAGGAGGTTCGAGTCCTGCAGCATGAGCCTTGCCAGGATGAGCCGGCTCTTCTCCCCTCCGGAGAGACTGCCGATCGGGCGCCTGCGGTCCTCCGGGGAAAAGAGGAATTCCTCCAGGTAACCGATCTTGTGCCGCTTCTCGCCGCGGCAGCTCACGTAGTCGCCGTCGCCAAAGAAGTCGTACACCGTCTGCGCCGGGTCGATGACCTCGCGGAGCTGGTCGAAGTAGGAGATGCGCGTCTTTTTCCCCACCGTCACCTGCCCGTTGTCCGGGGTTTCCTCCCCCATGATCATGCGGATGAGAGTTGTCTTGCCGCAGCCGTTCGGCCCGATGACGCCGACCCTGTCGCCCCGCTTCATCCCGAAGGTGACCCCGCTGATGAGGTTCCTCTCGCCGAACCCCTTCACAACGCCGTCCAGCTCCAGGATGGTGCCGCCGAGTCCCTCCTCGGTGGAGAAGCCTATCTTCAGCTCCCGGCGTGCCCCCCCCGCCGTGGCCTCCTGCAGATCCTCGTAGCGGCCGATGCGCGCCTTCTGCTTCGTGCTGCGCGCCTTCGGGCCGCGACGCATCCAGGCGGTCTCGATCCTCAGGAGGTTCAGGAGGCGCGAGCGCGTCTTCGCCTCGTTCTGGAGCCGCTCCTCGCGCTGCTCGAGGTACAGGGTGTATCCGCCGGGGTAGGAAGTGACGGCGCCATCCTCCAGCTCCAGCATCCTGGTGACGACTTCGTCGAGGAAGTAGCGGTCGTGGGTGATCAGCACCACCGCGCCCGGGTATCCCTTCAGATGATCCTGAAGCCACTGCGTGGTGTCCGCATCGAGGTGGTTCGTCGGCTCGTCCAGGAGCAGGAGCTCAGGGGCCTGCAAAAGGAGCCTTGCCAGCGCGACGCGGCGCTTCGTACCCCCCGAGAGTGTGCCGATGCGTTGCGCCGGATCGGGGAGGTTCAGGTGGGTCATCATCTCGCGCACGCGGTGATCGGTGTTCCACCCGCCGTGATGCTCGATCCAGACGGAAAGCTCACCCTGGCGCTCCAGAAGGCGCTCCATGTCCGCGGGACTCTTCCCCATCTTCTCCGACAGCTCGTGGAAGGCGGCGATGGCGCGGCGGATCTCGGTGAGACCACCCTCGATCTCGGCGGCGACAGTGGAATCCTCGTCGAGCACCGGCTCCTGGCTAAGATACCCGACCGATGCGCCGCGCTTCATGACAATGGCGCCGCTGTCGCGGTCCTCCACGCCGCCGAGGATGGTAAGGAGCGTCGACTTTCCGGCGCCGTTGGCACCGATCAGCCCCACCCGCTCGTCCTCGCCGATGGCGAAGGTGACATTATTGAGAAGCTCGCGCGAACCGAAGCTCTTGGAGAGTCCGGAGACATCTACTACGTTCATGGGTACTCCGTTTGGGAATGAGTTGCTCTGGAGGGATCAGGCGATCGGCCGGTCGGGCAGCAGAAGGAAATCCTAGTTCCCGATCTGCAAAAAGTCCGTAAGCTTCCCGAACAGAAAGGCCGGGCGGTACTTCTGGGGAACCACGTAGCTTCCTTTTTTCAACACAGGTACGGTCATCAGCCCCATCGGCGTGTCGAGCTCGAGCCCCGCCTTCAGGTCGTACGGCACGCCGTCCGGATCGGGCTTTCTCTTCAGGATCTCCCACATGTCGCTGAACGCCACCCGCACGGGAATGCGCACGTCCGTGACCTCCTTGGCGGGGAAGCTTATCTCTTCGCGGGCGCCCCCCTTGGCGACAGGCAAGGCCATGACCCTCAGGTCGTAGTTGTACCCCTGAAGCTTCACGTCGAAGCTGTTTTTGTTCTCAACGGTGAGGTACAGCTCCATGCCGGCACCGGCTCCATCGAGCGAGACGACATTCAAATCCTTGACAGTGACCGTGGGATCCTTGAAGAAGGCCGTGCACCCTCCGGTAAAAAGAAATAGCACGAGCAGCAGACAGAACAGTTTTTTCAACTTCGCCTCCAAAAACGTATAGTGGGCGGGCGCCTTTTCGGCAACCCGCCCACTATAACACACACCCCGAATGAAGCTCAAAGACTATCCGCGCGGCGCCAGGTCCATGCCACCCGCCTCCTGCATTTCCCGGACCATCTCGTGACGGACCTTTATGTCGTCCAGTTCACGAAGAAGCTCCTGACGGAATAGCCTGCGCTTCACTTCGTACACCCGGGCAGCCGGTCCGCTGCCGCAATAGAGCCTTTTGGCCCTGTTTAAGTTTCCTTTGGCGTCGCGCAGCTTCACATAAAGCTCGCGGACAGCAGCTTCGGCACACTTCTCGTCGTCGCGCATTTCGTGCGGGCGAAAGCCGTGGCTGATGGCCCTGTCAGGCATCAGTTGCCAGACCCCGAGGGCACCCCTGCTGGAGACAGCCCTGGAGGAGAGCTTGTGCCCGCCTGTCTCGGCGAGTGCTATCTCGGCCAGGTCCATCGGTGTCAAAAGGGTGCCTTCTGTCTTCTGGTAGCAGAGCTCAGCAAGCCAGCGAGCTCTTCTTGGTGTGGTCCGGCGGGCAAATGCCGCAGATATTGCAGATACCTGCTTCTTTCTTTCCTCGAGAGCCAGGTCTTTCGGTTGAGCCTTCTGCTCCACAGCGGCGGGTAACGGTGTGGTCTCTGCAGGACCAGGCAACGCTTGCAGCTCCCTGACGAGGACCGGCGAAATGGGGGCCGCAGGAGCGTGTGCCTGTTGCAGATGGCTCTGGTCGCACGACGTGGTGGAGAAAACCACCGCTACAAGCAACAGGATCTCTTTTTTCATAGACTGAGTTTGTTTGGCTTAGCCGGCCTTGAACTTCAATGTGTCGGTAAAGCCCGCGCCAATCATCTCCTTTCTAAGAAATTTTTGGGGCTGATTTTGAAGTCAGCCCCGCGGAGAGTGTAGCCTATCCCGACATGTTTGCAAGAGTCAATGAGTATTTTGTAAACTTTTTTGACATAAAAAAAAGGGGCCGCGCTGAAATTAACAGCGCACCCCCACACAAACCACTGTAACTGAGGCGTTTTCCGCTACAACTGGACCCCCATGATGTCGGCCACGGTGTGGATATCCTTGTCACCCCTGCCGGAGAGGCAGACGACGATACTGGCATCCTTTGGCAGGGTCGGCGCCAAACGCATGACGTGGGCCACCGCGTGAGACGACTCCAGAGCGGGGATAATCCCTTCCTCCCTGGTGAGGAGCTGGAATGCCTCGATCGCCTCATCATCGGTGACGGAGACATAGCTCGCGCGCCCGCTGTCCTTGAGCCAGGCGTGCTCCGGTCCCACACCGGGGTAATCGAGGCCGGCGGAGATGGAATGGGCGTGGGCGATCTGCCCGAACTCGTCCTGCAGCAGGTACGTCTTGTTGCCGTGCAGCACGCCGACGCTCCCGGCGCACAGCGGCGCGGCGTGACGGCCTGTGTCGATGCCGAAGCCGGCAGCCTCGACTCCCACCATCTTCACGGAGGTGTCGTCCTGGAAGGCGTGGAAGAGGCCGATGGCGTTACTCCCGCCGCCGACGGCAGCGACGAGGTAGTCGGGAAGCTTCCCTTCCACCTCCAGGTGCTGCGCCCTTGCCTCGTCGCCGATGATGGCCTGGAAGTCGCGCACCATGAGAGGATACGGGTGAGGCCCCGCCACGGTGCCGATGATGTAGAAGGTGTCCTCCACATAGGTGACCCAGTGGCGCAGCGCCTCGTTCATGGCGTCCTTCAGCGTCGCGGTGCCGGAGGTGACGGAGGTGACGGTTGCTCCCAGGAGCTTCATGCGGAAGACGTTGAGGGACTGCCTCCTGATGTCCTCCTCACCCATGAAGACTTGGCACCCCATGCCGAAGAGAGCGGCAACGGTGGCGGTGGCGACGCCGTGCTGACCGGCGCCGGTCTCGGCGATGACGCGCTTTTTCCCCATCCTTTTGGCGAGGAGCGCCTGCCCGATGGTGTTATTTACCTTGTGGGCGCCGGTGTGGTTCAGATCCTCGCGCTTCAGGTAGATCTTTGCGCCGCCGAGCTTTTCGGTAAGTTTTGCAGCGAAGTAGAGCGGATTGGGGCGCCCGACGTACTGGCGCAGGTAGTAGGCGAACTCCTCTTTGAATTCCTTGTCGTCGCGGTAATGGTTGTACGCTTCTTCTAGCTCAAAAAGGGCGGGCATCAAGGTCTCGGATACGTACCTGCCGCCAAAGTTGCCGAAATGTCCACTGCTGTCAGGCTGCTTCAAAATCCCCTCCGGTACCGGTTTATGAACCGGCTCATAATAGACCCGCCGTTTTGAAATTGCAAGCTCGCGCCGCCCCGCGCAGGCGATTCTCTTGCCTTTGCTGCGCCTTTTGCTGTAAAAGGAAAAGCCTTAAAAAACTAAAACCTGCTTACCGCAAAGACGCAAAGAGCGCAAAGAGAACCGTAAGTAGATAGCCACACCTTCTTGCGCGCCCCTCACAGGTCAACCTGTTCCACCTTCCCCTTTTGATGGTTTTCCCTTTGCGTCCTTTGCGTCTTTGCGGTTCAATGCTTTTGCTTTTCTGCCGACTCGTTCCCAAGATCCAGCTTGGGGACGCAATTGCCCGCGAGGCTCAGCCTCGCCACTCGCGCAACAATTAAATTAATCCGCTGACGCGGATGCAAAGCCGGAGCTTTGCACTCAAGGACGTTCCCAAGATGACCTTGGGAACGAGCATCGAGACCTTCCCCTTTCGATGGTTTTCCCTTTGCGTCTTTTGCGTCTTTGCGGTTCAACGCTTTTGCTTTTTCCGGAGGCCACATGGACATCCCCTTTCACATAGTACTCGTAGAACCGCAGATCCCCCCCAACACCGGCAATATCGCCAGGCTCTGCGGCGCCACCCGCACCGTGTTGCACCTGGTGGGTGAACTCGGCTTCTCCACCGACGACCGGTACCTCAAGAGGGCCGGCCTCGACTACTGGAGCGAGGTGGACATCCGCTACTGGGACTCCCTGGAGGCGCTGGGCGCCGCCTTCCCCGACGCGCGCTTCATCTACACCAGCACGAAGGCGCGCCAGAGCTACCACCACATGCAGTATGAGAAAGGGGACTTCATCGTCTTTGGGAAGGAAACCCAGGGGCTTCCCGAGCACCTCATCGCGGAGAATCCGGACCACTCGGTGCGCATCCCCATCCTCGGCAAGGTCCGCAGCCTCAATCTCTCCACCGCTACCGGCATCATCCTTTACGAGGCGCTGCGCCAGACCGGCGCCCTGGAAGAGGGCTAGCCTGTCAACGGATTGAACAGCAGCTGTGTTCCGCATGCACAGCTGCACTTTCGTTTCCCCTTTCCACCTTCCCCGCCACCGCCCCCACCGCCGTCTCGACCCGCCACTGGTCCCGCTCCGCACGACGATCCCCGGCCACGTCACACAGGTTCAAGCCCCTTTTCCTGCGGCACAAATGATGCTTTACCGGAGCGCCGGGCCGTGATGCCCTCCGGACTTCCCCGGTCCCTACCCCGGCAGGAAAAGGAGCTCCACAATGAAAAAATCGATACTGACAGCTGCGCGCCTCCTCGTGGCGGCGAGCTCAGCCTTTGCCGGTCCCGCTGTACCCGAAACGACGGAGGTGCGCCAACCGGACGGCACGAGCTTCAAGGCAAAGCCGCGCGGTGACGAATTCCAGCACTGGCTGGAATCGACGGAGACCGGGCATACCGTGTTGCGCAACCCCAGGAGCGGCGTGTGGGAGTATGCCGAGCAGGCTCCCGACGGCACCCTGCAGACGAGCAACATCAAGGTCGTCCCGGGCGGGAGGAACGCCCCGAGTTTCATCCCTGCGGGGGTCAAGCCCCGGCGCGATACGGAGCGTGAAAAGCGGCATCTGGAGGGAATCAACAAGATGTACCAGCAGCGCCTGAAGGAAACAGGAGCGGCTGTGCGCTCCGTTCAGAAAGCTGCCGGCACGACGGCCACGGCATCTTCCTCCATCTCCCCCTCCTCCGGATGGACCGTCTCTCCGGTCTCCGGCTCGAAGAAGCTGCTCATCGTGCTGGTGAACTTCAGCGACCGGACGATGGTGACCACGCCCCAGCAGTGGTACGACGCGGTGTTCAGCACGACGGCGGGGGTCAAATCGGTCGCCAACTACTACAAGGACAACTCCTTCGGCAAGCTCGCCATCACCCCCGTTCCCCACACCCAAAGCGGCAAACCTGCCGGCGTGGTAACGGTAAACCTGGCGATGCCGCACGAGTACAACGGCACCTCCGAGGAGAAGTGGGTGGCGGCGGCGCTGAACCAGGCGGACCAGTATGTCCGCTTCTCCACGCTGGACACCGATGGCGACCGGCTCCTGGAGCGTAACGAGGCGGTGGTCTATTTCGTGGTCGCGGGGTATGAGCAGTCCGGGAGCTCCAGGATCCCCAGCGTTTGGGCACATGCGGCATCGTACTCATCCGGCGGGCTCAGCGCGGCAGGAATCTACTTCCCGGTATGGGCACGCAGCGGCGAGCTCAACAACTCCTCCGTGCAGCACGGCATCGGCGTCATCGCGCATGAGCTCGGGCACCAGCTCGTGGGACTCCCGGACCTCTACGACACCGCCCAGAGAAACGCCGGCCTCGGCGCCTTTTCTCTCATGGCGGCGGGGAGTTGGGGCGCGGCGCCCGGGGAAAGCGCCGGAACGACCCCCGTCGGCCTCGATGCCTGGAGCCGCGAGTATACCGGCTGGTCCACCCCGCTGGTGCCGGCCGGAAATTCCTCTGTCACTCTCGGTGTGCCGCTGGCGGCAGCCGGCAACACCCTGAAGATGACCAACACCACACTGAGCGCCACCGAGTATTACCTAGTGGAAAACAGGAGGCCGCAGGGGTGGGATCTCGGCATGACCAGCCTCCTTGGGAGCTGGAGCGGAGGGCTTCTCGTCGAGCACGTCGACAACGCGATGGGAACGAACCAGTCGGGAGCGGCGGCGCACCAGGGTGTGGTCATTGCACAAGCGGCGAAGCCGTGCGACATGATGACCACACCGACCTGCTACGGGCGGCAGCAGACCTTATTTTACAGCGGGAACAACACGAGCTTCAATGCCACCAGCACCCCGTCTTCTGCCTTCTATGGGGGGCCGAGCTACCGCTGGCTCAACAGCATCTCGGTGCCGGGCAGCAGCATGACGGTCGCGTTCAGCCAGCCCGCATCGACCCTCACCGGCACGATCACCATCAACGGCACCGCCCAGTACACCAATACCGTTTCGGTCACCCTCGGCGTTTCAGCCATCGCCCCGGCACCGGCGACAGTGCAGCAGATGTCCTTCAGCAACGACGGGACCAACTGGAGCGGCTGGCAGGCGTACGCGACCACGAAAGCCTGGGTGCTTGCTGCCGGTGCGGACGGAACGCGTACCGTCTCGGCTCGATTCCGCGACGCATCCGGAACCGTCTCCCCTGTCGCCAGCGATACCATTACGCTCGACACCTCTGCCCCGATGGCGGCGATCACACTCGCCAACGCATCGAACGGAGGAGTCACCCGCAACACCTCGGTGAGCTTCACGGTCAACAATGCCGGAGTCACCGTCTACCGCTACAAACTCGACAGCGCCGCGTGGTCCGGAAACGTCGCCGCGGGGACCGTCACCGCCCTGTCGGGGCTAACCAACGGCGTCCACACCCTGTATGCAATTGCCGGTGACGCCGCCGGGAACTGGCAATCGAGTGCCTCACCGACAACTGTGAAATGGACCATAGACACGGTGGCCCCCACAACAACGGCGACCCCGCCGGGCGGATCGTACGCCGCGGCACAGACAGTGACGCTGGTGGCAAATGAAAGCGCGACGATCTACTACACTACCAACGGCACTACGCCGACGACAGCCAGTGCGAGGTACGCGAGCCCCATAGCTGTGCCTGCGAGCACGACGCTGAAATATTTTGCAGTCGACGCAGCGGGGAATGTGGAGGCGGTGAAAACGAGCAGCTACGTCATCGCCGGCAACACCGTTCCGACCGGCACCGGGACATCGACAGTGACGAACAGCTATACCTTCACGGTAAGCGGCACGAATGTGGTGGCGTACAAGTACTCCCTCGATGGAGGTGCCTTGAGTGCGGAGACGCCGGTGAGTCAGAAGATCGTGCTGACAAACGTGCGGTCCGGCACCCACACCCTCGCGGTGTACGCCAAGAGCACCTATGGGGTGTGGTCGACGGTGCCGACGAAGGTGACGTGGACGGTGCGGTAGCGCTCCTGCAAATGGAATGGAAAACGCCCCGCCGGATCTTTCGGCGGGGCGTTTTTATTGGGTATATCGGGGAGTTGCGGGAAGCGAGGCAAATCCCCCCTGTCCCCCCTTCGCAAAGGGGGGAACGCGAGGTCCAGTGCTTCGTGAAAATGTCCTCTATGTAGGCCGGGATAAGCCGGAGGCGTTCCCGGCATCGGTCGTCGGCCGCAAGATGTATCGCCGGAAACGCTGCGCTTATTCCGCCTACATTTCACCTCGCCACCCTACTGCAAGCAGCGGTACAGCCCCATGCACCAGTAGCAGTCGCCGCAGGCGACGGTGTTGGCGTAGCAGTCCTGCTCGAAGTTCTCGGTGTACAGGTACTCGCACGGCACGAGGTTGCAGTTGGAGCAGATCGGGTAATCCTTCCCGAGCACCTGCGTGCGGTACGACCGGAACTCCGTGCTGTTCCAGATCTCCTTGATCCCCTGCTCCGCTACATTCCCGAATACCTTCGGCTGCACATACTTCTTGCTGTTGGATGAATAGCAGCTGAACCGGTGCCAGAGGAAGTAGCAGTTGTGAACCCCTCCGTCCCACGAGATGAAGGCGGAGCCGTTGTCCACGAACTCGCAGTTTCTCTCGCTGCGCGGCATGATCGCCGGCAGCTGCAGCTCGAGCCCGGCCTCGTCCGCCACCGCCTGCGCCTCCGCGAAGATCGCGCCAAGCTCCTCGATCCACCCTTCGTCCCTGGCGAGCAGGTTGTCCCAGTGAATGAAGATGTCGCGCTTGCGCGCCTCGTCCTTCATCGCCTGCACCAGGTCGACGATCTTCTGCTCCTCCGCGGTGCGGGCGCGAAGATACTTCACCAGGATCTTGAAATAGCGCCGCAGGTCCAGCCCCTCGCGACGGGCACGCTCCTGCCACGGCTTGAAGAATTCCACCGCTTCGTCGCTGTTGGCATCAAAGGCGACACTCCCCATATGCTCCGACTCGTACGGGAGGAGATGGGAGACGATCGCAAAGCTCACCCCCTTCGCCGCAGCCCAGCGCAGCACATCCGGAAGCTCCCGGGCGTTCTCGCGCATGACCACGAACTCGATCCCGACGCGAAGGGCCGACCCGGTCGCCGACTTCGCCTTCTCAAGTGCCAGGAGTGCCCTTTCCAGGTCCGCTACCTCCCCTCCTTCCCTGATCTCGCGGAAGGTGTCGGGGTTCACGCCGTCCATGGAGAGGCAGATCCGGTCGACCCCCGCCTCGGCGAGTGAGAGGGCGCGCGCCTCGTGCAGGAGGAGGGCGTTGCTCTGGAACCCGACCCACGATCCGTGCGGCATCAACTCCTTCGCGCGGCGGATGAAATTCTCCAGCCCGCGGTGCAGCAGCGGCTCGCCGATGCCGTTCAGGACCAGCGTCTCCGTGTGGGGGAGCGCCGGTTCGAGGGCTGCAAAGGTTTCCGGCGCCATGTCACCTTCGGCGATGCAGTTTCCTTCCGTCTGCTTGACGCACATGCGGCACTTCAGGTTGCAGCGGGTCGTCGTTTCCACGAAGAGCCGGGACGGGTATTCCCGCAGCGCCGGATGCTCCGGCGGCGGTGCCGGGACCTCGAACACCTCCCTTTCTTGTGGCGATACATAATCCTGGATCATCTTGAGCGCTGAGTTTTGAGCGGACATTACGGCCTCCCCGATATGTTGGACAGTGGATAGTAGAGCATTGGATGGTAGAAAAATAGCAACATTACGAGGGAAGGATTGTGACGTAGGTCAAGAATTGAGAAATGGCGGAAAGAGGGAAACCGGGGACTGGGGGCGCGGCGTGGGTGGACGCGAAGAAGGCCCGCGGCAGGGTGCCGACGGGCCTTCAGGTAGGACATCTAAATCGGGCTCAGGGGAGCCGAATGGGAGCTAAGCCGTGGGCGGCGCGTCCCTCCCCTTTCAAGGGGGAGGACAGGAGGGGGATGGGGTTAGCTCACGCGCGGTCTCCAACTTCTACCCCATCCCCACCCTGTCCCTCCCCTTGAAAGGGAGGGGACGCCTGAGCTCCTGCGCTGCTAAAGGAAGACGGGCCAAGTTACTTACGCCCCCTCTCCCACTAAAAGAGGCTTCAATCCATTATTTTCTTCGCATTTCGTCCATTAAATCTGTTACACGTCCCTTGCCCCTGAAACGCGCAGGAACCTTTTGTGGCGCTACGGGGCGGCGCCCGGTTCCTTGAGGGTGACGTCGAGCTTCTTGCGCTCCCCTCCCCGGTCGATTTCCAGTACGGCGTGCTCGCCCGGGCGCTTGTGCTGCACCGCGTAGACGAGGTCGAAGCTCTCGGAGACGGTCTCGCCGTCGATGGAGAGGATCCGGTCACCCTTCTTTATCCCCGCGGCTTCCGCGCTGGAGCCGGTAACCACGTCCTGCACCAGGACCCCGGCGCCCGCCTCCGGTTTCTCGATCTGCACCCCGAGCTTCACCTTCTTCGGCAGATCCTCATATGAAAGGTAGGCGAGGAAGTCGTAGGGGACCATGGGGAACTCGGGGAACTGGACGTCCATCATGCGATCCTGCTTCTCCGCCCCGACGTGCAATTCCTCCCCCCCAACGAGGACGTAAGAGGCAGGGAGGCGCCGGAAGGCGCGGCGCGGGATGCCGAAACCGTAGCTTATGTGATTGCCGCCGGCGATGACCAGCATCCTCTTCCCTTTTCCCGCAGGGGAATTGAGGTAGTTCACGATCGACTCCGCCATCGTCTCGTCCCATATGGTCTGCGCACGCACGAAGGAGTCGAGCCCCATGGCGCCGTGCATGTGCCCGCCGTAGACGGCCTGCACCATTGCCCGCTGGTACGGGTCCTTGAAGTCGAGCTTTGAGAGCGCCTCCTTCTCCTGCGCGGTCAGTTCCTCGTCCTTCTTGCCGCGCAGCGCCGCCATCTCGCTCTTCTCCGCGTTCAGCCCGATTACCGGTACCTTGTGGTCGCGGGCGTAGACAAGGAGGTCGCGGTAGTACTCGAAATCCATCTTCCACTGATCAAACCAGTGGGACTCCTTGAGGAATGCCTTCTCGTCCAACTCCCCCGCCACCCAGCGGTCCAGGACCGGCTGCTGGGAGGGAGAAAACATTTCCATCCCCAGCGCCTGCATACCCGGGTGCCGCTCGGAGAGCCCCTTCAGGAGCTCAAGCTCGAGGCGGTGCGAGGCAGGGTTGTCGTGGGTCTCCCCAAGATAGACGATGCGCGCGTCGGCGGCCACATTGAGCATCTGCTCCGGGGTCACCACGATCCCGGTGGGGAGATGGGCGATGTCACCGACCTTCGGCGGGGACGGGAGCGGATACGGGTGTTCGGCATTCCCCATCGGTTTTTTGGCGGCGGTGCAGCAGGCGGTCATGGACAGGATGGCGCAGGCAGTGAAGACATGTCTGAAAGAAAGAAAACGCATGGAACTCCCTCCAGTGAGACACCGCACCCCGATTCGGGGCCGGTGCAAATGCAAGCGGGGGGCGCGCACAGAGCGCCCCCCTGCACATCGTTACTTCTGGCTGATCGCACTGAGCCTCCAGGGGTTATTCCCCACCGGCCTCGTGAAGGTCCAGTACTCCTCGAACTTCACCGGTTCGCTCTTGCTCCCGGAGATCACGGCACCGGTGCGGTCGTCGGTCGTGTAGTCGAGGAGGTTCGCGTAGATGAGGGCGGTGACGAAGTCCTGCCCCCCCTCCTGCCACGCCTCGCTCACCTCGACCTTGCGCACCGCGATGTTTTCCAGGCGGTTTACCTGGTGCTCGCTGACCAGCCTGTCCACGTCCTGCTGCAGGATCCCCCTCATCTCGTCGGTCAGGAGCGACCTCACACCCGACAGGTCGCGATTCATCCACGCCCCCTGGATGCGGAAGAAGAGGTCCATGACGTCGTCGCCGAAGCGCCTCTCGTCGAAGGAGGGGTCCATCTGCCGGATGTGGGAAAGCCCGGCATCCACGTCCCCCGGCCCCTGCTGTGCGTCGAAGCTCGTCTGCTCGTACGGCTGGCGCTGGTAGTCCCCCATCTGGAGCACGCTCCCCCCGGCAGGGCGGTCTCCGCCGCTCCTCTTCTTGATGAAGCGAAAGAGGAGGTAGCCGATCCCCGCCAGAAGGAGGATGTCGAAGAGGCCGATCCCCCCGCCGGCGCCGAAGCCGCCGCCAAAGCCGAGCGACCTGAAGAGCATGCCGCCGAGGAGGCCGCCGGCGAGCCCGCCGAGGAGGCCGGTGCCGAAGCCGAATCCCCTGCGCGGCTGCTGGTACGGGCCCTGCGCGGGTCCCTGGTACGGCTGGGACGGTGCATACTGCCGGGATGGCATCTGCGAGGGGGGGGACATGGGGCGGGAGTAGCTGCGGCTCCCCCTGCTCCCGAACGATCTCCCTCCGCCGGCGCGGGCGAACGCGTCCTGCTCAACGAGCGCCACCATCATCGTGACAACGACTGAAAATAGGGCCATACGCATCGCACTTCTGTGCATCAAAATTCTCCTCTCTCGGTGATCTTCCTGTCGTTACCCTGCCGCCACCCTCTCCTCGACGTAACGCTTCACCCTCTCGACCGCCGCCAGAACACCTTCCTTGCGGGGAAGTGTCGCCGAGACCCCGTCGATAAGGGAGCGCTCCTGCACCAGGGAAAGGGTGGCAGTGAAATTAATATCATACACCCAGCTCAGTTGCAGCAGTTTGAAATCATTCAGCGTCCTCAGCTGGCTGAGCGCCACCATGCGCCCCGATGATAGCGTCTCCAGCACCTCGCCGCTGCAGCGCGGCTCGTCCGGGAAGCCGAGGGGGACTGCGGAGGCCTTCTCGTCCGCGGGAGCCTCATAGTACTCCTGGAAGACCCGCCAGATGTCCAGCTTGTCGGCGTCGCGCACGATCTTCAGGAGATCGGCGGCCTGGGGGGTGAGATCGTCCGGGACAAGGTAGGCGTTGTGCAGGCGCACCGCGCACAGGACGCTCTCACCCTCCTCCGGGGTGAGGCGTTCCAGAAGGCCGCTCTCCGAAAGAATCTGCGCCGAGAGGTGGGCGTGGTTTACCGACTCGCTGTCCTTGAAGGTGCGGTACTTCCGGTACTGCGGGAAGCGGCCGAGATCGTGAAAGAGGGCGGCGCTCTCGGCTAAAAGAAGGCGCCTCGCGCTCCCGCCGGAAGCGATGAGACGCGCCCCCTCGCACACCTTCAGCGTGTGAAGCTCCTTCAGATCCAGATTGCGCTGCGCCTCGGGATCATCCTCCCGGTACGAGTCGCAAAACGAAGAAAACCAGGTACGAAAAACGGAGAGAATATCCCTCTCCAGTACTTCATCAGTCATTACATCCCCTCTGTGTCGCGTATGCTGCCAACTCGGAGAGCGCCTGCTCGTCGCTCCCCATCTGGTACGAGATGATGCGCCTCAGGTGCGCGAAGGAGTCGAGGTCGATCTTGTCGAAAGTGCAGCCGATCCCACCTTCTCCCGAGCGCACGACGGAGCCCGTTACCTTTATCACCACCGGATCGGGGGGTGCGGAGAGGTAGACGGTGAGCTCCACGTCGGTCCCCACCGGCAGGGCCCCCTCCGTCTCCACGAACACGCCGTGCAGGCTCAAGTCCTTTACTTCCCCCTTCAGTGCCACCCCCTCCCCCTGCAGGAGTGCGTTGACCTTGAAGCCGACCCGTGAAAAACTGCGCTTCTCATCCATAGCAGTCCCTCCGAATTCATGGTAGTTCAGGTAGTTGCAACCGTTCGTGCCTCAGATCCCCCGGCCATGGGAACCTTACCCCTTGCACGTGAAAAGGGGGCCGTAGCCCCCTTTTCGTACTCTTGCGGCAGCCGCGCCGGATCAGTCGTCGAAGTTCCCCTGCGGCCCCTTCTCCTTGTGCAGCCCCTTCGCCCGCTCGGTGAACTTCTCGGCGGTCCACTGTGCCGGGTCCTCGATGCGCTTCGCCTTCGGCGGGAGCTGGCAGGAGTTCGCCTGCAGGATCGCCTTGATGGCCAGAGGTGCGGTGTCCTGTGCGTTGAAGACCTCGGTGAGAAGCTTGTAGGTGAAGTTCTCCACCCGCTTCACCATCCGCTCGCGGACCTCCTTCGGCTGGGCGAGGAGCTTGTTCTCGAACGGCAGGTTCAGGTTCTTGAAGTCCCCTTTCTTCCACCCCTTCGACTCGGCGTACGCCACCATCTCGGCCCAGAGCTCTTCGGTCATCCCCTCCCCCGGCACCTTCACGAATTTACCTTCGGCGTCGAGCTTCGCGTTGCCGTAGTCGTTCACTTCCACCCCCCAGGAGACGAACTGCAGGGCGGTGGCCACGTTCGCCTTCGTGGTGCGGGTTCTTTTCGCGATGTCGCGCAGCCTGTCGTAGCTGTTGCCGGAGGTGCCATGCTGGGCGCCGTTTATGCCGAACGGCTTCAACGCCTCGTGAATCTGTGCGGTCAGGTCGACCTGGATCCCGGCGTCGCTCGCCTCGATCCCGTGCGTCGTGCCGTTGTTCAGCGCGATCCAGTCGGGGAAGATGTCGTGTGCGTTCAGCCCCTTGATGAGGAAGACGGCCTCTTCCACCGTGGAGAGCCCCTCTTTCCCCTTGATCTCGCCGACCTCGGTCTCCAGCCCTGCCCAGGCCGGGATGTACGTGTTGAGCTCCAGGTTGGCGGCCAGGTTCTGGTCGTCCGGGAGGTGGGAGGCGTCGATGGCGATGGAGGTGATGCCGGCGTCGAACATGGAGGGGATCTCCACCTTCGCGGCGTCGATGTCCCCTTTACCCTTGATGCCGTAGTGGTCGGCGTGAATGGCGATCGGGATGGTGATGCCGAGCTCGTTGGCAACGGCGTCTACCTGGCGGGCGATGTTCCAGTAGTTCACCGGGCAGTACGCCTTCTGCCCACCCTCGGACTTGGCGATCTCGATGATGACGGCGGAATTGGCGCGCTGCGCCGCCTGGAGCACGCCGCGGATCACAAAGTGATTGCGGGCGTTGGCCGCGATGGAGATGGCATGGCCCTTGGCGCTCATGGCCCGGTCGATGACCTTGCCGCTCACGATGAGTGCCTTGGAGTTGGGGAAAAGCTTCGCGATGTTGGGGGGGCGGCCGATCTCGAGCGCCTTCACGTACTCCTGATCTGCTACCGAACCCTGCTCGAAATCGAGCGTCTTGACGGACTCCGCACCTGTTGCTGACATGTCTTCCTCCTTTTTCCTCATGAAGAGGGGTCATTTCATAAACGGTATACTTATAACATTCTAATAGAGGTTGGCAAGGGAGCTGCCGCTATTTCCCGAAGGCGAGCTCTCCCGCACCCCCTCCGGCGAAACGCCCGGCTCCCACATACGCCCCTTTCCAGAAAGCGGCGGCCTCACCGGGAGGCCACCACCCCTCACCGCCGCTGAAGGCGATGGAGAGGTACGGATAGGGAAGCTCGAGGTACTCCTCCTTCGCCAGGGGGAGCTCGTAGCGGGCAAGGACTGGAAAATCGCCGGCCAGTTCCCGCCCGGTCGAGACGCCGGCGAGAGTGCCGGGGGCTACTAGATAGCGCACCCCCTGCTCGGCCGGGGGGAGCTTCGCGTGGAGGAGAAGCTCAGCTTTTCCGGTGCCGCTCGCCCTGAAGCTGTAGGCGGGGGTCCACTTCCGGGAAAGGGTGAGATAGGAGATGCGCCCCTTCCTGCCGGTCAGCCAGACCTGCGCCACCGCCCCTCCCCTGCGCCCCTCCGCAAGTTCCCGGTCGATCTCCTTCAGCTCGGCCTCGCACTTCCTGCGCGCCCGGTACACCCCCTCGAGCTGACCGAGGCAGAACTCGGTCCCCTGGCGCAGCGCCGCGAGCGGCTCCGGATTGTTCTTCGTCTTCCTGAGGCTCTTGCCGCTCTGGGAGCGGGCGGCGGCGGTGAAGACCTCCTCCCGCACCTCGAGCGCCTTCAGTCGGTCCTCCACCTCCCCCCTGCGCGCCTGAAGCCGTGCGCGCTCTTTCGCGGAGGGGCGCTCAAGTGCGCGGGAGACCACCTCCACCCGGTTGACGGCCCCGCCGGGGGCGCTCACCCGCAGCGACCCGGGAACGATCGCGGGGAGGGGAAACTCCAGGTACCCTTCGCGGCCCTTCTCCTCCACCTCGACCTTTGCTCCGTCGAGGTAGAGGGTGACGGTTCTCTGCTCGCCAAAGGCTTCGCACGAAAGGAGCAGGACGAGAAAAAGCGGCATCAGGCGCATGGGTCACCTCGAAATCGACCGGGGGCAGGTTCCAAGGGATCAATGTACCGGCTGACGCCGCTTTTGCAAGGAAGCGCTACTTCTCCACGTCCAGGAGCTCGACCTCGAAGACGAGGGTGGCGTTCGGCGGGATGACTCCCCCCGCTCCGTTTGCGCCGTAGCCGAGTTGCGGCGGGATGACCAGTTTCCGTTTCCCGCCGACCCGCATCCCCATGACCCCCTCATCCCACCCGGGGATGACCTGCCCGGTCCCGATGCGAAAGACAAGGGGCTCGCCGCGGTCGACGGAGCTGTCGAACTTCTGCCCGTTCTCCAGCCACCCTGTGTAGTGCACGGTCACCGACTTCCCGGAAACAGGCGCGGCGCCGCTTCCCTTCACCAGATCGGTAAAGGAGAGGCCGGAAGGGGTCTTCACCTCTCCCTGTACGGCGGGCGCCGCGGCAGTGGCGGGCTCGGTACCGCTCTTGGCATCCTTCTGGGAACAGGCGGGGATCGCAATCGCCGCCGCCAGAAGGAGCATTACCATAAACTTCTCTACAATGCGCATCAACAACTCCTCCACGAAAACTCCGGATCGCCGGAGAAAGATAATCTAGTCCAGAAGGTGCACGAAGAGACCGCTCCTGAGCTTCGGCTCGAACCAGGTCGACTTTGGCGGCATGATCTTGTCCTCGTCGGCAAGCTCCATCAGCTCGTGAATGGAGGTCGGATAGAGGGAGAAGGCGACCTCGTACTCGCCGGAGTCGACGATCCTCTCCAGCTCCCCTACCCCGCGGATCCCCCCCACGAAGTGGATGCGCTGGTCGGTGCGCGGGTTGCGCACCCCAAGGACCGGGCTCAGGAGGTTGTCCTGCAGGATGGAGACGTCCATGGAGGCGACGGCATCCTCCTCCGTAAAGCTCCCCTCGCGCGGCACGAGCTCGTACCAGGTGCCGGCGAGATACATGCCGAACTGGTGGCGCCGCACCGGAGTGAGGGCGTGGGCAAGGGGGGTGACCTCGAACTGCTCCGCGACCCGCGCCATGAACTCGGCGATACTCCTGCCGTTCAGGTCTCGCACCGCGCGGTGGTACGGCATTATGGTCATCTCGTTGTCCGGGAAGATGACGGTCAGGAAGTAGTTGTACTCCTCTTCCCCGGTGTGCTGCGGGTTGCGGGCCCGGCGCAGGTCGCGCACGCGGCTCGCGGCGGCACTCCTGTGGTGGCCGTCGGCGACGTAGAGGATGGGGATCGCCGCGAACCTGCCGGTCAGCTCCCGCACGACGGCAGGATCGGCCACCGCCCAGAGCGCATGGGAGACGCCGTCGTCCGTGACGAAGTCGTAGAGCGGCTCCGTAGAGGTGGCCTCGTCGATAAGGGCGGTGAGTTCCGCGTCGTGCCGGTAGGTGTAGAAAACCGGCTCGTCGTTCGCGTTCAGCTCGTCGATGTGGCGCACCCGGTCCTCTTCCTTGTCAGCCCTGGTGAGCTCGTGCTTCTTGATGACACCGGTCTGGTAGTCGTCGACGCCGGCGCAGACCACGAGACCGGTCTGGGTGATCCCACCCATCTTCTGGCGGTACACGTAGTAGCGCTCAGTCTCGTCCTGGACCAGCACCCCCTCCGCGAGGAACGACTGGAGGTTCTCGTTCCCCTTGGCGTACGCCTCGTCGCTGTGGCTGTCGGCTCCGGCCGGGAGGTCGATCTCCGGGCGGGAGATGTGCAGAAAGCTCACCGGGTTCCCCGTCGCCATGGCGACGGCTTCTTCCGTGTTCATCACGTCGTACGGGAGGCTCGCGACCTTCTCCGCCAGCTCTTTCCTGGGACGCACCCCCTTGAACGGTTTTATAAATGCCATTAGTACCTCTTTTCTGATTTTTCAGGCGCCGCCGCGGCTGGCGGCGGCGCGACTCTGTAACCCATCGTCGGCCCGGCTGTAACCGGCCCGACCTCTCCCGCCTAGAAATATCTCTTTGCGCCCACAAACTTCTTCAGGTAGTACCCCTCCTCGATGGAGGAGAGCTTGATGTCGTCGCCACGCCGCGGGGCATGCACGAAGCGACCGTTCCCCACGAAGATCCCCACGTGGGTGATCTCCTCCGAAGAGCCGCCGAAGAAGACGAGATCCCCTTCCTTCAGCTCCCCCTTCCCCACCGGATCGCCGACCCGGTACTGCTCGCGCGATGTGCGGGGGATGTTCACGCCGCACAGGTTGAAGACGGCGCGGACAAAGCCGCTGCAGTCCATCCCTTCCACCACGTTGTCCCCGCCCCAGCGGTACGGGATCCCTACGAACCGCTCTGCGGTGCGCGCCGCCACCGAACCCATGTCGCTCGGGGCGCGGCGCGTTTCCTGGAGTTCCTTCTTTTTGCGCGGAGGGGGTGACTGGATGGAGGGGGCGGGCGCCTTCTCGATCGTCACCTCGCGGACCTCACCCCCTTCGGGGCGGGGGGCGGCGATGAAGTAGGAGGAGATGATCCCGTCAGAGACGAGGCGCTGCGCGGTGCGGCGCGCCTCCTCTTTCATGGGGAAGTCGCCGAAGCGCACCGCGTAGATGCCGTTTTCCCTCTTGAAGTAGAAGGCCTCGATCCCCTTTTGCTGCAGCTTCGCGGTGAGCCTCTCCGCGTTTTTCACCTCGGAGAAGGCGCCGACCTGGATGGCGAAGCCGAGGCTCCTGATCCCGGCACGCTGCGCCGCGCAACCGCTGGCAAAAGGGGAGAGAAGCCCCAGAACCAACACGCATACAATCACTAATCTCTGCATCTTTTGCAAATCCTTCAGGGTGCTGCCACCCGCAAAGCCCCTCCGGGGCCCTTCTCAAATATGGCTCATCCGGGAATTCGGGGAGGAGATGGATGAGAACTACGCCGTTGGCAGCGCGTTCCTCCCCTTTCAAGGGGGAGGACAGGAGGGGGATGGGGGGCAGCACGTACCAGCCTCTACCCCATCCCCACCCTGTCCCTCCCCTTGAAAGGGAGGGGACGCCTGAGCTCCTGCTCTGCTAGAGGAACAGAGGCCATTTTCCTTCATTGCGATACAAGTCGCTTACCCGGAATCTCCGGACAAAGCTCAAATATCCGCGGTCTCTCTGCGGACCCCCATCAGGAAGGCGATGACGAAATCCTCCAGGTCGCCGTCCAGGACCGCGTCGGGGTTGCCGCTTTCCACCCCGGTGCGCAGGTCCTTCACCATCTTGTACGGGTGGAGGACGTAGGAGCGGATCTGGCTCCCCCAGCCGATTTCCTTCTTTTCCCCCGCGATCTCGCTCGCCTTCGACTCGCGCTCGCGCAGTTCCATCTCGTACAGCTTCGAGCGGAGCACCTTCAGCGCGGTCGCCTTGTTCATGTGCTGGCTGCGCTCGCTCTGGCAGGCCACCACGATCCCGGTGGGGATGTGGGTGATCCTGATCGCGGAGTCGGTGGTGTTGACGTGCTGCCCGCCGGCGCCGCTGGAGCGGTAGGTGTCGACGCGCAGGTCGCTGTCGGCGATCTTTATGTCGATCTCCCCCTCCTCGATCACCGGGAAAACGAATACCGAGGCAAAAGAGGTATGCCGACGCGCGTTGCTGTCGAAGGGGGAGATGCGCACCAGGCGGTGGATCCCCGCTTCCGCCTTCAGATAGCCGTAGGCGAATTCGCCGGTTACCGCGAAGGTCACCCCTTTCACCCCCGCTTCGTCGCCGGCCTGGAAGTCGGTGATCTCGGTCTTCCACCTCTTCTTCTCGCAGTAACGCAGATACATGCGCAAGAGCATCTCGGCCCAGTCCTGGCTCTCGGTGCCGCCTGCCCCCGCATTTATGGAGACGAACGCGGAGCTTGCGTCGTGGGTCCCGGAGAGCATCTTGCGGAACTCCGCCTGGGCCACTCCCCCCTCCAGCGCCGCGTTCAGCGCATTCGCCTCGGCGAGGAGCTCCTCGTCCTGCGCTTCGCTGCCGAGCTCGACGACGGCGCGCACCTCCTCCAGTTCGCGGCTCAGCCGCTCGTACTCGGAGACGTCCTTCTCCAGCGCGGTGCGCGCCTTCAGGATCTTCTGGGCGCCATCGGCGTCGTCCCAGAAGTTCGGGGCGAGCATCTTCTCCTCGAGCTCCTGGATCTCCTCCCGCTTGCGATCTACGTCAAAGAGACCCCCGGAGCTTGGTAATGCGCTCTGCGAGACCTTCCATCTTTGCCACTTCTTCTCTGAACATCGTTGCTCCTCTTTTTTATTCTGTCGCACCAGCCGGATCGGTCTGAAGCGGGGACTCCCTGCGCCTCCATGTCCTGACGCCGAGGGCGCCGGAGAGGACGAGGCAGGCATAGGCAAAGACGTCCCCGATGCGGGTGTAGGTGCTCTCCCCCGTCCCCAGGCGGACGCTTCCCGAGAGGGTCGCTTCCTGGAAGAGGTCTGTCACACCGCGGATGTGCCCCTTGCTGTCGATGATACAGGAGATGCCGGTGTTCGCGGCGCGCACCAGCGGCACCCGGTTCTCCACCGCGCGAAAGACGGTCATGCTCAGGTGCTGGTACGGCGCGCTCGACTTCCCGAACCAGGCGTCGTTGGTGATGTTCACCAGCATGTGGGCTCCCGCCGCGACATAGGCGCGGGAGACCTCCGGGAAGATCCCCTCGAAGCAGACGAGCACCCCCACCTTCCCCCCCCCCGTCTGCAGCGGCACCGCCTTTTCGCCAGCTGTGAAGTCCCCGATCCCCACCACCATCTTGCTCACGAAGGGGAGGAGCTGGGCCAGCGGCACGTACTCCCCGAAGGGGACGAGGTGCATCTTGTCGCTGCGCCCCACGACCTCACCCTCCCGGGAGATCAGGAAGGCGCTGTTCAGGTAGCGGACCCGTTCGCCGTCCCCTTCATAGGCGGGGCTGCCGACCAGGAGGGCGCTCTGCAGCTGCGTCGCCAGCGCCCGAACTCTCCCGGCGTAGGCGAGGTCGCTCTGGAAAAAGAAGGGGAGCGCGCTCTCCGGCCACACCACCAGCGTCCCCGGGAGATGGTAGCCGTTGCGGGAAAGTCTCTCGTAGGTGGCAACCGTCGTCTCCTGGAACGCCGGGTTCCACTTCACGTCCTGCGGAATATTCCCCTGCACCAGGAGGACCCTCTGCGGGTTCCCCCCTTCGGCGCGATTGAGCGCGCTGATGCCGTAGGCGAGCGTCCCCCCGAGAAGGACGATCAGCACCACGATCCCGCGCACCGGGTAGCGCTCCTTCGCGGCGAAGAAGCGCCACACCTGGTACAGGACCACGTTCGCGAAGGCGAGCAGAAAGCTCACGCCGTACACCCCCGCAAGATCGCTGATCTGGATCAGCGGCAGGGTGCGGTACTGCGAGTAGCCGAGGCTCGCCCAGGGGAAGCCGGTGAGGAGGTAGGAGCGGATGAGCTCACCCGCGACCCACAGCACCGGAAAGGAGAGGAGGGGGGAGACCCCCCTGACTTCCCACTTGCGCGTCAGGAAAAGGACCGTTGCCGGGTAGAGGGCGAGGTAGCAGCAAAGGACGAGGTAGAGGACGACGCTCACGGCGGCGGGGAGCTTGCCGTAGGTGACCATTACGATGTTCAGCCAGTAGAGGATTCCCGCGTAGGCGACCACGCCCCCGGCAAACCCGAGGCGGAAGGCTCCTCCCGGAGAGGCGCCGCGCGCCGCCACAAAGAGGGGGACGAATGCGCACCACGCCAGGAGCGAAAGACCGGGGCTCGGGAAGGAGAGCGCCAGGGCAAGCCCGCTTCCCGCCGCGAGGAGATACCCCCGCGACGCCGGGAAAGATGGGAAACGCAGCTGGCTCACGCGGACTCCGTCTCCTCACCGGCCTCCGGGCGCTTCTCGATGCGCACCTTGGCGATGCGGCGGTCGTCCGCCTCCAGCACGGTGAGGGTCAGCACGCCGCATTGCACGACCTCGCCGACGTCCGGAATGCGCCCGGTAAGGTGAAAGATGAGCCCACCCACCGTCTCGAATTTCTCCCGCTCCACCGTGACGTCGAAGTGCTCCTCCAGTTCCTCTATGGGGAGGCGCCCGTCGACGACGGCCGCGCTCTCCGACTCCTGGACGAGGCGCTCCTCCTCCAGGTCGTACTCGTCCTGGATGTCCCCCACGATCTGCTCCAGGAGATCCTCGATGGTCACGAGGCCGGAGGTGCCGCCGTACTCGTCGATGACGACGGCGAGGTGCACCCGCTTTTTCTTGAAGTCGTGCAGGAGCTCCTCCAGGTTTTTCGTCTCCGGGACGAAGAAGGGGGAGCGCATGATCTTTCTGAGCTCGAGCGTGGAATCCCCCCAGTAGCGCAGGAGGTCCTTCGCATAGAGGATCCCGACGACGTTGTCCACCGTCCCCTGGTACACCGGGAGGCGCGAGTGGCCGCAGGCGTTTATCGCCTCTATCGCCTCGCCGATCCCCGCCTCCACCGAGACGCAGGCCATCTCGGTGCGCGAAAGCATGATCTCCCGCACGACGGTGTCGCCGAGGGTGAGGATGGAGCGGATCATGGCGTTCTCCTCCTCGTTGAGGACCCCCTCCTCTTCACCGGCGTCGATCATCTCCTGAAACTCGGCCTCCGTGAAGCGCCTCTTCCCGGAGAGAAACCTCCCCAGCGCCTCGATGAGCCCTTGCCCCTTTTTACCTGTCTCCTCTTCCAACCTTTTCTCCTGACGAGATCTCCGGTCCGCCCCCCTTTCAGGCGGTCGGCCGGTGTCTCCGACTGCGAATTGTTCTTCCGGTTACTCCACCGCGCGGAAAAGAAAGATCACCGCGAGGGTGAGGGTCGTCCCGGTGGCCGCCCCGAACACCACCTCCCGAAGGGTGTGGATGTTCAGAAGGAGGCGGGAATGGCTCACCATCACCGCGAGCGTGATGCTCAGAAGGGATATCAGCGGGTCCTCGGTGTTCAGGGAGACGGCGGTCGCGATGGAAAAGGCGACCGCGGCGTGCCCGCTCGGCACCCCCCCTCTCAGCGGCTCCCCCTTCCCGGTGACCGCCTTCATGATGATCACCGCGATCAGCACGAGGATTACCGCCACGAGCGTGGCGATGTCGGAGCTCGGTCCTAGCATGACGAGAAACCTCTTGTAGATCGGAAAGATGTACCGCGAAAGTATCAGGTACCCTGTCACCGCCGTCCCGAAAGAGGCGACGAGGACCGCTCCGGCCGCCACATCCTTGGCGATCTTCGCCATCGGGTGGTACTCCGGCGAGATCATGTCCACCGCCACCTCCACCGCCGTGTTCAGCAGCTCGGCAAAGAGGACGAAGGAGACGGAGAGGGCAAGGAGTGTGAACTCGGCGACGCTGACCTTCAGGAAAAGGGCGGCCAGGAGCACCACCAGCGCGGTCAGGAAGTGCTTGCGCATGTGCTTCTGCGTCCGCGCGGCGTAGAGGATCCCCTCGATGGCGCAATTCACCGAGTCTATGAAGCGGGTCGGCTTCACCGTCCCCTCTCCTGTGCCGCCAGCGGACTAGACAAGCCCTTCCTCCTTCAGTATCCCGAAGATGCGGGCCTCCGCCTCCTCCATCCTGGCGGCCTCCGCCTCGCCGCTTCGCTCATGGTCGTAGCCGGTGATGTGCAGGATGCCGTGCAAAAGGAGAAAGGCGACGCGCCCAAAGAAGCTCTCGTCGGCCTCCTCCGCCTCGCGGGCGGCGGTGTCGACGCAGATGATCACGTCCCCGAGCACGTCCGGGTTCACGGCGCCGAACTCACCTTCCTGCATGGCAAAGGAGATCACGTTGGTGGTCTTGTCCCGGCCGAGGTACTCGCGGTTCAGGATGCGGATCCCCCGGTCCCCGGTGAGGGTCACGGAGAGCTCCGCGTCAGGACATCCCAAGGCGCTTAATATCCTCTGTGCCACCTTTCGCAACTGGCTCGACGGCACCGGCCTCCGCCTTTGCCGGTTCGCTATCGTGATCCTCTGCGGGCTTCTTGGCAACTGACTTCTCCTTGTAGGCAGGCTCCGGATAGTCGATCCGGTGGTGGTAGATCCCGGCAAGTATCTGGTTGAAACTCTTCGCGATCTCGTGCAGGTTCTTCAGCGTCAGCTCGCACTCGTCGAGCTGGCCGTCGATGAAGATGTTGTTGATGATCTTTTGCACCATCCCCTGGATGCGCGCCGGCGTCGGGTCGGTGAGGGTGCGGGAGGCGGCCTCCACGCAGTCGGCGAGAAGCACGAGCCCCGCCTCGCGGGTCTGCGGCTTCGGCCCGGGGTAGCGGAAGTCACGCTCCTCCACCGAGCTCGGCGCCCCCGGGTGTTCCAGCCCCTTCGCCTTCTTGTAGAAGTAGGAGATGAGGGAGGTGCCGTGCGACTGCCGGATGATGTCGATGATGGGGAGGCCGAGCCTGTTTTCCCGGGCGAGCTCCACCCCTTCCTTCACATGGGAGATGAGGATGAGGGCGCTCATGCTCGGGGAGAGCTTGTCGTGCTTGTTGTCGCCGGCGCGAATGTTCTCGATGAAGTACAGCGGCTTTTTCAGCTTCCCAACATCGTGGTAATAGGCGGCGACGCGGGCCAGAAGCGGGTTCGCGTTGATCGCCTCGGCCCCCGCCTCCACGAGGCTTCCCACCAGCATGGAGTGGTGGTACGTCCCCGGAGCGCGCACCATGAGCTCGCGCAGGAGCGGCGAGTTGAGGTTCGAGAGCTCGAGGAGCTTCACGTCGGTGGTGTACTGGAAGACCGTCTCCACGAGCGGCACCATCCCGGAGACGTAAAGGGCATTCAGGATGCCGCCGGCGAAGGCGAAGACGACGCAGTACACCGCCTGCATGGAGATGGGGGTCTCGCCGTAGATGTTGAAGCAGAGCGCCACCGCCACGTTCACCACGCTCACCTTCAGCCCCGCGGTGTAGATCGTGCCGCGCTCCTTGCACTGGCGCACGCCGTGGGCCCCGACGATCCCCCCAAGAAGCGCGTACACGACGACCTGCACGCTGCCGTTGAACATGATCCCGATGAGAGGGGCGGTCACCGCGCAGTAGACGAGCGCGACCTCCGAGTTGATGATGATGCGCACGAGGATGACACTCGCGGCGAAAGGGAAGAGGTAGAAATATCCCGCGGTCTCCACCGCAGGGAAGAGCCCGCCGAGGACCGTGGAGACGGCGAAGGCGAACTTCAGCGCCGCAAAGTTCGCCATGCTGAGGACCGCCAGAAAGAGGAGGTCCTTGTTGGAGGGGTTGAATTTCCTGATATTTTTCCGCGCGAAGCGGTACGGGAGGTAACTCAGGACGAGGACGAGCCCGAAGATGCCGATCCAGGTCACCAGCGGCGAATATGAGCGGGAGGTGAATATCTTTTCCAGCTTCAGCGCCTGCTCCGAGGAGATCCGCTCCCCTACCCTGACGATCATCTCGCCGCGCTGCATCTTGAAAAGGACCGGGCGCACCGCATCGCGCGCCTCAACCTTCTTTTCGTCGGTGCGGTCACGGTCCAGCGTCAGGCTCGGGGTGATCATCCGCACCACGACCCCCTTCAGGATCTCCAGCTCCCGCGGATTGGCTCCGGCGTTCAGGAGCCGTGCCCTGGAGAGCTCCTTTCTCGCCTCGGCAACCCCGATGACGGAGGAGTAGTCCCCTCCGGCGAGTTCCTGCCTGCTTCCGGCGCTCATGACGAGGATGCCGTGGGTGCGGTCCTTCGCGAAGTCCTCGCTGTCCGCCACGATGCGCTGCCGGTAGAGGGGCGCGAGGTTCTGGCTCACCGCCGAGAGGAAGGCGCGCTGCTCCTTCACCCGGGCCAAGGAGAGGAATTCACGGTCGCGCAGTTCCACCCCGAGGGTCTTCGAGACGACGTCGCGCCCCGCCCCCCCCTGCACCTGCGCAAACGCCTTCTCGAGGCGGCGCGGCACCTCCAGCGCGGCGTTGGCGTCGAGGGTGTACACGTAGGGAGCCGCACCCTCCGCCTCGGCACGCTTCTTCTCGGTGAGGAGCATGTCCTCGATGAGGTAGTCTTGCGTCGCACGGATATCGGAGGTGGCAATGTCCCCTTCCCGGTAGCTCACTGCCATGAAATGCGGGCTGGGAATGATGAGGAGGGCGAGGAATGCGGCGGTGAAGAAGAGAAGCAGGACGCGGGTCCGTTTCTGGTTCCTCTCAGCGGAGAGACCTGCCGCCATCGAATCGAGACAGGTGCCGCATACCCTCAGAAGCGGGCTCTTTTGTTTTTTTTGTTTATCGCCGCTTTCGGTGGGCATTAGAGTATATGGTTTCCCCTGGATTTAACCAGTAGCTGGGAGATTGGGCAAACAAGAGCAGAATATAGTCCTTTTCGGGAAGAACTGTCAACGGAAACCAATGACAATGCCGGGGTGCGCCCCGTCACGGGACCTGCGCCCGTGGCGTTACTCGTTAAGGAAACCTTACCGATAAAGCTTTCATTTGGCAAAAAATGTGCTATATATCCTCAGTTTCCTACACGGGCACGCGCTGCCCGTTAACTATTCATATCCAAGGAGGGGAAGAATGAGCCAGATAACCGACGTGTACGCGAGGGAAATCCTTGATTCCAGAGGCAACCCGACCCTGGAAGTGGAAGTGTTTCTTGATTCCGGCGTCATGGGGAGGGCGGCCGTCCCCTCCGGAGCTTCCACGGGAGAGCGCGAAGCGTTAGAACTGCGTGACGGCGACAAGGGGCGCTACCTCGGCAAAGGTGTGCAGCAGGCCGTCAACAACGTGAACGACATCATCTCCGACGAGATCAGCGGGATGGACGCCACCGACCAAGCGGGGATCGACGCCCGGATGCTGGCACTGGACGGAACGGAATTCAAGAGCAAGCTCGGCGCGAACGCCATCCTCGGCGTATCCCTTGCCGTGGCGAAGGCTGCCGCTGAAGAAGTCGGCGTCCCCCTGTACCAGTACCTCGGCGGCGTGAACGCGAAGGAGCTGCCGCTGCCGATGATGAACATCATAAATGGCGGCGCCCACGCCGACAACAACGTGGACATCCAGGAGTTCATGATCATGCCCGCCGGCGCCGAAAGCTTCAAGGAGGCGCTGAGGATGGGTGCTGAGATCTTCCACGCCCTTAAAGCGGTACTCAAAGGTAAGGGGTACAACACCGCGGTCGGCGACGAAGGTGGCTTCGCACCGAACCTGAAATCGAACGAGGAAGCGCTCGAGGTCATCGTGGAGGCGATCTCCAGGGCGGGGTACAAGCCGGGGGAGGACGTACTCCTCGCGCTCGACGTCGCCTCCTCCGAGCTGTACAAGGACGGCGCGTACATCCTCGAGAACGAGCCACAGCCGAGAAAGACCGCGGACGAGCTCATCGACTTCTACGAGAACCTGGTGAACAAGTACCCGATCGTCTCCATCGAGGACGGCATGGCGGAGAATGACTGGGAAGGGTGGAAGAAGCTCACCGACCGCCTCGGCAAGAGGGTCCAGCTGGTGGGGGACGACCTCTTCGTCACCAACCCGAAGATCCTGAAGGAAGGGATCGAGAAAGGGATCGCCAACTCCATCCTCATCAAGTTCAACCAGGTCGGCACCCTCACCGAGACCCTCGACGCCATCGAGATGGCGAAGCGCGCCGGATACACCACCGTCATCTCGCACCGCTCCGGGGAGACCGAGGACACCACCCTCGCCGACCTCGCAGTTGCCGTCAACTCCGGGCAGATCAAGACCGGCTCCCTGTGCCGCACCGACCGCGTCTGCAAATACAACCAGCTGCTGCGCATCGAAGACGAGCTGGACGAGGTCGCAGTCTTCAGAGGGAAAGACGTTTTCTACAACCTGAAGAAGTAGCTTTTCCATCGCGGGAGCCCCGTTCACCGGGGGCTCCCGCACATCATAGCACCCCCTCCCCCGCTGCACCGCTTTCCCCGTCCCCCCTTTTTGGCTTCTTCATCCGCAGCTCCATTTTCTAATCATCAGCATCATTAATTCACCTTAAGAATCTTCCGGCTCTGCCGATATCTGTACTATCGGCAATTCGTCAACGCTCTGCGGGAGGATCGTCACATGAAAAAGGCGAGTATAGGTTTCAGGCTGGCTGCAGGATTCGGAGGGATGGTACTGCTCCTGGCGGTCATGGCGCTGGTATGTCTCTCGGCGCTGGCGACGGTGCAGAAGTCGGGGAGCACCGCGGTCAGGGCGAGCGCACTCAGGGTCGCGGCCGCAAGCGACGCCATGGCGCAGCTGCAAAACGTACTGAGGAGCGTGGATGCCGCCGTGAAGGCGCCGGACCACCTGGCGCAGCTGCGCGAACGGGAAAAGGTACAGGGGGCGCGGGCGAAGTACCGCGAGGCGCTGAAGGCGCTGGAGAGCGGGGAGAAGCGGCCGAAGGGGATCGAGCTCCTGCAGAAGATGCGCACCGCGCTGCACCCTGCGGCAGCAGCGAACGACAGGGCGGTGCAACTCGCCGGGGCAGGAAAGGGGGAGGAGGCCCTGCAACTCCTCCAGGATGAGGGAGCCCGCCGCAACGCCGCGGTCGCCAAGGCGTTCGAGGAGATGTCCGCGTACCAGAAAGAGCAGGCCGAGCTCTCCTTCCGCCAGTCTGAGGATTCGTACGCCAACGCCAGGAATGCCGTACTCGCCGTTGTAGTTATCGCGATAGTTGTCGCATGCGCCGTCGGCGCCCTCATAACCAGGAGCATAACCGCGCCGATCGCGGAGATGGTGCGCGTCTTCAAGGAGATGAGCTCCGGCGAGGGGGACCTGACCCGCTCGATCACAATGTCACGGCAGGACGAACTGGGAGAGGCGATCTCCGCCTTCAACACCTTCCTGGAGACCTTGCACGGCACCATCACCCGGGTGTCGCAGACGACTCGGGAGGTCGCCAACGCCGCAAGCACCCTTTACTCCACCTCCGAGCAGATGGCGACCGGCATAGAGGTCGTTGCCGGGCAAACAGGTACTGTCGCCACGGCCGGCGAGGAGATGGCAACCACCGCCGCCGAGATCGCACAGAACTGCCAGATGGCGGCCGAAGGGGCGCAGCAGGCGAACGAAGCGGCGCAGAGGGGGTCATTTGTCATGGACAAGACTGTGGAGGTAATGGGGCGGATTGCGGCGACGGTGCGCGAAACTGCGCAGACCGTCGAGAGTCTCGGCGCCCGCAGCGACCAGATCGGCACGATAATCGGGACGATCGAGGACATCGCGGACCAGACGAACCTCCTCGCCCTCAACGCCGCGATCGAGGCGGCCCGCGCCGGGGAGCAGGGGCGCGGCTTTGCGGTGGTAGCGGACGAGGTGCGGGCTCTTGCCGAGCGGACCACGAAGGCGACGCGGGAGATCGGGGAGATGATCAAGGCGATCCAGACGGAGACGAAGGGCGCCGTGGCAGCTATGGAGCAGGGGGTGCAGCAGGTGGAGGAAGGAACGAACGAAGCGGCCAAATCAGGAGCGGCGATCCAGGAAATACTGGAGCAGGTCGGCTCGGTGAGCACCCAGGTGAGCCAGATCGCCACTGCCGCGGAGCAGCAGACCACCACCAGCACCGAGATCTCCACCAACGTGCACCAGATCACCGACGGGGTGCAGCAGACGGCGCAGGGCGCGCAGGAATCGGCACTCGCGGCAAACCAGCTCTCCCGCCTGAGCGAAGAGCTGCAGCAGCTGGTGGGGCAGTTCAAGGTCTGAGGCGGATCGATTGGCGACTCAGAAAGGCGCGCCCGGAAGGGACGCGCCTTTTTTTGTGGCCACCGGAAAAGAACCAGACCACTCGTTCCCAAGCTCCAGCTTGGGAACGCGCTTGCCCGGGAGGCTCCGCCTCCCCACCCTGCTTCATGTAACCGCTGACGCGGAGGCAAAGCTGGAGCTTGGCACACAAGTGCGTTCCCAAGGTGGACCTTGGGAACGAGGTAGGAGTGACTTCCCCCCCGCACCGCCGCGGCCAGCACAAACCTCCGTGTATTGCCCCCCTTTTCCCACTATACTTGAAGAGGAATGTGAACGTTCCCGCCAAGGGAGGACATAAGACTATGGCATGCACCAGCGAGAAGGAGCTCGTCCACCAGCTCGCTGTCGAGCCGACGGTAAAGTGCGGCATCTGCGGCGCCAAGGCGAAGGACCCCGGGCGTGTCTGCGACATCGTCCTGCTCCCCGACATAGACTATCTGGGCGACGGCGGCGATGTAAAGCTGTAGCCGGCGCTTCCACTCCCGCGCCCCTTCCCTCCCCTTTTCGCGGAGGAGGGAAAGGGACGGCACTCGTCGAAACATACCTTGCGCCCCCTCTTTCATGAGAGTATACTCCCTGCCATGCTTACCTATCAGATCGAGACGAAAGACCATTTCCGCAGGGCCGACTCCTTTCTGCGCAACCTGCTGCCGAAGGCTCCCCACTCCTACCTCAAGAAGCTCCTCACCGCCGGGCACCTGAAGATCAACGGCGCACCGGCTGACGCGGCATATACCGTGCGCTCAGGCGACGTGGTGACGCTGAAGGAGAGCGCGAAGACCGCTGCCTTCCTGGCCACACGGACCCCGCCCTTGGAAATCCTCTTCGAGGACACCTGGATCGTCTCCTTCAACAAGGCTCCGGGGCTCTCGGTGCACCGCACGGAGGACTCCAGCGAGCCGAACCTCGTGGAGGCGGGCGAACGGTTTCTGGCCGAGCGGGACGGTGCACCCGGAAAGCTTAGGCCGGTAAACCGTCTCGACAAGGGGACTTCGGGCGCCATCATCATGGCCAAGAACGCAGTCGCAGCAGGGATGTTCGGCAGGATGGTGAAGGAAGAGGGTCTGGGGAAACTCTATCTCGCCCTCGTGGAAGGGAGTGTGAAGGAGGAGGACGTCATCGACGCCCCGCTGGACGGAAAGGAGTCGCAGACCCGTTATCTGCGTCTGCTGCAGGGGGAAGATGTGGCTCTTCTGGCGGTCTACCCCGTGACAGGGAGGATGCACCAGATACGGCAGCACTTCAAGCTCGTGAAGCACCCGATTCTCGGGGACAAGCGCTACGGCGGGAGGGCCCTCTCCGGCTTCACCGGGCACGCCCTCCATTCCCTGAAGACCACCCTCACCCACCCCGCGACAACGGAAGGGCTGGAAATACTGGCACCGCTTCCGGCGGCACTGGTGACGCTCTGTTGCGAGCTTCTCCCGGCAGACCCGGCGCACCTTATGGAGGCGCTGGAGAGGGTCGCGCCGCGCGCTACCACCCCTCCCTCCCGATAAGAGGGACAAAGCGCACCGCGCAAAGCTCCTCCCGCAAAAACCTCGTCTCCGTCTCGCGGCGCACCCGCACCAGCGTCTGGTAATGCTGGGCGTCCCCCACCGGGATCACCAGCCTCCCGTTCAGCGCGAGCTGGCGCATCAGCGACTCCGGCACCTCAGGGGCGCCCGCCGTCACCACGACCGCGTCGTACGGCGCAGCCTCCGGCCATCCGAGGGTGCCATCACCCTCGTGCACGATCACGTTGTCGAAGTGATGTTCGCGCAGCCGCACCGCCGCCTGCTGCGCCAGAAAGCCGATCCGCTCCACCGTGTGGACCTCCCCCACAACCCGGCTGAGGATCGCGGCGGCGTACCCGGAGCCGGTCCCTATCTCCAGCACACGGTCGCTCGGGGAAAGCTCCAGCGCCTCGGTCATGAAAGCCACGATGTACGGCTGCGAGATCGTCTGCCCCTCCTGTATGGGGAGCGGGGAGTCCTCGTAGGCGAAGGCCTCCATCCCCTCGGCGACAAACGCCTCCCTCGGCACTTCCCGCATCGCCCGCAGCACCGCCTCGTCCCTGATGCCGCGCGCCACCAGATGCTGCACTATCATCAGTTCCTTCTTGGCCGACAGATCCCTTTTCTGGAACATCTCCTTATCCCCCCATAAACACTATATAATTTTACCATCGTCACCGTAAAATCTCCCCCTCCAAGAAATGTTGATTTTTTCCTGCGGAGGGTCTAGCATGAAGTTATGGATGAGTTGCTCCTTTAAAACCGAATGAAAACAGTATCAAGGAGCCCTTTCGAAATTATTGACGATTCCAAAACGGAAGCATACAATAAAATCAAAAGAAGCTCTTTGAAACGAAAGCTCTGGAATGCGCGTAAGTACTAAACCGAGGAACCTGTCGATACTCTTGCAAAGAAGTACGGGTGCAGACGTGGTGAGCAAACGTTCAAAAGAACGGAGCCTGAAGCGTTTTCCCGAACCATGCTTTACAAAAGGACAGTGGGCTCTTACAGTGCTACGACATCCCGGAGCGTTAACTTGGCGTTCAGGGATATAGTTGAAAGCTTATAGTCTCATCCGCCAGGCGTATCCACCGCTTGAAAAAGGGGGTGCGAAAAGACCGGATTGAGTAATCGCCCGGATCTCCCACTCGCATCTACCGACGGATAAGAAAAAAGCATCCCATTCGAACGCCAACCCCCGGAAAAGGTCCGACGAAGTACTGTCGGGCCTTTTTCTTTTTGTGCTCCACCCGGAGGGGACGAGTCCCCGTCGTTGACGGGAGCTCCTCTCTGGAGAAGAGGGTCTCCGGCACCGGCATCGGTGCTATACTTGTAATATGCATAGGAAAAATTCACCGGAGGTGTCCCATGGCACGAACCGTCAACCACGAAAAGAACAAGTTCAAGTCTGTGCTTCGTGAAGGTGTGGAGGAAAAAGGAAGGCGGGCTGCTCGCAGCACCGACGTGTATGTACCGAAGGAAGGACTGAGCGACGGCACCTCATGCAGAGAGTGCGGCATGACGTACAAAAGCAAACGGTGGACCCTGGAGAAGGTTGAGACGAGCGGCGTAAAGATCCTTTGCCCGGCTTGCAAGAGGATGCACGACCACACACCTGCCGGCGTAGTGCACCTTTCCGGCTCCTATCTGCAGGATCACAAGGAAGAAATCATGAACACCCTGCGCCACACGGAGGCGACCTCGCGCACCAAGAATCCTCTCGGCAGAATCATGGATATAACGGAGGATGCCGAGGGTATCACCGTGACCACGACCGAGGAAAAGCTCGCCCAGAAGCTCGGGCGTGAAGTGTACAAATCCCAGAGCGGCGAGTTGCACTACAAGTGGAACCGCGACAACAACCTGGTACGCGTGGAGTGGATGCGCTAGTCTGCACCATTCGGCAGCGAAGCGTGGCGCAGCAAAAAGCCCCCCCGGTTTCCCGGGAGGGCTTTATTAGTTTTGCAGCAACTTCTCTCAGCGGAGCGGCTTGAATAGATACTCAAGGCCGTTCACCTTTATCTCGTACACGCATTGCAGCATCTCGCCGAGTTCCCCTTGCGGGAACCCCTCCTGCCTGAACCACACAAGATACGGCTCCGGCAGGTCGATGAGGAGCGATCCGGAGTACCGTCCGAACGGCATGCGGGTCCGGGCCAGCTTCAGCAGGTTTTTTCGGTCCGGAAAGATCTCCTGCATCCCCTACCCCTTCTTCAGCTTCGCCTTCAGGATGTCGCCGAGAGTCCCCATACCTTTCGGGGCCTGGGCGGCACCGGCGCGGTACGCCTCCAGCGTGTCCGCCTGCTCCTGCTCTGCCCGGCTGATCGATGCGAGGGAAAGGGAGATCCGCTTCTGCTCCTGGTCCACCCCTTCGATCTTCACCTCCACTTCCTGCCCTTCGCTCAAGACCTCTTTCGGGTGGGTGATGCGCTTCCCTCCCCCGAGCTTGGAGATGTGGATGAGACCGTCGATCCCCTCACCGAGCGTCACGAATGCGCCGAAGGGGGTCAGGCGGGCGACGCGCCCGTTGCGGTACGAACCGACCTGGAAGGTGGTGGCAGCCTGCTCCCACGGATCTGCCAGGGTCTCCTTCAGGGAGAAGGAGATCCTCTGTTTCTCCCAGTCGATCGACTTCACCACGACCTCGATTTCCTGCCCCACGGAGAGGACCTCGCTTACGTCCCCGACACGGGACCAGGAGACCTCGGAGATCGGCAGGAGTCCTTCGACGGCACCGATGGAGACGAAGGCGCCGAAGTCGCGCAGGGAGGTGACGGTACCTTTCACCCTGTCCCCCGCCTTCAGTGTCTCTTTCAGCGCCTCGCGCTGCTGGCGCTGCTCCTCTTCGAGGAGGGCGCGGTGCGACACGAGGATGTTGCGGCCGTTCTCGCTGTACTCCGTGATGCGGAAGGGAAGGTGCTTCCCGATGAGCTCGGCGCTGTTTTCCACCCTCTTCAGCCCGACCTGCGAGAAGGGGCAGAAGGCGCGGCTGGACCCTAAGCGCACCTCGAAGCCACCCTTTACTTCCTTCTCGATGACGCCCTCCACGGGGATCCCGACGGCGTATGCTTCCTGGAGCTGGGAGTTGCCCGCGGACTTCCCGCCGAGCTTCGTGGTGAAGCGCATCTCGTTTTTGCGGGACGACACGAACCAGGCGTTGATCTTGTCGCCGACATTGACGGTGACGTTCCCGTCCGGGTCGGTGAGTTCCTTGATGTCGAGGACACCCTCACCTTTCCTGCCGGTGTCGAGGAAGATCCATTCCCTGGTGATCTTCAGGACAGTCGCCTCCACCTGGCTCCCCGGCTCGAGACGCCCCATATCTTTCTGGCTGCGCTCGAAAAGATCTGCAAAACTCTCTTCGCCGTTTTCCAACTCTTCCGAATGATCGTGATCGTGATCCATTGCGTTACCTCTTTACATAGTAGATTCGGGCAATCAACGGAGCATACAGGTGACCCCGTCCCCTTGTCAACAGCGCTTTCGCCGCAAAAGGAGACGCGGGAAAAGGGACCTCTTCCCAGGCTGAAGCCCGGCACGCCCTCCTTTTCCTTAAAGAACGGTGAGGAATAAGCCGATAAAAGTAGTATCGCACAAACGACTAAACGATTCCCGCAACAAAGGAGGAGAGCATGGGGGTTCTTGTCTGCTACGACGACTTCACCTATGACGTGATAAACGACTACCACCTCGACTACCTGATCGACAACGGATGCATCCAGGGCTTCGACCGGTCCGGCGACTGGTGCAAGCTGGAGCACGACTCGCAGGAGGCCCCGCCGCCGCGGCAAAGGAAGAAGATCCTGCAGCGAAAGAGTACCCCCCGCAAAAGGTGAAGAAGGCGCGCTTCCTCCCGTAGCGCCCCCTCCATACCATGAGCCTCCGGACCCCGGGGGCCTCCCCCCCCCATCCCGCCTCCGATACCCCCTTTGGAGCAGGGGATTCTATGATACCATGTAGCGGTGGAACTCCACTTTTCAGCACCATAGCAGCAGGGGGAAGTAATGAATCTTCCAGCGGCATTGAAGAGGATCTCGGAAACGGTATGGGAGCTTCCGGTCTCCCACAAGGAAGGGATGCAGGTACCGGCGCGCATCTTTGCCACCGAAAAGCTCCTTAAGGAAATGGACGCGGGGGTGTTCGACCAGGTCAGCAATGTCGCCTCCCTCCCCGGCATCGTGAGATACGCCTACTGCATGCCGGACGGACACTGGGGGTACGGCTTTCCGATCGGCGGGATGGCCGCGATGGACCCGCACCGCGGCGTCATCTCCCCCGGCGGAATAGGCTTCGACATAAATTGCGGGATGCGGCTCGTCCTCACCAATCTCACCTTCGACGAGGTGCAGCCCCGCCTGCGCCAGCTCGTCGACCGCCTCTTCGCGAGAATCCCCACCGGGGTCGGCTGCCACGGTTTCGTGCGGCTCAAGCAGGGTGATTTCCGCGCCGTCATGGAGCAGGGGTCGCGCTGGTGCCTGGAGCACGGCTTTGCCACCGCAGAGGACCTGGAGATGACCGAGGAAGGCGGGTGCTTCTCCGGCGCCCGCGCCGCCGACGTGAGCGACAAGGCGGTGGAGCGCGGCTACAACCAGCTCGGCACCCTCGGAAGCGGCAACCACTACTGCGAGATCCAGGTCGTGAAGCCGGAGAACGTCTTCCACCAGGGGCTCGCGGAGTCCTTCGGGCTGAACATCCCGAACCAGGTCGTCATCATGTTTCACTGCGGATCCAGGGGGTTCGGGCACCAGGTGGCCACCGACTACCTGAAGGTCTTTCTCTCCGTCATGGAGCGCAAGTACGGGATCCGCATCGTCGATCGCGAGCTCGCCTGCGCGCCGTTCAACTCTCCCGAGGGGCAGGCGTACTTCAGTGCCATGAAGTGCGCGGTGAACATGGCCTTTGCCAACAGGCAAGTTATCCTGCACCGGATCAGGGAGGTCTTCTCAGAGCTCTTCCACCGCGACCCCTTCGACCTGGGGATGCGCATGATCTACGACGTGGCCCACAACACCGCGAAACTCGAGCGGCACATGGTGGACGGAAAGCAGAAGGAGCTCCTGGTGCACCGGAAAGGATCGACGCGCGCCTTCGGGCCTGGGAGCGCGGGGATCCCCGAGTGCTACCGGGAGACGGGGCAGCCGGTCATCATCGGGGGGAGCATGGAGACGGGCTCCTACCTCCTCGCCGGGATGGAGAGCGGCGCAGATGCCTTCTTCACCACCGCCCACGGCAGCGGCCGCACCATGAGCAGGCACCAGGCGAAGAAGAACTACCGCGGCGACAAGTTGCAGCGGGAGATGGAGGCCCGCGGCATCTACGTTCGCACTGATTCATTCGGTGGACTCGCCGAGGAGGCGGGCGCCGCCTACAAGAACATCGACGAGGTGGTGGAAACGACGGAGCTTGCGGGGCTCAGCAGGCGCGTCGCGCGGCTCGTGCCGATCGGCAACATCAAGGGGTAGCGGAAAGTGAAGGGGGCGACGTGCCCCCTTCTTCATTGATACGACAGGAGTGAACCATGTCCTTCAAATACCTGGGAGACATAGCCGTTGCCGATATCGCCTTCGAGGCGACCGGCGCCACCATCGAGGAGCTCTTCTCCAGCGCCGCGCAGGCGACGATGCAGGTCATGGTGGGGGAGCTCGGCTCCATCCGGGAGGCGGAGACGATGCAGGTCGAAATGGAGCAGCAAAGCGCGGAGATGCTCCTCTTCGACTTCCTGAACGAGCTCCTTTTCTACAAGGATGCCCGCAGGCTCCTCCTGCTTCCCTCGGAGATCAAGATAAGCCAGAGCGGAGACCACCTTCTGATGCGGGGGGAACTGCGGGGGGAGACACTCGACGGGGAACGGCACAGGATGGAAACGGACGTGAAGGCCGTGACGCTGCACCGATTTTCGGTGACGCAGACGCCGGAGGGGTGGAAGGCGACGGTCGTTCTGGACGTATAGGTCGGGCTAGCGAAGGGAAAAGCGGGGCTCGGCTATGTGCTCATCGCGGCAGACCGGGCAGCGCCCCGGTCCTTTCAGGCGGTCCCTCTTGCTGAAGACGAAGCCGCACTTCATGCACGAAGCGGGAGAGACGACGAGGGAATTGCGGAAGGCGAGCCGGACGTGCTCCAGATGGGTGAGCACTTCCGACTCCCTGATCCCGAGCCGCTGGGAAATCTCCCGCGCGCTCTGCGGCTCATCCTCCCTCAGCAGGGAGACCATCTCCCGGCGCAGCGTCTCCCCCCGCCCCGCGGGGACAAAGGGGAGAGCGCCCCTTCTCTTCATCTTTCACACTCCATTGGCTACCCGGCATCAGCCGGTTACCACCAGATTGTTGACCACGCCGTTCACCGCAAAGACATACCAGGCATCCGCCTCGGCGACGTCGCGCCCGCGCTCCAAGGCAACCGTCCCGTCGAGGGTCACTATCGCGTTGCGGCAGCTGATCCGGATCTGCGATGCATTGACGAAGGGGTCCTTCTCAAGAACCAGGAGCACCGCATCGACTATCTCGTCGTCGCTGTCCGACATCGGGGGATAAATCTCCAGCCCGTTCACCACGTCGCGGCTTCCGGGAACCCACCAGGCGAGCACCCCCGCGAGACGCTTGTGGGAGATGCTCTGGACCTTTCCGTTCAGCACCAGCACACCCTGGTTTACCTCGACCTCGAAGAAGTACTCCCCCTTCGTGACCCGCACCGGTTCCCACTCCCCCTTCACCATCGCCTTCACGGAGTACTCGTCGAAAGCGGGCTCCTCCAGGAGCGCATCGCAGATGTGGGTCCGGATCTCCCCGTCCTCCATGTGCTCCGCCGGCTCCACCCGCACCCGGTCCACGACGCCGGAAGCCCCCGGAGAGGCGGCAGCGACCTCCAGTGCCACCTTCTTCGCGGCGATCCCCTCCACCTCGCCGGCAATGGTGACGACACCGTCGCGGCAGGCGACTTCCATAGGATAGCTGTGCAGGTTTACCTGCGGGGAGCGCTCCAGCGCCGCGTAGACTGCTTCAACGATCTCTTGGTCTGTTGGCATCTTCTCGCCTCCTGATTTATGTGGAAAAGCGGTAGTATCTACTTTAGAATCAGGTCTGACCGGCTCAGGAACGGGCGTCTCTTTTGTCTGCGTAAGATTGTATCATGGAGATATCCCATGTCGAACCGGTAGCTCCACTCATAGAACCGGCTTTTTGTTGGCTAAACAAAGTCATAGACGAGCCATATACTCTCTTGCCCGTGATAAGGCATACGCGTATACTTTAGCGGCGCATCAGGTACACTGTCGTACTCAAAGAGGCTCGCAATGTGCAGGAAAATATTCATTGCCGCTACAGGCCAACACTGTGGAAAGACGACCATCAGCCTCTGTCTGATGCACCTGGCCAGGAAAAAGTATGCCCGGGTCGGGTTTCTCAAGCCCATAGGTCCCAAGCTCTCAGTCATTGACGGCGTGACAGTCGACAAGGATGCAGCTCTCATTGCCGAGATCTACGGGCTGAAACAGGATCTGCGGCACATGTCTCCCGTGGTTTTGAACAGAACCTATACGAGGGATTTTCTTGACGGGAAGATCGGGCAGGCGATGCCTTTTGAGAGTATCAAGGCGGCGTGCGCCGAGCTCGAGAAGAAAAACGACTTCCTGGTGATAGAGGGATCCGGGCACGGCGGAGTAGGAAGCGTCATCGGGATGAACAACGCGCAGATCGCCAGGGCGCTGGACGCCCCCGTGATCCTGGTGACGAATGGCGGGATCGGCTGCGTCGTCGACGCAGTGCAGCTGAACGCCGCACTCTTTGCGCAGGAAGGGGCGGATGTGAAGCTTGTTCTGGTGAACAAGCTCCTGCCGGAGAAAAGGGAGTCGGCGCTCGGCTACCTGCAGAAGGCCTTTCACGGAAAGCCACACCAGATCGCCGGCGCTCTCGCATACTCCTCGATCCTTGCGAACCCCACCCTTCTGGATCTCGCGAACCTCCTCGGGCGCCCGTTGCACGGCGACCAGGGGGGGAGGAGCCGCATCGTGCACAACATCCAGCTCGGTGCCGCCTCCTCGCAGCGCGTCATCGACACCCTGCGCGACTCCACCGTCCTCATCTCCACCAGCTCTCGCGACGAGCTGATCGTCACCACCTCAGCCCTGTACAATATCCCCGCCTATCGCAGAAAGCTGATCGGGCTCGTGATTCCCGGCTATACCAATATCTCCACCATCAGCCAGAAGATACTGGACGACTCCAACATCCCGTACATACGCGTGGAGATGACTTCCGCCGAAGTCTTTTCCGCCCTGTCGGAACATGTCTCCAAGCTCACAGCGGATGACCAGGAGAAGATCAACCTGATCCAGAGCACAGCGGAGCAGTCGATCGATTTTGAAGTCATCGATGCGATGACGAGACCGTAGCAGACTTTCGGCGACTTCCGTGTCGAGCCACCCTTGTTGAGAGAAACCTTATAATTCAAGACCTGCCCCCGGGGTCCCGGGGTCAGGTCTTGTATTTTGGCGTCTTCGAGGGAGGCGCCTGTTACGGCTGGGCATCCGCCTCGTCCAGAAGGACGTCGTACATCCCCTGCGGCGTGGACGGCACGACCACCACCCTCGACTTCAGCGCCGTCTCCAGTTCCTCGACGGGGACGTCATCCAGGAATACCCCTTCCCCTTCCTTCAGCATCACGTCAGGCACGAGAACCATTTCCCCCAGCTCCCGCCCCTCAAGGGAGGCGATGATGTCCTTCCCGCTTACGAGCCCGGTGACCGTGACGGCGCCGCCAAAGAGGAGATTCTTCACCGCCACCAGGTCGATCGTCACCCCCGTCTTTTCCGAGAGTTTCTCCAGGAAGTCGGCGAGATAACGGTATGGCGATTCGCCGGTCACCACCGTCACACGCATCGCGCGCAGAGGTTCCGCATCCTCCAGCACCTCTTCGGCCTCGTCCAGAAAGAGCGGGATCATCCCCACTCCGTTCTCGATCTGCGGCAGGTCACCGTACTCCTCCAGCGGCGGGAAGGGGAGCTCCCCCTTCACGTAAAATTCGTCTGCCAGAAAAAGGAACGGCTCTCCCAGCTGCTGCGCGAGTTCCCTACTCTTCCCCCCCCACTCCGCCACAAAAGCGGCGGCATACTCCTTCGTCACAGGGGTCAACCTTGGAAGCCTCTGGCGGTGTGCTGTCAGCCCCACCGGCACCACCGCGAGGGAAGCGACCATCGGGTGCAGCCTCGCCATGTCGGCCACCGTTTTCGCGAAGGCCTCTCCGTCGTTCACACCGGGACAGAGCACGACCTGCGTGTGCATGACTATGCGCGCTGCGGCGAGCTCCTCCATTACCTCGAGAATAGGGGTGATCCCCTTTTTGCCCAGAAGCTCCTCCCGCAGTCCCGGGTTGGTGGCGTGCACCGAGACGTAGAGAGGGGAGAGGCGCTGCTCCTTTATCCTTTCGAGATCTGAGCGGTCTATGTTGGCGAGCGTCACGTAGTTGCCGTACAGGAAGGAGAGCCGGTAATCTTCATCCTTCACGTAAAGGGGCGCCCGCAGCCCCTTCGGAAGCTGGTGCACGAAGCAAAAGACGCACTTGTTGCCGCAACGGGCCGGCTGAGGAGCGCGAAAGATCAGGCCGAGAGGCTCCCCCTCTTCCCGCTCGATCTCGAGCTCCCACTCTTCGCCGTCTTCCTTCTCCACGAGAAGCGTGAGCTCGTCGTCACCGCTGAAAAAGTTGTAATCGATGATGTCGCGCAGTTCGTGCCCGTTTACGGCAAGAAGGCGGTCGCCCGGCTCGATCTCCAGCTCCTCGGCTATACTTCCCGGCATCACGCCATCGATAATAAGTCCGGGCATCACGGCCTCCTTCTTGTGACGACGGGTACGCAGCAGGACAGCAGGCTGACGCTCACTGGTCCAGACGCTGAAACCGAACGACTCTGAAGAAACGGATGCAGAAAACGGGAGATAAAAAGGGAAAAGCCGGCTGCGAAGCCGGCTATAGGGAGGAACAATTCCTTGGGTATCATGGCTACTCTTGTTACTTTTGCGGTCCGGAACCCTTTCGGCCCCGAATCGATACTCGCAGCGACTACTGGTGCAGGCGGAAGGACCCGTCAGCCGAAGTTATGCTGCAGATTGCGTGCTTGTAGATGAGTATGTCACCCTGCACTTCCATCAACACGGAGAAGTTGTCAAAGGACTTGATATGCCCTTCCAGCTTTTCGCCGGACATAAGCTGCACCAAAACCTTGACCCGCTCCTTACGGGACTGGTTAAGATACTGATCCTGAATGTTAAAAGGCGTCTTCGGCATGGTCCTCTCCTTTTACGCAAGAAATTCAATAACAATTTTCACGATAGTAGCAAAACTTTCGGGATATTCAAGCCAATAAATTTCATTATCCCGTGTAAACCAAGTGAGTTGTCTCTTGGCGTAACGCCGAGTGTCACGCTTGATGAGAGCTACCGCTTCCGGCAGTGAGATTTCCCCGGCCAGGTGCGCGCACAGTTCCTTGTAGCCGATGGCGCGCATCGCCTTGTGCTCCACCCCGTAACCCCTCTCCATGAGAGAGGCCACCTCCGCCAGAAGGCCGCCCTCCATCATCCGGTCTACCCGATCCTCGATACGGTTGTACAGTGCCGCCCGCTCAACCTTCGGTGCGAGCTTCAGCGCCTCGTACTCTGTATCCGCGAAGGCGTGCTCGGCGCGGAAATCGGAGATCGCCCTCCCGGTCTGGCTGTACACCTCGAGGGCGCGCACGAGGCGCACCCGGTCGTTCGGATGGAGCCGTGCCGCCGTCTCGGGATCAACCTCGCGCAACCGCTCCAGCAGCTCGTCACCGGAAAGGTCCTGAAAGGCGAGGCGCAGTTCGGGATCGCCTGTCGGGGAATCGACCAAGCCGTGCAGCAGCGCCTTGATGTACAGCCCGGTTCCCCCCACGACAATGGGGGTCCTGCCGCGACTCTCTATGTCGGAGATTGCCGCCGCCGCCTCACGACGGTAGTCGGAGGCGGAGAAATTCGTGTCGGGGGAAACGATGCTGAAAAGGTGGTGCGGGACGCGCTCCAACTCCTCCGGGGCAGGCTTGGAGGTGCCGATGTCCATGCCGCGGTAGAGCTGCATCGAGTCGGCATTGACGATCTCGCCGCCGATCCTCTCGGCGAGCTGGAGAGCAAGCGCGCTTTTCCCCGACCCGGTCGGTCCGGCAACGACTATTATTTTGGTCTTTTTGCTCGTCATAGTTTCAGCACGTCAAGCTGCTGGTGCTCAGGGTCCCCTACTGCCTCTTGAACATCTTCTCCACGTCGGTAAGGGTTAGCTTCTGCATCACCGGGCGCCCGTGCGGGCAATTGCTGGAAAAATCGGTGCGGTCCATCTGGGTAAAGAGCGCGGTGATCTCCTGCTGGGTCAGAACGCTCCGTCCGCGCACGACGCTGTGACACGCCACCTTCGCAAGGATGTCCTCCTTGATGTCGGTGAAGGTGCGGCTTCTACCGAGATTCGCCAGCTCTTCCACGATGTCCCGCACGGTCCGCAGATACTCCCCGCCGGCCAGGATCTGCGGCACTCCTTTCAAGATCCAGGTGTTCCCGCCGAATTCCTCCAGCGAGAAACCGAGAGCTTCCAGCTCCGCCACATTCTCGGAGAGTGCCGCCGACTCGCGGAAGGAAAGCTCCAGTGTCTCCGGGAAGAGCAGCCCCTGCGTCTCCACCTGGCGCGTCGCGAACTCCTTCTTGAGCCGCTCGAACGCCACCCGTTCATGGGCTGCGTGCTGGTCGACCAGCACCATGTCGCTGCCGCACTGGCATACGATATAGGCGGCGTTGAACTGCCCGATGACGGAAAGGGATGAGAAATACCCGCGCGACGCATCATCAGCTACCTCTTCCTCGGCTCTGGCTGCGACGACGGGAGGCGCGGCCAGCGGTCGCGCAGCTACGGGAGGAACGAACGGAGTGTCCTGCCAGGAAGGCTTCTGAGTGCGCGGCGTGTAATCGCCCAGGAGCTCCCGCACCTCGGCGACTCGTGCTGCGCTTACCTCGCTTGCCGATGCCGGCGTGGGACGCACCTCCGCTGCGGCTCCCTGAATTAGCTGCGGCGCCGGGACGACCTCACGCTGCAGAGCACCCTTACTCTCTGATTCACCCCTGGCCTCTGCAGTCAAGGCGCCTGCAATGACTCCCGCGCCACCGGACGCACTCCCGGTCCGCGCATGAAGAGGCGCAACAGCAGCAGGAGCTGGAGACGTCGCAACCCTGGACACGCCGACGGGCCGCTCCTGCGGTGCCCGCTTGAGCCATGGTGTCGCGGAAAGAACACCCTCGACGGCGCGCTGGATCGTGTCGTGCACGCGCCCCTGCTCGCGGAAACGGACCTCGTGCTTCGTTGGGTGGACGTTCACGTCAACCTCGCCGGGATCGATCTCCAGAAAGAGGGCGAGCACCGGGTACCTGCCTCGCTCCAGGAAGTTCCGGTATGCCTGCATGATGGCGTGCTGCACCACCTTATCCCTGATGAAGCGCCCGTTGATGTAGGTATAGAGATGGCTTGCAGCGCTGCGGCTCAACTCCGGCGCTGCGACGAGGCCGCGAATCCGCACCGCCCCCTCGGCATGGTCCACAGGGTAGAGGGACGCGGCCAGCGGCCTCCCCAGGAGTCCCGAGACGCGCTCCTTTAAATCGGTGTCGAGCACCCGGAAGACCGTCTTCCCATCGTTTATGTAAGTGAAGCGGACATCGGGGCGCGAGATGGCGAGGCGGGTCAGGAGTTCCCCTACGTGCCCCCCTTCCGTCTCGGGGCTCTTCATGAACTTGAGACGCGCAGGGGTGTTGAAGAAGAGGTTGCGCACGGAGATCACGGTGCCGGAAGCCATGCCGCACTCCTTCACCTCCTTGATGCGCCCCCCCTCCGCGTATATTTCCGTCCCCTCAAGCGTATCGGCGCGACGGGTGCACACGCTCAGGCGGGAGACGGAAGCGATAGAAGGGAGAGCTTCACCGCGAAAGCCGAGGGTCGAGATGGCGAAGAGATCGTCGTCGCACACGATCTTGCTGGTGGCGTGTCGCTCCAGTGCCAGGAGCGCATCCTCACGCGACATTCCGATCCCGGTATCGGTGACCTTGATGAGCTTCTTTCCGCCACCCTCGATCTCCACCGTCACCTCTTTGGAGCCGGCGTCGATGGCGTTTTCCACCAGCTCCTTGGCGACGGAGGCGGGACGTTCCACCACCTCCCCTGCCGCTATCTTGTTGGTCAGATTCTCCGGGAGAATTCGTATCGTCGTTGCCACGCGTCCCTCTTTGGTCAGTGAATCGAAAGCTATCGCCCACGCCGGGAGCGATCAAAGCCGGTGTAACTGGCGCTAAGATACCTTATGCGCCCACACTTTGTAAATCGGGAGCCGCAACGTCTCCGGAGTATTTGTATATGCACCGAAAGTGTGTTATTTACGACGGCTCAATGTAGGCCGGGATAAGCCGCAGGCGTTCCCGGCACAAGCACCGCCGGAGATAACCATGATGGCAAACAACGAGATAGTTTACGCACTGGATCTGCTCGGTACCGCGGCGTTTGCCGCTTCGGGGGCCCTTGCGGGAGTGCGCCGCGGGATGGACATTTTTGGCGTCATCGTCCTTGGCGTTGTCACTGCCACCGGTGGCGGCGTCATGCGCGACCTCCTTTTGAACGACACCCCGCCCTTCTGCTTCAAGAACGAGCTCTACCTCTACCTTGCGGTGGTTGCCTCCGTCATCGTCTTTCTCACGCCGCGCCGTTTCGAGCGGATGCGCAAGGCGATGCTCATCCTCGATGCACTCGGCCTCGGCACCTTCCTCGTCATCGGCACCTCAAAGGCGCTTTCCTTCCATCTCGGGTTCATGGGGTCCGTCATCATGGGGGTCATGACCGGGACCTTCGGCGGCATGATGCGCGACGTGCTGAGCAACGAAATCCCTCTCATCCTCAAACACGAGATCTACGCCTCAGCCTGCGCGGTCGGCGGCGCCCTCTTCTATGCCCTGCACCAGTACGGCGTGCCGGAAGGTATCAACCTCACCGCCTCGGCACTTCTGGTGATCACCATACGCTGCGTCGCCATCATCAAAGGGTGGCAGCTTCCCCGCGGGAAAGGGATGGAGCAGCTGCACTTTTAGCCGCTGCAGCCTCATCCCCTCAAGGCCTTCGCCAGCGGCGCGAAGTGCACGATGTCGATCCTCTTGCAGGCCCGTGTGATGGCGACGTACAAAAGGTTCGTATCGATCTCGCTCTGCCGGTACTCGCTCTCGCTCGGGTTCCACAGGACGACGTTGGTGAACTCCAGCCCCTTCACCTGATGGCTGTTCACCACCAGCACCCCGGGCTCGAAGCTTATCCCCCCCTCCTCGTGTAGCCCCTCGATCCCCTGCAATGCTGCGTGCACCTGCTTCACGTCCGCCTTCTTCCTGCAGATCACCGCGGTGAGCGATTTCGCGTCCTCCTGCAGTCGCTCCGCGACGAGTTGCCGCAGCGACCGCACCGCTCCGGCAAAGTCCCCCGCCTCGTGGAAGCGGACTATGCCGCCGTGGGTCCCCGCGACCTCCCCGTGACGCCCGCTCACCTTCGCCGCAAGCTCCATGATCTCCCGCCCGCTGCGATACGACAGCGAAAGTGTCTCCCTCTCCAGCCCCAGCGTGTTGAGCTGGGTCCTGAATTTGAGGAACCCTTCGGCGTCCACAAAGCTGAGAATCTTTTGCTTGTCGTCGGCGCACACGGTCAGGCTGCGCCGCGCCGAGGTCGCGGCCAGGATCGCTTCCAGCTCGATCTGGGCGAAATCCTGAGCCTCGTCGATGACGATGTGGTCGTAGAAGTTGAGGGCGCCCTGCACCACGCTCTCCGCCGGGCGGCGCAGCTGGCAAAGCCTCAGGAGAATGCTCAAATCGGAGAAGGAAACGAGCCGGTCCTTTCGCTCGATCTTTCCCTGGATCTCGCTGCGGAACGAGTCGCGCTGCCTCGCGTCGGCAAAGAGCGTCTCCGAGACCGTCGGCTCCAGGTAAAACTTCCACAGGTCGAGCACCGGGTCCATCCTCTTGGTGGCGGCGACGTAGCGCGCTAAGAGTCCCGATATGCGGCTGTCCTTTTTCTGCGGCGCAAAGGAGTCTTCAAAGGAGGTCCGCACCGTGAGTCCCAGTTGATGCACCGCGCCGAGAGCCCAGGCGCTGAAGGTATCGACCCTCGTGTCCCCGAGGAGGTCGTCCGAGGTCTTCCTCACATAGTCGCGCAGCGTCCTGTTGAACATGAGGACGAGGCAGCGCTCGCGGCGAAAGAGCTGCGGCTCCTGGAACTGGAGGAATGAGAGGCGGTGCAGCGCGACGGTCGTTTTTCCGGAGCCCGCCGCGCCGGAGAGGAAGGTGCACCCGGAGGAGTTCCTGGTGATCATCCTGAACTGCTCCGCGGAGATGAGGGAGACGATGTCCACCATCCGGTGATCGGACATTTCCGCCTTGGTGTCTGCCGATGAAGGAGCGGCATCCCCACTCCCGCGCCATCCGTCGCCGCACACGGTATAGGTCTCCGAGCCGGTCTCGATGCGCTTCAGGACCTTTCTCTCGATCCCGATCTTGCGCTTCAGGGTCAGGATCCCTTCGCGGTCCCTGCCGCGGATCGTCGCCTCGTACTCCTCCCCTTCCTCGAAGTCGTAGAAAAGCTGCGAGATCTCCGCCTGGCGCCAATCCACTATCAGCACCTTGTTGCCGTCCATGAGCATCTGGCGGCCGATCAGGTACTCCTTCTTCCCGATGCGGCGGTCGGAGTCGTCGATCCCGATGACACCGAAGTACGGCGAGTGGCGCTGCTCGAACTCGGGGAGATACTTGCGCGGATCGTGGTGGCCGTGCTCCACGAGCTTTTCCGTGATGGAGTTCTTCTCGCGCCACCCGAGCGCTTCCAGCCTTTCCTTTTCGAGCTCTCGCGTGCGGGCATCGTGCTTTGCCACCGATGCCGAGCGGTCCGACGCGCAGCGCTCGATCGCTTCGTACACTTCGACAAGACGCCTTTCTTCCTGCTTGATTACTTCTTCCATGCTTCTCCAATGACTGCGGTTGGTGCGGTTCATCCGGCATTCCAGGAGGGCTACAAGCTCAGCCCCCCGGCAGTTCGTCCCTCCCCTTTCAAGGGGGAGGACAGGTGGGGGATGGGGTTCGGTGCGCTCACCAACGTCTACCCCATCCCCACCCTGTCCCTCCCCTTGAAAGGGAGGGGACGCCTGTGCGCCAGTAACAGCTCCTGAAAAAGAGTCTGTTTCTGATAAAATGGTGCTCATCCCTTAATGAGCAAAAATGGGAGAAGGGGGAGCGATGTCTACGCCGATAGAAACCTTCATTCGCAACATTCCAAAGGCCGAGCTGCACCTCCATATCGAGGGAACGCTCGAGCCGGAGCTCATGTTTGCGATCGCCTCCCGAAACAACGTCCCCCTCAACTTCCCATCTGTGGAGGCGCTGCGCGAGGCGTACAACTTCAGCGACCTGCAGTCCTTCCTCGACCTGTATTACCAGGGGATGGCGGTGCTGCAAAAGGAAGAGGACTTCTTCGAGATGACCATGGCGTACCTGAAGCGGGCCCGCGAGGACCGGGTCAGGCATGCGGAGATCTTCTTCGACCCGCAGGCCCATACCAGCCGCGGCGTCCCCTTCGAGACGGTGCTCGACGGGATACACAAGGCATGCCTGCAGGCAGAACAGGAATTCGGCATCACCTTCCGCATCATCCTCTGCTTCCTGCGCCACCTCTCTGCCGAGGAGGCATTCGCTACGCTGCGCGGGGCACTCCCCCACCGCGACCGCATCACCGCCGTCGGCCTCGACTCCTCGGAGCTCGGGCACCCGCCGAGCAGGTTTGCCGCCGTCTTCGAGGAGGCGCGGCGGGAAGGGTTCAGGGTCGTCGCCCATGCCGGCGAGGAGGGGCCGGCGGAGTACATCTGGGAGGCGCTCGATATGCTGAAGGCGCTGCGCATCGACCACGGCGTGCGCTGCATGGATGACGAGGATCTGGTAAACCGGCTGCGGGCAGACCAGATCCCCCTGACGGTGTGTCCCCTCTCCAACGTGCGGCTGCGCGTCTTCCCGGAGATGCGGCTGCACAACCTGAAGCGGCTGCTGGAGCGCGGCCTCGTGGTCACCATCAATTCCGACGACCCGGCCTATTTCGGCGGATATCTCACCGACAACTTCCTCGCGGCCCAGGAAGCGCTGGGGCTCGGTCCGCGCGAGATACAGACGCTGGTGGAAAATTCCTTCCACGCCTCGTTTCTCCGCCAGGAGGAGAAGGAGCGCCATCTGGCGGATGTCAGGCGGTATTGCGAGAACAATGCGCCGCTGACGCAGCCCTGACCGCCACCCTTGCCAGATATGCCGGAAACGCTGCGCTTATTCCGGCCTACATTTCTACATTTCTTACAGCCCCCGTCTTCGACTGGAAAAAGAAACCCGCTACATCCTTAAGAGGTAGCGGGTAACAGTAGATGCAAAGGGGAGAAACCTCTACGGCTCCTCCTATCAGGTCCAGCCAAAGGAAAAACTAGATGATCTTGTTGAGCGGATACTCCACGATCCCCTCAGCCCCGAGCTTCACCAGCTCCGGGACGATGCGGCGCACTTCCTTCTCCGGCAGAACGCTCTCGATGGAGACCCAGTCGGAGTTGTAGAGATGGGCGACGGTGGGGTTGTTGAGGCTCGGCAGAATCTCCGTAATCGCCGGCACCCTCTCCTGCGGTGCGTTCATCTTGAGACCGACCATTCCCTCAGCCCGCAGTGCGCTCTGCAAGAGCGTGGCGATCTGCTCGATCTTCGCGCGCTTCCACGGATCGGCCCAGGCCGCCTTGTTCGCCACCATCACCGGTACCGATTCCATGAGCTCGCACACGATACGCAGGCCGTTCGCCTTGATGGTGGAGCCGGTCTCGGTCACCTCCACGATGGCATCGCAGAGTCCCTCCACTACCTTCGCTTCGGTCGCTCCCCACGAAAACTCAACATTTACCGGAATATTTCTTTCAGCAAAGTAGCGCTTGGTGAATCCGACGAGCTCGGTGGAGATGGTGGCGCCGTGCAGATCCTCCGGACCTTGCACCTTGGACTCGCCGTTCACCACCAGCACCCAGCGTGCCGGGCGACGGGAAGCCTTGGAGTACACCATCTCGCACACTTCCACCACCTCCGAGTCGTTCTCGCGGACCCAGTCGCGGCCGGCGATCCCCACGTCGATGGTGCCGCGCTCCACGTACTTCCCCATCTCCTGGGGACGGATCAGACTGCATTTCAGTTCGGAGTCATCCACGGCAGGAAAGTAGCTGCGCGAAGAGATCGAAATCTGCCAGCCGGCTTTCTTGAAAAGATCGACAGTGGCGTTCTCCAGGCTCCCCTTCGGGATCCCCAGTTTCAAAAGCTCTGCCATCAATGACACCCCTTTATTTTTTGTAGACCGCTTTAGGATCGAAGAGCGGGTTGGAATGCTCCACCCAGGCGCCGTCTTCCCACTTGACGTAAAAGCAGCTGCGGTTCCCGGTATGGCAGGCGGCCGGGCCGTTCTGCTTCACCTTGATGATCACCGTGTCGGCGTCGCAGTCGGTGAGGACTTCCTTCACCTCCTGCGTGTTGCCGGACTCTTCACCCTTCATCCAGTACTTGTTGCGGGTGCGGCTGAAAAACCACGTCTTCCCCGTCTCCAGGGTGAGGTCCAGGGTCTTCTGGTCCATGAAAGCCACCATGAGAACCTCTCCGTTCTCATAGTCCTGGATCACCGCAGGGATGAGTCCCCCCATCTTCTCAAAATCAAGTTTGATCATTGCAATGGAATCCTTATGTGGCGTTTATTTCACAAAAAAGTAGCTTGTCATACACTGCTTGGAGCCTGCTGTCAACCCTTTAAAGCCGGCCGTCTCACAAGAAGTAAAACACCCCTTCCACCGGCCGCGCCGGTGCGGGTGCAACATTTTGCACGCGCTTTCAAAGGGTGCTATAACTGGGGACATGGTCCAATTCCGTCGGTGCCACATCATCGCCGCCTCCCTCATTTTCCTTCTGTCTGCCTCCCCGGCACTCGCAGTGCACAGGTCTCACCCTCTCGCTGCATCCTACCTCCTGCAGGTCAACGGCGAGACGTACGACGCCAAAGCCGCGAACGTGAAGCGGGCGCCGGCGAGCCTGACGAAGATCATGACCGCCCTCCTGGTTCTCGAGCGCTGCACCTCTGATCAGGTCGTGACCGTGACCCGCAATGCCGCCCTCGAGACAGGGAGCAGGATCGGGGTCAAGAAGGGACAGAAATTCACGGTACACAGTCTTCTGGCTGCGACGCTGATGGCCTCGGCGAACGACGCCTGCCGGGCTCTTGCCGAACATGTAGCGGGAAGCGAGCCTGCTTTTGTGGCACTCATGAACGCTCGGGCGAAAGAACTGCACATGGAGAACACCCGGTTCACCAACGTCTGCGGGCATGACAATGCACGGCACTACTCCACCGCCGCCGACCTCGCAGTGGTGAGTAAGGAGGCGCTGCGCCATCCCCTTTTCAACGATCTGGTGAGCAAGCGCTACATGCGCATAAGCACGGTGAACGGCAAGCAGAGCTATACCGTCAGGAACCTGAACCGGCTGATCGGGCGCTACCCGGGGGCGCGGGGAGTCAAGACCGGAACGACGCGCCAGGCCGGCCAGTGCCTGGTCGCGCTGGTGGAGCGCGAAGACACGCGTGTGCTGCTGGTCATGATGCGCTCGCCGGACCGGTGGCGCGCGGCACCCGCGATATTGAACGAGGCCTTCGCCGAAAACGCGCTGGATAAGAGAAAGATTGCGGCGGATGGCGTGACTGATCCCATTTTGAATGAACTTGTAATGCAATGAAAGGAGTGAGCGATGAAGCATTTGAGGAAGGAACTGTGGTTTGAAACGAAGAAGAGGCGCCAGCTCATCAACATCACCCCGGAACTGGAGAAGAGCCTCCGGGAAAGCGGGATAAAGGAAGGGCTCCTCTTGTGCAACGCCATGCACATTACCGCAAGTGTCTTTATAAACGACGACGAGCCGGGGCTGCATCAGGACATAGAGGAGTGGCTGGAAGGGCTGGCGCCTGAAAAGCCGCATTCACGGTACCGCCACAACGTGGGGGAAGACAACGGCGACGCGCATCTGAAACGGACGATAATGGGGCGCGAAGTGGTGGTGGCCGTGACGAACGGAAAACTCGACCTCGGGCCGTGGGAGCAGGTTTTCTACGGAGAGTTCGACGGCATGCGCAAGAAAAGGGTGCTGGTGAAGATCATCGGGGAGTAGCCGCCGCCCCTGGAGGGTCAGGAAGTCATGAGCGGGCAGGAAGGGCTTGAGAAAAGTACGGAAACGGTCGATCTTGCGGGGGGGTGCTTCTGGGGGATGCAGCAGATCCTGCGCAGCATCCCCGGGGTGCTCCGCACAGAGGTCGGCTACGCAGGGGGGCAGGTAAGGAACGCCACCTATCGGAATCACGAGGGGCACGCGGAGGCTGTGCGGGTCGAATACGACCCGCACCAGCTCCCTTTCGAGCAGCTTCTGCGCTGGTTTTTCCGGATGCACGACCCGACCACCAAGGACCGCCAGGGGAACGACCGCGGCACATCCTACCGTTCGGCGATCTTCTACCACACCGAGGAGCAGAGGAAGACGGCCGAAGCCTTCATCGAGCGGCTGAACAGGCAGGGGAAATGGGGCGCGCCGATCGTCACCGAGGTCACCAAAGCCGACCAGTTCTGGAAGGCGGAGGAGGAGCACCAGGACTACCTGGAGAAGTTCCCGGCCGGCTACACCTGCCATTTCATGCGGCCGGAATCGGTGCTGGGGGACTAGGTCGGTCTCACCGGCGACGTCGCATCATCCCCTACCACCGTAGTCCATTGGCGCACGCGCCAGCTGGAGACCAGTCCGTTTTTCACGTACGGATCCGCTGCCACGAAATTCTTCACCACCTCATCCGAATCCGCCTCGAAAAGGAGTACGGCACAGTCAGCCGGGTCGGCGAGCGCGCCCCCCAATATGAGCTCACCCCTCTCCTGCGCCTGCCAGGCAAGCGCCAGGTGCTCGTCCCGGTACTCCGCTCTCCGCTGCAGATAGTCAGGTGTCACTTCGTAAAAAAGCAGGTAATGCATTTTTTCCTCCTTGTAGCAATCTCCCCACGACCAGAAGACGCTCGTCACATGTAGGCCGGAATAAGCGGAGCGTTTCCGGCAGAATCTCGGCGCCATCGCCATCGCCTTGGGGCGACGCCGGGAACGCCTTCGGCTTATCCCGGCCTACGACACCTCAACGAGCCTCAATAATGAGGTCTAGGTCACCCTTGAAAGAAACCGCGAACAGAGACTACCATACAGATGTCACCAGCAAAGGAGCCAAACCATGGCAGACGCTTTGATAAGGTTGAAAGAGCAGGTTGCAGCTCTCTCGGCCGAGGAACTCCGCCATTTCCGCGCGTGGTTTGGGGAGTTCGACGCCGAGGGTTGGAACGAGCTGTTCAGTAATGACGTAGAAAGAGGCGCATTGGACGAGATTGCTGCTGAAGCAGTCGAGCACTGTGCCAACGAAAAATGCAAGGCGATATAGATCACGGCACCGCCCCTCAGGATCAACTTTCGCGGGTGGCGAGCTTGCGACGGTACTTTCCGGCAAAAAAAGACAGTGCGGCGATCGAAAGGATTCCTCCCACCAGCGCCGGCGAGACCTTCCCCTTGAGAAGCTGCGGCAGCGAGCTCGAAAAGACGATGAAGGCGATGCAGCCGGGGAGCATGCAGAAGAAGCTCGTGACGACGTACTGCAGGAACGGCACCTTGGTGAGGCCGAAGGCGTAGTTCAGGAGATTGAACGGGAAGAGAGGCACCAGACGGGTGATCGCCACGATCTTCCACCCCTGCTCGCCAACCTGACGATCGAGCTTTTGCCACGTCGCGCCGGTCAGCTTCTTTTCCACCCAGTCGCGCGCCACGTAGCGGGCAACCAGAAAGGAGGCGGAAGCGCCGATCGTCGCACCGGTTATGGCGTACACCACCCCCCAGAACGGGCCAAAGAGTATCCCTGCTGCGATCGCCATCGGCAGCCCCGGAAGGAACAGCACCGGCGTCACTCCGTAAAGGAGCACAAAGAGGAGAGGACCGAGCATTCCCTGCCCCTCCACCATCTGCCGCAGCCGCTCCGGCTCCAGGAGGGCGGTGCCTCCTGCCAGGCGCACGATCGCCACAGCTGCAACAAGTAAGGAAATGAACAGCACCGGCTTCAGCAGCGACCTGCGCCCCTCTGCCGGAAGGTTCCTCTCTCTGGTCACTTCAAACCCTCCCTTTCTTCTGAGCTCTCTCTTCAGCCGCAACCGGTTCAAATAGGTAAAAGGGGCGGGTGCTGGTGAAGATCATCGGGGAGTAGCCAGCCGCCCCTGGAGGGTCAGGAAGTCATGAGCGGGCAGGAAGGGCTTGAGAAAAGTACGGAAACGGTCGATCTTGCGGGGGGGTGCTTCTGGGGGATGCAGCAGATCCTGCGCAGGGTACCCGGGGTGCTGCGCACAGAGGTCGGCTACGCAGGGGGGCAGGTAAGGAACGCCACCTATCGGAATCACGAGGGGCACGCGGAGGCTGTGCGGGTCGAGTACGACCCGCACCAGCTACCTTTCGAGCAGCTTCTGCGCTGGTTTTTCCGGATGCACGACCCGACCACCAAGGATCGCCAGGGAAACGACCGCGGCACATCCTACCGTTCGGCGATCTTCTACCACACCGAGGAGCAGAGGAAGACGGCCGAAGCCTTCATCGAGCGGCTGAACAGGCAGGGGAAATGGGGCGCGCCGATCGTCACCGAGGTCACCAAAGCCGACCAGTTCTGGAAGGCGGAGGAGGAGCACCAGGACTACCTGGAGAAGTTCCCGGCCGGCTACACCTGCCATTTCATGCGGCCGGAATCGGTGCTGGGGGACTAGCTCGGTCTCACCGGCGACGTCGCATCATCCCCTACCACCGTAGTCCATTGGCGCACGCGCCAGCTGGAGACCAGTCCGTTTTTCACGTACGGATCCGCTGCCACGAAATTCTTCACTACCTCATCCGAATCCGCCTCGAAAAGGAGTACGGCACAGTCAGCCGGGTCGGCGAGCGCGCCCCCCAATATGAGCTCACCCCTCTCCTGCGCCTGCCAGGCAAGCGCCAGGTGCTCGTCCCGGTACTCCGCTCTCCGCTGCAGATAGTCAGGTGTCACTTCGTAAAAAAGCAGGTAATGCATTTTTTCCTCCTTGTAGCAATCTCCCCACGACCAGAAGACGCTCGTCACATGTAGGCCGGAATAAGCGGAGCGTTTCCGGTAGAATCTCGGCGCCATCGCCATCGCCTTGGGGCGACGCCGGGAACGCCTTCGGCTTATCCCGGCCTACGACACCTCAACTGTGCCAAAGGGAGTGCAAGGCGATATAGATCACGGCACCGCCCTTCAGGATCAACTTCCGCCCTTCAGGATCAACTTTCGCGGGTGGCGAGCTTGCGACGGTACTTTCCGGCAAAAAAAGACAGTGCGGCGATCGAAAGGATTCCTCCCACCAGCGCCGGCGAGACCTTCCCCTTGAGAAGCTGCGGCAGCGAGCTCGAAAAGACGATGAAGGCGATGCAGCCGGGGAGCATGCAGAAGAAGCTCGTGACGACGTACTGCAGGAACGGCACCTTGGTGAGGCCGAAGGCGTAGTTCAGGAGATTGAACGGGAAGAGAGGCACCAGACGGGTGATCGCCACGATCTTCCACCCCTGCTCGCCAACCTGACGATCGAGCTTTTGCCACGTCGCGCCGGTCAGCTTCTTTTCCACCCAGTCGCGCGCCACGTAGCGGGCCACCAGAAAGGAGGCGGAAGCGCCGATCGTCGCACCGGTTATGGCGTACACCACCCCCCAGAACGGGCCAAAGAGTATCCCTGCTGCGATCGCCATCGGCAGCCCCGGAAGGAACAGCACCGGCGTCACTCCGTAAAGGAGCACAAAGAGGAGAGGACCGAGCATCCCCTGCCCCTCCACCATCTGCCGCAGCCGCTCCGGCTCCAGGAGGGCGGTGCCTCCTGCCAGGCGCACGATCGCCACAGCTGCAACAAGTAAGGAAATGAACAGCACCGGCTTCAGCAGCGACCTGCGCCCCTCTGCCGGAAGGTTCCTCTCTCTGGTCACTTCAAATCCTCCCTTCCTCCTGAGCTCTCTCTTCAGCCGCAACCGGTTCAAATAGGTAAAAGGGGCGCCTGAGACTTTGACCTTCCCCGCCAGCGCCTGCTCTGGCGACATCCAGAGGTCGAGAAGATGCAGCGCCCTCCCCTTTTGCGCGAAGGTCCCGGCGCAGGCGGCGCAGTAGGTGACGATGGCTCGTCCCTCAGCCTCGGCGACGCGGGAGGCGACAGCCTCCACCACGATGCCGGGGTTGATGAAGTTCGCTCCGCCCCCGCGGCCGCAGCAGATCGTGCGCTCACCCGACCGCTTCATCTCTGCCACCTTTACGCCGCTCGCTGCAACGACCGCTCGCGCCGCTTCCTGTGCGGCTGGGGCAAAGCGCGCGACGCACGGATCGTGGATTACCACCTCCGCGCAGACGCCGTCCACGCCGTGGCGCGGCCTTTCTCCCAGGAGTTCGTACACCGTCTGTACGGCGAGGTCGCCCCCATACTCCGAGAAGATGCGCAAGCAGTTGGGGCAGGCGACCAGCACCTTACAGATCCCGTGCTGGCGGAGATACTCCTTCATCTCCCCAAATACGTAATGGAAATGCTCCTCGCGGCCAAGATCGTGGGAAGGCTTCAGGCAGCAGTCGAGGACGATGCCGACGTTCGGGATCAGCTCCTTTAGCTTGTCAAACACCTCGGAGACGGCGTCGGGACGGGTGCCGGGAAGTGCACACCCGGGGAAAAAGATGGTATCGCAGCCGTCCGGGAGGCCGTAGAAGGTGAAGAGGCGCGAGGTTCCCTTACGCTCGTACCCGATGAGAGGGGCGTGCCTCGGGTCGTCTGCCCCCAGTTGCCTGCGCATCTCCACCCTGCGCTGCAGGAAGTAACGGGAGGGATCGACCCCGACGGGGCAGACCGCAGTGCACAGACCGCAAAGGGTGCACTCAAAGGGATTGCATTCATCCCCTTCTCCCGCGGCAACCTCTGCGGGATTGCCAACCTTTTTCAGAAAGGAGCACCCCTTGACGCACAGGTTGCACCCGGTGCACTGCTCTACTGCGCCGTACTTTGCATTGTCCGGTGCACCGGTCACCGGGGTCAGGTCTTGAATTTTGGCGTTTTGCGTCATTTTGCTCCCATAAAAATCGAGCGTTGAGAAGCAGCCGATGATCTGCCGGAAACGCTGCGCTTATTCCGGCCTACATTGAGACATCTGTTTCGGCAAATTTACGGCAGATAGCGGCGCACACAAAAAGGCCGGTCAGAGACCGGCCAAGTTGTGGGACTAAACATACTTGAAAAGCTGCCTAGTTGGCAACCGCTACCGTCGGCACTGCGCACCCGGTTTCGATCGGCAGCGACGGGTCCTTGGACCAGCCGATCCAGGAGCTGTCATAGTTGTGCAGTTTCTCCACCGGCACCCCCAGGAGGTAGAAGGTGAAGAGGACCTGGGCGGAGCGAACGCCGGACTGGCAGAAGAAATACTGATTCTTCTTCGCATCGACGCCGAGCTTCTTCAGCACCCCTTGCGCATCCGCTGCGCTGATCCACTCGCCAAGGTTCTCCTTCTTCTTGAAGAGCACCCAGTCGCTCTGCTTCCCCCAGGGAATGCGCCCCTTCCGGTACGCTCCCTTCTTCAGCTCCTCGCCGCAGTACTCTTTCTTGTCGCGGTTGTCCCAGAGCTGCCCCTTGCTGCTTCCCTGCAGAGCAACGATCTCGGGGGTGTCGACCCTCAGGCGCGGAGCGGTGACCTTTGCCACGAAGGAGCCGTGCTTGGCCACGTGGTTATCGAGGATGTCGGTGTCGTAGCCGCTATCCTTCCACGCCTTGATCCCGCCGTCGAGCACCCTGACATCGGTTTTGCCGTAGTAGTAGAAGGCCCACCAGATGCGCGTCGCGTCGTACTTCGTGTCGTAGACGACGACCTTGGAATCCTTGCTGACGCCCAACTGCTGTGCGAGCTTGGTAAACCCTGCGGCGTCGATGATGTTGCCGGTGATGCCCCCCTGCGTATCGGCCGGCGCCTCATAAGCCGGACGATCGACCTGGAGGGAGCCGGGAATGTGACCGAGGCGGAACTCCAGATCGTTTTCCGCTGCGAGGATTACCAGTTTCGGGTCCTTCGCATCGATGAGCTGCTTCAGCTCCTTCGCCGTGATGAGGGCATTGCCCCGGGCATACCCTTTATATCCCTTCGCCTGCGGCTGTGCCGACGCTGCTGACGCGAGCCCTGCGACAATCAGTGCGATCGGGACAACCTTCCTGAATAACCTCGAGAACATTCCACACCTCCACCATGTAGTACAGTAAATATTGCGTGGAGGTAGTTACTACTATTTTGCTCAAGAAAGCAATCTCTTTTTCCACACCAATCTGGTTCGACTGCATTATTTATTTCTGAGCAGGAAGGTAGGAGTTGTGCGGAGAGGATAAGAAGACGCGAGAAGTTGGGGAGAATGTGGGGAAAATGTGTGGGGGGAGCGGCGAGATGTGGAGGTGACAGAACGCAGCCCGCCATTCCGAATTGCACAGGTAGCGCTTTATTATGACGAGCGGCCCGAGGCGTGGCGAGGGACCCCGATTCTGTCCAGCATCTCGTTCAGCGAGGAGCCCGCGCGGGAGCGAATCGCCTTTACGCTCATCTCCGGCCCCACCCCTTTGACCGCATGATCACAGGCCATCTTCAGGAACCTGACGGTCCCCAGTTCATCCCCACGAGCAAAGGCAGCCTCGGCTGCCAGCCCAAGCCACAGCCCCTTCGTCTGGGGCGGCGCCTTAGCGGCCCGCTCAAGGACTGTCTCCGGATCGACCTCACCGGACTCGACAAGTTCGAATGCCTCAGGAAAGGTCGCATCTCGCGTTGCACAGCGAAAGAGTGTGTTTGCATCGGTCCCGAGCCGGCGTAGCATGCGCAGCGTGTTCCTAGTGCGCTCGTAGAGGACCTCCTGCGGAGTGAAGTACATAAGGGCATCCCACTTCTCGGCCGTCGGGTTCCGGGAAAAGTCCACCACCGCGTCCGCCCACCCCGGAGGGGGAGCCCCTGTCTGCTCCAGCAGCTTCTCGATCGCGGCACGATCCGGGCAGTCGGCGGCATCAAGTGCCAGCCGCGCCAGCGCCCCTGCCTCCTCCATCCTTTTCAGCCGAAGGAGTTCCTCGATCAGGGGGCGTGGATTACCTCCATTCACCCATGCGGTGCGCAGATCCTCGAGGTAACTGTCGTTTCCCTCTTTCATATATCGTTCCCTCACTTTTCTCCGTTTCCGCCGTCGCGTTAAAAGTGGGACGTCAGCCCCGGCTGTGACTTCGGGACTACCTTAGCCGCCTCGCATTAGCCTTCACGAATTACAATCGGCAAGGGTGAAGAGATTCTTGAGGGCGAAATCCGCTTCCCCCCCGGCGAAGTTCCACCCGTGGACGGCGGTTTACGCCTCCTACTGAGGCCTTACTAATTACTTTGACCTCCTCCTCTTCTTCTCAGCCTGCTACCATGGTCCTTAGAAGGAGGTGCATGATGAAGACGGTTTCAAAACTAAAGTTTTGGTCCCGCTCACTGAATTACTTTCGGCTGGTCGAGCAGACTGGCGAAGAAGTAGTGATAACAGACCGAGGTCGTCCAGTTCTCAAGGTCGTACCTTATGTAGCAGACATGGAAGATCTCTTTCGTGGTCTTAGAAACACGGTGGTGAAATACGAAGCACCATTGGAACCAGTGGAGCTCGAAGAGTGGGACCCTTCGAAATCAACTGTATGACGCGCGGAGGGTGGCTGATTCTGTAGCACCTTCCCACCCTCCCCTGTTCGCCTCCGCTGTTTCACATCCCGCCGATCCAGCTTGTCTTCCGTTCATAAAGGAAGTACAATCCCGCGCTCGAAGCCACTATTGCCAGCCAGGAGGTTCTGTCATGCAAAGGGAAGTGCGCCGCAAGGAGAGGGAGATCAGCGAGGCCGACGCAAAAGAGCTGCTGGAGCGGGGAGTGTACGGTGTACTATCTACCGTCGGGGCCGACGGAGCGCCGTACGGCGTCCCGCTCAATTACTTCGTAAGGGGCGGCGCCATCTACTTCCACTGCGCGGTGGAGGGGCACAAGCTGGAAAACCTGGCCGCGGAGCCGCGGGTCTCGTTTTGCGTCGTCGGAAAGACCGAGGTGGCGCTCGAGAAGTTCTCCACACGCTATGAGAGTGTCATTGTCGCGGGGAAGGCATCCGAGGCGGTCGCCGATGAAAAGCAGATGGCGCTGGAAGGGCTCCTGGCGAAGTACTTTCCGAAGAAGAGCGAGGCGGAGAGGCTGAAGTACATCGATGACCTGGGAGCACGGACGAAAGCGTTCCGGATCGACATCGAAGGGATCAGGGGGAAGCGCAACTAGAGCCTGGTGGTAACCGGTACCTCAGGAGAAGGCTCCTCCGGGAGGGGAGCGGAGGGAAAAGAGAAGAGCATGAGGGCTGCGAGACAGATGGTGGAAGTCAGCGAGAGAGCGCCTGAAGCCCCCAGTCTCGAAGCCAGCCACCCCATGAGGGCACTCCCCACCGGCGCCATCCCGAGGAGCGCAAAGGTATATGCCCCCATCACTCTCCCCCGCAGAGACGACGGTGCTGCCTGCTGGACAAAGGCGTTGATGTGCGCGAGAAAAACGACGACGCCTGCGCCGGCGACAACGAGGGTCCCGAGGCAGAGGCGATAGTCACGGGAGCCCGCGAAGAGAAAGAGGGCGGCGGCAAAGACCATCCCGGCCACCGCTGCTCCCCCCCTCATACCATTCCTTTCTTTCCGTGCAGCCAGGGCGAGGGCCGCCACAAGGGACCCGCTCCCGGCGCACGCCGACATTATCCCCAGTCCTTGTGCCCCCACCCGCAACCCCTCCGCAAAGACCGGGAGAAGCGGCACAAATGGGATGCACAAAAGGCTTACCAGTACGACCAGGAGCAACGCGCGCCTGATCTCCCTTTCCTTCAGGACAAAGAAAAGCCCGTCACGCAGGTCCCGAAGCGGCAGGCCGACCCTGGAGAGCTCAGGCCTCCACGACTGCGGGCTCGGCGGGAGCAGAAGGAGAGTGCCGACGCCGATGAGGAAGCTCGCGCCATTTATGAAGAAGCAGGGGGCCGTGCCGAACGCCGCAATGGTGCAGCCGGCAATGGCAGGCCCCAGCATGCGTGTCGCATTGAAGGAGACTGAGTTGAGAGCCACTGCGCGGCAGAGCCGGTCGCGGGGAACGAGCTCCGCCAGATACGCCTGGCGTGCCGGGATATCGAATGCGTTCAGCATCCCCTGTACGAAGGCGAGCACGAGAATGCCGGAGGCGCTGATCCGACCGTACATGGTGAGGAGCCCAAGAAGAAGGGCGGGAATGGTCGACGCCGTCTGAGTGGCTATGAGGAGGGTGCGCTTGCTGAGGCGATCGGCCGTGACGCCGCCGAGAAGGGAAAAAAGGAGAGCCGGCAGCGACACCATGATGGCGGTGAGCGCCAGCTGAGCGGGAGACCTGGTGAGGGTCCACACGAGCCACCCCTGGGCGACCGACTGGGTCCCCCCCCCCAGCCAGGAGATCGTCTGCCCGGTCCAGAAGATGCGGAATTCTTTATTTCTCATCATGCTGCACCGAACCTTGAGCATCTTGTGCCGGAAACGCTGCGCTTATTCCGGCATACAAGCCCCCATCCCCCTCCTGTCCTCCCCCTTGAAAGGGGAGGGACGCGAGGGCGACAGTGCCTCATGGAGCCAGGTCGGGAGCGGGTGAGGGACAACCATCGGGAGTCCCCCACCCGCTCCACCCTTTCGAACCTACCTGCCTGCTACTTCACACCCTTCACGCACTTCACCGCGCTTGCGCCGGCGATTCTGCCGAAGGTGACGGTCTGCGAGATGGAGTTGCCGCCGAGGCGGTTTTTGCCATGCACGCCGCCGGTCCCCTCACCCGCTGCGAAAAGACCGGGAATGGGCTTGCCGTCTTTCGCCACGACTTCGCTCTCGGTGGTGATCTTCAGCCCCCCCATGGTGTAGTGGACGCCCGGCTTCACCGCGATGGCATAGTACTTCGGCGTCTTCAGGGGGCGCGGCATGTCCGGACGCTTGAACTCTGCGTCGGTCTTCGTCTCCACTGCCTTGTTGTAGTTCGCGATCGTCGCCTCCAGCGCATCCGCCGGCACCTTCAGAGCAGCAGCGAGACCCCTCACGGTCGCCCCTTGCTGCACCAGGTCGAGATGGAAGTAGCCGTCGATCTGCTTGAGGCTCTGGCGCACACCTTCGTCGAAGACGAGATATGCAGATTTCCCGGTCTGCGCGAGGATAGCGGCGGAAGCCTTGTCGCGGGTGGTGAGCTCGTTTACGAAGCGCTTCCCTTCCTGGTTGACGAGGATTGCGCCGTTGCCGCGTACCGCCTCGGTGATGAGGATGCGGCTGCCGGCAGCGACGGTCGGGTGGATCTGGATCTCCTTCATGTCCTTCACATCGGCACCGACGGCAGTGCCGAGGTCGATGCCGTCACCGGTCGCGCCCGGCTGGTTGGAGGTGGTCATCCCCTTGTACTCCGGACGGTAGTAGGCGACGCGCTCGGGGTTGGCGGAGAAGCCGCCGGCGGTGATGACGACCGCTTTCGCGTTGATGGTGTAGGGGCCGCTGTGCTTGCCTTCCACGACCACACCGGTGACGTTCCCCTTGGCGTCTTCCACGATCTTTACGACCTTGCTGTTCATCCGGATGTCGATCTTGCGGTCAGCCGCATTCTTGCGCAGCACGTTGATGATGTGGGCGCCGACCGCCGAACCACCTTTCGGGCGGTGGGTGCGGTCGACACTCGCGCCCCCCATGCGCCCCACGTCGCTCAGATCCGCGCCGAGGCTGGTGAGCCAGTCGACAGAGGAGGCGGAGTTCTTGGCGAGGATCATCGCAAGGGCAGGATCGTTCAGCTCACCGCCGCCCACCATGGTGTCCTTGTACATGAGCTCCACCGAGTCCTTGATCCCCTTCTTCTTCTGGAAGACAGTCTCGGCGGCGTTCATCCCGCCGGCCGCCAGCATGCTGTTTCCGCCGGTGATCGGCTGCTTCTCGATGATGACGACCTTCGCCCCTGCGTCATGCGCAGTGATCGCCGTGGTGAAGCCGGCCGCACCAGCGCCTATGACCACGACATCCGCCTTCTCCGTGCGCATCTTCCCCTTCTGCTTTGCGGGCGCCTTCTCGGCCGCCTTTGCTCCGCCAGCGGGGATCTTCATGTCGAAGGAGTGGCAATTGAGGCAGTACACGTACGATGCGGTGTGCCCGTGGTGGCAGGCGGTACAGTTGATCTCACCGAGATGTGATCTGTGGGGGTTCACCTCTTCCTTGGAGTGCTTCCCCATTTCCTCCAGCGTCCCGTGACAGCCGATGCACCCCTTGTTTACCGATGCCTCCGAATCGTCCACGGCGATCTTCTTGCCGCTGCCGTGGCAGTCCGCGCATTTCGCCTTCCCCTTGTGCAGTTCCACGAGGGACCCCTTCCCCTCCGCCGCCCAGAGTGCGGTCGCCGACATCACCATCAGCACCGCCGCCATCAGTAAACCCAGCCTGAACCTTCTCATTTTTTTCTCCTTTCGTGGACCAGTTTTGGACCGCTCTTCCCTATTCCCTTATGGCAGCGGACGCAAGCACGTCCTCTGCGTGTGAAGTTCACGCCGCTTATGAGCATTTGGAGTGCCAAAATTTAATGGGGGGAATAAGTCCTAAATTCTACAAGGCTTTGGCGGGATGAGAAGGTCGCGACGGAAAGAAAAGGGGGATAACCGGAGGTTATGGCAAAAGGGGGGCGGGCGCGGCAAGCCGCGCTGCGGGCGGAAAACGGCAGGTATAACCGGAAGGTATCGTATAACCTCCGCTCATACCCCTTTCAGCTGCGAAGCTGCTTCAGTCGCTTGTTGAGTGCCGGCTGTGAGATGCCGAGGAGGCGCGCCGCGAGGGTCTGGTTTCCCTTCGCCCGGTGCAGCGCCTCCTGCACCAGAAATGCCGCGGCATCGCTGAAGGTGGGGAGCTCGTCGAACCCTGCGAACGGATTCTGCCGTTCCGATGCCGCGGGGGGGACCGCCCCTCCCTCCCGGCGCTCCAGCACCTTCGCGAAGGAGTCCATGGAGAGCACGCGGTCGCGGTGCAGGCTCACCGCGTCGTACACCATCGCCTTCAGTTCCCTCACGTTACCGGGGAAGTTGTACACCGAAAGAAGCTGCGGGAGTTCCCGCGGCGGTGTCGGCTTCTTCTTTCCCAGCTCGTGGGCGGCCTGCGCCAGGAAGTGGTCCAGGAGCAGCGGGAGATCCCCCTTCCGCTCCCGCAGGGGGGGCACCTGCACATGGTGGGTACGCAGCCGATAAAAGAGGTCTCGGCGGAAGGTGCCGGCAGCCTCCCTGGAGGCGAGATCATGGTGTGTGGCGACGATGACGCGCGCCTTGAGCCGCTTCGGCAGGTCCGCCCCGAGAGGGAAATATTCACCCTCCTGCAGGAGCCGCAGGAGCTTCACCTGGGAGGGGATGCTGAGGTCGCCGATCTCGTCCAAAAAGAGCGTGCCGCCGGCTGCTTCCTCCACCATGCCGCGACGCGCCTGCTCCGCGCCGGTAAAGGCTCCGCGCAGGTGCCCGAAAAGGGTGTCGGCAAAGACGGTGTCATCAAGACCCGCCACGTTCACTGTCACCAGCTTTCCCTTGCAGCCGCTCAGCCGGTGCGCGGCACGGGCAAAGAGCTCCTTCCCGACCCCCGTCTCGCCCGTGATGAGGAGCGGCTGGGGGCTGTGGGCCACCGCCTCCACATAGGAGAAGAGCGCGTGCATCGCCGGGTCCTTCGTCACGATGTCGGCGAATACCTCGGGGTGCCGCACCGCCGGTGCGCTGAGGCGGCTCGCCATCTCCCGGTGGTCGCGCTGCAGCTCCTGCATGCGCACCGCGCGCAGCACCCCCGCCACGATCCTGTCCTCCTCATCCGTCTTCACGAAATAGTCGAAGGCCCCGCGCTGCATGCAGCGCACGACCGTCTCGATCTGGTCGAGCCCGCTAAGGACGATGGTGCAGATTTCCGGATGCCGCTCCGCGATCAGCTCGAGGAGGTCCTCGCCGGAGAGGTGAGGCATGGTGAGATCGAGCAGGACGACGCCGACCGTCCCCCGCTCCAGGATGGCGCTCACCTCCCTGCTGTCGTTGCAGGGGACGATGCGGTTGATCCCCGCGCACGATTCAAGGGAGAGCGCAAGGGAGCCGGTCCAGGCGGGCTCGTCGTCGACGAGAAGAACATCGAAATCGGGATAAAGGGTATCTGTCATAGCTCCTCCTCACGGAAAGCCGGAATAATCATCGCGACCGTGGTGCCGCTGCCGGGGGTCGACTTGAAGGAAAGAGTGCCGCCGTGCTCCTTCACTATCCCGGCGGAAACGGAGAGGCCGAGCCCCGTCCCCCCCCACTCCCGTTTCGTGGTGAAGAAGGGATCGGTGAGCCGCGACAGGTTCTCCGGCGCAACGCCGTTCCCCTCGTCGCGCAGCGTGAGGGTCACGCCGACTCCCTGATCGTACCGGGTCGTGAGCTCGATGGCCCGGTCCGGCGCGGGGAGCGCCTGGCAGGCATTCAGGATCAGGTTCACGATGACCTGCTCGATGCGCTGTGTGCTGCCGCGAAACCTCGGGAGCCTTTCGCCGTAGCGGGCAGTAAAGGCGGTGGTGGCCTTGCGGATCTCGTGCTCCACGAGACGCACGGCGGCGCCCGCCGCCTCATTGAGGTCCACCAGTTCCTCTCCCGCCCGGTCGTCGTGCCGTGCGAAATCCTTCAGGTCGCTGACGATCCGTTTTATCCGCTTCCCCGACTCCTGCAGCTTGTCCAGGCTCTCCGGGACGATCTCCCTCATGCGCGAGTAGGGAATCCCGCCGCAGCGGAAATCGCCGTTTTCCTCGTAGTAGCGCTCGAGAATGCGGGAGGCGTCCGCAAAGAAGCGCTTCAGCTTCGGCGTCTCCAGGAGGATGAGTCCCGTGGGGTTGTTGATCTCGTGGGCGACGCCGGAGACGAGGACCCCGAGCGCCGCCATCTTGTCCGCCTGCACGAGCTGCTGCTGGTTCACCCTCAGATCCTCCTCCGCCCGCCGCCGCTCGGCCACCTCGCGGGTGAGGTCCGCGGTGCGCAGCGCCACCTGCCGGTGCAGCGTGCGGGTCCAGAGCGCTATCGCCCCGAGAAGGATCAGGAGAGGGACGACCACCACCGCCGCGTACTTTGCCACCGTGCGCCAATCGGTCGTCTTCGGCTCCAGCACACCGAGCCATTTAGCCTGGATGGCGTCGTACTGCCCCGTCTGCTTCAGGATGGCCAGCCCCTCGTTGAACCTTGACAGGAGCTCCGAGCGCCCCTTCAACACGCCATAGCAGTACTTCTGCGCCGCAATGTTTCGCACCATCGGAGTCAGATTGGTGAGCTTGAGCTGGCGGATGAGGTACATCCCGGGGAGGATAGCGACGAGGGCGTAATCGCAGCGGCCGGAGGCGGCAAGACGCAGGGCGTCGGCGGGGGTGTCGGTGAGGCGCATGGTGCCGCGAAAGCCGGAGTGAACCAGCTGGTCGTGCATGATGCCGCCACGATGCAGCGCCACCTCCTTCCCCGCGAGATCGTCGAGGGACGATATGGGGGGCGCACCGCGGCGGGCAAAGACGGCGTGGTTGATGACCGCATGGGGGATGGAGAAGTCTATCTCGCGCGAGCGCTCCTGGGAAAAGGAGATTCCCTGGAGGACGTCGACCCTTCCGTCTCGCAGGGCGTCGCGCGCATCGGACCAGCTGCCGAGGCGAAACTCGATCTGCATCCCCATGACCTCGGCGATCGCCCTGGAAAGCTCCACGTTGTACCCCGCGGGCTTCCCGTCGCGGTCCAGGAATTCGTACGGAGGGTAGGAGCGATCCCCCCCGATGACGACCGGCTGCGAGCTCGCGTCGGCGGTGGCAGCATGGGCGAAGCCGGCATGAAGGAGGAGTGCGACCGCCAGAAGGATGGCGGCCAAGGGGGCAGTTGCGGGGAGCAAAATGTGGCGCAGTCGAGACATCTTACCTGCTTGATACACCTTCTGCCCGCGCAGAGTCAATCGCAAAGGTTCTTCCTGAATTGCAGAAACCAAGGGGATTGTGTGCCCTCAAAGGAGTAGGCGAGGCTATTACGTCCCCCCTTTGCGAAGGCTCATCCGACAATTTCGGGGAAGCCGTATTATGTTCCAATGAAGGGCCGCACGAGGCCTCGCGTCCCCCCCTTCGCAAAGGGGGGAACGTTAGGCCTACTGCAGTGCTTCGTGGCAATGTACCCCACGCTCCCTCGGAACCCCTGGGAGGCAGCCGAGGGCCGCGAGAGCGCTTTCAGGATTCCGTATGACAAAAGGCTATAGCTATAACCCGCGGTTATGCCGCGGCGCATCATGTTGAAGTCACTGCATTTTTTGCATCTCACGGCAACTCTCCTTTTGGCTGTCATAACCGGTGGCTATCGGCCTTCCATGCGGCAGCCAACCCGCCTGCAGCGCAAAGAATCTTCGATTTCAACCACTTAGCAAAATAAACAGAGACGGCATTGTCTATGCTCAGGGAGAAAACGTAGCTCCCCGGCGTCCGATGGGCGGGACGTGTGGCTGCTTCGCAGCCATCGCAGGCAAGATGCCTGCGCTCCAGCGCGGCGCGGGCGACATCACAGACGGAAAAACATGTAGGCCGGGATAAGCGGAGCGTTCCCGGCAGAATCGGTCGAGACAACTTCAAAGGACAGTCAACTTACCAAGGAGAGAAGGAGGCAGTAGATGTCGGTTAGCAGAAGGGATTTTCTGAAGAAAAGTGCAACCGTTTCGGCGCTTTCGGCAGCAGCGCTGATGGGAGTCAACAGGATCAATGCAGAGGGGGCGTCCGAAGAGCTGGAAACAGAGCCGGTCGTTGCGCCTACCAAGGGTGACCGCAAGGCCCCCGCCTTCAAGGTCCAGGACCCTTACCCCCTGGGGCCGGACAAGACGAAATACACGCTCCTCACCGACAAGTACGTATCCGTCACCAAGGTGAACGGCAAGGAGATGTTGCAGATCGACCCGAAGGGGCTGACCTTCCTTGCCAACGCCGCCATGAAGGACGTCAGCTTCCTCCTCAGGCCCGCTCACCTGGAGCAGGTCGCGGCCATCCTCTCCGATCCCGAGGCTTCCGACAACGACCGTTATGTGGCGACGACGATGCTGCGCAACGCCGAGGTCGCGGCGCAGTTCCGTCTCCCGATCTGTCAGGACACCGGCACCGCCACCATCTTCGCGAAGAAAGGGCAGCGAGTGCTGGTAGCCGGCAGCGACGAGCACTTCCTTTCCGCCGGTGTGTACAAGACATATACCGAGGAGGACCTGCGCTACTCCCAGACCATCCCGCTCGACATGTACGAGGAGATCAACAACGGCGTGAACCTCCCGGCCCAGATCGACGTCATGGCGACGACCGGGATGGAGTACAAGTTCCTCTTCGTGGCCAAAGGGGGTGGCTCGGCTAACAAGACGATGCTCTTCCAGGAGACGAAGGCAGTGCTGAACCCCGCGAGCCTGGAGAAGTTCCTGGTAGAAAAGATGAAGAGTCTCGGCACCGCGGCGTGCCCTCCGTACCACCTCGCCTTCGTCGTCGGCGGCACCTCCGCTGAAGCGTGTCTGAAGACTGTGAAGCTCGCCTCCACGAAGTACCTGGACACTCTCCCCACCTCCGGCAACAAGGCCGGCCAGGCATTCAGGGATCTGGAGCTCGAGAAAAAGCTCCTGCAGGCCGCCTACAAATGCGGGTACGGCGCACAGTTCGGCGGCAAGTACTTCGCCCTCGACGTGCGGGTCATACGCCTGCCGCGCCACGGCGCCTCCTGCCCGATCGGCATGGGGGTCTCCTGCTCGGCTGACCGAAACGTCAAGGCGAAGATCGACCGCAATGGGATCTGGCTCGAGGAACTGGAGCGTAACCCGGGGCGCTTCCTTCCCATCTCCGCTCGGATGAAAACGGACGACGGCGTGAAGATCGACGTGAATGCGCCGATGAAAGAGGTCCTCGCGCAGATCAGCAAGTACCCGGTCGGCACGCGCCTCTCCCTCTCCGGCACGGTCATCGTGGCGCGCGACATCGCCCACACCAAGTTCAAGGAGAGGCTCGACAAGGGGCTGGGTCTCCCGGAGTATCTGACAAAGCACCCGATCTACTACGCGGGCCCCGCGAAGACGCCGCAGGGGTACGCCTCCGGCTCCTTCGGCCCCACCACCGCCGGCCGCATGGACTCCTACGTGGAGCTTCTCCAGGCAAACGGCGGCTCCATGATCATGATCGCCAAAGGAAACCGCAGCAAGCAGGTGACCGACGCGTGCAAAAAGAACGGCGGGTTCTACCTCGGTTCCATCGGCGGTCCCGCCGCGATTCTCGCGAAGGAGAACATCAGAAAGGTGGAATGTCTTGATTATCCGGAGCTGGGGATGGAGTCGGTGTGGAAGATCGAGGTGGTCGACTTCCCCGCCTTCATCCTCGTCGATGACAAGGGGAACGACCTGTACAAGAAGATAACCGGGTAAGGACGGCGCAGCTGCTCCCTCTTCCTGGTGGAGGGGGAGCGGCTGCCCAGGTAATGCCGGAAACGCTTGCGCTTATTCCGGCCTACATTTCATACACCATACACTCGAGACAAGCGGAGAACACCATGTTCGGATTAGGAATGCCGGAACTCATAATTATCGCAGTCATAGCCCTCATCGTCGTAGGACCCGGGAAGATCCCGCAGTTGGGGCAAGCCCTCGGCAGCGGGATCAGGAACTTCAAGAAAGCAACGACCGAAGACGACTTCGTGCAGATCAACGAGAAGGCCCAGTAGAGTTTCGACACGATTTTTTTTGCCTGAGTTGCCATCTATCCAGGATCGGGTATCATCAGTTTTGTCTGAACGTTGCAACAAACCTTCCCTTGGTAGATCTTCTCAAGCCGGTGTAGTTCAATTGGTAGAACGGCTGAATGGTATTCAGCAGATGGGGTGTTCAAGTCCTCCCGCCGGCTCCAGCTTTTCAAGCTCCACACTTTCAAAATCCCGCACGCACCTGCCGCACACGCCACCATCTGTGCGCGCCCACCTGGATTACTGCTGCAGCTCACGCCTCTCCCAGTGAAGAAAGCACCGTCTGGTGCTACACTTTTTCAGGTGGTTACCAAGAAATGCCCCCGCCCCCCCGTTCCATCTTGCCTCGGAGGGGCAGGCACCGGAGGAGCCTCATGAAGTTCACTCTGGAACAGATCAGGACGTCCGCAATGCGGCTGGATAGCAGGTATGACTTCGGGCAGTATGTGATGCGAGGGCCTCAGGAAAACGTGATGGAGCTGGAGTCGTGGCTGTCTTTTTCGTCCGTGGCCGCGAAGCTGCACCACGAAGGGTATGTAATGGTTCCTCCAAAGGAGTACGCGGAAGCGCTGGGAATTCGGGTCGCGGAAGTCGTGGACCAGATAGAGAAAGAGGGCACCCTCTTCGCCCTCTTTCATGCAACCCACGACGACAATTTCATACTCGTGCCGTTGCCCGAGCGGGAGGAGAGTGCTCCCCCCGCAGAATAGTCCCGCCTGTCAATACGGCATCGCCACTCCCTACAGGAAAGGGGAGTGGGCGCGCGGCTCACTCACCCGTCGCGGCACTCTCTCCTCATTTCCCCCCTTCAGTTGAGAAACCGGCACAACGGGTATTGCCTGCGCCATCGCCTCGCTCCGGAAGAGCGCGACGAGGTCACGGGCATCGGCCGCCGTGATGCGCGGATGGGTGGGGAGGTTCACCAGGTGCCTCGCCGCCTCCTCCGCATTGGGGCAGGAGCCTTTGATATAGCCACCGCACTCCGGGGTCATCGCCTCTTCAAGGACGGAGGTGAACCAGGTGCCGAGCACGAGGCGCGAGGTGGAAAGCCGCACCAGCTGGGCCCGGTCCGCCACCCATACCGGAAAGCGCACATAGGCAGGTTCCGCCCCCGCAGGGAGTACCGGCACCGCGTACCCGAGTGCGCCAAGCGCCCCGTGGTAATACTCCGAGATGCTGCGGCGGTGCGCGACGATTCGGCCGAGGTCGGCCAGCTGGCACAGTCCCACTGCCGCCTGCGCGTTGCTCAGCCTCTGCTCGTAGCGCCACGGTTTCAGCCCGAGGAGCTCATCGCGCACCGTCGGCCTCGGCAATGGCAGGCGCTTGCCGAGCAGCTCATAGGTGGCACGGCTGTAGTAGTGGATCCACGGGTGCCCCAGAACAAAGTACATGAGGAGCTTCACCAGGTAGCGCGCTGCCAGCGCAGGTGGTGGAGGGGCGCATTCCGCCTGAAATTCCCGCATCTTTTCCGCCAGCTGCGGATCGTCCGTCACCACCATCCCCCCCATGGTGGTGGAGATTGTCTTCGTCTCCTCAGTACTGAAGAAGGCGGCCCGCCCGAAACTCCCCACCGGCCTGCCGTTGAAACGCGAGCCGAGGGCGTGCACGCAGTCCTCGATGAGCACGAGGCCGTGGCGCCTGGCAAACTCCTGCGCCTCGGTAAGCTGTGCCGGTATCCCGAAGGTGTGCTGCAGCAGGAGTACCTTGCAGCGGGGGGTGACCTTTCGCTCCGCGTCGGCCATGTCCATGTTGTAGTTCTGCGGCAGGCAGTCGACATAGATCGGGGTCGCGCCGGTGTAGCGGATGGCATTTGCCACCACTATATGCGTCGGAGCCTGGAGCAGGACCTCGTCTTCCGTCTCTACTCCGAGCGCGCGCAACAGGCCGTAGAGACCGACGCGTCCGCTGGAAAAGCTTATGCCGTACTTTACCCCGATGGTGCGGGCAAACTCCGTCTCGTAGCGCGCGAGCGACTCTCCCTGCACGAGCTTTCGCGGATCGAGCAGATGCTGCACCGCGCAGAGGCAGTCGTCATAGTCGACCGTCCCCCCGAGCAGGGCATGATGGCGCCGGGGTAAAATAGGGAGAGTCAGGCGACCTCGCGCCCCCCCCCTGCTGGATGTCTGGTTCACGGTAATCCTCCTCGTTTTGGCTGTCTCGGCGTCACACTCTCCTGCTACCCCAGGTGCCGGTAGACAAGCTCCCCTTCCATCTGCAGCAACGCCCTCGGCAGGATGCGGTTGGCGCGGTTCAGGATGCGGCGCCCGAGACTTCCTTCCATACCGACCTTGTTCATCTTCGGATAGTAGTAGTACGACAGCGCCAGCTTCTCCGCCCCCCAGCGCTCCTTGAACTCGATGAGCGAAGGGTTGTCGAGGGACGACCTGCCGAAGTCGAAGTAGCTGGCCCCTTCGCTGCAGGCGATCTTGATCACCTCCCAGATGAGCATCTGGTTGGGTGAGAGGTTGAGGTACGCCTCATCGGACGCGCTGTACTCGTAGGTGAAGGTGTCCCTGAACTTGAGGGTGAAGGCGGCGGCGATCACCCTCCCCTGGTACTCGAGCAGCGGAACGAAGAGGAGGTTCCTGGGCGCCAGCTCATGCCACATGTTGCGGAAGAACTTGAAGGGGTGGGGAGGGAGCCCGTGTTTCTTCCGGATGCCGATGTGCAACCGGTAGAAGCCTTTCAGGTCCTCCACATCCTTTGCAAGGCGCACGCGGAAACCGTTCTTCTCGGCCCGGCGGATCCTCTGCCGGATGCTGGTGGAATGAAACTTCTGGTACACCTTCGATTCCCCGGGGCGCAGGTCGAGCATGTGCGTGACGTGGCTGCAGTGCTCGACCAAAAAGTCAGGCACGTCGTGCAAAGGGTCTCCCGACTTCAGCTCGAGATACTGAATCTCCGGGTTTTTCTGCAGGTTGTAGCGCACCATGTCCGCCACCGCATCGTGCGGGACAAGGGGGGGACAGAACGACGTGAACGGCAACGACACCAGCCGGTCGCCGGTGAACCTGCTCTGCACCAGCATGAAGGGGTACACGCCGTGGAACTCCCGCGATCCCGTGTGCTCCAGAGCCAGGTAGAGGGGGCGGTAGCCGTATGTCGTCTCCAGAACGGTGCGCCATGCGGAGTGGTGATAGATGGAGCCGTTTGGGCTCGCAGTCACAAAATCATCCCACCTCTGATTGTCTTCACTACCTACGACTTTGATGACAAGAGTCATAAGGCCTCACTTGGGCATTCTACCCGTCAAATACAGAGGATATCGGCATGGCTTCAAAAGACAAAGCCAGGGCCGTTGATCCGGATGGATGTTTCGGCAGCCTGGCTGTCTTCGTGAGACCCTTACGGCTTTCCGCACCGTCCTCGCGAACGGCATGGCTTTTCGTTATCCCCGTCTTTTCTAGAAAAAGTATAGCAGTTGAGTGAAAAGAAACCGGCAAAAGTAAAGATGTAGTATGGCGACATAATTAGAGAAAGAGTGAAATAGGGAGGAAGGATCCCTGTGAAAGAGACAAGTTGCAGAGAAATTCGGCAGACCGAATTGATACAGTAGTGCAGCGGTTTGTAATAGCGAAGACGAATCGTCCTGACTGTCAGCTTGAGGATAAGCGGCAAAGAGCGAGACACTCTTTAAGCATTACAACCGATCTCTTCCCCCCGTTGCGGCGCGTTTCCCTTTGCGTCCTTTGCGTCCTTTGCGTCCTTTGCGTCTTTGCGGTCCGTCGGTTTTGCCGTCAACAGGCAGGCCCCTTCATTGACATCGCATCGGAAAGTAAATAAGATGCCGCACACTTTCCCGAAGGAGAACTGCATGACCGATCGCCACACCCCGCGAGAAGTGGCAGCGCAGATTTTCAGCATGCCGGTCATCGTGGCCGCCCTAGGATACTTCGTGGACATCTACGACCTGGTCCTTTTCAGCATCATCCGGGTCGAAAGCCTGAAGGACCTCGGGCTTACCGGGCAGGAGCTCATCAACCGCGGCGTCTTCCTGTTGAACATGCAGATGGCCGGGATGCTCATGGGAGGGATACTCTGGGGTGTCCTCGGAGACCGCAAGGGGCGGCTGAAGATCATGTTTGGCTCCATCTGCCTCTACTCCCTTGCCAATCTCGGCAATGCAATGGTCCATACCCTCCCCTCCTACGCCTGCCTGCGCTTCCTCGCCGGCGTCGGCCTTGCCGGAGAGCTCGGCGCGGGGATCACCCTGGTAAGCGAGGTGCTGCGAAAGACGATGCGCGGGTACGGGACGATGATCGTCGCGTCCGTCGGGGTATCCGGAGCAATCCTCGCGAACTTCATAGCGAAGCAGTTCGACTGGCGCAGCGCCTTCGTCATCGGCGGCGTGCTGGGGCTCCTCCTGCTGGTCCTGCGCCTCAAGGTCGCAGAGAGCGGGATGTTTCGCGGCTTGGAGGAGAGCGCCGTGCGGCGTGGCGACTTTCTGTCGCTCTTTACCAGCACCGACCGCTTTGGCCGCTTCTTCCACTCCATCATGATCGGCGTCCCCACCTGGTTTGTCGTCGGCATCCTCATCACCTTCTCCCCGGAATTCGCGAAGGCCCTCGGCATCAGGGGGAGCATCAGCGCAGGAAATGCCGTCATGTACTGCTACCTGGGTCTGGTGTTCGGGGATGTCGCAAGCGGAGTGCTGAGCCAGCTCCTGAAGAGCCGTCGCCGCGTCGTCCTCATTTTCCTTGGGCTGACGGTAATGGGGGTGGTGGGGTATTTCATGGCGGGGGGGGCTGAAGCGTCGAGCTTCTACGCGATCTGCACCTTTCTCGGCTTCGCCAGCGGGTACTGGGCGATCTTCGTGACGATAGCGGCGGAGCAATTCGGCACCAATCTTCGAGCCACCGTCGCCACCACCGTGCCGAATTTCGTGCGCGGCATGGTGATCCCCATAACGATGCTCTTTCAGCTCTTCCGGCAGAGCATGGGGCTGGAGAGGGGGGCCTGGTGCGTCGGGGCGATCTGCATGGCAGTTGCGCTCTTCTCCCTCTGGAGGCTTCAGGAGACTTTTCACAAGGAGATGGATTTTCTGGAGGAGTATCCGTAGCGAGATGGAGGCGACTAGATACTCGTTCCCAAGGTCCACCTTGGGGACGCACCCTGGATGCGAAGCTCCGGCTTTGCATCCGCGTCAGCGGATAACGGTAATGGCGTAGGTGGCGAGGCAGAGCCTCGCGGGCAAGCCCGTTCCAAAGCTGGAGCTTCGGAACGAGAGGCGCGTGATTCGGGAGCCGGCACGCGCTGGAGCACAGGCACCAATGCTCTCCCGGAATCACCCTGATAACAAGAAAATCGGCAAAGCCCGCGCCCTTTCGAGCGACGGCGCCTTGCCGATTTCTATTGCAGTTTCGGGAGCTAAACTCCCTTCCTACTGCCGCATCAGCATCATTATTACAAGGAAAATTACTATCGCCGCGATTACCACGGCGGCTATCATCGCCGGTGAAGAAGTCCGCGCGGGCTTGTCATAGACACCAAACGTCTTCTTCACTCCGGTGTCCTTATGCTCCGTGCCGCCCTTCTCCGTTCCAGTTGGAGTCGGATACACCTTTGGCATTTACTCCTCCTTGACCAGGGACGGTGCTCCTGGCAGGTCACCTGCTAGATGTGACGCTTCTTGTTCCACCCGTAGCGGATCGCTTCCTTAAACTGCGCCCAGCTGCCGGCAGGATGATTCCTGTCCCACGAGCGGTGCAGGTCTTCTTCCACCTCCGACCAATCCCGTCCTTGGAAGCGGGCAGCCTCTTTATCTTCATCGGCATAATGATAGGCGGAGCGGTACGCTTCAAAGTCACCCTTGCCGCCGTACATGCTCTGGTAATGCCTGCGGAAATCCTCGTCCTCGGCATTGAGCCCTGTGGCGGCCATGCCGTGCTGCCGCCCCTCGCCGCTGCGGTCCACGTCTACCCTCGTCTGGCGTGCCGTTTCGCTGACAGTCTCCATCCGCTGGCTCGTTTCCTTCCCTACCAGCACCTCTTCCTTCACCCGTGCCTCTTTCGATACCACGGGCTCTTCCCTCATTTCACGAACCTCTACCGACGCCTCCTTGAAGGCATCACGCTCGCTTCCGGAAATCGGACGATCCACCGGCCGGCGCTCCACCTTCGCGTGCTCTTCGCGCAGCGACACATTCTCCTGGATGGGGACGGATTCAATGTGGCTGTACACCCGCACCATCCCCTCGGGGACTTCACGTTTCCCGACTTTGACCTGCTCCTCGGTTACAGGAATAACCCTCTCCTGCCCCGTGCGGCCGGTCATCTCGGTCCGCTCCTGCCCGGTGCGGCCGGTCATGTCGCTCCGCTCACGCTCCGGAAGGGCGGTGTCGCGACTGATGTTCAGCCCCTCCCTGCGCTCATCAGCCATATCCTGTTTCAGACGCGGCGAAATCTCCTCGTTGGCCCGTTCCGAAAGCCGGACATCTTCCCTGCCCCGCTCAATTCCTTCGGTGCGCTCAACCCCTTCGGCGCGCGTCGTGCCGGTCCTGTGGATCGTCTCGTCGCGGTGCCCTTCGGTCTGGAAGCCGGTCCACCCCTCCTTCTTCCAGTGCTCCGCGGTCCTGTCTATGTCGATCGCGCCATGCTTCTGCATGATGTTCGCCGCGTGATCGACCCTGTCTTCGGGGCACGTTACCGTCACGAGGACGCCCCCCCTCTTGACACCTTCCATATAGTAATGGGCATCCTTCTCCGGCACCCCCATCTTCATCAGGGCACCGATACCCCCGCCTGCCACCGCACCGATGCCGGCTCCAGCAAGGGCCGCACCCAGAGGCCCGAGGGCGAGCGCAGGTCCGATCCCGGGAATGGTGAGAGCGGTGAGTCCTGCAACAAACCCTGCCAGCCCGCCGACCGCCGCGCCCGCACCGGCGCCTGTCGCAGCCCCTTCCGCCGTGGCGCTCTTTTTCTCATCCTTCAGTTCGTGCACGTCGCCGGTTGTTCCCGTCGTCCCACCGCGATGGCTCCCTACCAGGTTTATGGAGCCTCTATCGAATCCGCTGCTCTCCAGGTCGCGCACGACCAGTTCAGCCTGTCTCATGCTGTCCATCAAGCCTACGACTGTCTTTGCCATATGCTAAATCCTCCTTGCTGTGTGGCGGATTGCCGCCGTGCCCAAGCTCCCTGCAGCACGGTTACTTCTTTCGAGGTTCATCAACATGCTCCACAATCGCCTGCTCACTCTTCAGCACCTCTGTCTGAGGTTGCCTTACGGTGGTCTGCTCCTTGGTGATATGGAGCTCTTCCTTCAGGAGGAGCTTTTTCTCAACCACCAGAACCTCCTCGATCAGAGGGACCACCGTCACGTCACCCTCCTGCCTGATCCCGACCGGTGCGTCAATCACCGCATTTATCGGCACCCGCTCGACATGCACCTGTTCCTTCAGAAGGGGCATATCCACGGTCTCTTCCCGTTCATGAACAACCTTTTTGACCCGGGTAACACCGTCTTCCACCACTCTTTTCCCTACCCGCAACTCCTCTTCCACGACAGGAATGACCTTTTCGTCCTCCACCCTGCCGGATGGCGACTTCTCCCGTCGTGAGTCACCCCAAAGGAAACTCTTTTTATCCACGACCGTCTCCCCTTGCGCATTAAAGTCCGCACGCAAATACTGAAAAACGAAGCACCTTTTACCTATGTAATATTATTAATTCTATGACAACGGCTCCATATCTTCAAGGTATATAGGATTTCGTGAAGCGTGGGGCTTTAAACTCATTAAGAGCGTTGCGACAGCAGCAGAGGAAGCCGCAGACATTAAAGTACTAGCTGCACTACGCAGTTTAACGTAATCCCTAATTAATGGTAGAAAGAGAAGGTCCTATACCACTGACACTGTAGAGACGACAGGCCGATGATGAATCAGAAGCATTTTCCAAATTCTCCTCCATACCTTTTTTGCTGAACTCTAGCACTTCCTCCGTTAGTCACAGCTCTCTTTTCAACACATATAGTGTCATCACGCTGAAGGTTAATAGCCCAATAATTATGAGGTATAATGGGAGCAAAGTCCTTCGGTTATGAAGTGGGCGGTGCACGTACTTACATGTTTACAAGGATGTATACATGACCGCATCAGACTCCACCGACGAAAGCAGACGCGCCTTCGACCTTCTCAGCAGCCTCAACGAGATACTGATATTTGCCGCCAAAGCCAATGACGTTGGCGATGTGATGACATGCGTCGTCACAGCGAGCGCACAAGCTCTCGGAAGCGACTCCGCCGCCCTCTTCCGGCGCGAGGGAGAGCAGTGGGTCGTCAGCCGGGGGTACCACCTGCCTCAGGCGCACGAGACGGCAACCTTTTCGGACGAGGAGCTCCCCCATGCGGCGCTCGCTGTTATGGCCCGGAAAGCGGTGCTGATAGAGGATGCCTGCACCGATATGCGCGCCAACAACGCCCTCATGCAGGAGTACGGCATTCGATCTCTCATGGCTGTGCCGGTTCTGCACGAGGACGGGATTGTCGCCGCCCTCTCCTACCACTTCCACACCGCCCCCAGAACGTTCAGCCAGTTGGAGAAGGATTATGCACTGAAGGTTTCCGACGCCCTTGCCACTGCCCAGCACAATGCCGCAGCGCAGAGGGATCTTTGCGCCCTGCGTGAAAAGCTGACAGAGGCGAAGCATCTCGGCGAGGCCATCAATCGTATCGACAGGATGATCTACTCCAATCTCGACACCGACGAAATCTTCCGGAAGGTCATCGCCGCTGCAAACGACGCGCTCGGCGCGGAATCTGCCATCCTTTTCCTGAAGGAGGGTGAGGATTGGCACGTGCGCTACGTGCACAAGCTGTCGCAGACGCTGGTCGGGAGGGTTTTCAGAAGCGACGAGGTGAGAAAAACGGAAATGTCCGCTCAGGCAGGAGAGATCGTCACCATCTGCCACACCCGTCATGGCAGCTCCTCTCAGCCGCAACTCATGGCGATGCTGGATATCCGCTCCCTGCTCGAATTCCCGCTCATCGTGAAGGGGGAGGTGATAGGAAGCCTCTCGTTCCACTACCACTCGCGCCTGGTGGAATTTACCGAGCTTCAGAAAGATTTCGCGGCGAAGCTGCACGGTTCCGTATCGTTCGCGCTGCAGACGGCCCGTCTTTTCAAGGCGCTGATGGAAAGTGACTCCTGCTTGAGAATGGCGGAGAAGATCGGCAAGTGGGGGTACTTTCACTATGACAGGGTGCGCAGCAAGCTCACCTGGTCGGAAGGGATGTTCCAGATCTTTCGCCGCGATCCGGCACTCGGCACACCATCCCTTGAGGAATTTCTCGAGACGCACTTCCAAAAGGAAGAGATCGAAGGGGTGAGGAAGGATGTCCTGGGCGACCGGTCCCGCCATTTCGAGGCAAAGGTGAAAACAGGTGACACGTTCGCCGAGGTGCAGGTGCTCATCGACTCCCTCCCCTGCGAGAGCTGCGAAACGGCCGCCCGCCTCGGGACTGTGCAGGACATCACAGACAGGCGGCAGGCGGAGAGCTTCAAGCAAGGCATCCTCGATTCTCTCCCCGCACACATCGCGGTTATAGACAAAGATGCCACCATTCTGGACATCAACCGGCCGTGGCTGCGCTTTGCGGAGGCGAACGGTGCGACCGGAAGGGCCGGAATCGGGGTGGGGGTAAACTATCTCTCCGTCTGTCGAAAAGCTGCCGACGAGGCGGACCCGCTGGCACGCGAGGCCCTGGAGGGGATCGAGTCTGTGCTTTCCGGAGACCGCGACCATTTCGAGCTGGAGTACCCGTGCGACTCGCCGGACGAGAAGCGGTGGTACCTCATGCACGTCCTTCGTCCCACCAACCATTTCGGCGGCGCAGTCATCGCCCATCTCGACATAACCGAGCGAAAGCTCGCGGAAGAGGCGCGGCACCAAAGCGAGCAGCGCCTCGCCTCCTTCATGGAGCACCTCCCCGCCGCGGCCTGGATGAAGGACCCCGGGGGTCATTACCTCTACGTCAATCCGGAGGTGGAGAGGACGATTTCGGTGCCGATGGCCACGTTGCAGGGGAAGACGGACGAGGAGATCTTCGGGCAGGACATGGCGCGCCTTTTCGGGGAGAAGGAGAAGCGCGTCCTCGCGGAGGGTGGCATCAGGACGATCGAGACGCTGCCGCTCCACGACGGAAGGGACCACCACTTCCTGGTGAGCAGATTCGGCGTGCCGGGATCTGACGGCCCGCCGGTGCAGCTGTGCGGAGTCGCCATCGACATCACCGACCGCATCGCGGCACAGGAAGAGGTGGAGCGGCTCAATTCCGCCCTCGAGGCGCGGGCTGCCGACCTTGAGGAGGTAAACGCCCAACTGGAGGCCTTCAACTATTCGGTGTCACACGACCTGCGCCAGCCGTTGAATGTCATCTGCGGCTACAGCCAGGGGATCCCCATGGAGTGCGGCAACGAGATGAGTGAGTCGTGCAGCGAGTACGTGAAGCAGATCTACCGCGCCGCCCTGCGCATGAACGATCTGATCGACGCCATGCTGAGGTTTTCCCGCCTCACCAAGAGCGAGCTGCGCCGCGAGACGGTGGACCTCTCTGGACACGCAAAGGCGGTATTGACACGGCTGAGGCTCGAAGCCCCGGAACGCCGGGTCGAGGTGAAGGTACAGGAGGGGGTGGTGGCCACCTGCGACGAAGGGCTCGTCACCGTGGTCCTCGAAAATCTCCTCGGGAACGCCTGGAAGTACAGTGGAGAAAGGGAAAGCACTATCATCGAGTTCGGCAGAAAGATCGTGGCAGGAGAGGACACATTTTTCGTGAGTGACAACGGGATAGGCTTCGACATGGCGCACGTGGAGAAGCTCTTCCAGCCATTCCAGAGGCTGCCGGGAGCCGACGCCTTCCGCGGGCACGGGATCGGGCTGGCCACGGTGGAGAGGATCGTGAAGAAGCACGGCGGCAGGGTCTGGGCGGAGTCGCATCCGGGACGCGGGGCGACCTTCTACTTCACGCTGCCGGAATAGTGCGAGCGGAAGGAGGACGGTACAGGAAAGGCCGGGTCGCAATGACTCCGGCCTTTTTTCGTGCCTTCCGGGAATGCCGTGGAAACCGAGATATGGGCCTAACGTTCCCCCCTTTGCGAAGGGGGGACAGGGGGGATTCCGGAAGTGTTGGAGGCGCTGGCACTTGTAGGCCGGAATAAGCGGCAGCGTTTCCGGCATTCGCTGGTGCGCGTGCGTCGGTGGTGGACTGCCGGGAACGCCTGCGGCTTATCCCGGCCTACATTGACGCCTGAGGCTCGCCCCCATCCCCACCCTGTCCCTCCCCTTCAAAGGGAGGGGACGCCAGGGCTCCTGCTCGCTTGATGGCACTGCACCCTCCGCACAGTAGCTACAGGCGGACCTTTCCCGTTTCGGACGAGGCGGGGGACCAGGGGATTTCTGCGAGATGTTCGTCCAGATCTTCTTTGCGAAGGTCCATCGGGAATATAAGAGGCGGGGATTTCGGAAGTGTTGGAGGCGCGGACCTTGTAGGCCGGAATAAGCGGCAGCGTTTCCGGCATTCGCTGGTGCGCGTGGGTCGGTGGTGGACTGCCGGGAACGCCTGCGGCTTATCCCGGCCTACATGGACACCCTCCGCACAGTAGCTACAGGCGGACCTTTCCCGTTTCGGAGGAGGCGGGGGACCAGGGGAACTCGGCGAGATGGGCGGCGAGATCTTCGCGGCGGTAACGGTTGATCTTGTTCACCAGCAGTACGAGCGTCATCACCACCGGCAGGGTGAAGATGAAGATACCGGTCAGAGCCATGAGATGCTCGCCGATGTAGAAGGTGACGCTGAGGTTGAAGGCGATGACGCAGAGATACAGAAAGGGGGCGTAAAGGGAGCGGTACGGTGCTGCCTTGATCCCGGCAGGGCGCTTCTCCCGACGGGCCTCCCTCTTTCCGATGACGCGGTCGATGACCTGCAGCGCAGCGATCATCACCGCGCTTACCAGCCACCAGCCGAGGTAGTTGCTCAGCGGGACGCCAAAGTGTGCCCCCACCTCGCGGTAACCGTAGATCTGCCCGAGGAACCAGCGGTTTCCCTGCAGCGCGACCGGGTCGGTCACGATGTCCAGGAATACCTGGAAGAGGGATCCGAGGAGAAGGGCTGAGAAGGAACGCCTGATGGCGCCGGTTTCCAGGGAGATGAGGTCTCCGCGTACCTTCTTCACCGGTGCGAGGACCAGGAGTGCCGTCGCATAGCTGCAATAGGCGAGAAAGACGTAGGAGAGGGAGTCGAAGAACGGAACCCCTGCGATCCACAGCTCCTTTCCCTTGGTAGCATCTATATAGTAGTACCAGCCGTACGGAAAGCCGCTGTTGATGGATGAGTACTCGGAGGCAAAGGCGATGAGGTAGCCGACGACGGTGAACCAGATCGTCTTGCGCCACCCCAGGTGCAGCACGGCGGCCACGAGGTACGCGGCGAAAAATGCCCACACATACGGGCGCATTGTCAGAGTGCCAACTGCTATGTCCAAAAAGTCAGACACTACCTACCTCCTGAAACAAAGAAACGCAAGTCGTGACGCGGGTCGCGCGGATCGACGGGCAGAGCAGGATCAAGCATTACGCCCTGTCCGCGCCCATCCCAATAATCCGTCTGATCCGCGTGCTGCTTGCGTAAAAGTAACCGGCAGAAACGGGAGTCCCCGGCAAAGGTTCTTCCGGGAATTCCGGGGAAGGCGCTACAGAGAATCCGGGTGCCCCCGCGCTGGAGCGTAGGCATCTTGCCTGCGATGGCGGCGCAGCCGCCACAGACCACGCGGCTGGCGCTGCGGCTACAGGCTGGGAAGCCTGTGCTCCAGCGCCGCGCCACTAGCGTCCCCTCCCGTCAACGGAAGAGGATCGGCTGCGCTGAGTTCCAGGATTCCCCGGATGAACCTTTCAGATGGAGGGGAATGGCGATCGCCGCACGCATCCGCTTTACTAAAAGAGCGTCCCCACAATGGATCCAAGAACAGAAATCGGGCCTGCGTCGCCAAGACCTTCCATCGCCTTCTCCGCCTTCTTCAGCGTCGCCGTGGTGTCGCGGTACAGCTGGTCCTCGTTCACCAGCTTCCCGAGCGTCCCCTGGCCGGAGTTGATCTTCACTGTCAGCTCCTTTATGTTCTTCGTCGCCTCGCGCGCGTCGTTGTACAGCCCCTCGTCGTTGACGAGCTTGCCGACAGTCCCCTCACCCTTGTTGATCTTCCCGGTGATGTCGCGGAAATCCTTCATGCCCGCGCTGAGATCCGCCACCCCCGGCTTGAGCTGCGCCAGGAGCCCCTGCACGTCGCGATAGAGGGCATCGTCGTTCACCAGTTTTCCGATTGTCCCCTCACCCCTCTCGATCTTGCCGGAAACGAGCTTCAGGCTGGTAACGGCGCTGCTTGCGTCGTCGTAGAGACTGCGGTCGTTCAGGAGCATGGCGAGGGAGCCGTCGCCGCGGTCGAGCTTCGAGGTGATGCTGTTTATGTTGGAGATCGTCCCCTTCAGGCCGCCGCGGTTTTCGTCGAGGATGGCGGATATTTTGTGCAGCACCTCGTCCTGGTTGCGGTTCAGGTTGTTGATGAGGACCTTCGTGTCCTTCGTTAGATCGCTCACGTTGTCCACGATGACGTCGATGTTGGCCACGTCTTTTCCCCGCACAGTCCCCCCCTCCGGCAAAACGGGGGCGGTGGGGGTACCGAAGGATAGGCCGAGGAACTGGCCGCCGAGGAGGTTGGTGAGACGCAGCATGGCGACGGAGTCGGTCTTGATGGCCGTTCCGGGTTTCACCTCGAAATCGATCTTGATCTTGTCGGAGAGGACGCTGATATCGGTGATTCGCCCGACGTCGACGCCGGCCAGACGCACCGGATCGCCGATCTTCAGCCCCGTGATGCTGGAGAGATAGGTGTGATAGGCAATGTGCTTTTCAAAGGGATTCCACTTCTCGCCAACCTCCAGGAGTATGCCGAGTATGAGAAACCCGCAGATAAAGAAGAATCCGACCTTTTTTTCCACCGAGAGAGCCATGGTGTGAAAACCTCCAAAAGAAACAGGGCGCGGGGCGCCTCCGCCGAACGGTGCGCGGACGCTACATGAGGGCCCTGGTCAGAAAATAATCGGCAACGAGGATGAGCATGAAGGAAAGAACCACCGACCTGGTGGTCGCCTGCCCGATCCCGCGCGCCCCTCCCGACGTGGCGAAGCCGACATAACAGGCGACGAGGGCCACGATGGAGCCGAAGCAGACCGCCTTGGTGAGACCGGTCCCTATCTCCCGCATCTTCAGCGCGGCAGTGAGACTGTCGTAGTAGGTGGAGTAGGAGACGAAAATGTGGGGGTGCAGGTTGCTGATGATCGCCCCGCCGATGATCCCCACGAAGTCGGAGTAGATGACGAGCGCCGGGACGCAGATGATGCACGCGATGAAACGCGGCATCGCCAGATAGCGCACAGGGTCGATATCGAGAGTGCGCAGCGCGTCTATCTCCTCGTACACCGTCATGACCCCGAGCTCCGCCGCCATCGCGGAACCGACACGGCCGGCCACCAGAAAGCTCGTCATGACCGGACCGAGCTCGCGCACCATCGAGTGCCCCACGATGGCACCGATGATGTTCTGCCCGCCGTACTTCTCCAGCTCGACACCGGTCTGCAGGGCGAGGACCATCCCGACGAAGAACGCCATGACAGAGGCGACCGGCAAGGTCTCGAAGCCGATGATCGACATCTGCGTGAGGATGCTCGGAATGTTGCGCGGCGCCTCGCGGAAGTAGTAGAAGATGCGCCCCTGGAGCAAGAGCATCTCCCCCAGAATCTGGTGGAAGTAAAGCACCCTCTTCCCCAGCGCCTCGAGGAATCTCGTCACTTCGCCCCCCATTTCACGCCTGGCAGCCAGAAGAGGGAAAACTCCCGTTCCGGTCCATTGCTTTTATACCTGACAACCCCCTTCAGGAGCTTCAGGTCTTTCCCCGATTTCTCGGAGTTGTAGCGGATCAGCGGGAAGACCTCGTAGGCGAGATCCTCGCCGCGCCGCTCATGCCAAAAAAGATTCCACATAAAGCTCGAGGCCGAATGTCCGTTGCCGTCCCACTTTCTCTGGTAGATGCGCCACAGCGGCGCCCAGTTCCTCTCTATCCCCTCGCGGTCCAGTATCGACTCCACCGGTGCCGGGAAGGAGAAGGAGGAGACCCCCTGCGGCGTGCGCGTGTAGAGATAGAGCGGCCACAGAGCGGAGCGCTCGCGGCTGCTGCCGTCCTTGGGCCAGCTCTCCGTGCTCGAGCGGTACAGGAAGTAGAGCACGCGGTCCTCGTCCCGGTTGAAGATGTTGGAGCGCCACTCCTCATGCCGGTAGAAAGGCCACCCGTACCAGTGAGTCTGCCGCTCTCCCGTGGTGATCTTCGCGTAAAAGGGGAGAAAGACGTCGGAATCGCGCCCCTCGCCGCGCACCGTGCGGATGAAGGGGTAGAAGTAATCAGTCTCGTGGTACTTCTTTGCGCGGTCGTCCGTGTACCCGAAGAAAGGCCACAGGTAGCTGCGGCTCGTCTTTTGCGGCGAATCGGTCGCGGCGTAGAAGGGGAAATAAAATTTCTTCGTCGTGGGGTTGTCCGTGTCGAGCCCGCTCTCCCCTTCGAGATAGAAGGGCCACATCACGTACTTCTTGTGGTACACCCCTTCCTTCGCCTCCTGCCCATAAAGGGGAAAGACGCCGAAGCCGCTCTCGTTTTCCCCTTCAGTGCGGGAGAAGATGGGCCAGAGGTAGTGGGTCCTGGTCGTCCCCTTTTTCACCGTCTGGCCGTAGAGCGGGAACATCACGAAGTGGTACTCGTCCCGCCAGAAGCGCTCGTACATGTCACCGTAGAAGGGGGCGACGGCGCGGTAGGGGCCGTACTTGTCGGACCTGCCCGAGATATAGAAAGGGAACAGAGTCGTCCCTTCCTCGCGCGCCTTCCCCTCGTCCTTGCGGTACGTCGTCTTCTGGTAAAGCCTCAACACCTCGAAGCTCTCGGCTTCGCGGGAGTTGTCGGAGGCGGCAACGGGATAGAGGTAGGTCGTGGAAGAGCTTTCCTCTTTCACATCCTCGGTGCGGTAAAAGAAGGGTCGCACCGCATCGACCCGCTCGTCCCCCTTTATCTGGAACTTCAGGAACGGGCCAAGAATGGAGAGATTGCGGTATCCCTCGGCAGGGCTCTCGCGGTAGTCGACGAGAGGCCAGAGGGTGAAGATGGTTCCGTGCGAATCGTCACCGGCCTGAACCGGCGCTGCTATGAGCAGGGAAAAGAGAGCCCCTATGGAAAAGCGAAATAAAGACATGAACCTCAACTTTGTAAGCCAGCGGAGAAACTCCGGAATACTAACTGCAGCCGTTAGGCGGAGTCAATCAAAAAATGCCGTAAAGCGTAGCCGTCAAGACCAGTTTCGTCCGCAGATTACGCAGATTTCCGCAGATTAAAGTCAGAAGCTACGGATAGAGAAACTGCTTTTAAAAAATCTGCGAAAATCTGCGTGATCTGCGGATAGAAGGTTTTGCTTCTGCGCCGCCGCACAAAAAAGAACAGGCAGGAAACCGCTGTGGTCTCCTGCCTGCCTGATGGCTTGCCTACGCCTTCGCTTATTTCGCTGCTACCACTATATCAGTACTTGCTGTCCGCGTAATCGACCCAGCCGCCGGCCAGTACCAGCGCCTTGTCAAAGGGGGAGAGAGCGAACTTGATCTCCGCCTTCTTCCCGCCGCCGACGATGCTCAGCGTCTCCCCTGCCACATTGACGGTGATCGTGGCATCAGGGCACTCGGCGAAAGCGAAAAGCTCCTCGATCTGCTGCTCGGGCAGCTCGATCGCCACCATCCCGCAGTTGAACATGTTCTGCCTGAAGATGCGCGCAAAGGACTGCGCGATGACGACGGAGATGCCGTTTACCTCCAGCACCCACGGTGCGTGCTCCCTTGAGGAGCCGCAGCCGAAGTTCGCGCGCGTCACCACCACGCCGGCATTGCGGGTCTTCTCACTCTTGGGGTCGAATCCCTCCAGCTTCAGATCTTCCAGCAGGTACGGGCGAAGGTCCGCCTTGGTGATCTCGGTCAGGTACTTCGCCGGAATGATCTCGTCGGTATTTATGTCGCTCCGGTCCAGAAAGAGTACCGGGCCGCCAAAAGTCTTCATATAAGCTCTCCCTTTTGTGGAAATTGCATATCAGCACCACATGCAATGCTGAACCGCTGGCGCCGAACCCTCGAACGGGCGGGCCAGGGGGGGGACAGAGTCCCCTCAAAACTGCCTACAGGTACTTCCGCGGGTCGGCCAGTTTCCCCTCGATGGCGGAAGCTGCGGCGGTTGCGGGAGAGAGGAGGTGAACCATGCCACCCTTCCCCATGCGCCCCATGAAGTTCCTGTTGGTGGTCGCCGCGCATACTTCCCCTTCCGCCAGGACGCCGTTGCTCATGCCGAGGCAGGCGCCGCAGGTCGGGTTGGTGACGCAGAAGCCGGCATCCATGAAGATGTCCATCAGCCCTTCCTTCAGGGCGTCCTTGTACACCTGCGGGGTGGCCGGCGAGAGGATGCCGCGCACGGTCGGGGCAATCTTCTTCCCCTTGAGGATCTGGGCCGCGATGCGCAGGTCTTCCAGCCTGCCGTTGGTGCAGGAGCCAAGATAGACCTGGTCCACAGGCTCTCCGACCATCTCGCTGATCTTCTTTACCATGTCCGGCTTGTAGCCGTAGGTGCACAACGGCTCTATCGCTGAAAGATCGAAGTTCAGCACGCGCTCGTACTGGGCGTCGGGGTCGGACCACCACCCCTTGAACGCCTGCAGCGCCTCTTCCTTCGATGCATAGTCGCCGGAAATGAAGGGCCAGAGGTACTCGAGGGTGGTCTCATCCGGCATGCAGATACCGGAGGTGCCCCCCGCCTCGATCGCCATGTTGCACAGCGTCATGCGCGATTCCATGGTCATGGCCTCGACGATCGGGCCGCCGAACTCGAGGACGCGGTCGGTGGCGCCGTTCACGCCGAGCTGCCCGATGACGTAGAGGATCGCGTCCTTCGCGTACACCCCTTTCGGCAGCGTCCCGTTCAGGTTCACCCTGATGGTCTTCGGCTCGCGGAAGGCGCAGACCCCTTTCAGGATCCCCACCTCCAGGTCGGTCGTCCCGACGCCTGCCGCAAAGGCGCCGAAAGCGCCGTGGGTGCAGGTGTGGGAGTCGCCCATGATGACGGTGTTACCGGGCCTGATGAAACCCTTCTCCGGGAAGAGGGCGTGGCACACGCCGTTGGCGCCCACGTCGAAGAAGTCCTTGATGTCGTGGCGCCGCGCCCAGTCCCTGAGCATCTTCGCCTGGGTGGCGGTCTTCGAGTCCTTGCTCGGGGTGACGTGGTCGATGACGGCCTTGATCCGGTCCGGATTGAAAACGCGGTCCTTCCCGCGTGCAGCGAGATCCGCGATGGCGATCGGGGTGGTGATTTCGTGGCACATAACCACGTCGATTTTCAGCACCTTCGTGCCGGAAAAAGGCTCGTCCACCAGATGGGCGGCAAATATCTTTTCGGCTGTAGTCATGCCCATAAAAAGCGCTTTCCTTTTAGCGAAATAGGATGATTAATTCTGACGCCAACAATAAACCAAAGGCACCCGACAAATCAAACTAATAATTGTTCAATATTATTAAACCTTTGCCTCGCGACTGCCCCGATGGTATACTTCCTCGCACCAAAATCAGAGGCAGGAGTTCAGACGATGCAATTGCGTTTCACCCGAGCAAATGGCGAGATCGACACACTGATTGACGAGCTCCTGGACAAGATCGGAGGGGTGCACCATCCGGACCTGGTGCGGGAGATGGTCATCGCCGCGCTGAAGGCGGGGCAGGATACCGACTATCTCGCCGACCTGAAGCTCCTCAGCAACACCCTGAAAGAGATGCGCTACACCACCCTCGTCTTCGCCCCCTACCGGCACAGAAAGAAGGTCACCATCTTCGGCTCGGCGCGCACCCTTCCGGAAGAGCCGATGTACCAGACGTGCGTCAATTTCGCCCGCACCCTCGCGCAGAAGGGGTACATGATCATCACCGGCGGCGGCCCCGGGATCATGCAGGCGGGAAACGAAGGCGCAGGGAGCGAGCACTCCTTTGCGGTGAACATCCGGCTCCCCTTCGAGCAGGGCGCGAACGTGGTCATGCTGAAAAATCCGCGCCTCATCACCTACAAGTACTTCTTCAACCGGAAGGTTGCCTTCGTGAAGGAGACCGAGGCCATCGCCGTCTTTCCCGGCGGCTTCGGCACACTGGACGAGGCGATGGAAGTCTTCACCCTCGTACAGACAGGGAAGACCTCGCCGAAGCCGCTCGTACTGGTGGACGACGAGGACGGGTACTGGGAGCAGTGGTTCAGGTTCATGAAGGAGCGCCTCCTGGTGAAGGGGTTCATCTCCGCCGAGGACTTCTCCATCTTCACCATCACCAAGAGCTACGAGGAGGCGGTCCGGGTCATCGAGGAGTTCTACAAGAATTACCACTCGATCCGTTTCGTCAACGGGCTCCTCATAATCAGGCTCAACAAGGAACTGACCCCGACGCAGATAGAGATCCTGGAAAACGAGTTTCCCGAGCTGCGCGTCCCCGGCACCAGAATCGTCGCCAGCGGCCCCCTTCAGGAGGAGAGCGACGAGCCGGATCTATTAGACCTGCCGAGAATTTCCCTTCATTTTGACCACCAGCATTACGGGCTCCTCATGGCGTTCATAGGGCGGCTAAACACCTTCTAGGAGCGGCTCTACGAAAAAATCTTTATAAATAATTTCTTGACAACCGTATTACACGATGCTAATTTTTTCCCGAACAGCTGGTCACGGACGTGTTTTAAGCACCGGAAGGCTTCAAAGGCAATTATCCTTTGGGTCGTTTTCAATGCCGAAGACTCTCCGGACAGAACGGCACACACGTAGAATCCGGCGAGGACCGGAGGGCACAAAAGGAGGCAGGGAAAATGGCACAGGGTAAAGTGAAATGGTTCAATGACGCGAAGGGCTTTGGTTTCATCGAGCAGGAGAACGGCGAGGACGTGTTCGTTCATTTCTCGGCAATCACCGGGGAAGGCTTCAAGTCCCTCACCGAAGGGGAAGCGGTCACTTTCGACGTGACGAACGGACCGAAAGGGCTTCAGGCGGCTAACGTCAAGAAGATGTAAGCCCCCCGGCTCCTGACGAAAAGGCCCCGCAGGAATTTCCAGCGGGGCTTTTTTCTTTCCTGCAGTCGGATGTAGAAAACCGCGTCAGTCACCTCAAAGAAGCATCACTCCACCGCCCCCTCCCGCTCAGTACATTCCGGCATCTCAAGGACTACTATCCCCCCCATTTGCAAAGCTCCATCCGGGAATCCGGGGGGAGCATGGGTACATTGCCACGAAGCACTGCAGAAGGCCCAACGTCCCCCCCTTTGCGAAGGGGGGACAGGGGGGATTTGCCTGTGGTTGCACCACAAGGTGCCGCCAGTGAAGGTTATGGCAGCTTCACCCACCCCCCAGCCCCCTCCCGTCAAGGGAGGGGGGACGTCGGGCGGATGGGCAGCAGCGGAACCTACAGCGGTTCCACATCCCTGAAGGTGGCGAGATGCAGCCGGTTGAGGGCGTTGATGTAAGCCTTTGCCGATGCCTCGATGATGTCGGTGGAGGAGCCGCGCCCGACGACTGTGCGGGCGCCGCCGGCGAGGCGAACGGAGACTTCCCCCTGGGCGTCGCTGCCGCCGGTAATGGAGCCGACGTTGTACTGCACCAGCCGCTCATCCATGCTGGTGAGCTTGCGGATCGCCTTGAAAGTCGCGTCCACCGGCCCGTCGCCGAGCTCCGCAGTGCGCACCTGCTCACCGTCGATCTCCATCTGCACCGTCGCCGTCGCCACCGCGAAGGAGCCACAGGTCACCGTGATGTTGGAGAGCTTGAACTTGTCGTCCAGCCTCATGACCTCGTCAGCCACGATGGCGTCCAGATCCTCGTCGAACACCTCTTTTTTAAGGTCCGCCAGCGCCTTGAAGCGGGTGAATGCCTTGTTGAGGTTCTCCTCGCTGAGCTCGTACCCGAGTTCCTCGAGGCGCTTTTTGAAGGCGTGCCTGCCGGAGTGCTTCCCGAGCACCAGCGCTCCCCCTTTGAGCCCCACCGATTCCGGCGTCATGATCTCGTAGGTCGACTGGTCCATCAGCATGCCGTGCTGGTGAATTCCCGCCTCGTGCGCGAAGGCGTTTGCGCCGACGATCGCCTTGTTCGGCTGCACCACGAGGCCCGTGATGTTCGTCAGGAGGCGGCTGGCCGGGGTGAGCTGCTCGGTCACGATGTTCGTCTTGAAGGGGAGGATGTCGCCGCGGGTCCTGAGCGCCATGACGAACTCCTCAAGCGAGCAGTTGCCGGCGCGCTCGCCGATCCCGTTGATGGTGCACTCCACCTGCCCCGCACCCGCCTGCACTGCGGCGATGGAGTTCGCCACGGCGAGGCCGAGGTCGTTGTGGCAGTGCACCGAGATGACGGCGTCCTCGATGTTCTTCACGTTGTCCTTCAGGTACTTGATGATGTTGAAGTACTCATTCGGAATGGTGTAGCCGACGGTATCGGGGATGTTGACCACCCCCGCGCCGGCGTCGATGACAGCCTCGACGACCTCTGCCAGGAACTTGAGATCGGTGCGCACCGCATCCTCGCAGGAGAACTCCACGTTGCTCGTATAGGAGCGCGCCCGCTTCACCCCTTTCACCGCGGCGTCGAGCACCTCGGCCGGAGACATCTTCAACTTGTACTTCATATGGATGTCGGAGGTCGCGATGAAGGTGTGGATGCGCGCCCGCTCCTGAGCCGATTTCAGCGCCTCCCAGGCACGGTCGATGTCCTTGAACCCGGCGCGGCACAGACCAGCGATCTGCGGCCCCTTGATCGTCTCCGCGATGCGGCGCACCGCCTCGAAGTCCCCTTCTGAGGCGATGGGGAAGCCAGCCTCGATGACGTCCACGTTCAGCTTCTGGAGCTGTGTGGCAAGGCGGAGCTTCTCCTCTATGTTCATGCTGGCACCGGGGGACTGCTCGCCGTCCCTGAGGGTGGTGTCAAAAATCTTGATAGTTCTCGGATGCGTCTCTTTCATGCGCTCCTCCTTGTGTACGATGGTCATTATACCCCTGCGTTGCCGCAACGGTCGGGGGTGGTGAAGCTGCCAAGGTCAAAGAAGGTGGCGCCCCTCCCCCACCATATGCCTCTCCCGCAGGAAAAGGTGAACCTCAGCACGTCGTGGTCCAAATAAAAAAAAGCCTCCGCCCCTAGCAAGGGGCGAAGGCTTTAGAAAGCTTCCGCGGTACCACCCTCGTTCATCCGCGTTGTGCGGACCTCTTTGCGCCCTTAACGCGGGCGGTCGGCCAAAGCTAGCAAGCGGCTGCAATGCAACCGTCTCGTTCACCCTGGCGGCTCCGAGGCGAGTTCACCCGCTTCCCCACCGGTTCGCACCATCCACCGGCTCTCTCAAGGGGAAGGAGAAGGCTACTACTCCTCATCACGGCCTTTAAAGAATTCGTGAATAATATGAAAAAGGATTTGCCGAAGTCAAGGGGTTTTTAGCAGCCGCCGGAGTTAAGCCGCCCCCCCCTCCCCGGACTGGAGCCCCTCGCGACACATCAACAGCCCCCGGCCGGCAGAGGCGGCCATTTCGGCACACCGAACCGCACCAGCCAAGTGCGCGGAACAACAAGGTAAAACCTGCTGCGCCATCACAGTAAAATCAACAATTTTAATGAGATCAGCCCTACAGCGGTAGAGCAGATGGACAGCAACCGGATAACGGGGTAATATTCCGCCGCGCCCCGCCGCACAAGTTTCAAACCCGGCTTTCTGTCTTTGCTTCTGAAAATCTGCGTGAATCTGCGTAATCTGCGGACGATAACGGTTCTGAATGAGAGGAGTGAGAAATGAAGAACAACCCGACGCTGACGACAGAGATCGGCAGGTACTTCCTCACCGACCGCATCAGGGAAGAGGTCGATTTCCGCGGCACCGAGCAGTCGCGCGGAACGCTCCCCCCTCCGGTTCAGAAAGCGGCGCCGCCCGATTCCTCCGTCATTCCCCTCCCGAAGCAGGAAGAATGGGACATCCCGCCGTGCGAGCTGAAGACCGCGATAGGAAACAGGGAAAGCCGCCGCAGCTTCACCTCCGCACCGCTGTCACTGCAGGAGGTGGCATTTCTCCTTTGGGCGACTCAGGGAGTACGGGCGAAAGTGCACGAAGCCGCCGTGTTGCGCACCGTCCCGTCGGCAGGGTGCCGTCACCCGCTCGAGACGTACCTGGCGGTGATGAGGGTCGAGGGATTGGAGAGCGGAATATATCGGTACCTGCCACTGGAGCACGCCCTGGTCAGGGTGCGCATCGTGGAAAATCTCCCCGCGAGCGTTGCCGCTGCCTGTCACGGCCAGCGTTTCGCGGGGCAGGCGGCAGTGACCTTCATGTGGACGGCAATCCCACACCGCACGGAGTGGCGTTATGGGGAGGCGTCGTACAAGGTCATCGCCATCGATGCCGGGCATGTCTGCCAGAACCTTTACCTCGCCTGCGAAGCGATCGGCTCCGGCACATGCGCGATAGCGGCGTACAACCAGACCCTTGTCGATGAACTTCTTGGTGTGGATGGAGATGAGGAGTTCGCGGTATATCTGGCTCCGGTAGGAAAGGTGGCGAGCAAGTGATGGAAGAATGGCAGGTGTATATCATCCTCTGTTCCGACGACTCCCTCTACACCGGGATCACGACGGACGTGGAAAGGCGCTTCAGCGAGCACGCCAGCGGCGCGGGCGCGAAGTACTTCCGCGGCAGGCGCCCGTTGCGGGTCGTGTACAGTGAAAAAGGACACACGCGGTCCTCTGCATCGCGGAGAGAATATGAGATCAAGAAAATGAGCAGGAATGCGAAGGTGCAGCTGACCGAAGAGAACGCGGCACCTGTCTGACCTGTCTGACCTGTCTGACCTGTCTGCCGAAAATGCTCCGGCCTACAAAAAACACACAGGCTATACTGCCGCGGCTACCGGCAACTCCAGCGTAAAGACCGCCCCTCGCCCTACCCCGTCGCTGTGCGCCGTGAGCGTCCCCCCCATCTCCTTTGCCGCCAGCGCGCAGCTGTGCAGCCCGAAGCCGTGCCCACCCTTGCGGGTGGTGAAGCCGTGGCTGAAGATCCGCAACAGGTTCTCCGGCGCGATCCCCTCCCCGCAGTCCGCCACCGATATCCGCAGGCACCCTTCCACGACCTCCGTCCGCAGCGTCATCAGAGCAGTCTCCGTTCGATGGCTGTCCATGGCGTACTTCGCGTTGCTGATCAGGTTCACGAGAATCTGCAGCACCCGCGCCTTGTCCAGGGGGACCGACGGGATTTCCGCAAAATCCTTCAGCACCGTCACCTGATGACGCTGCAGCGCACCGCTGTTCATGCGCAGCGCGTCCTCCACGAGGTCGCTCACCCGCGTCGGCTCCATGAGGCTCGTGCCACGCGCATACGACTGCTGCGCGGCCACGATCTCCTTTATGTGGTCCACACTCCCCACCAGGCGCGACAGCTCCCCCATTACGGAGCGCTGCTCCTCGTCCAGCGCCCGGGAGAGCTTTTCCAGGTACGCCGGGAGGAGCCTCCCCCTCGGATCGTGCGAAAGGAAAAGAGGGAGATCCGCCGAGTGCTCCTTCACCAGCTCCACCGTCTTCCCGAGCTCCCGCGACTTCGACGAGGCCATGGCATGCATCACGATCCCGGCAGAGATATTGACGCTGTTTAGCACGTTCCCCACGTTGTGCAGGACGTTCGTGGCGATCTCCGCCATCCCCGCCTGCCGCGCCGTCGCCATGAGCTCGCTTTGTGCCGCGGAGAGCTCCGCCGTGCGCTGCCGCACCCGTTCCTCCAGCTTCTGGTACAGGAGGGCGTTTTCCAGCGACACCGCGAGCTGTCCGGCGAGAAGCTTCACCGCGTCCAGCCCCTCGTCGGTGAAGGCGCCGCGGCTCAGGCGGTTCTCCAGGAGAAGGACGGCGCGCAGCACCCCCTGGTTCAGGATCGGAAGGGCAAGGACCGAGCAGCACTCCAGCGGGAAGAAGTAGCCGTCGAAGGCGAAGCGATCATCCCTCTTCACATCGTGCACGAGGAGCGGCTCCCGGGTCCGCTCCACGTAGCGGAATATCGCCACCGGGAGGATCCGCTCCCGCGCCCCCTCTTCCAGGGGAAGCGCCTCCCCTTCCTCCGGAAGCAGACACCATCCGCTCCCCTCCTGCCAGAGCACCAGGGAGACTCCGGAGGCGCCGGTCATGGCGCCGAGGAGCTCGACTACCTGGGCGCGCACCCTTTCCAGGCTCGTCTCGGAGGAGAGGGCCTGCGAGCCGCGCAGGATCGCCAGCATGTCCACCTGATCGGAGGAGACGCCGTAGCGCGAATCCTCCCCCCGCGGCACGGCACGGGGTGCCCGCAGGAAAGGATAGCGCTCTTCCAGTTGCAGCACCTTCGCCTCGGCTCCCCACTTGCGGTAGTGGGACAGGGCCTCGGACAGGAGGTGCCGTCCGCTCCGCTCCAGCCCGTGATCCAGGTGGCAGAGCGCGGCCCGCTCCGTGATGAGCGCGCGGTGCCAGGGGCGCCGGCGCATTTCAGCCTCAGTCATGGCCTCCTCGAAAGCGCATAACGCTTGTCGCACCTCCCCAACAGACCACGCCCGCTCCGCGTCAAGGAAATGCACCAGATGCCGGAAGTTCTCCGGAGCATCGGCGGCACGCCGCGCCAACCATTCGCGGGAGAGCGCGAGTTCGGCGAGAAGCGCGTCCCGCGCCTCCCCCGCATCCTGCCGTATCCTGTGAGCCAGCGCCAGTCCCTGGAAAAGATGAAAGAGTGCCGTGACGTAGCAGGCGGCGAGGTAAGGGAGGAGCTGCATCGCATCGCCGGCGTACCGCACGAGCTCCGCCATATTTCCCAGCAGAGCCGTCATCATGGCGCGGGTGAAGAGGCGCTGCGCCGCGACGGTCCCGTTCATTTCCGGCTCCGACGGCTTTGGCGCCACACCTCGAGCCAGCATGTCGGCAACTTCCTGGTAGTAGTTGAAGGCCGTCAGGCATTGGGCATTTCCGGTGCGTGCGGAAAAGGCGAGACACGGCTCCAGCATGGAGGTGAATTCCAGGAGGGTGTCTGCACACTCGAAGAAGGCGGGAATGGAGGAGTAGTAGGTAAAACAGGCATTTTGCAGGTCGCCCCCCTGCAGGAGCCCCTCGTGGCTGCGCTGCGCGAGCCGGAAGCTTTCCTCCAGAGGCTCGAACCAGACCCCGGAGCTCAGGGAAAAGAGGAAGAGGGCCTGGGAGGTATCGGGCTCGTAGCGACGCGCCTCGCTCACGGCGACCGCGTGTCGCACCACTCGGTACCCGGTGTGGAAGTCCTCCCTCACCGCCACCGTCATAAAGCTCGCGTGGCTCAGGGGACCTATCAGCGCGGCACATGGGCCGTTTTCCACCCACAGGCGCTGGGCCACCAGGAAGAGCCACGGGGTGACTTCCTGCCCGCTAAAATAGGAGGGGGGAATCATCCGGTTGATCAGGCGGGCGATTGCCAGGATGCGCGGGTCGTCGACGTCGCCTCGCGCCAGGTCCTCCGCAACGCTCGCCTGCGCACCCCATTTCTCAAGGAGGTCCAGTCCCCGCTCGATCTCCCCGCAAAGTTCGTGCTGCTGCGGGACCGCGACACCGAGCGTACGCAGGACCCCGAGCCCGAGCGCCACCGCCTCCGCCGCGCGCCCCCTGTTGGTGAGGCTGCACACCTGGAGCCACGCCGCCCCGGCGAGCTCCACCGGATCGGGGGAGCGCATTTGGATGGAGCGATAGACCTCGTCCGCCTCGTCGAGGCGCGCAAGGCTGTACAATGCCGCGTGGTACTCCCTTTCCATCTGGAGAAAGAGAAGGGTGTCCTCAGGATTGTTGATTCTCTGCAGGAGTTCCAGAGCCGCCGCAACGATGCGCTGTGTAATGGTGAAATTGAGGTTCTTCGTCTTCGCCGCCGCATCCCGAAAGAGCAGCACCGCCCTCCGGCACTCCAGCGGATCCTGCACCAGATGAAGCGCGGCCAGATACTGCTCCGCCGCCAGGATGAGGAACTCCGGAAGGGGGGCCAGGGATCTCCCGAGCGACAGGTGCAGCGCAAGGCGCGCCCCGTGCTCCATGCGGGCGTATGCCGCCTGCTGCACCCGGTCGTGCCTGAACCCCACCGCGCCCCCCGACTCCGACGACTCGATCACCAAAAGCCCGTCCTCAAGTGCCGGCACCAGGTACTCTTCGACCTGCGAGCCCCGGAGAGCGGTCGCCGCCTCGAGGAGCGGGACGGTCACCTTTCCGCCGAGGCAGGCCACCGTCTCCACAAGGTCCTGCGTCTCCTGCGGCAGGAGCGCGATACGGGAGGAGAGAAGGTCGAGAAGGTCGCCACCTCCGACATAGCGGCGGATCGCCGCCGCGTCCCAGCTCCACCCCGACTCCCCCACCACCAGGACCCCCTCGCGCCGCAGGGCGTTGATCATTTCCACCGTGTGGTATGGGTTCCCGCCGGTGCGCGCGATGACGGAGGCGGCAAGTCCTTCTGCTTCCTCCTTCTCCAGGCGCAGCATCTGGCGCAGAAGAAGGGTGAGATCGCGGGGAGGGAGGTTCGCCAGGTGCAAAAGGCGCGGCGGCGTCGCGCAGCCGGCCCACCGTGACAACATCGGCGACAAGGGGTGCAGCGCGTCCACCTCCCCGTCGCGGTAGGCGCAGACCATGAAGAGTCCCGGGACGTTTTCCGTCGCCAGGGCATCGACGAGCCCCAGCGGGGTGGGAGCTGCCCACTGCAGGTCATCGAGCACGAGAACCAGGGGACGTTCCGGCGAGGCGACGGCGCGAAAGACCTCCAGCGCGCTCTGCACCATGCGGTCCTTGTTCTGCAGAGCGTCCCCCGAGAGGGTCTGCGGCGCTCTGCGCAGGACCGCCCCCAGTTCGGGGATAAAGAAAGCTGTGATCCCGGCGTTGGCTCCGTGTTCGCGCAGGATCTTTTCACGCAGCGGTGCGAGCTGGGCCTCAGGCTCGGCAAGGAGAAGGCGCCCGAGCGCCCCCATCGACTGGCGCACCGCGTCCGCCTCCAGATCGCGGCGATACTGGTCGAACTTGCCGCACACAAACCAGCCGCGCCTGGCGGCAACGATCGGACGGAGTTCGTTCAGGAGCGCGGTCTTCCCCACCCCGGGCGCGCCGGCAATAACCAGGCACCCTCCCCGGCCATGCATCGCGAGGTCAAAGGCGTCGTGAAGGGCGGAGATCTCCGTATCCCTCCCCACAAGGCGCGAGGGGGGAGAGAGCCTGAGGGGGAAGTCGCGCTCCCTGAGCGGGAAGTCCGTCGTCTTTCCCGTCAGGAGCGTCTCCCGCAGACGCACCAGGTCGAAGGCGACCCCCTGCGCGCTCTGGTAGCGGCGGTCCGGCTCCTTTTCCATCAGCCGCGTCACGATGCGGGAAAACCCTCTCGGGACCGAAGGATTCCGCTCCGATGGGGGGACCGGAAGCTCTGCCAGGATGTCGTGGATGAGCTGCAGCGGATCATCCCCGGCAAAAGGGGGTGCGCCGGTGGAGAGCGTATAGAGGACCGCGCCGAGGGCATAGAGGTCCGCACGGTAATCGACCGCGCGCCCCGTCCGCCCGGTCTGTTCCGGCGCCAGAAAAGGGAGGAAGCCTGCAATCTCGCGGTGATGCACGAAGCTTGGGCGCTCGTCTGCAAAGGTGGTGGCAAGGCTGAAGTCGACGATGAAGACTCTCTTCTCCAGCGGAGACCACAGTATGCTCGCCGGGGAGAGGTTCTTGTGGGCGACGCCGGCCCCGTGGATGTCGGCGAGGATCTCGGCGACCTGCTGTGCAATCTCCAGAAGGAGCGAGGTCTCCGGGAGCGCAGCACCGGTCAGAGCGGAGAGGGGGACCGCGACGGTATCCTCCAGGGCGATGGTGGCAGGGGCCGTCGTCTCCCCCTCCACCAGGCGAGGCACCCCCGACACCGCCCCCAGGCGCTCCACGATGCGCCGTTCGTGGTAGAGGCGCTGCAGGGCGTTCTGACCGAGGAACTCCTTCGTAAGGACCGCCCCTCTCCCATCCCGGCGCGGTACACGGCAGATGCGAGCCAGTCCGTTCTCGAAGAGTAGTTCTTCCTTACCTCTCTCACCCGACTCCCGGGTCATCGCACCCCTCCTTCCCTTGCCGACGCCGGCGCTCGCGAAACTCGTTTGCTCTCGAAGAGGATCTCCCTGCCGCAGCTCATGCCGCTCCGGTACTCGGCGTGGGTCATTCGCAAAACTCCTTGCTGCTGGATATTCCCGTGTTGCCTCGGCGAGGGTGTGGAGGAGGAGAACCGTGAGAGAAAAGGAGACGCAGCACAGCGTCATATCGGCAGAGGAGGGGGAATGCTTTAGGCAATGCGGCAATGGAGACGGGAGATGGGTGAGGAAATGCGCAGAGTGCAGAGGTTCGGCTGTGGCGTTCGGACGCGGCCCCTTCACGTATGGCCTGGCAAAAGCAAATCCCCCCTGTCCCCCCTTCGCAAAGGGGGGAAACGTGAGGTCTCGTGCAGTGGTTAGTATGAGAATACTGCAGGTTGAAGTGTTACCTATGTCCGCGAACCCGTTACCTATGTCGCCGAACACGTGTTACCTATGTCCCCGAACACCTATTACCCGCGACTCCGGGCTATGCAGGACCGCGAGTTCTCCTGCAGCGGCCACTGGATATCTGCTCCACGTTCGCGGCCTTACGTCCCCCCCTTTGCGAAGGGGGGACAGGGGGGATTTGGCCTTTGGTGGCGACATCTGGCATGGTGGCACCTTCCAAGGAGGAGGAGTCGGGCATGTCAGGGGTGACGGAGGATATTGCCACCGGGGGGAAAGTCGCCACGCTCCAGCTCGTTCCTGTCCCAGCGGGCGCACTCGGCGGCCGCCTCGTAGGTCGTCTGGAGGAAATCGAGGAGAGCGCTGTCGGGCGACGGCGCGCGACGCACTTCCTCATACGGGAGGACAAACTCCTTCAATCCCGCATGGTACCCTGCACCGGCCGGCCGCACCGGGGCTGCTGAAAATCCCGGCGGCTCCGGGTACGAGTAGGAGTAAAAGATCGGCTCAGGCAGGAGCTCACCGCCGGGCCAGAATCCGCAGCTGCTCACCTCGTGGGAGTACGCCTCACGCGTGACCCAGTCCGGGAGATGCGGGATCCCACCGGGATGCGGCGGCGCGGGTCGTCCGGAGAAGCGGGTGACGGCGAGGTCGAAGCTTCCCCAGAAGAAGTGCACGGGGCTGCACTTTCCGATAAAGCGGGCGCGAAACTCCTTGAAGACCCGATCGATCTGCACCAGCGCGCGCCAGAAACGGTTGGCCTGTTCCGCCTCGTAGGAGGCGTGTACGCGATCGGTTTCAAAGGGAATCGGTTCCGCCACCTCATTCGGGATCGTGCTGATCTGCACCGGAAGGTTCAACTCGGAGAGCCTTGCCAGGAGCTCCTCGTAGAAGTGCGCCACCGGACGCGGCGCCAGAGGTATCGTCCTTTTCCCGCCGTCACTGGCGAGGATATGGACCGCATGCTCGATAAAGTCGAAGTTGATCTCGAAGGTTCTGCTCCCGTACGGGATCGGCGAAGTCGTGAGCCCGCGGGAGGTGACGTACAGCGGCGTGTGCCACGAGTGGTTCACCCATGTCGTCTGAACCAGCCTTACCTTGCCGACTACCTGCGTGTACATGTGCAGCGTGGCGCAGGTGTCCTTCCACTCGGCAAAGGGGATGCTCGGCCAGTCATTGCTGGTTGCTTCCAAAGAGGATTGTGCTGTCATGTCCCGCTCCCTGTAAAGTTGCCGAAACCCCGCAGTTTGGACCATAGAAGAAATTATAGCATCTCCAGCTGTCTCCCCATGAAAGGGGACAGCGGCACAGGCGCAGGCGAGCACGCTCTCAGGGTGGGAGTGGGGTGAGCAGGAGGCGTCCATGTAGGCCGGGATAAGCCGCCAGGTGTTCCCGGCAGTCCACCACAGACGCAGCCGCGCGGCAGCGAATGCCGGAAACGCTACCGCTTATTCCGGCCTACAAATGCCAAAGGGCCCCGGGGCGGAGATGATGAGGCGGATCGGCACGCCCCCCGACTGGGCGGACCTCATTGACCGGGTCTACGGCACCGGTGGGTTCACCACGAAAATGTCCACCCGCTCCGGCCCGTGCACGCCTATGGCGAGGGTGAGCTCGATGTCGGCGGTACGGCTGGGGCCGGTGATGATTGCCATGTTCGTCGGCGGTGTGCCGATGCTCCCGATAAAGTCATCGAGCGTCCGGTAGATCTTCTCCGCGGGGAGGATTGCTACGTGATGCGAGGGGAGGAGGCTTCCCTGCACGGCCCTCCCCTCCACGCTGGCGCACACTATGCTCCCGGTTTCCGCAATCCCCGCAAAAACCTCCTCCACCGCAACCTGCGCCTCCTCATATCCCACGAGGGGCGTCACACCCTGCACCGCCGCCACCTCCAGCTCGCTGAGAGCGGGAGAGTACACAGCACCCGCCGCCGGCAAGAGCGCCGCGATCGCTTCCCGCAGGGCGTCGGCATCTGCGACCTCCATCGCTACCGCCGCGGCGCCTGCCGCCTTCTCCATGAAAGTTGCCACCATCTCCGCACGGGTCACGGCATCCTCCTGTGAAATGGCCTCGCCGCCGGCTCCGGGAGCCTCCCCGCTACCTTTTCCCCGCCAACCTTTTTGATCACGGGCCAGAGAAGCCGGGAGAGCTTTTCTCCCCATCCAAAGAGCGCAGGCTGGGCGGCCGCCGCGCCGAAGAGGCGCATGCCGATCCTTTCCCTCCTGTCGGAGAGACCGTCCCTCACCCTCTCCTCCCTCAGCTTCACGATGAGTTCCACCAGCGGTATGCGCACCGGGCAGACGTCGACGCAGGCGCCGCACAGCGTGCTGGCGTCGACCAGCGGGTAGGAGTTTTCCATCCCGGTGAGAAGGGTCGTCAGCACCATACCCATCGGCCCCGGGTAGGTCCAGCCGTAGGCGTGCCCGCCGACGGTCCGGTACACCGGGCAGACGTTCATGCAGGCGCCGCAGCGGATGCACTTCAGCATCTCGCGGCACTCACCCTTCACGATGGAGCTGCGGCCGTTGTCCACGAGAACTATGTGCAACTCCTTCGCACCGGTCGCCTCCCCCGCTTTGCGGGTCCCGGTGATGAGAGAGACGTAGCTGGTGATCGCCTGCCCCGTCGCCGAGCGCGGCAGGAGGCGGATGAAAGTCGGCAGGTCGGTGAGCTTTGGCAGGATCTTTTCGATGGAGAGGACGGCAACGTGCAATGGAGGGAGGCTCGTCACCATCCTGCCGTTCCCCTCGTTGGTGAAGAGGACGAGGCTGCCGGTGTCGGCTATGGCGAAGTTCGCCCCGGAAATCCCCGCCTTCGCCGCCAGGAACTTCTCGCGCATGACCTTGCGCGCGGTCTTCGTCAGGACCTGCGGGTCTTCGGTGTACGGTACGCCGAGGCGCTCCGAGAAGAGCTTTCCCACCTGCTTCCTGTTCTTGTGAATGGCCGGAACGATGATGTGCGACGGGGTCTCCCCCTCGAGCTGGATGATGTATTCCCCGAGATCCGTCTCCACCACCTCTATCCCCAGCCGCTGCAGGTGGTGGTTAAGCCCTATCTCCTCGGAGACCATCGACTTCCCCTTCGCCGCCATGGTGATGCCGTGCCCGGTGAGGATGGAGCCGACGATGTCGCAGGCGCTTTGCGCATCACTCGCCCGGTGCACCGTCGCCCCCTGCCGGGCTGCGTTCGCTGCGAAGGTGTCCACATAGCCGGGGAGGTTGTCCAGCACCTCCATGCGAATCGCCGAGGCCTTCTCGCGCAGCGCCTCCAGGTCCGGGACCGAGCCGAAGGCGAGGGTTCGCCTGGTGCCGAAGGTATCGGCGGCGTTTCTGAGCGCGGCGCGCAGCGACTCATCGGCAATGGAGGCAACGGAGTTGGCGCGGAAATGGAGGCTTCCCTGTTCTTCGCTCATAATCCCTCCGCCAGGAGTTGCACGAGGTGCTTCGCCTTTACCGTGCTGCCGCGGCGCTTCAGCGCGTCCGCTATCGTCATCAGGCACGCGCTGTCGCCGCCGGTGACCGTGTCGGCGCCGGTGGCGATGACGGAATCGGCCTTCTCCTCGGCGAGTGCGCAGGAGATCTCCGGCAGCTTTGCCATGAAGACTCCGCCGAAACCGCAGCAGCGGGTCGCGTCCGGCATGGGGACGAATTCGGCCCCTTTCAATGCGGCGATGAGGAGGAGCGGCTCCTCCCGCACCCCCAGCATCCGGGTCAGATGACAGGAGGAATGGTAGGTGATGCGCCCCTTCCCGATGAAGCTCCTTTCCTGCGCCCGCAACGTTCCGACCAGGAACTGCGAGATCTCGAAGACTCTCGCCGCGGCCCGCGCCGCCTTCTCGGCGAGCCGGGGGTCATCACGGAAGAGCTCGGGGTAGTGGTGCTTCACCATCGCGGCGCAGGAGCCTGAGGGGGTAACGATGGGGTCGTCGCCGGTGAAGACGGAGAGGAAATGTCTTGCAGCACCCCGCGCTTCCTCGCGATACCCGGCGTTGAAGGCGGGTTGCCCGCAACAGGTCTGTCCCTTCGGGAAGACAACCTCCACCCCGAAGTGCTCCAGGAGTTGCACCGTCGCCTCTCCCACCTCCGGGTAGAAGGAATCGATCATGCAGGTGCCGAAAAGCTGAACTCGCATAAACTCTTTGCCTCCTTGGTATCGAGAGCACCCTTTCCTGCGGTGAAGTCTACTGGAGCGGACTGCGCTGTCAATTAAACCGATCTGTATGCGGCTCCCACTGTTACTTTTGGTCTTCATTCATGACACCACCTTCCTTGACATAGTGCAGCAGGAAATTATTCTATTGTTCGTACCGCGTACAGTAACACCAAGGGACTGTATCAGCTTCGACAGGAGATGCGACGCACAATGTAAGTAATAATGACGCCAGAGGTAAGAATGTTAACACACATACCTCCCATCTCTCGACTTAAGCTCACCACACAACAATCGTTACCCCCCCTGCAACTACATCCTCAGTATCACATCCAAGTCCCCTCCCCTCTGCAGCTATTGCCACCGTTTTCAAGCGTCTTCGTGCCTCTTTCCCAAAGGGGGCTTGCGACACAGTTGTAGTCTTTTTACAGTCCAGGAGGTCGATCATGAGCTATGTGCCGCAGTTCAAGAACGACATATTTATTAGCTACCGGCATACTTCCAACGATGCCCACGACAGGTGGATCGATACCTTCTGCCAGGAGCTCCGGGCCAGGCTCCTCGACCTGGTCGGTGAGGTAACCATCTGGCGGGACGAAGGGAAGATCCGCGCCGGCGACCAGTGGCGTGCAGAGATAATGGCGGCACTCGACACCACCGCCATCTTCCTTGCCGTCATCTCCAGGACTTACTTCGACTCCGATGTCTGCTGCAAGGAAATGGACTGCTTCCTCGGGAAGGCGAAGAGCGCGACAGAGGCGATGCAGAAGCGGATCGTGCCGATTTTCAAGCAGCCGCTGAAGCCGGACCAGCAGTTGCCGCTGGAGATCGCCGCCTGCCACAACCACAAGTTCTTCAAGGAGGACCCCAAGCGCCCCCCCTACTTCATGGAGTACAGCCCCGGGAGCACCGAAGGCACCTCCCCCCAATTCTGGGAGACCCTGGAGCGCCTCGCCCAGGACCTGATGGACGCGCTGGAGGAGCTCAAGGGGTACGTCTGCAAGATGAGGGTGGGGACCGTCTTCCTGGCACGGGTCGCGCCGGAGCTCCATGACGAGAGGGAGAAACTGAGATCGGACCTGCAGCAGCGCGGCTTCCTGGTGGTGCCTGAGCGGGAGTACTTCTGGAACTCCGCGGACCTCAAGGAAAGGATCAGCGACCACTTGGCAGCTGCCGACCTCTGCGTCCACCTCGTCTGTGGCGCCTCCTGCGAAACGGAGGTGCCGGCACGGGCGAGGCTCCAGCTGGAGCTGGCAGTGGGCGCGATGAAGAAGAAGGGGAAGCCGATGCCCCTGGTGTGGATCCGCAGTAGCGACTCCCCGGACTGCACGGCAAAGGAGCTCATCGACTACATCGAGGAGGAGCTTTCCAACGAGGGGGTGGAGTACCTGGAGGACACACTCGAGGAGTTCAAGACACAGATCTACGCGAAGCTCCCGTCCCCTCCGGCGGCCGCAGCCGGGTCCGAGGTCGCCTTGATCGTTGAGCAGGGGGATGTCGCCACGACACGCCCGATGAAGCAGTACCTTGTCGAAAAGCTGGCGGTCGATCCGAAGGCCATCGCCTTTGCCGGGGCGGAACCCGCCGACCCCGCAGGGCTCGCCAAGACCCTCGCCCGCTGCAGCAAGTGCATCATCTACTGGGGCGGACAGACGGAGGGGTGGGTGGACGCGGTCCTTTCCCACCCCGACGTCACCCCCCTCGCGGGGAGGGGCCGGCTCTGCGTGTATGCCGCGCCACCGGACACGCCGGAAAAGGAGGCATTCCTCACCACGAAGGCTCAGACGGTCATCGCGACCGCGGGGGTCAACGAGGAAGAGCTTCGCCACTTCATCGCACCGAAGGAGGGGGTGTCATGACCGCAACGGAAGAGCTGATACTGGCAAACCCCTTCCCGGGGCTGCGCCCCTTCTGCGAGGGGGAGGCGGACCGCTTCTTTGGGCGCGCAGAGCAGATAGAGGAGCTGGCGGCCCGACTCCAGTCGGAGAGATTCGTCGCGGTGGCGGGGGCGTCAGGGTGCGGGAAGTCGTCCCTTGTGTGCGCCGGGGTGCTGAGCAGGCTCTCCGTGGCGGACGGAGACGGGGGCGGCAACACGTGGCGCTGCGCCGTGATGCGTCCGGGGAACCAACCGATCACCAACCTGGCGCAGAAGCTCTCACCGATCATCGGGCTCGGCGGCGGCTCTGAGGAGTCGCGCACCGGCCCGCTCCTCGGCAGGCTCAGGCTCGGGGGGCTTGGCCTTGTGGAGGCGGTCGGCTTTGCCCGGCTGGAGCCCGGCACGCGGGTGCTGGTGGTGGTCGACCAGTTCGAGGAGATCTTTCGCTTCAGAAACCTCATAGACCCGAACGAGGCGGCGGCCTTCATAAAGCTGCTGCTGAACGCCGCCCGCACCCCCCAGTCCCCGGTAAGCGTCATCATCACCCTGCGCTCCGAGACGCTCGGCTCCTGCGCCGACTTTCTCGACCTCCCCGAGGCGGTGAGCCGCGGCCAGTACCTGGTGCCGAAACTGACCCGGGACCAGCGCAAGGAGGCGATCACTGAGCCGGTTCTCCTGCGCGGTCACAGCATCGCGCCACGGCTCGTCCAGCGCCTGCTGAACGATGTCTCCAGCAGCTTCGACGACCTTCCCGTCATGCAGCACGTACTGTCGCGCACCTGGAACAGGTGGGCCGAGACGTGCGAAGGGGCGAGGGCGATCGACCTCGAGGATTATGAGGCGGTGGGTGCCGCGAAGGAAGCGATCTGCAACCACGCGGAGCAGGCGTATGCGTCTCTTGCCGAGCTCCAGCCGGTGGCAGAGAAGGTCTTCCGCGCACTCACCGAGCGGGTCTCGGAGGGGATCGAGGTGAGGAGGCCTCTCAATTTCGATCACCTGTGCCGGGTAACGGGGGCCTTGCCGAGCCAGGTGGCGCAGATCGTCGACCGCTTTCGCCAGCCCGACACGGCATTCCTCATGCCGCACCAGGAGGTCTCTCTGGAGAGCAACCCGGTAATTGACATCTCGCACGAGAGCCTGATCAGGCAATGGCAGCGGCTGCGGGAGTGGGCCGGGGCGGAGGCGAGATCGCGCGCGATGCTATTGAGAGTTGCAGACGCCGCCCGACTCTACGAGGCGAAGGAGGGGAGCCTATGGAGGGAGCGCAACCTGGAGCGGGCGCGAGAATGGCGGGAAAGGACCCAGCCTACCCCGGAGTGGGTGGCGCTGTACGCCTCCGGTGACAGCGCCGCCACCATGAAGTCCATGGACCGCTTCCTCGAACTCAGTTGCAAGGAGGCGGCCCGCGAGCAGAGGCTCTCGAAGGTGCAGCGGTGGGGGGTGGCTCTCTTCGCCGTCGCCCTCCTCGTCATCGTCGCCGGGGCGGCCATCCTGAGACGCGCCGCCTCCGACGACCTGGCGGGGAAGTCCCTGGAGAAGTTGAATTTTGATCCCGCCTACAGCGCCCTGCTCGCCTCCGCCGCCGTACACCGCGACAGCGACAACGAAAATGCAGAGTATGCACTGCGACAGTCGCTGGCGTTGCTGGAAATGGCCCACACGGAGAGCCCGATTCTTTCATTCAGTGGACCGGTGCGCGATTTGCGCTATTCCCCTGACGGGACTCGCCTCGTCGTGGCGGCAGGCACCACCGTCACATTGCTGGACGCGGGGTTCAAAGAGGTCGCCAAACCGGTCGATTGCAAGGGAGACGTTTTCAAGGCATGGCTGGCAGCGAAAAACTCCGTGGTCGTTGCCTATGCAACAGATCCCGGCGGAATCGCCCACGTGAAACTGTACCGGGCCGGTGGAGGCTCGCAGCAACTGTCGTGCGGGCCGGAGCAGTCGGTGTCCGCGGTATGCGTCAGCCCCGATGACCGGCACGTGGCGGTGGGGTGCGCCTTCGGGGAAATCAGCATCTGGGATGCATCAGTCCCGTCGGCCCCGCCGAAGATAGTGGCGGGTGCCGGGAGTTCAGCCGTCACGGCTCTCGCTTTCTCCAGCGATGGCAGCTACCTCGCAAGCGGACAGGAGGACGGCACCACCATTATCTGGCGAGAGGGTCACCGCGGGGCGTGGATCGGCCGGATGGACGGGAAAAAAAACCGCTCGCCCATGCGGCAGGGAGGAGCGATCAGAGACATCGCCTTCCACCCGGCCACAGCGTCACAACTGGTCACCGCCTCAGATGATACGAAGGCCATCGTCTGGAACCTCGATCTGCAGCACCGGCGACTTGCGCGAACAGAGCCTCCGCGTGTCCTGGAGCACCTTCGACCGGTTTACAGGGCGAAGTTCGCGAAGCTGGACGACCAGAGCTACCCGGTGCTGACGGTCTCCGACAAGGTGGCGAAACTATGGATAGCGCAGGTCAGTGAAAGGAAGCAAAGGCGCAGGCACGACAGCTGGGTCGTGGACGCAGAGGTATCCCCCAACGGCACCCTCCTGGTAACCGCCAGCAGCGATGGCACGGCGCGTCTCTGGTCGACGCGGACGTTGGGCTCCATAATGCTGCGCGGTCACCGGGATGGCGTGAGCCGCGCACTCTTCACACCGGCAGGAGATCGTGTGATAACGGGGAGCTACGATGGAACGGTGCGGGTATGGCGCTTCAAGGTCCCCCATCTCCTTTCCTTCTCGGAGAAGTGGGCACTCAATGCGAGGTACAATCCCTCCGGAGACTGCCTTGCCGTTGGAGATGAAGGAGGGTGCGGCATTATCGGAATCGACGAGGCTGGCGGATCTGGTCACCCCCGCACAAGCCTTGGAAGCGAAGGGGAGAACCAGTACATCTCGCTGTCCTGGAGCGGGGACGGGAAACACCTGGTAGCGACGAAGACCTCCAATGCCTTGGCCGATTCACGATTCGAGACAGTGCTATGGGATGTGGAGAAGCATGAGGAGAGGACTCCGTCATGGCTGAAGCGCTGCACCATGGCGACTTTCAATCCCGAGCGGAAGGAAATGCTGACGCTCGACGCGGACGGAAAAGTGAAGATCTGGAAAGAAGAGAGCCTCAACGAAGAGAACGCCACCTGCGAGCAGGAAGTAGGAACGGGGCACAACACTGCTGCCATGAGTCCTGACGGCAGGTGGGTCGCCTCCACCGACGGCAACACGGTCCTCCTCTGGGACCGGCGGGACCCGTATGCTCCCCCCAAAGCCCTTCGGGCGCACAATGGCGCCGTATTTTCCTTAGAGTTCAGCAAAGACAGCAAAAAACTCGTCAGCGCCAGCAGCGACCTGACTGCCACGATCTGGTCGGTCGAGGAGTCGGGGAGGGCTCCGATCATTCTGAAGGGGGGGCACATCGCCCCGCTGTCATCAGCCTCCTTTAGCCCCGCGGGCGACATGGTGGTGACCGGCAGTGCCGACAACACCATATGCGTGTGGGACGCGAGAACAGGGCACCAGCACTCTGCGTTGCGGTGGCACACGGAGGGGGTAAACGACGTGCGGTTTAGCCCCAGCGGGAGAGAGATCGTTTCCGCCAGCGACGACGGGGCGGTGAAAATCGGCGAGTGCGACGCCTGCTGGAAGCCGCTCGGCGAACTGCGGAAACTCGTGGAGAAATATGCGACGGTCAGTGAGAGCGACCGCAGGGAGATCGCCAAGGAAAAGGTCTATTTGAGGCTCCCCGGCATCTCCTGGTAGCGGAAAGGATTCCTTCGGTAAAGAGGCAGGAGCCGGTGGAACATCACTTCATGGTAGCGGGGTCGAACCAGAGCGTGGGGTCGTTCAGCGGGGTGTCCTTTGGAAGGGTCGGATTGACGAGTCTGATAACGCGCCGATGTTTCAGATCTGCCTTCAGAATGGCTTCCCTGTTGTATTTCATGAAGATGGCGTCGAAAGAGCCGTTCCTGATCATCTTCCTCAGCCCCGCTTCCACACGTTTTGCCAAAGCGGCGTTCGATCTGTTGAAGAAGAAGTAGTACGGCCAGGGATAGTAGATGAGCAAATTCTTCTCGATGGCAAGATTTGGAATGGCATCGCGGCGCGCGGCATATTCTGCGAAGATCTCGTTGATCCCGCGGGGAAAGAGGTCGATCCGCTTCGCCGCACAGAGCCTGAACAGGCTGTCGTAGCCCGCCGTCTCCACCGGGATTCCATTGGCAGCATAGATGGCGGTATCGCCCCATCCGATCCCCTGTCCGATGATTACCCCCTTCAGGTCTTTGGCGGTCTTGATCCTGTCCACATCCGCCTGCTTGTCCTTCGCGATGAACGCTATGCGATACCCGAGGATCCCTTTCCTGAGAGGGATCCGCACCGCGATGTACTCCCTTTCCTTCTGTTCGGAGGTACCACTCCAGGCCACATTGATCGTGCCGGCGGGCTTGCGTAACTCGGCGAGATACCGCGCCTCGTTCATCCCCAAAGGACTCGATTGCAGGGTGTACGGGCCGTAGTCCGGAACGGTCGTGTCCAGAGCAGTATGGAGGATCTCGATGAGGTCGTCGAAACGGGTTTCGCCACGGGACTCGGAGGCTGGATACACCACTCTTGTATGGGCTGTCGCGATGGTGGCAGTCGTAAGGAGTAACAGCAGCAAAGACATTGTGAGCGAACGCTTCATGTTCTCTCCGGTTTATCACCAGAGTGTCAGTGACTTGAAGCTTCAGTTGCCGCCACAGTTGCGGCGGTGGTCGCGGAGGTTCCATTCCCGCCTGTCACCTCACCCGCACGCCGAGCTTCTCATCCCAATGCAGAGGCTTCGGCGCTTTCGCCAGGGGGCTCTCCGGCACCTCTCCGGCTGCTACGCCATATTTCCAGTCGGGGGGGCAGATGGCAATGAACCGGGCATAGCCGCCCAACCCTCCCTTGAACTTCGGGAAACCGATGACCACGAGCGCCCCTCTCTCCGGAACCTGGTCGAGATGCGCCACCCCCTCCGCCTGGGTGTAGCCGTTTTGCAGGAGCCACGCCTCTCCCTCGAGGTTGGGGGTCGCGTCGGTGTCGAGCGGCTCGTGACCGTGAAAAAGGATGTGCCGCTCTTCGTGCAGGAACTTCAGCGCCGCCAGCGATACCCCCGGAAAGGGGCGGCGAGTGGCGAGAGCGGGATCGGGCCACGACCCGGACCACCCGGAACGGACGAAGACGACAGAGCCCTCCGGGATCCGCCCGTGCCTCGACTCCCACCCCTTTACATCGTCCACCGTCAGGGTGTAGCCGGGATCTCTCTCCACCTGATCAACAATCGATATCACCACGAGGGGACGGACTGCAAAGGTCGGCGGCAACTCATCGATTGCAGGATACTCCGGGTTCCAGTGAGCGGGAGGATCGAGCTGGGTGCCAAGCTGATCAGTTGCCAGCATGTAGCGGGTCGCCTCGAACCCGTCCTTTTCCCAACTGTACGGAGCGCCGCTCTTCGGATTGAGGGCCGGCCCGAAGGTGGAGGGGGCAAATCCTTCCCAGACCGGTATGGCCGGAGTGATGGTATGGGTAAGATCGACATATTTCGCCCCCTTCAGCTCCCTCTCGTAGAGCTGCCAGAGTCGCGGCTGAGACGGCGTGCTGCACCCCGCAAAGCAAAGCGCCGTCAGTAGCACAATCCACAGGTACTTCATACGCCCCTCCCTTGGCACCTCACAGCCGCGTCTCAAAAGTAAAAGATCGACCTCCTGACTTACCGTCGCAATTGCTGCTCGCTGCTCCATCTGAGCATCTCCTCGAGGTCCAGATCGGGAGACGGGGTGATATCTGCCTTCAGAACCTTCTGCATCTGTTCGAGGGCGTGCTCATTCTCCCCTGGCGTGTTCGATACCACGCAGTCCGACGGCACGAATATGTTCAGATCCCGCATGTACGCGTCATTTGCGCTGAAGAGGATGCAGATGTTGCCGGCAATGCCGGTCAGGATAAGGGTGCGAGCTCCGAGATAGGTCAGGAGCGTGTCGAGGGTGGTGGCATAAAAGGCGGAGTGCTTCGGTTTCAGCACGAAGTAGTCATCGTCGGCCGGCTGAAGAATGCGAGCAACCGGCTCTCCCCTGACGTGGTCATTCAGGCAATGCTCGACGACGAGCCTGAAGTCCGACTTCCACCGCCCGAAGTTGTCGTTCACGTAGATGGCAGGGATGCACGCCTCCTTCGCCCGCCGCTTCAATTCCGCGATTCTGCGCGCCATCGGAACAGCCTGCTCCACCAGCGCCTCCGCACCGTCAAACTCCATATCGTTGATGACGTCGATGAGCAGGAGTGCCACGGCACAATTCTCGGGAACATTTCCGTGCAGATCCTCGTTGTTTGTAGGCATCGTGTCCTCCGTTCTCCAGTGCAGAAGGATATGCCGGCGACCTGTGTTACTTTTTTTCCCTGCATCGCTTCATTACTTATACAAACCTATTGTGTGGAGGCAATAGACCGGGAGGTCGAGGACCGGGAAAAGGAGCTTCTTTGCGTGGTAAAGGAGGATTTTCGTTGCTGCGTAACGGGGGTAGGAGTGGGCCTGTGGAGACGGGATGAGCGGGGCAGCCTCGTAGCGTGCGCTAGCGCTTTTGTGCTTTCACCCATAAATCCCCCCCCTGCGGACAGGGGGGGAATGTCCAACTTTCAACGCTACTTCTGCTCGATGGAAGTAAGCCGCCAGGGATTGTTGCCGACAGGACGAACGAAGGTCCAGTACTCCTCGAAGCGCACCGGCTCGGTTGCGCTCCCCGATACGATGGCGCCGGTGGACTCGTCAGTCGTGTAATCGAGGAGGTTGGCCTGGAAAAGGGTGGTGAGGTAATCCTGCCCCATCTCCTGCCACGCCTCCACTATTTCCACCTTCCTCACCGCTATCTGCTCCAGCCTGTTCACCCGCCGCTCCTGCAGCAGACGCTTCACATCCGTCTCGAGGACATCCCTCATCTCATCGGTCAGCAGCCCCGACACGGTGGAGAGGTCGCGCCTCATCCAGGCACCCTGAATCTTGAAGAAGATATCCATTGCTGCATCGTTGAAGCGGCTTTCGTCGAAGCCGGGATCCATGCGGCGGATCTGGTCGATCCCGCTGTCGGCGTTGTCCGTAGTCTCTGCGGCACCGGCGCCGTAGGAGGGGTGCGATGTAGCCGGGTACCCGTAATTGATCACCTCCGGCGAGCGACGCTGCGTTCCGCCATAAGCAGTGGCGGTAGCGGGGGTCATCTTTTTCCGCACCATGCGAAAGATGAGGTAACCGATCCCGGCCAAAAGGATGATCTCGATCACCCCTATTCCGCCCCCCCCGAAGCCCCCTGCCCCTCCGGCAAAGCCGAGGCTGCTGAAGAGCATCCCGCCGAGGAGGCCGCCCATGATCCCCCCAGCCATACTTCTCAGGAAGCCGCCGGATTGTGGCTGCTGGAACGGTCTTGTGGCGGGCGCCGCGTACGGACGTGACTGACCGGGGTAGCTGTAGGACGAGCGGGGCTGTGAGTAGCTGCGCGACCCGCGGCTTCCCATGGAGCGCCCGCCGCCGGCTCTCGCTTCAGCATGCTGCTCGAAAACCGTCACCCCCGCAAAAAGCATGGCAGCCAGGAATACACCACCTCGTAACACGCGTTTCATTCTTCTCTCCTTCCTTTCAACTGTTGTGTTCATACCGTCCCCTTTCACTCTTTTGCCGATCATGGCTTCAGGCAGAGCGTCTGCCGCGTGCTGACCCAGAAGGAGATCGCCTCCCTGACCACATCCGACACATTCCTGGAGGTCGCCCTGGAGACTCTGTCGAGGAACTCCTTTTCCTGATCGGTGATGCGCAGGGACACGATGCTGTTCAGGTGATCCTCGGCCGCCTTCTTTTTCCTGCGGGTGGCAGTGGTACGTGAGATTTTCTGATGGTACTGCATGCTACTTCTCCTTTCGATGAATCGGATGGTGTCGAACTCCGCCGGATCTCTCGCGCGTCGAGCACAGCAGCGGACGCGGGAACGAGAACCTGTGGAGGAGTGACGGGGGCGGTGTCCGGAGCTGAATCCGGATTGTGCGGTGGGAAGAAAGGAGGGTGGGTGTTGCGTGGCATCCCTCCGGCTCCCACAGTGGGCGTTTTGCCGGAGGGGTAATAAAAAAGACCTTTACCCGCGGCTGGCGCCTGGATAAAGGTCTTGTTGACAGTGGAATCTGCCCCGGTTCCGGGTCTTGCGACCGTAGTGACGGAATCCGGGTCGGCCATTTCTCCGACCGATAACTACTCCCCTTTAGATGGAATCGATACTATATCGATTCAATACCGTTTGCAACTAATTTTTGTGTACGCCATTTCATCCTTTCTGTTGCCGCAGAGGCGCACGTGCGAATTTGGGATAGGCGCGCGGCTAAGGAGCGGAAGGAAGCGTGCCCTGTCCCGGGTTGGCCCGGAGATGGGGCACGCTTGTCGGCATCAGATCAGGGAGTCAGGAGCAGGATATCTCCCAGGGAGGTATCGGTGCCTGTTGTTACCGTTTGAAGTGGCGAAGAATAGGGGGCGAAGCCTGCAGCCGTCACGTGTACGCGGTATGAGCCTCCCGGGACGAAGGCTGTGAACGGTCCCTCCCACCGGTTGCTTGAGAAGTTGCTGAAGATGGTTCCGGCAGCTATAGGGTTCACTCCCCCCTGCGGCACCACCGACACCGTCGCACTCGACCAGTCTTTGGAGGTGGAAACGACCGTGCCCGAAAGGGCACCGAAGCTGGTCATGCTGGCGCTCGTCTGGATGATGCGAATCCCTGTCGGCTTCAGGTTGTAGGCGCCATTGCCACGCGCGACTATGGCCGTGTTCGGGTCAAAATCGAGGACGATTGCATTTATTACCCCCGCCTTCACCTCGAAATTCCCCAGCACCTTGAGCCCGGACTGCTGTGCACTGGGCGTCGTGAGCGGCACCTTCACTGTCGGGGCCGTCTTTAGTGTGAGGTAATTGACAGGATCGGCCTGGCCGGAGGGGTTCGGGGCCAGGATGAGGCGCACCTGGTTGTAGGTACCGGCGGGAAGCGGAATGGACCCGAGCAGTTCCTGCTGGAAGCGCAGGGTCAGGACATCCACGACATGCGGGGTATCATAGGTCACCACCACCGGCAGGCGGGAATCGTTGTCCGGCGCGTTTTCCAGTCCGGGGGGCACCACGCGGACTTCCTTGATGGCGATGAAGACATTGGCAAACGTGTCGCTCTGTTTGTCGGTGAGACTCACCTTGAGCGTCCCTACGGCGGCAGTACTGCCACTGCCACCGCCGCCGCATCCCGGCAACTGGGCGAGTACCAGAGCAGCCACCAGGAAAAGCCCCACAACGCCCCACATCCTTCTTACTTTCCTCGACATAAACGATCCTCCTTGTGGTTTTCCCCAATCAGGCCGAACTTTTCCGGCACCAGACGCAGAAAAGCCGGGGCCTGAATATCGGATGATATTTCGGCAACCCGGCTGTCTCAAGGAGACCCTATAGGCTTTCCGCCCCATCCTCGCGGATGGTTAAGTATTATCGTTTACCACCAAGGGGTGATGTAATGTGGCCGTATTATGCACAGCAATTGATGCTTGTCAACACCTCTTCGGACGCGTCGCACCCGTTTCTCGTATAGGTGCGTAACGATCGGGCTCATCGAAGAAGGTAATGTCTGCATGCCCCGCATAGATTTTTCCCGAATGCAGGGCGCCCGCAGGAAGCCACTGCGTGGGGTCAGGCTTTGCATTTTGATATTTGATGCGGTGAGTGATGCACGGGGTCATGATGCACGGCGTCTCCTCACACTGCGCTGCAGCGCAAAGACTTCGCGTGCAGGCGGTGTATGCCGCCCCTGCTCCTGAAAAAGGAGGAGATCCTGTTCCAATCGCAAACTGAATAGCCTGACCGCAAGCGTTGGCGCAAATCCCCAAATGCAAAGCCTGACCCCGGAAGTTGGGTTCACCGCTTCTTATTCGGATTATGGCGCCGGCATTACTACTCCTGTACAGGTGCGTAACGATCGGGTTCGTCGAAGAAGGTAATGTCTGCATACCCCGCGTAGATCTTTCCCGAGTGCAACTCCCCTGCAGGAATGAAGTACCTGTCACCCTTGGTATAGACCGCTCTGCTCCCTGCGACGGTCAGCTCAATCTTCCCCTCGAGCACGAATCCTACTTGGGCGGCGTGGGCATGTTCCGGCAGTTCTACGTCCTCGGCAAATTCCTTGAAGATGATCTGGTGCGATCGGGATTGCGAAAGGTACGCGGTTACGCCCTGGAGAGGGATGCTCGCGTGCGGAAGTTCTTTGATGGGCTGAGGGAAGAGCTCGGGCATTGTAACCTCCTGGATGAGCGTGGACGGCGTCGGCGACACACGTTGGCGTTCAGGGTCTAGCGGAGCACGTGGGGGTGTGTTTCGAATTTCTCCAGTTTCTCATCACGGAAGACGAAGCGAAGCTGAAGGGCCATCGGGTGAAGCGACGTTCCAGCCTTTGAGTTCGGATCATCCGCGATGCAGTCCGCCACCGGAGGCGTATCGGAGGAGTGGAAGCACTCGAGGGATATGCCTTGGCGCGCTAGCAACGCATCCACTATGCCTTTGGGAGTTCCCTTTGGCGCCTCACGGCCCACCGTCTCTTCCCAGAACCTCGCACGCTCCTCCAGGTTTCCACGACTAAACAATCCATCGAACAGCCCGGTGGAGTTCCAGAGCAGCAGTCCGAAAATTACTAGGATCAAGTATGCAACTGATCTTCCCATCACTTCCTCAAACAGCAAACTGTGCGTAACGTGGTGGGCGGTGAGCAGGTTCACTGCTCCACCGGCTTCGTGGGGCACTGCGGGAGGGGGGACGTGCACACGAGGTGCATACAAAAGAAAACCCCGGCAGCTTCGGGCCACCGGGGTTTGGATCTTTTGGAGCGGGAAACGGGATTCGAACCCGCGACCTTCAGCTTGGGAAGCTGACACTCTACCACTGAGTTATTCCCGCTCAACAGGATGCTCTTTATACCGCACCCTGCCTCTTGCTGTCAATCCCTTTTTTACTCTTCACCCATTAGTGCACGGTGGTGCCGGCTCCGACTTTCGCGAGCATCTTCTCCGCGACGGCACGACTGTCCACCTGGTACGTCCCGGCCTGCACCTGCGCCTTGATCTCCTGCACGCGCTGCGCACGCATCGCCTGCTGGTTCACCATCTCGGCGCTCATGCTGGGCACCATGCCGGACAACTCTACCTTGTCACCGGCAGGCTGCGGCTTCACCACCAAATCTGACTGCGCCTGTGCACCGGTGGCATCAGGCCTCTCGGCCCTGTTGTTCATCTGATGCATGACTGCCATTTTCTGGTTGGAATCTTCGATCTTCATTTCTAAAGCCCCCGTAGTTTTACCACTTGCTCTGCTTATCGGTATCACATAGCGATACTTTAGCAGGAAATCACAGATGGTTCTTTTTTTCCTTCGGTGTCGAGGGCACTTTTTCGGATCGAGTGCGGCTGCTTTGCGTTATTTCACCACTTTAAGAGCAGGGAGATTAAGGATGGCGGGAAAATCCCTGACAACGTATTCGGCGCTTTCCAGTTCTGACAGATCGCCGTACCCGTAGCTGCAGCCGATGGTGATGATTCCGGCGCCGTTTCCGGCCGCGATGTCGTTGATGCTGTCCCCGACGATCGCGCTTTGCCGAGCGGAGACGTCGAAGTGGCGCAGCAGCGTGAGGACCGGCTCCGGCGAAGGCTTCCGCGCTGCGAGGGAGTCGGCTCCCAGCACCGCGGAGAAGTACTGGTCGACTCCAAACTGCTTCAGGACCTGGTGGCAGAGGGCGACGTTCTTGTTGGAAACAACGGCCTGCTGCACCCCCATCTGGTCGAGCTGTTCAAGGGTCTCGCTCACCCCGGGGTACAGCCTCGTCTTGTCGGCGATGTGCTCGGCGTTGTACTTGATGTAGATAGAGAGTCCCTCCTCGATCGCCTCGTTCGGGAAGCCCGGGAGGGCCCGCTGCACCAGCGACCGGGCGCCCTGCCCCACCAGCTTGCGTACCGCCTCGGCGTCGAGCTCCGGGAGGGAAAAATGCGCCCGCACCGTGTTCGTCGCGTCAATGAGGTCGGGAAGGGAATGGATGAGGGTGCCGTCCAGGTCGAAGATTATCAGTTTGATGCCGATCATGCTCCGCTCACCTCTATTGTCTTTTTAGCCTAATGGGGCTGAACCCCATCCCCACCCTGTCCCTCCCCTTGAAAGGGAGGGGACGCCTGGGCGCCGCTTGGAGTTGAAGCGGCAGACCAAGTGGACCAGGGGTCCACCAATAGGAAACGCCGGGTCGCCCCGGCGTCCTTGTGCCTATTTTACTGCAAAAAACCGTCCGAAAAGGCGGGAACCCGTTTTATTCCCACTCGATCGTTGCGGGGGGCTTCTGGCTGATGTCGTACACCACCCTGTTCACCCCTTTTACTTCGTTGATAATGCGGGAGGAAATCGAGCCCAGGAGCTCGTACGGCAGCTTTACCCAGTCGGCGGTCATGCCGTCGAGGGAGTTCACCGCACGCAGCGCGACGGTCCACTCGTAGGTCCTGGCATCCCCCATGACCCCCACCGTCTTCACCGGGAGGAGTACGGCAAATGACTGCCAGATCTCGCGATATAACCCCGCCTTCCTGATCTCTTCGATGACGATGGCGTCGGCCTCGCGCAGGATGTCGAGCTTCTCCGCGGAGAGCTCGCCGATGCACCTGATGGCGAGACCCGGCCCCGGGAAGGGCTGACGGTAGACCATCTCATCCGGCATACCGAGCTCTTTGCCGAGGAGGCGCACCTCGTCCTTGAAGAGCTCACGCACCGGCTCGAGGAGCTTCAGGTTCATCTTCTCCGGCAGCCCGCCCACGTTGTGGTGGCTCTTGATGACCGCGGAGGGGCCTTTCGTGGAGACGGACTCGATGACGTCCGGGTAGAGGGTCCCCTGCGCCAGGTAGTCGACCTGCCCGAGCTTTTTCGCCTCTTCCTCGAAAAGGTAGATGAACTCGTTGCCGATGATCTTCCGCTTCTGCTCCGGATCGGAGATCCCCTCGAGCTTGTCGAGGAAGCGCTCGGTGGCCTGCACGTAGTCGAGGTTGATCTGGAAGTGCTTGGTGAAGAGGTTCACCACCTTCTCCGCCTCCCCTTTTCTGAGGAGACCGTTGTTCACGAAGACGCAGTGCAGCTGGTCGCCGATGGCGCGGTGGATGAGGACCGCCACTACCGCGGAGTCGACCCCGCCGGAGAGGGCGCACAGCACCTTCCCGTCGCCTACCTTTGCACGGATCGCTTCCACCTCGGTCTGGATGAAGTTCGCCATCGTCCAGGTCGGCTTGCAGCCGCAGATGTTGAAGAGGAAGTTCCCGAGCATCTCGCCACCCTGCGGGGTGTGCACGACTTCGGGGTGGAACTGGACGCCGTAGAAGCGCCTCTTCTCGTCCTTCATGGCGGCAACAGGGCACCCTTCGGTGGTGGCCATGATCTGGAAGCCGGCGGGCATCGCCTGGATGCGGTCGCCGTGGGACATCCACACCTCTACGCTCCCGGAGAAGCCGGAGAAGATCTCGCTGGCACCTTCCAGAGCAAGGTGCGCGCGCCCGAATTCCCGCTTGTCGCAACGCTCTACCTTCCCGCCGAGCTGCTGGGTCATGAGCTGCATCCCGTAGCAGATGCCGAGGACCGGAACGCCGAGGTCGTAGATCCCCAGGTCGGACAGGGGGGCACCCTTGTCGTAGACGCTGGAGGGGCCGCCGGAGAGGATGATCCCTTTCGGGGCGAAGGCCTTGATCTTCTCAAGCGCCATGTTGTACGGGTGGATTTCGCAGTAGACGCTCTGCTCACGCACCCTTCTCGCGATCAGCTGGGTCACCTGGGAGCCGAAGTCAAGTATCAGCACCTTCTCGGAATGAATATCTACGGTCATGTACGCCCTATCCTTTTCTGAAAACGATTGAAAGAGACTGCAGCAGGTCCTGATTCTTGCGGAACCGGTGCCCCCCCTCCCCGTGCGGGAGGAGGAGCACCCCTTTTGCGTCCCTGCGTTGAGGAAATTACTTCTCGACCTGGTAGTTCGGGGCTTCCTTAGTGATCATCACGTCGTGGACGTGGGACTCCTTGAGGCCCGCGCCGGTGATGCGGATGAAGCGGCCGTTTTGCTGCAGGTCCGCTACAGTGCGGCACCCGGTGTACCCCATGCCGGCGCGCAGGCCGCCCATGAGCTGGTGCACGCTGGAGGAGAGAGGTCCGCGCAGCGGCACCATCCCTTCGATACCCTCCGGCACGAGCTTCACGTCGCTCTCGACGTCGGACTGGAAGTAGCGGTCCTTGCTCCCCTGCTTCATGGCGCCGATGGAGCCCATGCCGCGGTAGCTCTTGTAGGCGCGACCCTGGTAGAGGATGGTGTCGCCCGGGGACTCCTCGGTGCCGGCAAAGAGGGAGCCGATCATGAGGACGTCGGCGCCTGCTGCGACAGCCTTCGTAATGTCGCCGGAGTACTTGATGCCGCCGTCGGCGATAAGGGGGATACCGTGCTTCTTCGCCACTTTGGAGCACTCGGCGATGGCGGTGATCTGCGGCACCCCGATGCCGGCAACGACGCGGGTGGTGCAGATGGAGCCGGGGCCGATGCCGACCTTGATGGCGTCAACGCCCGCGGCGATGAGCGCCTCGGCGGCGTCGGCTGTGGCGATGTTTCCGGCAACGAGTTCGATGGTGGGGAAGGTCGACTTGATGCGCCTGATGGTGTCGAGCACCCCCTGGGAATGGCCGTGCGCGGTATCGATGGCGATGACGTCCACCCCTGCGCGCATGAGGGCGTCGATGCGGGCCTCCACATCGGGGGTCGGGCCGACGGCTGCGCCGACTCTCAGGCGGCCGAGCGCATCCTTGCAGGAGTTCGGATACTTCTTCACCTTCTCGATGTCCTTGATGGTGATAAGCCCCTTCAGGTTCTTCTCGTCGTCCACCACCAGGAGCTTCTCCACGCGGGTGTGCTTCAGATGTTCCTTTGCCTGCTCAAGCGTCGTCCCTACCGGAACGGTGACCAGGTTTTTCTTCGTCATGCGGTCGGAAATGAGGAGATCGAGGTTCGTCTCGAAGCGGAGGTCGCGGTTGGTGAGGATGCCGACGAGCTTGCCGTTCGCCTTCGTGATAGGCACGCCGGAGATGCGGTACTTCGCCATGATCTCGAGCGCCTCGCGGATGCGCTGGTTGGGGCGCATGGTGATCGGGTCGACGATCATGCCGGACTCGCTCTTTTTCACCTTGTCGACTTCCATCGCCTGCTCTGCAATGGTGAAGTTCTTGTGGATGAAGCCGAGCCCCCCCTCGCGGGCCATGCAGATGGCTGCCCTCGACTCCGTGACGGTGTCCATGGCTGCGCTCAGAAGCGGGATATTCAACGGGATGTTGCGGGTCAGGTTGGTGGAGAGATCAACATCTCGGGGGAGAATCTGCGAGTGAGCCGGAAGGAGCAGGACGTCATCAAAGGTAAGGCCTTCGGGGAGGTTGCTTTCTAACATGGAAACTCCTTTTTCTTGTTGCAGGGAACGAATATTAACCGAAAAATCTAGTACACGCGGCCCCCCAAGTCAATCAAAAAGGAGTTAAAAATGCTTCAAATCATTGGGTGAAACGGTCGCAATGGGAGGATTTTATGTTTACTCAAAAACGGCAGGGTGAGCTGTCTTCGGCCGTACCCCCCTCCCTCCCCGCATCGGAAGGGAGGGAAGGAGGGGCGAGTTGTTGCGCTACAGCTTTATGCTGTCCTTTTAACGCGCAGGCGGCGCAACCGCCAGACCCTAGGCGGGAACGAAGACTTCCTTGTCGCTGATCCTGGTGAGCGCGGCTACGATGAGGCTGACCGCGTTCTCCAGGTCCTGGAGCGAAAGGAGCTCCACCGGGGTGTGCATGTAGCGCAGCGGAATCTTCACGAGAGCCGTAGCGACGCCGTTTCGTGAGATCTGCATGACATTTGCATCCGTGCCGGTCGCCCGCGGAACGCCGGTGTACTGCACCGGGATCCCCTCCTCCACGGCACTGTGGCTCAAGAGGTCAAAGAGGGCGGGGTTGATGTTGGCACCCCTCGGCAGGATCGGCCCCTTCCCGATCCCCACGTCACCCTGCAGCTTTTTGTCCACGTCCGGCTGGTCCGTGGCAAAGTCGACCTCCACGCAGATCCCGATGTCCGGATTCACCGAGTAGCTGCTGGTCGTGCCGCCGCGCAGTCCGACCTCCTCCTGGACGGAGGAGACGCCGTAGAGATCTACCGCCAGCGGCTTCTCCAGCGCCGCGACCCTGCGCAGCACCTCGGCCACCACGAAGCTCCCGGCCTTGTCGTCGAAGCCGCGGGAGACGACGCGATCGCCTGCCAGGCGATCCAGCCCCACCGCGATCGTCACCGGATCCCCCACGCGCACCAGCTCCTCCGCCTCTTTCTTGTTTCCCGCGCCGATATCGATGTACTGCGCGTCGAGCTTCACCACGTTGTCGCGGTCCTTCGCCTCGATGAGGTGGATCGGCTTCTTCCCGATGACGCCGTTCACGCTCCCCTTCGCGCCATGAACCTGAACCCGCTGCCCCTGGGTGATCTGGGAGTCGACGCCGCCGATGGCGCCGAAGTAGAGGAAACCGTTGTCGTCGATGTAGCGCACCTGCAGGCCGATCTCGTCGCTGTGCCCGACGAGCATGACGCGGGGCCGGCGCTCCCCTTCCCCCTGGATCAGCCCGAAGACATTCCCCATGACATCGGTGGCGACCTGCGAGTACTGCTCGATGTAGGCGCGAAAGACGCGCTGGGCAGGCTGCTCGTAGCCGGAAGGGCTCGGCGCCTGCACGAGCGCTTTCAGGAATTCGAATGATGCTTCACGCATGGCAAGACCTCCATCTAATCGGTCGAGGCCGAGATGAGAGTCGCAGCAGCCTCATCACTAACCGTAGCCTCAACCACATTTCATTTCAAATACTTCTTTGCGCCTGAAGCGACTCTGTGAGCCGTCGTTCGAAGCACTGCAACATCCGCTACATCGGATACTTCCCCATGGTAGAGGGGTCGAGCTGGTCGAGGAAGTCGACGAAGCGGCGGGCGTTGTTCTCTTTCGCGAAATCTTCCTCGTTCATGTCGAGGGTGGCGATGTTTCCGAGAATCTCCCGCTTTACCATTACCGGCAGCCGGTATTTGAGGGAGAGAAGCATCGCCTCGCTGACGTGAAGGTCGAGGCAGAGCTCCTCTCCGCCGGTCGTCTCCATGCGCACCGATGCGCTGAAAAGCCCGTCGTTGAGGGCGTCGATGGCAATCATGACGATCTTCATCTCCAGCCGCTCGAGAAGAGAGGTGAAGAGGTCCTTTCTACCGCTGCGGACGGAGATTTCCCTGCCGACAAACTCTGCGGCAAACGCGACAGACTCTGCGGCGTTCACCCAGACGGGGACGGTGTGCTCGCCGCTGGCGTCCTTGAGGATTATCACCGGCATCTGGGCGATGGCGTCGAGCGCAAAGCCGTACACCTGCATCTCGAGAAAAGTATCGTCACCCACTCTGCTATCAGGCATTGATGATCTCCCCCCTGAGAAGTGTCTGCAGCCCCTCGATGATGCGGACGTCGACGACGCGGCCGGCGAGGGAGCGCTCCCCCATCATGATCGTGCCGCGGTTCCCGCCGGTGCGCCCGAAAAGCTCCTCGCCGGAGGTGCTCGGCCCCTCGACGAGAACCTGCTGCACCGTTCCTACCATGCTCTGGTTCCTGCCCAGCGTCACCTGCCGCTGCCGCTCCTGCAGCCGCTCCAGACGGGGCTGCTTCTCCGCACGCCTCGCGTCGTCCGGGAGCTCCGCCGCCTTTGTGCCGGGGCGCGGCGAGTAGATGAAGGAAAAGAGGTCCGCGTACTGCACCTCCTCCACCAGCGAGAGGGTATCCTCGAAAGCAGCTTCGTCCTCGCCCGGAAAGCCGACGATGATGTCTCCGGTGATCTGGATCCCGGGGCAGGCGCTCTTTAGCGCCGCAATCTTCTCCAGGTACTGGGCCCTCGTGTAGCCGCGGTTCATGGCGGCCAGTATCCGGTCGCTCCCCGACTGGGCCGGGAGATGGATGTGCGGCGCGAGCTTCGGGATCTCCGCAAAGCAGGAGATCAGCCGCTCCGAGATATCCTTCGGGTGCGACGTGGTGAAGCGCAGCCGCTTTATCCCCTCGATCTGCGCCACCATGTGCAGAAGTTCGGGGAAATCAGGCTCGCCGGGACTCTTCAGGTCGTACGAGTTCACGTTTTGCCCCAGGAGAGTCACCTCGGTCACCCCCGCGGCGGCAAGCTGCGCTATCTCCTGCACAACCTTCTCCGCTTTCCTGCTGATCTCCCGCCCGCGCACGTACGGCACGATGCAGTACGAGCAGAAGTTGTCGCACCCCTGCATGACGGTGACGAAGCGGGTGACGCCCCCCTCCTCCGCTCCCGTTATGGGGAAGAGGTCGAAGCGTTCCTCGTTGTCGATGAAGGTAGTCTCGATGCGCCTCTTTCCCGCGGCAGCGGCGCGCACCATCTCCGGAAGAAGCTGCAGGTTGTGGGTGCCGAAGACCAGGTTCACGAAGGGCGCCTTGCGCAGGAGCTGCTCACCTTCCTGCTGCGCTACGCAACCGCCGACGCCTATGATGAGCTCCGGCTTTCTCTTCTTCAGGCTCTTGAACTTGCCGAGGTGGCCGTACATGCGGTTTTCCGCGGTCGCGCGGATGCTGCAGGTATTGAGAAGAATGAGGTCGGCCTGCGCCGCCTCCGACGTCTCGCCGTAGCCGATCCCTTTCAGCAGTGCCACTATTTTTTCGGAATCGCTCACATTCATCTGGCACCCGAAAGTCTCCAGATAGAGCAATTTTTCCTGTTTCACGCGTTTTCCTCTGATTATGACAAATAGAGCCGGATTCTACGCAGTTTCCCCTTCTTTCGTCAACTCATTTCAGGTTTGAACCCCGCCAGCAGGCGCCCTCCACCTTTTGCTTCCCCTGATTTCAGGAAGGCGCAAACCCTGGCTCAGTGGGAAGGCGAAGAGGCGGACGTTAGGACTTGCCGAGCCAAATCGCAAAATGCAAAGCCTGACCCCGGATCGAACATCGCGACGGCGGAGATGATAAACTGTCGGAAGAAATAGGTGGAAAAGGGTGACGGGGAATGGTATGGTCGGCGTTTGGAAAAGCGCACGGTGACGGAAATGGTTGGCAGGATTTTTTCTTGACACTTTCCTGCAGCCGGTGGTATAAGTTTTACTTTCGAAAATTCACGGCTCTACTTATAAATACATCGGAGGTGTAGTTTGGCAAATCATAAGTCGGCACTCAAAAGGATCAAGCAGACGGAAAAAAGAACGGACCGTAACAAGCACGTTCGCTCCACCCTGCGCACCTTCATCAAGCGCGTCCGCGAAGCTGTGGCCAGCAAGGATCAGGCAGCTGCAAAAGAAGCGCTTGCTCTCGCTATTCCGGTCATCGACGGCGCTGCTACCAAGGGTGTGATCCACTCCTCCAACGCTTCGAGGAATGTGTCCCGTCTCACCAAACTGGTGAACACGCTGGGTCAGTAACAGCTCCGATCATAATAGTAAGAGAAAAAGGGGATCCCGTTTCGGGAGTCCCCTTTTCTTGTTTCCAGAACCGTTGCGTTGCAGGGCGGAATAAGCGATAGCGTTTCCGGCATTCGCTGGTGTCCGCTGCGTCTGTGGTGGACTGCCGGGAACGCCTGGCGGCTTATCCCGGCCTACATGGACTACATCTGACCTCACATGTAAATCCGGCGCGCAGGGGGGAGAGCTTTACCCCCTGTTCCCCTGGCAGACCTGAAAGACGAATCCCTCCAGCAACGCCTCTGCCTTTCCCCCCGATTTGAACGCCAGATCGAGCTCCAGCATCTGCTCGAAAATCCGCAGCAGGTCGGCGGTGCCGAAGTTGCGCACCTGCTCCTTTATCTTGTTCAGCGCAAAGGGTGCCACGCCTGAAGCCTTGGCGAGCTCTGCCGGCGGCACCTTCCGCTGCAGCGCCGAGCGTACCTGCCAGATCTGCCGGAAGTGCCTCGCCACCGCGCCGAGAATCTTCAGCGGCGCCTCACCGTCCGCCAGGAGCCCGGAGAGCATGCGCAGCGCCTTCGCCGCATTCCTCGTCCCGAGAGCGTCGGTGAATTCGAAGACGTTCTCCACCTTCGTGTCGGAGACGATCGCCTTCACCTCTTCCACGCCGATCGTCTCTTTCTTGCCGCAGTAGACGACGAGCTTCTCGATCTGCGACGCGAGCTCCTGCAGGTTGTTTCCCACCAGGTACGCCAGAAGCTCCGCGGCGGAGGAGTCTATCCTCTTCCCGGCGGCGCGGATCTCCTCGCGCACGAAGGGGCCGAGCTGGTTCTCGTAGGGGCGCTTGAACTCGACAGCCTCCCCCTTCTTCTTGAACTCGGCAAAGAACTTCTTGCGCCCGTCGACCTTGTCGGCCTGCAGAATGAGGCACGTCTCCGGTGCGGGATCCTGCAGGTACGACAGAAGGACCTCCTGCGCCGCCGCCGGCAGGTCGCCCCCCTTTTTCACCAGCACCACGCGGCGCTCGGCGAAGGTCGGCAGCGTCTGCGCGGCGCCGAAGATCTCGGCCCCCTTGCACTCGTTGCCGTAGAAGATGTCCAGGTTGAAGTCGCGCAGCCCCGGATCGACGACGCGATCCATCAGCTTCTTCACGGCGCGCTCCACCAGATACGGCTCGTCACCGTAGAGGAGATAGAGGGGGCCAGGCGTCCCCTTTTCCACCATTCTGTCGAATTCTTCCGGCTTCATGTGTACTAGAACCTCTCCGAAAGCCTATGCCAGACGTCTTCGGAGAGCTTGCGGCAGATCCTCTCCAGCGCAGCGTCCTCCGCGTTTTGCTGGAGGGCGATATTGGGATTCACCGGATAGACCTGGGTCTCCGTCAGCTGCTCCTTCCAGAGCACCTTCTGTGTCTTCGCGTCGCGCAGTACCGCTTCCACCCTCAGGGCAGAGCGGTATTCGCGGATCGTGTCGGAGGCGGAGTAGGAGACCGCGCCGGAGTCGTAGGAGAGGATGGTGCCGGAAAGGACGGTGGATGCCTGCTCGGCGGAGACGACGCGCCCCCCTGTACGACGGGCCAGTTCATCCACCATGGCGCGCCCGAGTACACCTTCCATTCCGCCACGGTAGGTGGTGTTGGCAAAGATGAGGACGTTGACGCCGTTCCCCTCGGAGAGCGCGCCGACGTTCGTTACGGGATGATAGCCGCACCCCGACAGGGCGCAGACGACGGCAATGGCTGACAACAACTTTCGCAAGGTAAGAACTTCTCCTTTGTGCTACCTGGCCTCAGGCGATGGTCCCCTCCCCCTTCGAAGGGGGAGGAGTGCCGCTTGCATTTTACCCAACGACGATGTTTACCAGCTTCCCGGGGACGTAGATCACCTTCCGCACCGTCTTGTCGGCAAGGAAGGGCTGCACCTTCTCCTCGGCAAGGGCGGCGGTCCGCACTTCCTCTTCCGTGGCGGCGGGGGCGACGCTGACCTTCCCGCGCAGCTTCCCGTTCACCTGGATCACCACCGTGATCTCCTCGTCCTGGACCGCGTCGGTGTCGTAGGCGGGCCACCCCTCTGCCTCGAGGGTATTGTCGTGACCGAGCTCGGTCCAGAGCTCCTGGCTGAAGTGGGGCACGAACGGGGCCAGCAGCCGCACCACCGACTCCACCGCTTCCTTCACGACCGGCACGTTCTCAGGGCTCGTCTTCGCCTCGAAGGCCTGGATGCCGTTCACCAGCTCCATGACCGCCGCGATGGCGGTATTGAAGTGGAAGCGCCCGTCGACGTCCTCGGTGACCTTGCGGATCGTCTTGTGCACGGTGCGGCGCAGGTTCTTACCTTCCGGGGAGAGCGCATCGGCCTGCGGCGCGCCCACGCCCGCAAAGGACGGAAGGGTGTCGTACACGAGGCGCCAGACGCGGTTCAGGAAGCGGTAGCTGCCGTCCACCCCCTGGTCGCTCCAGTCGAGGTCCTTTTCCGGGGGTGCCGCGAAGAGGGAGAAGAGGCGCGCGGTGTCGGCGCCGTACCGCTCGATGAGGGCGTTGGGGTCGACGACGTTCCCCTTCGACTTGCTCATCTTCGCGCCGTCCTTGATGACCATCCCCTGGGTGAGGAGGTTCGCGAACGGCTCTGCCACCTTGCAGTAGCCGAGGTCGCGCATCACCTTCGTGAAGAAGCGCGCGTACAGCAGATGGAGCACGGCGTGCTCGATGCCGCCGATGTACTGGTCGACCGGCATCCAGTACTCCACCTTCTCGCGGTCGAGCGGCCCGGCGGTGAAGCTCGGGGAGCAGTAGCGCAGGAAGTACCAGGAAGACTGCACGAAGGTGTCCATGGTGTCGGTCTCGCGCCGCGCGCTCTTGCCGCACACCGGGCACTCGCAGTTCACAAAGCCGGGGATAGCCGCAAGCGGGTTCCCCCCTTCTCCGGTAAAGGCCGCATCCATCGGCAGGACCACCGGCAGCTGCTCCGGCGGGACGGGGACGATGCCGCAAAGGTCGCAGTTGATCACCGGAATCGGATTCCCCCAGTAGCGCTGGCGGGAGATACCCCAGTCGCGCAGGCGGAAGTTCACCGTCTTCTTCCCGATCCCCTCCTTCTGGAGGTAGTCGGCGATCGCCTCTTTTGCGTCGGTGTTCGCCATCCCGTCAAAGCGGCCGGAGTTCACCATGGTTCCGTCGGCGGTGAACGCCTCGGTCATCCCCTCGGCGGCGAGCGTCTCGCCGGAGGGATTGATCACCACCTGCAGCGGCAGGTCGTACTTCCTGGCGAACTCGAAGTCGCGCTGGTCGTGGGTCGGCACCGCCATGACCGCGCCGGTGCCGTACTCCATGAGGACGAAATTGGCGAGGAAGATCGGCATGCGCCGGTTGGTGAGCGGGTTAATGCAGTAGGAGCCGGTAAATACCCCTTCCTTTTCCTGGTCCTCAGATCCCCTCTTCAGGCGGTCGCTGCGCTTCACCTTCTCGATGAATGCCTCCACCTGGGGACGCTGCTCCGGGGTCGCCAGCTCCAGCGCCAGGGGGTGCTCCGGGGCAAGGCTCATGAAGGTCGCGCCAAAGACGGTGTCCTGGCGGGTAGTGAAGACCTTTATCTTGTTCAGGCTCCCTTCGAGGGGGAAGTCGATCTCGCACCCGACGCTGCGCCCGATCCAGTTGCGCTGCATGGTGAGGACGCGCTCCGGCCAGCCGTCGAGCTTGAAGGTGTCGTCCAGAAGCTCCTGCGCGTAGTCGGTGATGCGGAAGAACCACTGCTCCAGGTCCTTCTGCACGACCTCGGAGTCGCAGCGCCAGCAGCAGCCGTCCTCCACCTGCTCATTGGCAAGGACCGTCTCGCAGTTGGGGCACCAGTTGACGCTGGAGCGCTTCTTGTAGGCCAGCCCCTTCCTGTACATCTCCAGGAAGACCTGCTGCTCCCACTTGTAGTAATCGAGGTTGCAGGTGGCGATCTCCCGCTCCCAGTCGTAGGAGAGCCCGAGCCTCTTCAGCTGTCCCCTCATGTAGTCGATGTTTTCGTAGGTCCACTTCGCCGGGTGGCTCTTGTGCTGGATCGCGGCGTTCTCGGCGGGCATGCCGAAGGCGTCCCACCCCATCGGATGGAGGACGTTGAAACCCTGCATTCTCTTGAAACGCGCAATGACGTCACCGATGGAGTAGTTGCGCACGTGTCCCATGTGGATGCGCCCGGAGGGGTAGGGAAACATCTCCAGGAGGTAATACTTCTTCTTCCCCGGGTCCTCCGTCGCCTTGAAGCTCTGCTTCTCTTCCCACTCTTTCTGCCACTTATCCTCAACCCGCGCGGGGATGTATCTTTCTTCCATTGACCGTACCTCCTGGAGGGAGCGATCTGCTCCCGGAAATGTGAATTTTATGTTATTGCGGCTTCGCTCGCGCCGTTTCGCGGGGAGAACCCCATCCCTACCCTGTCCATCCCCTTGAAAGGGAGGGGACGTTGCGGCTCCCTTGCCTGCTAAAGATCTGCGGCTCCCTTGCCTGCTGAAGGTCGCGTCCCCGATGCGGCACCCTCAACACGCAAGCGTTCCCAGACCGGGGAGCCTGGGAACGTCGCGGTGCTGCAGTCCTTCGTGCCGGAGCCGCTGACTGTGCGGCTCTAGGTGATCTTCAGCAGAGTCTTTGCCACGTCGAGGATGCGCGTCGGCTGGATCGGCTTCGTGATGTAGTCGTTCGCGCCGAGGGAAAGCGCGCGCTCCCGGTCCTCCTGCGCCCCCTCCGTGGTGATCACCACGATCGGGATGGAGCGGTAGTTGGCGTCGTTGCGCACGAGGCTCACCAGTTTCAGCCCGTCCATGATCGGCATGTTGATGTCGGTGAGGATAAGGTCGAAGCGCTCGGAGGAGAGCTTTTTCAGGCCGTCGACGCCATCGTTCGCCTCGACGATCCTGACCCCCCTGATCCTTTTCAGGGCAAAGGCGATGAGCTGCCTCATCGTCGGGGAGTCTTCGACTATCAAAACATTGTATTGTGAGATCTGCACGGATTCCTCCAGATATTCGCTACTTGGTCAATAAGTCAATAAATCCCTGGATCGTAGAGAGCTTCCGCTCGGAGTCGCTGTAGAGCCGCGAGCTGAAGATCGCCGTCGCCGCGTGACCGGCAAGGAGGGTGAAGAGCTCGAAGTCGACCGGCGCGAATTCCGTCTTCTGGGTCAGCAGCTTGTACACCGCGAGGACCCCGATAACGTGATCCTTGATCTTCAGGGGGATGCACACCATCGGCTCCGTGAAGTCGCGCTGGTACACGGTGACATCGGGGGCGAAGTAGCTCTCGCCGGAGCGGGCCACCTCCCCCACCACCCCTTTCCCGATCCTGACCGTGGGGATCTCGCTGCGCTCCACCCCTTCGGTGGAGACCGCCTGCAGTTCGTGGCTCTTCTCGTCGAGCAGGAGAATGGCGAACTCTTCGGCACCGATCAGGTTGATGATGATCTCGGTGATGATCTGCAGCACCTCTTTGAAGTCGAGAGTGGAGTGCAGCTGGTAGCTCGCGATGTAGAGGTTCGCCAGGTTGTTGTTCTCGTACTCGATCTCCAGGTAGCGGTTGGCGAAGTCCTGGTTCTCGGCCTCGACCTGCCGGATGCGGTCGAGGATCTCCGCCTTTTCCCGCTCCAGCTCCTCGATCCGCGCCGAAAGCCTCTGCGCCTCCGGGCTGTCCGGCGCTATCGCCGCGAGGCTCTGCCCCTTCTCGAGCTCCAGCAGCCGGTAGCGCAGACGCTCGTTTTCGCGCAACAGCTCCTGGGTGAATTCGGCGCCCTTCTTGAATACCTGCAGGAACTCCTCGCCCCTGTTGTGGACCAGCTTATCGTCATCCTTCTGCATTGAGCACCCCGGAAAAGGAAAATCAGAAACGGAAACAAAAAAAGAAGATCTTACCACCGGCTTTCCCTAAAGACCCGGGAAAAAGGTGGAAAAAGCATCAGTTGCGGGGCTCCCTCACCCCTTCTGGCAGCAGCGCTGCACTATCTCGCGGGCCATCCCGTCCAGCGGGAGGACCTTGTCCACCAGACCGGTGGCGATCGCCTCGCGCGGCATGCCGAATACCACCGACGACTCCTCAGACTCCACGATGACCTGCGCGCCCGAGGACTTCGCCTCGCGCACCCCTTTGGAGCCGTCATTCCCCATCCCCGTCAGCACGACCGCCAGCATGCGGGCGCCGTAGATGCGGGCACAGGAGGAGAACATGGCATCAGCGGAAGGGATGAAGCGGTCGCTCGGCGCCGGCTGGACGATCCGGGCCATGACCTTGCCGTCGATCTCGGTGAAGAGGAGGTTCTTCCCCCCCGGCGCGATGAGGATCCTGCCGGGAGCGACCACGTCACCGTCGCGCGCCTCCAGAACCTCGAAGCCGCAGCTGCGGTTCAGCCTCTCCGCAAAGGTCTTCGTGAATCCCGCCGGCATGTGCTGTGACACCACCACCGCGAAGGGGAGGCGCTCGGTGAACGCTCCGAAGATCCGCTGCAGGGCCGGAGGGCCTCCGGTGGAGGAGGCGATCGCCACAATGTCCAGCGCGGGCTGCACCTCGGTGCGCGGCGGAATCGTCACGGCCACAGGCGCGGGCTTCTGCTCCGCCCTCGCCGGGAGCCTCTCGCGGTTGAGCTTGAATACCCCCTGGACCTTCTGATGCAGGTCCTCCTGGATCTTCAGGAGCTCGTCGGAGATAACGGTGGTCGGCTTCGCGATAAAATCGAGCGCGCCGAGCTCGAGCGCCTTGAAGACGCGCTCGTCCCCGGAGGAGGAGCTTATCACGATCGTCGGAACGGGTGTCGTCGCCATGAGGATGCGCAGCATGGTGAAGCCGTCCATCCGCGGCATCTCCAGATCGAGCGTCACCAGGTCGGGGGTGAGATCGATGACCCTGCGGATCCCCTCCTCCCCGTTGGTGGCGTATCCTACCACCTCGACTTCCGGCAACGCCTCCAGCATTTTGGTGATGGCCCGGCGATTGTACGCCGAGTCATCAACTACCACCACCCGAATCTTTTTCAAAAGGTCACTCCCGGCAGCGCCACCTTCTGGTACACCATGTCGTTTTTCAGGTGACGCAAGGCAAACGCCGTGGATATGTTCATCAGAGATTCGGAATGACCGAGAAGCAGGTACCCCCCCGGACGCAGCGCCTGGTAGAAGCGCTCGATTACCCGCTTCTTCGCGGCGAGATCGAAGTAGATGATCACGTTGCGGCAGAATATGAGATCCATCTTCCCGAGGAGCGCCAGCCGGTGCTCGTCGAAAAGGTTCAGGTGGCTTATGGTGACCAGCGACCTCACCTCGTCGCTGATGCGCATCCCCCCTTCCGTCTCGGTGAAGAAGCGACTCTGGTAGCCATCGGGGGTGCAGCGGAAGGCGGACTTCCCGTAGACCCCCTTGCGGGCCTGCTGCACGACTCTCTGGCTGATGTCGGTCCCGACCACTTCCACCCGCCACCCCTTGAAGAGGTCGCTCTCCAGGATCAGCATGGCGATGGTGTACGGCTCTTCCCCCGTGGAGCAGCCGGCGCTCCAGATGCGCAGGGTGCGGTCCCCCTTGCGGGTCTGGGCGAGCTCCGGGAGGATCTCGTCGGTGAATGCCTTCAGCTGGAAAGACTCCCTGAAGAAGTACGTCTCGTTCGTGGTGAGGAGGTCCATGATGTCGGACAGCTCCTCGTCCTTTTTCCGGTCGTACTTCAAAAACTGGTAATACTCGCGAAAGTCCGAGAGGTTGCGCAGGTTCACCCTCTGGAAGAGGCGCTTTTCCAGCAGGTACTTGCTGTCGGAGTCGAAGTAGAGCCCGCAGTGCTGGTGGATGAGGTCCCGGATCAGGCGGAACTCCTCCTCGGCGAGTGGGAGGGATGGCTCGAAGAAGGAGATCACGACACCCTTCCCAGGAGCTTCTCCAGCTCTCCCTTCACCAGCGAATCGGACTCCGCCGCGTACGCCTCGCGAAGGACCGGGACCGCCTCCACCCCCATGAGTTGCGCCACCGCCCTGAAGAAGGCACGCCTCACCCCCCAGTGCGGGTGCCCGGTCAGTATCTCCTGGTAGCGCGGGATCCAGGAGCCGTCACCGGCGCAGAGAATCTCCAGGGCGGCCTCCACGACCTCCTCATCGGCATCGGCAAGCGCCTCCTCGACGACTCCGAGCCCATTCTCCCCGGCTATCGCGGCAACGGTCTTCAGCGCCTGGATCAGGGGAAGGCCGCGTGCGCTTCGTGCGGTCGCAGTGACGGCAGGGAGTGCCGCCGGGTCCGCCAGGGCGGCGAGTGCCTTAAGGCAGGCGGACTGCACCCACGGGTCGGGGTCTGTGAGGGAGAGGATGAGCGCCTCCACCCCCTGCGCCCCTCCCGCCTCGCCGAGAGCGGCGGCAGCGGCGGCCCGCACCTCCGGTTCCTCGTCCATGAGCCCCATGACAAGGATGGCGGTCCCCTCCGAGAGGCGCCCCTTCCCTATGGCGGCAAGGGCCGCGCGGCGCACCTCCGGGTCTTCGTCCTTCGCGAGCCGCGAGAGGCGCTCCGCATCCCCGAGCCTTGCCAGGAGTCGGCAGGCGTCGCGACGCCGTGAACTCTCGCCGGAGCCGGCAAGCTCCTGGCAGATAAGGGAAAGCTCCCCGTCTTCACTTCCGATGAAGCCGTGCAGCGCCTCCAGCGCCCCCGCACGCACCTCCGGATCAGGATCGTTCAGAAGGCGCGCCACCTTGCGCGCGCCCCCCTCGGGGTGCAGCCTCCCTAGCGAGGCGAGGCACGAGGCTTTGACCAGCGGGCTCCCGTCGTCCAGGGCGACCAGGAGAAGGGGTACCGTCTGATGCAGCTCGAGCTCGCCGAAGAGATAGGCTATCACCGACCTCTCCTCCGACGACCCCTCGGGGAAAAGAGTGGTGAGCTTCGGGAGCGCGGCGCTCCCGACCCGGCGCAACGCCCGCAAGGAAGCGGCGCGGACCTTCTCTTTGCCGGCCAGCGGGACGAGCCGCGAAACGCAGCGCTCGTCGCCGATAAGGCCGAGGATCTCTACCAGCGCTTCCTGATCCTCCGCCCCCTCCAGTGCGGAAAGGATCCCCTCCACCTGCGAGCCCCCTTTGAGCGCGGCGAGGGGGGCGTCTATAGCGTCGTTGGCAACCTCCGCGGCGAGCCTGCCGCGCAGTCGCATGAGCCCCACGGCGGCGGCTTCGCGGGCGTTGCGCGGTCCCTGCTGCACCCCCTCTATGAGGAGAGGAGCCGCATCTGCATCCCCCACCACCCCGAGGCACTCGAAAATGGCGCGCTTCAGGAGCGTCTCGTGCACCAGGGGAGCGAGGATCTCCAGAGGGACCGGCATCCCGATGGCGGTGAGCGCATCAAGAACGGTGAACTTGAGCCACAGGTCCCCGTTTCGCAGAGCTTCCACCAGATACGGCACGGCACGGGGGTCCTTCAGCTTCCCCAGGTTCTCCACCGCCCCCACAGAGACGTTCGGGTCCGGGTCGTCCATCGCCTGCACCAGAAGGGGGAGGCAGCTCGGCGAGCCGATGCTGCCGAGGATGTCGATGACGAACTTGCGCAGGTCCGGGTCGCGGTCGTTCAGGTGGCGGCACAACGGCTCCACGGCGATCGTGCCGAGACGCTCCAGAGACTCCACCGCGCAGTTGCGCAGGCCGGCGTTGTCGGAGGAGCGCAAGAGCGCGATGAGGCCGTCGACAGCCTCCAGCCCCGGCTCCTCGCCGAGAAAGAGCGCCTCAACCGCCTCCTTGCGCACCCGCCAGCTCACGTCTCCCATCGCCTGGAAGATCAGGGGGAGCGCATGGGAGAGAGGGTGTCTCGCGAGCTCGGCCACCGCCCCCCTGCGCACTTCCTCGTCAGCGGCGTTGAGTCTTTCTGTCATTTCCTGCAAAGCCATCGGCATCCTTTGAAGATTTCCTTCGCGGCCCGTCCTGCGGCCCGACTGGCGACTGCAGCACTACAGCTGCAACTCCCCTTTCTTCTGCTTGATAAGCGTCTCGAACGCCTCCTCCAGGTATGAGGTCCTCGCCCTCACCCCTTCCGGCACGCGCTGCTCGTAGAGGCGCTCCCCTTCCCGGATGTCGTCCGCGAGAAGGGTGTAGAAGCTCCCTTCGCGCACCCCTTGCTCCACCTTCGCCTGGTTGTACAGCGCGATGTCGGAGACGATGATGCGGGCGAGGCGGCGTGCCTTCTTTTCCGCCTCCGGCACTTCCACGCGCGGGGGGAGCGAGGTCTCGCGTACCTCGAACTGGCGCAGCTCGAGGCGCGCCCGGTCCTGGACGGCAAGCTCCTGGATGGAGGGGGAGGTCATCTCCGTCGGACCGGTGCCGCTGAGACGGTAGATCATCGGCACCAGTGAATCGGGGATGTGGTGCTTCTCGATGTAATCGTCCGCCCCGTACAGGGAGTTCGGGGACCTCTTGTAGCGGGTCTTGTCGTAGATGGAGGCGACCAGCACGATCTTTACGCCGGAGAGGGCGGGATCCTGGCGCACCCGGTCGCACACCTCGAAGCCGAGCATTCCCGGGAGTGCCACGTCGAGGAGGAGCACCTGCGGGACGAGCTTCTGCACCAGGGCAAGGGCTTCCGCCCCGTCGTTGGAGACGTGCACCTCGAACGGCTCGGCCGCCAGGAGCTTCTGGATCGCCTCGCAGAAGGGGCGGCTTTCGTTCGCCACCACGATGCGGATGGTGCCGGGCGCGGCACCCTGCACCGAAGCGGGTGCCGCCTCAACCCCATCCCCACCCTGTCCCTCCCCTTGAAAGGGAGGGGACGCGATCGGGGGGGGGGCGCTGGTAAGGGGGCTTGCTGCCGGGGCAACGGGTGCCACCGGTGCTGCCGGAGCGACGGGTGCTCCCTCGGCGACGGGTGCAGCCGGGGCGGGGGGGGGTGTCCCCTTGCGCACGACGCGGAAGATCGCGCGGCAGTTCGCGCAGCGCACCTTTACGGCGAGAGCGTCCCCCTTCGGTGCCAGAGACGATGTTTTCTTGCAGTTCGGACAGGTGATCAACATGCGTTACGGCCTTTCGTTGCTATCCCCGGAGGCGGGGACGGTGCCGGAGGGGTGGTCGGCAAATGTGAGCAGTGAGTCGATATCGAGGAGAAGCACCGGCGTCTCCCCTACCAGGCAGAGCCCGAGGAGGTGCTCGGATGCCACGCCGCGCCCTTTCGGGGGGGGCTTCAGGTCGCGCACCGCCACCGTGATCATCTCCCGCACCTCGTCGACGATGAGTCCCATGCGCTGCCCGGGAAGGGAGAGGATGAGGAGTCGCGCCTGGTCCATCGCCTCCAGTGGGGGAAGCCCGAGGCGCTTTCTGAGATCGACGACGGTGATGACCTCGCCGCGCAGGTTGATCACCCCCTCCACAAAGGGGAGCGCGCCGGGGAGCGGTGCAAGCCGGGGGAGCCTGATGATCTCCTTGATGCGCATGATATCCACGGCGTAGAGGCCGTCGGCCACCGTCACGCAGGCGAGCTGGATGTCGTGCATCTCGTTGTTTGTCGCGATATCTGTCACTGCGGCGCGTTCTCCAGAAGCCCTTCGATCACCTCTAGTACCTTTACCGACTTGAACGGCTTCGTAATGTAGGCATCCGCCCCCACGCTCCGTCCCCGTTCCAGGTCCTGGGCACCCTTCTTTGCGGTGAGCATCACCACCGGAATGGAAGCCGTCTCCGGATTCCCCTTCACGGCCCGGCACACCTCGAATCCGTCCAGACCGGGGAGCATGACGTCCAGCACGATCAGGTCCGGCCGGTTCAGCGCGACCTCCTCGAGGGCGCTCTTGCCGTCCATCACCCCGGTGACGAGGTACCCCTTGGAGGTAAAGAGAATGCTCTCCAGCTTGAGGAGGCTCTCCTCGTCCTCGACCACCAGTATCCTGTTCTTCCTCATCCTGCCTCCGCCCAGCTAGGAAAGGGTGACATCCAGCACTTTTTCCATGTCCAGAAGGATGAGCATGCGCCCGTCGACACGGCCGATCCCCTGCACGAAGTCGCGGTCGATCCCCTCGAGGACGAGCGGCGGCGGCTCAAACCCCGCCAGGGGGAGACGCACCACCTGGACCACCTGGTCCACCAGCACTCCGCAGAAGCCGCGCTCCCTCTTCACCACCACGATCCGCTCGCGCGGCGAGCGCTCGTGGAGGGAGAGACCGAGCCGCACCCGGAGGTCGAAGACCGGGATGATCATGCCGCGCAGCGACAGGACCCCTCCCACAAAGGGGGGGGTGCGCGGCACCTCGGTGAGCTCGCGCGGCTTGATGATCTCCTTTACGTCCATGATGCTGATGGCGTACTCCTCCTGCGCCACCTTGAAGCAGAGGAGCTCGACGGAAACCGCGCTCTCTTCCTCCACCGCCACGCCGGCACCCTCCCCGGCAGTGGCCTCTTCACGTCCTTTGAGGATCGCGGAGAGAGGATCAAAGGGGGCAGGAGCCCCCTGCGCCGCCACCGGCGCGGGAGCCGCTTTTTGCACGGCGGCAGGCTTTGGCGCAGGGGCGGGAGCCTCGCTTGCAGCCGGGGCCTCTTCCTGCACCGCGGCCTCCTGCAGCACATCGTCGACGATTTCCAGCAGACTTTCCTGGGGGAGCGCAGCTGTCGGCCACTGCATGTCGCCGTCGATCTCCTCCTCGTCCCCCCGGAGATCCTCGTCCAGCGCACATTCCACGACCGGCTGCGGGAACGTCTCCTCCATATCCTCCGGCGCCGGAGGCGCAGCGAAGGGGGCTTCCCGGAAGGAAACGGGGACCAATTCCACTACCGGTTCCGACGGCGCCGCGGCGGCGGGTGTTACCTCCTCCCACCCCGGCCGGGGTGCCTCCTGCTGTTGCGCTTTCTTTCTTATTTCCGCGAGGTTCATGGGAAACCTATACCTTTTGTCTTGCTGCCGGCGGCACCGGCTCTGCCGGCACCGTGTCTTTCCTTATTTTGTCCGGAGCTCTGTGCAGCCGCCTTCTCAGGAGAACATCTCCAGTGCCGCGTCCTCCACGATGGAGCTGTCGATCCAGGAGGAATCCTTCCCAAAGCCGATCAGGAGGGCGTTGGTGGCGACCGCGTTGATCTTTCGCGGCACCCCCCCCGTCAGCTCGTAGATCCGGTGCACCGCGTCCGGCGAAAAGAGCCCGGCCTCCCCCCCTGCAGCGACGATACGGAAGTCCAGGTACTCCAGCGTCTCTTCCAGGGAGAGGGGGAGGAGATGGTAAAAGAGCGAGATCCGCTGCCTGAACGGCTCGTACACCGGGAGGGAGAGCATCTCCCTCAGCTCCGGCTGCCCCATGAGGATGACGCTCAGGAGGTTTCTCTGGTCCAGCTGAAAGTTGGTGAGAAGCCGTATCTCCTCGAAGAGCTCCCGGTCCGGAATGAGCTGCGCCTCGTCGATCACCACGACCGGGATCTTCCCCGCCGCGTGCAGCCCGTAGAGGCAGCTGGTGATCTCCGCAAGGAGGAGGTCCTTCCCCTGCGGCGCCGGGGAGATGCCGAGTCCGGCGGCGATTACCCGCAAAAGCTCCAGGGCGTTGAGGCGCGGGTTGAACACGAAGAGGAAGTGGTAGCGGCTCCCCATGCGGTCCATCAGGGCGCGCGACAGCATCGTTTTCCCGCAGCCGACATCGCCGGTCAGAAGGGCGTGCTCGCTCTCCTCCACGGCGTACTCCAGGCGGGCGAGCGCCTCGCGGTGTCCCGAGCTCATGTACAGAAAGCGCGGGTCCGGGGTCTTGCTGAACGGCTTTTCGCCGAGCCCGTAAAACGCCTTGTACATCAGGCGCCCCCTCGCGTGGCCTCGTTGATTATTCCGGCAACGTCGAGGACGAGGATGGTGCGCTGGTCGCCGAGGTCCGCCGCGCCGGCAATCCCCTTGAAGCCGGAGAAGGTTTCCCCGATCGACTTGATGACGATGTCCTGCTGCCCCATGATGTCGTCCACCACGATGCCGAGCCGCTTCTCCGCGACCCCCACGACCACGACGTAGAAGCTGTCGCCGCTCGGTGCGCCCCCCTTCAGCTGGAAGAGCTCGCCGAGGCGCAGCAGCGGCAGGGTGTGATCGCGCAGCTGGATGACTTCTTTCCGCTCCACCGTGCCGACCTCACCCGCCTCCACCATGATGCTCTCCAGCACGGAGGCGATGGGGAGTGCGTAGGTGCGCCCGGAGGTCGCCACGATGAGCGCCTTGATGATGGCAAGGGTGATCGGAAGGGTGATGGAGACGACGGTCCCCTTCCCGGGGCGGCTGTCGATGTCGATGAGGCCGGAGAGGGCACCGATATTGGTGCGCACCACGTCCATCCCGACGCCGCGCCCGGAGATCTCGCTCACCCCCTCGGAGGTGGAGAAGCCGGGGAGGAATATGAAGTCGAGCGCCTCGCGGTCGGTGACCTGGGAAGGGTCGGAGATGACGCCGAGCGCCACCGCCTTTTCCTTCACCCTCTGCACGTCGATCCCCTTCCCGTCGTCCTCGACCTGGATCACGACGTGATTCCCCTTCTGGAAGGAGGAAAGGGTGATCGTGCCGCGCTCCTTCTTCCCGGCGGCGCTGCGTGCCGCGGGGCTCTCGATACCGTGGTCGATGGAGTTGCGCACGATGTGCATGACCGGGTCGGCGATCTCCTCGATGATGAGCTTGTCGAGCTCTGTCTCGGAGCCGAAGAGCTTCAGGTCGACCTGCTTCTCCTGCTCGCGGGAGATCTTCCTGACGATGCGGCTCATCTTTTCGAAGAGCTGCCCGACCGGGATCATCCTTATTTCCATGACCCCCTTCTGCAGCTCGGAGAGCTTCTTCTCCAGCCCCTTCGCCGCCTTGCCGAGCTCGATGGAGGGGGCGATCAGCCCGTCGCGGCGCAGGCGGCTGGCGAGCTCGTTGATGACCGAGTGAGAGAGGACGAGCTCCCCCACGATGTTCATCAGGCTGTCCAGCTTCCCGATATCGACGCGCACCGTGCGGCTCATGCTCTTTGCGGTGACGGTCGCCTCCGGGGGAAGCGATATCTCTTCCTCCGCCTCGGCGGGAACTGCTGCGACCGGCGCGCCGCTCTGCGAGCCGAGAAGGGTCAGGGTGAGGCGGTCCCGCTCGATGAGGGGGAGAAGTTCCTGCTCCGCGAGGTCGGTCCCGAAGAGGATCTCGAAGTCGATCCCGACGGAGAGGTCCCCACCGGCGGACGGGAGGGTGCTGATGACCTCGCCGACCTTCTTGAGCTGCTCGGTGAGCTCCATGAGATCGGAGTCGAAGCTCGTCAGCAGGAGCGAGACGCGCACCGAAAAGACCCGGCGCCCGCGCTTCACATTCTCCAGGAGCCGGTGCTCCTCGTACTCCGTCATGGAGGAGAGGACCCGCTCAGGGAGGCCGAGGACCGCAAGCGGCGAGGCCGGAGCGGCCGCCTCGTTTTTTTCCAGGCATGCGTTGATGCGGGAGATTGTCTTCGAGAGGTCGGGGCGGGGGGCCTCCGGGTCCCCTGCGCTTTGCAGGAGGGAGCCCAGAAGCTCCAGCGCTTCAAAGAGCGCCCCCACCATCTGGTGGTTCAGTTCGGTGCGCCCAAGGCGCAGGGCGTCGAGGAGGTTTTCCAGGTTGTGGGAGAGCTCGGAGATGTCGGAGAAACCGAACATCCCGGCGAGCCCCTTCAGCGAGTGGGCGGCGCGGAAGACGGAATTGATGAGCTCGGGGCTGCACTCCCCGCCGTCGGCGCAGTCGGAGAGCGATACCAGATCGACGCTCAGCTGATCGAGAACCTCTTCTGCCTCGGCGAGAAAATCTTTTAAAGCCTTCCCTGCGTTTTCTTCAACGCTCATAAAACACACTGTGCGGACGGCCCTTCCGTCCGCGCCCCCTCGCGGTATTCCTAGTCGAGATACTTGCAGATCAGATGCTGCAGCTTCTCCGGGTCAAACGGTTTCACCAGGTATTCGTCGGCTCCCAGAGCAAGCCCCTTCTCCAGATCGCGGTCGCCGCTCTCGGTGGAGACGATAAAGAGGGGGATCAGCTGGTAGTTCGGGTTGTTGCGCACGTAGCTTATCAGTTCGAGCCCGTTTATGTCGGGCATGTTGATGTCGGTGATGATGAGATCGACCTGCTGCCGCGGCAGGAGCCGCAGCGCCTCGAAGCCGCTCGCGGCCTCCACCACCGTGAAGCGCTCCAGGGCGTCTATGGTGGAGACGAGCATCGAACGCATCGTCGGCGAATCTTCGGCAATAAGGATCTTCTTCACAGCTCCTCCCGCGCCTTTTCCTGCAGCCTGCGCTGCAAAAGCGCCTTCTCCATGGCGATCCCCGCCTGGCTCAGGAATATCTCCAGGGAGTCGGTGTCCCTGATCGGACCGCTCTTCGGGAGGTTGTCGCCGTACAGAAGCGCCACCACCTTCCCTTCGCTTACTATGGGACCGGCGAAAAATTCAGTCGGGCGCTCCCCCCCGAGCTGGCGCACGAGGTAGTCGCTCCAGCGCGAGTCGTCCAGGCGCCCGCGCACCGCAAACTGGGTCTCGATGACCTGGGTGAAGGGGGACGCCTCGTTTCTCGGGATGCGCAGGCTGCGCACGCGCGCATCGGCGTCGCCGGCGCTGTCATCCATGCCGAACTGCCCGAGCCCCCGGATCTCGTCGCGCTTCACCAGGAGGATAAGGGCGCGGTCCACGAACTCGGCGGCAAAGCGCAAAACGAGGAGGATGATCCCGCCCCCCAGCGACGGATTGTTCAGCTCCTCCAGCATGCCGCGCAGCTGCGAGATCCCGGTGCTGTTCGCCATATGCGGCACCGGAAGGGCCGGCTCCTCGCCGAGCTCCAGGCGGAGCTCATCTCCGATGTTCACCCGGCCGCCGCTGCTCTTATCGACACCTACCCCCTGCGCCTGGCCGAGCCCCTGCACCACGGCGGGGGCGAAGGCGGCGGCCTCCCAGGCTATCTGGGACGGAGAGGGCTTCTGCAGAACGGAGACACCCATACCGCGGGCGCGACGCTCGGCGTCTTCGTTCGGGAAGTCGGTGAGGGCGAGGATGCGCAGCTCCGGGAAGTTGCAGCGCACGAGCTCCATCAGCTCCAGCCCGCCGAGAATACCGGTGCCGTCCATGCGCGGCATGATGAGGTCGAGAACGAGCGCGGGAGGGGTCCCCTCGCGGTACAGGGTGTCGACCCGGATCAGGGCATCCTCGCTGCGCTCCAGCGGGAAGACCCGGTACCCTTCCTCCTCGAGGAGCGGAGCGAGCGCCTCCAGTGTCGCGGGGTCGTCGTCCACCAGGACAAGGGGCTGGCCGCTCCCGCTCGGGACCTGCAGTACGTGGGAGGGAACGCTCCCCGCAGCGTGGTCGGAGATAGCGGCGGGCGCCGTCTCGAAGTGCGCCGTCCCGGCTGCTTCAAAGGGGGAATGGGTCGTTGGTGCGGGAGGGGATTCCGGCTGGGGTTCCGGCTCGAGGATGTCGTCGTCGATCTCGCCGCGATGGCGCCTCTCGTCGATGATGCGGGACCCTTCCATGGCGAGGAACTGCGGGTTTAGCCCCTGCTGCAGCATGAACTGCACGGAGTCCGTGTGGTGGGGCTCCCCCTCCGCGATCTCCTGGAGCTCGAATTCGAAGGTCCCTTCCGCCCAGGCGAAAAGGGAATAGACCACGTTTTCGATCTGCTCCCGGGCCACCGCCTCCACATCGTCGGCGCTCACTCCGAAGCGCTCCACCATGATCGCCCCGAGGAGCTGCCGGAACCCTTCCTCGGCCTGGATGCTGAGGGCGCGCTTCAGGATCGTGAGATCGATGATCCCCTTCTGGATCAGCACCTCTCCAAGGTTCTGCTGGAAGGTGCTGGAGCTTGCCCGGATCACCTGACCGGTGCGGAAGATGATGCGCGCCTCTCTTCCCCGGCTCATGAGGGACAGGACGCCCGATCTCCTGCTCAGGCTGACGATCTGCAGGATCTCTCCCAGCCCCAGGTCTTCCAGATTACCGACAAGACTCATAGCTCACATCTCTTAGGGGAAATGGCCACCGGAAACGGGCCTCATACTAAACTATCGCCACTTTTGTGTAAAGGAGCTTTTAACGATCCTTCTTGTCCCTGCCGCGGAACATGAGGCGCAGGGGAGTACCGTCGAATCCGAAGGCCTCGCGGAACTTGTTCATGAGGTATCTCTCGTAGGAGAAGTGGATCCCCTCCGGGCGGTTGGTGAAGATCACGAATGAAGGGGGCTTCGTCGCCACCTGGGTGGAGAAGTAAAACTTCACCCTCTTCCCCTGGTCGAGCGGGGCGTGATGCTCATCGGTCGCCTGAGAAAAGATGCGGTTTAACTCACTCGTGGAGACCCGGCGCGAGAACTGCTCCATGACGCGGTCCACCTCGCTTATGATCTTCCCTGTGCGCTGCCCCGTCTTTGCGGAGATGAAGAGGATCGGGGCGAAGGGGAGGTACTTGAAGCTGCGCCTGATCTCCTCCACGAATTTCCCCATGGAGCTGTTGTCCTTTGCCAGGGTGTCCCACTTGTTCACCACGAAGATGCAGCCGCGTCCCGCCTCGTAGGCGTAGCCGGCGATCTTCGAGTCCTGCTCCGTCACGCCATCCTCGGCATTGAGGACGATGAGGACGACGTCGGCGCGCTCGATGGAGCGCAGGGCATCCATGACGCTGTACTTCTCCAGCTTCTCCGTCGTCTTCCCCTTGCGCCGGATCCCGGCGGTGTCGATCAGGAGGTACGGCTTCTTGTTGCACATAAAGCGGGTATCGACGGAGTCGCGCGTCGTGCCTGCGGTGGGGTTCGCCACCACGCGCTCGAAGCCGAGGAGACGGTTCACCAGGGTCGACTTCCCGACGTTCGGGCGCCCGACGACCGCAATCTTCGTGATCTCCTCTTCCGTCTCATCGCGCCCCGGAGCCGGAAGCTTGGTGAGCACCTCGTCCATGAGGTCGCCGACCCCGCGGTTGTGCTCGGCGGAGATGGTGTGGATGGTGTCGATCCCGAGGGTGTAAAAATCGGCGGCGGCGTCTTCCAGCTTTTCGCCGTCGACCTTGTTTATGACGTAGAAGATCGGCTTGTCGACGCGGCGCAGCATCTTCACGACGTCGCGGTCGGCGGGGGTAAGGCCGTCGCGGCCGTCCATGACGAAGAGGATGAGGTCCGCCTCCTCCATGGCGAAGAGGGACTGCTCGCGCATCTGCTGCAGCAGGCGGTCCTCCGTCTCCGGCTCGAAGCCGCCGGTGTCGACGAGGATGAAGGGGATATCGAAGCGGTCGACTTCGGCGTAGTTCCTGTCGCGGGTCACCCCGGGGCGGTCGTCGACCATGGCCTTGCGGCGTCCGACGAGCCTGTTGAAGAGGGTGGACTTTCCGACATTGGGGCGACCGACGATGGCGATAATAGGTTTCATTTGCGTTTTTTCCAGGCTGAGACACCCGTCGCTAAGTTAGCGGCGGCACAGCATTTTCTGCGAGATGGGGTAAAGACGACCTGTATGTGTAGCATTTTGCGACACAATACGCAAGGGGGACGGCGCCCCTCATCCCCCCCCTCGGGCGAATGGGACAGAGGCAAGGAGAGAGGGGGCGATGCGTCGGGGAGTGGTTCCTTTGTTAAAAGGTGCCTCTCCCCTTTAGACCGGGCCGAGGGGAGGCAATGAAGCGGCGCAGAAAGAACTCATTGGAAAAAGGTTGAATTATAAGGGTTTTCACCGATGGGACTATGCTATACTTTTCCTAGCCACAGCAAGAATCACTGTGAGGAGGTGAGCCTCAGATGTTAAAGTGGGCACTCATATTCTTCATCGTCTCGATCATTGCCGCAGTATTCGGATTCGCCGGTATAGCTTCGGCAGCGGCAGGTATTGCCAAAATCCTCTTCTTCCTCTTCCTTGCGGTAGCGGTGATCATGCTGATCATCGGCCTTACCGCTGGCAATAAACTAATTCGCCATTAACCATCAAAGCAAGCTGAATAGCTTGAACAATAAAAGCGGCTGAAATACGCCGCTTTTTTTGTGTCCAGTCGGGAATCCGATCCCCGGGGTCCCCCCTCCCTTGACGGGAGGGGGACAGGGGGTGGGTGAAGCTGCCATCTGCAGATCTGGTGGCACCTTCCCCCCCACCCTCGCCCTCCCCGCAAGGGGGGAGGGGACGTGCAGAGAAGTGACGCCGCTAGTACCCGAACTCCTTCAGGAGGCGGCTGTTGTCGCTCCACTCCGGGCTCACCCGCACGAAAAGCTCGAGAAAGACCTTCGCGTCGAGGAGCCGCTGTATCTCCTGGCGCGCCTCCGTCCCGATCCGCTTCAGCATCGCCCCCCTCTTGCCGATGACGATCCCCTTCTGCGAGTCGCGCTCCACGTTGATGGTGGCGGTTATCGCCACGACTCCGTTCTCGCGCTCCTTGAAGGAATCGACCACCACCGCCACGGAGTACGGTACCTCGTCGTGGGTTAGCCGCATGATCTTCTCGCGGACGATCTCGGCCACCACGAAGCGCTCCGGGACGTCCGTCAGGATGTCCTCGGGAAAGTACTGCGGTCCCTCCGGCAGGAGGCCGTGCACAAGTTCCACCAGATCGTCGACGCCGTCGCCGGTGGAGGCGGAAACGGGGAAGATGTCGCGGAAGGGGAAGCATTCCTGGTAGCGGGAGATTTTCGCGAGGAGCTTCTCCTTCGGCACCAGGTCGATCTTGTTCATGACCAGGATGACCGGCGACCCGACGCCGCCGAGCACCTCGTCGATCATGCCGCATTCCTTGGCGGGGTCCGCTCCGGCTTCTACCAGGAAGAGGATGACGTCCACCTCCTGCACCGCGGCAAGCGCCTCATCCACCATGAACTTGTTAAGACGCGACTTCGCCTTGTGGATGCCGGGGGTGTCGATGAAGACGATCTGCCCGTTCGCGATGTTGTGGATCCCCTGGATACGGTTCCTGGTCGTTTGCGGCTTGTCGGAGGTGATCACCACCTTCTCCCCCAGGATGCGGTTCAAAAGGGTGGACTTCCCTACGTTCGGGCGCCCGACGATGGAAACGAAGCCGGAACGGAAAATATCTTTTGCCATGGATGTTGCTCCTTTTTGTCATACCGTCCGACACGCCGCTACCGGAGGGGCGGGCGTGTCAGATCCAATAAAGTTCCCGCAGAAATGCCGCCAGCCCACTCGACGACCACGTCGCCAGCGGAAAGCTCAGCATCTTCCCGCACCGACTCTACCACCAGGCCGAGGCGCTCCTGCATCCTATCGACGTTGCGCCTGCGCTGCCCGACGAGGTCGGAGAGGCGACCCGTCCCGCAGGAAAGGGAGATGCGGGTGCCGGATGGCATAGCTGCCGACAAGCGGCAGGTGAGATCAAAGTGCAGTTCCGCCGCCACGAGTTGCCCAAACGCCGGGTGATACGGCCCAGCGAGGAGGACACCGGACTCGAGCTCCGCGGTCGGCTGCAGTCCCATCCTGATTACCGGCACCCCACGGCGGGTCGCCTCCAGCAGCATCTCCTTGCAAAGAGAGAGCGCCTCGTCGAGTTCCAGAGGGCGGTAGGCGCCGCTGCGGTACATCTCCGCGAGCTCAGTCCCCTCCAGGACGAGGGTCGGGTAGATCCGCAGGAAGTCGGGATCGAGCGCCAGTGCCCGCTCGAGGGTCGCGAGGGAGCGCTCCCGGGTGTCCCCCGGCAGCCCCGGCATGAGCTGGATGCCGAGCGCGAGCCCCGCCTCCTTCACAACTTCGGCGGCCTCTACCGTATGAGCCGCGCTGTGCCCGCGCCCGGAGAGGTTCAGCACCTCGTCGTCCAGAGACTGCACCCCGAGCTCAACTGTGCGCACCCATTTCTCCCGCAGAAATGAGGCGATAGAGGTGTCGACGGAATCAGGCCTTGTGGAAATCCGCACCCCGCAAAGCTCACCGGAGGAGAGAAGCCCCTGCAGCGGCTCGAGAAGCGCCTCCTGGTCTTCCCGGGGGAGCGCGGTGAAGGTCCCGCCGAAAAAGGCCACCTCCATGGTGCGCCCCTTCGCGCTCGAACGGTACATCGATATCTTCTCGAGGATCTCTGCCGCGGTAGGAAGAGCGCCCCCCGCCCCTGCGATCTTTTGCTGGTCGCAAAAGACGCAGCGCTGTGGACACCCCTGGTGGGAAATGAAGAATGGAACGGTGATGCCGCTCACGCCTTTGTCTTGAGAAGTGCGCCGGCCACCTGCGCCGCCGCCTGCTCCGCCTCCTTCTTGCTCCTCCCGGTCCCCTGCCCCATGAGCTCTTCCCCGAGGTAGATCTCCACAGTGAAACGACGATCGTGATCGGGACCGGTCACTTCCTTCAGAAGGTAGCGCGGGAGCACCCCGAGCTGCAGGTGGGCGCGCTCCTGAAGGTCGGTCTTGTAGTCGCGCCCGAGCTGCGCGCCGGAGTCGAGGACCGGCAGGAAATGCGCCTCGACCACCCTCGTCGTCGGCTCGAGCCCCCCGTCCAGGTAGAGCGCCGCCAGGAGCGCCTCGTAGGCATCGGCAAGAAGGGAGCGCTTCTCCCGCCCTCCCCCTTTCTCTTCGCCGCGCCCGAGGCGCAGCGCCAGTCCGAGCCCGAGCTTCGTGGAGATCGCCGCAAGGCTCGTCTCGTCCACGAGCGCCGCGCGAACGCGGGTGAGCTCCCCTTCCCTGCTTCCCGGGAAGCGCGCCAGCAAAAGGGCGGAAAGGAGGAAGTCGAGGACCGCGTCGCCGAAGAACTCCAGGCGCTGGTTGTCGCGCCCCCGTCCCGCCTCGTTCACCCACGAACGATGGGTCAGCGCCTCCAGTAAAAGGGCGCGGTCGCGGAAGCGGTAACCGAGTGTTTCCTCGACTGCGGCAAGTATCGACTCTTCGTTTTGATCCATCACTCTTTCCGATGCCAATTTTTTATGCCACTATAGCCAAACGACCGCGTCATAGCAATAGCCATGCGGGTTTGCGGCTACTTTACTCTTGTATAATTTTTCTTCTTTCCCTATACTTCATTGATTTTATGGGGTTCGCGTGACGAATAAGAGCGGGTTTTTCATTACATTCGAAGGGATCGAAGGGTGCGGCAAGACGACGCAGCTGAGACTCCTGAAAGAGCGCCTGCAGAGTGCCGGTGAAGAGGTTGTCGCCACGCGTGAACCGGGTGGATGCGCCATCGCCGACAAGGTGCGCACCATACTCCTCGACGCGGAAAACAGCGCCATGACCCCTTGCGCCGAGCTCCTTCTCTACGCGGCGGCGCGGGCCCAGCATGTGGAAGAGGTCATCACCCCGGCGCTCAGGCGCGGCGGGATCGTCCTCTGCGACCGCTTCACCGACGCCACCGTCGCCTACCAGGGGCACGGCAGAGGGCTCGACCTCGACCTCATCGAAAGGCTGAACGCCCTCGCCACCGGCGGCGTCGCCCCGCACCTCACACTCCTCATGGACTGCCCGGTGGAAGTCGGGCTCTCCCGGGCGCGCGCACGAATCGAGAGCAGCGCAGGGGAGCGGGAGGAACGGTTCGAGCTCGAGTCGATGCGCTTTCACGAGCGGGTCCGCAGCGGCTACCTGTCCCTCGCGCAGAGATATCCCGAGCGATTCATCGTGATCGACGCCGGCCAGGGGGTTGCAGAAACGGCCGAGGCGATCGCCCTCGCCCTCTCCGGCAGGCTTCCGACGCGCCAGGCCGGCGCCGACTCCCCGAGTTCCTAGATATGGCCTTCTCCGAGGTCATAGGGCAGGACCAGGCGATTTCGGTGCTGCGCCGCTCAATTTCCATGGGACGCGTGGCGCACGCCTACCTCTTCTCCGGCATCGAGGGGTGCGGCAAGAGAAAGACCGCCCTCTCCTTCGTGCAGGCGGTGTTTTGCAGCGCGGAGGAGGCGTGCGGAGTGTGTCCTTCCTGCAAGAGGGTGGCGGCCGGGCAGCATCCGGATCTGCACATCCTGGAGCCGGACGGCGCCTTCATCAAGATCGAGCAGGTGCGCGAGCTGCAGAAGGAACTCGCCTACCGCCCCTTCGAAGCGCCGAAGAAGGCGTGCATCATAGACGGCGCCCACAAATTCAACGCCTCCTCCGGAAACGCCCTCCTGAAAACGCTGGAGGAGCCGCCGGGGGACGCGCTCATGATCCTCATCGCGCCGGAGCGCGCGGCTGTCTTGCAGACGATCCAGTCGCGCTGCCAGTCCCTCCCCTTCCAGCCCCTCTCGCAGGAGGCGATCGAGAAGCGCCTGGAGCTGGACGGCATCGCCCCCGCCGCGGCGCGCATCGCCGCCACCCTCTCCGCCGGGAGCCTGAAGCGCGCGCTGGAGATCACGAGCCAGGGGGCGCTCGGGGGACGCAGGGAGTTTTTGGAGCGGGTTTTCTCCCTCTCGCTCACAGACATCGCCCCCCTCCTCGCGCTGGCGGAGGAGTGCGCGGGGAACAAGGAAGGGATTCCGGAGCTCATCGAGCTTCTCCTCTCCTTTTTGCGGGACATCCTCCTCTTTGACGCCACCCCCGAGGGTGTGGCGAATGCCGACCTCGCCGAACTCGTCGCGCGGGAGGCGCAGGGGCTTGGAAAGACGTCCGTGATGGAGCTTATCGAGCAGCTCATGGCGCTGCGCGGTGCCATGAACCGCAACGTGAACGCGCGACTCGCCTTCGAGGTCTTCTTCATGAAGCTCGCGGCGGCAAAAAGGGGATAAACCCCTTCGGCCCATCTCACCATAGAGGTGGCGCCACCCGGCAGTACCACACGCAAAGCCTACAGGAGCGGGGCTCCTGATCTGGAGGCCATTTTTGGCAAAGATAGTAAGGATTCAATACAACACCGCAGGAAAGCTCTACGACTTCACCGTCGGCAAATTCATCCTCAGCCAGGGCGACAAGGTCATCGTCGAAACGGAGCGGGGGAAAACGATAGGCACCGTCGTGGCGGGCCCCATGGAAGTGGAGGAGTCGCTCCTCCCGGAAGGGGTAAAGCAGGTGCAGCGCCTGGCCGAGCCGACCGACCTCGCGGCGGCCGCAGCGAACCACGCCAAGGAGAAGGAAGCGCACAAGTTCTGCCTCGCCCGCATCAAGGAGCGGGGGATGGACATGAAGCTCGTCCGCGTGGAGTACCTCTTTGACGGCTCCAAGGCCATCTTCTACTTCACAGCCGACGGCCGCGTCGATTTTCGCGAGCTGGTGAAGGATCTCGCCCACGCCTTCCACACCCGTATCGAGATGCGCCAGATCGGGGTGCGGGACGAATCGAAGATGGTCGGGGGGATCGGCATCTGCGGCAGAGAGCTCTGCTGCTCGTCGTATCTTCGCGAGTTCGAGCCGGTGTCGGTGAAGATGGCAAAGGAGCAAAACCTGGCCCTCAACCCGAGCAAGATCAGCGGGCAGTGCGGGAGGCTCCTGTGCTGCCTCTCCTACGAGTACGACACCTACTGCAGCCTGAAGAAGGGGCTCCCCAAGTGCGGCAAGAGAGTCCAGTGCGGCTGCGCAGACGGCGAGGTCGTGAAGGTGAACGTGCTGCAGCAGACCGTGACGGTCAAAAACGCCGACGACACGCTGGTGACACTGAAGGGTGACGAGATCGCCCCGGAGAATATCAGCGACCGCCCCAAAAAGCAGCCGCAGCAGCAAAAGGGGGAGGCGCAAGGAAACGATCCGAAGTCGAAGGCCGCGCGCGAGAAGCAGCAACGCCGTGAGCGGCGCCCCGTCGACGTCAAGGAAAGGAAAAAGGAGAAACCATAATGAAACCGAGCTACTACGTCACGACCCCCATCTACTACGTAAATGACGTCCCGCACATCGGGCACGCCTATACGACCCTGGCCGCCGACGTGCTGGCTCGCTACAAGAGGCTGAAGGGGTTCGACGTCTTCTTCCTCACCGGCACCGACGAGCATGGGCAGAAGGTCGAGAAGGCGGCAAATGCCGCGGGGGAGACTCCGCTGGAGCTCGCCGACCGCGTCATGAAGCGGTTCCAGTCGCTGTGGGACAAGCTGGAGATCTCCTACTCGGACTTCATCCGCACCAGCCAGGAGCGCCACAAGAAGGGTGTCTCCGAATTCTTCAAGAGGGTGCAGGACAAGGGGGACATCTACCTCGGCGAGTACGAGGACTGGTACTGTACCCCCTGCGAAACGTTCTGGACCGAGACGCAGCTCATCGACTTCAAGTGCCCGGACTGCAACCGTCCGACGGAGAAGCTGAAGGAAGAGTCGTACTTCTTCAGGATGAGCAAGTACCAGGAGGCACTCCTGGCGCACATCGAGGCGAACCCCGACTTCATCCAGCCGAAGTCGAGGCGAAACGAGATCATCTCCTTTGTGAAAGAGGGTCTGCGCGATCTTTCCGTCTCCCGCACCACCTTCCAGTGGGGGATCCCCGTTCCGGAGAACGACAAGCACATCGTCTACGTCTGGTTCGACGCCCTCACCAACTACATCACCGCGCTCGGATATCCGGATGAGGAGGGGAACTTCTCCAAGTACTGGCCGGTCGACGTACACCTCATCGGGAAGGACATCCTGCGCTTCCACACGGTGTACTGGCCGACGTTCCTCCTCGCCGCGGGGCTCCCGCTCCCGAAGAAGGTGTTCGCGCACGGCTGGTGGACGGTCGAGGGGCAGAAGATGAGCAAGAGCCTGCAGAACGTGGTCGAGCCGAACATGCTGGTCGACAAGTACGGCGTGGACGCGGTGCGCTACTTCCTCCTGCGCGAGGTACCGTTCGGACTGGACGGCGACTTCTCGCACTCCGCGCTGATCCACCGCATCAATTCCGACCTCGCAAACGATCTCGGGAACCTCTTGAGCCGCTCCACCGCGATGCTCAACAAGTACTTCGGCGGCGTGCTGCCGGAGCCGGGGGCACCGACCGAGCTCGACCAGGCGCTGCGGGAGAAAGCAGAGGGGATGGTGACGCAGGTCGACTCCTACCTCGACGAGCTCGCCTTCAGCCGCGCGCTGCAGAGTATCTGGGAAGTCATCTCCGCGGGGAACAAGTACATCGACGAGACCGCCCCGTGGACGCTGGCGAAAGACCCCGCCCAGAAGGAGCGTCTGGGGACGGTGATGTATCACATGCTGGAGGCGCAGCGCATCTCCTTCCTCCTGCTGTCGGCCTTCATGCCGAAGACGGCGGAGAAGGGGCTTTGCTCCCTCGGCGTCGTTGGCGAGCCGGACCAGTCATCCTTTACCTGGGGCGGCCTGAAGGCAGGGACGACGATCTCGAAGGCGGAGGCGCTCTTCCCGAGGATCGACGAGAAGGCGGAGTAGCGACAGTATTTTGAGCATGTGAAGGAAAAGAGAGGGACGCCAGCAGCAAGGCGTCCCTTTTTTATTGAGGCTCCCCCCTCCCTTGACGGGAGGGGGACAGGGGGTGGGTGAAGCCGCCATATGCTTGACTGCTGGCACCTTCCCCCCCACCCTGGCCCTCCCCCGCAAGGGGGGAGGGGACGTGCCTACCACGGAGTAAGGGAGCAGAAACTATGCTGGACGCGATACAAGTTGACTTGCACCACCTCTCCAACCCTCACGACGCCCTCTTCCTCCAGAGGTACTTCAAGACGGCTCCCGGAGAGTACGGCGAGGGGGACATATTCCGCGGCATCCGGGTCCCGCCCTTGCGTGCTCTCGCCCGCAAACACCGGGAGCTCCCGATGGAAGAGGCGGAGCTCCTTCTGAACAGCCGCTACCACGAGGACCGGCTGCTCGCCCTGCTGATCCTGGTACTGAAGTACGGGAAGGGAACAGAGGCCGCCCGGACCGCTATACACGACCTCTACCTCGACAACACTCGCCATATCAACAACTGGGACCTCGTCGACTGCTCAGCCGAACATCTGGTAGGGGCGCATCTTTGGGAGCGCGACCACGGGCTCCTGCACCGCCTCGCCCTCTCCCGTTCCCTCTGGGAGCGGCGCATCGCCATCATGTCCACCTTTCACTTCATCAGGAAAAAGAGCTTCGACTCCACCCTCCTCGTCGCGGAGCAACTCCTGCACGACAGGGAGGATCTCATTCACAAGGCGGTGGGGTGGATGCTGCGGGAGGTAGGAAAGCGTGACCTGTGCCGCGAGGAGGAGTTTCTCGCCCTGCACTACCGGCAGATGCCGAGGACGATGCTGCGCTACGCGATAGAGAGATTGCCGGAGGAGAGGCGTCTGGGTTAACTGAAGGGGACGATCTAGCAGAGGGGCCACCAGCGTCCATGTAGGCCGGGATAAGCCGCAGGCGTTCCCGGCAGTCCACCGCAGCGCCACCAGCGAATGCCGGAAACGCTATCGCTTTATTCCGGCCTACATTTTATCCGGCGTAAGGAGACAGGGTGGGGAGTGGGGAGAAGGGATCGTACCGCCAGCGGCGGAGTCTCACTCCAGGAAATCCGATGCGACGTAGCGCACACCGGTGCGGTTGTTCCTGCCGATGATCCTGAAGATGGCGGCAGCGATGTGGCGTGGCTGTGGCAACTGTTCGAATTTCTTCAGCTCCAGAAAACGGTCGAGCGAGGGGAATTCCGTGGCGCTCGACGCTCTGATATCGGCCTGCATGTCAGTGTCCATGACACCGGGATCGATACTGATGACCTGGAAGGGGTTCGGCTCCCTCTCCTGCTCCGCCGAAAGGGAGCGGATAAAGTTCTCCATCCCCGCCTTCGCCGCACAATACAGAGAGAGCCCTGCATACGCCTTTTGCGCTGCACCGGAAGTGGTATGCGCCACCGTCTTTTTCCCGGGGCGTTCCTGAAAGAGCCGCACGGCCTCACATATAAAGAGGATCGCGGTAGTGAAGTTGACATTGATGTTGTTCAGAACGTGCTTTCTGTCCTTCTGCGGCGCGGGCCCGATCGGGCTGATTAGTCCCGCATTGCTGACGATAACGATCTCGTCGTAGTCGTTCCCGGCCAGCATGGTGAGCTTCTCCGAAATGATGCCGGAGGCCGCAACCGGGTCAGAGAAGTCTGCACGCACCGAGAAGCTGTGGGGCGCGCTGCGCGAAAACTCCACCACCTCGAAACCGCCCCTGACATATTCTGCACATATCTCCGCCCCGAGCCCCCTCGACCCTCCGGAGACTACCGCAAGCTTCATCGCCTTCTTCATTCACTCCTCCCTCACCTGCACCGGGCGCTGTCTGCGTCACCTCTGACACCCCTTTATTCTATAACGGCGACCGAGGTTATTGCACGTCACTCTTCTTCGCCAGTCGAGGGGACAGGAAGGCCGCTATGGAAGCGATCGAGCAGCAGGAAGAGGAGCGCGAGGACGCCGTAGCCAGCAGCGAGGTGCATCACCAGGGGCTCAGGGAGTTGCCAGGGAAGAAACATGGCGCCGCTTGGCAGGGGAGAGTGAATGGCGCCGCACAGGGTGGCGAGCGCGGCAACGACCATGAAAAGTGCCCCCCTCTTCAGGCGGTGGTCGAGAAGCGCCGCAAACCCACCCCCCCACAAGAGGGCGGTGACGATGAAACCGTTCCCCATGATCAGCGTGGCGCGGTAGCCGTCGAGGAATTCGCCGCTGAGGTCGGCAATGGTCTTTCCGAGGTTCCCCAGCATGAGGCCGAGCTCGATCTGCACGAGATACGCGATGACGGGGAGGAAAGAGAGGGCTATCGCCTTGTAGTGCCGCTTTGGCGTCGCCTCGAATGCCTGCGCAGTTATTTCCACGCCGATGAAGATGAGGATCGGCGCGACCGCTGCCGGAGGAAGGAGATCGACGAAGAAGGAGAGGTACCCGAAGATCCCGCCGAGCCCGACGAAGAGTGCGGTGGCGAGGGTGTACCCGGCACGCCCGCCCATATCCTTGTACGCAGGGTGACCGATGTAGGGGGTGGACTGGATGACGCCGCCGCACATCCCGGCGAGGAGGGTCGCCACCCCCTCCACGAGGAGGACGTCCCGGGTGTGGTAATCATCCCCCGCCGCGGCCGCGCTTTCGGAGACGTCGATCCCCCCAACGACGGTGGCAAGCGCAAAGGGGATCGCCAGGGGGAGGTAGGTCAGCGCCTTCGTCATGCCGTGCATGAATTGAAAGGTCGGCAGTGGGAAAGCGACCTGCAACTGGGGGAGATGCGGCAGGAACTGGTGGCTTCCCGGCAGGAGCCCGATCCAGCCGAGGAAATAGTACAGGATAGTGCCGCACACGATCCCGGCAAAGGCCCCCGGCAGGCGGAACGGGAGACGGATCTTCGCAACCAGTGCCGCCAGCACAATACCTAAGGAGAGAAATCCGACGACCGGGGAGGAGATGAGGCGCAGGGTCGGCAGATAGGCGATGAGGAGAAGCGCCACGGCGGCGATACTGCCGAGGAGACCGGCGCGGGGGACGGCGCGACGCAAGGCAGGGGCGCAGAAGGAGGCAACGATCTTCAGAAGCCCCATGAGGACCACCACCGCCATCCCCACCTGCCAGGTGAAGGTGGCATCCCTGGTGGCAAGGAAGCAGGGGCCGATGACACCGAAGGCCATCCCGAAGGTCGACGGCGTATCGAGGCCGAGGGGCATCGCTGTGACGGTCGAGCTCCCGGTCCTGCGCGCCAGGCGCACCGCCATGAAGGTGTAGAGGAGATCGCCGAGCAGTACCCCGATGGCGCTCCCCGGAATCATCCGGTACAGCACGATGTCGCGCGGCATCTGGAAGGCGCCCATGAGGATGCTCGCCATGATCACCAGGTCGCTTATGTTGTCGAGCATGAGGCCGAAGAAGGCGTTGATGTCGCCGACGGCGAAGATGCGGTACTTGCTGTGGTCGGTCATGCGGTCGGTTCCCTGCCTGTACTATTTGTTGCCATTGCAGTCATCATCGACAGTGAGGCGCGCTGGCACCTGTAGGCCGGAATAAGCGGTAGCGTTTCCGGCATTCGCTCGCTGCGTCTGGGGTGGACTGCCGGGAACGCCTGGCGGCTTATCCCGGCCTACATTGGATCCGCCACTCCTGGCTTACGCCGGCACCGGGAGCGGCCTCAGCTCGCCCGGGGCGAGGAGGAAGAAGATCCGGAACATGCAGTACTTGTAGAACTCGGAAAAGAGGAGCTTGAAGCTGCCGCCGTGCACCCACCAGTCCTCCTTCAGGTTCGTGGAGTCGAGCGGATGCGCGTAGATCGCGATGTCCTTCGGGAGTGCGTTGCGGAAAATGAGGGTAGCGCGCTTCATGTGGTAGCGCGAGGTGATGAGCTTGATCGAGTTGACCTTGTGCTTTACGATGAGATCCCGCGCATAGAGCGCGTTTTCCAGCGTGTTGCGGGAAACCTTCTCGAGAAAGACCCCTTCCGCCCTACTCCCCTTGAAGAGCTCCACCTTTCTCACCAGCGGGTCCACGCCGATCAGAAAAAGGAGGCGCCCCTCCCCCTGCCGGTACAGCCTTGCACCCTCTTCGATGCGCCCCTTGCCGCCCGCCAGAACGACGATGGCGTCGGCGCGCACTTCGCGCTGGCTCACGGAGTAGGTCTTGTACACGAAATCGACGAAGAGGACACTGATAAATACGAGGAACAAAAGGAGCAGGGAGAAGATTCCCTTGATTAAACCCATAGACAATACCTTATACTAAACCGAGATGGCACCACGCATTTTTCCCTTGCGTGCGCTCCCGTCATCTGATATAAATAGCGACTTCAGTAAACACCGGGGGGTATGAAGAAATGTCCAGAATATGCGAAATCTGCGGTAAAGGCCCTAGCTTCGGGAATAACGTCAGCCACGCTAACAACAAAACCAGCAAGGTCTGGCGTCCGAATCTGCAGAAGATCAAGGCCGTGAAGAACGGTACCGTCAGGAGCATCAAGGTCTGCACCCGCTGCATCCGCTCCGGTCACGTTACCAAGGCTCTCTAAGCCTTCCTCACAGCTCGGTCCCGAAAGCCGCTCGCGCTCCATGCGCCAGCGGCTTTTTTTCGTGCCCCTAGCCGAGAACAGCGATCACCTCGATCTCCACGGTAGCACCGCGCGGCAATCCCTTCACCTCGACGGTGGAGCGCGCCGGCGGGTTCTCCTTGAAGTATTCTCCGTAAATCCCGTTCACAGTCGCGAAATTGGCCATGTCGGTCAGAAAGATCGTCGTCTTCACCACGTCCGCAAAGGTGAGCCCGCTCTCCGCGAGGATGGCGCCGATATTCTTCATCACCTGCTCGGTCTCCGCCTCTATCCCCTGGCGCATCTCGCCGGTTGCCGGATCGAGTGCGATGGAGCCGGAAAGAAAGAGAAATCCTCCCGCCTTTACACCCTGGGAATACGGCCCGATCGCCTTCGGCGCCTGATCGGTGCTTACGATTTCCTTCTTCATAGTTTGCCTCCTTACATATTGTTTGCGGAGATCCCGACATGCCACGTGTATGCGAGGACGAGGAGACAGCTGCCACATGTAGGCCGGAATAAGCGCTAGCGTTTCCGGCATTCGCTGGTGCCCGGCTGCGTTGTGGTGGACTGCCGGGAACGCCTCGCGGCTTATCCCGGCCTACAGACTACAGACGCCCCAGGCTCAACCCCATCCCCACCCTGTCCCTCCCCTTGAAAGGGAGGGGACGCTGGCGATCGGCATCGCCTCCCGCTCAGCTTCGCCAACCCGGAGAGCCGCGGCTAGCTGCGCAGGCGCTCGACTTTTATTACACCTTTTACCTTCATGATGTTCGCCACGACCTTCTTCAGGTGGTCGAGATCGGTGACGTCCACCTCGAAGAAGTTCTCGCCGCGCTTGTCCGGCGTGCTCTGGATCGAGGCACTGGAGATGTTCGCCTCGCAGTTGGTGATGGCGGTGGTGATGTTCGCCAGGATCCCCTTCTCGTCGTAGCAGTCGACCCTGATCTTTACCGGAAGCGCGCTCTTCTTCCCCTTGTTCCAGGCGACCTCGATGCGCCTCTCCGGCTCGCTCTCCAAGGCGACCGGGCAGTCGGCGGCATGGACGGTGACGCCGCGGCCGCGGGTGATGAAGCCGGTGATCTCGTCGCCGGGGAGCGGATTGCAGCACTTTCCGAAACGGACCAGCACATCCTCCACACCGTCGATCCTGATGGCGCTGGAGGACTTCCCCTTCAGCTTCTCGATGACCTTCCCGATGCGGGTCTCTTTCCGCTCCTGCGCCGCCTCCAGCGTCTCCGGCGGGAGGATCTTCCCGAGGATCTGGTGGCTCGAATACTTCCCGTACCCCACCGCCGCCATGAGATCGTCTTCCGCCTGGAATCCGAACTCCCCCGCCACCCGCTTTATCTCGCCGGTCTTCGAGAGCTTCCCGAAGTTGAGGGAATAGCGGCGGAATTCCTTCTCGCATATCTCGCGTCCGAGGGAGATGCTGCGCATCCTCTCCTCGGTCTTTACCCACGCCCTTATCTTGTTGCGGGCCCTGCTGCTCTTGACGATCTTCAGCCAGTCCTTGCTGGGTGTGTGGTGCGGGGAGGTGATGACCTCGACGATGTCGCCGGTCTTCAGCTCGTATTTCAGCGGTACGAGCTTCCCGTTCACCTTCGCCCCGACGCAGCGGTGGCCGACGTCGGTGTGCACGCTGTAGGCATAGTCGATCGGCGTCGACCCCTTCGGGAACCCCTTCACGTCCCCCTTCGGGGTGAAGACGAAGACGTCCTCCGGAAAGAGCTCGACCTTCACGGTATCCATGAACTCGCGGGAATCGGCGAGCTCCTGTTGCCATTCGAGGAGCTGGCGCAGCCAGGTGAAGCGCTTCACCTCCTTCTCATCGTACCCCTTCCCTTCCTTGTACTTCCAGTGGGCCGCAATCCCCGACTCCGCGACGCGGTGCATCTCGAAGGTGCGGATCTGCACCTCCATCCGTTCTCCGAAGGGACCGATGACAGTCGTGTGCAGCGACTGGTACATGTTCCCCTTCGGCATGGCGATGTAGTCCTTGAAGCGCCCCGGGATCGGCTTCCACGTCGAGTGGATGATGCCGAGCACCTCGTAGCACTCCCGGATGTCGTCGACGGTCACGCGGATGGCGATGAGGTCGTAGATCTCGTCGATGTCGACGTTGCGGCTCTGCATCTTCTTGTAGATGGAGTAGAGATGCTTGCTGCGGCCGGAGACGTCGCCGTTCAGCCCGTGCTCGTTCAGCTGGTCCTTGATGATCTTGATCGCGGAGTGGACGTACGTCTCGCGCTCCTGCTTCTTCTTGGCGACCTTCGCCGCCAGATCGTAGTAGAGCTGCGGCTCGAGATACCGGAAGGAGAGGTCCTCGAGCTCGATCTTCACCCAGGAGATACCGAGGCGGTTCGCGATCGGGGCGTAGATATCGAGCGTCTCCTTCGCGATGGCGCGCTGCTTCGCCTCCGGCTGGTACTGCAGGGTGCGCATGTTGTGCAGACGGTCGGCGAGTTTCACCAGGATGACCCTGATGTCGTTCGCCATCGCCAGAAGCATCTTGCGGAAATTCTCCGCCTGGCTCTGCTCCTTCGTCTTGAAGTAGATCTTCCCGATCTTCGTGACGCCGTCCACAAGGCGCGCGACCTCCGGGCCGAACATGGCGTCCAGCTCCGGGAGCGTCGCCAGGGTGTCCTCCACCGTATCGTGGAGAAGCCCCGTGACGACGGCGGCCATGTCGAGGCGCAGGTCGGCGAGGATCCCCGCCACCTCCATCGGATGGATGAGATACGGCTCGCCGGAGAGACGGGTCTGCCCCTGGTGCACCTTTGCGCAGTACACGTACGCCTTGCGCAGCATGTCGAGATCTGCGGCGGGGTTGTACGAGGAGACCTTCTCCAGTATGTCGTTCAGTCGTATCATTTAAGCCCTGCACCTGCTGGTTGTGAGTCTTTGGAAGGTAAATCGGCCGCTGTCATGATTCCAGCATCTCGGCAAAAAGGACAGCAAAAAGAAAGGGGCCGGTGGCCAAGGGCTCTTCCCTTTAGCCGCCAGCCCCTTCGAGCCTGCAAGAGGGAGGCGTGCGGCTGCCCCCCGGTGTGCTAGCGAGCCTTCTTCGTGCTCAACTCGCATCCTATCTTCCCCTGTGCGATCTCGCGCAGGGAAAGTACCACGTTCTTGTTGTTCCCCTTGTTTTCCATGAGAGGCTTCGCTCCCTTGTAGAGCTGCTTCACCCTCTTCGAGGCGAGCATCACAAGAAGAAAGCGGTTGTCCACCTTCTCCAGACAATCTTCTACGGTAACTCGTGCCATTTAGCACCCTCCCTCTGTTGAGTCCTGCTAGATTTTGAAACGGGATGAGAGCCCCTGGAGCACCCGGGATGTCCTGCACTGCTCCGCGATCAGAACGCTCTTCAACTGCTCTACCGCTACCGGGAACTGGTCATTGACGATGATGTAATCGTACCAGCGGGCCTGGCTGATCTCGGAGGAGGCGTTCTCTATCCTGCGCTCGATGACTTCAGCCGTGTCGGAGGAGCGCCCGGTGAGCCTGCGCCTGAGCTCTTCCATCGTCGGCGGGAGAATGAAGATGTAGACACCGCCGTCGAAGCGCCCTTTCAGGGTGCGCGCTCCCTGGCAGTCGATGTCCAGGATCAGGTCTATGCCGGCCGCGCGGTGCTCCTGCAGGATCTTCAGCGAGGTGCCGTAAAAGTTGCCGTGAACCTCGGCCCACTCGGCGAATTCCCCGGCGGCGACCATGCGGGAAAATTCATCCTGCCCCACAAAAAAATAATCACGTCCGTGCACTTCCCCGGGTCGGGGGGTGCGGGTCGTGTAGCTGACAGAATGCCGCAGGTTCGGGAAAATGTCAATGATTTCCTTGCAAAGCGTGGTCTTCCCCGCCCCCGACGGCGCTGATATCACAAAGAGAGCCCCTTCCCTTCTGAACTCCGCCGGGGCCTCCAGAACCGCGCTACTCGACATTTTGCACCTGCTCCCTGATCTTTTCCAGCTCCGCCTTCAGCTCCACGACGCAGGCGGCGATCTGGGCGTCGTTCGCCTTCGAACCTATGGTGTTCACCTCGCGGTTTATCTCCTGCAACAGGAAGTCGAGCTTGCGCCCGACAGGCTCCGGCCGGGCCAGCGTCTCGTCGAACTGGCGCAGGTGGCTGGCAAGGCGCACCAGCTCCTCCGTCACGTCGCACTTGTCCGCAAGGACAGCCACCTCGAGGGCGAGCCGCTCCTCGGGGAGCCCACCGTCGCTCAAGAGGGATGCCACCCGGTCCTTCAGCCTGATCATGCACTCCCCCACCACGGAGGGCGCCCTCTCGGAGACCTGGCGGATCAGCTCCTCGAGGGTCGAGCGGCGCTTCAGGAAGTCTGCAAGGAGGGACTCCCCCTCGAAAAGGCGCATCTCCTCCACCCGCTGCAGCCCCTCGTCGAGTGCGGCGACGAGCTCCTGGGGCACCTCCTCGGGGGGCGCCTCGCTGTCGGTGGCGAGGGTGATGACGTCCTTCTGGCCGGCGATCATTGCGAGCGTCACTGGCTCACCGATGCCGAGCGCCTCGCGGATGCTGTTCAGCGCCTTGTAGTAGCCGAACGCGAGCTGCAGGTTCAGCGTCGGGGCTCCCGCGCCGCTGGCACCTTCGACCTGGATGAAGACGTCGATCTTCCCGCGCTGCAGCTGCTGGGAAACCCGCTTCTTGATGTCGTTTTCAAAACGCAGCAACTGGCGGGGAAGCTTCACAGAGATCTCGCCGTAGCGGTGGTTGACGCAGCGGATCTCCACCACGATCTTCCCTCCCGCGTACGGGACCTCACCCTTGCCGTACCCTGTCATGCTCTTTATCATGGCCCCCCCCACTCCCGTTCATTTCAAGCTTGCGCCTCTTTTCAGCGCGACGCGTTCAGATTCTTCTCCCAGCGCCAGGCATCCGCCACGATCCGCTCCAGATCGTCGTGCAGCGGCTCCCATCCGAGGAGGGAGCGGATCTTCGTCGCCCCGGCGATGAGGCTCGGCGGATCCCCCGGTCGGCGCGCGGCCTCAAGGACCGGGAAGTCGACGCCGCTTACCTTCTTCACCTCGGCGATGACCTGGCGCACCGTCTCCCCGCGCCCGTACCCCACGTTGATGACGGTGGAGGGGTTCCCCTCCTCCAGGTAGCGCAGCGCCTTCAGGTGCGCGGAGGCGAGGTCCTCGATGTGGATGTAGTCGCGCACCCCGGTGCCGTCCGGTGTCGGGTAGTCGGTGCCGAAGATGGAGACGGAGGGGCGCATGCCGAGCGCCGCCTGGCACGAAACCTTGATGAGATGGGTCGCGTCGGGAGTGCGCTGTCCCATCCGTGCCAGGGGATCGGCGCCGGCGACGTTGAAGTAGCGCAGCGCCACGTAGGAGAAGCCGTGTGCGAAGGCCGCATCGCGCAGCATCCACTCGCTCATGAGCTTCGAGGTGCCGTAGGGGTTGATCGGGACCGTCGCGGTCTCCTCGAACGCCTCCCCCCCCTCGGGGATCCCGTACACCGCGGCGGTGCTGGAGAAGATGAAGCGCTCGACGCCGCAATCGACGCACGCCTGCAGGAGGTTCAGCGTGTTTCTGGTGTTGTTTGTGTAGTACTTGAGCGGAAGGACGACCGACTCCGGCGCGACGATCGCCGCGGCGAAGTGGAGCACCGAGCGCGCTCCGCTCTCCCGGAGGGACTGGGTGAGAAACTCGCGGTCCGCCAGGTCCCCGACGATGAGACGCTCCCCGTTTATCAGGGCGTTCGGGCTCCCGGTGGAGAGGTTGTCGTACACCACCACCTGATGCCCCGCCTCGGAGAGTTGCCTTACGACGTGGCTCCCGATGTATCCCGCCCCGCCGGTAACGAAGATTGTGCTCATGGAGATGCTCCTTCCGTCATAGTATTGGCAGATTCGCCGGCGCCCCTGCCGCGGAGAGACGGGGGGGGATGGAAACGTGAAGCCGGCGCCCTTAACCTTTCGGTAAAAATAAACAAAGGGTCTAGCCTGTGGGACCAAACCCTCGTATTCGTCTGCTGCCGGAAGTGGTGCCTGCGCCGCGTGCGCTCGCCCCCATTCCTTTCGTTAATCGGCGATTAGATATACCACTTACCCCTGTGCCATGCAACCATTTTCACCCCTTTTCCGCTGCGCGGCCCGGGAAAAGCTAGACCCACGGCACCCGCCGTTCGTACGGCAGGCAGGCGTTGATGGAGAGGACCTCCTCGGCGAGGGCGTGGCTCTCGTAGAGGACGGAGACCTTCTCCAGACGGCTCTTCAGCTCCATGAGGAGCTCGATGTTCCCGGTGGAGCGGTAGGAGCGATAGAGGGCGGTGATCCGGTCCGCCTCCTCCAGTACCGGCTGCAGCGCGGAGCCTGCCGGAGGGGCGTTACCGATGGCGCCGGGCGCAAGAGGAAGGGACGCCCTCTCCCGCATCTTCGCCTCCGCGATAAACGCACAGAGGGCTGCCTGGTTGAAGGTGTATCTCGCGTTGCCAATCTTGAGGATGTGCCGGTGCATGGGGTTCTTCTCCTTCACGATGGTAGCATGGCGCTGGCCGCGAGCCGCGCGGAAAGCGGAGGCTCGGGAGCCATGCCCTCCTCTCATCGTCAGGGGGAGGAAAAACTTTACTGTACACGGCAAAAAAAAATTCCTTTTTCTGAGAAAGGGGGAAAAAGCGCACTCATTGGGTCTCCCTGCGAGCGCGCGGTGACTTTATTTTCTGTAAGAACTCGCCTTCAGTGAACGGAGTAGTATAATTCGCAGGCGCTTTCCGCGCAAAAGGGTCACGCGTTGACTATTACCGGTGCGTTATCTACGATTACCCAATGGGCACAAATCCTGAGCCGCAAAGAAAATCAAAGAGTTTCCTGCGCCTCTCCATCACCCGGAAACTCATTGCAGGGTACGCAGCGATGGCGATCTTCACCCTCGTCGCCCTCGCCTTCTCCTACCGCGGCCTCATCTCCATAAACAGCACGGCACGGGAGATCGCCACCTCCGACCTCCCCGCCATCAGCTCCCTCACCAGGTTGCGCAGCTCGCTCCTGGCCCAGGAAGGGTATGCCGGGAAGTACGCCATCTTCAGGAGCCCCGAGTTCATCGATCTCTTCCGCGACCGCCAGCGGGAGTCGCTGCAGCTCCTGGCCACCGTCACCCGCACCGCACCGCGCAGCGAGAGCGAGCCCCTGGCCGCCCTCTACCGCGACTACGGCTCCGCCGCACAGAGGCTCTTCTCCGGGGCCTCCGGAAACAGGAAGGAGCTGCGCGCCCTGGCGCTGCGCCTCTTCGATACGATCGACACGCTGGAGAAAAGCCACCAGGCGACGCTGCAGGGGAAGCTGCGCACCGCGGACGTACAGAGGCACTCCACCATCAGGTGGGCACTTCTGATCTCGCTCGTCGGCTTTCTCCTCGCCCTCGTCGTCGCCGCCGTGGTCATCTACCGCATCTCCAGCTCCATCAAGAGGTTGCAGCGCGCCACCCACCGGTTCGCCGCCGGGGACTTCGATCACGACCCGCAGATCGTGGCGGGAGACGAGATAGGGGACCTCGCCAGCGACTTCACGGTAATGGCCGCGCGGCTGAAGGCGCTTGAGCGGGTAAACCTCGACGCGAGCCCGCTGACGAGGCTCCCCGGGAACCTGGCGATCGAGCGCACCATGGAGGAGCGGCTGAAAAGCGGCAGGCGCTTTGCCTTTTGCTATGCCGATCTCGACAACTTCAAGGCGTACAGCGACCGCTACGGCTATGCCAAGGGGAGCGAGCTCATCAGGCTCTCCGGCGACATCATCCAGCAGGCGGTGGCGCGCCACGCCGGGGCGGAAGGGTTCGTGGGGCACATAGGGGGGGACGATTTCGTTATGGTCGTTCCCGACACCCTGGCGGCACCGGTATGCGAGACGGTCATCAGGGATTTCGACGCGGAGGTGGTGAAGCACTACAGCGAGGAGGACAAGGGAAGCGGCGGGATCGAAGGGTTCGACCGCTACGGGGTGCAGCGCTTCTTCCCCATCATGAGCATCTCCATCGCGGTGGTGATCTGCGGCGGCGCCCAGGTCGCCTCCGCCGTGGAACTGGCGCGCGTAAGCGCGGAGCTGAAGGACTACGTGAAGGAAAGCCCGGGGAGCAGCTACTCCATCAAGTGGTACGGACAGGAGAAATGAAGAAAATCGCCGCAGCCATCGTCTTCGCCCTCTGCGCCGGGTGTGCCTCGAAAGGAGCGTTGCCTCCGGACGCGGTGGGGCCACCGGCACCTGCACCACGCACCCCCTCACGCGCGAACCAGGCGGAGCAGCTCTCCCAGGCGGTGAAGGCGCTGGGGAGGGGGGATGTCGCCAACGCCCGCGGGCTCCTTGCCGCGGTATGCGAAGCCCCCCCGGTGGCGGGGGTGACGGACGAGGCGCTTTTCAGGCTGGCCCTTTTATCGGTACGCCCGGGAGGGGAGAGCACGAGGGCGCACCAGCTGCTGCGCCGCCTGAAGCGGGAGTACCCGCAAAGCCCCTGGACCGCCCAGGCGCAGCCACTGGCGGACCAGCTCAGCTCAGGGGACGAGCTGCGGCGCCAGAACCGCACCTACCGCACCCAAAGGGACGCCCTCAGCAAGGAAAACAGCGACCTCAGGGACACCATCGAGCAGCTGAAACGGAACATCGACGAGCTGAAGCACCTCGACCTGGAGCTGGAGAAGAAGAGCCGGTAGCCCCGCGGCTAGCGGGTGATCTCCGGCGGGACGCTCTTGTCCATAGGGACCTTCTTCCCGCAGCGCTTGCAGCAATCCCTGCAGCCGTTCGTCTTCGGAGGCCCCTCCTCCTTCCCCTTCGTCGTCTTCATCGCCGCCTGACACTCCTGGCAGCAGTTGCACGCCTTCTGACGCGAGCTGTCCATCTCCTCTATGGCACCGTCGCGCGGCTGCTGCATCCCTCCCTCATCGGGAGCCACGACCTGCCCGAAAGCAGTGGGCCCCGTCGCAAAGACAAAAGAAAACGCCGCCAGCAGAACCATACGCCTCATGACTACCTCCCGGGGATCTTCCCCCATTTTCCGCCCACCTGCGACTTCCTCCCTAGATGGTATCCCATTTCCACAAAAGCCGCCAAGGCGTTCCCCCCACGTCCGACGCGGAGTCAGAGAGCCGAGGGTACATTGGTATACCTTAACTATTTGCGGCTGTGCAGTATAATTTGGAAGTCGTTCGCCAGACAGGAGAGTTGGCCCGCAAGTCATAGGCTCTGACACTCCCTATTTCCCGGACGGTCTATCACATTCGATTCCACAGGAGGCAAGACATGAGAAAACCGCTATTGCTACTATGGGCCATGGTGATGTCACTGCTCGCACTCTCAGGTTGCGGCGGAGGAGGGTCTGGAGGGGGGAACGGAAGTTCGGCAAACGTAGCAACCGGTCCGACGATCCAGGTCCACCCCGCCACTCTGACACTCCCGCCGGGTACGACACAGCAATACACAGCCACACTGGTGGCAACTGACGGCAGCACCCAGGATGTCACCGGCACCGTCACCTGGAGCTCGTCCGCAAGCGCTGTCGCCTCCGTCAGCAGCTCCGGCCTGGTCACCGCGGGGTCCACGCCGGGCACCGCAGTCATCACCGCAGCCGGATCGGGTGCGACCGGCTCGGCGACCGTGAAGGTCCTCGCCCTCTCCTCCATCGCCATCGACCCGGTCCCCTCCATGCCGGTCGGTGTTCCGAAGCAGCTGACCGCCAAAGGCACCTTCTCCGACAACAGCACCGGAGATATCACCAGCCTCGTCTCCTGGAGCTCCTCCGACACCGCGAAGGCGACCGTCAGCAGCACCGGCTTAGTGACCTCGGTAGCGCCCGGCGCGGTCACCATAACCGCCACACTCGCCGGCATCTCCGGGAGCGTGGGGATCACCATCAACGCTGCCACCATCAACTCCCTCTCCATCGACCAGGGGAACTCCACCATCGCCATCGGGACGAGCATGCGCTTCACCGCGAAGGCAGGGTACAGCGACGGCAGCACCCATGACGTCACCCCGGCGGCGACATGGACCTCTTCCGATCCGACCGTAGCGACAATGGCCGCTGATGCGAGCGGGCGCGTCTCCGCCACGGGGCTGAAGCAAGGTTCCACCACCATAACCGCCGCCTACGGCGGAAGGCAGGCACAGGCGACACTCACGGTCAGCGGCGCCCACGCAGTCTCCATCACGGTGGAGCCCGGTACACCCGCGGTCGGCCTCGGAATAGAGAAAGTGCAGCTCACCGCGGTTGCGAACTTCTCGGATGGCACCAAACAGGACGTCACCGAAACCGTCACCTGGTTCTCCTCGGACGAGCAGGTAGCGGTGGTGGACAATACCAGCAACAAGGGGGAGACCTCCACCGCCATACGTACCGGAAAATCGACGCTGACCGCCAGATGGCCGCTGGACCAGAGCGTCTCGGCCCAGTCGGTGATGACCGTAAACCCGCCGCAGCCCACCATCGGCTCTATTGGTCCGACCTCGGGGCCGATCGGGCAGCTCGTGCGCATCATGGGGACGAACTTCGTGCCGGGAACGACGGTCTCCATAGGAGGCGTAACCGGCATCGAGACAATGGTGGCACATTCCAGCTACCTCTCCTTCGCGGTGCCGGCAGGGATCACCTCCCCGAGCACCGTCAAGGTCACCACGCCGTACGGGGAGGCAACCTCCACGGAGGCGTTCACGGTGCAGCAGCCGACCGCTGCGCCGACGGTGACGAGCTTTGCGCCTGCCATAGGGCCGGTGGGGCAGACCGTGACGGTCCACGGGCAGGACTTTATTTCCGGCAGGACCTCCGTTACCATCGGCGCGGTTCCGGGAACGAACGTCCAGGTCCTTGACTCCTACACCCTCATCTTCACCGTCCCCTCCATTGCGGAAGGAAGCGGCGGGGCGATCACCGTCAGCACGACGGACTTCGGTGCGGGCGCCCCGAGCACCGCGGTCTTTACGGTCCAGACACCTACGGGAGCTCCGACGATCACGGCTGTCGATCACTACATCGGCCCCCCGGGTGCCTACCGCATCGTCACCGGCACGAACTTCGTCCCGGGACGCACCTATATCAGTATGGGGGGTGTGACTCGCATAGAGACGACGGTGTACGGCACGAACCAGCTCTCCTTCCTCGTGCCGAAGGGAACCCTCACCAACACGAAGATCACGGTGGAAACACCATCCGGCAGCGCGGAAAGCCCCGAAATCTTCGTGGTGACAAAGAAATAGCTCATGCCGTACCGGAGGCCCCTGCAGTGCAGGGGCCTCCCCTTTCCCCCCCCCACGTCACATCCTCCCCGCCGCAGCGTATCCCCTCAAGTATTTGACCTTTCCAGCCGATACCTCAGCTGATGGAGCATCCCGGGTCGCGCAAGCGCTGAAACTCCCCGCCCTCTCCCTCCCGGCACAAACCGCCACAGGAAGCTACTTTGACTGCAATTTGCAAAAATCGTTGGGTGATGGGCCTTCCCCAGTGGGCGGCGGACGAGGTCCTGTACCATTGCGCGCTTACGCGGGTCTTTCGCCGCAAGCTCCCCGGGGGGGGGAGCGTCATCTGCAAGGAGCTCCTCGGGCCGAACGCCGACATCCGCTTTCACCACGAGAGGGGAATCCTGGAGCGCCTCTCAGGGATCGCGGGAGTGCCACGACTGGTACAGGGGGCATTCCCCCCCTCTACCATCGCCATGGAGGATAGCGGCGCCCTCCCCCTCCACGAAGTCACCCCGCAGCGCGGTGGGGAGATGGCGGCGCTGGTGCGGCTTTTCCTGCAGACAGCGGCGGTCCTCGCCGACATCCATGGCGCAGGTGTGGCGCACAAGAATCTGAACCCCGACAACGTCCTCTTCTCCCGCAGGGACGATTCCCCTGTGGTCATCGATTTCAGCCTCGCCACCACCTTCGCCGAGGAGCGCCCCGTCTTCGTGCACCACCGCGAGATCGCCGGCACCCTCCCCTACCTGGCACCGGAGCAGACCGGCCGCACCGGCCGCACCGTCGACCAGCGCGCCGACCTCTACGGCCTCGGGGCCACCTTTTATCACCTCCTCGTGGGACGCCCCCCTTTCGAAGGGAGCGACCCGCTGCAACTGATCCACGACATCCTGGCGCGCCCCCCCGTCCCCCCCGCGCAGATCGTCCCCTCCGTCCCGCCCCCCCTCTCCCGGATCGTGATGCGACTTCTGGAGAAGGAGCCGGACCTGCGCTACCAGAGTGCCGCCGGGCTCAAGCACGATCTCTCCCGGCTCCTGCAGGAGGTGATGAGCGGAGGGGAGACCTCCCTTTCGCTGGGGGAGCACGACTTCTGCATCAGGCTTTCGCCGCCGTCGCGGCTGATCGGGCGGGAGAGGGAGATCTCGGCGCTGCGAAAGGCACTGGCCGTGGCGTTGCAGGGGCCGGGGGCCGCCGTCCTCGTCTCCGGCGCCCCCGGAGTCGGGAAGAGCGCGCTGGTGAACGAATTGCGCCTCATGGTGGCGCAGGCGCACGGCTGGTTCGTCAGCGGCAGGTTTGAGGCGCAGCGGCACGACCCCGCCTCCAGCGCCAACGTGCAGGCGCTGCGCGCCCTGGGACGCCTCCTCCTGGCGGAGCCGGAGGCGGAGCTCTCCTTCCACCGCGAGCGACTGCTGCGTCGGCTCGGCCCGAGCGCCGCACTTCTCAGCGCCTCCCTTCCCGAATTCGCCACCATCCTCGGGGTAACGCCGGAGCAGGTCTCCGGGGATGCGGTGAAGACGCAAGCGAGGCTCCACGTGGCAGGGCTCGATCTTTTGTGCTCCATCGTTTCGCAGCGCCCGGTGGTGGTCTTTCTCGACGACCTTCAGTGCGCTCCCCAGCATGCCATCGACTTCATCGACAGCATCCTCGCCTCGGGGCTCCCTCCTGGCCTTCTCCTCGTGGGGAGCCACCGCGACGGGGAGCCCGCCTCGGCCCCTCTGGCCTCCGCACTGAAGCGCTGGAGGGGGCAGGAGTCGGTGACGCTCAGGCTGCGTCTCGGAAGCCTCCCCCACGAGGACCTCGCCCTCATGATAGAGGAGATGCTGCGCCTCCAAGGGGGCGAGGGGGCCTCACTGGCGCAAGCGGTCGCCACGAAGACGGAGGGTAACCCGGGGGACACGGTGGAGCTTCTGAACTCCCTGCGCAGCGACGGGATCCTGAAACTCCGGGAGCAGGGGTGGGGGTGGGAGGACGAGGCGGTCAGGGGATATCTCACCCGCACCGTGGTCACGGAGATCCCGGCGCTACGCCTGGCAGCACTTCCCCCCCGCATCAGAGATCTCCTGCGTGGGCTCTCCTGCCTCGGGGGGGAGGTCATGCTCCCCGCGCTCGCGCAGACGATCTCGCTACCTGTGCAGGAGCTGGAGGAGGATCTTGCCGCCGCCCTGACGGAAAATGTGCTGGTACTGGAGCAAAACGGCGCGCCAGGGGAGGCGCGGGTAGGCTTCCGGGACGATCGGGTGCGGCAGGGGGTGTATCGTGGCATCCCGCCGCAGGACAGAACACTCCTTCACCTCTCTGCTGCACGCCGCCTTTCCGAGTGTGCGTCCTTCCGGCTGCTGGCAGCGGAGCAGTACCTCCGGTCGCTCGAGCTGCTCGACGACCCCGGGGAGATGAGGCGGGTCGTCGCACTTTTCCGCGAAGGGGCCGGATCGGCGCGCGCGGTGGCCAATCACCAGGCGGCGGAGCGCTTCCTCGGCGCCGCGCTGAAGCTCGCCTCTGCGGGGCTCCCTGAGGACCCGCTCGTCCCCCTCCTGGAAAGGGAGTGGCATGCAGCGCTCTATAGCCTCGGCCGCTTCGAGGACGCGGAGCGTCTGTACCAGGCGATCGAGGAAAAGGCGAAAGAGCCGGGGGAGTTCCTGGAGGCAGCCTGCATCCAGATAAAGAGCCTCACCGACCGGGGGAGGCCCCAGGAGGCGGTGGCGCTGGGGCTCGATCTACTGGAGCGGATGGGGGTTTCACTGCCGCATCGCCTCGATGAGAGTCTGCAGGAGGCGCTCCCTGCCTGGTGCGAATTCACCGCCGCCTTCTGTGCGCGACGGGAGATGGAGCGCGTCGAGGTGGAGGACGAAAAGGTCCTCGCGGTTGCCCGTCTCCTGCATCGGCTCGTCCTCCCGACCTTCTTCTGCGCCCCCGCCGTGAGCACCTGGATCGTGCTGGAGTGCCAGCGCCTCTGGGCGCAGCACGGGCCGTGCGCCCCGCTCATCTCAGGGTTCAGCGGCTTTCCGTACGTGGGGATGCAGCTCGCCGGCGACTACGTCTCCGGCGCACGCGCGGCGCAGCAGGCGCTCCTCGTCGGGGACGCCCGCGGCTACGAACCGGAGACATCCTGGGTACGGCACTCTTTCGCCCTTTTTGCCTCCCACTGGATGAACCCCCTGGAGGAGAGCGGGGCGCAGGCGGAGAAAGCGCGCCGGGGTCTGCTCCACGCGGGAGAGATGCAGCTCGCGGCGTTTACCTACAACACGACCCTCGCCTCCTTCCTGGATACCGCAAAGCTGGAGGATTTCGGCCAGGAACTCGACGCCGCCCTCTCCTTTGCGCTGCGCAACGGCATCGAGAACTCCGCCTCATCCTTGCAGACGTACGGGAGGCTCCTCCTCACCGTGCAGGGGGGACCGGAATCGGCGGGCGCCTTCGGGGACCCCTCCTTCGACGAGGCGGCGCACCTCGCAGCGCTGCAGAGGAACCCGAAGGGGGTGGCGATGTACCACGTCCACCGGGCGCTCGCCGCCGCCCTCTTCGGAGACGCCACCGCCCTGTGCCGCCATGCAGCGGCGGCACTACCGACCCTCCCCTTCATCCAGGGGATGTACCCGACGGCGCTGGCGCACCTGCTGCACTCCCTCTCCCTCGCCTGCCTTCTGAAAAGAAGCGAGGGGAGGGAGCGGGATGCGCTCCTTTCGCAGGCAACCGAGGCGAATCGGTGGCTTCTCCTGCGTGCCGCGGACGCGCCGGAGAACTTCCAGCACCTCGCCCACCTGGTGGAGGCGGAATGCGCCTGGGCCATCGGTGCGCGGGAAGAGGGGGCCCGCCTTTTCGACAGGGCGCTCGCCACCGCGGAAGAGATGGAGCGCCCCTGGCACCGCGCCCTCATCACGGAGCGCGCCGCTCTCTTCTACGACGACTGCGGACGCCCGGCCCTGGCCCGCCGTCTCCTCGCGGAGGCTCGCGACCTGTACCACAGTTGGGGCGCCGCGGCAAAAGTACTGCAGCTGGAAAAAGCGCACCCCTCCCTGCGCATGGCGCGGCGGGAGCGGGAGCGCAGAGCCGGCAACGGCCCCTTCTCCGTCTCCAGCGATTCCGTCGACCTCCTCGCCATCCTGCGTGCCTCCCAGGCGCTCAGCTCGGAGACGAACCTGGAGCGGCTGAAGGCGCGGGTGGTCCAGCAGCTTTGCGCCCTCACCGGGGCAGGCTCCGTCCACCTCGTCGTCTGGTCCGAGGATTCGGCACGCTGGCTCCTGCTCGATACCAGCGGAGGGGCCTCTGCCCCTCTCCCGGTGGACGAGGCGGGGGCTGCCGGGCTCCTGCCGCTTTCGGCGGTGCGCTACGTGGAGCGCACCCTGAAGCCTCTCCTCGTGGAGGACGCGCCGCACGACGAGCGCTTCTGCAGCGACCCTTTTCTCCAGGGGGTGGATCATTGCTCACTCATGCTGGTGCCGATCCTGAACCAGGGGGTGCGGCGCGCCATACTGATCCTGGAAAACCGCCTCACCAGCGGGGCGTTCAGCTGCGAGCGCCTCGACGCGGTGCAGCTCATGGCGGGACAGCTTGCGGTTTCCCTGGAGAACGCCCTTTTGTACGAGAAGCTGGAGGAGCGGGTCGTGGAGCGCACCCGGGAGCTGCAGGAGGCGCAAAGCAAGCTTGTGGCGACCGCCCGTCAGGCGGGGATGGCGGAGGTGGCGACAAACGTGCTGCACAACGTGGGGAACGTCCTAAACAGCGTGAACGTCTCTGCGGGGCTTCTCACCGAGTCGTTGCGCGACTCGAAGGTCGGGGGGCTCGCCAAGGCGGTGCGCCTCATGGAGAGCCGCGCCGACGACCTCGGAGCCTTCTTCACCCTCGACGACAAAGGGAAGCGTCTGCCGAAATACCTGGCAAAGCTCGCGGAGTCGCTGGAGGGGGAGCACCGGGAGATCCTCGCGGAGCTGAGCAGGCTGTGCGGCAGCATCGATCACATAAAGACGATCGTGGCGACGCAGCAGTCGTACGCAGGGACGTGCGGCGTGAAGGAGCCGGTGCGCCTGTCCGAACTTCTGGAGGATGCCCTGCGCATGAACGCGGAGTCCTTCAGGCGCTACGACGTGACGGTGGTGAAGGAATGGGAAGAGGGACCGGAGCTCCCTCTGGACCGCGGGCGCATGCTGCAGATACTGGTGAACCTGATCAGCAATGCCAACCATGCCATGGCGGCGACTGAGGGGGCGCGCATCCTTACGCTCGGCGTGGAGCTCCTCGACGGGCGGCTGCGGATCACGGTGCGCGATGCAGGGGAAGGGATAACGAGTGAGAACCTCTCCCGCATCTTCAACCACGGCTTCACCACCAGGAAAGGGGGGCACGGCTTCGGGCTGCACAGCTGCGCCCTCGCTGCAAAGGAGATGGGAGGAACATTGATGGCGGCAAGTGACGGTCTCCGGAAGGGAGCCTGTTTCACCCTCGATCTTCCGGTCGAGACGGGGAGCAAAGGATGAAAATGGCGGAGAACAGGCGGGTCCTGGTGATAGACGATACGCCCGCGATCCACGAAGACTTCCGGCGGATACTCGCCCCGGTGGCAAAGGTTACGGAGCTCGACGAGCTTGAGGCGGAGCTTTTCGACGAGGAGATAGAGGAGCTTCCCGGGGGATTCGAGATGGAGTCCGCGTACCAGGGGCAGGAGGGGTTGGCGAAGGTGCAGGCGCGCCTCCAGGAGGGCTCCCCCTACGCCGTGGCCTTCGTGGACGTGCGCATGCCCCCCGGATGGGACGGCGTGGAGACGGTGGAGCGGATCTGGGAGGTAGACCCGCGGATCCAGATCGTCATCTGCACGGCGTACTCCGACTACTCCTGGAGGGAGCTCTCGAAGCGGCTGGAAATACGGGACCGCCTGCTGATCCTCAAAAAGCCGTTCGACGCCATGGAGGTCTATCAGCTGGCGAACGCGCTGACCTCTAAGTGGGAGCTGTCGCGTCAGGCGGAGTTGAAGGTGGAGAGCCTCGAGGAGGGGGTATCGGCCCGCACCGCCGAGCTTGCCGCCGCAAACCAGGCGCTGCAGGCGCGCACCGCGGAGCTCGCCGCCACCAACGACGCCCTTGAGGGGCGCACCCGCCAGCTCGCCCTGGCAAACAAGGCGCTCACGGTCGACATCGCGCGTCGCCAGGCTGCTGAAGAGGAGGCCCTGAACGCCCGCCAGCGCGTCGAGGACATAGTGGAGTTTCTTCCCGATCCCACCTTCGTGGTGGACAAGGAGAAGCGGGTCATCGCCTGGAACAGGGCCCTGGAGGAGCTCACCGGGGTGGGAAAGGAGGAGATGCTCGGCCGCGGCGACCACGCCTACGCCGTCCCCTTCTACGGCGTCACCCGGATGCTCCTCATCGACATGCTGCAGGACGGTGGAAAGCTCGACACCTTCTACAGCGGGGTCGATAGGAAGGGGCAGACGATCTGCACGGAGGTGAAGCTCGTGCTGGGGGGAAAGGAGCGCCTCGTCTGGAGTGCCGCGGCGCCCTTCTTCGATCTGCACGGGGAGCTTGTGGGGGGGATCCAGACGATGCGGGAGATCACGGAGCTTCGGCGCTCCGAACAGGAGCGATCGAAGCTGGAGGCCCGGCTCGAGCACGCAAACCTCGTGCAGTCCCTGGTGGTGAAGCTGAACCACGACCTGCGGACACCGATCACCCCGCTCTTCGCCCTCCTCCCGATCGTGAAGGAGAGGACGCATGATGACGCCCTGAAGAGGATGCTGGAGGTGTGCGAAAAGAGCGCGGAGCAGATTCTCGCCCTCACCACCAACTCCACAGCACTGGTCCGCCCGCGCGGCCGCCGCGGCGAGCTCACCGCGGTTCCCCTCGCTGCCGTGGCGAGAGAGCGGCTGCAGAAGAATGCCGGGCTCTTCACCCAGCTGGGGGTAGAGTGCGACTGCAGCGGGATAAGCGAGGAGCTCGCGGTGCTGGGCGCTCTCGACCAGCTCTCCCTCCTCTTTGACAACCTCCTCTCCAACGCCGCCCGCTACGCGCGCAGGAACGGAAAGGTGCGCATCTGGGTCCTGAACGCCGCGGGGATGGTGACCGTAGCTGTGCAGGACGACGGCGCCGGACTCGCGCCGGAGGAGTGCGAAAAGATCTTCCACGAGGCGGACCCGACCCGGGAGTCGAAAAGCGGCGAGGGGCTGGGGCTTTCTCTGTGCAAGAGGATCGTGCTCAACCACGAGGGGAGCATCTGGGCGGAAAGCCCGGGGCCGGACCAGGGAACGACGATCTACTTTACCCTGAAGGAGGCGCGCCAGGAGTCGCCAGAGGAAGCTCCACCCTCAGCCGTGCCGTGACGTTCGACGGCGACTCGTCCCGCGGCCGCAGATTTCAAAACAACTTTTAATAACCGCCCGCTTATGCTATGACTGATTCAGTCTATAGGGGGACCACCGGCGCGAACGGTGGGAGCAGCCAAACGCCCTAAGGCTCTGAAGAGGCGTGCCATGAAAGAGCACCGCAACGGCGAGAGATTGGAGAGCTATTTCGCACCGGCGGAAAGGAAGGGAAAGAGCGAACTGGAACGGGACATAGCGATCATCACCGCCAGCCCCGTCATCGGCGCGATCATGACCGTGGCGAGCGGGCTCTTGGCGGTCCTGAACGAGCAGCGGCAGGTCGTAGCCCTCAACAACGCCTTCCTGCAGCAGATCGGTATTGAAGACGCCGCCGAGTCGCTGGGACTGAGGCTCGGCGAGGCCCTGAAATGCAGGCACGCCTGCGAGATGGAGGGTGGATGCGGCACCTCGGAGTACTGCTCCACCTGCGGCGCGGTCATTGCGACCGTTGCCGCGCTCGATACCGGCCTTCCCCAGGAGAGGACATGCGCCCTGGCGCTGGAGAAGGAGGGGTGGCAGGGTGCCATCTACTTCAGCGTCAGAACCTACCCGCTCGAGCTCGAACGGCAGAAGTATCTCCTCCTCTTCATGCAGGACATCACCATGCAGCAGCACCGGGCCTGCCTCGACCGCACCTTTTTTCACGACATCAACAACATGCTGTGCGGTCTGATCGGGAAGAGCAGGGTGTCGGCAACGCAGGTGGTGGCAAAGGAAAGGATGGAGGACATCCAGCACCTGGTGAAGCGCATCGCGCAGGAGATCGCGATCCACAACTCCCTGCAGAAATCGCTCGACGCCTCCTACAGGCCGATCTATGCGCAGGTGACGGCAAACTCCCTGCTGAACGAGATCGAGAGGCTCTTCGACGGACACGATCTGGCGGCGAGGAAGAAGCTGGTAGTCGAGTACGCGTCGCCAGAGCTCCTTTTCACCACCGACTTTCACCTCACCAGCAGGGTGATCATCAACATGGTGACCAATGCGCTGGAGGCGACCGCCGATGGTGGGGAGGTGGTGCTGAGCTGCCGCGAGGAGGAGGGTGCGGTGACGTTCCGGGTCCGCAACCCGGGGGAGATTCCGGCGGATGTGGCGCGCAGGATCTTCCAGCTCAACTTCAGCACGAAGGCGACCATCGGTCGGGGGTTTGGCACCTACTCCATGAAGCTGTTCGGGGAGCAGATCCTGGGAGGGAAGGTGTCCTTCGACTCGACTTCCCGCGGAACGACCTTCAGCCTGGCCCTCCCCGCGCGGTAACGGGTACAGCCAGGTACCGAATGAAAAAGGGCCTCCAGAAATGGGGGCCCTTTTTTTGGTCTTCCTCTCTTAACGGGAGGGGTAAAGCCTTGCTCTACTAGAGCAAATCCCTCCTGTCCCCCCTTCGCAAAGGTTCATCCGGGAATTCCGGGAATTCAGCCCGGTCGCTTCCGTTGACGTGAGGGGGCACTAGTAGCGCCGCGCTGGAGCACAGGCTTCCCAGCCTGTACCGCGGCGCCAGCCGCGCGGTCTGTGGCGGCTGCGCCGCCATCGCAGGCAAGATGCCTACGCTCCAGCGTGGGGGCACCCGGATTCTTTGTAGCGCGTTCCACAGAATTCCCGGAAGAACCTTCGCAAAGGGGGGGACGCGAGGTCTCGTGCGGTGCTTCGAGGGAGCATACTCACAGCCCCCCGGCCACTTCCGGAAGGCATTCTTTTACGTCCGTCGTCTTACCTCAAGCCGACGCACCTTCGGAGGATCGATACGACGTCGCCGATGTCCACCGCCCCGTCCGGCTCGGGGGTGCCGTCGGCACCGGCGGGGGAGATGTCGTACTGCGACAGCTGGACAGGTGCCAGCGGCGAGGTGCCGACGACGTACTTCAGCGCGAGGAGCGCGTCCTGCAAAACGAATGTCGTCGGGGGGAGCGTTTCCACACTTCCCAGGAAGCTCTTCACCACCTCCTCGGAAAAGGGGCTCTCCTCGCCGGAGGTATTGTACGCCGTGACGGCAAAATAGTAGGTGGTGCCGGGGACAAGGTTGTATGCCAGGTAGTTCTGGCGGCTTCCGGCGTCAAAGCTCTCGTCATACTTCCCCGACGAGGTCCCGATATACACCCGGTACCCCGCGAGGTCGGATATCGGGGAGCCGTCCATGTTAACGGAGGGGGCTTCCCACGAGAGAGCCGCCTCGGCAGCCTCCGCCGTAGCGGGGCCGATTCCTACGGCGGCGACCGCAATGCAGGCTATGAGCACGGCTGCTGCAACAGCTCCGCGTGAGCCCGCCAGCGACGCTCTCCTGCCAGTCCTCCGATCGATCATGGTTCCTCCTCGTCACGGTCAGCCTTTTTCCGGACAGATCAGGTTCACACGCAAAAATGGTCGGCGGCAGTGTAGCACGGGTGACGGGAAATCTTCTGTGACAGGCGTCACAGTGAGAAAAGGATAATTGTGATCCGAATTGCAATGCGCGAGGCCTGCCCTATAATTGCCATCATTTTTCGTACCAGGAGGGCGTAATGCTCACAATGCAGGACATCAAAGGCCACTACCTCTTTAACGACGAGGACGCAGCTCTGCTGAAGGAACTTGCACCTCTCATGGCCGCCAATGCGGAAAGGATGGCGGACATCTTCTACGACTTTCTGCTGGGGATTCCGGCCAGCGCGGAATTCCTGCACGACGCCGCACTCTTGCAGCGGCTCAAGAGCTCCCACAGGGATTGGTTCTGCACCCTCTTTTCAGGCGGCTACGACAACCAATACCTGCACAAGTTGCAACGGATCGGGCTCGCCCATGTCCGCGTCGGGCTGAACGCCCACTACGTGAACGTGGCGATGAACGTCGTGCGCCGCTTCCTGATCGAGCTGCTGCAGGAGAACTACCCGGAGATCGAGGAGCGCCGCAAGTACCGCATCGCGGTGGAAAAGATCATCGACATCAATCTCGACATCATGAGCGCCTCCTACCAGGAGGAGGCCCTGAAGAAGGTATTCGTCTCGCACCGGCTGGAGTCGAAGCTCATCGGGGCGGCCGAGCGCTTCACATATGGCCTGAACCTCGTGCTGATCCTCGCTCTTGCGGGGGTATCGCTCTCGGTGGTGGGGCTCTTTATCTGGGACATCACCCATGTCTTTCGCGGCGACATAGAGAAAGGGATCCTGGGGGCGCTCGGCACCCTTCTCATCATCTGGATGATGATCGAGCTCATGGACAACGAGATCAAGAGCCTGAAAGGGGGGAAATTCAACATCCTTGTCTTCATCGGGGTGATCATCGTCGCCCTGATCCGCGAGATCCTGATCTCCACCTTGCGCCACGACCTCCTCTCCACCCAGGTCTTCCTCGCCGGGACCCTTCTGATTCTGGGGGTGGTCTATTTCCTGATCGCCAAGAGCCAGCAGTGCCGGGGATCGGTGTAGATGCTTCAGCAGCGTCTCGAGACCTTGATCCGACAGCGCTCACCCCGCGCCTGCGCCAGCGTGTCGCTCCGGCTAGCGGGGGCAGCGGGGCCGCACGCCTTCACCGCCGCGGCGGGGGTGCACGGTGGCGCCCCTCCCCTCTTCCTCGCCTACAGTTGCACGAAGACCGTTATCGCGGCCCTCGTCCTGCTGCTGTGCGAGAGCGGGCGCACCGCGCTGTCGGCACCCCTGGCCCGCTGGTTTCCCGCAGTACCCGAAGCTTCAGACATCACGCTGCGCCACCTGCTGAACCACACCTCCGGCCTGCCGGACTACGGGACGCTGGCCGCATACCATGAAGCGGTGCAGACCTCTCCGTCGACACCGTGGAGTGCCGCGGAGTTTGTGGAGAGGACGTTGGCGCAGGGGATGTTGTTCCGGCCGGGGGAAGGATGGAGCTATTCCAACACCGGGTACCTTCTGCTGAAGCGGATCGCGGAGATGGAAAATAACCGGAGCTTGCGCCTGCTGGTGCAGGAGAAGATATGCCGCCTCCTCGGACTGGGGCACACCTTTGTCGCGGAGACGGTCGCAGACCTCCAGGCGCTGCAGCCTGCCCGGTCGGATCTTGTGGCGATGGACAAGGGGGTCGACATCCGCACCGTCTATCACCCCGGCTGGGTCGCCCACGGCACGATGGCATCGACGCCGGCAGAGCTCGCGGCCCTCTTTGACGGACTCTTCTCTGGCGCGATCATCTCCCCCGCAATGCTGGCGGAGATGACCGTGCTGACACCGGTGCCAACCGCGCCCCCCAAATACGGGAATCCCTGCTATGGCCTCGGACTGATGGCTGATACCGCCTCGCCGTACGGCATGATCCTCGGACACAACGGCGGCGGCCCGGGGTATGAGGCAAGCGTCTTCCATGTCACCCGGGGCGGCAAGGCAGCAACTGCCTGTGCAATGTGCTCGTGTGAAAATAGCGGAGTCGCTGAGGGGCTGGTACGCGGCGCTTTCGCCGTGATGGCAGAAAGTTAGTGCGAAGACAACGGTAGCTGACGGGGGGCATGCTCTGCATCGCATCCCCTTCGCGCCGAGCCGGCACATGTAACTTCGGCAGGCTCAGCGCGAATGGAGGAGCGGGACAGGGCACCGCCTACACGAGACCTCTCTCCTGCGCGTGACGTAATAGAGCGACGCGCCCGTTCACCTTTACCTTTTCGTAGATGTTGTGCAGGTGGACCTTCACCGTCCCTTCACTGAGACAGAACTTTTCGGCGATCTCCTTGTTGCGCAGCCCACGGGAGACCAGACGCACGATGTCCAGCTCCCGGGGCGTAAGGTTCGCGCACGCCTCCGGAGGGGCATTTTCACGCTGCAGCATCCTCCCCAGCGCCTGCATTACCGAGGCATGCTCCACCCACTGCTCTCCGGCATAGACCTTCCGTATGCATTGCACCACAAGATGCGGCGTCATTTCCTTCAGGAGGAGGCCGTGTACCCCTATGCGCAGGGCCTCCAGGGTCTGCTCCTCTTCCAGCGCGGCGGTAAGGAGGACGACGCGGGGACAAAGCTTCTCCTCCAGGATCTGGCGCGCGGCGTCGAGCCCGTTCAGCTTTGGCATCCGGATGTCGAGAACCGCCACGTCCGGGCGATGCTCGCGAATGGCATCCATGGCCTCCACGCCGTTACTGCAGCAGGCCACTACCTCTAAATCCTCCTCCATCCTGAAAAGATTGGAGAGGCCGTTTAGCAGGAGGGGATGATCATCTGCCAGCACGATAGTAATAGACATTGGTTTCCTCCTGTTCATGGCTGTCCACGGAAGGAACTCCCGCCACAGACGCGTCGTTACAAGCCTCACCTTCGGGCAACGGAATGGCAATCTCGACCACAGCCCCTTCCGGGGAGGAATGGACGGTGATACCGCCACCGAGGGCGGTCGCCCGCTCCCGCAAGGAGACCGGTCCCTGCTTCATCTCCAAAAGTGCCGCCTCGTCCAAAGATCCTGCGAATGGAAATCCGCACCCATCGTCCGAGACCGTGATACGGGCCCGGTCCCTGCTGAAGTCGAGATGCAGGTGCAGCGCCGTGGCGCTCGCATGCCGCACCGCATTGAGGAGCGCCTCGTGGATCAGGAGGTAAATCTCCCGGTCCAGGGAGGCGGCACACTGCGGTATCACCGGGGGCGCCTCGATGACTACGGGAACGTTCCACTGACGTGTGATACGCTCGCCAAGTTCGTGCAAACGGGGGAGGAGATGGAACTCGACATGCGGTCTCTGCCACCCCCTGAAACGGGTAACCTGCGATCTCAGGTCCTTCTGCTCCGCCGCGGCCTGGTGCTGGACCTGCAGGATCAGCAGTCTCGCGGCGTCCGGATCGCCCTCCATGAGCCGATGCGCCCGCTCCAGATCCAGCACTACCCCCGCAAGGGACTGCAAGAGGCCGTCGTGCAGGTCACGGGCCATCGCGGCACGCTCATGCAAAACGGCATCCTCCTGCAGCTCTTTCTCCAGAAAGAAGGCATCGAGCAAGGCCGCCACCCTTGCGGCGACGACGTCACAGACAACGAGTCCGTGCGGAGAGGGCTTCTTGCTGTCCAGTGCCAGCAGGAAACCATGAGCCCTTTTCCCCTCCACCCGCGAGCCGAGTACGGCGCAGATGGAGTACCTCTCCCGCAGCTCCGCCGCGACCGGGGCGCCTCGTCCGTCACTGAATCCGTCGCGGCCGTGCTGCAGCAACGCGGGGTTGCGCTGCCCGGCATCGCTGCAGTAGAAGGTATTCATGCTCGTTGAGACCGGGATGAGGGTGGCCAGATCGGAGTACTCTCCACAGCTGTACTCGCACCCCTTTTGCGACCACAACACCGAGTGCATCCACGGCTCCTGATCATCCTCCACGAGAAGAAGGAGTCGGGGGGCATCCAGGACCGTCGCGGCATGCGGCAGTGTCCCGCAGCAAAGCTTCTCAAGACTTTCCGTGCGTGCGGCGGGCCACTCGGCGAGGAGGGAGAGGACCTTCAACAAGGAGTTCTCCTGATACTGGCGGTGGGCGAGCAAAGCAGTGATAGCGGCTACGCTGGCACACTGCATAAGCAAGCGCGGCAGGTCGTCCAGAAGCTCGATGCCGTTGAGGGAAAGGGCAAGGACTACGGCCATGGTGGCGAATGGGGCAGAGAATCGGAGGAGCGGCACTGCCAGCGACCAGCACATAAGAAGAAAGATGAAGAAAACGGAGGAAGTGGTGGTCATCCCCTCCGCCAGCAACAGGGCAGGTCCGAAGAAGAAGAGATCCACAAGGCGTGCAGCTGCGTTCAGCCGCTCCGGAAGGAAATACCTGCAATGCCCGATTCCCTGCAATGCAAGGGTGTAGATGACGAATCCTCCCAGCACGAGCGCCGAGAGTCCCGAGAGGCGAAACAAAAAGGACAGAATGAAGAGGACGGAGATGACGGTGCGCCCGGTGGCAACGAAATCATCCCGCTGTGCCTGCAAGAAATAGCGTATTCGTGCGCCTGTCGTCATGGCCCCCCCCTCGCAACACGCCAGGACCCCAGTGCCTGCCGCCGTGGAGTCACGGCATCGACGCGTAGGGCCTACCATCTACATGAGAATGTATCCATTGTGGTTGCTGTATCTATCTTTATAGATACTTCGTTACTTTTTTCAACACCCGATAATTTTTTTAACACCATTCCCCCCAATTTTTTTCCTCACCCAGCGACGCCCGATGCAGCGCTCTCGGCTATCCGCCCGCATTTTCGATGTTTCCGCCGTATCGCCCCATCCAACGAAAGGTATAGCAACAAACTACCCCAGGGAATATTTTCACCACGCCGACACCTGCTAAGTTGTAATCATTAACACGCGTCAATTTTACTGACACCGCGGCAGATTCACTCCAAACAGCCACAGGAAAACGGGACGATCGGCACTAAAAGGAGGGACTCATGAAGGTTACAACCGCAGTCTTCGCCTTCGCCATTGTCGCTTCATCATCCTTATCCGTTGCCGCCCTGGCTCCGGGAACCGGCTTGAGCGGCTCGGTCCACGACATGACCCGCTACACGAGCAGTGGACCGAGCCCGTGCCTTTACTGCCACAACGGACACAGCCTCGCCGGTACAGTCCGGACCGCCAGGACAGGGAGCGGTCCGGATGCGGCAGGGGATTCAGGGGACCCGGGACGCCTGTGCTCTACCTGCCACGACGGCATCGTGGCGAGCTACCCTCTGCAGCACCACCGCACCGGCCTTCCCTACCGCAATGAAGTGAAAAGCGGTGCGTGTGGCCCCAAGGCTGCCGCCGACGCGGGTGCGGCGGTCCCGTGCATGCTTCGGGATAAAGATTCATTTTTCGCCGGGACAGACGTCACCATTGCTGATCGCTTGTGGACCAGTCCGAGCAAAGGGGGAGCTATGATCATCACCTGCACCACCTGCCATGAAGTTCACAACAAGGGGAGCAGGGATGAGTCCGAAGGGAAAAACTATCTCCTTATTTCCTCAAAGAGAAACAGCGCGCTCTGCTTCTCATGCCATGTGGATGAAGGCGAGCAGACTCCTGAAAGGAAGTAACCGCTACAAGCTCTCTGTTGCGGAGGGGATCATGAAGCTGATACCGAAAGAGTCACACGCAGTCTTTGAATTCGCCTTATCGGTGCGCCCCCCATGGCAGCTCACCACGATGGCGATCAGCAAGGCGAACAGGCGCATCGACGTCGGCTTTCACTACAGCATCGGCAACGGCGAAACCTGCCCTTTCTGCGGGAAGGACCTGAGGGACGTGTTCTTTTCTTCGACAAAGAGGTGGACGCACCTCAACTTCTTTCAGTACGAGACCCACATGAGCGCGTCCATTCCCGTATTCCGGTGCAGCAATAAGGGGTGCATCGCCAGCGTGGAGCGGGAGGCGATTCTCAACACGATATTCCTGGACGTCCTCCTCATGGTTTCACCTTTCGATTCCAATTACGCCCTCGGGCTGATGCTGACACAGCACTTGAAGTAGCAGGAGAGAGCCAGATGCCAAAACCGCTGGAGAGCGCCGCATCGGTGATACCAATGGCGTCGAGGAGGAGACGATGAAGAGATATGCTCCTGTCCCTGTACCTGGAGAGGTCGACTCACCTCTCCCTTTTACCGGTCGAGCCGACGGTCCGGTCGGCGTTGCACGGCCCCAGGGGCAAGACCTGCTGCCTCCTTCACCGCAGAAGGTGGCGCAGTTGCGCTCGCAACAAACGACCGTACCGGAGACAATGGCGATCCTGGAGAGGGCGCTTTCGCGCCTGGAGCGGCTAACGGGGCGGCACCCGGCGATGGAGGAAGTCGCGAGGAATCTGGGACTCGAACTGGAAGAATACCTGTTCGTGCTGGAGGAAGTGTACCCGGTGCCTTTGCTCACTTCCGTCGGCGCTCCGGGGGGCAGCGCGGACCCGCAAGCAGGAGGATTCGAGATGCAGGGGGGAGAGAATTTTGACAGCTTCCTGCTGGACACCTTTCTGATAGAGACCCTCGCGAAGGCGATTTCCGACCTGCCGGAAAAGGAGGGCCTTGTGGTGACGCTGCGCCATTACGAGAAGCTGACATCTCACCAAATCAGCGACGCACTGAACCTCCCGGAATCGACGGTGCACCAGCTGCACAGCCAGGCCATGATCCGGATGAGGGTGCAGGTAGCTGAGACGCCGTACCAGGGCCGATACGTGGCATGACACCTTTTACCGACGATTCCCCAGGATCTGCGAAGGCTTGGTCCGCCGGAGGATGCTATGAGCTCCGTTCCGAAGCATGTCCGCAGCACAATACTTGAAAAAGCACGTCGTGAGTGGCAGGAAGACTACGAGATGCAAAGGTTCACGGTGGAAAGGCAGACAGCGGCCTATCACGAGTTCCAGGATCTGAAGGCAAGGATGCATGATAATGACTTCGTCGCACCCATTTGTGACTTCGCAACCAGGAGCTGGCCCGACGACTATGAGATGCAGCTGTTCACCTTCAAGGAGCAGCACCTCGCCGTCATCCGCTTTATCACCTACGACCATGCAGAAGTCCCCGCCCGTGTCCTTTCGGACATAAAGCTGAAGGCGTGCCGGGATTGGCCAGAGGACTACAGGATGAGAATGTACATTCTTGAAAGGCAGGTAGCTGCCTGGCTGAGTCTCAATGCACGCTCTTGCGCGAGGCCGTAAGGTGCCGTCGCCATTGCGCAGAAAAAGAAACGTTGCGCTCCTTTTGCTGGCTATCCTCCCCGGTATCTTCCTTGCTTTCTGCGGGAACAACAGCTGGCACCTGCACGAGGCATCACGAATTATGACGATGCAGGAGTGTCTCGGTTGTCATGCCGGCGTGCTCGGCACGGCGGTCTCTGTCTGTACGGGGAAGGAGTGCCTGTACCAGGGGACGCATTCGATAATGCATCCTTACCCGCCGCCGGGAAAGGAGAGAGACTACGCGCCTGCAAGCAGCATAGAAAGTGCGGGATGCGTCCTGGAAAACGGCAAGATGACTTGCCTCTCGTGCCACGATCTCACAAAGCCGCCTCCACACCTTGTCCGGAATGGAGACGAGCTTTGTCTCCTCTGCCACATCGACCAGCGCGGTTCCCCATAACGACTGGAGGTCGGGGGGATGAAAGTGCCATTGGCCTGGTGGCAGCTTCCCCCCCTGTCCCTCCCTGTCCTAATCTTCGCGGCTTTAGAATCCGGTAGTGCCGCTGGTCCCTGTTCCACCGCCAACTCCCGTAGTGCCGGGAGTACCTGTCGTGCTGGTACCGGTAGTTCCTGTCGACCCTCCGGTCCCCACACCGATGGTACCTACACCTCCGCCGGTCCCGGTACCGGTTGTTGTTCCCGTACCGGTTGTTGTTCCCGTACCGGTAGTTGTTCCGGTGCCGAACGTGCCGGTCGTTCCCGTACCTGTGCCGAAGGTACCTGTGCCGGTGCCGAAGAATGTACCACCGGTTCCGGTTCCAGTGCCAGTGCCGGTTGTGGTGCCGGTACCTGTGCCGAAGGTTGTTGTGCCAGTGCCGCCGCCGGTCCCTGCACCCGTGCCGAATGTAGTACCGGTGCCTGTCGGCGTGGTTCCAGTCGCGCCAGTGCCGGTAGTCCCCCCGGTCGCTGCACCGGTTCCGACTGTACCTGTGCCTGTGCCTACGGTGCCGGGCGTCGCGGTTCCTATAGTTCCAGGCGTCCCGGTTCCGATAGTGCCGGGTGTCCCGGTTCCGATGGTGCCAGGCGTTCCGGTGCCGATGGTGCCGGGTGTTCCGGTTCCGATGGTGCCGGGGGTACCGGTGCCAAAGGTACCTGTCGCCCCTGTGCCGGTTGTGCCACCCGTACCGGCACCGGTTCCCATCGTGGTGCCGCTGGTGCCAAGGGTCCCGCCAATACCACTGCCGCTCGTGCCGATCCCAGTTGTACCGCTGCCTGGAGTCGTGCCGGTCCCGAGCGTAGTGCCGTTCGTTGTGCCGCCGCCTACCGCGCCGCCGGTGGCGGTCCCGCTGAAAGTGCCACTGAAAGTCGTACCGCCCGTGGAGCCACCACTCGTTGCGCCCGTCGTTGCGCCCGTCGTTCCACCAGCAGCGCCACCGCCAGCGCCACCGCCTGCACCTGCGCCCGCTCCGCCGGCTCCTGCTGCCGCCATCAGTGTCCCGGCACTGCCCCCGTTACCGCTACCACTGGTCGTTCCGGTCCCGTACGATATCCCTGCAAGCCCCATCATCGCTACTGCTGTGAAAATAACCCTTTTTATAGTCGCCATAGCTGCCACTCCTGTCGGCGCACCGATTTTCGATAACTTCTCCAATGATTTAGTCTAGCATCCGCCCATGTAAAAAGCACTGGAAATGGAGTGTGCCGAGCAGGCGTAAAACTTCAGAATCATTCACCTTTTGCCGCAGCACCACAAGCTGATCATTAAAGTCGATGGACGTCCTGCGACGAGGGCAGCCTCGCCTGAGGCTGAATACTGTATACAGCTACCGGAGGCCACAGCGCCGTAAGCTATGTTAGAATGATCTGCGTCGCCAGCTCATCTTCCACAGCATCACCTGTCGAGTGACTCGTTTCCGGGCGGAGGCACTCCGTACCGAAGCCCAACTTGAATGCTTCTGATATGACAACCGTAGGGGAAGGAGGCTTTATGGACGCCAAGAGAAATGACCCACTTGGATGGTTAGCAAAGGTGTACGGGCGGGCTTCAGCGGATGCTTTTGACAAAGGAGACGAAGTAAAGAAGATTGAGGAGAAACGGCGACCAGTGAACAGGACGATCCGGCACTGCGACGAGCGCTGGCTCACCACCGTGTACAGACAATTCAAGGGTTGAACTGAAATAGCTGGTACCTACTTTACAAAAAACCCGAATTGACCAACCACAGAGATTGAAAAGGTGCCTACCCCTACAGGCACCTTTTTTGTTGGTCACTCCAAAGTTTGACGGCGGTCACGCAAACCTTCTTTTTAGCCAGTCGAGGATGATAGCGTTCAGCTCCGAAGGCTTCTCCGCCTGCGTCCAATGTCCGCACTCCCGTATCACATGCATCTCGAGGTCCGCTATATAGCGCTCCGTTCCGTCGGCGGAACTAGGTGGGAGAAAGATATCATCCCCGGAGGATAGCATGAGGCACGGAACGGCAATGTGCTCTGGAGTGCCGGCGAGGATCTCGCTATTGGTGACCAGGTTGCGGTACCAGTTTATCGGGCCGGTCAGCCCCCCGGAGCTGAAGGCGTCCACATAGACCTGCAGCTCCTCCTGGGTGAGGAGCTGCCGTCCCGCAGGCTCCTCGGCCAGAGCCGCCTCCATGATGAATTCGAATTCCAGGTTGCGCACCTTCGGGGGTGCCGCGAGGTACTGCTCCATGGTGATGGGACGCCCGCGGAAGAGCCCGTCGAAGAATCGGGGCAAAAGCTCCGGCGTCAGGCCGTCCTCCACCCCCTCCTGAAGAAAGGCGAGGCGGTAGTTCCGGTCGCTGAAATGCTGCACTATCCATGCAACAGGATCGCTCCCCATCCTCCGGAAATAGCGGTGCGGCGTGTTTACGCCGATGACGCCGGCGACCCGGTCCGGGTGGAGTAGCGGCATCTCCCATACCACATGTCCGCCCCAGTCGTGTCCGCAAAACACCGCCTTTTCCAGCTCGAGGGCATCGAGTAGCCCCACGAGGTCGTCGGTCAGCTTCCCGATGTTATATTCGCAGACAGCATCCGGCTTCTCCGTGAGACCGTACCCCCGCTGGTCCGGTGCAATGGCGCGGAACCCCGCCTGCGCGAGAGCGGGAAGCTGATGCCGCCAGGAAAAGGCGAGCTCCGGAAAGCCGTGACAGAGTATGACCGGGAACCCTGCCCCCTCCTCGTACACCGCCATCGAGATGCCATTGCTCCGGATGAAAGCAGGTTCGGGGAATTCCCTCTTCATGTACAGTCTCCTCACGGTCTGGAATGAAGGTGCGCGTGGAGCCTAGCACGACAGAATTAAAATTGCAATTTCCTCACAGACCTTTCCTCCATTTCGACAGGTACCCCAAATAAGTGCTCAAACCCCTAAAGTTTTATAGGAACCAGTCGACCTGTATACACAAATCAGGATGGTACGGCTGGCGGCGGCCACATTCGATCACGTCTCAGGAGAGAGTCATGTCCATATCAAAGCGTTTGTTCATGTTGCTGTTCATCACGGTCGTCTGCATAGTGGGGCTGGAAGTGTTCAACTTCTACCAGCTGGAGCGAGTCTTCGATGCGACGAACTATGGAAACGTGAACAGCGTCCCGAGCATCCTCGTCCTCGACGGCGCAGCCACCAATGCGAGAGATCTGCAGAATCACACCTACATGCACATCCTGAACACCGACGACGCTAAGATGGCGGAGGTCGAGAAATTGATCGAGGAGGATCGCGCCAGCCTCAGCAAGGCTTTGAAGGAGTACGAGGCGCTTCTGTCCGGCGACAAGGACAAGCAGATGTTCACGGAGGACCGAGCCGCGATATCGGAATTCAACGGGCTGGTAGACAAAGTGCTGGCGCTCTCTCGCGGCAACAAGAACAACGAAGCGCGCGACTTGTTCACCAGCAACAACGCGATCTACAAAAAGCTCACCACCCTCCTCGATGCCCACATGCTGTACAACAAGGAGCTTGCGGACAAGGGGACCAGTGACGCTGTGGCTATGAAGAAAACCGCCGTCATCTTTGCCCTCACCTCGACTCTTCTCGCCATTGCCGCCATAGTGGCGGTGGCTCTCTTTATCATCCGTTCCATCCGGACGGTGGTCGCCGAGGTCGTCAGCGCCTCTGACAACGTCGCCTCCGGGAGCCAGCAGATGTCTTCCAGCGCCGAAGAACTCTCTCAAGGGGCAACGGAGCAGGCTTCAGCCGCAGAAGAAGCATCATCCTCCATGGAGGAGATGTCCGCCAACATCCGGCAGAACGCGGACAACGCTTTGGAGACTGAAAAGATCGCCATCAAGTCCGCAGCGGATGCAAAGGAAAGCGGCGAGGCGGTAGCAAAGACCGTCTCGGCGATGAAGGAGATCGCCGGAAAGATCTCCATCATCGAGGAGATCGCGAGGCAGACGAACCTCCTGGCGCTTAACGCAGCGATCGAGGCCGCGCGTGCCGGCGACCACGGCAAGGGGTTCGCGGTCGTGGCAAGCGAGGTGCGAAAACTGGCAGAGCGCTCGCAGAAAGCCGCGGCAGAGATCTCGGATCTTTCTCTCGCCAGCGTGGAAATAGCGGACAGAGCCGGAAGCATGCTGGTCGCGATGCTGCCGAACATCCAGAGGACCGCTCAGCTCGTGCAGGAGATCACTGCAGCATCCAGAGAGCAGGACGCCGGCGCAGGGCAGATCAACAAAGCGATCCAGATGCTCGACCAGGTCATCCAGCAGAACGCTTCCGCGGCCGAGGAGATGTCCGGCACCGCGGAGGAGCTTTCCGGGCAGGCCGAGCAGCTGCAACAGGCGGTTGCCCTCCTGACGGTGGGAAATCGCTCCGCCCAGGAGAAGGAGATGAAAAGAGGAGCAAAGCCGCAGACGCGGAAGAAATGCCAGACCCGCGTCACCGTCCGCACATCCGGCGATCGCAGCGCCGTCTCGGGAGCGGCACTGAACCTTGATGAGACGGATGAGCGGTTCGAGCATTACTAGGCGTGAAGACTCGTTCGCGCCTCTCCGCCGAAATTCGGGGGACCCTCATTGTGAACGTCCCCTCCCCCCTTGCGGGGGAGGGACAGGGTGGGGGGGAAGGTGCCACAAGCTCAGCATGTAGGTAGCTTCACCCACCCCCTCTCCCCCTCCCGTCAAGGGAGGGGGGACCTTCCTGACGCAGGCTCCCCGGTATCCCCGGATGAGCTTCCAAAGGGGGGGGCGCCCAGACATGCAAAAAAAGCCGTCTCCATAGGAGGCGGCTTTTTCGTTGGGGGATGATTGTGAGGTGACCGGCGGCCGGCACTTGTCAGATAACCCGTATGAAGAATTCGGGGCACCCGGAACCGCAGTACCCGCAAAGGACGCAGGCGCTCTCGTCGACGACGGCCTTTCCATTGACCAGCGACAGCGCCTTGCTGCCGCAGATATCGAGGCATTTGCCGCACCCTTTGCAAAACTGCTCCATGATCTTCAGCCTGCGCCGCCGCTTTTCCAACTCGTCCCAGACAGCTTCATCGAGTACTCCGTGCTGAAAATAGGAGACGTTGGCGTCGATCTCTTTTTGCGAGAGCATGCCGATCGCAATGCCGTGGACACCTTCCAGCGCGGCGACGTAGGCGAGGCTCTCGCGGGCCTCCGATATGAGATTGCCGCCGGCGAAAGCTTTCATGGCGTACACCCCCTGCCCCGCTCCGGCGCATCCGGCTATCGCCTCCGCCATCTCCGCCGCCGTGCCGTCTATGATCCCCAGCCCGATCTTGTTGATGAGCGGATGAACCACTTCAATTTCCGGATGAGCTGCTGCCTTGCGGAACGCTTCGACATAGTGGGAGGAGAGGCCGACGTGGCCGATCTTTCCTTCCTCCTTCATCTTGAGAAGCTCCTCCAGCACCGCAGCTCTCTCGGTGAAGGGATCGGCGACACGTGCGCCGTGGATGTGAACGATCTCCAGCCGCTCGCGCCCCAATTCTTTCAGCGCCAGCTCGACGTGCTCGCGGGCTGCTGCCGGATCCGCCGTGTGTGTCTTGGTGGCGATCACCACCTCCCCGCCCCAGCCGCGCAGCGCCTCGCGGATGTGGGAGTACGTCCCGTACATGGTGGCGGTGTCGATGCAGTTGACACCCTTTTCCAGGGCGTAGCGTATGAGCCGCCCCCCTTCCTGCGGAGAGAGGTCCGCCTGCAACGAGCCGAGCGGGAGGGTGCCGTAGATAAGAGGAAAGATGCTGAGGCCGGTATTGCCGAGAGAGACTCGTTTCATTTCACACTTCCTTCGGTTGGGATAGACGCGACCTGGGCTCAGGCGGAGATGGGCCGGGTATGAGGAATAGCACACGCGGGAAGAGAGTGTAAACAGGGAATAGCAGGAGAAGCGGGATACCGGCGTCGCCGGCCGCCCCCGCGCTGGAGCGCAGGCATCTTGCCCTGCGATGGCGGCATCGCCGCCACAGAACCGCCCCCGCCGCCGGGACGGCACCTCCCGGCGTGCCATCGCCGCCGGAGAGGGAGCATTGATTCCTGGCGCCCACCTGATAAGGTCAATAGTAACCCCCACCCAAAAATCATGCAGATTCGCGAGCACGCGGAAAGACCGCAGGAGGCATCATGAAAAGGATTGTTTTCCTTCTGGCCATGACGCTCATGGCTTCCAGCACCATCGCGGCAGGGCCGCATGACGCCGTCGGAAGGCTCCCGGACAAAGGGGCTCAACCCGATCCCACACTTACTATCAAAGAAAACGCGTACGCCCCCGGAATAGGGCTGGACCAGTACAACCGCCCCGTCGTTCTCGCGCCCGCGGGTAAGGCACAGGGAGGTGGGAGCTATACCAATTCCTATATCGTCAAGCGCGACGCCTTCGGCCCCGGGATCCACATGGACCAGTACGGCCGCCCGGTGCAGATTGTTCCGCGGTGACAGATCGTCCACCAGGAGGGGCTGTGTCTGCGGCACAGCCCTCTTTTTGCGTCGATCTCTCTTACACTTTTGAGCCCACCGGGTCGCCCCACCCCATCTGTTCCTACTCCCATCCCACCATGCCCTGCCAGAATTTATGCGCCTTCGCGCAGCAGAGCCACCTCACGGCAGATGTCAACGAATTGACCTTCCCCCTACCTCCGATACCATTATTAGAGACGGTAAACCCTCTACTTTTCGAGGAGCTGATGTCTTACAAGCTGAACGTGCAACTCTTCATGGCGGATGGATCTTCAAGCACCATCCCAACCGTTCGCCGCGCCGCCCTCTACGTCGGAGCAGTGTGCCTCATTTCCCTTTTCCTCACCAGGTGCGCCGCTCTTTGTGTCTGTAGCGTGGTCGCCCTCCTTGTCCGCTGTTATCCATCAAAGGTGCTGCTCACCAAGGCAAGCGAGGAGTTGGCCCCGGGACTGGTGCTGAAGCCGGTCCTGTTTCATTATTAGGTGGCTAGGGAGGGTAGCCCCTGCGGGAGGCCTACCATGCCCACAGTGAGTGTTATCATACCGACATTCAACAGGGAGTTTTACGTCACAAAGGCCATAGACAGCATTCTGGAGCAGACTTTCTCGGATTACGAAATAATAGTGGTGGACGACGGCTCGATTGACGGCACCCGTGCCGCCTTGAGCAGGTATGGGGACAGGATCAGATACATCTACCAGGAGAATGCCGGCGTAAGCGCTGCGAGAAACACGGGGATCGCAGCGGCGCAGGGGGACTGGATTGCCTATCTCGACTCCGATGACGAGTGGATGAGCAACTATCTTGCAGCTCAAATGGAAAGCGTGGGACGGTATCCGGAGGCGGTCGGGCATATAACAAACAGCCTCTACATATTCCTCGATCAGCCGCGCAGCATCGTGCACTTCGACGAGATCGGGATGCTGCGGAAGTTCCCTCACGGGACCGATCACCTGCTGGTGGAGAAGCCGTTCAAAACCATCATCGACTGTAGTCACTGGTTCCTGCAACCGATCATCATGCGTCGCGAGGCGCTGCTGCAGGCGGGGCTCTTCAATACCGGCCTCAGCATCGCCGAGGACATCGACGTCGTGTCGCGCCTGGCGCTGAAGGGTCCGTTCGCCTTCAACAGGTCCGTCCTGGTGAACGTCTACCGCCGCCAGGAGAAAATAGGGCACCTTTCGGCGCAATATTACAGGAACGCGATATCGAGCAGAAAGACGTTCGGACGGGTCTACACCGACCTGCTGGGCCGGCCCGGGCTCACCCTCCTCGAGAAAGTGGCCGTCGCAAAGGCACTGTGCACCAAGTGGCGGGCGGTGGGAAACATGTACATGATGGCCGACAGGCAACAGGAGGCGCGAAGGTTCTACCGCAAGGCGCTCCTCATCTATCCCTCGCTGAAGGCTCTTTTTAAATACTGCGGGACCTTCATGCCGCAGCAGCTGGCGATGTACGTGGTGCGGAAAGGGGTAACTATCGCACCGGGGGATGACCTCGGCGAGGAGAGCTGAAGCGGCTACGCCACCGTTGCCGCGTTTTAGGAAGGAAGGGGTGCGGCAGGCGGCAGCACCCCTTTTCTTTTGCCACCTGCACACCGGCGCGCTGGATTCACAATTGGAGTGTGAGATACTATTCCGCAGGTAAATTACCCCCCGAGGAGGTCCTGGATGAACAAGACGACCAACCTGCAGAAACTGAGGGAAAACCGCGGACTCGGGCACGAGGAGCTATCGAGCGCAACAGGCGTCCCTGCAGCTACGATCGCGAGCGCGGAAGCGGGCGAAGGGGCGCTCACGGCAGAGGAGCTGTACGACCTCGCGGTTTTCTTCGAGACCGGGACGTCGGATCTGCTGGAAAGAGACGAACTGGCGGTGACCACGCACCTCGACTACCCTGAGAACGAAGATTACGACGGATTCTGGGGACATGTCGGCATCCTGCTCCACGGGCAGCAACACACGAAGTGGTATCCGATAACCACCACGGCGTCGGACGCCATCGCCGAAGATCTGCAAAACCTCGAAAAAGGCTTCATCGCCATCCGCACCCTGAACAACCGCGTCCTTTTTGTAAATCCCCTGCGGGTGAAAAAGATCATGCTCAACGATGACGACGCCGGTGCGCCCCCCGATTTTGAAGATGTCGCACGCTACATGTCCCCCGCCTCCTATGAAGCGATCAGGGAATGGTACTGGGAGAAAGCGGGTGCAGGGGAAGTGTCGTACTCCCCGAAGGTCCGGAAACTGGTGGAAGCGCTGCTGAAGGAAGAAAACCTCGATGAAAAGAGGATCGAGGAAGTGCTGCTGAAGACCTTCATCTACTACCGCGACGGCTCGTCGGAAAGCTACCACGCCGACAGCGCCCATCTCGGGAACATATGGGCCCTCGGTCGCAACCTGAACATCCCGATCATTTCGATACCGGAGCGAAACGACCTTTTCGATTGCTGGTATTCCGCACAGGCTATCGCCCTTATCGACACACCTTACCTAGAACTCGCAGGGAACGACGAAGAAGAGAAGCCCCTGCACCGAAAAGGAGTATTAGCCGCGACAGCCTCAGGTGACGAAGGGAAAAAAGAAGGTAAAGCCTCGAAGGGAGCAAAGGGCTCCGAAAAGAAGAAGGGGAAGAAAAACGGCAGCGGCTAAAGAGGAAGCGTTGCAGGGTCTGTAACAGTCTCTGTTTTCAGCCCTGCCGGCATGGAGATAAAAAAAGAGTCGCACCATCAGATGCGGCCCTTTCATTTTTAGTAGATTCCAACGAAGGGGTGTGTTAAAAGATAGCAGCCTTTAACCTCCAGAAAGGAGGATGTCCCAGTGCCCTTCCCTGTATTGACCTTTTCCCTCCTCGTTTTCACCCTCTTCGCCTGGTTTTTCACACTGGTAGATATCTCTCGCAATGAGTTTTCAGGCTCCAACAAGGCCTCATGGCTGCTGCTGACTGTTTTCCTTCCGGTGGTAGGGATAGTGCTGTACCTGTCACTTGGGCGGAAGCATCGGGTCGACAAGGGGGGGTGGGGAACTTCTGCCAATATCGCCGGCCTCATCACAGTACCTATCGTCGCCGCAACGGTTCTTATATACCGTTTCCTGTTGGGGCAGGACCTGCCGTAAGCGGGGGGATACCGGAAGCGGGCGGGCCCAAGGCCCCCCCTGCATCAAAATCCGCCACAGCCGCAGCCATAAAAAGAAGAGGCCATGTCGTCAGACATGGCCTCTTGTCGTTTCATTCTACTTTTCAGCCTTTACGTGGTGCCCGGAGCCGGGGTCGAACCGGCACGCCCTTGCGAGCGAGGGATTTTAAGTCCCTTGCGTCTACCAATTCCGCCATCCGGGCGTGGCTGGCAGGCCGGTCCTACAGGCTGTTGACCCGCTCGCGCAGATCTTTCCCGGTCTTGAAGAACGGAGTCTTCTTGCTGGGAATGCTTACAATCTCCCCGCTCTTCGGATTCCGCGCCTCACGCGGCTCGCGCTCCCTGATGGTGAAGCTGCCGAACCCGCGAATTTCCACCTTGTCACCACTGGTGAGCGCTTCGCTCATGGCATCAAACACCAGAGATACTACCGCCTCGGAGTCCTTGCGGGTAAGCACCCCGCGGGTTTCCACGAGTTTGTCAATCAGTTCGCTCTTAGTCATAGTATTCACCTCAAAGCTATTAAATTACACCTAGTTGCGAATGAATGCGTTCTTACTGCTCTTCGGTGCTCTTCTTGAGCTTCTCTTTCAGAAGATCGCCGAGGCTGGAGGTCGCTTCGCCCTGGCTTTCCATGTAGGAGGCGAATTCAGCCTTGTCGATGGCGCCCTGCAGTGCCTTGATGGAGAGGGCGATCTTCTTCTCGGAGGTGTCCACGTTGAGAACGACTGCCTCCAGCTCGTCGCCGACGTTGGCGAAGTCCTTCGGAGATGCCACCTTCTCCTGGCTGAGCTCGGAGACGTGTACCAGACCCTCGATCCCTTCTTCGATCTCGAGGAAGACGCCGAAGTCGGTCACGGAGGTCACTTTCCCCTTCACGCGGGAGCCCGGACGGTACTTCCTGGGGATCTCGTCCCACGGATCCGGAGTGAGCTGCTTGATGCCGAGGGAGAGCCTCTCGTTCTCGACGTCGATGTTCAGAACGACTGCCTGCACGGTCTGCCCCTTGGAGAAGAGCTCGCCCGGGTGCTTCACGCGACGGGTCCAGGAGATGTCGGAGACGTGGACCAGGCCGTCGATGCCGTCTTCGATGCCGATGAAGACGCCGAAGTCGGTGATGTTCTTGATCTGCCCTTCGATCTTCGTGCCGACCGGGTAACGGTCGCCGATCACGGTCCAGGGGTTCACTTCGGTCTGCTTCAGGCCGAGGGAGATCCTGCGGTTCCCCGGATCTACACCGAGGATGATTGCATCGACTTCCTCACCAGCGCGGAGGATTTCGGACGGGTGACGCACCCTCCTGGTCCAGCTCATCTCGGAAACGTGCACCAGACCTTCGATGCCGTCCTCGAGGGAGACGAATGCGCCGTAGTCGGTGAGGCTGACGACCCTGCCGTGAACCTTCATACCCTCGAAGTAGCGGTCAGCGACGTTGAGCCACGGATCGGGCACGGTCTGCTTCAGGCCGAGAGAGATCTTCCCTTTCTCGCGGTCGTACTTGAGAACCATGACCTTCAGGGTGTCGCCCACCTTCACCATTTCGGAGGGGTGGCCGAGACGGCCCCAGGACATGTCGGTTACGTGCAGCAGGCCGTCGACGCCGCCCAGATCAACAAAGGCGCCGTATTCAGCGATATTTTTCACCACGCCCTCGACGGTCTCCCCTTCCTTCAGGGTCGCGAGAGTCTCGGTGCGGGCCTTGTCACGCTCTTCTTCGAGAAGCGCACGGCGGGAGAGTACCAGGTTGCCGCGCTTCCTGTTCAGCTTCAGGATGCGGAACTGGTACGCCTGACCGATGAAACGGTCCATGTTGCCGCCAGGACGGAGGTCAACCTGGGATGCCGGGAGGAATGCCTCCACCCCCACGTCGACGGTCATGCCGCCCTTCACCTTGCCGGTGATCTTCCCTTCGATCACGCCGCCTTCGCCGGCTGCGCAGATCGTCTCCCAGGCAACCTGGGAATCGGCCTTCTTCTTGGAAAGGACCATGTGGCCGCGGATGTTCTCACCGCGCTCGAAGTACACATTGACTTCGTCACCGACCTTGACGGTCAGCTCGCCGCTCTCGTCGATGAACTCGCCGATGCGGATGCACCCTTCGGACTTGTAACCGACGTCCACCAGCACGACGTCCTGCTCGATCTGAACAACAACGCCTTTGACCACCTCGCCGCTCTGCGGCTGCCTCAGGCTGTCCTGGAAAAGATCAGCAAATTCCCCACCTTCTGCCTGATCCAGATCCTCGTCCGTATCGTGGAACCTTTTGATTGGCATTTCTTTCTTTTTGTACGTCTTTTTTTCGTCTGCCATCGAAGCCTGTACCCCCTAAGTTAATCTCCCGATTAAAACCGAGTTAATCTAACACATCTTCTAAAAAATTCAACGCTTTTTATCTCTATCCAGCTCGGCGATACGATCGAGAACCTCGTCTATCAGCCACTTTGGTGTGGAGGCGCCGGCAGTGACCCCCACCTTCTCCACCCCGGTGAACCATTCGGGGTCGAGCTGGCTCGCCGTTTCGATATGGTAGGTGCGCGGCTGCAACTCCCCGCACACCTCGGCAAGGCGTTTGGTGTTGGCGCTGTTGTAGCCGCCGATGACCACCATGCAATCCACCTTCCCTGCCAGTACTTTTGCTTCTTCCTGCCGCACGGCGGTGGCGTCGCAGATGGTGTGGTACACCCTGATTTCGCCACCTTTGCAGAGGCAGGCATCGACCACCTGCTTCAGGTTCTCGAAGGACTGGGTCGTCTGCGCGACGACGCCGATCTTCGTCATGCGCGGCAGAGCCATCGCCTCGTCCCCCGAGCCGACGACGTAGACCGGGCCGGTGGCGTAGGAGACGATACCCTGCACCTCCGGGTGGTCGGCATCCCCGACGACGACCACGTCGTACCCCTGCGCGGAGAGGCTTTCCACATGCTCCTGCGCCTTCTTGACAAAGGGGCAGGTGGCGTCGACGATCTCCAGCTCGCGGGCAGCCGCCTCGTTCAGCTCGGAGGCGGTGACACCGTGGGAGCGGATGATGATGGTGCCGGAATCGACCCCCTCCAGGCTCTCCAGGAGTTCCACACCCTTCTCCTTCAGTCGCTGCACGACCTGGGGGGAATGGATGATCGGGCCGAGGGTGTACGTCTCGCCGCCGCGATCCGCGGCCTCGAAGGCCATCTGCGTCGCCCGCTTCACGCCGAAGCAGAAACCCGCCTGTTTTGCCAGAATGACTTCCATAGCTACCTCTTTTCCCCGGCGATCCGCTCGCGCACCGTCTCCTCCATGAGATTCAGGACCTCGTCGATGGAGAGCCTCGTGGAGTCGACGGCAAGTGCATCATCCGCCTGCCTGAGCGGTGCGCACTCGCGCGCCTCGTCCTGGCTGTCGCGGCTGATGACCTTGGCGATGGTATCTTCCAGCGTCACCTCTTCGCCGCGGGCTGCGAGCTCGAGGAAGCGACGCTTCCCCCGCTCCTCTGCGGAAGCGGTGAGGAAAAATTTGACCTCGGCGTCCGGGAAAACGACGGTGCCGATGTCGCGCCCTTCCAGGATCACCCCCCCTTCCCGGGCCATCTGGCGCTGCATCGCCAAAAGGGCGGCGCGCACAGGCTTTCTGGCGGAGATCGCGGAGGTGAGGAGGCTTATCTCCTCCGTCCTGATGGCGCTGGAGACATCCTCACCATTTACCAGCACCCGCGCCCCCACCCCCTCCCTGAGGAAGGAGATTTCCAGGGTGCTGCACAGTGCCGCGAGGGCCGCGTCGTCGTCGACCGCGATCCCCCTTTGGCTGGCCATGAGGGCCACGGCGCGGAACATGGCGCCGGTGTCGAGGTGGATGTAGCCGAGGCGCTGGGCCAGGAGTTTCGTTATGGTGCTCTTCCCTGCTCCGGAGGGACCGTCGATGGCGACGATTACCCCTTTTTCCCTTACTTTGCTGCTCAAGAGACGGATACCCCTTTCAAAAGATCGAGGAAACCGGGGAATGAGGTGGCGATGCACTCGACGTCGGAAACGGTCGTCTCGCCCTCGGTGGCGATGCCAGCGACCAGCATGGACATGGCTATGCGGTGGTCGCCGAAGCTCTCGGCGGCGCAGGGCTCCAGTCTCTCCCTGCCGACAATTTCCATCCCGTCGGGGGTGTCCACGACCTCGACACCCGCTTTTCTCAGATTGGCGGTCATGGCCGCGATACGATCTGTTTCCTTTACCCGGAGCTCTTCAGCGCCGCTCACCCGGGTGGTCCCGGAGGCGTGGGCCGCTGCGACGCAGATCGCAGGGAACTCGTCGATCGCTCGCGGCACGACCTCGCCGGAGATGTCGATCCCCTTGAGCTGGGAGGAGCGGACCAGGATGTCCGCCACCGGCTCGCCGGAGTCCTCCGACTGGTTCAGGAGCTCTATGTCTCCCCCCATGGCGCAGAGGATGTCGAGGATCCCGGTGCGGGTGGGGTTGATGCCGACGTTCTTGATCAAAAGCTCGGAGCCCGGGACGATGAGTGCCGCCACCATGAAGAAGGCAGCAGACGAAATGTCCCCCGGCACCACGATGTCGCGTCCCTGCAGCTCCGCCCCGCCGGAGAGGCGGACACCGCCGGGGAACGATTCCACGGAGGCGCCGAAGTGGCGGAACATCCGCTCGGAGTGGTCACGCGACAGGTGCGGCTCGGTGATCGTCGTCTCGCCGTCGGCGTAGAGCGCGGCGAGCATGATGGCGGACTTCACCTGAGCGCTGGAAACCGGGGAATCATAGCTGATCCCCTTGAGGGGCGAGCCCTGGATCGCCAGCGGCGCCTTCGTGTTTCCGGCGCGTCCAAGGATGCGCCCCCCCATGCGGGAGATCGGCTCCACCACCCTCTTCATCGGGCGGTTGCGCAGGTACTTGTCGCCGGACAGTACCGAGAAGAAGGACTGCCCCGCCAGAAGCCCCGCCAGGAGGCGCATGGAGGTCCCGGAGTTGCCGCAGTCGAGGACGTCGGTCGGCTCGGAGAGGCCGTGCAGACCTTTGCCGGCGATGGTGACGGTCTCGCCGTCGTCGGTGATCTCGATACCCATGTCGCGGAAAGCCTGGAGCGTCGCCAGTGCGTCCTCGCCGCGCAGGAAGCCGCTGACCCGGGTGATGCCGTTGGCGAGGGAGCCGAGCATGATGGAGCGATGGGAGATGGACTTGTCGCCCGGAACCGTGATCTCTCCGCGCACGCCGCGCACGCCCTTTACCGTGTAGCTCTGCATAATGCTCCCTGCGAATGGTGCTGCTTGTTTTTTAGCTCTACAGGATCGCGTCTCTTGCGAGCTTCGAGTTCAGGAAGAACTTCTCCAGCCCCGCGCCGTCTCCTGCATCCACCAATTTTCTCAGCTCTGCCAGGGTGGTGGCAAAGAAATCCATCATCTCCAGCACCGCATCCCGGTTGGTGAGGGCGATGTCGCGCCACATGGCGGGATCGGAGCTGGCGATGCGGGTGAAATCCCTGAAGCCGCCGGCGGAGAAGCACAGCAGATCCCCCGCCGTCTTTTCATACCCTTCCACCGCGTTCACCAGCGAGTACGCCACCATGTGCGGCAGGTGGGAGATAGCCGCCACCACCCGGTCGTGACGCACCGGATCCATGACCGTGACGCTTGATCCAGCCGCTTCCCATACCGCGACGACTTTCGCCAGGGCGTCCGCATCGGAGCGCTCTGTCGGCGTTATGATGCAGCGCTTCCCCTGGTACAGCGTCGCAAAGGACGCCTCGACTCCGGAGTGCTCGGTACCGGCGATCGGGTGCCCCCCGATAAAGAAGGTCCCTTCCGGCATGAGCGGCTCGCAGGCGGAGACGATCGTCCCCTTCACGCTCCCGCCGTCGGTGACGATGCACCCCTTGGCGAGATGCGGAGCGATCCGCTCAACGAGTCCCGGGATGGAGCAGACCGGCGTTGACAGAAAAACCATGTCAGCGCCCTGAACCCCCTCGACCGGATCGGTGCAGTAGCGGTCCAGAACGCCGAGCTCGACGCCGCGCTTCAGGTTCGCCTCTCCCCTGCCGACTCCGACGACCTCGCCGACGGCCCCCTGCTCGCGCAGCGCGCGTGCGAGAGACCCTCCGATGAGGCCGACGCCGATGACGGTGAGACGCTTGACCAGCGGCATCGACATCTAGCGGGCCCGCGGGTACGAGCCGAGGACCTTCACAAACTGGCAGCAGGCGCCGAGTTCGTGCACCGCCTCCGCCACCGTGGGATCCTGAATGTGTCCGGAAAGGTCGAGGTAGAAGATGTACTCCCACGCCTTGCGCTTCAGGGGGCGCGACTCGATCTTGGAAAGGTTGATGTCGCGCTTGGCGAACGGCTCCAGCATGCGGTGCAGGATCCCCGGCTCGTCGCGCACGGAAAACATCAGCGAAGTCTTGTCGTCACCGGTCGGGTCCGTGATCTTCTTCCCGATCACCAGGAAGCGGGTGAAGTTGTTCACCTGGTCCTCGATGCGGGCGCGCACGACCTTCAGATCGTACAGGTTGGCCGCGTACTCGCTGGCGATCGCCGCCGCAGTGTAGTCTTCCCCCACGATCTGCGCTGCGAGGGTCGTGGAGGCGACATCGACGAGCGGCACATTGGGCAGGTGCTCGGCAAGCCAGTTGCGGCACTGCGCCAGCGGCTGCGGATGGGAGTAGACCTTCTTTATGTCCTCGATGCGGCCGGTGCGGGACAACAGAAAATGGGACACCTCCAGGAGGACCTCTGCGTTGATCTTGAGGTCGCTGTCCATGAACATGTCCAGAGTATGGGAAATCATCCCCTCGGTGGAGTTCTCCACCGGCACCACGCCGTAGTAGGCGGCACCCTTCTCCACTGCCTCGAACACCGCGGGAATGGAGCGCTCGGGGACGATCTCCGCGGAGAGCCCGAAATGCTGCATCGCGGCGAGGTGGCTGAAGGTCGCCTTCGGCCCGAGGAACGCCACCTTGAGGGTCGATTCGAGGGCAAGACAGGCGGAGATTATCTCGCGGAAGACGCCGCGGACAGCCTCGGACGGGAAAGGGCCCGGATTGGCAGCCGCAAGGCGCTCGTAGATCTCCCTCTCCCTGCTCGGTACGTGAAAATCGCTCTGATTTTTGGTCTTGATCGCGCCGACCTGCATGACCAGATTGGCCCGCTGGTTCAACAGCTCCAGGATACGATCGTCGACCGAATCGATCTCCTGGCGGAGGGTTTTCAGCGTCTGCTTTTCAGTCAAGCGTATGATCACCTTTAGGGCGGGGGTAGTGAAGGCTCAGAGAAGCTTCCGAACATAATGCAACGCCGTCAAAAATGCAACCTTTTTTCGGTATACCAAATCCGCGGCGTGTGAGCGGCGCAACGTGGGTGCAAAGGGTCTATCGGTACACCACCTCCGCGCTCGCCTCCGGATTCATCGGATTCATGCGCACCGCGAGAGAGAAAAGGTAGGGGTAGTCCTGCCTGAGGTGCCTGAGATAGTTGAGCCACTGGATCAGGAGCAGGGCGTGGGCGCGCTTCATGTCGCCGGATAGGTGATCGAGGTCCGATTCGGGCAACCGGTCGAGCTTGGTACGGGCCTGAAGTTCCTCGATGAGGTGGAAGACCGCCCAGAGTAGATCGGTAAATGCTTCGTGCTCCAGGAGATTCGGGTTCTCCATGAGGGAGAGCATTACCCCCCTCTTTTCCACCAGAAAGGCCTTCAGCGCCTCCCGGTCCCCCAGCGTCGAGTCGAGACAGAAGTCGTGCCCCTTCACAAAGGCAAGAGCGGCGGCAAAATCTTCATCCTCCCATTGCGGCGTAAAGCTCAGTCGCTCCGAGAGCTTTCTTCCGTCACAGGTAAAAGCAAGGAAGTCGTGCAGCAGATGATTTCCCACCTCGCTGAAGAAGACACCGATGACCATGTTGAGCTTCTTCATGATAGCTTCGCGCTCCCGCTCCTTGAGAACCCGCTCGATCATCAGGGTCACAAAGAGGACATACACGGGGAGAAAGGCAAGGTTTGCCATGAAGCCGAAGGCGATCTCCTGCAGTCGGCCGTAAAGGAGGTAATCCACCCCGTAAAGGACGAGCGAAACGACGAGCAGCAGCCAAACGATGATATCCCGAGGCACCCGGATGAATCTCACATCTCCCTCCTGCAGCACAGACGAAACTTGATCATCCTCTATTACAGGGGCATCTGCCTAACGTTCCCCCCTCCCTTGACGGAGGGGGACAGGTGGGTGAAGCTGCCATATGCGCGACCGGTGGCACCTTCCCCCCCACCCTGTCCCTCCCCCGCACGGGGGGAAGGGACCATGCACAGAGAGTCCCAAGTCTGATGACCAAAAAAAGTGGGAGATTAGACGAAGGAGGGGGAAATGTCAAAGGAGATTCAGGGATTCCGGGACGCTCACGCAGAAGAGCACGCTCGATCTATTCTCTATCCGATCCGCTTCAACCCGTCCGCGATGCGGATGGTCGTGCCCCTCCAGGTGGGAAAGATACCGGAGACGATGCCGACGGAGACGGCCGCCAGCACCTCCAGCAGCAGGGTCTCGGGGGAGAGGGAAAAATAGGGGAAATATTGCGCGAGCTTCACCTCGATCCAATGGGCGGCGGGGAAGCTCAGGATGACGCCGAGGATCCCGCCGAGGAAGGAGATGACGACAGATTCTCCGAAGATGATGATGCCGATGTGGAGCCCGTTGAAGCCGAGCGTCTTCAAGGTGGCGTACTCCCCTACCCGCTCCCGCGCGGTCATCGCCATGGTATTTGCGGCGACGACCATGATGATGGCTATCACCATGTACGACACGATCTGGATGGCGATCATGATCGCTTCGGTCATCGCCACGAACCCGAGCTGAAAGGCCCGCTCCGTCTCCGTGAGGGTTTCCGCAAGGGAGTTCTTGAACATCTCGTCAACCTTCAGCGACACCTCCGGCACGTGGTCGACATCCTTCACCCCTATCACATAGAACCCGACCTGGTCGGCCCGCCGTGGCACCGTCCTCCTCACGCTTTCGTTGAGATAGTCGTAGTGAAAGAGGAGGATCCGCTCCTCGGTCCCCCGCTGCGCACCGCGGTAGATGCCGCGCAGCATGAACTCCCACTGCCCAGGATAGATCGTACCGCGCAAGGTGATGAGGTCGCCGACCTTCCAGTGATAGGTCTTCGCGAGCTTCGCGCCGACCACGCACCCTTTCCGATCCTGGTAAAAGGCGGTCTTTTCTTCGGGAGAGAGTATGAATTCCGGGTAGAGGTCGAGGTAGCTCTTTGGCTCCACCGCGTAGTTGGGAAAGAAGTTTTTCTCGTCGATGTACACCCCGCCAAACCAGGAGCCGTAGGTAACTTGAGTCACCCCGGGGACGCTGCGGATCCGTTCCAGGTAGGAGATGGGAAGGGGGAATATGAGGGAGATGGAGTTTCTGGTGACGAGGCGGGTGGCTGAGGCGCGATCCGCCCCCGAGTACCAGAGCCCCACCAGAGTGCGCAAAAGGCCGAAGGCGAGGACGGCGACTGCAACACCGACGACCGTAAGCACCGACCGCAGCTTGTGTCGAAAGAGGTTTCTCAGGATGAGCTTGATGAAGAACATTATGAAGCCTCGGTTCTTTCCGTCCCCGCACGCCCTGGCGTCAGCTCGCCCGCAGCGCGTCCACGATGCTGAGGCGCGCCGCCCGAAAGGCAGGGAGTACCCCGCCGATAAACCCCATCCCCATGGAGAAAAGGAGCGACTTCCATATCGTCCCGAAGGTCAGCGCAAAGGAGAAGGCGAGCTCGGAGAAGGACTGCCAGTTCATGGTGGAGATGGTGATGAGCTGCATGAACGATGCTGCCGCTATCCCCAACAGCCCCCCGAGCAGCCCGAGGAAGAGCGATTCCAGCACAAAGGCGGCGAGGATGCTCGACCTCTGGAACCCCAGCGCGCGCAAGGTGCCGATCTCGCTGACGCGATTTGCCACGGCGGCATACATGGTGATCATCGCGCCGATGACCGCCCCGATGGAGAAGACGCTGGTAAGGACGAGACCTAAGATCTTCAGGAACTTCGCCATCGCCTCGGACTGGTCGAGATAATACTGCGTCTCCCGCTTCGCCTCCACGGTGAGCCGCGGATCCGATTCCACCCGCTCCTTGTAGCGCTGGAATCCGGCGCTGTCGCGCAGCCGGAAGATCACCGACGAGTAGACCGGCCTGCGAAACGCCTGCATCATCTGGTCGACGTCCCCCCAGATCTCCGAGGAAAAGCCGGTGGTACCGGCATCGAAAACGCCGACGACTCTCCAGTCGCGCATGCCGAAGCGCATCGTCTCCCCGAGCCCCCCTCCCTTGAAGCGGCGGGCGATGCTGGCGCCCGCGATGATTTCCGCGGACCCCGGGCGCGGCAGGCGCCCTTCCTTGAGAACAACAGAAGGACGAAGGAGAAAGGAGCTTCTGCCGACACCGCGGATCACCACGTTCGCGGGCTTGTTGCTGACCCTCTTCTGCAGGTTTATGAGGACGACCAGCTCCTTTGCGAAGAGGGGATTGCCGTCGGAGCCGACCGCCACCTCCGGCTCGCTTTCCAGGAGAGCCGTCTGCAAACGCTCCATGGAGCTCTGAACTTCGGAGTTGGAGGAACGGCGGATCACCACCACGTTTTCCGGCGACCCTGTCTCCACCAGCGTCTTTTGCAGCCCGTCGGCAAGCATGAGTGTAGCCGCGAAGACAAAGACGACGAGCCCCATCCCGCTTGCGGTAAGAGCGGTGGTGAGGCGCCGGGTCCAGAGATTCCGGAAGCTGTAGTAGTACGGGATTCCCATCTCGAGGATTTACCCGCCATTCTGGCTCAGGACACCCTTTTCCAGATGCCTGATGATGTGCGCCTTCTCTGCGGCGCGGGGGTCGTGCGTTACCATGATGACGGTCTTGCCGAAGTCCGTCACCAGTCGGTCCATGAGCTCGAGGATCTCCCCCGCCGACGCCCTGTCCAGATCGCCGGTCGGCTCGTCCGCCACCAGGATCTCCGGATCGGTAACGATCGCCCGGGCGATGGCGACCCGCTGCTGCTGCCCGCCGGAAAGCTGCGCCGGGTAATGATCCATGCGGTCAGCCAGCCCCACCACCGAAAGGACCGTTTCCACGTGCTCGCGGCGCTCGCTCTTCTTCAGCGAGGTGAGAAGAAGCGGCAGCTCGACGTTCTCGAACGCGGTCAGCACCGGTATCAGGTTGTAGAACTGAAAGATGAAGCCGACGTGCCCGGCGCGCCAGCGAGAGAGCTCGAGCTCGGAGAGACCGGTGATTTCCACGCCGGCGACCTTGATGGAGCCGTGGTCCGCCGAGTCGATCCCGGCGATGAGGTTCAAAAGTGTGCTCTTGCCCGATCCGGAGGGGCCCATGAGGGCGACGAATTCGCCCTGGGCGATGTCGAAGGTGATGCCGTCGAGGACGGGGATGAGCTGGCTGCCGCGCCGGTACGATTTGGCGAGGTCCCTGATGGAAACGATGGGGGAAGCGGTCTCTGGCATGGCTATTTTTCCGGCACCTTGACCTTCGTGCCGTCGTGCAGCTTGTCGAGGGGCTTGATGGCGATCTTCTCGCCGGCCTTCACGCCTGACACAATCTCCACCCACTCCCCCATCCGTGTGCCGAGCTTCACCGGGGTCTCCGCCACACTGTCGCCGCGCACGACGTAGACGACACTCCTGCCCTCCCTCGTCGCCACCGCGGTCGGGAGTACAGCCACGCGCGGCTTGTCCTCGCCGGCGCGGATCTCCCTTTCGAGGAAGGCCACCTTTGCGCTCATCTCCGGGAGGATGCGGCGGTCGTTGGTGAGGAAGCGCACCTTCACCATGACGCTCCCCTTGCTGCGGTCCGCGGTCGGCACGATGGTGTGCAGCACGGCCGGGAAGCGCACGTCGGGCAGGGCATCGAGGAGGACTTCACACGGCTGCCCCGGCCGCACCCGGGAAATGTTCGCCTCCGACACATCCGCCTCCACCTCGAGGGAGCCCATGTCGGCAAGAGTGACGACTGCGGCCTTGGCGTTTGCCGCCGCGCCGAGAGGGGTGACAATGTCGCCGACATCCGCATCCTTGGTGAGGACAACGCCGTCGAAGGGAGCGCGTATCACGGTGTAGTCGACAGTCGCCTGAGCATTGCGCAGGGCCGCCTGGGTACTTTTTACAGCGGCCTCCGCCGCGGCGGTTGCTGCCACACCGCGCTGGTAGCGCGCCTCCGCAGTGTCGTAATCGGCCTGTGCGATGATCCCCTGGGAGACGAGCTCCTTCGCGCGCTTCAGGGCGCGTGCGGCATCCTTTTGTTCCACCCGGGCCTGCTCCAGCGTGTGGCGCGAATTCACCACGTTCGCGGCCGATTGCTCTTCCGTGGCCTTCACGTCGCGGGCGTCAAGCCGCGCCAGGGGCTGACCGGCGCGCACCACACTCCCCTCTTCGACTCCGAGCCAATCGAGCCGTCCCGTCGCCTTGGAGGAGACGGCCGCCTTGCGCTGGGCCACCACGTAGCCGCTGGCGTTAAGCAGGGAGAAGGTCTGCGAAGGGTAGACCATGGAAACGGCGGCGGTCTCCACCTCCACGCGTGGCGAGAAGAGGCCCTGCCAGGCAGCGAGCACCAAAAGGAGCGCCGCCACCGCCAGTGCCGCCCACAGGCGTGCCTTCTTTCCGCGCGACGGGCGCGTGGCGAAGCGCTCCTTATCGATGGTCAGCTTGTTAAGATCCCCTTCGGCCATGCAATCTTTCCCCTCGCTGCATCTTGTACCCTATGGATAATTACGCGTCTGGACGGAGTCGGACCTGCCGGAAACGCTGCGCTTATTCCGGCGTACAGACCTACAGAAGCGTCGTGTGGTGATGTAGGCCGGGATAAGCCGGAGGCGTTCCCGGCGGTCCACATACTTGCGGCTTCAGCCCACGGTTACATATCACCATTCTCAAAGGTTGGAAAGTTCTTTGTTTTCACAGCTCCTCCACCAGGACGTCTGTGACCTCCACATCGGGACGTGTCTCCACGACCCACTCCTCGACCTGCTGTAGCAGGCGTCTGGCATCGGGGACGCTGAAGGAGAGGGCGACGAAGGAGAGTTCGGCGTCGCCAGGCTGGTCGTGGAGCTCCGATTCGGCGCAGGCGACGTTGAAGCTATTGCGCGCCCGCGACAGCACACTCTTCACGATGCTCCGTTTTTCCTTCAGCGTCCGGCTCATCAGACGCAGCCTCATCTTAAGCAGCAGTACATGCACTCCCGCACTCCCTTTAGAAGAAAGAATTCTAACGCATTGTTTTCATGAAGTGTCGGCATAGCGACAGATATGTATACCGTTTTCGTCTACATTGCCGTCCATCGCCTGCGGCGGCGTCTTTTCTCTCCGAAGGACGCCCCCAACCCGCCTTCGGTTCCCTCTCCTCAGGGAGAGGGGGCCGCGGGCACTTTCCCGGCCATGCGAGAGTCCCCGGGGCTGCAATGAAAACACCGACCTATCTTCTCACATTGAAAGGACTCCGTAAATCCGCTAAGATGGCGGCCTTTGGTAAGGGGGGATAGATGATTCGGTACTGTTCGAGGCTCGCGCTCCTGGCGTCGATTGCCTGCTTTTTCTCTGGATGTGCGACTCTGCCGCACTCCTCTCCGCTCCCTCAAGGCTCGCAGCTGCGAAAGATCTCCCCTGCCGACTCCGGCTCCCCCTTCTCTCTCCAAGAAGGAGACGGCCCCCTCGCCTTTTCCGACGAATCCCTTCAACTTCTCGATCTAAAAACAGGAACAAAGCGCCTGCTCGCCAAGGAGCGCCCGATCGCGGTCGCCATTTCTGCCTTCGATAAGCGCGTCGCAGCAGCATTTCCGGCCGGGAGCGGCAGCATTGTCCGCATCTATGACGCGGCAGGGAAGGTGCTCGCCGAGACAACCGTCGGGGGAAGGGTAACCTCGATTGTGTGGCGAAACAAGGATGAGCTCGTCCTCGCCGCCCTTTCCATCAAGAAATACAGCTTCGGCGCCCAGCTCGACTCCATCCTGTACCGCTGGGACGGCATCGGGAAAGTGCTGGCTATTCCCGCCAACGGCACGACGGTGCGCCCGTATATCGCGAAGATGCCTGATGAGGCGCTGGCAAGAACCTTTGCGATGGCGCTCTCGCCGTACGGAGACGAGGTCGCCCTCACCAAGCTCAAGGACCCTCCCAACTTCACCCCCTTTCTGCAGATCTTTACGCACCACTTGGACAGCAGCGGGGAGCGCCAGATCGGCGAGGCGCCCCTCGGTTCGGGAGGCCCTGTCTATGCTCCGGGCGGCGAGAAGGTGTTGATGGGGAATGCCGACGGCGAGGCCCGCTGGATCCCGCTCTCCGGTGGCAAGGAGGCTGAGGCGTACCGCTCCCCCGGAACCTCCATCGCCCTCTCCCCCTCCGGCACTTATGCGCTCGTTGACGGGCACCTCTATCGGGAGCGGAAGGAAGTCACCTCCTTTCCTCCGGGGACGACAGGGGTCTTCTCCAGCGATGGTAGCGTCCTCGTCCTGAGGTACCGCGACGCGATATATCTCCTCACCGGCATCAACGATTCACCTGCCCCTGCCCTTTCCCAGGACAGTCGCTTGATGGAGTTGCGCCGCCTGCGCAGCAAGGGGCTGATCACGCAGGAAGAGCTGGAGAAGGCCAGGGGAAAGCACTGAAGCTGCCGGGAAAGCACCGGCACACCATGTAATCAGAGTGAGCTTTTAAGAGGGGAAGAGATGAAACTGTTTGCAACACTCCTTACTATCATTGCGGCGACCTCCCTGCCGCTGTCTGCCTTCGCGGCCCCCGGATGCATCGAGTGCCATGAGAAGGAAACTCCCGCGGCGGTCGTGCAGTGGAAGGAGAGCGCCCACGCCAAGGCAGGGATCGGGTGCGAAAAATGCCACGGGACCGATCACGACAAGATGCTCAGGGGGGAGGCAAAGGTCACCATCAAGGTCTGCGCACCGTGCCACAAAAAGGCCGCGGAGGATCACCTGGCGAGCCGCCATTCCCTGGCGCTGCAGGCAGGATGGGGGTGCACCAGAAAGCTGCCCAGCAGAAAGCCGGGCGAGTGCCGGTTCTGCCACCGGGAAGGTGACGAAACGGCAAAGATAAAGGCGCAGTGCGCGCGGTTCCTGAAGCAGAGCCCGGAGATGCAGGAGATAGGCTGCAACTACTGCCACAGCGTGGCCACAGCCTGCGACTCCTGCCATTCGAAGCATTCCACCAGCCTGAAGATCGTGCGCGATCCGAACTCCTGCGCAAAGTGCCACATGGGGCCGGACCATCCGCAGTGGGAGATGTGGCAGACATCGCTGCACGGTACGCTGAACCAGAGCGCGGGGAGGAGCGTCGGCCCCGACTGCCAGACCTGCCACATGCCGCGTGGTAGCCACAATGTCTCCGGCGGCCTCACCATGAACTCCGGGGGGGTGCCGTCACCGGCGAAGGAGGCGGAGCCGGAGCGGCAGAAGATGCTGAAAATCTGCGCCGAGTGCCATGCCCCCACTTTCGGTAAGAAGGAGCTCGAGCGCGGGGATGCGGTGCGCGCCCAGAGCCTTGCCATGCTGAAGGAGGCAGAGAGAATCGTGTGGGAACTGAACGACCTCGGGTTACTCGACCCGATGCCGGCGCAGAGGCCGGAGCATCCGTTGAGCGGGGCGAAGCTCGTCACGGACGCGCAGATGCTCTACGAGGACACCTCGCACATAGAGCGGCTCTTTTTCAAGATGAAGAAATACGACTACGCCCGCACCATCAAAGGCGCCTACCATCAGAACCCTGCCTACACCCACTGGTATGGCAATGCCGAGATGAAGATGGACCTGATCGATATAAAGGCGGAGGCGGCGAGACTGAAGGAGAGGAAAGGGACGGCGCCGACTCTGACTGCGGAGGAAGAGCTGACGCTTCTGAAGAAAAAGTTCGACCGCGGAGTGCTGAGCGCGGAGCAGTACTCGGCGGAGAAGGCGAAGGTGCTGGAGCGGGTGAAATAGCCCTTCTTCAGACAATGGGGACGCCACGCTGGAGCACAGGCTTCCCAGCCTGTAGCCGCGGCGCCAGCCGCGCACCCTGTGGCGGCTAAGCCGCCATCGCAGGCAGGATGCCTACGCTCCAGCGCGGGGGCACGCCGCTCCTCACGAAGCCACAGTGGTCCGTAATTCCCAAGCTCTGGCACGAAACGGGTTCCCGAAATGGGAGCCCGTTTTTTGCTTGCCGCGAGCCGCCAAAAGGTGTATCCAAATTGGTTCGCTTCAGGACGACAGGAACAATCAGAAGGAGAAGATGAGATGGGCATACTCGCAAACACCGTAAGCATCTGTCATTTCAAGGTCCAGGGGGAGCTCCCCCAGGAAGACCTATACACGTGGGCCACGAAGCAACTGGCCGGCAACAGGTTCAACCCCATCGACGAGGGGAGCGAGGAGCTCTCCCTTGGCTGGGTGCACCAGGACGATCCGCGCGTTTCCGACTTCTACACCCCCGCCGCCTGCTGGCGCGAACACTACCTTATCTTCACGCTGCGCCGCGACCGCCGCTCCGTCCCGGGCCCGATCCTGAAGGCCCACCTCGAGAGGGCGATGGAGCAGTGGCTGGTGGAGAACGCCGGCTACAACAAGGTGCCGAAGCAGAAGAAAGAGGAACTGAAGGAAGCGGTGCGCGCGACTCTTCTGTCGCAGACCCTCCCCACCCCCTCCACGTATGATGTCGTGTGGGATACCAGAAACGGTCTCCTCACCTTCACATCCCTCTCCGCGAAGACGATCGAGCTTTTCGAGGAGCTCTTCAAGAAGACTTTCGACGGGCTGCGTCTGACCGCCTTCCACCCCTTCGCCAGAGCGGAGAGCGTGCTGAAGGAAGAGATGCAGGCGCTCCTGCAGCAGGCAAACAAGGCAAAGAGCGAGAACTTCCTCGAGCTCATCAAGGAGAACCAGTGGCTCGGCACCGACTTCCTCCTCTGGCTCATGTACCAGACGATGAACGAAGCGTCGGAGTACAGCGTGAACCAGCCGGGGATCTACTCGGATCGCGAGCCGTTCGTCGGCTACCTCGACGACCGCCTCGTCCTTCTCGGTGCTGGGGAAAACGGCGCGCAGAAGATCCTGGTGGCGGGGCCGCAGGACCGCTTCAACGAAGTGCGCAGCGCGCTGCTGAACAAGAAGCAGATTACCGAGGCGACGCTGCACCTTTCCAGCGGCGACGACAACTGGAAGATGACCCTGAAGGGGGAACTCTTCCACTTCGCCTCGTTCAAGTCGCCGGCGGTCAAGCTGGAGAAGGACAACACCACCGACGAGGCGCTGGAGCGCGAGGCTGTCTTCTTCGAGAGGATGGCTCTCTTGGACAAGGGGGTGCAGCTCTTCGACTCCCTCTTCGCCACCTTCCTCGAGACGAGGCTGGCGCCGACCTGGGTCGAAGAAGAAGGGAAGATCCACGGCTGGCTCAACGTGTGCAGCAACTGCCAATCACCGCTGGCGTAAGATCAAAAGCCCCCTCCCGACACCGGGAGGGGGCTTTTTTTGGGTCGGATTGCGGAAGTGCTACCCACCTCAGCCGCCGACAGCACGTCCCTCCCCTTTCAAGGGGGAGGACAGGAGGGGGATGGGGCTCGGCGCGCTCACCTCACTTCTACCCCATCCCCACCCTGTCCCTCCCCTTGAAAGGGAGGGGACGCCTGAGCTACTTCTTTCCTGAAGAGCACACACCTATAGAATTCGATGGGCCACGAGACCCTGCCGGCCCATTAAAGTGTGAAGTAAAATACCGCACCCTTCCCTTTCTCCCCGACTCCCCACACCTTGCCGCCGTGGCGGCTCACGATCCTCTTCACGGTGGCGAGGCCGATTCCGAACCCTTGATAACTCTTCGCGCCGGACAGGCGGCCGAAGGGGCTGAAAAGCCTCTCGGCGTCTGCCATGCCGAACCCCTCGCCGTTGTCGCGCACATAGCAGGCTCGCAGCCCCTCCACGGTCGTCACACCGAACTCGATGACGGCTTCCTCCCGCGTCGAGGTGAACTTCCAGGCGTTCCCCAGGAGATTCTCCAGCATGACCCGGAGCATGGCGGCATCCCCTTTTACGACCACTCCGTCGGCTATCTCAACCCGCACCCGGCGCTGCGGCTCGGCGACCTGGAGAGTAGCTACGATCTCCCGCGCAAAGGTCGTGAGGTCGACAGGCTCCCTCGTGAGGTCGGCGCGTGACAGGCGGGAAAAATCGAGGAGGGTGTCGATGAGGGAGCTCATCCGCTCCGCCGCCTGATGTATCTCGTCCAGGTACACGGAGCATGGCTCTTCGCTGGAAGGGAAGCATTCGGACCGAAGCCAGTTGCAGTATCCGCTGATGACCGTGATTGGGGTGCGCAGGTCGTGGGAGACGGTGTAGTTGAAGGCCTCCAGCTCGGGTATCACCGCCTCCAGTTCGTGAGTCCGGGCCGCGAGCCTCGTCACCAGGAGATTTATCTGCTCCTTCGCCTGCTTGTGCGCCGTGATGTCGCGTGTGATGGTGGCGGCCCCGGTAATGCGACCGTTGCCGTCGAAAATGGGCGAGATGCAGGAGGAAACTGCCAGGATCCTGCCGTCCTTGGTGATTCGCTCCGTCTCGTAATGCTCGACTCGTTCACCCCGTCTCAGCTTTTCCAGGACGTCCTCGAACGAATCGGAGGCGCCGGGGGGAAAGAGCATCCTGATGTGCCTGCCGATGACTTCGCTGGCACGGTAGCCATACAGCATCTCCGCGCCGCGGTTCCAGTCGACGATGATGCCGTCGAGGGTCTTTCCCACTATCGCGTCGTCGGAGGACTGCACGATCGCCGCCAGCCGCGCCTGCTCCTCCTGTGCCCTCTTCCGCTCCGTGATGTCGTTTACCAGCGTCACCAGGAACTGTTTCCCCTTGATGTTAATGAGCTCAGCGGAGAGAAGGCCTGCTATGAGAGCGCCGGTCTTGCCCCGAAGAAGTACCTCGTGCTCCCGCACCTCCCTTTTCTCCAGCAGTGCCTGCACGATCTTTCCGCGGTCGGCGGGATCGACCCACAGGTCGAGTTCGAGACCGGAGCGGCCGATGACCTCGCCGCGCTCGTACCGCAGCGTCTTCAGAAACGCCGCGTTCACCTCGAGGTGAATCCCTTCCGCGACGGTGGTGATGCTCACGAGTGCAGGCGCGGCCTGGAAGATCTTGGAGAAGCGCTGCTCCGACTCCCCGAGGGCCTCTTTTGCCATGTGGTATTCGGTGACGTCGTGGCAGGTTCCTATGAGGGAGACGGGACGTCCGGCGGTGTCGTGGACGACCTCGCCGTTTCCTACGACCAGCCGAAGCGACCCGTCCGGGCGGATGATGCGAAACTGCAGGTTGTGGATCCCCTCCTGCGGCGCCTGCCGCAACGCAGCCTTCACCCGCTCCCGGTCGTCGAGGTGCACCCTCCCGATGAAGCCTTCGTCGGAGGCAGGCACCTGGTCGGGATCGAGGCCGAATATGCGGTACGTCTCCTCGGACCAGCGCACCTTGCCGGCGCCGATCTCGCACTCCCAGCTCCCGAGATGCGCCACCCGCTGCGTATCCGCAAGTTGCTGCTCACTCTTCCTAAGCTTCGCCACGCATGCGTCGAGCTTTTCCTGCAACAACTCCGACTCGGATCTGACAGGCATCACGACCTCTGAAACAGAAGCGGCGCCTAAAGCATGGCGCACCATGCCCTATGCGGAAAAAAGCATTGAACTAGCAGTATTTTAGCTCAGGCGAGCTTCTGTATACAAGGTGGTGTTTTCATTGGGGAGGGGACCTCAAGGCAAATCCCCCCTGTCCCCCCTTCGCAAAGGTTCATCCGGGAATTCCGGGAATGGAGCCCGGTCTCTTCCGTTGAGGTGAGGGGACAGTAGTGGCACCGCGCTGGAGCACAGGCTTCGCAGCCTGTACCGCGGCGCCAGCCGCGCGGTCTGTGGCGGCTGCGCCGCCATCGCAGGCAAGATGCCTACGCTCCAGCGTGGGGTCACCCGGATTCTTTGTAGCGCGTTCCCCAGAATTCCCGGAAGACCCTTCGCAAAGGGGGGAACGTGAGGGGCAGCTGCAGTGCGGAGGGACAGGGTGGGGGATGGGGTTCGTGGCCACGAGAACGAAAAACGGCGCATCCCATAGAACGCGCCGCAATTCAAATCATCTACTATAACTCTTTCAGCACATCACCGCCCGCCGGTTCCGGTCCCCCGTCCCCCGCCGCTCAGCACACCCTCGCGCCCTTTGCGCAGCGCGCGCTCGAGACGGCGGCGGCGCGGCCAGGTCATCACGAAGCCGATGGGGCCGGAGAGGATGTAGCAGATGAAGATGGTGAAGAGCATGATCACCGGCTCGGCGGCGATGATGATCAGGAGGATCACCGCCAGAACGAGGAAGGCGAAGGGCTGCTTCTTGATGAGCGACGGGTCCTTGAAGGAGTAGTACCGCACGTTGCTCACCATCAGAAGTGCCAGGAAGTAGATCAGGACGAGGATCGCCAGCCGCCCCACGGCGACGGGCCACCCCATGTGGTAGAAGATAAGTACCGTGGCGGAAACCATGCTCGCTGCGGCAGGTGTCGGCAGCCCCACGAAGCGCTTGCTCTCCACCGTCTCCACCTGCACGTTGAAGCGGGCCAGACGAAGCGCGGCGCAGGCGACGAAGAGGAACGCGGCGAGCCAGCCGAGCCTGCCAAACGGCTTCAGGGCCCAGGCGTACATGAGAAGCCCCGGCGCTGCGCCGAAGGAGACGAGGTCCGCGAGGGAGTCGAACTCCACGCCGAACTTGCTCGCGGTCCCGGTGAGGCGCGCGACCTTGCCGTCCAGTCCGTCGAAGATGGAGGAGGCGAGGATCCAGAGCGCGGCGGTCCGGTAGTCGCCGTTCAGCGACGACACCATGCAGTAAAAGCCGGCGAAGAGGCTCCCGGCGGTAAAGAGGTTGGGGAGGATGTAGATCCCCTTTCTCATCCCTTCGTTTCTCGGTATCTGCTCGGTCACGGCAGCAACCCCAGCACGGTTTCACCCGCCACAGTACGCTCCCCCATGGTCACGGTAACGTTCGTCTCCACGGGGAGGAAGATGTCGAGCCGCGACCCGAAACGGATCAGGCCGTAGCGCCTGCCGCGCTCCAGGAGATCGCCGACCTTCGCATAGCAGACGATGCGCCGCGCGATAAGGCCCGCGACCTGGACCACCACCAGCTTCGCGCCGGACGCGGTCTCCACGATCAACCCCTTCTGCTCGTTCTCAAAGCTCGCGCGCTCGTCGCGCACGTCGAAGAACTTCCCCCTGGTATAGAAGGCGTCCACCACCCTCCCGGTCACCGGCACGCGGTTCACGTGGACGTTGAAGACGGACATGAAGATGCTCACCTTCTCCATCTCCACCCCGAGATGCGGCTCGTGGGCCCTGCCGCGGTACACGACGATGCCGTCGGCGGGGGCGACGATCGCCTTCTCGGAGGAGGGAACGGTCCGCTCCGGATTTCTGAAGAAGTAGAGGATGAAAACGGTGAGGATGGCGAAGATGGCTGCCGGGATGGCGAAGGCGCCATGTGCCGTCAGCGTCAGGAGGACCAGGAGAGCGGTGAGAGCGAAGCTCCCCAGGATGAACGGTACCCCTTCTGCTGCGATAGGGGCATGCTGATTACGCATCAAGTTACCTCGTGGCTACCCCATCCCCATCGGGTCACTCTGGAAAGGAGAACCGAGGAATCCCCCGGAAGGGGGAGGAAGCGGGGGTGGGGCAAAGTTAGAACCATCGTGGCGGGTCCACCATGGTGCGGCAAGGGCGTCGAAGGTGCTGCCCTTTTAACTGAAGAAAGGGGTTAAAGCGAAAAAAGGCCGGGTCCGGGAGACCCACATCAACGCGTGAGTATATCCCGAATCCGGCCTTCGTTGCAACTAAAAGCAATCTTTAGTTTTTAGACTTGTCCACGATCTTGGAGTTGGTGATCCATGCCATCATGGAGCGCAGCTTCGCGCCGACTGCCTCGATCTCGTGGTCATTGCCACGACGACGCAGTGCGTTGAAGCGCGGCTTGTTGACCTTGTTCTCGAGCATCCACTCGCGGGCGAACTCGCCGGTCTGGATCTCGTCGAGGATCTTCTTCATCTCTTTCTTCGTTTCTTCGGTGATGACGCGCGGTCCGCGGGTCAGGTCGCCGTACTCGGCGGTGTTGGAGACGGAGTAGCGCATGTTGGCGATGCCCCCTTCGTAGATCAGGTCGACGATCAGCTTCGTCTCGTGCAGGCACTCGAAGTATGCCATCTCCGGTGCGTACCCCGCCTCGACGAGGGTCTCGAAGCCGCACTGGATGAGGGCGGAGATGCCGCCGCACAGAACGGCCTGCTCGCCGAAGAGGTCGGTCTCGGTCTCTTCCTTGAAGGAGGTCTCGATGATGCCGGCCTTGCCGCCGCCGTTTGCGGAAGCGTAGGCGAGTGCGATCTCCTTGGAGTCGCCGGAGGGGTCGTGGGCGATGGCGATGAGGGAGGGAACGCCGCCACCCTTGGTGTACTCGTGACGCACGAGGTGACCCGGGCCCTTGGGAGCGACCATGATGACGTTGATGTCAGCGCGCGGCACGATCTGGCCGAAGTGAATCGCGAAGCCGTGGCCGAAGGCGAGGTATGCGCCCTGCTTGACGAACGGAGCGATCTGCTCGCGGTACACGTCCCCCTGGATCTCGTCCGGGAGCAGGATCATGATGATGTCGGCGACTTTCACCGCCTCGGAGGTCGGCAGCACGGTAAGGCCGGCAGCCTGGGCTTTCGCCACGGAGGGGGAGTCGGCCTTCAGGCCGACAACGACGTCAACGCCGGAGTCCTTCAGGTTGTTGGAGTGGGCGTGACCCTGCGAGCCGTATCCCAGCACCGCCACCTTCTTCCCTCTGAGAATGTCCAGGTTGCAGTCCTTGTCATAATAAATCTTCATCGTCTCTCCTTTGTGAATTCCTTCAGTTTAAGATTAAGGGCCTGGAACGGGAGGTCCCGACCAGGCCGCATGCAGAAAGCACTCTGTTCGTGCTGTGATGGATACTGCCCGTTTACTGCCCTTTCCACCCCTTGGAGCCGCGCCCGATGGCGACGGGGCCGGTGCGGACGAGCTCCTTCAGCCCGAGGGGGCGCAGGAGCTCCACCATGGCGTCGATCTTTGACGGCGCACCGGTGGCCTCCAGGGTGTACGACTTCGGTGTCACGTCGATGACCTTCGCGCGGAAGATGTCCGCCACGCGCAGCACCTCGGCGCGGCTCTGGTCCTCCGCGTTCACCTTCACGAGGGCCATCTCGCGCTCGATGGCGTTCTCCGGCTCAAAGTCGATGACCTTGATGACGTCGATCAGCTTGTTCAGCTGCTTGGTGATCTGCTCGATGATCTGCTCGTCCCCGCGGGTTACCAGCGTGATGCGGGAGAGGGACTCGTCATTGGTGGGAGCAACGGTGAGGGAGTCGATGTTGAACCCCCTCCCGGAGAAAAGCCCCACCACGCGGGAAAGGACTCCGAATTCATTTTCTACCAGCACGGCTATGATGTGTCGCACGGTCCCTCCAGATACTTCAGGGGTCGGGATGAGTCCTTCCGCTCCCGGCCCGGCATAAGCAAAGCGTAACAGTGGCGAGGGGGGATTCCCCTCCATTTCGCAGAGAGCCTCTCCCTTGCGGGAAAACGCCTTCTAGGACGCCAGCACCATCTCGGTGAGGGACGCGCCGGCGGGCACCATCGGGAGCACCTTCTCCTCGCGGGCGACACGGAACTCCATGATCACCGGGCCTGGCGTGGCGAATCCTTCCTTGATGACGTTGTCGACCTCTTCAACGGAGGAGGCGGTGAAACCTTTCGCGCCGAAGGCTTCGGCAAGCTTCACGAAGTCGATCGGCAGCTCCAGGCAGGTGGAGGAGTAGCGCTTGTCGAAGAAGAGCTCCTGCCACTGCCGCACCATGCCGAGGAAGTTGTTGTTGATGATGCAGATCTTCACCGCGAGGCGGTTCTGCACCATCGTGGCCAGCTCCTGCAGGTTCATCTGGAAGCCGCCGTCGCCGCAGATGGCGATGACCTGGCGGTCACGGAAGGCTGCCTGCGCTCCCATGGCGGCGGGGAGGCCGAAACCCATCGTCCCGAGCCCGCCGGAGGAGAGGAGCGTCCGCGGACGGGTGAAGCCGAAGAACTGCGCGGTCCACATCTGGTGCTGCCCGACGTCGGTGGCAACGATGGCATCCTCGTCGGAAAGGGCGCGCAGCCTCTGGATCACGTACTGCGGCTTGATGACCTTGTCACCCTGTTGGTAGGCCATCGGCTGCTTTTCCTTCCAGTCGGCGATCTCCTCGAGCCACGGCAGGTACCCCTGGCGGGCGTTGTCCGCCTCCAAGTCGCGCTCCTCAATGACCTTCAGCATCTTCTTCAGGATCTCGCAGACGTCCCCTACGATCGGTAGGTCGACCCTCACGTTCTTCTTGATGGAAGTGGGATCGACGTCGAGGTGGATGATCTTCGCGTGCGGGGCGAACGCCGGAATCTTCCCGGTGACCCTGTCGTCAAAACGGGCGGCGACGGCGACGAGCACGTCGCAGTTGGAGACGGCCATGTTGGCGTAGTAGGTGCCATGCATGCCGAGCAGCCCGAGGGAGAGGGGATCGTTCTCCGGGAAGGCGCCAAGCCCCATGAGGGTGGTGGTAACCGGAGCGCCGAGGCGCCGCACCAGCGTGGTAAGCTCGGCGCAGGCGTTGCCGAGGACGGCTCCGCCGCCGACATAGATGACCGGCTTCTTCGCCTGCAGGATCATGGAGACGGCTTTCTCGATCTGCTTCGGGTGCCCTTCCAGTGTCGGCTTGTAGCCGCGCAGCTCCACGCTGTCCGGATAGTGGAACTCGGTGGTGGCTACCTGCACGTCTTTCGGGAGATCGACGAGGACCGGGCCGGGGCGGCCGCTGCGGGCGATGTAGAAGGCCTTCTTCATGATCGTCGCCAGCTGCCTGATGTCCTTCACCAGGAAGTTGTGCTTCGTGCAGGGGCGGGTGATCCCCATGATGTCCGCTTCCTGGAAGGCGTCGTTGCCGATGAGCGCGGTGGGGACCTGCCCGGTGATAATCACCATGGGGATCGAGTCCATGTAGGCGGTGGCGATCCCGGTGATGGTATTGGTCGCGCCGGGGCCGGAGGTCGCTATCGCCACCCCTACCCTGCCGGTCGCGCGGGCGTACCCGTCGGCGGCATGCACCCCCGCCTGCTCGTGGCGCGGCAGGATGTGCTTGATCTCCTTGAAGGAGAATAGCTCGTCGTAGAGGTTTATGACGGTTCCGCCGGGGTAACCGAAGACCGTATCCACCCCCTCCAGCTTCAAGCACTCCAACACTATCCGAGCACCATTCATCTTCATAACACCCCCGGCATGACTGCAAACTTCGTTGTGTTCACTATTGACCGTTTCATTGTTGCTGTTTGCTGAACCCCATCCCCACCCTGTCCCTCCCCTTGAAAGGGAGGGGACGTGGTGCGGGAGTTGCCAATTGCTGGCTGGCTGAGTTGCAACACTAACCCAAAAAAACTTATGCCGTGGTGACCGCTCCGGTGTTGGCGGAGGTGACGACCTTCGCGTAACGGGCGAGCCACCCCTTCTTGATCTTCGGCTCCGGTGCGCTCCAGCGTGCGCGGCGCTCGGCGAGGACTTCGTCGCTCACCAGAAGCTTCAGGGAGCGGGACGGGATGTCGAGCTCGATCCGGTCACCGTCCTCCACGAGAGCGATCGGGCCGCCGACCGCAGCTTCCGGGGAGATATGCCCGACGCACGGACCGCGGGTGCCGCCGGAGAAGCGGCCGTCGGTGATGAGCGCTACGGAGTCGCCGAGGCCAAGCCCCATGATCGCTGCGGTGGGGGCGAGCATCTCGCGCATCCCCGGGCCGCCCTTCGGCCCCTCGTAGCGGATCACCACCATGTCGCCGCTCTTGATCTGGCCGCTCATGATTGCCTGCATGGCGAGCTCTTCGGAGTCGAAGCAGCGGGCGGTGCCGGTGAATTGCATCATCTTCTCGCCCACGCCGGACTGCTTCACCACCGCGCCGTCCGGAGCGATGTTCCCGAAGAGAACCGCGATCCCCCCTTCCTTCTTCACCGGCTGTGCGGTCGGGCGGATGACGCTCTCGTCGACGTCGGAGAGGGAGGAGACGATCTGCTTCGTGGTGAGCCCCATGACGGTCGGGCAGTCGTGGATGCTGTCGCCGAGCTGCTTCAGCACCCCTGCCACGCCCCCTGCCGCGTCGAGGTCTTCCATGAAGTGCTCACCTGCGGGGTTCATGGAGGCAATCTGCGGGGTCTGGCGGGAGAGGACGTCGAAGGTCTCCAGCGGCAGATCTACCCCGGCCTCACGTGCGATGGCGAGGAGGTGCAGGACCGTGTTGGAGGAGCCGCCGAGGGCGAGGTCGACGCGGATGGCGTTTTCGAATGCTTCCCTGGAGAGGATGGAGCGCGGGGTGACGTTCTCGCCGACCATCTGCACGATTCGCTCGCCGGAGGCAAAGGCGATCCTTCTCTTGAGGGCAGAGACGGCGAGGGCGGTGCCGCAGCGCGGGAGGCTCATGCCGAGCGTCTCGGTGAGGATCGCCATGGTGTTGGCGGTGAAGAGCCCCTGGCAGGACCCGACGCCGGGGCAGGCGTTCTCCTCGCAGCGGGCGAGCTCGGCGTCGTCGATGACGCCGGCCTTGTAGCGGGCCATCGCCTCGAAGGTGTCGGTGACAAAGGAGTAGCGCCTTCCCTCGACGCCGCGGCCGCTCATCATCGGACCGGCGGTCACCACGATGCAGGGGATGTCGAGACGCGCGGCAGCCATCAGCATCCCCGGGGTGATCTTGTCGCAGTTGGTGAGAAGGACGAGACCGTCCAGGCGGTGCGCCTCGGCGACCGACTCCACCATGTCCGCGATCAGCTCGCGGGTGGGGAGGGAGTAGTGCATCCCCTTGTGCCCCATGGAGATCCCGTCGCAAACCCCCGGAATCCCGAAGAGAAAGGCGTAGCCGCCGCCGGTGTGAATCCCCTTTTCGATGAAACGCTCGAGGTCCCTCATCCCTATGTGGCCGGGGATGAGATCGGTGAAGCTGGTGGCAATGCCGATGAAGGGCTTCGCCATCTCGCTCTGCGGAAGTCCTGTACCCTTCAGAAGGGCGCGGTGCGGAGTACGCTCCAGTCCCTGAGTAATAGTATCGCTACGCATATGTTGTCCCTTGCACCGGAGCGCTCACCGTTTGGAGCTAATAAACCGGTAGTTGATGACGGTAAAATTTCTTCGTATTTAGAGGAGGTTACCGTTGGATTAAAAATAGAGGGGTCAACATAATACATTACAAAAGAACTGTCAACAGCTACTCGGGCGCCTGCTCAGCCCCCTTCCCGGCGTTTTTCAGTTTAATCGAACATTTTTTTAAAACGGCTGCAGGAATGTTCCCTTCCTCCTCGCGGGGGAGGGACAGGGTGTGAGGGAAGGCGCCACCGTTCCAGCTCATGGCAGCTTCACCCACCCCTGTCCCCCTCCCGTCAAGGGAGGGGGGACTCAAGGAGCGTTTTTCCTGAATTCTTCGGAGGCCCGTTTTTTGGCCACTTCCGCCTCGGAGAGGCGCAGGTAGCGGGGGTTGAGTTGGGCGAGAGGGATGAATGCCCCGGCCAGAGCGGCTTCATGGGCAACAAGAGCCCCCGCCGATGCCTTCGGGAGGTGGGCATTCCAGGGGGCGAAGATGGCGAGGTCGCCGAGGGTCTCGGTGATCAGCTCCCGGTACCTCAGCGCTCCGTCCCCCACAAAGACGGTAGGCTCGGTGATGGTGGCCAGAAAGTCGACAGGGGGAAGGACCGCCTCAGCCGCCACCGGAACCGGCACCCCGCTTCCGGTGCGGTACAGCGCGCAATACACCTCGCTTTTCCGGGCATCGAAGAGGGGCGCCACCTGCCAGGCGCACAGCGGGAGATTGGCGGCGAGCATGGCGAGGGAGGAGAAGCCCAGCGCCGGCTTCCCTGCCGCCAGCGCCATCCCTTTCACCAGGGAGATGCCGACGCGGACGCCGGTGAAGGAGCCGGGGCCGAGGGAGACGGCGAAGGCATCGAGATCCGCCGGAGCGAGGGAGGCTGTGTCGAGGAGCGCGCGGGCGGCGTCGAGGAGCTTCCCTGTGGGGGTGCGGTGGCCGCTGAAAAGGGTTTCACCGATCAGTTCGGTGCCGTGGGAGAGTGCGACGCTTGATGAGCTTCCGGAGGTATCAAAGGTGAGAATCTTCAAGGCTATTCCGATCTACGCCTGCTGCTGGAGCGATGAGAAAGCCGGGAGGTATTCCCCTCCCGGCCGTGAATGATGATGGGATCCTTACTCCCCCCGACTATTTCCCTGTCACGATCCGGGCGATGTCGTTGTAGAAGGCGAGGATCATGAGGCTCACCAGGAGGACGAGCCCGACCTGCTGCGCTATCTCCCGCGCCCTTTTCCCCACCGGACGGCCGATGATGAGCTCGATGATGTAAAAGGCGAGGTGGCCGCCGTCCAGGATCGGCACGGGGAGGAGGTTCAGCACCCCCAGGTTCACCGAGAGGAGCGCCACGAAGGCGAGGAAGTTCACGCCGCCGGCCGCTGCCTGCTGCCCGGCGATCTTCACGATCATGATCGGGCCGCCGATGGTGTCGAGCGGTATGGCGCGCTCCACGAGGCGCACCAGGGAGAGGAAGGTAAGGGAGATCACGTTCCAGCACTGCTCGCTCCCCCGCTTTATCGCCTCCAGCGGAGTGAAGTGGTCCGTCACCGTCTCGCCGGCCGCCACGACCCCGATCACCGGGGAGGTCACCGTTTCACCGAGGAGGTTCTTCGTCGTGCGGGGCTCCGGGACCATGTTGTAGTTCATGACAGTCGCGCCGCGCACGACCGTCACCTGCATCGGGGCGATCTTCCCCTTGGAGATGACGGTGGCGAAATCCTCCCAGCGGTCCACCGGCTTGCCGTTCACAGCAGTGATAAGGTCTCCCGGCAGGATCCCCGCCTGCGCCGCGGGTTTCCCCGGGACGACCTCGCCGACCTTCGTGGTGACGGCTGGAACGCCGATCATGAAGACGACGATGAAGAGGAAGTAGGCGAAGAGGAGATTGAAGATCGGTCCCGCCGCGACGATGATGATGCGGCGCAGTACGGACTTGTCGCTGAAGGAGACTGTCCTCTGCTCCTCGGTGATTTCGACGTCGTCCCCCTCCCCCACCATCTTGACGTAGCCGCCAAGGGGGAATGCGGAGAGGAGATACTCCGTCTCGCCATATTTTTTCCCGACGATCTTCGGCCCAAATCCGAGGGAGAACTTCTCGACCCCTACCCCGAACGCCTTGGCAAAAAGGAAGTGCCCGAGCTCGTGAATAAAGATCAGCACCCCCAGGGCGATAATTGCGAAGAATATGCTAGTCATTACCCCCCCTACGGTCTTGCAGCGACGGCTTCGGTCTTACTCCTCGAACTTCAGGACCTTCCTGGCGGTCCTGCGACCGAAGCGGTCGGCCTCCAGCACCTCCTCGAAGGTGCGCAGAGCGTGCGGTTCGTGCAGCTCCATCGTCTTTTCAATCGCCACCGGGATGGCGGCGAACCCGATCCTCCCCGAGAGAAACGCCTCCACGGCGATTTCATTGGCTGCATTCATGACTGCCGGCATGCTCTCGCCGGAGCGTGCCGCCTGGTAGGCAAGATCGAGCGCCGGGAAGCGCAGCGGATCGGGCCTATGAAAGGTGAGCCCGGAAAGGCTGGTGAGGTCGAGCGGCTTGACGCCGGCGGGGATGCGGGCCGGATAGGTCAGGGCGTAGGCGATCGGCCCTTTCATATCCGGCATCCCGAGCTGCGCCATGACGCTGCCGTCCAGATACTCCACCATGGAGTGGATGATGCTCTGCGGGTGGATGTGCACCGCGATGCGGTCGACAGGGATGTCGAAGAGCCAGCGCGCCTCGATGACCTCGAGCCCCTTGTTCATCATCGTCGCTGAATCGATGCTGATCTTTTTTCCCATGCTCCAGTTCGGGTGGTTCAGGGCGTCGTTTATGGTGGCGCCTGCCACCTTTTCGCTGCTCCAGCTCCAGAACGGCCCTCCGGAGGCGGTGAGGATGAGGCGGCTCACGTCCTCCTTCCGGTGCCCCACGAGGGACTGGAAGACCGCACAGTGCTCGCTGTCCACCGGGTAGAGGTTGACCCCCTTCTCCTGCACGAGGTCCATGATCAGGTGCCCGGCGGTGACGAGCGTTTCCTTGTTGGCCAGTGCCACGTCCTTGCCGGCGCTGATCGCGGCTGCCGTCGGGACAAGCCCTGCGGCGCCCACGATGGCGGCTACCACCATGGTGGCATCCGGCGCGGTGGCGGCGGCGATCAGCCCTTCCACGCCATGCATGATCTGCGGTTTCTTCCCGGAGAGCATACGATCGAGCTGCGCGGCGTGCTCGGCGGTGAGAACCGAGACGAGCACTGGGGAGAACTTCTCGATCTGCGTTTTGAGGAGCTCCAGGTTGGTGCCTGCAGTTAGCGCCACCACCTGGAACATCTCGGGGTGTTTATCGACGACGTCGAGGGTGCTCACCCCGATCGATCCGGTGGAGCCGAGAATAGCGATCTTTTTCATAATACCTCATAACAAGCGCCGTTGGAAAAGAGAGCGCTGTGCAATTTTGTGCGTGAGTACGCCAGAAGAGGGATGTAGCTCACTCTCTACCCCGCGAACACGAAGTACGCGTAGTAGAAAACCGCGGGGGCTGCGAAGAGGATGCTGTCCAGCCGGTCGAGAATTCCGCCGTGGCCGGGGATGAGGGTGCCGGAATCCTTCACGCCGCAGCTTCTCTTGATGAGGGACTCGAAAAGGTCTCCCAGCTGCCCGAGGACTCCGCAAAGGAGCGCCACCGCCACCGCGTCGACGATCGTCAGCTCAGCGAAAAAGAGGGCGCGGAAGACAAGGGCGCCGATCACGCTCCCCGCGAGCCCCCCGAGGGAGCCTTCCACACTCTTCTTCGGGCTCACCGCAGGGTAGAGCTTCGTGCGCCCGAAGCTCGAGCCCACGTAGTAGGCGGCGCTGTCCCCGGACATCACGATCACCATCATCAGGAAGATCCAGGCCACGCCGTGCGGCTCGACGCGCAGGAGGATCAAGTGCGCAAGGAGCAGCGGGACGTAGAGAAAGCCCATGAAGATGAAGGCGGACTCGGATGCGGCCTGCGCGATGTCCTTCAGGCGGAAGAGGCCGACAAGGGAGAAGCCGAGCACTGCTGCGGTGAGGGCAAAGAGGGAGAGCATCCCGTCGGCGAAGGGAATGGTGAAGAGCGCGAGGGCGCCGACGACCGCGGCGCTCCACCCTTCGCTGCGGCGCTCCGGGAGGGTCATGCGGTAGAACTCGTCGAGCCCGATGGCCGCCACCACTGCGATGAGGATGTCGAACCAGACGGGGGGCGACTTCAAAATGAAGAGTATGAGCAGCGGCAAGAGTACCGCTGCGGAAGCAAGACGTTTGATAGCGAGCTCCTTTCTTGGCGTCCCCCGCTAGGAGGGCTGCTCCCCGCCACGACGCAGCTGGTCGCTGGTCTTGCCGAACCGGCGCTCCCTGGACTGGTAGTCCTTGAGCGCGCGGGCCAGCTCGTCCCTGTCGAACTCCGGCCAGTTGACCTCCGTGAAGTAGAGCTCCGCGTAGGCCAGCTGCCAGAGGAGAAAGTTGCTGATGCGCATCTCACCACTCGTCCGTATCAGGAGGTCGGGATCGGGGATCCCGGCGGTGCTGAGCGATGCGCCGAAAGAGTTCTCGTCGATGGAATCGGGGTCGAGGCGGCCGGCGGCGGCCTCACTCGCGAGCCTTCGTGCGGCGGAAATGATCTCCTGGCGGCCGCCGTAGGAAAGGGCAAGGGTGAGGAGCATGCCGCGGTTTCCCGAGGTCTTCTGGATCGTCGAGTCGATCTCGCGGTTTACGTCCTCCGGCAGGTCGGCACGGTTCCCTATCACGTTGAACCTGATGTCGTTTTGCATCATCCGTGCGGTCTCACCGCGAATGTACTGCTTGAGGAGCGCCATGAGCGCAGTCACCTCGGTCTTCGGGCGCAGCCAGTTCTCCGCAGAGAAGGCGAAGAGGGTAAGGTAGCCGATCTTCAGGCGCGAGCACTCCTCCACGATGACCCGGACCGTCTCCACACCTTTGCGGTGCCCGACGATGCGGCGCAGCATGCGCTCCTTGGCCCAGCGCCCGTTGCCGTCCATGATGATGGCGAGGTGACGCGGCAGGTTTTCCGGCTTGAGTGTTTTCATGAGCACCCTAAAAACAAAAAATCCCCTGGATTGGAGGGGTGGTGCGCGCCCCGCGGCGCGCGAGAGGTTGCCGGGGGGGAGAGACTCCCCCCCGATCCGGAGCGTCCTAGACCTCCATAACCTCTTTTTCCTTGTGCGCGAAGACCTCGTCCACCTTCGCCACGTGGGTGTTGGTGAAATCCTGCACTTCTTTCTCGGCGCGCTTCAGCTCGTCCTCGGAGATCTGCTTCTCCTTCTCCAGCTTCTTCAGCTCGTCGATCGCCTCGCGGCGGATGTTGCGCAGCGCGACCTTCGCGTCCTCGCCGTCCTTCTTGAGCTGCTTCACGATGTCCTTGCGGCGCTCCTCGGTAAGCGGCGGGAGGTTCAGGCGGATCTGCTTCCCGTCGTTTGCCGGGGTGAGCCCCAGGTTCGCGTTCAGGATCGCCTTCTCGATGATCGGGATCATCTTGTTCTCCCACGGCGAGATGGTGATGGTGCGCGCCTCCGGGACCGCGAGGGTGGCCACCTGGCTCAGCGGGGAGAGGTTGCCGTAGTAGTCCACCTTCACCTCGTCCAGAAGAGAGGTGGAGGCGCGGCCGGTGCGGACCCTCTGGTACTCCCTCCTAAGCGCCTCGATGGTCTTGTCCATCCGGGCGTTCATGTTGGCAAGGACGTCCTTGATCATTTTACTCTCCTTTCACGATGGTGCCGATCTGCTCGCCGCAGATGACCCGCACTACATTGCCGTCGGTGGTCACGTCAAAGACCACGATCGGGAGGTTGTTGTCCATGCACAGGGAGGTCGCGGTCGCATCCATGACCGCCAGCCCCTTCTTCAGGACATCGATGTAGCTCAGCTGGGTGTACTTCGTGGCGTTCGGGTCCTTCTTCGGGTCCGCCGAGTAGACGCCGTCCACCTTCGTCCCCTTCAGGATGACGTCCGCGCCGATCTCCATGGCACGGAGGCTCGCCGCGGTGTCGGTGGTAAAGAAGGGGTTCCCCGTGCCGGCGCCGAAGATCACCACGCGCCCCTTTTCCAGGTGCCTGATGGCGCGCCTGCGGATGTACGGCTCTGCCACCTCCTGCATGGCGATCGCCGACTGCACCCGGGTATCGACCCCGATCTTCTCCAGCGCGTCCTGCATCGCCAGCGCGTTGATCATGGTGGCGAGCATCCCCATGTAATCGGCGCTGGCGCGGTCCATACCCTTGGAGGACGCCGCGAGGCCGCGGAAGATGTTCCCGCCGCCGATGACGAGGGAGAGCTGCACCCCGAGCGCCACCACCTCCTTCACCTCGTTGGCGATGGTGGTAATGGTGTGGGGGTCGATGCCGTATCCTTGGTCACCCGCCAGCGACTCGCCAGAGAGCTTCAAAAGCACATTTTTATAAAACGGTTTCGCCATGTCTTCCCCAAGTGCTCGTGTTTATGGTTTTTGGATAAAAAAAGAGCCGCCCATTGCTGGCCGGCTCCCGTGGGACGTTTTAAGCGCCGACCGCAGCGGCAACCTCGGCCGCGAAGTCGCTCTCCTTCTTCGCGAGCCCCTCGCCCAGTACGAACTTGGCGAAGCGGCGGACACTCATGTTCTCGCCGATGGTGGCGATCGTCTCGTTCAGGTAGGTCTGGACCGACTTGTCCGGATCCTTCACGTACGGCTGCTCGAGGAGGCAGATGTCCGCGTAGAACTTGTTGATCTGCCCTTCGATGATCTTCTCGACGATGGCGTCCGGCTTGCCGGACTCTTTCGCCTTGGCGCGGTAGATGTCCTTCTCGCGCTCGAGGAGCTCGGCGGGGACTTCTTCACGACGCACGAACATCGGGCTTGCTGCTGCGATGTGCATGGCGATGTCGCGCACGAATGCCTGGAAGGTCTCGTTTTTGGCCACGAAGTCGGTCTCGCAGTTTACTTCCACGAGGACGCCGATCTTGCCACCTGCGTGGATGTAGGAACCTACCGCACCCTCGGTAGCTGCACGGCCGGCCTTCTTGGAGGCGGCTGCCAGACCCTTCTTGCGCAGGTAGTCGATCGCCTTCTCGTGATCGCCGCCGGTTTCGCCGAGGGCCTTCTTGCAGTCCATAAGCCCCGCGCCAGTTGCCTTCCTCAGTTCATTTACCTGTGCTGCTGTAATGCTCACGTAAGCCTCCAATAGCACCCCCGCCCCGAAAGGCGGGGGTCAGTATGTATTAGTCTTCACGGTCGAAGGACCCCATCCCCGCCGCGCTCCCCGAAAGGACGCGGGCTCGCTCCGCTTGGGGAGGGAGAAAGGAGGGGATGGAACTAAAGCAGGGGGGACTAGGCCTCGCCGGCTGCCTCTTCCACGAACTCGGCGGACTCGGCTACGAATTCCTCTTCGCTGCCGGTCTGCAGCTTCGCGTTCCTGGTCTGGGCGCCTTCGAGGACGGCGTCAGCCATCTTGCTGGTGAGGAGCCTGATGGCGCGGATCGCGTCGTCGTTCCCCGGGATGACGTAGTTGATGTCGTCCGGGTCGCAGTTGGTGTCGACGATGGCGACGACGGGGATACCGAGCTTCTTCGCCTCGCTTACCGCGATCTCCTCGTTTTTCGGGTCGACCACAAAAAGGACGCCCGGAAGCTTGCCCATACCCTTGATGCCGCCGAGGGTCTTCTCAAGCTTCTCACGCTCCTTGGCGAGCTTCAGCGCTTCTTTCTTGGTGTACGCCTCGATGGTGCCGTCGGCGACCATGGCGTCGAGCCTCTTCAGCCTGTCGATGCTCTGCTTCACGGTGGCGAAGTTGGTGAGCATGCCGCCCAGCCAACGGTCGTTCACGTAGAACTGCCCGCAGCGCTGCGCCTCTTCGGCAACCGAATCCTGTGCCTGCTTCTTGGTGCCGACGAAGAGGATGGAGTCGCCACCCTGCGCCGCCTCGGTGACGAAGCTGTAGGCGTTCTTGAAAAGGCGGACGGTCTTCTGCAGGTCGATGATGTAGATCCCGTTGCGCGCGCCGAAGATGTACGGCTTCATCTTCGGGTTCCATCTCTTGGTCTGGTGCCCGAAGTGCACACCGGCTTCCAGCAGTTCCTTCATGGTGATGTTCGACATTGTACTCTCCTTTGGTTTTTCCTCCGCCACCAGGGGCCCCGGAATCCGCGGAATGCGGACACCGCCGGGACTAAGCAGATGGCGTGCGAATTTTGTGCAGCACACTTCTATAACATAGCGCATTTACCTTGGCAAGGGTAAAAACTCATGAATCGCGAAGGGAATGCACCCTCTGTTTACGTCAAAAAGCTTGTCAAGACGCGCGTAAAAAAGTACTCTGTCGCGACCCATTCCCCCCGGGCACGGGGATAATCCAAGGAGCTTTCATGACCCCTTCTCGCACTACACTCTGCCTGCTGTTCACCGCCTTCACCCTGACCACCGCACCGCTCGCCCTCGCCGGCGCCGAAGCCCCCGCCACCGTGAACGGGAAGCCCCTCCCGCAGAGCATCCCGCTGTCGGGGAAGGTTGCCGAGACGATGGACGGCGGAGGGTATACCTATATTCTTCTCAAACAGAGCTCCGGGGAAAAGGTGTGGGTGGCCATTCCGCAGATGAAGATCTCCGTGGGGCAGGAGGTAAGCCTCATGCCCGGCTACGAGATGAAAAACCTGAACAGCAAGTCGCTAAACCGCAAGTTCGACAGGATCATCTTCTCCGGCGGCCTGAGCAGCCAGCAGGAAGTAGTGATGAGCCCGGAGGCGATCAAGAAGGCCCACAAAGGGGTCAACATGGACGCCGCCATGGCGCGCGCCTCCCAGGGTGAGAAGCCCGGCTCCGCGAAGCCTGTGAAGGGGAAGCCGGCGAAGGTCACGAAGGCAAAGGGGGCAAACGCCTATACCGTCGCGGAACTCTGGGCGAACAGGGCAAAGCTGGAAAAGAAGAATGTGGTGATCCGCGGCAGGGTCGTGAAGGTCGCCAGCAGGATCCTGAAGAAGAACTGGCTGCACATTGAAGACGGCACCGGGAGCGCGGCGAAGAAGACGAACGAGCTGGTGGTGACCACAAAGACGCTCCCGAACGAAGGTGACGTGGTGACGGTGAAAGGTGTCCTCAGAAACAGGATCGACTTCGGCGCCGGGTATCGCTACGAGCTCATAATCATGGACGGAAACGTGAAGGGGAGCTGACGCCGCCCCCACCGTGACGACTGCACCAGGCAAAAAAAGGGCTACCTCTTCAGAGGTGGCCCTTTTCCTTTGGTGGCGTTGAATGTGGCCTATGCAGGCCGGAATAAGCGGAGCGTTTCCGGCAATTGCCGGCAGCACCCAATCGGCTGGCGCCGACGCCGGGAACGCCTGCGGCTTTATACCGACCTACAATACCGCCGAAAGCAGCCTCACCGCCGCCCCCTTCACCTCGTTCCCAAGCTCCGGCTTGGGAACGCACTTGCCCGCGAGGCTCCGCCTCGCCACCGCCCCTCATCCGTTTGTGCGGACGCAAGAATGTAGGCCGGAATAAGCGGAGCGTTTCCGGCAATTGCTGGCAGGCACCCAATCGGCTGGCGCCGACGCCGGGAACGCCTGCGGCTTATCCCGGCCTACAATACCGCCGAAAGCAGCCTCACCGCCGCCCCCTTCACCTCGTTCCCAAGCTCCGGCTTGGGAACGCACTTGCCCGCGAGGCTCCGCCTCGCCACCGCCCCTCACCCGTTTGTGCGGACGCAAAAATGTAGGCCGGAATAAGCGGAGCGTTTCCGGCAATTGCCGGCAGCACCAAATCGGCTGGCGCCGACGCCGGGAACGCCTGCGGCTTATACGGCACACCCGACGCCAGCACCCTCACGGCCTATTGCCACGCAGCACTGCACGAGACCTCTCGTCCCCCCCTTTGCGAAGGGGGGACAGGGGGGATTTGCTCTTCAACGTCGTTTCCAGCTTGAAGCGAGCACGGGTATCGGAGCATGTGCAGGCATAGAAAAAGGGCCGCCTCTTTCGAAAGAGGCGGCCCTTTTAAGTTGAAGCAGAGGAAAAACCTGGATTAAGCCTTGGCCACGGAAACCTTCAGGTTCGCGGAAACTTCCGGGTGGATCTTCACAACTGCGGTGAAGTCACCTACCTGCTTGATCGGCTCGTCGAGCACGATGCGCTTCCTGTCCACCTCGACGCCCTGAGCCTTCAGCTGCTCTGCGAGCTCGATGTTGGTCACCGCGCCGAAGAGCCTGCCATCCTCACCAGCCTGATGCGCCACGGAGATGGTGATCGCCTCGATCTTCGCTGCGAGCTGCTTCGCGCCTTCGAGAACGCGGTTCTTCTTGTACTCGAGGTGACGCTTCGCGTGAGCCAGTGCCTTCGCGTTCTTCTCGGTCGCCTCGATGGCGAAGCCCTTCGGAAGCAGGTAGTTCCTGGCGTACCCCGGAGCAACCTTCACGATGTCGCCGATGTGACCGAGATTCTCAACGTTTTCCTTCAGAATTACTTGCATGTCATGCCTCCTAGCCTGAGATTTACAGGTTTTCCTTGTTTTTGGGGGTCCTGAAGTCCCCCCAAAGGTCGAATACCCCCAGCGCCACTACGGCGAGGGCGAGAAATGGCTGCAGCACGATGATCAGGCATGCCATCAGCCTGATGAAGGTCGGTACTGCGAACCGGGTGAAATAATGGACGATGACCGCGAGCCCCTGCACCGCGTAAAGGGCGCAGAGTACGATCAGCACGTTCAGTGCGGCAAGATGTACCAGCGGCTGCGGGACCAGCGTTCCGAAGCCGGCGAGGATCAGGAGCCAGACCAGCGGCTCCGGATTACGGTACTTGCGAAACTCCCCCAGGTGCACCGGCCTCGGCAGACGCGTGACATACTTCGCTACCACCAGGAGATTCAGCGCAGCGAGTGCCCCGAGGGTGACGGTAAGGAGCGAGGGATAGATGTTCAGGATCACTCCCGCTGCCTGCTGAAGCGTCTGCTGCAGCGCGGTCAACTCTTCTCCCTTTATCCCCATCTGCTGGTACAGGAGAACGCTCTGCTTGATGCTCCCCTCGATCCCCTTCAGGACCTTCGCGTGCAGGTCCGTTCCGGTGAGCGCGCCGTACAGGAGCGCCGCCCCCAGGAGGGCGACGAGATCGATCGCCGCGGTGTACACTACGGAGCGGGCACCACCCTTGCCGCGGATCAGAAATTCCGGGAGTGCCAGGGTGATGATCCCGCCCTGCAGCAGGTAGATAGCCGCTGCGGCAACGTCGCCGGTGCCGGCCAAGAGCGCGGCGGTTATGGCCACCACGCTCGATCCCACGACTCTCCCGCTTTTCAGGGCAAAGTAGATGCCCGGGGCGGCGACAAAGATGCCGGGGATCATCCCCAAAAGCGGCACCGATACAAACACAAAAAAGAGCGCCACCGTAGCGGCGCTCCCTTTCATGACATCCAGTATCCGCCCTTGAGTCTGAGGGTTCAAGACTGAGCCCACGCTCTACGCGCTGGCGTGGCTCCCCGCGATGGGAAGCAGCGCGATGTTGCGCGCCCTCTTGATTGCCTCGGTGATCTCCCTCTGGTGCTTCGAGCAGTTGCCGGAGATGCGACGCGGAATGATCTTGCCGCGCTCGGAAACGAAGTAACGAAGCGTGCGGGGATCTTTGTAGTCGATGGAAACCTGCTTGTCTGCGCAGAAACGGCAGACTTTACGACGCTGGAACGGTCTTTTCTTCCTCGGGCCGCCGCTGCTAGTTCTCGGTGCTCTTTCTTCGCTCATCTTTACTATACCTCCGCCGTAGTAGTCGCTTCTGCCGGGGCCTCGGTAGCTGCTGCAGCCCCTTCCTCACCAGCCTCCTCGGCAGCCTTCACCGGGGCAGCCGCGGCAACAGCCGTGTCCTGCTCGAGCTTCACGCTCTGGTACCTGATGACCTTGTCATCGAGGCGCAGACGGCGCTCAAGCTCGGCGATGAGTGCGGAATCGCCGTCGAAGCGCAGGTAAAAGTAGCGACCGCGCGGGTTCTTGTTGATCGGGTAAGCCAGCTTCCTGGTGCCCCAGTCCTCAAGGCGCTTGAAATCGCCGTTCATGTTGGCGATTACGTCCTGAACCTTGGCGGAAAGAGCCTTGATCTCTTCTTCGCCTAAGTCCGGCTGGACGATGTAAATCGTCTCGTACATCCTCATAGTGTTGCCTCCTCACGGTTATTGAGCCCCGGTCCGACCCGGAGCAAGGAGATACGGCGCGCACGCCGCTCTTTGGAAACTGTACTCTTTACTATACTATCTTCTGCTTGGCAAGGAAAAACAGGATCCAGCGGCTGATTGACGTCCCCTGCCCCGCATTCCGTACCCTATACGTTGAATCTGAAGTGCATAACGTCGCCGTCGTTCACCACGTATTCTTTCCCCTCGAGACGCATGAGCCCTCTTTCCTTGGCGCCCGACTCACCGCCGGAGGCTATGAAGTCTTCGTAGGCGATGACTTCGGCACGGATGAACCCCTTCTCGAAATCGGAGTGGATGACACCGGCGGCGCCAGGAGCCTTCGTTCCCTTGGTGATGGTCCAGGCGCGCACTTCCTTCACACCGGCGGTGAAGTAGGTGATGAGGCCGAGAAGCTCGTAGCCGGAACGGATCAGCTGATCGAGACCGCTCTCGGGAAGCCCCATCTCCTCCAGAAATGCCTGCTTCTCCTCCCCTTCCAGCTCGGAGATTTCCGCCTCGATGCTGCCGCAGATCGTGACGACGCCATTTCCTTCCTTCGCGGCGAGCTGGCGCACTTCATCGACGTAGGGGTGTTTCCCCTCAAGATCATCCTCCGCCACGTTCGCCACGTACAGCACGGGCTTCGCGGTCATGAGGCACATCTCGCGGAGAGTCACGCGCTCATCCTCGTTCTCCGGGAGAGCCCGGGGAGAGAGGCCCTTTTCGAGGCTCGACTTCACCTTCAGGCAGAACTCGATATCTTCCTTCGCCTTCTTGTCGCCGCTGCGCGCCTGCTTCTCCATGCGCTGGATACGCTTTTCCACCGTCTCCAGATCGGCAAGGGAAAGCTCGGTCTGGATGACTTCAATGTCGCGCACCGGGGAGACGCTGCCGCTTACGTGCACCACGTTCTCGTTCTCGAAGCAGCGCACGACATGCAGGATGGCGTCCACGGAGCGGATGTGCCCGAGGAACTTGTTGCCGAGCCCCTCCCCCTGGCTCGCACCGGCAACGAGCCCCGCGATGTCGAGGAATTCCACCGTCGTCGGGAGAATCCGCTCCGGGTGCACGATCTCGGCGAGCTTGTCCAGGCGCGGGTCGGGCACGGAGACGATTCCCACGTTCGGGTCGATGGTGCAGAAGGGGTAGTTGGCAGACTCGGCGCCGGCGGAGGTAAGTGCGTTGAAGATGGTCGATTTCCCCACATTGGGGAGCCCTACGATACCGCAATTGAAGCCCATAAAGACTTTTCCTTTTTGTGCAGCAGATTTATGTTTTGTTCAGCAGAGCTCAGGCAGCAGCGGGAGCCGAGGACAGGCACCGACACCGACAAAGCCGGCACCCGCCCCTCCCCTTTCAAGGGGGAGGTCAGGAGGGGGATGGGGTTCGTCCCGACCCGCAGTGGAGGCAGACAAGGCTACCCCAGCTGTTTCCCGTTATAGAGGCTCATCGCCTTTTGCACCCCTTCGGTCACCAGGAGCTCCAGGGCGTCGATCGTGCCGTCGAGGACTGTGGTGAGCGAATCCATCTCGCTCTTCGCGAAGTTCTGGAGCACATAGCTCACCACCTCGCCGCGCTCCGGGCGGCCGATCCCCACACGCACCCTGAAGTACGCCGGGCTACCCAGCTCCTGCGCAAGGGAGCGCAGGCCGTTGTGGCCGCCATGGCCACCCCCTTCCTTCAGCTTGATGGTACCGAACGGGATATCGAGATCGTCGTGGATTACGATGAGATCGGAGAGGGAGAGCTTGTAGAAACGGAGCGCCTCCGCCACGGACCGGCCTGACAGATTCATGAAGGTCTGCGGCTTCAGGAGGTACACGCGGTTGCCGCGCCATTCCCCGTCCCCGACAAGCCCGGAGAAGGCTTTCCTGGTGATGGAGACGTTGATGAGGCGAGCCAGCCGGTCTAAAACCATGAAACCCGCGTTGTGGCGGGTCCATGTGTACTGGGGCCCGGGATTCCCGAGCCCCACGATGAGTTTTGCTGCCATGTATGATCCGTGTTATGCGGCAGGTGTCGCTTCCGGTGATTCAACTTCTTCCGCTGCTTTCCTGCCCAGAATGCTGACCACGGAGGCGCTGGGGTCATCAAGGATAACCACCCCCGACGGAGCGACCACATCCCCCACATGGAGGGAGTGCCCCAGGGCCACCTCAGTGATGTCGACGTCGATATGCTCGGGAATCTCGGCCGGCAGGCACTCGACCTCCAGCTCGTGCATGGAGAAGTCCACGAGCCCCCCTTCCTTTGCCCCGATTGCCGTGCCAACCAGGTTGACCGGCACCTTTACCTTCACCTTCTCCGCCATGTTGACCTTGTGCAGATCGACATGAAGGGGGATCCCCTTAAAGCGGTCACGAAGGATCTCACTTACGATGACCGGGGCGCCTTCCAGACCGGCCGCGCCTTTCAGGGAGAAGATGTGATTCGCTCCCCCCGCCTGGGCTATTGCCTGGGTCAACTCCTTCGTGTTCAGGGACACCGGTACCGACGTCATTCCCCTGCCAAACACAACTGCGGGAACCCTGCCGGCAGCCCTCAGCCGGCGACAGACACCCTTGCCCAATTCCTCCCTCAACTCCACTTGCAGTGCCAATTCACTCATACATCCTCCGATGTCCGACGAATTTGTACTTCTGCAGCATTGAAACGGGCAGGAGATCAGGAGGGGACTAACCCGGCTTCGTCTCTCCCGCCACGGCGGAAAACGAGGCTATGCGAAATCAGTATACAGTTTTTACACGAAAAGCGAGCTAACGGACTCGTCTTCGTGGATGCGGCGGATCGCCTCGGCAAGGAGATCGGCGACCGAGAGGACGCGCAGCTTCTCGGTGCTCGCCCCCTTCTCCCCGACGGGGACCGTGTCGGTGATTACCACCTTCTCGATAACGGAGGCGTTGATCCTGTCGATCGCCGGTCCGGAGAGGACGCCGTGGGTCGCGGCGGCGTAGATGTTGCTCGCACCGTGGTCCTTCAGCGCCTGGGCGGCCTGGGTCAGGGTACCTGCGGTGTCGATCATGTCGTCAAGGATGATGGCCGATTTCCCTTTCACGTCCCCGATGAGGTGCATGACTTCTGCGACATTAGGGCCGGTGCGGCGCTTGTCGATGACGGCGAGTGTGCAGCCGAGGCGCTTGGCGAAGGCCCTGGCGCGCTCGGTGCCCCCTGCATCCGGGGAAACCATGACAAGGTTCTCCAGCTCGTCGGCAAAGCGTGTCTTCAGGTGCGCGAGGAGAACCGGGGCGGCATAGAGGTTGTCCACCGGAATGTTGAAGAAGCCCTGGATCTGACCCGCATGGAGGTCGATGGTGACCACCCTGCTTGCACCGGCGGCGGTGAGGAGGTCGGCGACGAGCTTCGAGGTGATCGGGGTGCGCGGGGCGGCCTTTCTGTCCTGGCGGGCATAGCCGTAGTACGGGATGACCGCGGTGATGGTGGCGGCGGAGGCCCTCTTCAGGGCGTCCATCATGATGAGGAGCTCCATCAGGTGGTTGTTTGTGGGGGCGCAGGTCGACTGGACGATGTAGACGTCCCTGCCGCGCACATTCTCGCCGATCTCCACAGAGATCTCGCCGTCGGAGAAGGTCTTCACCTTTGCCTTGCCCAACGGTACCTTCAGACATTCACAGATCTTTTCCGCCAGAATAGGATTGGAGTTGCCGCTAAACACCCTGATCTTGTTTTCCATCACTTGCGCCGCCCTCTTAGCTTTTTGATGGGCTCCCCGGCTCAAGCCGGACCCTGGTAGACCATGTCTCAAAGGGGTAGTTAATACAATAGACACGCGGTGAAGTCAACGGAAAACAAGAGGATAGATCGCCGCTGCCCCCCCGTACGTCACGCAGTAAAGGGGATTTCTCCGGGGAACACGGCACGGACCGCCGCTGCAGAGAGTGTATGCACGGATACCTTCTCTCCTGCCTTTGGAGACGGAAGATCATGCATTGACAGAGCGGCAGCCGCATGCTCATTGGGGCGAGCAGCGTTTACGGTATCCAACGACGGTTTTAACGTTTACTTACTTCCTTATCCCTGCCTGTGTGGTAATAAAATTAACACTGTGTTAACTTTTCTTACTACTCCACTTCTTAATATCTTGTTATAACAATGCGGTCTTTATATTATTATTGACAATCACATTGACAACTCTATACTCGTGCTGTGTCATCCCAATACTTGGATATCCAGAAACTCAATGTCTCTTGAGCAGCTGAATGTACTGTACGACTCGCTGGAAGCTTATGCCGCTCCGGCATGAGCAAAGGCAATAGTGGCTCCCTTTCTTGTATTGATTCCACCCCGGAGGCCTCTCACCGTGCCTTGCCGTTGGATGCGGCTTCGCAAAGGAGTGCAGAACGATATGAGCATAAAGCTGCTGTTGGTTGACGATCACGCCGTGGTGCGGGAAGGGATCAAGTCCCTCGTCGAGGCCAGCGACGACATAGAGATCGTTGGAGAAGCAGGAAACGGCGAAGAAGCCATTTTGAAAGCCGCAGAGGCCAATCCCGACGTCGTCGTTATGGATGTGAACCTGCCGGAGATGAATGGCATAGCCGCCACGCAGCGCATACTCTCGCACTCCCCCTATACCAGCGTCCTCGTCCTTTCCACATCCCGCGACAAGGCGTGCGTCATGGCCGCGCTCAAAGCCGGAGCGATCGGCTTCCTCGGGAAGGACTGCCACCCGCGGGAACTCGTCGAGGGAATCCGCGCCGTCGCAGCGGGACGCTCCTATTTCTGCGGCCGCATCAAGGACCTTCTCCTCAAGGACTACACAAAAAGAATCTCCACCGACTCGCCCGACCCCGTACTCCCCCTTTCGGAGAGGGAGCAGGTAGTCCTGCAGCATATAGCCAGCGGCCGCAGCACGAAGGAAACCGCCTTCAGCCTCCATGTCTCGGTAAAGACGGTAGAGACCCACCGACGGCGCATCATGCAGAAACTCGGCGCCCACAACACTGCCGAACTCGTCCGCCACGCCATCCGCGAGGGGCTCGTCTCGACCTGGTGAAGCTGCAGTCCCCTGCCATCTTTCTCCCCCCGTACGTTTCCTGGGTTCATCCGGGAATTCCAGGGCACCTCGACTATCTCCACGAAGCGCTGGATGAGAAACTGGGGTTCCCCCTTTGCGAAGGTCCATCCGGGAGTTCCCGGGGAGCGTCGGTACATTGCCACGAAGCAATGCAGACGGCCTAACGTTCCCCCCTTTGCGAAGGGGGGGCAGGGGGGATTTGATCTTCAAGTCTCATCCAGAACCGCAGCCCGTTTAACAGTACATCTCGGTCCTCGAACCGCGCTGCTGCGGCACTCTAAAGATCAACGACATAGGCCCCACCAGATTTCTGGGAAAGTGGAATCAAGGAAAGTGCTTGAGATCACAGCAGTTGCGCACTTTGCAGGAGGGTCCCGGCCAAGTCAAATCCCCCCTGTCCCCAGCGTTGTCCGGTTAGGTTCTTGCTCTCTGAAATCTTTGATATTGCTGTACTTTTTGCTTGACATCTGTTGAAGGGTGGCGCGCGCCGCGTTCGTAACTACGTAATTCGGGAGTGGTTACGACATGCGTCCCTTCAGCAGACAAAAGCCTCAGAATCCTTATGAATTTAATAGACTTCTCGACCCAGTAAAGAGATCATGCACCCCTGTTTCTCCACTTACATCGAGAGGTTACCGACCGTTGCAACTGTCATTCGACGATCAGCTAAAGGCCCTTGTCTACTACCATCTCCAGGAATTCTCTTCTGGAAGAGAACTGATCCAGGCCCTGGAACAGGACAATTTCGCCAAGGAATGTGTTGCGCCACCTAAAGGCGTTAAAAAATCCGCCTTTTTTGAGGCTATCAACACACGTGGACTCGAACAACTCACTGAAATCTTTGGAGCACTGGCGAAAGAGGCTCGCAAAGTCATTCCCGCCCAACACGCAGAACTTGGCAACCTTGTTGGCATCGATGGATCTGTCATCGACGCTTTGATGTCCATGGATTGGGCGCAGTACTCAAGCACTCACAATAAAGCCAAAGCCCACGTAGGCCTTGATCTGAACCGTGGTGTGCCGACGAGTGTGGTCGTGACTGACGCTAACCAGGTGGAGCGGCAGTATGTAGACCGTATCCTCCAGCCTGGCGAAACTGCTGTCCTTGATCGAGGGTACCAATGCAACGCCGACTTCGATCAGTGGCAAGAAGACGGCAAACTCTTTATCTGCCGCATCCAGCAGAGAGCCAGAAAGAAGGTCGTCCGTCAAAATCCTCTTCCGCACAGTGACATCGTCTTTTATGACGCCATCGTTATTCTGGGCAAGAAGGGGCTCACTGAAGGGCAGAAAGAGCTCCGAGTAGTTGGCTATCGCGTTGACCGAAAGGAATACTGGGTTGCGACAAACCGCTATGACCTTACCGCTGAACAGGTGGCCGAAGCATACAAACTACGTTGGAACATAGAGACCTTCTTTGGCTGGTGGAAACGATACCTCAACGTCTACCACTTAATCGCCAGAAGCCAGTATGGCATGATGGTGCAGGTCCTCAGTGGACTTATCACTTACCTTCTCCTGGCCATTTACTGCCAAGAACAGCATAACGAGCGGGTGAGCATCAATCGTGTCAGAGAGCTAAGAAACAAAATCGCTAGTGAAGCTGCTGGAATGGCAGCTGAAGCCTCTAGACTGCGAAAAAATGAGGCCAAAAAAAACCGAAAAAAGCAGAAACGACGCAAAGCAAAAACCTAACCGGACAACGCTGCCCTGTCCCCCCTTGGCAAAGGGTCTTCCGGGAATTCTGGGGAACGCGCTACAAAGAATCCGGGTGACCCCACGCTGGAGCGTAGGCATCTTGCCTGCGATGGCGGCGCAGCCGCCACAGACCGCGCGGCTGGCGCGGCGGTACAGGCTGGGAAGCCTGTGCTCCAGCGCGGCGCCACTAGTATCCCCTCACGTCAACGGAAGCGCCCGGGCCGAATTCCCGGAATTCCCGGATGAACCTTCGCAAAGGGGGGGACGCGAGGCCTCGTGCGGCCCTTCATTGGAACATTCTGCGGCTTCCCCGCAATCCGCGATAAACCTTATCTTGTCACGCCACCGCAAAAAGAGAGGGCCCATCCTCTTTGGGACAGGCCCCCTCATGTGCTTGCGGTCGGATCCTGCTATACCGCTCTCAACCTTTTCGCCTTCACAAAATCGCCGCGCCGTATCTGATCGCGCAGTTCCATGTATTCACCGTGAATGGCCTCAGCTCGGTGCCGCCACTCAGCAGCCTCCTGCTGCGCCTTGTCTCGCTGTTCCGTAAGATCGCGTATCTGTTTCTGCTGACTCAGGACCAGTAGGTCTTCCATATCGACCTCCTGTACTCGCCCTCTTGCCGGGTCGGTCATGGTTGACGTTGCACCGAAAGTGATCCCTCCTGTGCTTAAAGATAAAGTTTACACCACTGCAAGCGACGTTAGCAGTGGGCAATCCAAACGGGATATGGTGCCCCCACACTCGAGCCAGCGGCTCCAATGTACTTCAATGTAGGCCGGGATAAGCCGCAGGCTTTCCCGGCAGCTCCGCCGGCCCCATGCATGCTGCAAACACACGATCCGCTCCCTTTGTCAGCCAATTCGGTGAAATAAAAACCACCTCAACTTTCCTCCAAAATTACGTTAATACAAAAAGTTATCAGGTGGGTGCCGATCAAAAATGAGGTACTATTTTAATGTAGAGGATGTAATTTTATCATCCGCCTGGCGGCGTCCGGATCCCTGACAGTGCCTCACCGGAGGACGTGAATGGCATGCAGCCTCTCATATCCCCGTGTCACACCCTCTGAAAGAAGGTGGTATTCACTCCACCGGCATGGGGACACCTCGTCCCGGCAAATCGATTCCCTTCCTACCCGCCCTCCTGAAGAAGCTCCCACAGCCGCGCGTTTCCGCACACCGAATACTCCGCCACTTCCCGCACGACCGGGAATTCTCCGATCAGCGTCACCATTCCGGAGGCGGTTCACCAGCCACTTTTGGCGACTGGGCTGACTCTCCCCCGGCGAGGGGGAGCGACATAGGCATAGGAGCACGCTATGGGTGGAATTTTTATAAGTTACCGGCGCGGCGACAGCGCTGGGTATGCCGGCCGACTCGCGGACCATCTGAGGGACCACTTCGGATGCGACCGGGTCTTCATGGACATCGACACGATAGAGATCGGCGAGGACTTCGTAGAGGCGCTCAATAAGGCGGTTAGTTCCTGCACGGTCCTCATCGCGGTCATCGGCCCGGCTTGGCTTGCGATGACCGATGCAGCGGGGCGGAGAAGGCTCGAAGAGCCGAACGATTACACGAGACTCGAAATCAGCGCGGCGCTCGAGCGGAAGATCAGGGTCGTTCCGGTCCTTGTGCAGGACGCAGTGATGCCGAAGGAAGATGATCTGCCAGACGGCCTGAAAACCCTCACCCGGCGCCAGGCCCTTCGGCTCAACAACGAAAGCTGGGACTACGATGTGAACAGGCTGTGCGAGGTGCTGGAAAGGGATCTGGGGATCGCCCCATCCCCCCTTGCCAGAAGACAGAGAAAGCCTGAACCGCGTCGGCCGCACCACGACGAGGGGACCAGGAGGGGGTATCTGATCGCCGGCACACTGCTCCTTGCGGCGATCGTCACCGCGGTCGTCCTGTACAGCGGGCAGATGGGGAGGAAAACTCAGCCGGAAGTAGCCACCGGCCCTACGAGTGCCGCTGGGGGGCCGACCGCGGAAGTGTCAGACAAGGTACCCGGGACAACGCCAGCGTCACAGAGTAAGAAAGAGGCGAAGAGGCCAAAGTCAGCGGCCAAAGGAAAGGAGGAGCCACAGCCGGCACCATCTGGGCAATCAGCCGCCGCAAAAGGGAGTGAGCCGGAAAAGGCTGCGACACCAGCAGCGGCTCCCGCTCCCGCACCGGCGGCACCGCAGCCGGCGGAGCAGAAGCCATCTGCCGGCGCCCCAGCGGCGAACGTCGCGCAAGCGCCCCCCACTCCGGCGAATCCCGAGCAGCCGACGGGCTCCACGAAACCCGCGGAAAAAGCAGACGAGAAGACAACGACGGCCATGGCTACGCCTCCAGCAAAGGCGCCCGAACCCGCGCCAGCAAAGCCGGCTTCTCCGCAGCTCTACACGATAAACACGACCCAGGACCGCAGCACCGTCATCCTCGTAGGCGCTGACGGAAAAGAGAAGGAGCACATCTCCCTCGACCCGGATCGCGTCCAGAAGGTGTACAAGGCCTCCGACGGCAAATGGGGAGTTGTCGTCTTCAAGGTGCGAAACGAGGACAAATACGGGGTGATCCCGATCGACCTGACGCACGGAAAGCGCCAGGAACCGGTGACCGTCCCATCCCTTCCAGAGGGAGTCACCTTCGGGAGCAACGAAGCCGTCATCAGCTTCGCCGCCGGAAAAAGTCAGCGGATCTCACTGCCATAGGTGGAGGGAACCACGCAACAGCGGAGGTGAAACATGAGCGCGAAAAGAGTTACAGGCACGGCTTTCAGGTCGCTAGCGGTGGTAGTCGGCATGGTGACACTCGTCGCCCTGGCCTATCCGGGGTCGGGCATGGCGTTTTCTTTTTCAAAAGCCGGTGACCAGGAAGAGTCCGCAGCATCGAAGCTCACAAAGCTGAAGATAAAACCGGGGCCTAAGATGACCGTCGCCATCTACGAGTTTCGCAGCGGCGTCCCCGACGTCTCCTCGCGTGCTGCGACAGACATGTTCGTCACCGCCCTTGTGAATTCCGGAGCTTTCGCGGTTGTGGAAAGGGAGCGGCTCGAAGCGGGAGTGGTGCGGGAAAAGGAACTGCAAAGTAGTGAAGAAGCCACCGGCAACGCCGGCACCAGCAAGCTGACGGGGGCGGATTACATCTGTGAAGGTGTCATTTCCGAATACAGCGGCAGTGAAGAACAGGGAGAAGTCGGCCTGTCGATGGGCGGAATGGAGACAAGTCGTTCCAAGGAAGCAAAGAGCATCGGCCTGGACGTGCGGATCATCAACGCGAGCACCGGAAAGATAATCGACTCCGTACCGGTGAGAAAGGAGATAAAGGCATCAGGAAGCAGCACATCGGGGATCGGCAACATGCTGAGGATGCTGACCGACAGCAACGTCGATGCCGACCTCACGTACAAGAAAGCCCAGAGTGAAGGCATAGACAGGGCCCTGCGGGAATGTATCGATGAGGCCGTGTACCAGCTGGTGAAACGGTACATGGCGGAGTGAAGGAGGGGGGCGTCAATGCCACAGGCTACCAGCAGTGAAAAATCACACAGTGATATTTAGCCTTGACAGAGACCACTACAGGAGTTAATTTACGGGCCATCCAGACACACATGATAAACCGACAATACTAAACCATCCGCAAGGATGGGACGGAAAGCCTAAGGGTCTCACTGAGACAGCCGGGTCGCCGAAATATCATACCTGATATTGGGCCCCGGCTTTTTTATTTTCCCGTGGCGCCGTGCACTGCTGATGTATTGTCGGAGAGTTATATGCCTGAATTCCAGTGGGACATGACCTATGTGCTGGGGATCGAAGAACTGGACGTACAGAACAAGCTGCTCAGAGACCTGGTGAAGAAGTATTTTGATGATTTCAAGAGAAGCGACATCACCGTGCCGTCACTCAAAAGCACCCTCCGTGTCCTCCTTGCTCATGTCGGATTCCAGTTTGACTTTGAAGAACTGTGCATGAAGCAGACTCAGTACGTCAACTCGGAGGAGCACAAGAAAGAGCACGAGCATTTCAGGACCATGGTGTATGAGTTACTGGGTCTCCCTGAGGAAAGAGTAAAGCAGGCTTTGGACCAAACGATGCGTCTGAACAACTGGGTTCAGTACCACATGCTGAAAAGTGATGCCAGGTTCGCCCAGTACATCCTTTCCTCCAACAGGCAATCCGACAGAATCTTCCAGTGCGACTCCACAGTACGGCAGCTGATCCAAAAGTATCTTCGGGAGTAAGCACTATTAATCATGGCGCAATCCCCAGTCTCCATGCGCGTAAATATTTTTACCGGGGGCACTACAGACCATTGCGTCTTCATGCCTGGCAATACCGGAGGGATGACCTCCCGGTAATGCTGCTGACCAGCTGTCATGAAATCATCGTTGACGTTGATATACAATCTATCTCCTTCGTTTCCGACGCACCGTTTTCAATCGAGCTCCAACAACACGCTCCTACAATATCATTCATCCTGTAACAAGCCCTGCCCTATCCGGAAGCTTCTTCTCTACCGGTTTCGACATCCGTTGCGATCGCTTTAACACCTGGTAACATCTCACGGATTTCCCACTCCTCGCCCTGCAACCCGGGAAGAAACCATGTCACAGTCACGTTACCCCTTCAATACGTTCTCCCTGCCGTGGGCCGTGCCTTCAACAACGCCAGGCCCTCTGGGAGTTAAGGTCATCTGCGGGGTCAGGCCTTGCATTTGGGGATTTGACAATGACGGAGAGGGGGCCGCCCTTTTGCATATCCCCTACTCTCATACCGTTGAGCTCCCATAGACACCCCCGGATACTCTTCCCACAATCATCTGCTGCGGCTCCACGACGTTACAGCCCCCCACCTCCGTCATCGCAAATCTTTGTCACTGCTCATTTTTGGACGAATTTTTTCTCCGATGGCACCAACCTCCAAGATGCCTCTTGCCAATATGCAGCGGCAACATGTATGCTGCCGCGCAACTGGTGTTTCGCACAATTAAACAGCGAATACCTGCAATGAATCTTTGAGAGGTTGGTCTGGGATGAAGAAATCGGAAAGTGTGAAACACCGGGACGTTTTTACATCGGGATTTGGCGTTCTCGCCGCGACACTCGGGTCGGCGGTGGGGCTTGGCAACATCTGGAAGTTCCCGGCGCTCGCCGGCCTGAACGGCGGCGCCGCCTTTCTCATCATCTATCTCGTTTCGACACTGATGACGGGGCTGCCGGTGATGATAGCAGAGCTCATGCTCGGCCGCCGCTCCCGCTCGGACGCACTTACCACCTTCCGGGTCCTGCACCCGCAGCGGGAGACATGGGGGCTCATCGGCGCCGTCGGCGTCCTCTCCGCCTTCCTGATCCTCGCCTTCTACACAGAAGTGGCCGGCTGGGTCTTTGCCTATGTCTTCAAGTCCGCCACCGGAGCGGTGCTCTCCAGCGACCCCAAGGTCACCTCCGCCGCCTTCCAGAGCCTCATCGCAGACCCGTTCCAGTCCGTCTTCTGGCAGTGCCTGGTGATCCTGTTCGTCGGCTTCATCATCGTACTCGGCGTGTCCAAGGGGATCGAGAAGACCACGAAGCGGCTCATGCCCGTCCTTTTCCTCATCCTCCTGATGATCGGGATCCGGAGCCTCACCCTTTCCGGCGCAACACAGGGCTTGAGCTTCCTCTTCACCCCCGATTTCTCCAAGGTCACCGGCTCCGTCGTCCTCACTGCAATGGGGCTCGCATTCTTCAAGCTCTCCGTCGGGATGGGGACGATGATCACCTACGGGAGTTACTTTACCCACGACCAGAACGTCCCGATGACGGCACTGCGCGTAATGCTCGCCGATCTCACCGTCTCCATCCTGGCAGGTATCGCCATCTTCCCCGCGGTCTTCACCTACGGCTTCAAGCCGGAAGCCGGGCCCGCGCTTCTTTTCATCACCATCCCCGCAGTCTTCTCGCAGATGCCCTTCGGCAACGTCTTCGTCGTTCTCTTTTTTGTCCTGGGAGCAATCGCCTCGACAGGAGCGATGCTCTCCATCATGGAAGTTCCGGTCGCCTACCTGCACCACCGCCTCGGCTGGTCGCGGTTGAAGTCGACCGCGGTGACCGCCACGCTCCTGGCGCTCATCGGTTCCACCGCAGCCCTCTCCAACAGCACGCTCGCTGGATTCAAGATCCTTGGCATGACGATGTTCGACCTCTACGACTTCCTGACATCGAATCTTCTCATGCCGCTCGGGGGACTCTTCCTGTGCCTCTTTGCCGGATGGGTCTGGGGGGAGAAACAGGTACGCAGTGCCCTCACGAACGACGGGACTCTCGCCAACCGCCGTGTGGTGAGCTTCTTCCTCTTCCAGGTCAAATACGTCGCGCCGGCCATCATCACGATCATTCTCCTGCGCGGGCTCAAGCTCATCTAAGTGAAAGAGGCTGGTCTGCTAAGAGCAGAAAAAGGCTTTTGCCTCACAGACGAAAAGAGGGTTAGCAGTGTGGTTGCTAACCCTCTTTGGCCGGACAATGAATTGAGAGGTAGGGGGTAAGTCCAAAATCAAGGGCGTCCCCCTCCCCAGCCTCCCCCCGCAGTTCTCCGACCTCGTCCGACCTCGATGGACATCCTCCTCGTCCTTTTCCCCTTCCCCATTCGGCGAATCCCCAAATGCAAAGCCTGACCCCGCTGAGTCTGACCCCGCCTCACGTGACCTACATCACGTTGACACAGGCGGCGTCGCCGGGGGGGCGTACCACTGCTCCTTCGGAACCGTTGCCGGGCAGGCAGGGTCGAGCATGTAGTGGGGGGACATGATCTGCACCCCAAACTCGTTGAAGAGGTCCTGGATGTTCTGGTGCAGGTGTGAATAAATCACCGGCATCTCCTCCGGGACATCGGTATAGGCATTGAGCTCGTAGCGGATGTAGAAATCATCCAGCCCCGTCTGCAGTACGAAAGGGAGAGGTTCCCTCAGCACCCCTGGAGTCCGCTCGGCCGCCTGCAGCAGCAAGGCATGTACCTGGCGCCAGGGCGTCGTGTACCCGATGGTGACGGAGGTGTGGAGGATCAGGCCATGCAGACGCGCCAGAGAGGTGTAATTTATCACGTGGCTGTTGAGGAGGACCGCGTTGGGAAAGACTACCTCCTCGTTCTTGAAGGTGCGCAGATGGGTGACCAAAAGCCGCGTCCTGGTGACCTCGCCGATCAGTTCCCCCACTTTGATCCAGTCTCCCTGCAGGTAGGCACGCCGGTAGGTCATGTCGAGACCCGCGACGACGTTTGAGACTGTCGAAGTGGAGCCGAGGGAGAGAAGCACCCCGATAAAGATTGAAATGCCCTTGAAGGCTGGGGATTGCGAGCCGGGGAAGTAGGGGAAGGCGACGACCGCCACGAAGGCGATGAAGAGAAATCTGGCGATCTTGTATGTCGGTTTCGCCCATTCACGATAGAAGCCGGCGAAGGTTATGTTTCCCCGCTCCACCTCTATCGCAATAACCTTCATGAACTTGAGAGCGTACTTGCTGACTACGGCGAGGACGATGAGAAAGATCAGGTTGGGGATATACTCCACAACTTTCAGCTGCATCGTCTTTACCGGGACGAGGACGTACTGGAGGATGCCATTGCTGAAGGGTCGGCTCCACGGAAGCGCGTCGAGGACGAAGGTGGTGTAAATATAGAGGAGTACCAGAACCAACACGAGCCGGATGGCACGCATCACGGTGCCAAAGAGCGCCCTCACCTCCTCCAGGTTGAGCAACTCGAACTTCTGGAGCCGGATAGGTCGGAACATTTGCGCTGCTGAAAGGGTCACAAGCCAGCGAAACAGCATACGGACCAACAAAAGTGCTACCAGCAGGGCGGCGGTGGCGATGCCGCACATGATGATGCCGTGCGCTATCGCCTTCGGTGCGCGTTCCTGCCGATAGCGGTCGATCGCGGCCCGGATCCTGGCGGCATGCTGGGAGGCGAGCTGCTGACGCGTTACCCCCGCGGTACGGGCATCCGTGTCGTAGACAGACATGATGAAACGCTGCCCCGCCACCACTTCCGTCGAGATATCGGTCTCCTCCGTGGTAATGGTATCGATGCGCAGGGAGTAATCTTGAGCGGCCTTTGCTATACGCTCGCTGATTTTCGCTGCCCGCTCGTCCGCGGAATACCTGTGGTAGGCCGGGATGGAAAAGATGGCAACCCTTTCCAGCATGACAGGAGCCGTCTTCACCGCGCCCTGCTCGGAGCCCTTTGCAGGGAGTGCCGCGCTCTCTGCAAAGAGGTGGCATGACAGGCTCAGCACCGCTATCAGAGTTGACATAAGGAGCAGCGTGCGTGTCATCCAATGCCTCCGCAACTTCGGCGATGGACTCAGTGATACTTTTTATCACCTATTTAACAGTGATTTTACTACAGCAGTGAATGACGCGCTCAAAAGCGCCTCTCTTTCTGTGTCGTGGGGCTCAGTCTGTGTCTGTGGAGTCAGGCTTTGCATTTGGGGATTTGGTGATGAGATCTTCGGGGAGAGAGAGGCCCGCCATAAAAAAGGCTTTTCTAAACGACCCATTTCCTCAATATCGATCAAGGTCGCATAGACGATTCTGGATGCCTTTTCTACATAACATTTACCGCGACCGCACAAAGGGTGAAGAGATTGCCAGGACAGTCGGATGGAGAGGTGAGGGATAGATCCCACAGATCAAAGGGGTCCCTCTCCGCAAAGGCAGCAGGTACCGCATTTCCCTTCAGTACGTCATGCTGGCAGCATTGAGGATCCCCGCGGCCATCGATGCGACGCCCAGGAGGACGGCGGGGGCGGGGTCGTTGGCGGCTATCCCCCTGCAGAGATCGGAAAAGCAAATACGCAGCGCCAGAAAGACCGCTATCTGGATTACCAGCGCGATCAGCGACCACACGACCATGTCGAGCAGTGAAACGCTGTGGGCTATGGCACTGGCGACAGGGATGACGAAACAAAGGAGCGCTCCGCTGAAGCTTAGCGCCGGTGCCACCTTCCCCTCGCGGATCAGTCGCAGCTCCGGGTATGGCGTGACTCTCAGGTACACCACTGAGAAGGCCAGCACCAGTATCACTGCGGAGAGGAAGTGCAGCAGGAAGTCGTTTGCTCCTCCCAACGATTCTGCCAAGGTTACCGAGTTCATATCGAATCCTCCACGAAATAGTGCGGAATGAACCTACTGCCGTTGGTGGTGATTTCGCTGCAGTCCTCACGAATCCCGATACCGGCGGGGTCGCCACCTATGACCCACGACCCGATCACCGGAAAGTTCCCGTCGAAGTCCGGAAGCGGCGCGTAGCGCTGAAAGATGTACCCTTCCCTGCCGTAGGTCCCGGACGTGCTCACCACGCCCCCTCCCCGGATTATCTCCACGTTTCCCCCCTCGCGCGACAGGAGCGGCTTGCGCACATGATCTCCCTGGAGGGGCGTCTCATCGAAGGTCGCCTCGAGGAGGTTTGGGTGCCCCTCGAAGAGCTGCCAGAGAATGGGGAGTATCCCCTTGTTGCTGAGTACCATCTTCCACGCCGGCTCGATCACGCGCAGATTGGCCTCAGCGAGACAGGGACCGAATTCCTCCCGAACCATCCACTCCCATGGGTACAGCTTGAAGAGGGTGCGGATCGGCTCCTCGTCCAGGCCGACGAACTGCCGCGTCACCTGGTTCCACCCGATCTCCTCCATGAAGAGGCGGTGGGTTTCAAAACCGCCCTGCACCGCGGTGTCGCGCAGGTACTCCACGTTTCCCAGGTCCTCCATGCTGCCAGCGGCGCAGGCGAAGTGGATGGGGTCGCGCAGCACGTACGGCCAGCTCCGCCAAAAGGAGATGAGCTTTTCATGGATGGAGTTGAACTGATCCGCCTGCGGGTGGGTGTCCTGGAGCCAGAACCACTGCACCACGCTTGCCTCCAACAGCGAGGTGGGGGTATCCGCGTTGTACTCGAGGAGTTTTGGGGGGCCGCTGCCATCCCAACTGAGATCGAAGCGTCCGTAGAGGGAGGGCTCGTCCATCTCCCATGAGGCGATGAGCTTCGGAACGAAGGCTTGCGGGATCGCCAGCCGGGAGAAGAGATTGCGACGGATGACCTCCTCCACCGCCTGGATGCAGAGGGACTGCAGCTCTGCCGTGGCCAGGTCCAGGGTGTCGATTTCGCTCCGGGTGAATTCGTAGCAGGCGGATTCGTCCCAGTAGATCTCATCGTCGATGGTGTGGTAGAGCATTCCCACCGACTCCACCCGCTCCCGCCACTCTGCACGTGGCTCGACCGCAAGCCGCCTCATCAGCCCCCCCCGAAGGATGCGTGGAATCGACCGAGTGACCCGAATCCGCCGCGGCTAATCGTTTGCACACCGACCGCACGTGTCGCTCTGCCGCCCCCACTCTGGTAGCGCGGCCGGTAGTAGCGCACGCCGCCGTGGCTGCCAGAAGTCGGGGCCTCCTCGCAGTTGTCTTCGCCCCAGTCATCCGTGCAGTCTTTGCGGGTGGCGTAGAGGAAGTGGCGGCTTTCCCCGTAGCTCATCACCGCCAGCGTCCCCATGAGAACGAGGGACACCTGAAGCGAGCGCCTCGGCAACACGGTACGCACAGGGCCACTGGCTGCGGCGGCCGGTTCTCCGCGCGCTACCTTATCCCACGTCGAAAGCCGCGGGTAAAAATCCCAGAAGTAGAGCACGCCGACCAACAGGAAGACGTAAAAGTCGAGCATGTTGGCGAACATGAGGAGGAGCACGAGGCCAAGCGCAGCGACCGCAGTTGAGGTGACTGCGCAGCGGAATGCCTTGTCACCAAGCTGTTTCAGCCGATTGGTGACAGTGTCCCTTCCGGCACTCTCAACGCCATTTGTGGGAGCCCAGGCGCGCAAAAGGAGGTATGCGAGTATCGCGAGGACGATGCATGCGAAGCGGGGGAGATCAGCTGAAAAGGTTGGTGCCAGGCCGGTAAAGGCGTTTTCAGAGATCCCGGCGGTAAAGATAGCGACGACACCGAAGAGAATGAAGAGCCCCGCCATCATCAGGTAGGACGAAGCCGCCTCTTCAAAGTAGGTGATGGCTAAAGCGTGGGGGGATTTAGCTCCGTGCTTTCGAAGATGAATGCTGGCCGCATAGCGCTCTATTTCAGAAGCTTCCACCTCGTGAATGAGGAAACCCCGCACCGTTACCGATTCGCGAAGGTTCTTCGCGGTCCCAGGACATAAACGGATCTTTTGCTCACTGGCGGTGGCTATCAAGGCATCAGCCGGGATTTCCTTTCGCCCTAAGAGACCCTTTTTGACAACGCGATCAGGAGCAAAGGTGAACTCACGGGTAAACAGGCAATCGCCGACATACCAGGCGCCGTAGGCGAGGAATATCACCCCTATAACTTCGAATGCTGCGAGATCCCCGACGAAAAAAGGAATAACGGACGAAAAGAGGACCAAGGAGAAAAGGACCACCAGCACCTTTTTCCACGGATCATACACCACCGTAAAAGACGCTCCCTCCGGCTCCACAGGCTCGTCTCTCTGCTCCAGTCTTATCTTTTCCGGCTCTTTTTTCTCAAAACCCATCAATAATCCTTTAGTGGAGCACCTGTCGCATCGGTTCAAGATGAAGGAGGATTTCAGCTATATTATTTTCGGATCGTTCACAGCAATCCATGGTGAATTCATAATTCCCAGCGAGAGATAGTCCCGGAGCTGAGTAGTCTCTCTGGCAGAGACATAAGCTCCGACGGTAACGTGATCAGCGGAGACCACCCAGAGGTCCAGCAACAACCCCATGGGGGGGGGCACTCGGCTGTCCACGTCATCCTGTGGGAGAGCCCCGGGGGGATAGTACCTTTCCTCTATACTGTATCTGGTTACGGATACAGTCTGGCCCGCATAGGGAGCCAAATCATAACCAGCCTCTTTACACAGTGCCTCTTTCACACTCCACTCCGCATCCGTAAAGTGCAGGGGCAACGTGAGGGAAGTGGTATCTGGTTGTCCTTCTACCATCAGGCTGTATTTCTGAATAACGTCCGTTCCCACGGGTTGAGAAGAAGGCGCACCTGAGCTGCCGCCGCAGCCACTGATCAAGGCAAAGAACAACAAGCATGTCAGCACATATATCGTGTTTTTCATCCAATCTCCCGTACACAACTTTATTTCGAACTGTCGTCGGACGTAGCACGCTAGCTGCAGCGGTATGTCAGTACATATGCCGCTGAAGAATGTTTAGAGAGAGGTCCACAAGGCTATGGACCAGGCGCAGAACTTTAAATTAAACCCACAATCTGCACAAGCGAAAACAGGCAGGGCGGATAGAGTAGAGAGCAGGTGTTACCCTGTCCTCCCTCATCAAACCGGAGGTGCAGTTTTCCCGCATCCGGCTTTCCGATGTTCTTCACCGCAAGGCATGCGCTTTCGTCCAACCAGCTGACTGGGCACTTTGATCAGGCCGTACTTCTCATTCCTGGGTGAATTCAAGTTGTAAATGCACCACCGAATGATGCACGCAGAACTTCCGCAGGAGTCCGGTAGCCGAGGCACTTTCGTGGTCGATCGTTGACCTGTTTCACGACCTGCTGAATTTCTTCCTCTGATAGGGTCCTGAAGTCGAACCCCTTCGGAAAGTAGTGCCGCAAGATGCCGTTTGTGTTCTCATTGGTGCCACGCTGCCAAGACGCATAAGGATCCGCGAAATACACGGTAAGCCCTGTCTTAGTTTCCAGATCTTTGAATTCCGCAAACTCACTACCGTTATCAACGGTTACTGTCTGGCAGAGGATCTCGGGCAGAGGGCTGAAGCACCTCGCGCTATGATCCGTCATGGTTGCGGCCCTTCTGTCTGCGAGTCTTGCGGCAAGTAAAAAGCGGCTCTTGCGCTCAACGTACGTGGCAAGGTTTCCTGCGCCTTTCGCACCGTGCAGCGTGTCGCCTTCCCAGTCCCCAAATCGTTCTCTGGTACCAACTACTGCCGGCCTCTCCTTAATTGAGACTCGACCCGGAATGAACCGCCGTCCTGCGCAGTAGCGCGTTTGCCTACGGCGATTCCGCCTCCGACGGCGAAGATGCTTGTGAAGCTCGCCACCTTCTCTGGCGTCTAGGTAAATCCAGCGGTAGATGGTTTCATGACTGATGCGCATCGCCCGGTCCATTGGGAAATCCATTTTGAGCCTGGCGGCAATGGCTTCAGGTGGCCAATCCAGCATCAATTTCTCTTCAACGTAAGCGACCAGATCGGCGTTGTCCTGCCGCCGGAAAGACCTGGGCTGGTGACGACGTTTAAGCGCAGTGCCATGCGTGAAGGTGTACCAGTAAACTCCATCGGGGTATGTCGGGCCGTTGCGCGCAATCTCGCGCATGATGCTTGTGTGATGGCGTCCAAGCCTACGGCCGATTTCGCGAAGGCTAAATTTCGCCACCTTCAAATGGCTGATGACATATCGCTCATTTTCTGTAAGATGCGTGTGGGACATGGCGGGCTCCTCCTGGGGTATGTGTTGGTCGCGCTTCACACACTACCAGATTTGCCTGTCATGTCCTGCTTTTACATCAACTGGTGCAATTAAGAATAGAATCCACCCTGCTACTGCAGGATCTGCGGGGTCAGGCTTTGTATTTGGGGATTTGGTGATGGGATCGCGCGTCCGGGACAGGCATTGACGTGCACCAAAACCTGCATCCGAAACGACAGGAGGGATAGCACCTCATGCTGCTAACACTCCAGGGGGAAGGTGGCTTGTTCGGGGACGAGGAGATCAGACTGCAGACGTTGAAGTCATTTCACACTCTATTCTGAATTCTGCACCGCCCGGGATGTTCCGCACCAGGAGCTTTCCACCCATATCGTTCTCAACGATGGACTTGCAGATGAACAGGCCGATCCCGGTGCCACGTTCAGGGCCCTTGGTCGTGAAGTAAGGCTCGAAGATCTTGTTCAGGATCTTTTCGGGAATGCCGCCGGCATTGTCGGAAATGGTGATGACGCCCCTGCCATTTTCTGTATCGGTGGTGATGATGATCTTCCCGGAGGTTGCCACCCGCTCGACGAATGCGTCTCGGGCGTTAAGCAGGATGTTCAGTAGCACCTGGCCGAACTGGTTGGGGTACCCCACAATGACCGGATCGACCCGAACCTGTACTTCGATGACGATATTAAAGCTTTTGAAATAATCCTCCGTCAGCTTCATCACCCTGGAGATAACGTCGCTGGTGCGAAATTTCACCTTCTCCTTGTCGGGCTTCAGGTAGTTCCGGAAGTCATCGATGGTTTCAGACATGTGCTTGATGATTTCCATCGACTTTTGCGTCGATTTGTTCAAAGCGTCGGCAGTCAGTTCGCCCGCATCATGCAGCATAGGCAAGGACTGAACGGTCAAGCCGAGGGCATTGAGAGGCTGACGCCACTGGTGGGCGATGTTGTTGATCATCTCGCCCATGGCCGCCTGCCGGCTCTGCTGCGCCAGCAACAACTCCTTTCTCCGCAACTCCTCCGTCCGTTCCTGAACCAGCCTCTCAAGTTCGTCGTGTGACCGCTGCAGGTCCTGTTTCTGTTTCTGTACCGTCCGGCGGTGACGGTGCATCCCCTCCGCAATCAGGCCGATGCCAAACCCGCTGAGCACAAAAAGGGCAAGTCGCGCGACCTCCTGCTCGACAACCACCGATTCGGCAGGAAGGATGACGAAACCAAAGGCAACCCCGAGGAAGGTGACGAGCAATGCTGGCCCCATGCCACCGAACGCTGCGGCAACGACGATCCCCAGGTAGAAGGTTATGTATGGGGGTTTGACCCCCAATAGAGGGATGAGTGCCACGCGCAAACCGATCGCGCCGGCTGCAGCAAGAAGCCCGATGCCATAGCGGCGGATAAAAGAGGTTTCCTCTTGCGGAATTTGCAGACTAACCACAACCCTTCCTCCTGTGGTCTGCAGCAGCAAATGCACTGGGCGGGAGGCGAAGCCGGCTCAATCAACTGATCAGCTTCTCCTGAGGCCACGGCTGACTCTGGTACGGTTGACGTAACCAGAAGCCCCCGGCGCCCGTGTTCGAGCAGTTCCAGCCTCGATGAAATTATACCTGATGGCTTCTCATGCAAGAAACTGTGGGGTCAGGCTTTGCATTTGGGGATTTGACGCAAGAACTGTGGGCTCAGGCTTCGCATTTGAGGGTTTGACGATAAGACCTGCGGATCTTCGATGCCGGAGGGGTTCAACCTGAGTCACGCTGCCGCGTCCGCACCCCCTGCTCCCGAAGCAGGTGCACTTACGGACATAACTTTCACAGGCGATGCAATGTTTTTGACATTCGCGGAAAAAAGATGGAGCATTAGGCCCCGCGCCCACCGTGGTGCGCCCGAATAAGAGCGGAAGGAAGCGCATGAAAGCCAAAACCCTCAAATCTGACCTCTTACTCCTCCTCATCGCAGCGATCTGGGGCGGCGGGTTCGTCGCACAGCGAAAGGGACTCGACTTCCTCGGCCCCTTTACCTACAACGGGGTACGCTTTGCACTGGGCAGCCTCTCCTTGCTACCCCTGGTGTACCTGAAACGTCGCCAGCAGGCTCCCTACCACGGCGCCCTGCCGCGGGGTGGCCCGCGCGCACACCTGTATGGCGGGCTCACGGCTGGGGCCGCGCTCTTCCTGGGGGCGTCACTGCAGCAGGTCGGCATCGCCTACACTACCGCCGGAAACGCTGGATTTATCACCGGCCTCTATGTCGTTTTGGTACCGCTGCTGGGCTGCCTCTGGGGACAGCGGCCGAGTACTGGCACCTGGCTAGGTGCTATCCTGGCGGCCGTCGGCCTCTTCTTTCTGAGTGTCACCGACCGGTTCACCATGGGATTTGGCGATCTGCTGGAATTGGCCGGCGCCTTTTTCTGGGCCGGGCACGTGCTCCTGATCGGCTGGCTCTCCCCGCGACTGGACGCCTTCAAGCTCTCTGCACTGCAATTTGCCGTCTGTTCGGTGCTGAGCCTGATCACGGCGTTCATCTTCGAGCCGGTAACCGTGACGGCCATCTGCGCCGCATGGCGTCCCATCCTCTACGGTGGTCTGATCTCCGTGGGCTTTGCCTACACCATGCAGGTGGTCGCGCAGCGAGACGCCCATCCCGCGCATACCGCCGTCATCCTGAGTGCCGAGGGAGTGTTCGCCGCCATCTGGGGGTGGTGCTTCCTCGGGGAGATACTGGGCCCCCGCGGCTTCCTCGGTTGCACCCTCATGCTCGCCGGCATGCTCTGCTCCGAGCTGTGGCCTCTGGTGCTCCAGGTGAAAAGCAGGGTCCGCACTGCGTGATGTCGCAAACCGGATCGGGAGCAGAAAGAGGACAGGCTACTTTCTGAAAAGTAGCCTGTCCTCTTCTCTTCCCCGCGAATCTAGTGTTCGTGTCCCGGGAGTCCCCTTGCGCCTGCAGTTGGACATTAGGCGATCCGGCCTCACGGAGTAACTGGAAAATCTGGCGTTAGGCCCGATCAAACTCATCACCCTAATGCACCAGAACAGGAGCGCCATGAACAAGCATCTAGTTTATGTAGACCAAAATATAGTGGGGTTACTTGTTGAGCGAAAACTTCACATGCCGAGATTCCCAGAGATTTGTTGGGTATATTCGAAGGAGCACTTTGCTGAGATTCGAAGATCTTCTGATCCCAAACAATACCTGTCTGCACTAGAAGACATGGATGCAAAGTTACTTGACCTCGAGCTGAATGCTCGATTGAAAATATCTGGGACTGCCAAATTAATGCAAGACGGAAGTCCTTTGCATCATTATAATTCTTATATTGAATCTACCAGTGGATTTGGAGACTACCAAAATCTCTTCGACCCATTCGTGGCATGGGTGAACGGCGGCAGCGACGAAGGTCCATTCAGAGAACTTCCTGCTACACTTGCCGCAGCGTTTTTTAATCTGACTAAAGATTTACCATCTCAGCAGGGGTTCATTGCTAGATTAGACTCTATCACTACAGGATTCGCTGCAATGATTGAAGAGATGTTGAAAACAGGCAACGACATCATAAAAACTAGGAAAGCATTCGGTGACGGCAAAGGGGCTATTGGTTCAATCAGTGGTCAAAATCAGCTACTGAAGATTTGGGAGATCGTTCGCCCATCATGCCCAGGGATGAGCCTCGATCAATTCTTTGGATTTGATCCTATTGAGAAGGAAGGATACGATGAGTGGCCAATTTATCTTGGCATAATAGGTTGTTGTTCTGTAATGGATATACTTGGATTTCAGGCAGAAAGGAAATGTCGAAAGCTACAAAAAGTCCCTAATGTCATGAGTGATGCGAAACATATCGCAAACGGCGCTTTTTGTACTGCTATCTTGTCGCAAGACAAAAGATTGATTTGTCGGGCAAGGGCAATCTATGAATATAAGGGGATAGCAAGTGTACCTCTGCTAATCGGCGACGGAGAAAATGTCGGCAGGTAAGGGTGGCAGAACGCACAAAATGTACAACAGGCCTGGGGGATGAAGAGGGACGCCCATAAGTTCATAAGCTTTCTAAAGGGGAAAGAGAAGGAAAGGGCGTATACGAGAAGTTGTATCGCTTTCCAGACGCAGAAGTGGGGGATAACTGGCGGCTACAGCGAGATCGAGGCAGTTGCCCCCGTAATGATCGCGCGTCAGAATCTGCATCATCTCACAAAAGCGAAGAGGGTTAGCACCGTTCAGTGCTAACCCTCTTTTATTACTGGCTGGGGCGCCAGGATTCGAACCTGGGAATGCCGGAATCAAAATTTTCATTGGGACAATTTTTGCCAGCAATTTGCGAGCATAACCACTTGATCACAGCACATCTCATTTTACCCCGGATGATCGTGCAAGGGCAAAAATGGTGGCTTTTTGGGTGGCACTGCTCCAAATTTGCTCCAAAAACGTGGGATACAGTATCTGCTTGGGCGATAAAAGCCCTGCTTCCGTTGAACGATCTGTGGCCATACCTTTCGTGTCGCATTGGCACCCGAGTAAAGCTTTTTGCGTCACGAAAGTTGCTTTTAGCGTCACGAAGGGCTATATAACGTCACAAATACCATTTTCGTGACGCAAAGGGCAGCCATCGTGCCGAAGCAACTTTCCGAGCAAGAATTACGGCAGATAGAGAATGTCGTCGCCGCAGCACCTCATGGGGTGACGATCTCCGACCTGGAGGCGGCCCTTGCTGCCGGGGGACTGAAGAGGGACGCCCAGGACTGAAGAGGGACGCCCATAAGTTCATAAGTTTTCTAAAGGGGAAAGAGAAGGAAAGCGCGTATATAAGAAGTTGTATCGCTTTCCAGAAGCAGAAGTGAGGGATAATTGGCGGCTACAGCGAGATCGAGGCAGTTGCCCCCGTAATGATCGCGCGTCAGAATCTGCATCATCTCACAAAAGCGAAGAGGGTTAGCACCTTGTGGTGCTAACCCTCTTTTATTACTGGCTGGGGCGCCAGGATTCGAACCTGGGAATGCCGGAATCAAAATCCGGTGCCTTACCGCTTGGCGACGCCCCAATAATATTCTTTTATAACGTTTCTACGGCTACTGACAACCAGCCATGACGCTTGCCTATTTCGGCGGCGGCGGCTTTGGCAGTTTTTTCTTCTTCAAAAAGGGCGAAGACTGTTGAGCCGCTGCCGGACATCAACGACCCTGCAGCACCTACCGTCAGGAGCTCTTCCTTCAGCGCCGGCAATGCCGGGTACCGCTCGAAACTCACCTGCTCCAGATCGTTCGACAGTATCGCGCAAACATCGCCTACTCCGCCGTACAGCCGGGGAATATTAGCAGCGACCTTCTCACCTGTCAATCTCAAACTTTGATAGACCCAGCCGGTGGAGATGTGTATCCCGGGATTGACGAGCACGACCCACAGCTTCGGCATCCCTTCGAGCGCGGTCAGCCGGTCGCCGATACCTTCGGCTATGGCGGTCTTCTTGAAGATGAAAAACGGCACGTCGGCGCCGAGCTTGACGCCGATCTCGCGTAGCCGCTCCTCGGAGAGGGAAAGATCCAGGAGCTCGTTTACTCCCATCAGCACGGTCGCGGCGTCGGAGCTGCCCCCTCCGAGGCCGGCGCCGATCGGGATCTTCTTGGTGATGGAGATGTCGATCCCGCCTTTCCAGGGGGAAAGCGCCAGCAGCGCGTTCGCGGCGCGCCACGCGATGTTCCCCTCTCCGTCCGGTGCGCCGGGGGTGTTGCAGACTACGCGGATTCCGGGCGTCTCGGTCAGCGCTATTTCCACGTCGTCGCAAAGGTTCACCCTCTGCATCACCATACGGAGGTCGTGGTAGCCGTCCTCACGGCGGCGCAGCACGTCGAGACGGTAGTTCACCTTTGCAGGCGCTTTCAGTTGGAGCTTCTTTTTTGCTTTCTGCGTCATCCTTCTTATCCTTTGGCTTTTTATCTGGCGGGTACTCCAGCCTTCAGAACTGCGGGAGTTTTGGGGCAACTCAGAGTGAAGCCCCGTTGGGTGAATGGCCTAGCAAAGGCAAATCCCCCCTGTCCCCCCTTCGCAAAGGGGGGAACGTAAGGCCACCCCCCACTCCGTCAAGGGGACACATACCCGGAATTTCCGGAAAACCATTCACGAACAGGGCCGCAGCGGCTACCCCACTTCTGCCTGCTCGGTGAGCGCGACTCGCAACACTTCGGCCGGCTTTCGCTTTTGCGTCGCCAGCACGCGTCGCGTGGCTTTTTGCAACCGCCGCACTGATTCGAGCCCCGCGCGCAGACGCTGCTGCTCGGCGGGCGTCAGCTCCGCCGGATCCACATACGGCGGCTGCAGTGCGATTTCCTTGCGGATCTTCAGAGTTCCGAAGAGATCGTGGGCATCGGAAAGGGCGCGGGCGAGATCCTCTTCCAGCGCCCCGATTGCCTCCAAGGCCTCGATCCGCCCTGCCGTCGGGGCGGCCTCGAGCCCGTGCTGGACCGCGAGGAAGCGCACGAGGGAGACCAGAGGGCGCATGGCGTGAGCTGTGAGATCGACGCACCCGGCATGGACGCCGCTCCGCTCCAGCCGCACGTTTCCGGCTATGGTGAGAGCGAGGTCGGCACCGATCGCCCGCTGCGCCATCGACTGATATGCTTCTGTTCCGCGCGCTCTCTCCAGCGTCGCCTGGGCCTGGCGCAGCGCCTGCTCCCCTACCCCATGGTCCCCCGCTATGAAGCGCAGATCCGCGAGAAGCTCCAGTCGCCGGGAGGGCTCGTCGGAAGCGATTCCATCGTCCCCCGCCACCCAGCATTCCCAATCCCCGTACGAGCCGCGCCACAGGACCTTCCCGAGGAAGTCGGCGGCGTTGCGCCCGATGAGGCTGCACTGCTGCAAAATGGCTAGGATGCGGTAGGCAAACTGGTTGAAATAGTCGGCGGGATCTCCGTTCCATATCAGGAAGTAGCGGGACGCGTCCTCGAGAGTCTGCTCGCGCCGTCCCGCCATGCCGGAGGCTAGGAGCGCGTAGGGCGCCGGGGGGCGGCCCAGGTCGTTCAGCTCCAGCCCCTCTTCCGCGAGAAGAAGGGTCCTGCGGATCAGCCTCTCGCGCCACACGTTGCAGAAACTGTAAAAGCCGGAGACGGAGCCGCGCCTGACGAAGTAGGCGGAAACGAGCCGCTCGAAGCTGTTCATGAGAGGGGGGAGCTGGTCGACGAACTGCGAGAAGCTGAGCTCGGAGAGGAGCCTCCCGAGAGAGGCCGCAGCCCCTTCCTCGAACGTCACCTCTTCGGCGACCCACTCCTTCAGATGCTGGATCAATTCCAGCGTCTGCGTCGGGTCGAGCCGGCGGGTGCGCTCGTAGAGACTCTTTTTCAGCACCGCCAGAAGCTCGGTTTCAGGGGGAACTCCCCCCGGGACGGCAGCCACAATAACACCCCGATTTCATTTCGCCAACGGGCACTCGCCCGTCAGCCGCTTTCACTCTCGGCTTACTCGACCTTCATGATCTCCCGAAGGAGGGAGGTGGCATAGGAGCCGCGCGGCAGGGCGAAGCTCAGCACGAGATTCTCCCCTTCCCCCTGCACCACGGTCTCCGAAACGGGCACCCTGAGCGCCCTCCGTTCGCCGTCCATCCGCAGCGCGCCGGGAAGCGCGAAGGATTCCCGCGTCACCCCGTGCGCCTCCAGCACCCCCTGTTCCAGCTCCAGCTGTTCTCCGGAGGGCTCCATCATGGTGCAGCCGAACATCGGTCCGGTGGGGGAAATTTCGAAGGAGTCGGCACGGGTCTGTTCCACTTCGGCGTCTTGCACGATGAAGCAGGCTCCATTTTCATGCTTGAAGGCAATGTCGCCGGGCAGGATGCGATCGAGCGTGTCGAGACGCCCATCGAGCACCTTGTCGAAGAGAAAGGACTGGAACGCGGAGAGGTAAAGCCTTTTCATGCGCGGCTGGACGGCGTTGAAGGCCTGCTGCCACGCATCGGGCCTCTTCAGGAGGCGGTCGATCAGGTCGCGCTCGACGCGGAAGTGCGGCGGAAAGAGAGAAAGCGCCTCGGCGAGCTCGCCCCGATGGTATGCCTCGATCGCCAGCCGCCACCTCTCGTCCGCCACCGCTTTTGGATCGCCGATGACGGTATCGACGGCGGCGCGATAGTCGCCGCGCAGCATGCAGGCGCCGATCAGGTGGGTGTTTCCCTGGACGCCGTAGCGCTGCACGCCGAAACGGTTGGGCAGGCCGCGCCTCCGGACGATCTCCAGCGTTTCCTCGGCAAGGGCGGGGGCGTTACCGGCAACGGACCGGACGCGGACCGTGAAGCGGTTCCCCTTCAGGTGGCCGAGCCTCAGCTTGTTTCCGTGCATGGCGGCGGAAAGGACAGCGACTCCGGGTATCTGCAGGGCGCGCACTGCGTCGGGAGAGACTCTCGGGATGGAGATGGTCTGCCGGGTCAGCCCCTGCGCGTCCTTCATTCCCGCGTACCCCATGTCACGCTCCTGGACTCCGAGAGCGCGCGAGATGCGCCGGAGCGCCTCGAGCGTGGCGATGCCGCGCTTCTCGATCACCGCGTAGCAGTGCTCACCTTGACCGCTCGGAAGATAGGCCGGGATCTCCTCGACGACGAAGTCCTCCGGTGTCTCCTTGATGACCCCGCCGGTGCCCGGTATTCCCGCCGTCAGATACTTCGATTCGTGTTGCACTCCCTACCCCCTTGGAAACCGGGGGCATAATAACCGCTCGTGGGGAGTCTTTCAACTGGAAAGAGGCGGTGTTTGTGCGGCCGAGGTGGCATCAAAGGCAAATCCCCCCTGTCCCCCCTTCGCAAAGGGGGGAACGTGAGGGTCTCGCCTGCGCCTTTGATAGGACACACATCATGGTTTCCAGAATCCATGAAGAGCCTTTCCTTTGCGGATTTTCCCTTTGCGCCCTTTGCGCCTTTGCGGTGGATGTAGCTTTTGCCTTTCATGATAAAAACTGATAGGAAGACGTAGAACCGCTGCTATACTGGCTTTGCAGGAAATGAGATGTCTCAGAGGGGTACCGCCATGGACCAGAACTTCACCGAAGAAAACGACCTCGCATGTGAAATGGCGCAAAACAGGAAGTGGCTGAGGGAGCAGATCACCCCGCACTTTTTCGTCGCTATGCAGGACGAGCCCCAGGCCTTGCTCCTTTTGGAACGGGAGCTTTGCTCCCTGCGCTACAACCGCCAGCTGATCCTCGCTGACCGCGAAAAGATGCTCATCCTCGCCCGGGTCAACGTGCCGGGCTCACTGTACGACACGCTGAGCCACTGGCACGACCGCGAGATTTCCTACGCCATGTTCACCCATTCCGAGGGGCCCATACCGGGGATGGCGCAGGAGCTGGAGATCCAGCGATTCGAATTCGACAGGAAGGGGAACGAAGAAGTCCTCAAATGGCGGGAGGCAAAGATACCGCGAGACCTCGCGGAACGGCATGCGAAACAGCTGAAGGAAACGTACCCGGACTTCGAAATGAAGGAGTTCGAACGGCTCCTCGCCATCCTTTGGGTGAACAACGAGCGATACGTGAGGTACTCCTCTCCTCTCAGGGTCGCGCAGGTGCTCCAGCTGCTGCAAAAAGTGGTTCGTAGCGGAGGGCTCTACGTCGACGTCGAGCCGGCGAAGAGCAGCAACGAATCGCGGATCCACTTCGCGGTGGCGAACCCGCCGCAGACGGACTTTCTCCTGCAGATCATGGAGGTCTTCCACCGGCTGGGGATCGGGGTGAACCGGGCCTACTGTCTTACGGTCTCAAACGGCTTCCACCCCTATTTCCTCGGCACCTTCTACGTGGCGCGGCATTCGGCGGAACCGCTGGACCGCGGCTCCGACATGTTCAGCAGACTGCAGGAGGAGCTCTACAACACGCAGATCATCTCCACCAGGGGGCAGGGCTACCACAGCTTTTTGACCACAGGGATCATGAGCGGCGGGGAAGCATCCCTCATCGACACCTTCATCGCCTTTTGCCACACGAACCTCGCCCACACAGACCCGGACCGCTTCGGGCTCGACCACGTGCAGAGCGCCTTCTTCTCCCACCCGGAGATCGCGCTCGAACTGGTGAAGCTCTTCAAGGCCCGCTTCGATCCGCAACTGGTGGACCGCGACGGCGTCTATCGCGCCACATTGGAGGAGACGCGGCTGGCGGTGGAGGGGTACAACACGGGGCATCGCTACCTCGACGAGGTGCGGCGCACCATCTACCGCTGCTGCCTCATCTTTATCAAGCACACCCTGAAGACGAACTTCTTCGTCCTCAACAAGCAGGCGCTCGCCTTCCGGCTCGACCCGGGTTATCTCGTGGAACTCGGCGACGAATTCACCGCGGACCTCCCCCAGGCGATCCCCTTCCGGGTAACCTTCTTCTTCAGCCGCTACGGCTTTGGCTATCACATCGGCTTCTCCGACATCGCCCGCGGCGGCTGGCGCACGGTCATCGCGCGCAACGCCGACGACTTCACCACCAACGCCAATACCATCTTCCGGGAAAATTTCGTGCTCGCGCACACCCAGCACCTGAAGAACAAGGACATCTACGAGGGGGGCTCGAAACTCGTCCTCATCCTCGATGCCTCCGACCTGAAGCGCAGCGGTGAGCGGGAGATGGAGTACCCGCGACTGTACAAATTGCAGTACGGCGTCGCCAACGCCTTCCTCGATGTCTTCATCACCAAAAACGGCGTGGCGCGCGACCCGGCAGTCGTCGACTACTACCGGCAGGACGAGCCGATCGAGCTCGGTCCCGACGAGAACCTGCACGACACCATGATCGAGAATATCGCGCAGCTCTCCCGCAAGCGCGGCTACATCCTGGGGATCGGCATCATCTCCAGCAAGCAGGTGGGGATCAACCACAAGGAGTACGGCGTCACCTCGACAGGGGTGGTAAAGTTCGCCGAGATCACCATGGCGGAGGTGGGGATCGACATCTATCGCGACCCCTTCACGGTGAAGTTCACCGGGGGGACAAACGGCGACGTGGCGGGAAACGCAATCCGGATCCTTCTCGACAGAGCGCCCGAGGTGAAGATACGCCTCATACTCGACGGCACCGCCGCAGTCTACGACCCGTTCGGCGCGGATCGGGAGGAGCTCTCACGCATCGTGCTGAAGCAGGACCTGGACGGCTTCAATCCGCAGGCGCTGCACCTTGGCGGCTTCATGATCTTCCGCTCCGGGAGCCGCCGGGAAGGAGTGCGCGATCTCTTTCGCAAGGTCACCCGCACCCCGGCCGGGCTGGAAGAGGAATGGATGTCCACCGACGAATTCTCCCGCGCCTATGAGGAGCTCCCCTTCACCGTGGAGGCCGATCTTTTCATTCCCGCCGGGGGGCGGCCGGAGACGATCGACAAGGACAACTGGGAGCGCTACTTCCTCTCGGAGGGGATCCCGTCCGCCCGTGTCATTGTGGAGGGAGCGAACTCGTTCATCACGCCGGAGGCCCGCCTGCAGCTGCAGAAGCGAGGCGTCATCATCATGCGCGACGCCTCCGCCAACAAGTGCGGCGTTATTTCCTCCTCCTACGAGATCATCGCGAACCTGCTGCTGAGCGAGAAGGAATTTTTGGCGGAGAAGGAGCGCTATGTGCGCGACGTGCTGGAGATTTTGGAGAAGCGGGCGGCGGAGGAGGCGCGGCTCATCCTGCGCAGGCGGCGGGAACAGCCCGGCGGGACGTGCTGTACCGAGTTCTCCGACGAGCTCAGCACGGAGATGAACGAGCTGTACGCCATGATCTTCCACTTTTTCCAGGACCACCCGGAGCTCTGCCTGCAGCCCCTCTACCGCCGGGCAATCCTGTCGCACCTCCCGAGGATGCTGCGCGAGGAGCGCAAGTACCGGCAGAGGCTCACGCGTTTGCCGCAGAAGTACCTCTTCGCCATCCTTGCCGCGGAAATAGGTTCGTCGATGGTGTACCGCGGCGACCGCGAGGAAGACTTCGGCGCCACCATCAAGGGGCACTTGGTGAACTACTTCCCGGCGGAGATGTGAAGGGATGCATGGGGCGGTGCGGGCGCAGGTGCCGGAGTTTTCGAAACAAATCCCCCCTGTCCCCCCTTCGCAAAGGGGGGGACGTGATGCCTCGCCTACTCCTGTGAGGGGACGTAAACCGTGGGTTCGCTGGAATGGATGTGGACATGCCGGGAACGCCTTTGGCTTATCCCGGCCTACATTTATGCGACGTCAATGTAGGCCGGAATAAGCGCAGCGTTTCCGGCATAAAAGCCGGCCTTAACCTTTTCCGGTGAACCTGCATACGCCGTTGAAAAGATGGAGCCCCTGTGAAATCAGCAGCTCGACATGGCGTCCCGGTCGCCGTCATCTGCCTCATGATCCTCGTCATCATCTGCACCACCGGAGGGTGCATGACCATCATGCCCGGCCGCTCCCATAAAGGCCCTCTACCCCCGCTGACAGAGGAGGAGACGGAACTGGCAAAGCGGCTGCGACAGCATGTCACGGTGCTGGCGAAGGATATCGGCGAGCGCAACACCACGCACTACAAGGAGTTGCAGCATGCCGCGGCCTATATCGAAAAGGAACTGGGGGCTCAAGGGTACGCTGTCAGAAAAGAGCCGTACCGTATCGGCGAGCGGGAGATGGTGAACATCGAGGCCGAGTTGAAGGGAACATCCCACGCCGAGGAAATCGTCGTCGTCGGAGCTCACTACGATTCGGTCGCGGGAGCTCCGGGGGCCAACGACAACGCCTCAGGCGTAGCCGCGGTTCTCGAACTGGCGAGGCTCCTGCGCGACCAGAAACCTGCACGCACCGTCCGGCTGGTGGCGTTTGTGAACGAGGAGCCGCCGTGGTTTCTGAGCGAAGAGATGGGGAGCCGCGTGTACACCCGAGGCGCCCGAAAGCGCGGGGACAAGATCGCGGGGATGCTCTCCCTGGAGACGATCGGCTACTACTCCGACGCGCATGGCAGCCAGCAGTATCCTGCCCCCTTCAGCAGCTTTTATCCCGATACCGGAAATTTCATCGGGATGGTGAGTAACCTTCCGTCCTGCAACCTGCTGCGCCGGGTCATCCGCACCTTCCGGAAAACGACGCCCTTTCCCTCCGAAGGTCTAGCGGCCCCTGATGTCGTTCCGGGTATCGGCTGGTCCGATCACTGGTCCTTCTGGCAGGAAGGGTATCCTGCAGTGATGATCACCGACACGGCTCCCTTCCGATACCCCTACTACCACGACGCGCAGGATACGCCGGACAAGCTCGACTACGAGAGGATGGCGCGGGTAACCGCCGGTGTCCACCGCGTGGTACAGGAGCTCTCCGGAGAGTAGCGTCCGGAAGTGATCCAATCCCTCTGCTCAACCTCCTTATTCAAACCCCGCAATAACTTCTTTCTCCCGTCTCCTTTCATGAAATAACGGCTGTACAAAGATCCTTCCAAACAGCTGCCGTGCACAAAAACGCGCACCCTTATCCCCGCCTACAGAGAGCAGCACCTGCCTTTTTACTCAGTATTTCCAGCACCTTACCTTGAGCGAAAGTAATATGGCATGATCCCCGCACTGCAGGTATGCAAAGGTCCTGTTTCAATCACAGAAGTAGAGGGATTGCTATCTCGATCAGATTAAGAGCCGGGAGGAGACGACCATGAAAGGGAAAAGAGTTGCAACCTATCTCGCCTGCCTGGCGGTGCTATCAGTTGGGTCGGCCGCGCTCGGGTCCGTGCAGGAGCCCCAGCAGCCTCTCAATCCAAAGAGCATCCCGAAGTATGTGGACCAGCTACCTGCGCCGGGAAAACTGTTCGGGCCCGCCCAGAGCATCACCATGTCGGAGTTCACCCAGCAGGTCCTGCCGGCGGGTTTCCCTGCTACCATGGTGTGGGGGTATAACGGCAGCTATCCGGGCCCGACCATCGAGGCGGTGCGCGGCGTGCCGACGACGGTGACCTACTACAACAACCTGGTCGATCCCGTCCTGCAGAGGCACATGACCATCGACCAGACGCTGCACTGGGCCGACCCGCTCGGCCTCCAGTGCATGATGAGCGCCGACCGGGATGACTGCTTCAGCCCGTACGCGGGACCGGTCCCGACCGTCGTGCACCTGCATGGCGGCGAGGTCCCCTCCCGCTTCGACGGCGGCCCGCAGGGGTGGTTCACCCCAAATCTCGCCCAGGTCGGCGCAACCTTTCCCGGCACGGTCTATACCTACCCGAACGGCCAGGAGGCCACCACCCTCTGGTACCATGACCACGCGCTCGGCACCACCCGCACCAACGTCTACGGCGGGCTCGCCGCATTCTACCTGCTGCGCGACCCGGTCAACGAGCCGGCGAACCTTCCGAGCGGCCCGTACGAGCGCGAGATCGCCATACAGGATCGCCAGTTCGACACCGCGGGGCAGCTCCTCTTCCCGGACGGCTCCCCCGCCGGCCTCAACGGCCCCCCGACCAATCCCGAGGATCATCCGTACTGGAACCCTGAGTTCTTCGGGGACGTCATCGTCGTGAACGGGAAGACCTGGCCCTTCCTGAACGTGGAGCCGCGCCGCTACCGCCTGCGCCTGCTGAACGGCTCCAATGCCCGCTTCTACACCCTTTCGTGGTCCGCGCAGAAAGGGAAAGCACCGGTCTTCTGGCAGATCGGCACCGACGGCGGGCTGCTGGACACCCCGGTGAAGCTCGCGGCATTGACCCTCGCGCCGGGGGAGAGGGCCGACGTCATCGTCGACTTCAGCGGGATGGCAGCAGGGAGCGAGCTCATCCTGCAAAACAGCGCGAAGGCCCCCTTCCCGGCCGGCACAGTGCCCGATCCGGCAACACTCGGGCAGATCATGAAGGTCGTGGTGGCACTCCCGCTGAGCGGTATGGATACCAGTCTCGATCCCTCGGCTGTAACGGCTCTGCGTCCCACGCCGATCGTGCGGCTGGCGCCAACGGTGACGGCTTCGACTCCGGTGCGGCGCCTCACGCTGAACGAGGTGATGGGGATGGGCGGGCCGATGGAGGTGCTCCTCAACAACAGCCACTTCATGGATCCGGTGTCTGAAAAGCCGAGGGTGGGGTCGACAGAGGTTTGGGAGATCATCAACACCACCGGCGACACGCACCCGATCCACCTGCACCTGGTCCAGTACCAGCTGCTGAGCCGCCAGAAGTACCAGGCTGGGAAATACCTGAAGGATTACGAGCGGGCATTCCCTGGCGGAGCGTTCATCCCTGCGGCCGGCCCCCCTCCCGGTGGCAACCCTGACCCCGCACCGTACCTGGTCGGGAAACCTTCTCCGCCTGATCTGAATGAAGCAGGGTGGAAAGACACGGTACGGATGAACCCGGGCGAGGTGACCCGCATCGCGGTGCGCTTTGCACCGACCGACACACCGGCGGGGGCGGCGGGACCGGGGTACCCCTTCGACGCCACGGAGGGACCGGGATATGTATGGCACTGCCACATCCTGGACCACGAGGACAACGACATGATGCGGCCTTTCCAGGTAGTGCCGTAGTTTAGGTAAGAAGCGCATATAAAAAAAGCCGGCGGCACCAAAGTGCCGCCGGCCTCACCGAGAACAGTAGATCCTCCATGGGGGGTGCGGAAACGCATCCCCATTTTTTTGTTCAGCCCGCTCACTCAACTGCTAGGGCGCACGGCAGAACCAAGGCAAATCCCCCCTGTCCCCAGCGTTGTCCGGTTAGGTTTTTGCTTTGCGTCGTTTCTGCTTTTTTCGGTTTTTTTTGGCCTCATTTTTTCGCAGTCTAGAGGCTTCAGCTGCCATTCCAGCAGCTTCACTAGCGATTTTGTTTCTTAGCTCTCTGACACGATTGATGCTCACCCGCTCGTTATGCTGTTCTTGGCAGTAAATGGCCAGGAGAAGGTAAGTGATAAGTCCACTGAGGACCTGCACCATCATGCCATACTGGCTTCTGGCGATTAAGTGGTAGACGTTGAGGTATCGTTTCCACCAGCCAAAGAAGGTCTCTATGTTCCAACGTAGTTTGTATGCTTCGGCCACCTGTTCAGCGGTAAGGTCATAGCGGTTTGTCGCAACCCAGTATTCCTTTCGGTCAACGCGATAGCCAACTACTCGGAGCTCTTTCTGCCCTTCAGTGAGCCCCTTCTTGCCCAGAATAACGATGGCGTCATAAAAGACGATGTCACTGTGCGGAAGAGGATTTTGACGGACGACCTTCTTTCTGGCTCTCTGCTGGATGCGGCAAATAAAGAGTTTGCCGTCTTCTTGCCACTGATCGAAGTCGGCGTTGCATTGGTACCCTCGATCAAGGACAGCAGTCTCGCCAGGCTGGAGGATACGGTCTACATACTGCCGCTCCACCTGGTTAGCGTCAGTCACGACCACACTCGTCGGCACACCACGGTTCAGATCAAGGCCTACGTGGGCTTTGGCTTTATTGTGAGTGCTTGAGTACTGCGCCCAATCCATCGACATCAAAGCGTCGATGACAGATCCATCGATGCCAACAAGGTTGCCAAGTTCTGCGTGTTGGGCGGGAATGACTTTGCGAGCCTCTTTCGCCAGTGCTCCAAAGATTTCAGTGAGTTGTTCGAGTCCACGTGTGTTGATAGCCTCAAAAAACGCGGATTTTTTAACGCCTTTAGGTGGCGCAACACATTCCTTGGCGAAATTGTCCTGTTCCAGGGCCTGGATCAGTTCTCTTCCAGAAGAGAATTCCTGGAGATGGTAGTAGACAAGGGCCTTTAGCTGATCGTCGAATGACAGTTGCAACGGTCGGTAACCTCTCGATGTAAGTGGAGAAACAGGGGTGCATGATCTCTTTACTGGGTCGAGAAGTCTATTAAATTCATAAGGATTCTGAGGCTTTTGTCTGCTGAAGGGACGCATGTCGTAACCACTCCCGAATTACGTAGTTACGAACGCGGCGCGCGCCACCCTTCAACAGATGTCAAGCAAAAAGTACAGCAATATCAAAGATTTCAGAGAGCAAGAACCTAACCGGACAACGCTGCCCTGTCCCCCCTTCGCAAAGGGGGGAACGCGAGGGCCTCGTCAGCGCTTCGTGGAAATGTACTGAGGCTCCGCTGAATTTCCGGAAAAACCGTTTGTGCCCTTACTCGAACTTCCGATTGTCGAAAATCCTCTTCGTCTTCCTTTCCGAGCGGGGCAGCGTGCCGTTTTCCACCAGCTCTACCGAGCAGGAGATCATCAGGGTGTGCTTGATGCCGGAGACGATCTGCTTCATGATCTTGTCGTCCGGGAGCGCGTCGCCGTTTTTCGCCCGCTCGACGCGCACCAGCATGTAGTCCCTGCCATCTTCATGGTGGTCAAAGAAGACCTGGTACTCGCTGCCGATCCCCTGCACGGCATTCAAGACTTCGTCGACCTGTCCCGGGTACACGTTCACGCCGCGGAAGATCACCACGTCGTCGGAGCGCCCGAGAATCCTGTCGTGGCGCGGCAGCCAGCACCCGCAGGGGCAGTCCCCTTCCAGGAGACGGGTGAGGTCCCGGGAACGGTAGCGGATGAGGGGTGCCCCTTCCTTCCCAAGGGTGGTGTACACCATCTCCCCCACCTCTCCCGGCGCCACCGGCTCCAGGGTCGTGGGGTCGAGGATCTCGAGGATGTAGTGATCGGCCCAGTAGTGGATGCCGGTGCCGTAGCGGCAGGAGAGCCCGGTGCCGGGGCCGTAGAGTTCCGTGAGGCCGGTGATGTCGTAGATCTCCTTCACCCCGAGGTACTCTTTCATCGTCTCCAGTGCCGCATTGCTGCTGCGCTCGGCCCCGAGGATGATCTTTTTCAGGTTGAGCTGGTTCTTGAGCCCCTTCGCGTTCACCGCTTCGGCGAGCAGAAGCCCCATGGAGGCGGTGCAGCAGAATACGGTCGCCTGCAGGTCGATCAGAAGGCTCGTCTGCAACTCCAGGTTCCCGGGCCCGACAGGAATCGCGAGGGCGCCGAACTTCTCGCATGCCTGCTGGAATCCCACCCCTGCAGTCCACAGCCCGTAGCCGACCGCAATCTGCACCCGGTCCTCCCGGGTCAGCCCGGCGAGCTCGTAGCAGCGGGCGAACATGTACTGCCAGTCGTCCAGGTCCTTCTGGGTGTAGCAGAGCACCTTGCGCTTTCCGGTGGTGCCTGATGAGGCGTGGATGCGGACAAGATCGCTGAAAGGGGCGCTGCGCAGTGCAAAGGGGTAGCCGTCGGCGAGGTCCTGCGCAGCGAGGAAGGGAAGGCGCTTCAGGTCGTCGAGGCTCTTGATGGAGGCGGGGGTCACCCCGGCGGCCGTAAGCTTTTCCCTGTAGAAGGGGTTGTTCTCAAAGGCGTGCTCGACGCTCCATTTCAGCCCCTCGAGTTGGAACGCCTCCAGTTCGGCGGCGGAAGAGACTTTCGCAGGAAACCTTTTCAGCATTACGTTTGTTACTCCTTTCGAATCCTGAACGTGCAGGGATGACGCGGCGCCCCTTACGCTTCGAGTCCGGCACGAAACGCCGCCAACGCGCGGGCGAGCGCGGCTTCCTTCCCCTTCATCCTCTCTCTCAGGGCATCCTCGATATCCTCGGCAGTGCAAAAAAGCTTTCCCGGCTGCGCCACGGTCCGCCCCAGCACGATCAGGTTGACCGCCTGCGGGTCCTTTAGCTGCAGCGCGAGGCTGTCGGCATCGACAAGTACTCCGTTTATACCTTCGGCAACGGCCGGGACCGATTTCGCGTTGGTTGAGAAGAATCCGCCATCCTTCAGAAAATGCAGGTGCAGGGGGAGCGTCTCCCCCTTGAGGGAGAGGAGCGCGTCGGCCTGCCCCGGGCGCACCAGCGGGCTGGCGAAGTCCCCCACCTTCAGATGTGAGATCACCACGCCGCCGCGCTGCGCCATGCCGTGCGTCTCCGAGGTCAGAACCGGGTACCCCTTGGCGATCGCCGTCTCCGCAAGGAGCCGCGTGACAAAGAGAATCCCCTGGCCGCCGAGGCCGCTCAGGACGAGTTGCTGCTTCATCATCCCTCCTCCCTGCTGACGATGGCACCGACGGGGCAGACGTCGAGGCACACCCCGCAGCCGCTGCAGATCATCGAATCGACCGCTACCTTCCCCGTCGATTCGTCAAATACCAGAGCCGGGCATTCGAAGCGCTTCGTGCACACCTGGCAGCCGGTGCACTTTTCGGCGACGACCGGCTGCGGCCTCTTCTTGCGGGGCTGGCTGCGGTCGACAAGGCAGGGGCTCTTGGCGATCAGCACCGCTACCCCCTCCGAATGGGAAAAGGCGACCGCTTCCTTTACCAGAGCGGTGAAACCGGGAAGATCGAGGGGGTCGCCCGTCTTGCAGAATCGGACGCCGCAGCCTTTCACAATCTGCTCTATCTCCACCGGTTGGCCCGACGGCGTCCCCTGTGCGGGTGTCGGCTGGTTGCCGGTCATCGCGGTCGTGGTGTTGTCGAGTATGACGAGGACAAAGCGCGCACCCTGCGCCAGCGCGTCGATCAGTGGCGGGATCCCGGCATGGAAGAAGGTGGAATCGCCGATGGTGGCGACGATGTCCGGATACTGGTTCCCGATGCGGTAGGAATGGTAGAAGCCGGCGGCCTGGCTGACCGCGGCCCCCATGCAGATGAAGGTGTCCACCGCGCCGAGATTGACCCCGAGGGTGTAGCAGCCGATGTCGCTCGGGTAGATCCCCTTCGGCGCCGCCTTCTTGATGGCGTAGAAGCTCGCCCGGTGCGGGCATCCGGGACAGAGCGTCGGGCGCCTGCCACCCTGCTGCGCCACCTGGGGGACGGGGGACGCAGGCACCCCGGCAAACCCGGCAACAATCCGCTCCACCGTCTCGGGGAGAAGCTCGCCCGCCTCCGGCACCGCGCCGCTCAGCTTGCCGCGCACCTTGTTGCGCTCCCTGAACTGCATCTCGATGACGCCGGTCGTCTCTTCGAGAACGAGGATCTCGTCGTGCTTCTCCAGGACCTGCGCGCTGAATTCTGTGTGCAGCGGATAGGGCTGGACGACCTGGTAGAAGGAAAGGGAGTCCCACAGGCCAAGATCGTCGAGGGTCTCCTTCACATAGCTCGCGACGGGGCCGGAGGCGACGACTGCCTTTCGGCTGGTGACGTGGGGGTTATGGCAGATCGGGGCGGTGGGGGGGTATGCGGCAATGTCCGCGAGCTTCTGATTGAGCTGGAGGTGCAGCTGGTAGCGGAACTTTGGTGTGGCGGTCCAGCGGGCGGGATCTTTCTGAAAATCGGCGACGCGCGCCAGATCCTGCACCGGCTTCAGCTCCAGGTCCTGGCAGGCGTGGCAGACTCGCGTCGTGGGGCGCAGCATGACCGGGACGCGGAATGCTTCGGAGAGTTCGAATGCGACAGCGGCCAGCTCGCGGGCGTGGGCAGGGGACGCCGGATCAAGGACCGGAATCTTCGCCAGCATCGCCATGAGGCGGCTGTCCTGCTCCGTCTGGGAAGAATGGGGGCCGGGATCGTCAGCGCTGACGACGACGAAGCCGCCGACGACGCCGAGGTAGGCGGCGCTCATGAGGGGGTCGGAGGCGACGTTCAGGCCGACCTGCTTCATCGCGGTCATGGCGCGCAGCCCGGTCTGGCTGGCGGTGTAGGCGATCTCCAGCGCAACCTTCTCGTTTACCGCCCACTCCACGTGCATCGGCACCTTTTCGGCCGCCTGCCATTTCTGTATCGCGGAGAGGATCTCGGAAGCGGGGGTACCGGGGTACGAGGCGGCGACCACGCAGCCGTTCTCCACCAGTCCTCGCGCCAGTGCCTCGTTGCCCTGCAGCAGCATCCTTTTCTGCTCGCTCAATGCCATCGACTCACCTCGCACTCTTGCAAAACGACCTTGCTTGTACACGCCGTTTAACAGGAATGTCAACCACAAAGGGGCGATTGGGTGAGCAAACGCAGTAGCGCGTATCACGCGGATCGACGAGGGCAAAAATCAGTTCCGACGTACTAAATATAGGGCGATGATGAGGGGGCGAGAAAGAGAAGAAGGAAGTGAAAGGGCCCTCTGAATCGAGGGCCCTCTTGAGTGGATCAGAGTGAGCCGGGGGCGAGCTTGTAGTGCACGAAGAAGATGTTCTTTCCTTCGGCGAGGAACTTCTGCATGTACTTCGACTTGTGGTAGCCGGGGAAGTCGTGCCGGTAGAGGTCGGGCGCGAAGGCGTTGCGGAACCCTGAAACCTGCGGCATGAACTCCGCTACGTCGATGCCGTAGTCGTCGAAGTCGGTGGCGAAGTAGAAGTTGGCGCCGGGGGCGAGGTATTCGCGCAGGAACTCCAGGAAGTGGCTGCTTACCAGGCGCCGCTTCCGGTGCCGCTTCTTCGGCCACGGGTCGGGGCAGTTGATGTACACCGCCGACAGGCTCCCCTTGGGGATGCGGTCGGTAATAAATAGACGCGCCTCGTCGCGCAGCACCCGCACGTTCGTTATGCCGTGACGGTCCAGGCGCCGGCAGGTTTTCCAGCACCCCTTGTTGTAGAAGTCGATGGCGATGAAGTTGACGTTGGGGTGATCGATGGCGGTCTTGAGGATGAAGTCGCCGATGCCGCAGCCGATCTCCAGCGCGATGGGGTTGTTGTTGCCAAAGATGGCGCTCCAGTCCGGCGGCGATGCGAGCGCTTCAAGTTTGAGATAGTTCGGGGATTCGATCTGAATAAACGATTGCATGGGCTTCCTTTGCAGAGATTTCTCGGAAGAAAATAGCACAGGGGGGGCCGGGGATAAAAGAGGAAAAACGGGTCGGCGCCGCATCCCCGACCGACGCTTTTACTTATGGACGTGCAGAAACTGTTCAATATAACCTCAGCCGCCGGCGCTACGTCCCTCCCCTTTCAAGGGGGAGGACAGGAGGGGGATGGGGTGCGCTCGACTCAGGCAACGACGGTTTAACGCCATCCCCACCCTGACCCTCCCCTTGGAAGGGAGGGGACGCCTACTCCTGCTCTACTACAACCATTCCCACCTGGGCGGCTGCGTCTGTTGTGGACTGCCGGGAACGCCTGGCGGCTTATCCCGGCCTACATGGACGTGGCGGCTCCCCCGGCGACATGGACGGGTGGCGGCTCCCCCGGCTACGCAATGTCCCACTTCGGTCACCGAAGCGATGCCGCATTAAATCCCGCCTCGCACCCTTTCGCATTGCCATTTACGGCACTTTATGTTAATGATATCCTCTTGAAATCAGGTAAAAAAAGGAAAAAGCCATCATGAAATTCGCAGAATTGCCCCTCCCCCCACTGGTACAGAAGGGGATCGAGGAAACGGGCTTTACCGACTGCACCCCCATCCAGGAAAAATCCCTGCCTCTTGCACTCTCCGGCAAAGACGTAGCCGGCCAGGCCCAAACGGGCACCGGCAAGACCGCAGCTTTCCTCATCGCCCTCTTTACCAGGCTCCTCAGCCAGGAAAGGTCCGGCACGCCTCAAAACCCGCGGGCGCTCATCCTTGCCCCGACGCGCGAGCTGGTGGTGCAGATCGAGAAGGACGCCCAGACGCTCGGCAAGCACACCGGCTTCACCATCCAGGCGATCTACGGCGGCGTCGACTACATGAAGCAGCGCGACGCGCTGAAGGCCGGCGCCGATGTGGTCATCGGAACCCCTGGTCGCCTCATCGACTACCTGAAGCAAAAGGTCTACTCCCTGAGAGAAGTGGAGGCGCTCGTCATCGACGAGGCGGACCGCATGTTCGACATGGGTTTCATCGCCGACCTGCGCTACATCCTCCGGAAACTCCCCAACTACGACAAGCGGCAAAACATGCTCTTCTCGGCGACCCTCAACACGCGCGTCATGGAGCTCGCCTACGAGTTCATGAACATGCCGGAAAAGGTCTCGGTGACCCCGGAGCAGATGACCGCGGAGCGCGTGGAGCAGGTCCTTTACCACGTGTCGCGCAAGGAGAAGTTCCCCCTCCTCCTCGGGCTCCTGCGCAAGGAAGGGATGGCGCGCACGATGGTTTTCGTGAACACGAAGAGGGAGGCGGAGTTCCTCCAGGACCGCCTGCGCGCCAACGACTTCCCCTGCCGGGTCATCTCCGGTGACGTGGAGCAGAGAAAGCGCCTGAAGATCCTCGAGGATTTCAAGGACGGCACGCTCCCGATCATGATCGCCACCGACGTCGCATCCCGCGGCCTCCATATCGACGGCGTCTCCCACGTCATCAACTATGACCTGCCGCAGGACTGCGAGGACTACGTGCACCGCATCGGCAGGACTGCGCGCGCCGGCGCGGAGGGGAAAGCGATCTCACTGGCCGACGAGGACGGCGCCTTCTACCTGGAAGCGATCGAGGATTATATAAAGCAGAAGATCCCGACCGAGTGGGCGGAAGACGAGATGTTCGTGCACGACTACAAGAGGAGCAAGCCCCGCCCGCACCCGGAGCCGAAGCATCCGAAGAAGGGGGGCCGCGGCGAGAAGCCGCGATCGGGCGAGAAGCCTCGCTCCAGCGGGAAGCGGCGCCCGGCGGAAGGAGAAAAGCCGGCGGCAGCAGAGCAGGCAGCGGCGCCGGCACCGTCGACCGAAGGGGGGCAGCCGGCCGAAAACGGCGAGGCAGCGGCAAAGAAGAAGCGCCGCCGGCGTCCCCGCAAGAAACCAGCAGCAGATGCCCCGCAAGGGTAGGCCCTCGAAGAAATACTCGCAGGCGGCACGGGTGCACGACATCATCCGCCTGATCGAGGCACGCCACGGCGTCTCCCTCACCGAGCTCGAAGAAGAGACCGGTGTGGGGAGGCGCACCATCCAGCGCGACCTCATCGCGATCCAGGAAGCCGGGTACCCCCTCACTTTCGACTGGGAGGAAGGGGAAAAGCTTTTCCGCTTCATCACCGGCTTCAAGGACGTCCCCCCCATCAGCTTCTCGCTCCAGGAGCTGATGACCCTCTCGCTGATCCGCTCCCAGATCGATTTCCTGGAAGGGACCCCCTTCGCCGAGGATGTCGCCACCGTTTTCCGGAAGGTGAACTCGGTCCTCCCCCCACGTTTCGCCGCCCACATGGAGCGGATCGCCAAGGTCGCGCACCCGCTTCTGCAGGGGCGGCGCGACTACAGCAAGTGCCACGACGCGCTGGAGTCGATCCGCCAGGCGCTCCTTTTCCAGCAGAGCATCGTCATCTCCTACCTCCCCGCCGGACGCGGGGAAGCGGCAAACTACCGCGTCGACCCCTACACGGTGCTCTTCCAGAAGGGAGGACTGTACCTGCTGGGCTTCGCCCACAACCGCCAGGCGCTGCGCACCTTTGCGCTGGAGCGGATCTGCGGCGTGGAGGTCCTGAAGGAGCGCTTCGAGATTCCGGAGGACTTCACGCCGGAGCAGGCCCTGCAGACGGCGTTTGGGCTCGTGGCGGAGCCGATCATGGAGGTGAAGGTGCGCTTCTCTCCCGGCATCGCGCACGCGGTGCGGGACCGGGTGTGGCACCCCTCGCAGGAGGTGGCCGCGCAGGAAGACGGCTCCGTCGTCCTCACCTTCCGCGCCGGCGGCAGGATGGAGATCCTCTCCTGGATCCTCTCCTACGGCGCCCATGCGGAACTCCTCGCACCGCACGACCTGCGACAGGAACTGGCGGCGATGGCGCGTCAGACCTGCGCCCTCTACGACGGTGCATGAAAAAAGGCTCTCCGGGAATTCCGGGGCGCCGGCGTCAGGAAGATCCCCCCTCCCTTGACGGGAGGGGGACAGGGGGTGGGCGAAGCTGCTATGTGGCTGAAATGGTGGCACCTTCCCCCCCACCCTGTCCCTCCCCCGCAAGGGGGGAGGGGAAGTCCGACCGGCTGTCCCCCGAGTTCTCGGATGACCCTGAAAAAAGGACTGGATCAATGAGGCTGCTTCTGTTAATGGCTCCGGAGCGGCATCAACCTTTGGACTTCTTTTCTGATGATCGCTCCGGATTGAGCAAGATAAAGGCATCTCCTGCAACTGAATCTAGAGTGAATCCGCGTCCTGTGACAGTGAGTTGAGTCAGATCACACAGAAGTATTTACCTCTCCTTTCTCAATGATGCGCCTCTCATTGACAAAGAAGTGACCATGCCTTATAACCTGTGTGCAGCACGAGGGACCACACCTTCAAAGGGCAAACGCTATGACACCTGCATCACCCTCTCATAGCCGCATCAAGGCGCTGATCTTCGACCTCGACGGCACCCTGTACCAGAACGAGGAGATCGGCCAGCAGGTAAGTGACAGCGCCTTGCGCTACATCGCGCGGCTGAAGGATGTCGACGAAGCCGAGGCCGCAGAGATCCTAGAGCGGGAACGTTGCCGGCAGGCGGAGCATGGTGGCACCTTGAGCCATTCCGTCATCGCCATGGGGGGTGACCTCCGTTCGCTCCACGCCTCATTCGCGGCAGGAGTGAACCCCGAACGGCACCTTTCGGTCGATCCCCGCGTCACCCAGCTCCTCAAGAAACTCTCCCGCAGATTCGACCTATTCCTCTACACCAACAACAACAGAAAACTCTCCGGCCGCATAATGGCGCAGATCGGCGTCGCCGGGTTTTTCAAGAAGGTCTTCACCATCGAGGACTTCTGGAGCCCGAAGCCGGACGAGTCGGTGATCCGCAAGATCCTACAGGAGATCGGCTACCCGCCGGAGGAAACCCTCTTTGTCGGCGACCGCTACGACGTCGACCTGAAGGTCCCGGCGGCGCTCGGGTGTGCCGTTTTGGAGGCCCGGACGATCGAGGAATTGCTGCAGCTCAACCAGATGACCGCGCAGCGGACGACAGAAGAGGATTGACCGGCCGTCCCGGCACCTGGAGCCGCACCGCGCACCGCGGGATGAAAGGAGATATCATTTAACTTTAGGGGTCTTAGCTGACGGAAGGGAAAGGAGCAGCCATGGATGCCAACAAAGAGGTGATGGACGCCCTGATGCGCGGAATGGAGATCGAGAAGGAGACTTTCGATTTCTACACCGAAGCCGAGCAGAAAACCTTCAGTGCAGAGGGGAAGAGGATCTTTCGCTGGCTCGCCAAGACGGAAGAGGTCCACTATCTGAAGCTCTCCGAACTGTACAACGCCCTGGACCGCGGGGGAGAGCGGGTCTTCTATGCCGGCGCCACCGTCCCCCTTGAGCCGACCGGGGTCGGTTTCCACACCAACGACCTGGAGGCGCTGCGCCTCGCCATGGAGGTGGAGAGGAAGGGTATCGCCTTCTACGACGAGCTGCTGCAGAAAAGCAGCGACCCGGAAGGGAAAGGGATGATCGAGACGCTGCGTCGGGAAGAGGAAGAGCACCTGCGGGTCATCTCGGAGCGGTACGACGCGCTGCGGCAATGAGGATCAAAAGGAGCAGCCATGGCGACTCGCCAAGAGAAGGACACCCTCGGGGTCGTTGAACTCCCTGCGAAAGCGTACTACGGCGCCCAGACCCAGAGGGCGATCGAGAACTTCCCCATTTCCGGTCTCAAGCCGCACCGCGCGCTCGTGCGTGCGACGCTCCTGATAAAGAAGTGTGCAGCCGAGGCAAACATGGGGACGGGGCGGCTGGAGCCCGAGATCGGCAAGGCCATAATGCAGGCGGCCGATGAAGCGCTCGCGGGGCGGTACGCGGACGAGTTCGTGGTCGACCCCTTCCAGGCGGGCGCCGGGACCTCCCACAACATGAACGTCAATGAGGTGCTTGCCAACCGCGCGGAGGAGATCCTCGGGGGGGAGCTCGGGGCGTACCAGGCGGTGAACCCGAACGATGACGTCAACATGGCGCAGAGCACGAACGACGTCTTCCCCACCGCCATGCGCCTCGCAGCCCTCGGAATGGCGAGGGAGCTGCTGGTGGAGCTCGAAGGGCTCGCCCGGGCCCTGCGGCAGAAGGGGGTCGAGTTCGACCCCATCCTCAAGTCGGGGCGCACCCACCTGCAGGATGCGGTGCCGATCCGCCTCGGGCAGGAGTTTGCCGCCTATGCCGGCGCGATAGAGAAGAGCCTCGCCGGTATAGAGCGGACGCTGCCCGAGCTGTGTGAAGTGGGGATCGGCGGGACCGCGGTCGGGACGGGGCTGAACGCCGAGGAGAGCTACATCGCCCTCGTCGTGCAGGCGCTGGCACGGGAGACGGGATTTCCCCTGGTGCGCGGCGCGGACCTGGCGGAGCGGATGGAGAACATGGACCCCTTCGTCGCGCTCAGCTCGAGCCTGAAGGGGGTGGCGGTGAACCTGGTGCGCATTGCCAACGACCTGAGGCTTCTTTCCTCCGGCCCGCGGACCGGTTTCAACGAGATAAACCTCCCCCCGGTGCAGCCAGGCTCCTCCATCATGCCGGGGAAGGTGAACCCGGTCATGGCGGAGGTGACCGACATGGTCGGCTTCCAGGTCATCGGCGCGGACGTCACCGTCACCATGGCGGCGCAGGCGGGGCAGATGGAACTGAACGTCATGATGCCGGTCATCGCCCACAACCTCCTCTTTTCACTGGAGATCCTGAAAAACTGCGTGCACCAGTTCACCACCCGGTGCATCGAGGGGATCACCGCAAACGAGGAGCGCTGCCGCAACTATCTCGACCAGTCGGTCGGGCTGGCGACGGTGCTCGCCCCTGCCATCGGCTACGCGGCCGCGGCCGAGGTCGCGAAGGAATCGGCGAAGAGCGGGAAGAGCATCAGGGAGGTCGTACTGGAACGGGGGCTCCTCTCCGCGGAGGAAGTCGACGAGGTGCTCGCGCCGCTCCCCCTCACCTCTCCCGGGGTGCACGGCGGGCGCCGTTAGTTCTTTGAATATGGTGAACTTTCACTTACTATAGAGAAGGACAACTACAAGGGAGGACGACATGGTAGAAGACGTAAAGAAGGTACTGGAGACCATCAGGCCGGCGCTGCAGGCGGACGGCGGTGACGTGGAACTCGTCGACGTCAGCAACGACGGTGTGGTCAAGGTGCGCCTGGTTGGCGCCTGCGGCCACTGCCCGATGTCCACCATGACCCTGAAGATGGGGATAGAAAGGACTCTGAAGGACCGGGTTCCAGGGGTGAAGGAAGTCATCGCCGCTTAACCCCGCCTTGCGATGACGGAGGGCCCGCGGCACCCCGCGGCGCCCTCCGCCCCCTCATCGAGAGTTACTGCCGCTCCCGCCACCGATGTAAAAGAAACGGCCTATGTCGACCCTGCGCCGCAAAAGAAAAAAGTGGCTCTTTCGTACCCCGAGGTTCTTCGACTTCTTTCGGAGAAACACGGAAGCTGTCGCCTTTCACGGCAACAAGGTCACCCTCTTTCGTCACGGGTCCGACTTTTTCCCCGCACTGCTCCATGCCATAGGGGAGGCGAAGAACTTCATCTGCATGGAGTTCTACACCATCTGCGACGACTCCACAGGGACCGCCGTCGCCGATGCCCTCATAGCAGCGGTGCGCCGCGGGGTCGACGTCTTCCTCATCTACGACCACATCGGCAGCTTCGACACCCCCGCCTCCTTCTTCAGGAGGCTCCAGAGAGGGGGGGTGCACTGCACCGCCTTCAACCCCCTCTTCAGCAGGGGGGTGGCCTGGTTCGACAAGAGGAACCACCGCAAGGTCGCCATCATCGACGGCACCTGCGCCTTCACCGGCGGGCTGAACATCGCGGACAGCTACGCCGGGTGCGGCGAGCTCCTGCAGAGGTGGCGCGATGTGGGGATCATGATCGAGGGGAAAGCGGTGCGGGAACTGTTGCGCCTCTTCTGCGAGACGTGGCAGCACGAGCGCGGCTTCGTGCCGGAGGGGTGCGTCGGCGCACCGGTCGTGGAGCCGCCGGGGGACGCCCGGGTGATGGTGATCAGCGGCGGGCCGCACCAGAAGCGCTCCTTCATCAGGAGCGCCTTCAGGGTCGCCATTGCCGGTGCCAGCGAGAGCATTACCCTCGCGACGCCGTACTTCATTCCCGGCCCCATCGTCATCCGCTCCCTCCTGCGCGCCGCCGCGCGCGGTGTGCGGGTAAGGCTCCTCCTCCCCTACAAGATCGATGTCCCCCTGGTCCGACTCGTCAGCCGGACGTATTACGCCCAGCTACTGAAGGGGGGGATAGAGATATTCGAGCTCTCGGCAGCGGTGCTCCATGCGAAGGTCCTCCTGATCGACGACTGCTGGGCCATGGTCGGCTCGGCGAACCTGGACCAGCGAAGCTTCCACAGGAACTACGAGCTGAACGTGGTGGTGGACAGCCTCGACTTCGGCAGCCAGGTGGCCGAGATGCTGGGAAACGACCTGCGCACGGCGAAGCGAATAGCTCTCCACGAACATGAAAAGAGAGGGTACCTGGTGCGGACCCTCGAGCGGCTCTTCACCCCGGTGAGCTGGTTTCTCTGAGTGAAAATGTACATGTAGGCTGGGATAAGCCGGCAGCCGTTCCCGGCATTTGCCGGCGACTTCACCGACAGGTTCCACTCCGCCAAAATCCCCCCTGTCCCCCCTTCGCAAAGGGGGGAACGTGAGATCCCCTGGCGGTGCTTCCTTGGAAGACACTACGGCTCCACCGGAAGTATGAGACTAGATCTTTGCAGCAGCACCTATCTGAAAAGAGAGATTGGAAGTTTTGATGATTACAGAAGAAACGCTGAAGCGGCTGGAATTTGACAGAGTACTTGAAAAAGCGGCGGTATTTGCTCACTGCGACGCCTCACATGATGGAGTCCTGAGGATCAGGCCGATGAGGGCCCGGGAGGAGATGGAACGCTCCTATGGCCTCGTGCAGGAGATCCGCACCCTCTCAAGACTCGGCATCTCGCTCAAACTCTCGGCATTCGCCGACCTCTCCCGGCAGCTGCGCAACGTGCGCCCGGCTGGGGCGGTTCTCTCCCCCCTGGAACTGCAGCTTTTCATCCCCACCCTGCGCGTCATGGGCGCGATCTCCTCGCAGCTCGCCTTCAGGACGGACATCCCGCTTCTCAAAGAAGCCGCCGGCTCCATCACGGGATTCCCGGACATCCTGAACCCGCTGGAGCACACGGTGAATTCGGAGGGTGAGATCCTGGACACTGCGTCGCGCCTCCTCGCGGAGCTGCGCGCGAAGAAGAAGGGGCTGACCCAGCGGATCCAGAAGCGCCTGGAGGAGATCGTGCGGGAGCGTCACACCGCGATCTTCCTGCAGGACGACTTCATCACCCAGAGGTCCGGCCGCTGGGTAATTCCCGTGCGCATGGACTCGAAGGGGATGGTGCCCGGGGTGGTGCACGCCGTCTCCAACTCGGGGGAGACCGCGTTCATGGAGCCGCTGGAGATCATCGGGCTGGCCAACGAGCTGGAGAACCTCGCCGCCGACGAGCGTGCGGAGGAGATCCGCATCATCCGGCAACTCTGCAACTGGATCAGGGAAGACGCGGAGGCGATACAGGAACAGCTGAATGCCCTCATCCAGCTCGACATCCTGAACTGCATCGCGGCGCTCAGCGATCTCTTGAAATGCGAGACGCCGCTCCTCGACTCGAACACCAAGGTCCTCCTCCGGGGGGCGCGCCACCCGATCCTCACCCTTATGGGGAAAGAGGTGGTTCCCCTCGACCTCGAGCTCGATCCGGAGCGCCGCGTCATGGTCATCACCGGCCCCAACACCGGCGGGAAGACGATCGCGCTGAAGACCGCCGGGCTCCTTTGCCTGATGGCGCTTTGCGGCATGCCGGTCCCGGCCCACGACGGCTCCATCCTCCCCCATATCGACGACATCCTGGTGGACATCGGCGATGAGCAGTCGATCGAGGAGAGCCTGTCGACCTTCTCCGCACACATCTCCAAGATCTCATCCATCCTCACCGGCGCCAACGCCCGCAGTCTGGTTCTTTTGGACGAGCTCGGGACCGGCACCGAGCCCGGGCAGGGGGCGGCCATTGCCTGCGCGGTCCTCTCCGAGCTGAAGGGGAAGGGTGCGCTGGTGATCGCCACCACCCACCTCACCCAGATCATCGGCTTCGTGCAGCGCGACTCCGGAATGGTGAACGCGGCAATGGCCTTCGACCGCGAGCGGCTCACTCCCCTTTTCCGCCTCAAGCTCGGCGAGCCGGGGGAATCACACGCACTGGAGATCGCCCGGCGCTACGGCCTGCCGGAGCGGGTCGTCAATCACGCCCGCGAGATGCTCGGCACCATGGAAGCGGATTTCCACGCCCTTCTCGCCGAGCTAAAGAAAAAGAGCTATGAGGTCGATGAAACACTCAACGACCTCGCACAACGCGAAGAGGAGCTCAAAAGAAGGGAAGAGCGGGCACAGGCACGCCTCGAAGAGGCGCAGGCGCAGCTCAAGGGGGCACGCGAGCAGGGGCTTCAGGAGGCAAAGGAAGTCATCCAGCGCGCCCGGCGTGAGGTGGCGGCCATCCTTGAGGAGGCGCGCCGGGAGAAGGGGCGCCAGGCCAGGGAACTCCTGGAACAGAAAGAGGCGGAGGTGGAGCAAAAGCTCGCCGAGCTCCGTCCTCCCGAGGAGCGGCCGGCTCAGATCGAGCCGGGAAAAGTCGTCTTCGTGAAGCCCTTGAATCTCGACGCCCGCATCGTCTCCGTCAATCCCGGTCAGGAAAAAGCCCGGGTACGGGCCGGCAGCATGGAGCTCGAGGTGGCCTTCTCGGCGCTCTTGCAGCCGAAGGGGAAGGAGCCGAAACCGCGCCAGAAGAGGGTGCAGGAAGAGGAGCGACCCGAGCCGGCGGCGGAGATCAACCTGATCGGCCTCCGGGTCGAGGAGGCGCTGGCGCGGCTGGAGCCTTTTCTCGACCGGGCGGCGCGCGACCGGGTTCCGGAGATCAGGATCGTGCACGGCAAGGGGACCGGCGCCCTGATGAACGGGGTGCGGGGCTACCTCGACGGCCACCCCCTCGTGGCAGCCTTCAGGACCGGAGAGCGCTTCGAAGGGGGAGACGGGGTCACCATGGTCACGTTGCGCTAAAGAAGATGTGAAGGAGCAGGTGATGATCGTCTCGATGATAGCGGCAGTTGCGGAAAACGGCGTAATAGGCGGGCACGGGGAGCTGCCCTGGCACATCCCCGCTGAGCTGGCGCGCTTTCGGGAGATCACCCTAGGGCACACGGTCGTTATGGGGAGAAAGACCTTCGAGTCGATCGGCCGCCCCCTCCCCGGCCGCCGCACCATAGTCCTCTCCAGAAGCGCCCCTCCCCCGCCGGAGGGGTACCACCTGGCGCGTACGCTGAAGGAAGCGCTCGAGCTCGCCCAGGGGGAAGAAGAGCTTTTCATCTGCGGCGGCGAGGAGGTCTTTCGCGAGGCGATGCAGATCGCGCAGAGGATCTACCTGACGCGTGTACACGGCAGCTTTGAAGGGGACGTGCGCTTTCCGGAAATACCGGAAAGTTTCGTGGAGGTCGCGCGGGAGGAGATTCCCGGCGCCTCACCCTCCTGCACCCTGATCCACTATGAAAAGGTTGAGCCTGCGGAGCCGAGCGTGGCTGCGAAGGAGTTCCAGCAAAAGGGAGTGGTTGCCCTGCAGCGCGGCCTCTTCCACCTCGCCCGGCGCTGCCTCGAGCAGGCGATGTCGCTGAACGAGACGGCGGAGACCGCTTCTCACCTGGCGCTGAGTATCGCGAAGAGCTGCCGCGACTTTCCGAGGGCGTTGCGCCTTGCCGAGGAGGCCGTCTCCCGGGAGCCGGAAAACCTGGAGCACTACCTGAACCTCGGACGGGTGCAGATCCTCGCCGGCGCGAAGGAGCAGGGGCTGAGCACGCTGCGCAGCGGCGTCCAGCATGGCGGAGGCCCCGAATTCTTCGCGGAGCTGGAGCAGTACGGCAAGAGGCGCGTGCCGCCGATCCGTTCGCTGCCGCGCAGCCACCCCCTCAACAAGTTCCTCGGCAGGATCCTCGCCCGGATGGGGCTGCGCTAAGGACGCAGCCCCCCGTCGCACCCGTCAATGTGTAATGTAGGCCGGGATAAGCCGCAGGCGTTCCCGGCATTTCTGTCGCCAAGTCAGGATAGCAGATGGAACTGCCGGCAAAGAATAAACACGGTTCTTCCGCAATTCCGGGGACAAGATTAAGCTGAGCTGTCGGCAGCGCGTCCCTCCCCTTTCAAGGGGGAGGACAGGAGGGGGATGGGGGTCGGTGGTCGCCAAACCTACCCCATCCCCACCCTGTCCCTCCCCTTGAAAGGGAGGGGACGCCTAGGCTCCTGTCCTACTAAAGGCACCGGTTGAGCCCACGCAAAGGGGGTGAGTAAGGCCCCTATCAATCAGCCGCACCTTTCTACCCATTGACTGCACCGCTTCGCGGATGCTACTTTCTCCCATGCGAAAAACCGCCTGCGAAGCGATCGTACTGCGAATCACCGACTACGGCGAGGCCGACCGGATCGTCTCCTTCTTCACCCGCGAAGAAGGACGCCTCTCCGGCATCGCCCGCGGCGCCAAACGCAGCCGCCGCCGCTTCGGCGGCGCACTGGAGCCCTTCGCCCACCTCGGACTGCAGCTAAAGATCCCCTACTCCGGCCTCACCTCCATCGAAAGCGCGGACGTGGTCACCATCCACCCCGGCATCAGGGTCGACCTCTCCCAGATCGGCTGCGCGGCCTACGCCTGCGAACTGGTGGAGCGCTTCACCCCCGAGGGGGAGGCGAATCCGCGCCTCTTCCGGCTCCTCTCCAGCTACCTGGAACGCCTCGACAGCGCCCCCCCCTCCCCTTCCGACCGCCGCCTCTTTACCGTCAACTTCCTGAAGATCCTCGGCTATCAGCCTCCGCTGGAGAATGCCCCGATCTCGCCTGAGACCGCAACGATCCTCGCACGCGCCATGAGGGCGGGGTCGTTCGGCTCGATCCACTTTCCCGATGCGGCGCTTCACGAGGCGGACCGGCTCCTCGACCCCGCCGTCGCCGCCCACCTCGATCGTCCCCTGAAGTCCCTCGCCTTCCTCAGGGAATGCAGCACGCTTTAAAGTCGCAAAAGAATTGACCTGCACCGCTTTGAACGGTAGAATCCCGCCTTTGACCACGGCGGACCGCGGAGGTCTAAAAGAGGTAGTCCATGCAGCAGTCTGACCTGAGAAAATTGCCCCCCCAGAGCATCGAGGCGGAGATGTCCATCCTCGGCGGTATTCTCGTCGACAACGAGGCGATCAACCGCGCGCTGGAGATCCTCACCCCCGAAGACCTGTACCGCGAGTCGCACAGAAAGATCATGCGGGCCATGATCGACCTGAACGAGCGGGGGGAGCCGTGCGACCTCATTACCCTCACCACGATCCTGAAGAAGAAGGGTGAGCTGGAGGAGGTCGGCGGGGGAGCATACCTGGCGACGCTGGTCGACTTCGTCCCCATGGCGTCGAACATCCAGTACTACTGCAAGATCGTGAAGGAAAAGTGCGTCACGAGGAAGCTCATCACCGCCGCCACCGACATCGTCACCAAGGGGTTCGAGGACCAGGTGGACGTGGAGGAGCTCCTCGACGGCGCGCAGAAGGTCATCTTCGAGATCTCGGAAAACAAGATCCGCCCGGCGTACTTCCAGGTGCGCGACGTCCTCAAAGACGCCATGAGGAACATCGAGCTCCTCTACGAAAAGAAGGAGGCGGTCACCGGCGTTCCGACCGGCTACCACGACCTCGACAAGATGACCGCGGGGTTCCATGCCGGCGACCTCGTCATCATCGCCGGGCGCCCCGCCATGGGGAAGACGACCTTTGCCCTCAATGTCGCACAGTACGCGGCGGTCGAGGCGCAGCAGCGCCACCCGGCGGCGATCTGGTCGCTGGAGATGAGCAAGGAGCAGCTCGTGGAGAGGCTTCTCTGTTCCCAGGCCCGCGTCGATCTCAGCCGGCTCAAGACCGGAAACCTGCAGGAAAACGACTGGCCCAAGCTGGCGAAGGCGGCGGGATCCTTGCACGACTCGAAGATCTTCATCGACGACACCGCATCCATTTCCATCCTGGAGCTCCGCTCCAAGGCTCGGCGACTGAAGGCGGAGCACGACATCGGCCTCATCGTCATCGACTACCTGCAGCTCATGCGCGGCGGAGCGAACCCCGAATCGCGCCAGCAGGAGATCTCGGAAATCTCGCGCTCCCTGAAAGGGCTTGCCAAAGAGCTGGAGATCCCGGTTATCGCACTCTCCCAGCTGAACCGCGGACTGGAGCAGCGCTCCGACAAGCGCCCGATGATGAGCGACCTCAGGGAGTCCGGCGCCATCGAGCAGGACGCGGACATCATCATGTTCGTGTACCGCGGCGAGGTGTACGACAAGGAAAACGAGGAGCTGAAGGGGAAGGCGGAAGTCATCATCGGCAAGCACAGGAGCGGCCCGATCGGCACCGTCGACCTCGCCTTCCGTGGCGAGTGGACCCGATTCGAAAACCTGGCGCGCGAGGACTACTGATCCCGCCACCATTCTGAGGAAGCATCGGGGGAGTTCTTCCCCCCTCCCTTGACGGGAGGGGGCCAGGGGGTGGGTGAAGCTGCCATCTCCTGAACTGGTCGCACCTTCCCCCCCACCCTGTCCCTCCCCCGCATGGGGGGAGGGGACGTTTTAGCGACTCTGCCGGAATACTCCGGAAGAACTAGTTATAAAGGCGCGTGTGAGGCAGGGCCGATCTGCCGAAACACGAGTCCCTGGACAAAGGAACCGGATGCAGCGCCTGGCGGCGCCACTCCGATCCTCGCTATGCCCTCCTGAAGGATGGGATATGCGGTAACTGAGCTTCAATTCAATGTGAAAGAGAGGGATCAACCAATGACACAATTCAATGCTCTGAGAGAGCTCCCGGTACCGGCCGGCTTCGGCAAGGGAGACGTCCTTTTCCTGTGCGGGGAGCTGTTCGGCCGTGGCTATGCAAACGGCATCGTTGACGAGGCCCGCGACAAGGGGATGACCATCATCGGGATCACCGTGGGGAGGCACGATACGGACGGGAAGCTGCGCGCCCTGACGGACGAGGAGCTGCGCCTTGCCGAAGAGAACCTCGGCGGCAAGATCATCAACATTCCGCTGGAGGCTGGGTTCGACATGGAGCCGTGCAGCGACGGCGTCTCCATCGTGGACAAGCTGAAAGGGGTGAAGCCGGACGACTGGAGCTCGGTGAACCTGCCGAAAGAGGAGATCGAGTACGCAAGAAACCGCGGCACGCAGAGGTTCAAGGAGAACCTCTCGACCGTCATCGCGGAGCTCGAAGGGCTCATCCCTGAAAAGACGAACGTGCTGGTGGTGCACACCATGGCGGGTGGGATCCCGCGCACCCGCGTCTTCATGCCGATCCTGAACAGGCTCTTCAAGGGCGCCGGCGAGCGCTTCCTCTCCTCCGAGGCCTTCTGGGGTTCGGACCTCGGGGAACTGTGCCGCGTGAGCTTCGACGAAGTCACCGCCGACACCTACAGCTACCTCATCGAGGCGACCGCGTCGCTGCGCGAGAAGCACTCCGTCCGCTACGCCGCATTCGGCTATCACGGCTGCGAGGTCCTCGTGGACGGGAAATACACCTGGCAGTCCTACACCCCCTACCTGCAGGGGTGGGCGAAGATTCGTCTCGAGGACGTGGCGGCTGCCGCGTGGGAAAAAGGGATCAAGGCGAGCGTGTACAACTGCCCGGAGATCCAGACGAATTCCAGCGCCCTCTTCCTCGGCGTGGAGCTCTCCCTCTACCCCCTCCTCGACTCGCTGAAGCAGGAAGGGCTCGAGGAGCTGCGCGCCGAGTGCCAGGAGCTCCTGCAGGACGGAGAGACGCTGGAGTCCGTGGTGGAGAAGGCGAATGCCTATCTCTCCTCGCCGCTCGTCACCGCGACGCGCGACTTCGCAAGCTGGCCGCAGCACAACTCCCCTGAGCAGCAGGAGTTCATGCTCGACTGCTCCGCGCAGCTTCTGGCGATGAACAAAAGCCCGAAAGACATCGTGTGCGCAGTCCTCTCCCGCGGCGTGTTCCAGGGAGTCGGCTACCTCATGTTCAACTCCTCCTGGGAGCCGAAGGCGCCGGTCTTCTGGCTCAACCACGACATCATTGCAAAGGCGCTGGCAACGAAGAAGTAGAGGCTGGCAGCGGGACACCATGGGGGGAGGGCAGCGCAGGCCGCGCCCTCCCCTTTCCGTTTAAGGTGGTCGCAGATGGCGCGCGGCCTCCAAGGAGGAGCGTCCCCCTCACGTCCCCTCCCTTTCAAGGGGAGGGACAGGGTGGGGATGGGGTTCAGCTTGAGGCAGATACAAAAATTAACACGCAGGGGATCTGAATGACGGTAAAAGTGCTGGTGGTGGACGATGTGAGCATGTTCGTGGAGTTGCAGAAGGACTTCCTGCAGGCTTCCGCGGCGACCATATTCACGGCCAGGGATGGTGCAGAGGCGCTGCGGGTAGCGAAGAGGGAGCGTCCGGACCTGATATTCATGGACCTGCACATGCCGGTCATGAACGGCGCGGAGTCGTGCGCCGCCATCAAGAGCGACCCGATGCTGCGGGGCACCCGGGTGGTGCTCATCACCTCGGAGGGGAAGGATAAGGACAAGGCGGTCTGCATGGCCGCCGGATGCGACGGGTTTCTGACGAAGCCGCTGGACAAGGAGATCTTCATGGAGATGGCCCGCCAGCTCCTCCCCGCCGTCGACAGGCGGGGGAAGCGGCTAAATTGCCGCATGAAGGCTAATTTCCGCATCTTCGGGCTGACGCTCTCCGGGCACATCCTCGACATCAGCGACAACGGCGCCTATCTGGCGACGTCACACGAGCTGGAGAAGAACGTTCTGCTGGAGATGGTCTTTCCCCTCCCCGATCCCGACGGTGCCATCATTCAGACCAAAGGAAGAGTTGCCTGGCTCAATACTTCGAAGAACCGGCATAAGCACTCACAGCAGGAAGGAGTGGGGATCGAGTTCACCGACCTCTCCCCGGAGTGCGCCCGCGCCCTCGCCCGCTATATCAAGCGCCAGACGATCTAGCGCACCAGCTTCGAAAGCTTCTTGAACTCGTCGGTCCCGGAGGTCCGCAGCAACTGGAAAAGGACGGCCTCCGTCGTGGTGAGGACCGCACCGGCTGCGGCGAGCGTCTTCAGGGCCGTCTTCCAGTTCTCCTTGCGCCGGCTCAGCACCGCGTCGGTCACCACATGGACGACGTACCCGTCATCCAGGAGTTCCAGCACGGTTTGCAGCACGCAGACGTGGGTCTCCATCCCCGTGACAATGACCTGAGGGCGCTTCAGCCGCGCGAGCTCATCTGGAAAGGTCTCGCAACCGCAGCAGCTGAAGGTCATCTTCTCCATCGCCGCCGCCGGCAGCTTCTCCTTCAGCTCCGGTATCGTCTCTCCCAGCCCCTTGACGTACTGCTCGGTCGCCAGCACCGGGATCTCCATCTCCGCACTCGCCTCGAGGAGGATGGAGATATTGCGGGTGGACTTCTCCAGCACCGCGGGGTCCATCACGCGGGAAAGCTTCTCCTGCACATCGACCACCAAAAGCATCGTCTTGCTGCGCTCCAGAAAGAATTTCTCCAGTATCGACATACATCCTCCTTTTGGCGGGATTGCGGGGAACTCGTACTATGCCGCAAAGAAGCGCCGCACAAGACCTCGCGTCCCCCCCTTTGCGAAGGGGGGACAGGGGGGATTTGACTTGGTCTGGTCACGGGATGACCGACTTGAAGATGCCCCCGTCAAAGTGCGCAAGCATATGACTGAGTGCCTGCTGTGCTCTCATCTACGGCGCAAGCAGATTCTGGGTCGAGGCCAACCGGTCGGTCGCTATGTCGTTGATCTCAATGGTGCTGCAGACGGCTGCGGTTTGAGGAGAAATCAGCATGTGCTAACGAAAAGCAAATCCCCCCTGTCCCCCCTTCGCAAAGGGGGGAACCTGCTACCTCGCCTACTGCTTTGATAGCACATTCATCTCGACTTCGAGATTCCCGGGATGAACCATTTATTCAGCAGTGGGCGCTAAGGCCGCGCTCAAAGAGTTCACCCCGGCTTCACCACCTCGATCCCCAGCTCCGTGATCTTCTTCCTCAGCGTGTTGCGGTTGATCCCCAGGATGTCTGCCGCGCGGACCTGGTTCCCGCGCGTCTTCTCCAGCACGAAACGGATCAGCGGGCGCTCCACCTGTTCCAGCACCATGGCGTACACGTCGCCGCTCTCCATCCGCTCCATGTTGCTGAAACTCCCCCTGAGCTTCAGATCGACGATCCCCTCCAGTGACAGCTCCTCGCCCCCCCCCTCCCCCTGCCGGGTGCGCAGCCCCGGAAAATCGGCGGAGATGAGAAGCGGGTCGGGAGAGAGAATCACCGCCCTCTTGATGGTGTTCTCCAGCTCGCGGATGTTGCCGGGCCAGGAATAGTTGCTCAATAGCCGCATGGCGTCGGCGGAGCAGCGCTTCGGGGGGTGCTCGAGCTCCGCGCAGATCTTGCCGAGGAAGTACTCTACCAGAAGCGGCACGTCCTCGCTCCTCTCGCGCAGCGGCACGAGCTGGATCGGTATCACGTTGAGGCGGTAGTAGAGGTCCTCGCGGAACTGCTTCTTGCGCACGCTCTCTTCCAGGTCCTGGTTCGTCGCAGCGACGACCCGCACGTCGACCTGGATGCTCTGGTTGCCGCCGGTCCTGGTGATCTCCCGCTCCTGCAGGACCCTGAGGATCTTCGCCTGCAGGTCGATCGGCATGTCCCCGATCTCGTCGAGAAAGATCGTGCCGCCGTTCGCCTGCTCGAACTTCCCGAGCTTGCGCTCCGTCGCTCCGGTGAAGGCCCCCTTCTCAAAGCCGAAGAGCTCGCTCTCCAGAAGCTCCTTCGGGATCGCCGCACAGTTGAGCGCAATGAACGGTTTCCCGAGGCGGCGGGAGTTGTAGTGGATCGCCCGCGCGATGAGCTCCTTTCCCGTTCCCGATTCACCTTGCACGAGGACCGTGACGTCGCTCGGCGCCACCTTCCCTATCGTCTTGTACACCTCGCGCATCGCCGGGGAGTTGCCGATGATTGTCTTCTCCAGCTGGTAGCGATCCTTCAGCTCCTCCTTCAGGAGGTTCACCTGCCCGCTCATCTCCCGCGCGCGACTCACCTTTTCCACGACCGCGTCCATGACGCTGAGATCGAACGGCTTGGTGAGGTAGTCGTAGGCGCCGCGCTTCATCGCCTCCACGGCGTTTTTCATGCTCGCCTCGGCGGTCATGACCACGACGAACAGATCGGCGCACTCCTCCTTTACCCGGTCCAGGAGGTCAAGTCCGGAGATCCCCGGCATCTTGATGTCGAGGATGGCGAGGTCGTACGCGTTCTCCCTGATCTGGCGCAGCGCCTCCTCCCCGTCCCTGGCGAGGTCCACCGCGAACCCCTTCTTCCTCAGGGCCTTGGAGAGGACCCAGCGCATGCTTTCTTCATCGTCGGCAACCAATATCCTGTTCATCGGCATAAAAGCTCCTCAATTCATCTGCCTGGCTCGGCGCCGGAGGCACTCCCGGCTGACAGCTCGATGGCTACTGCAGCAGCGGGAGGCTCACCGTGAAGACGGTGCCCCTTCCCGCGTGCGAGTCGACGTTTATCATGCCGCGGTGCTCGGAGACGATCTTCTGGCAGATCGCGAGCCCGAGGCCGGTACCGGTCGGCTTCGTGGTAAAAAAGGGCATAAAGAGCTGCTCCAGGTTCTCTTCCGCTATCCCCGGACCGTTGTCGGCGACATCCACCGCAAGGAGACGCGCCCGCCCCTCCCCTCTCTGGCTCATGCTGTAATCGTAGACGATGCGGCTGGTGACCTTCAGCGTTCCTCCCTCGCCGATCGCTTCGATGGCGTTTCTGATGAGGTTGAGGAAAAGCTGGGTTATGAGCGATTCGTCCGCCACGATCGGCGGGATGCTCGGATCGAAAAACTGGTGCACCGTGATGCCGCGGCAGTCAGTGTCGTGCTTTTGCAGGAGAATGATGTCGCCGAGCACCTGGTGCAGGTTCACCTTGTCGAGCTTCAGCTTTCCCGGGGAGGCAAGGGCCAGGAGCTGCTCCACGATGGAGTTCACCCGCTGCACCTCCTTCAGCACCACACGGGTGTATTCCCGCATCTCGTGACTCTCGGGAAGCTCCATCTCGAGAAGTTGCGCCGCCCCCTTGATGCCGCCGAGAGGGTTCTTGATCTCGTGGGCGAGGCCGGCAGCGAGCGTTCCGAGGGAGGAGAGGCGATCGGCGTGGCGAACGGCGGCCTCCAGTTCGCGCACCTTTGTGAGATCCCTCAGGACGACGATCGTTCCGCCGCGCTCCCCGTCGGACATCTGAAGCGGAGAGGTACTGGCGCTGACGGGGACGACGCGGCCGCCGCGCCTCATGACCACGTTTTCGTGATCGGAGACCGACATCCCCGTCGCCATCGTCTTTTCCACCATCTCCAGCAGCAGATCGGAGCCGCTGAAGATGCTGCTAAAGCGCTTCCCCTTCGCCTGGCGCCTGGAGACGCCGCAAATCTCTTCCGCCGCCGGGTTTACAAAGGTGACGGCGCCGCTGTTGTCGAGAACGATGACGCCGTCGCCGACGCTGTCGATGACGTTCTCGTAGTACCCCTCCATGACATCATGCATTGAAAAAGCTCTCCATGACCTCGGTAAGGTGCGCTGCCTGCTCTATCCTGTTCACCGCCGCGCGAAACTGCGCCGCACCCGGCAGTCCTTTGGAATACCAGGAGAGGTGCTTTCGCATCTCCATGAGGGCGGTGCGGTCCCCCTCCAGCTCGCAGAAGAGATCGAGGTGCCTCCTGGCCGCCGCCAGCCGTTCCACCCTCGTCGGAGGGTGCGGCTCCCCCCCCTCGAGAAGCGCGAGCGCCTCCCTGAAAATCCACGGGTTCCCCATGGCGCCGCGGGCGACCATGACGGCGTCGCAGCCGCTCTGCGCCATCATCGCCACCACGTCCGCCGCGCTGAAGAGGTCTCCGCTGCCGATGACCGGGATGGTGAGGGCGGCTTTCAGTTCACCGATCTTGCTCCAGTCGGCCTTCCCGTCGAACATCTGCGCCCGGCTGCGCGGATGGAGCGTCACCGCGTCGCACCCCTCCTCCTGCGCTATGCGCCCGATCTCCAGGAAGACGTCGTCACCGCAGGTCCATCCGGTGCGGATCTTCACCGTCAGCGGGAGGGGCGTCGCCCGCCGCACGCTGCGCACGATCGCGGCGACTCTCTGCGGATCCTTCAAAAGGGCGGAGCCGGCGCCGGTACCGACGACCTTGCGCACCGGGCACCCCATGTTGATATCGATGAGCTCCCCGTACCCCTCAACGAGCTTTGCGGCGTCCGCCAGCGTCTGAGGATCGTCCCCGAAAAGCTGCAGGCCGAGGGGCCGGTCCTCCGGCGTGCTGCGCAGCAGGTCGAAGCTCTTTTGCCCTTCCCTGGTCAGTCCGTTGACACTTACCATCTCCGTAAAGGTAAGCGCCACTCCCTGCTCGCGCGCCATCAGTCGCATCGCCAGGTTGGTGATCCCCGCCATCGGCGCCAGGAGGAGCCTGTTTCTCAATGTCAGCGACCCGATGGTCACCGTTTTGTGCATTATCTTCACCTTCCTATCCTGCTTAAAAAATGAGCATCATAGCATACGCTTTTTAAAAGGCAAGGCTTTTCTTCCGAAAGGAAATATTGCTGTAAATAGTTGAGAAGGCTTGGGTATTGGAGCAACCACAACACCTGTGTTGCGCCCGGACGAGTCAACGAGTTGACAGCAAAAGGAGAGATTCGGGAGTGCAGGACGTGAGGTTTCGCGTGTGGAGGTGGGGCAGTGGGGAGGGGGGGGAGGATACGCCGGTGAGTCAGACTTCTACGCCACCGGCGTCTGTTCGCTTTTTGGATGGAGGGATCAGCCTCCGATGATGGAAGAAACGTGGGCCTCCTCGCCCTCAACCCAGGAGTCCTTGAGGATGGCGAAGTTGTCGGGTGAGGTGGCCGCCTTTCGCTTATAGTCATTCACATCGATCCCGTACAGGCGAGCGGCGTTCTCCCCGAAGATCATGTTCTTCACTTCGCCGTCTACCGGGCCAAGTGCTGCGAAACTGTACTTTTGCTGCATGTCCGGCGGGATCTCGATGCGCCGGAACGCCTCGATCTGCCACTGCGGCGACCCGTACCACACCGAATCGGTCCCCCACAGGACGTGGTCCGCGCCGAGCCCCTTTACGAGCTGTCCGAGCATCCCGGCACAGAACCGGGGATGGGAGACGCAGGAGGCCGCAAAGGAGGCGCCGAGCTCGCCATACACGTTCTTGACACCATACTTCGCCGGCACCTCGGCGAGGTCGGACACCCATTCGATGCGACCGTCCTTCTCGAAGCGGCTGAGCTCCTCCTCCGGCGGCTCGACTCCCATCTTCAGCGCGGAGTGGTAGATGATGAAATTGAGCTGCGGCCAGTCCTTCGCGGCCTTGCCGACGTCGTCTACCTTGGACGCTTGCCAGTTGCGCATCATCTTCAGGTTGTATCCCGGTGGAAGTATCCCCTTGTGGATGCAGACGTTCTTGATCCCCGCCTTCACCATCTTCTCGTATGCCGGATACACCAGCTTCTCGTCGTCCAGCCTCCAGTGGTACTTCGAATTCTCGAAGGGCGCCCCCACCGTGTACCCCTTCCAGCTGTCGGGCTTCAGCGGTATGGCGAGATCCATCTCCTTCAGCCAGCCGGGTCGGCCGGGGGTGAAGAGCGCGTGGCAATAGAGCCGCTTTGACCCCGCCATCTTGTTCACCTGGGCGCGAGCCTTCGCCATCTCGTCGTTGAAGAGAAACCACTTCTCGGTCTGGTCGAAGGGGGCGCTGGTAAGGAGGGCAATGGAGGTGTCGCTCTCCACGAAGATCTCGCGCAGGTAGTTCTGGAACTTCACCTTGTCGAGATCGGTCTTTTCCCCCTTCAGCTCCGGGTTCCACCCCTTCTTCTTTGCCTCCTCGCGCAAAGGTAGCGTCCCCTTCCAGGTGTAGCGGTCGCGCACGAAGTGGGTCTGCACGTCGAAGATGAACTGGCTCCCGAGCTGACGGAAGCGCGGCGCGTTGGGCTCGGCTGCTTCGCAGGGGCTCACGTCGAAGAAGTATCCGTAGATCTCGTTCATCGCCATGAAGGCCACCGCCATCCCGCAGGAGGTTTTCAGGAAGGCGCGCCTGTCCATGCCGAGCTTCCCGGCGAAGGTGTCCGTGAGCTCGTTTATGCGGCGCTCTACCTTCTTCTGGTTCTCGGACTGCGGAGGGGGAGTGAATTCACCGTTGGAAAGGATCTTCGTGGGGAGGGGAAACTCGTCGTGCTCACCATCTCTCCGGTTCTTCGCCATAGGATATCCTCCTCATTCGAAGCGGGTGTGGTTGGTGCGGCAAAACGACATTCTTACGAGAATACTAATGTGAATGAGAATGTCCAGCAGACGGACCCTCGGACCGTGGCCGTGCAGCGGGCCCCCCCCCTCCCTCACCTCCTACTTGATCCCCACTCCCACCAGGGTCGGCTTCAGCACGCGGATCAGCTCCGACGGTTGCAGCGCCACGAGAAAGCCGCGGCTGCCGCCGTTTATGTAGATGACCGGCAGCGCAGCTATCGTCTCTTCCATGTACACAGGCATCGCCTTCCTGGTGCCAAAGGGGGAGGTGCCGCCGACGAGGTACCCCGAGTGCCGGTTCGCAGTCTCCGGAGTGCAGGGGGCCACGCTCTTCACCCCGATGGCGCGGGCGAGTTCCTTCGTGCTCACCTGCAGGTCTCCGTGCATAAGGACGATCAGCGGCGCCTTCGTCTCGTCTTCCATGATGAGGGTCTTTACCACGCTGTGCTCGTCGACCCCGAGCTCGCTTGCCGAGTGCGCGGTGCCGCCCCGCTCCTCGTAGTCGTAAAGGTGCGGCGTATAGTCAACTTTTGCCTCCCGCAGTGCGCGGACGGCCGCCGTCACCGGCAGCTTCTGCTTTGCCATTGCCTCTCCTTGTCGCTAATGAATTTCCTTGCCGACCGAACCTGACGCTGTTATAAATTGAGAGTCCCGGTCCGCATCCCCGTACTTCATAACACGTCCTTATTACTGGCACAATAGAGTAGCCAAAGGTGGGAATCATGGGTAGCAGCCAGCCTGAAGCAAAGACGATCCTTGTGATGGATGACGACGAGATGGTTCGGTTCGTTGCGGGCGAGACATTGAAAAGGTACGGCTTTGCAGTCGAGTTCGCCACGGACGGCTCCGAGGCGGTGGAGCTTTATGCGGAGCGTTTCCGCGACGGCAAAACCTTCGCAGCGGTGATTCTCGACCTCAACATCCCGGGGGGGATGGGGGGGCAGGAGGCGATGGAAAAGCTCCTGGAGATCGACCCGGCCGCGAAAGGGTATGTCTCCAGCGGCCGCCCCGATGATCCGGTCATGGTGAACTTCATGGAGTTCGGCTTCACCGGCACCATCGAGAAGCCGTACTTCTACCTCAACAAGGAACTGATGCAGCAGTTCAGCACCGACCTGCAGGGAGCCTGATACAGCATGTCAGGACTCGAAAACTACCGCGTGCTCGTCGCACGCGTCGACGAAATGTGCGCGACCACCGCAACGAAATTTGCCGCGCACCTCGCCTGCCGTCCCGGGTGCGACGCCTGCTGCAGGCACCTCACCATATTCGCAGTGGAGGCAGCCGCACTGCGACGCGCCCTGGAGGAACTCCCTCCGTCCCAACAGGAGCAAATCCGCGAACTGGCAAAGGTCAGCACAGCGCACGGGCGCTGCCCGCTCCTGCACGACGGCCTTTGCCTCCTCTACGAAGCCCGCCCCATTATTTGCCGCACCCACGGACTCCCGCTGCTGGTAAAACGAGGGGACGACAGCGAGATCGACTTCTGCCCCGAGAACTTCGCGGGGGTCGAGTCGATCCCGGGAAGCGCGGTCATTGACCTGGAGCGCCTCAACGCTCTTCTCGCCGCCATAAACGCGCTCTATCTCAAGGGATGCCCGGGACCGGAACGTATCACCATGGCTCAGGCTCTCAGCGAGTAGCCGCCCGCCCCCAGAGACTATATTCAATGAAGGAGAAGTACATGCAGGTAATCCACCACACCTCGGGGAGCTGCGCGACCCGTATCATCATCGAGATCGAAGATGGCATCATCCTCGGCGCGGAGTTCGAAAACGGCTGCCGCGGCAACACGCAGGCGGTAGCGGCTCTGGTGCGCGGCATGGCGGTTGAGGAAGCGGTAAGGAGGCTGAAGGGGATCCCGTGCCAGGGGAACACCTCCTGCCCCGACCAGCTGGCGCAGGCTCTGGAGAAGGCGGCTCTCTGACCGTCCCGCCACAAGATCGGAACCTTCACAGGAGGCTTTGATGGCAGTCTTCGGCGGATTTATGACTATCGTCTCCATCCTCGGGTTTTTCCTGACGGTGATCTGGTTTGTGCTCCCCTTTGTGATCTTCAGCATCAAGGGGCGAGTAGACCGCAGCGTCGAGCTCCTGGAGGACATCGACAGACGTCTCGCCCTGCTGGAGGCGCGCACCCGCACTCTCGAACCGGTAGTCGAGGAACCTGTAGTACCACCGGCATTCGAGGATACCCTGCCGGAGTAGGCGCACCGTGCGGGGACAGGCTCCTTTGTTAAAAGGTGCCTGTCCCCCTCCGTCCACCTACAGTTCGCCACCATCATCGAGCCTCTCCAGCCACAACTGTGTACAATCCGAATTCAGCCAAAGCCGCTATATTGCTTGCCAAAAACGTTCTTTTTCATTACTATCCTTCGTCTACAATTGAGGGACCATAGAAAAGCGGGCATCTGTTGATACCGATGAGGAGGGTATTTCATGGGTTTATTGGAAGGGAAAAAGGCACTCATTTTCGGGGTTGCCAATGACAAGAGCATAGCCTGGGCCGTGGCGGAAGCGTTCCGTCGTGAAGGGGCCGAGGTCGCTCTCGCCTACGCCAACGAGGCCGTGGCCAAGCGGGTCATGCCGTTGGCGGAGAGCATTGGGGTGACCCTCACCCTCCCGTGTGATGTAAGAAGCGACGACGACCTCAAAGCCACCTTCGCCGAGATCCAGAAGGCGTGGGGCGGACTCGATATCCTGGTGCATTCGGTGGCTTTCGCCAACAAGGAAGAGCTGAAGGGCTCGATCCTGAACACCACCCGCGAAGGGTTCAACCTCGCGCTGGAGATCAGCGCCTACTCCCTCATCGCGATGGCAAAGGAAGCAGCGCCCCTCATGCAGGGGAGAGACGGCAGCATCATCTCCATGACCTATTACGGCTCCACGAAGGTGTTCCCCAACTACAATGTCATGGGGGTCGCCAAGGCAGCTCTGGAAGCAAGCGTGCGCTACCTCGCCGAGGGGATGGGTCCCGACGGCGTGAGGGTGAACGCCATCTCCGCAGGGCCGCTGAGGACGCTCGCATCCGCCGGCGTGGGTGGCTTTACCCAGATCGCCGGGATCGTGGCGGGGAAAGCTCCGCTGCGCCGCAACATCAGCCAGGAAGAAGTGGCAGGTTCAGCTGTCTACCTTGCCAGCGACCTTTCCCGGGCCGTAACCGGAGAGGTTCATTTCGTGGACAGCGGCTATAATATTATTGGACTGTAGCGCGGGGCACAGAGCCGAGGATTCGCGACAGAATGAATAAGTAGACGGGCCGGAGGCCAGGGTCAAGGTGGCCCCGGCGCTCCGGCTTTTCTGCTTTATAGGGAGGAAACGCTATCAGACAGCCACAAGGGAACCTGACAGGACTGAAACCGAACCAGGTAAAGAGACTGGAGCGGCTCTTCCGCCGCCGCACCCTTCCGGCGGAATTGATCAATCCCGACTTCGCGCGGGAGCTCGCCGACCTCTCGCTGGAGATCAGACGGCAGATCGGGGTGCTCCTCGACCGCACCGGCGAGGTAGCCTACGTCATCGTCGGCGACGAGCGCGGTCTGCTGATACCGCAGCTGACCGACTACCCCATCGGCAAAAAGCTCCTGCGGGGGCTGCGCATGGTGCACACCCACCTGAAGGGTGAAGCGATCTCCGACGACGACCTCACAGACCTGGCGCTTCTGCGCTTCGACCTGGTCGCAGCCCTGCAGCTGACGCAGAACCCGGACCGCTTCTCCGTGCAGACCGCCTCCATCGTTCCGCCGAAGGAGCATGCACCGCCGTACGAAGTCCACCCTACGGTACCGTTCGACAGCCTGAAGCTCGACCTGCGTGCATTCATCGAAGAGCTGGAGCACAGCCTCAAACGGGAAGAGAGCCGGGAGACCGCAGCCGAAGAACGCGCGCTTCTCCTTTCGGTGACCCAGAAGCCGATGGAAGAGGCTCTCGACTCCATGGAGGAGCTGAAGGAGCTTGCCCGCACCGCCGGCGTCGGCGTACTCGATACCGTCATCCAGCGCCCGAAGGAGTTCAATCCGCGCTACCTGATGGGAGAGGGAAAGCTGCGCGAGGTGCTGATAAAGGCGATGCAGTTTGGCGCATCCCTCCTCGTCTTCGATCAGGAGCTCTCCCCTGCGCAGGTCCGTTCCATCTCGGAGATCACGGAGCTGAAGGTCATCGACCGCAGCCAGCTGATCCTGGACATCTTCGCCCGCCGCGCCCACAGCGTCGACGGCAAGGTGCAGGTTGAGCTCGCCCAGTTGAAGTATCTCTTGCCGAGGCTGAGCGGGCGGGGCGTGCAGATGTCGCGACTCATGGGGGGTATCGGCGGGCGCGGCCCCGGTGAGACGAAACTCGAGACGGACCGCCGCCGGATCAGGGACCGCATAGCTTCGCTGGAGCGGGAGCTGAGGGAGCTTTCCAACGGCCGTTACCAGCGCCGGCAGAAAAGGGTGAAAGCCGGGGTGCCGATCATCTCCATCGTGGGGTACACCAACGCCGGGAAGTCCACCCTTCTCAACACCCTTACCAGGAGCGAGGTCTTTACCGAAAATCTGCTCTTTGCGACTCTCGATACCTCGTCCAGGCGCCTGCGATTCCCGAGGGACCGCGAGGTAATCATCACCGACACCGTCGGCTTCATCAGGAGCCTCCCGAAGTCGCTCATGGGCGCTTTCAAGGCCACTCTTGAGGAGTTGAAGGACGCCGACCTCCTGATCCACCTCGTCGACTGCTCGAACCCGCGTTTCGAGGAGCAGATTCACCAGGTCGACGCGATCCTCGGCGAGCTGGAGCTCTCCAACAAGCCGCGGCTGCTGGTATTCAACAAGGTCGACCTGTTGCCGGATATGAAGAAACGCGATCCACTGGCGTTTATGAAAGTGCGGAAACTCTCGCGCACCCTGTCCGCCATCAGCGTTTCCGCCTCGGACCGCAAGAGCCTGGAGCCCCTTCTCAACGAGTTGCAGCAGCGCTTCTGGCACGACGTCCCCGACTACGCCGCGGCGCACGGCATCGAAGGGGACGAAGAGGAATAGGCATCTCCCGCCCCTGCCCCGCCTCCTGTATACACCCGCGAACAGGCTGCTTTTCCTTTCTCCGAAGAGCAGCCTGTTCCCTTTTTCATGATCGTTGTATACACCAGACAGCCACATCCCCCTGAACACCCTTCGCGAGGGCTCATCAGAGAATTCTGGGAGCGTCGGTACATTGCCACGAAGCACCGCAGAACGCCTAACGTTCCCCCCTTTGCGAAGGGGGGGCAGGGGGGATTTGATCTTCAACTCTCCTCTAGAACCGCAGCCCGTTTAACAGTAGGTCGTCGAACCGCACTGCTGCGGCAGTCTAAAGATCAACGACATACGCCCCTAGGTTTTTGCAACCAGGAATCAAAAAACTTGCTTGAGACCACAGCAGTTGCGCACTTTGCACAACGGTCCTTGCCAAGTCAAATCCCCCCTGTCCCCCCTTCGCAAAGGGGGGGACGCAAGGCCTCGTGCCGCACTTCATTGGAACATACTACGGCTTCCCCGGACTTTCCGGTAGAACCCTGGCAAAGGGGGACGTGATAGCGTCGCCTCTCTTTTTAGGCACACCAACCCCGCTTCCCCCGATCCTTTTTCACGCTGCCCTCTCATCTGTGGCTACTCGTCTCACTTCTAATGTATAATGAAAACGACATCCGGTTTCCCAGGGCAGCAGGACCAATAGACAGACGGAGTTCGTCATGAAAGCACTTGCCGGGATCGTTACCGCTTTTCTGATTGTCATAATTGTGGGCGCTGTCAGTGGCGGTGCTCTGTCGAAGAGCACTCCTGCCGCGGCGGCGCAGATCAAGGCCTTCTCCGCGGAGAAGAGGGGGTACATAATGACCGAGCAGGTAGTGAAAACGAAGGAAGAGTGGAAGAAAATACTGTCTCCCGAGCAGTTCCACGTGCTCAGGGAAAAGGGGACCGAGCGGGCCTTCAGCGGGAAACTCGTGAACAACCACGAGCACGGCGTCTATCGCTGCGCCGGATGCGGCCTCGACCTTTACCGATCTGAGGATAAGTTCGAGTCGGGTACCGGCTGGCCGAGCTTCACGCGCCCGATTGCACCGGAAAACGTGCGCACCCAGTCGGACAACTCGTTCTTCATGAAGAGGACGGGGGTCGTCTGCCCGCGTTGCGGCGGCCACCTGGGGCACGTCTTCGACGACGGCCCCAAGCCTACCGGGCAGCGCTACTGCATGAACTCGGCTGCGCTCGAATTCGTAGCCACCAAGAAATGAGGCTTCGCAGCATGGACCGGTGCTCTTTCGGAGGGAGAAATAGATGAAGATACCTATACTCATTCTGGCGGCTCTGACGTTCTTCCTGACCGGTGGCGCCTTCGCACAGGCGGCGTCCGGAAACGAGAAAGCCGCCCCTGCGGCAAAGACGGAAAAGGCCACCTTTGCCGGAGGGTGCTTCTGGTGCATGGAGCACCCCTTCGACGAGCTGCCGGGGGTTATCTCCGTGACCTCCGGCTACACCGGAGGGACGAAGAAGAATCCGACGTATGAGGAGGTATCGGCCGGTGGGACGGGGCATGCGGAATCGGTGCAGATCGTCTACGATCCGGCCAGGGTCCCCTATAAGAAGCTGCTGGAGGTGTACTGGCACAACATCGACCCCACCGTGAAAGACAGGCAGTTCTGCGATGTCGGCAACCAGTACCGCAGCGCCATCTTTTATCACACGGAGGAGCAGCGCCGCCTTGCCCTCCAGTCGAAGGAAGAGTTGCAAAAAAGCCGAGTGCTGAAGGGGGAGATACATACTGAGATCGTGGCGGCTACGGCTTTCTATCCGGCGGAGGAGTACCACCAGCACTACTACAAGAAGAACCCGATCCGTTACAAGTATTACCGCACCTCGTGCGGGCGTGACGCCAGGTTGAAGGAGCTGTGGGGCGCGTCGGCGGGGCATTAGCCCGTGGCGGCTGCGCCGCGATCGCAGGCAAGCGGCCTGCGCTCCCGCGCGGCTCATCCGAGAATCCGGGGAAGCTGTAGTATGTTCCAATAAAGGGCCGCACGAGGCCTCGCGTCCCCCCCTTCGCAAAGGGGGGAACGTTCGGCCTTCTGCAGTTCGTGGCAATGGCCCCACGCTCCCACGGAATTCCCGGATGAACCAGCAGCACGGCGGGACCCTTCTGCGGCTGAAGGAGGGGTTTCATCTCCGAGGCGTATGGTTGAATCAGCACACGTATTGGTTGAGCCAACCTCATTATACTTATTCCCTATTCCAGCTCTGGAGTAAATCATTCTCACACTGTTTACATTTCCAGCCGCAACCTTACTTCTATACGCACATCTGGACAATCCACTATTTCCTTGCAAAACATCGCCGCCTCGACTAATCTTCGACCTGCCTCAACCCGCAACCTCCTGAGCGAAAAATAATCTAAAGTTTCCGTAAACGCTGCCGAAGAGTTTTTCAAAAGATGCAGCCGCCTGAGAAGCCATCGCTTCGAGGGGGCCGATAGCCGACAATACTAAACCATCCGCGAGGATGGGACGGAAAGCCCAAGGGTCTCACCGAGACAGCCGGGATGCCGAAATATCGAGAAAACGATACACGGCACCGGCTTTTTTTGTGTCAAAAAGGTGACAATCATCACCACCTGTTGGGGAGGAAACTGGTACTCTCCCAGCAACTCGTGACGACACCGACAGCGACACAACTTGCCTGCCAGCTTACGCTTTGCCCGGCAGGCAGGAAACACAATCGATAACCGACAATACTAAACCATTCGCGAGGATGGGGCGGAAAGCCCAAGGGTCTCACCGAGACAGCCGGGATGCCGAAAGATCGAGAAAAACGATACCGGTCCCGGCTTTTTTTGCGCCCGCCGCCCTCCACCCCTGAGAGGGGGGACGGCTGGCACCACAATCGAATAAACGATAACCGACAATACTAAACCATCCGCGAGGATGGGGCGGAAAGCCTAAGGGTCTCACCGAGACAGCCGGGATGCCGAAAGATCGCCAAAACGATACCCGGCCCCGGCTTTTGTTTTACCCGACACCGGATTCAACAAAGTACAGAAAGTAACAACCGCATACGATAGACGACAATACTAAACCATCCGCGAGGATGGGACGGAAAGCCTAAGGGTCTCTCTGAGACAGCCGGGATGCCGAAATATCGAAGACGATATCCCGGCCCCGGCTTTTTCTTTGCCTGAACCGGGAAAAACCGGGATATCGAACGCGAAAAAAGGAGGTGAAATTTTTTTCGGTATCACAGGCACGAGTTAGCTGTTCGCATCAACTTCTACACACAGTTGGGGGAAACAATGAAAGCGAAACTTTTCTCAGGGATTCTCGCAGTACTTCTTTTGGTAACCGCAGTAAACGCACACGCACTCAAGTATGACAGTGGCAACACCACCACCTTGAGCGCGGGCCAGAGCTACACCTTCAACTTCCCGTCTGCAAAAGGGAACTTCAACTCGGCGAAATTCAGCTTCGACGTCGATCAGCTCTCCGGAGCGAGCACCAAGATCGGCTCCTCCACGCTGACCTCGCCGGCAAGCGGTCAGCTCTTCGCCTCCAACGGGTCGGGCCTCACCTACCTCTTCACCACCGACTTCCACCTTGGCAAAAACGTGTTCAAACTCAACAAGTTCCTGCCCGAGCTCAACGGCAACACGGCGGGACTTACCCTGGGCCTCCTGATGGACAGGGGCTCCATCACCTTCGACAGCGCACGCCTGCGCGGCACGGTTGCTCCCGAGCCGATCTCCATGGCGCTCATGGCTGCCGGGATGGTGGGTCTCCCCTTCGCACGCCGTCTGAAGAAGACGATCCGGGCGTAAGGAAGCCCCAGGCAGTACTATTCCTGCAATAGCGAGGTAGAGATGTTTCAAGCGCTTAAAAATATACATGCTGTCCTTACTGCTGCCGGCCTTGTGTTGTGTCTTGCCCTTTCCTCCCTCCCGGCCCACGCCGGGGACTACCTGATCGGAAGCCAGGACGTGCTGAAGATCACGGTGTTCGAGCACCCCGACCTCAGCATTGAGGCGCGGGTAAGCGAGGAAGGAAAGATCACCTTCCCCCTCGTGGGGGAGGTGATGATCAAGAACCTCACCACTCGGCAGGTGGAACAGAGCATCGCCAGCAAGCTCTCCACCGGCAAGATCATCAAGAAACCTCAGGTAAGCGTATTCGTGTCGCAGTACAAGGGGAGAAAAGTAACCATCATCGGCGAAGTGGTAAAACCGGGACAGTACGAAATCCCGGGCCCCACCTCGCTCCTGGACACGATCTCCCTCGCCCTCGGGCTGAATCAGAATGCTGGCTATGAGCTCACCGTCTTCAGGAAGGAACAGGCCGCGAACGGCAAGGAAGTCACCAGAAAGATAGCGGTCGATATCGACCGGCTCCTGAACGGCGGCGACCTGAAGCAGGACGTGGAGCTGAAAAACGGTGACGTCATCTATGTGCCGAAGGCGGTCTTCTACGTCTACGGAGAGGTGAACAGGCCCGGTGCGTACCGCATGGAAAGGGGGATCACAGTCAAACGTGCCATCGCCCTCGCCGGCGGGCTCACCCCGAAGGGATCGCTGAAGAGGATGGAGATCACCCGCAAGCAGGGAGAGAAGGACAAGACTGCGGGTGCCGGTATCGACGATCAGGTTGCCATCGACGACGTCGTACGGATCAAGGAAAGTATATTTTAACCGCTTAAAACACCATGCGCCGCCAGCAGTTCCGGCTGCTGGCGGCTCCTTTTTACCCGGAAACTACATAGCGGCGAAGGACTCTCTTCGTCGCGGATCGCCCCCAGCAAACGTACCCGCCCTCACCGTGACCTCCTGCTGATCCAATCGCTGCACTCTCCGGTCTACCGATCTAACGCTAACGCCCAAAAGGAATAGGCATGAAACTGCAGGACTATTGGAAAGTCATCAAGGACCGTAAAAAGGTCGTTTTGATGGTGTTTTTCACCACCGTCATCACCACCCTCATAAGCTCCCTGCTGTGGCCCGCGAAGTACCAGGGGACGGCGACCATCATGCTGGACTACGACAGCTCCAGCCCGCTGAACATCAGCATGGCGGCCGCGCCGCAGGCGCTCAACTCCGTGGAGTACATAAACACCCAGGTCGAGCTCCTCGAGAGCCGGCGCATCTCCGTCGCGGTGGTGAACATGCTGAACCTCGACAAGGTGCCCGACGTCATCGAGGACTTCAACGACATGAAGAACGGCTCCTCCTGGAAGATCTGGAAGAAGCCGACCACCACCGACATCAAGACGTGGCTGGCGGACGAATATCTCTCCAGAAACCTAAAGATCGCCCCGGGGCGCGACAGCCGCTTCCTGAACATCAATTTCTACGCGCCGGATCCGGTCTTTGCCGCAGCCGTCGCCAACGCCTACGCAAAGGCGTACACCGACTACAACCTGGAGCTGAAGGTCACCCCATTCAAGGACGCCGGGAAGTGGTTCGCCGAGAAGCTGAAAGACGCGAAAGGGTACTCCGACCGCTCCACCGAGAAGCTCAGGGAGTACCAGCAGAAGAAGGGGATCATCGCGCAGCAGGGACCGCAGGGGGGTGTCTTTGACGACGCGGTGCAGCGGCTGGACCAGATCAACCGCGAACTCGCCACGGCGAAGACGAAGCTGTACGAGACGCAGGTTGCAGTGAAAAGGGTCGAGCAGTGCGGCGGCAGGTACGACACCCTCCCCGAGGTGCAGGCAAGCGGCCTCATTCAGGGGATGAAGGCGGAAAAGCTGAAGCTCGACACTGAGCTCACCGAGCTCTCCGCGAAGGTCGGCCCGGGATACCCGCAGTATGCACGCCTCCAGTCGATGGTCAACAACCTGAGCGGCAAGATCAGCGCCGAGATGCGCACCATCGTCTCCACCATCCGGCAGGACCACTCGGCAGCTCAGCAGCGTGTGGCGGCACTCGAAGGTGCCGTGAACGGGCTGAAGAAGGAATCGAGCGCGGCGAGCGTCTCGCGCTATGAAATGGACTCCCTTACCCGCGAGTCCGAGACCTACAAGCAGGTCTACGAGGCGGTGCTCAAGAAGTACAACGAGACCGCGCTCCAGGGTGACATCAACAAGACCAACGTCTTCCTGGTCGACGCGGCGGTCCCCCCCATGGAGAAGCACAGCCCGAGGATCCTTTTGAACCTCATCCTGGCGAGCTTCGTGGGGCTCTTCCTCGGGGCGGGTCTGGCGATCTACGCCGACCACCAGGACGACACCGTGAAGAGCGCCGAGACGCTGGAGCGCGCCTTCGGGATAGCGGTTCTCGGAACCATCACCAGCGCGGGGGAGATCTAGCATGCACGTGATGAAAGTCGTTGAAAGGAAATCGGAAATTCGCGGCGCGGACATCGGGAACATCCTCATCGATGCCGGCCGCCTGACGGTCGCCGACCTGAACCGCATCGTGGCGCTGCAGGGGAAGGAGGAGATCCTCTTTGGCGAAGCGGCGGTGGCGCTCGGGATCCTTTCCGAGGAGGACGTGCGCTGGGCTCTCAGCTGCCAGTACTCCTACCCCTCGGTGGACACGGAAGACAGGGCGCTTGCCAGGGAGCTCATCGCGGCACACGATCCGGCGGACCCGCGGGTGGAGGCGCTGCGCTGCGTGCGCAGCGGGCTCATGTTCACCGGCGCGGGGAAGAGGATCAAGACGATCGCGATCGTGAGCGCCGACGCGGAAGAGGGAAAGACCTTCGTGGCGGCGAACCTCGCGGTGGTCTTCGCGCAGCTCGGGCTGCGCACCCTCCTCATGGATCTCAACTTCCGCACCCCGCGGGTGCACTCCCTTTTCCAGATGAAGAACAACACCGGCGCCAGCAGCCTCATCATCAAGCGGGCGCTCTTCGAGAAGGCGGTGCACAAGACGACCATAAACGCCCTGGCCGTCCTCCCCTCCGGTCCGAAGCCGCCGAACCCGTCGGAACTTTTGAGCTGGCAGGACTCACGCGAGCTCATGGCGACGGTGAAGGAGAACTTCGACGTGGCGATCATCGACACCCCGGCCTTCGTGAAGACCGCGGATGCGATGATGATCGCCTCCCTCTGCGACGGGACCCTCATCACCGCGCTGAAGGGGAAGACGAAGCTCGCCGCCATGGCGCAGATGAAGAAACAGCTGGAGGCTTCCAGCGTCCGTATCCTCGGCTCGGTGATGAACGAGATGGGGAAGAAGAAATAGGCGCCTCCCGGCGCGAGCCGGAGCAGCCACTACAGAGGAGGCTTTGAGTCCCAGCATGAAAAAGATCAACTTACTGATAGCCATCGTGGCCCTTTCCAGCGCGACCTTCCCCCTTGCCGGGTGCAAGAGCGCCGACATCTCCAAATCGAGCCAGGTGCTTGCGCGCGTGGGCGACAAGGAGATCACCAGCGTCTATTTCGAGCGCCAGCTCTCCGAGCTCCCGGAGTCGGTCCGTGAACTCTCCTCCCACGGCGAGGGGAAGAAGGCGGTCCTGGAGGGGCTGGTAAACCGCGAGCTTCTGTACGAGAAGGCGGTCAAGAAGCACCTGGACAACGACACCGACGTCCTCAGGAAGCTGGAGGACCTGAAGAAAGAGCTCATCATCAAGACCCTCCTGCAAAACGAGCTGTCAGGGAAGGTGGCGGTCGATGACCGCGAGGTGGAGAACTTCTACAACAGCCATCCGGACGAGTTCCAGCGCCGCGAGGAAGTGCGCATCAGCCAGATCGTGGTCCCCGACCAGGCGAAGGCGAACGAGATGATGGAGAAGCTGAGCATCAAGCGCGAGTTCGGGGAGCTGGCCGCCGCCAACTCCATCGACCAGCCGACCGCGGAGCGAAACGGCGACGTCGGGTGGTTCACCAGGGGGAAGCTCCCCGCAGAGCTGCGCGACACCATCTTCAAGCTCGGCACAGGCGAGGTGAGCCAGCCGATCAAGATGGGGAACGCCTACGAGATCTACAAGGTCACCGACCGTCGCAGCACCTCCTACGAGTTTGCCAAGGTAAAGGACGTGATCAGGGCGCAGCTTGTCGAGGAGAAGACCCAGAAAGAGCTGCAAAAGCTCGTCGAGGGGCTGAAGAAAGAGACGACCGTGCAGCTGAACGAGCAGATGTTGCGGTAACCACAGCTACCCCCCCTCCCCTCCCGGGAGGGGGGTACAAAGATCGAAGCAGTGCATCAATCGTGAAGTGAGGAAAGAGAAAATGAAGGTAATACTGCCGGTTGCCGGAAAAGGCACCAGACTCCGCCCCCATACCCACACCAAGGCCAAATCGCTGGTCCAGGTGGCCGGGAAAACGGTGTTGGAACATATCGTAAGCCGCCTCCTCCCCCTGGGGGTGGACGAGTTCATATTCATCACCGACGAAAACGGCGGGCAGATCACGGAGTTCATGGACAGGAAGTTTCCTGACCTGCACTGCCGGTACATAGTCCAGAAGGACCGCAAGGGGCCGGCCCACGCGGTCTCCCTGGCAAAGCCCCGCATCAAGGCAGGTGACGACCTCCTGATCGTCTTCAACGACACGATCTTCGTGGCGGACCTGACCCAGATCCCCCGCCTCTGTTCCGAGTGCGACGGGCTCATCTACTCGAAGGAAGTGGAAGACTACCAGCGTTTCGGCGTGAACGTCCTCGACGAGCACCAAAACATCGTGGACATGGTGGAGAAGCCGGACACCCCGGTGTCGAAGCTCGCGCAGGTCGGCCTGTACTACGTGAAGGACGCGGTGGGCTTCATGCGCACCATCGAGGAGACGATCGAGGCGGGCGAGATGGTGAAAGGTGAGTACTACCTCCCGAACGTCTTCATGCGCATGATCCGCCAGGGCGCACGGCTGCGGGCTCCGCAGATCGACGCCTGGCTCGACTGTGGCAAGCCTGAGACCCTCCTCGAGACGAACCGCTATCTCCTGACGGACGGGGAACAGGGGGACGGCGAGACGCTGAACTCCGTCATCATCCCGCCGGTGCACATCGAGAAGGGCGCCATCGTGCGCCACAGCATCGTGGGGCCGAACGTCTCCATCGCCGCCGGGAGCATCGTGGAGCAGAGCATCGTCATGGACTCCATCATCAACGGTGACAGCGAAGTGCGCAACATGCTCCTGAACGGCTCCATCCTCGGCGACTCGGTGCACCTCTTCGGCGCGCTGCGCCGCATGAACATCGGCGATCACTCCCTCATCGAGATGCCCGGTCTGACGTAGCAACCGGACGGTGGGAACGGCTCCGCGTCCCGCCCTATGCATAGGTTCATCCGGGAATTCCGGGGGAGCGTGGGTACATTGCCACGAAGCACTGCAGAAGGCCTAACGTTCCCCCCTTTGCGAAGGGGGGACAGGGGGGATTTGCTCTTTGTTGGCGTTCCCGGCAGTCCACCACAGAGGCAGCGCGCACCGGCGAATGCCGGCAGGAGTACGAATGCAGCTCAAACAATCCGAAGCAGTACAGAAAGGGCTCGCCACCATCGGGCAGCTGCGGGAAATCCCCCTTCTTACCGGGGTGACGTACGCGGCGATCATCGCCCTTTTTATCCCCACCTTCTACAAGCTCTTCTCCTTCGGGTGGGACAACGCCGACTACAGCCACGGCCCCCTCATTCTCGGCGCGTTCTTCTGGCTCCTGTGGCAAAGGCGCGATGCCCTGAAGTTCAGGGGGAGCGATGAGATGAACATCTTTTCCTTCTTCACCCTCCTGGTCGGGCTCGCCTGCTACGCCGTCGGTTCCATGCACGGCTCCATGGCGATAGAAGCGTTTTCCATCGTCCCGGTCCTTCTGGGCGCGACAGGTTTTCTCTTCGGAAAGGAAGGGCGCAAGGCGCTCCTCTTCCCGGTCATCTTCCTCCTCTTCCTGGTCCCGCCCCCCCTCGCCTTCACCGACATGCTGACCGCCCCGCTGAAGATGCTGGTGGCGAACGCGTCGGCGACGCTCCTGAAGGTGGCGGGGTACATGGTGACCAAAAACGGCGCGGTGATCATCGTCAACGACTACTCCATCGTGGTGGGGGACCCGTGCAGCGGGCTCCGTTCCCTCGTGGCCCTCATGGCGGTGGGCGCACTCTACGCGCAGATGCAGGCGGGAAGCGCGCTGAAAAAGGGGGCACTCTTCCTCTCGGTGATCCCGATCTCCATCGTCGCCAACATCGTGAGGCTGATTCTTCTGTGCCTCATCAGCGTCTACCTCGGAGAGGCGGCGGCAGAAGGGTTCCTGCACGGCTTCTCGGGATTTCTCCTCTTTGCGGTCTCCGTTGTCTGCCTCGTGCTGACCGACGCCGCCATGGAGTGGAGGCCGGCACATGACCGTAAAAAGTAAGGCAAAACACCTGGTTCTGATCGCCCTTCTCCTGGTGGCGGGGCTCGCGGCCGCGGCGCCGAAGGAAGAGCGCCACGCGGAGAAGCGGGGGCCGACCCTGACGGCGTTTCCGGCGCAGGTCGGGGAGTGGAAGATGGTCACCGAGGACACCTCGGCAAACTCGAAGGAGGCGAAGTTCCTGAACGAGGTCCTCTTCAGGACGTACCAGCGTAGCGACGGAAAAAAGGTGCTGCTGGTGGTGGCCTACGGCGCGGACCAGCGCAAGAAGTTCAACCTGCACATGCCGGAGACCTGCTACAAGGCGTCCGGTTACCAGGTCATGTCGCAGTCGAAGACGACGATGCACTCCCCGGAGCTGAAGCTGAAGCAGCTGGTGGTGAGCGCAGACCCGGTCGACACCCAGCCGGTCCAGTACTGGATCATGCTGGACGGGAAGCAGGTGGGGAGCGAGCTGGAAAAGAGGGCAAAGCACCTCTACTACAGCGTTATCGGTGCCCAGGCGGACGGGGTGCTGGTGAGGGTTTCCTCCTTCGCCACCGCTAAGACGCCGGACCCGGACTACCAGGTGCAGCAGGAGTTCATAGGCTCCCTGTACCGCTCTCTCGACCCGCAGCTCAAAAAGCTCCTCTTCGGAGCGGCGTAGGCAGCCGGGACAGGAGGGGGACAGGCACCTTTTAACAAAGGAGCCAGTCCCCGACGTCCCCCCTCCCTTGACGGGAGGGGGACAGGGGGTGGGTGAAACTGCCATATGCGCGACTGCTGGCACCTTCCCCCCCACCCCTGCCCCTCCCCCGCAGGTGGGGAGGGGACGTTCGCCGCCTCTGGCGGCAATTTCCAGAATCCAGAAAAGATTCACGGAGAACACATGCGTAAATGGTCCCTGATCGAACAGGGCTTTCTCTCCATAGCAAATTTCGGAATGGCGGTCTTCCTGGCAAGGGAACTGTCGAAGGGTGAGTGGGGCTCCTTCAGCCTCGGCTTCGCCCTCATGCTCTTCGCCCAGGGGTTCCAACGGGCACTCGTCTCCATTCCGGTCGCCACCATGGCCCACAGCGCCGAGATCCTCTCGGCGAGCCTCCCCTTCTGGCGCCGTACCCAGACGAAGATCACAGCGGCGGCAACAGCAGGGCTCGGCCTGGCAGCCCTGGCATGGCGCCCCTTCGGGACCGACAGCGGGATGCCTCTGGCGCTCCTCATCGCCGCGATCCTCGTCCCCGGCTTCTTCTCGCTGGAGTTCTGGCGTCGCGTCCTGATCCAGACCCGCGAGATCAAGGCGGCCGCCATGGTCTCCTCCTTTCTCCTTTTCTCCGTGGCGCTTCTGATCGGAACCGTCGCGCTGCGCCACGGCGGCGCCCTCTTCGCCGCGTGCGGCATGTCGGCGTGCACGCTCGCGGCAGGGGCGCTCCTGCGCCGACGCGCCATGAAGGTCCTTCCGGCCACCGCTGAGACGATCAGCTTCGCTGGCGAGCTGTACCGCTTCGGCCGCTGGGCCACCCTCAGCCACGTCGCCTTTTCCGGGTACAACACCGCGATCCAGATGGTGCTGACCATGGTCTGCGGCTCCGCCGCCATGGGGAGCTTCGCGGCGGTGCGAAACCTCACCCAGCCGATTAACACCCTCATCGGCGCGGTGGACAACCTGGACAAGCCGCGCGCGGCCCGCGCCTTTGCCGGCGGCAGCTTCCCCGACCTCTTCTCGTCGCTGTGGCGCACCATGGCCACCCTCACTATGCTCGGCGGCGGCTACCTCATCCTCTGCGCAGCGGGGGGCGGCCACCTGGTGAATGCCCTGTACCACGGCCGCTACGGCTACGCCTGGAACGAGATCTGGCTCTGGTGCCTCATCGCCTCCGCCATGATGGCGGCTCAGCCGATGGAATCGGGGCTCTACGTGGCGCAGCGCACTGACGCCCTCTTCGTGAACCGTGTCATCTCCGCGGTCATCGGCCTCGGGACCGCCGTCATCACCATCCCCCGCTTCGGCGTCGTCGGCGCCCTCATGGGGCTTGCCACCGGCTGGATCGCCACCGCGTTCCTGGCATTCCTGCAACTGCAGCTCTTCGCCCGCAAGGCCGGGGCGACGCAGCCCGCAACCGCGCTGGAGGCGGTCCAGGGATGAGAGGAGTGAAAGGAATGGCAACGGGAATGAGGAAGATCCTGACTGTCGTGGCCGCTCCTGCGCGGAAGGCGGCAGCAATGATGAAGAAAGCGGCAACCCCGCTGCGCAAGGCGGTCTCTCCCCTGCGGAAAGTGGCGGCTCCCTTTGCGAGAGCGCTCGCTCCCCTGGCGAAGCACCTCGCTCCGCTGTCGAAGGGGCCCGCATTCCTGCGGAAAGGGGTGGTCGCTCTCAGGGAGAAGGCGCGCGCCGCGAAGCTCACCATCGCGACCTGCGGCCTCGCCCTCTTCCTCGGCCTCTTCATCAGCCTCATGGGGATAAACAGCTATGCGGTCATGGTGGCGCTCGTGGTCGGACTCGCCGCCATGGTGGTGGCCTGCTTCATCCTGTACGCAGGGGTGCACGGGCGCGAGTGGGCCATCAGCCTGAGCTTCATCCTCATCACCTTTACCATCGACGCCACCTTCCGGCGCCGCGGGGACATGGCGGACAGCGGGATGGACGCGCAGACGCTCCTGAAGCTCGTCCTGTGGGGGGGAGGCTTCCTGATCGGCGCGCTGAACTTCTCCCACATCAAGAACGCCCTCGCCGAATCGGTTCCCCTCAGGTGGCTCCTCGCCTTTGCCACCTGGAGCTTCTTCTCCACGGTGTACTCCATCACCCCCACCTACACCTTCGGCGGCGGCTTCGGCTACCTCGCGCTCCTCTGCTTCGTGGCGGTGGTGGTGCAAAAGCTCGGGATGGCGAAGCTCCGGATGGGGGCGATCTACGCCTGCGGGCTCCTCACCACGAGCGCCCTCGCCCTCTATGCAGTCATGCCGAGCATCGCGGTGGCACAGCTGGAGAACGGCTCCACGCCGCGCCTGTGCGGGCTCACCGGCTCCCCGAACAACCTCGGTCGCACCGCCGCCATCGCACTTTTCTTCATCTTCTTCGCGGTGCGCGACAAGCAGGTGAAGTTCTGGCGTCCGGACATCGCCATCATCGCTCTCAGCGCGGTCGTCTCCCTTCTCATGTCGTGGAGCCGGACCTCGCTTGCCGGGGTGATCGCCGCCATCGCCATCGTCTTTTTGCGCAGGCGCATCCTCCTCATGCTGTGGGGGGCTATCGGCGTGCTGACGACCTTCTTCGCCATGATCCTCGCCAACGTGGACTGGGACCGGCTGATCAGCGTCTTTTCCCGGCACGGCTCGCTCAGCGAGCTCACCACCCTCACCGGGCGGACGGCGATCTGGCACTTCGTCTGGAACGCCATCGAGAAGAAGCCGCTCCTCGGCTACGGCTACGGCTCCACGAAGCTCCTCATCTCCAGCGGCTTCTGGACCGTCTTCGGCTGGACCACGACCTCGGCGCACAACATGTTCCTGCAGGCGCTGGTGACCACCGGCGCGGTGGGGGCGCTGTGCATCGTCATGGTGATCCTGCTGCAGCTGCGCGACTTCGTGAAGAGGCCGAACGACATGGCCGATGCCGCCTTCATCTTCGTCCTCATCACCGGCTTCTCCGAGGCGGGAGCCGTAGGGGTGGCACCGAATCTCCTCACCATCTTCTGGCTCATGTCGCTGGTGGTGCCGCGCGGCGAGCGGGTAGCGGAGCAGGTACCGGAGCAGGTTCAGCCGCTCCGGGGGGAGAGCTGGGCCCTTCCGGCACGGCCGACGGGGTCGTGGACCTGAACCCCATCCCCACCCCGACCCTCCCCTTGAAAGGGAGGGAGGTGGAGGAAGGATGAACGAAAGCAAAAAGAACACTTGAAGTAGCTGCACCGCCCCTATCCACGACAGCAAGAGCCCCAACGTCCCCTCCCTTTCAAGGGGAGGGGCAGGGTGGGGATGGGGTCAGGTGAATAAAATCGAACAAGGAACTACCTATGAAACAGATTCACGTAGCCTGGACGACATTTCAGCGCAGGCAGGTCTCCATGGCCCCGCACTGCGATTTCGAGCTCCTCTTCCTCCCGATAAAGCGCCGCACCGGCCTCTTCTCCAAAGGGATGCAGTACGTAAGAAACGGGTGGCAGACGCTGCAGGTGCTGCGCGAAAAGCGGGCGGACGTGGTGTGGATCCAGCTCCCGCAGGTCCCGCTCCTGTGGGTGGCGCTCGCCTACCGGATCCTGGTGAACCGCAAGGCGACTATCATCGCCGACTGCCACAACAAGATGTTCCGGCGCCCCTGGAGCGCCTTTCCGCTGGGGGTCTCGCAGCTGAAGCGCTGCGACGTGGTGCTGGTGCACAACGACGACGTCATGGACCAGGCGCTTGCCCTCGGGGTGCCGAGAGAGAAGCTCTCCGTGGTGGAGGATCCGCCGGCGTCCTTTGAGAAAGTCGAGGCGCGCCCCCTCTTCCCGGAGATCCCGCGCCCCTGGCTCGTCTTCCCGGCATCGTTCAACGAGGACGAGCCGCTGGTGGAACTGATGCAGGGAGCGGCGCAGCTGCCGGAGATGTCATTCCTCATCACCGGCAATACCCGCAACTGTCGCGACGAGTCGCTCATCAGGAACGCGCCGAAGAACGTCCACTTCGTAGGCTTTCTCCCTACCTGCGACTTCGACAGCCTGATCATGGGGTGCGACGCGGTCATCGCCCTCACGAAGTTCGACGGCATTCAGCTCAGCGTCTGCGGCGAGGCAGTCGGTGCGGGTAAACCGATGGTCGTCTCCGACACGAGCACCCTGCGCCGCCTCTTCCCGGCTGGGAGCGTCTTTGTAAAGGACACCGCCGAGGGGATCGCCTCCGGCGCGAAGGAAGTCATGGGGCGCCTTGAGGAGCTGAAGGGAGCCGTGCTGGCACAGCGGGACGAGATCACCGGCAGGTGGCGCTCTACCCGCGGCGACGCTCTCATGGAAACGGTTACCCGCACGGTGGAAGCGAAAAAGATGCAGAAAGGGAAGCGGAAGGTCCTCGCGGTCGCCTCCGGCGGCGGGCACTGGGTCCAGCTCATGCGCCTGCGCCCCGCTTTTGAGGGGATGTCCCTGGAGTTCATCGGCACCAACGCCGCCTACGCCAAGGAGGTCGGCAAGCCGATCCACACGGTGCGTGACGCCAACATGTGGGACAAGATCTCTCTCGCCATCATGTTTCTGCAGGTGGCGCTGAAGGTACTGAGGGTGCGCCCGGACGTCATCGTCACCACCGGTGCTGCCCCCGGCTTCGCGGCACTTCTCTTCGGCAAGCTCATTGGCGCAAGGACGATCTGGATCGACAGCATAGCGAACTCCGAGACGATGTCCTCCTCCGGGAAACACGCACGCAGGGTCGCGGACCTGTGGCTCACCCAGTGGGAGCACCTGGCAACCCCGCAGGGACCGCACTACATAGGGAGCGTTTTATGATTTTCGTAACGGTAGGTACCCAACTTCCTTTCGACAGGCTGATCAGGACGGTTGACGACTGGGCAGGTGCCCACCCCGAGGTGGAGGTCTTCGCCCAGGTCGGCCCGAGCGAGATGCGCGCAGCGCACATAGAGACGGTTCCCTTCGTGGCGCCGGACGAGGCTGACCGCCGCTTCAGGCAGGCGGACCTCATCGTATCCCACGCCGGGATGGGCTCCATCATCACCGCGCTGAAGTACAAGAAGCCGATTCTCATCCTGCCGCGCGTCGCCGCGCAGGGGGAACACCGCAACGACCACCAGATGGCGACGGCAAAGTGGCTCGGCGTGCGCCGCGGGATCACGGTGGCCTGGACCGAGCAGGAGGTCTCCAGGTATCTGGAAGGGGAGCTGCAGCTTTCCCAGACCGGAGAGATCAGCGACAGCGCCGACCCGCAGTTCATCAACAACCTGAGAAGCGCGATCATGGGTGAGGTCGAGCCGAGGCTCGCGCCGAAGAAGCTCGCCTTCGGGTGGCTGCGGCACTAGAAGCCGCACTCCTCCCTGCACATTCGTCCCCCCTCTCGCTGAGGGGGGGACCATAGATAGCAAAGCGCGCTGCAAGCGCGCCCATACCTGTTAAAATTCTAACGCCGTAGCCGCCGCAGAAGCGGGGGCTCGGGGCGATAAGGAGCTCTCGGCATGCTTCAGGAGCAGTACGCACTGCTAAAAAAATTCATCTTCGGCGTGGACGCGCTGCTGGTGGCGGTATCGTTTGCCGTCGCCTACATGGTCAGGGACTACATGGTAGTAGGCTTCCTGCATCCCCTCCCCCCCCTCGAGCAAAACCTGCAGCTCATGATCGTGGTGCTGCCGATGTGGATCATGCTGCTGCGCGCCTTCGGCGCCTACGACTCCATGCGGGAGAAGGGGTTCGGCCACATCTTCTGGGGGGTCTTCGAGGCTTCCCTCGTCGCTACCCTCGCCTGCGCCACCGCGGCCTACCTCCTCAACATGGGGATACTCTCCCGCCCGTTCCTCCTCATCTTCTTCGGGCTCGCCTCTACTACGGTGATGATGGAGAAGCTGGTGATCTTTCTCATCATGCGGAAGGTGTGGAAGACCGGCGTGAACCAGAGGGTCATGCTGGTGGTCGGCTCCGGCCCCCGCGCGCTGAAGTTCGCCAACGTCATCGAGTCCCACCCCGAGTGGGGGGTGCGCATCCTCGGCTTCATCGACGAGCCGGAGATGCAGGGGAAAGCGGTCGGCAAGGGGCAGGTCATCGGCACCTTCGACGACATGGCGCAGATCCTCGACGAGAACGTGGTCGACGAGGTCGTCTTCATCATGCCGCGGCAGTTTTTCGACCGGCTCGACAAGTACATAGGCGTATGCGAGAAGGTCGGGGTGAAGGCGACGATCGCCGTCGACTTCTTCGACACCGCCATCGCGAAGCCCGGGATCAGGGAGATCGAAGGGATTCCCCTTCTTACCTTCGACTCCACGCCGAAGGACTTCGTCTTCCTCACCCTGAAAAGGACGCTCGACATCGCCTTCTGCACGCTGGGAATGATCGCCATCTCGCCGATCTTTCTCTTCATCGCGCTCGCCATCAAGCTGACCTCGAAGGGGCCGATCTTCTTCAGCCAGGTCCGCGTCGGCCTGCGCGGCAGGCCCTTCAGGATCCTCAAGTTCCGCACCATGGTGGTGGACGCCGAGGCGCGCCTCGCGGAACTGCGCAAGCAGAACGAGCTGGAGGGGCCCGCCTTCAAGATGAAGAACGACCCGCGCATCACCGCCATCGGCAGGTTCCTGAGAAAGACGAGCCTCGACGAGCTCCCCCAGGTGCTGAACGTGATAGCGGGGGACATGTCGCTGGTGGGGCCCCGCCCGCCGCTGCCGGCGGAGGTGCAGAGATACGAGCGCTGGCAGAGGAGGCGCCTCAGCATGCGCCCCGGCATGACCTGCATCCACGAGGTCGTGGCGCGCAACAACAAGGACTTCAACTTCTGGATGAAACTGGATCTCGAGTACATCGACAACTGGTGTGTGGCTCTTGACCTGAAGATCATCGCCCGCACCTTCTTGACCGTGGTGCGAGGCACAGGATGCTAAACCTACATAGCTGCTGCAAGGGAGCTGTTTCACTCGCACTCGCCCTTCCGCCCCTCTTTCTGGGGGCGGATGAGGCGAGTTGCGCCTTTCTGGGGGACGTCCTCAAGCCTTTCGCTTCTGTAAGCGAAACGTACGACAGCAACGTTTTCAGGGTGGAAGACTCCGGCCAGCTCGCGGCGCTCCTCGGCGACGACCAGATGAGCGATTTCAGCACGATCTTCACCATCGGCACCGCGCTCAGGTACACCGTCAGCCACCAGTCGTTCGAGGCGATGCTGAAGAGGGATTTCATCCGCTTCAGCCACTACACGCAGGAGGACGCCGACCGGGACGAGGTGAGCGGCAAGGCGAACCTGAGCCTCCTGCAGAAGTGGACCCTGAAGCTCGACGGCGGCTATACCAGCGCGCCCGAGCCGAGGACCGAGTACACGAACCCCCAGCAGAACATACGGACGACCTACCGTTACGGCTTCCTCGCCGGGTATCAGCTCCCCATCGGCCTCACACTGGAGGCCGGGTACCGCAGGAGGGAGGTGGCGTACTCGCTGGAGACGTACAACGTCAGCGAATACGACGCCGACATCTATACCGGCACGATCACCTGGCAGATCTCCCCCACCGCCCAGACCTACGGCACCTACGAGCACGACGAAAGGACGTTCCGGGAAGGGACTTTTGTGGACGGGGAGACGCTGAAGCGCGACAACACCGGCGACTCCTTCCGGATCGGCTTCAACAAGACAGTCTCCCCCCGCACCTCAGTATCCACCTACCTCGGCTACCTTTCCCGCCGCCACGACGACTTCCCGGAGCGGGATTTCAGCGGCGTCATCGCGGCCCTTGAGGGGAGTTACGGCCTCACCTACAAGACGCGCCTCCTCATCGGCGGGGAGCGGCAGATCTACGAGGAGACGTACACCGACTGGATCTACAGCGTCACCAACACCTTTTCCCTCGGCGTGAACTACCAGGTAACGGAGAAGGTGAAGGCGACCGCCCTGGAGAGGTTGATGTGGAAGGACTACGAGGCGCTTCCCGAATCGAGCGCACCGAACAGAAGCGACTTCATAAACGAGACGAGCGCCGGAGTGGAGTGGGCGCCGATCAACAGGCTCACCCTCAATCTCGACTACACCTATTCCAGCAGGGATTCCGACATAGAAGGGTTCGACTTCACCGACCACACCGTCACCGCCTCCGTCGCCTACCGCTACTGATCAACGCGAGGGGACTGGCTCCGCAGGTGCCAGTCCCCCTTCGCCTTCAGCGAAATGAAGGCACCCGCCCCGACCGTTCACTGTGTGCCCTCAAGGAATGGCAACGATTACGTCCCCCCCTTTGCGAAGGGGGGACAGGGGGGATTTGACTTGGCCGGAACCGTCCTGCAACAAAGTGCGCAACTGCTGTGGTCGCAAGCAATTTCTTTCGTTCCACTTTCCAAAAACTGGTGGGGCCTATGTCGTTGATGTTTAGACTGCCGCAGCACTGCTGTTCGACGACCTAGATGTACTGTTACCGGGCTGGCGGTCCTGGAGGAAATTTGAAGATCAAATCCCCCCTGCCCCCCCTTCGCAAAGGGGGGAACGTTAGGCCTTCTGCAGTGCTTCGTGGCAATGTACCCACGCTCCCCCGCATCTCCACAAAAACTGCCCCGCCGGCGTCCTGCCACGCTCCCTCCATCCATTGCGCGTCCTCCCACCCGTTAACATAGTGTAATCAATATTTCCCTTAAGGGTGTCAGGCTTTCGCCGATAAAGAGGTTAACGCCGCGCCCCCTCCTCTCCTTCAAGCGGTAGCGAGCCAAAGAAATCACGAGTCGACGGGCATCACGCCAGGAGAAGGAGTCTCATCATGCTGTTGCGCCACAAGTTCATACTTTTCAACGTCATTGTAGTTGCACTCTCCGTGGTGGCATGCGCCGGCATAGCCATGCGGCAGGTGTACTACAACGGCATGGAAAAGGCGGTCAAGACGCGGGAAGTCCAGCTGAAGACCATGAAGGAGCTTCTCGCCGCCAGGGGATCGCAGTACAGGATCGTCAACAACAAGCTCATGGTCGGGAACTACGTGATCAACGACAACAACGAGATCCCGGACAAGTTGAAGGAGCTCGGCGGCGGCACCGCCACCATCTTCATGGGGGACGTCCGTGTCGCCACCAACGTGGTCACCGAGCAGGGGACGCGAGCGGTCGGGACGAAGCTCACCGGAGCGGCATACGATACCCTCTTCAAGGAGGGGAAGCCTTTTGTCGGGGAAACCGTCGTCTTTGGCACCCCCTTCCTCGGCGCCTACGAGCCGATCAAAAACCCCAAAGGTGAGATCATAGGCGCGATGTACGTGGGGGTGCAGAAGAAGGAGTTTCTGGCAGAATACAAGAAGATCGGGGTGCAGATCTTCGGGGGGGCGCTCCTTCTTCTCGCCTTCAGCAGCGTCGCCGCCTTCATCTTCGCCAAAAGGATCTGCAACCCCATCAGCCACATCATGAACGTCCTGCAAAAGGCCTCCGAGGGGGACCTCTCCGCGACCGCCGAGTGCGCGGGGAAGGACGAGTTCCACCACCTCGCCACCTCGGTGAACAGAACGATCGGCGCGGTAAAGGGGCTGGTGACCGATACGCAGATGCTTGTCCACGCCGCCATGCAGGGGGAGCTCTCCAGAAGGGCCGATGCGAGCCGGCACGAAGGAGAGTTTCGCACCATCATAGAGGGGATAAACGGCACGCTGGACTCCGTCGTCGCCCCCATCGTGAGCGCGTCGGAGCGGATCGACGAGCTGAGCCGCGGGGAGATCTTCGAGGAGATCGTCGACGGCTATCAGGGGGAGTACGCGCCGCTGAAAGACAGCCTGAACCGCCTGAGAGCGGTGAACGAGGCGATGCGCGCCGACGTCAGGGCCCTTTGCATCGCCTCCTACGAGGGGGACCTCTCCGCACGGGTCAATCCCGAGATCCACAGCGGCTTCTACGCGAAGATCGTCGGGGGGCTGAACAACATATTCGAGAACCTCTCCGCTCCCCTTCTGGTTTCCACAAGCTACATCGAAAAGATCAGCAGGGGGGAGATCCCGGAGAAGATCACCGAGGAGTACCGCGGCGACTACAACGGCATCAAGGAGAGCATCAACCACTTCGTGGACAGCATGGGGGCGCTGCGCGGCGAGCTCGGCTCTCTCATCGGGGCAGTAGCCAGCGGCAACCTGGAAGTCGCCGGCGATGTCGCTGCCTTCGAGGGGGAGTGGGCGAAGATCGTCTCCGGCATGAACGAGCTCATCGACGGATTCCGCACCCCCATCATCATGATCGCCGGGTACCTGGACAACATCAGCAAGGGTGAGGTTCCGGAGAAGATCGCCGAGGAGTACAACGGCGCCTTCGAAACGATCAGGGACAACCTGAACCACTGCATCGACGGACTCGGCGGGCTCGTGGAGGCCAATGCCATCCTGCAGAGGATGGCGCTGAACGACCACTCCTGCAAGGTGGAGGGGGAATACCTCGGTATCTACCACGAAGTCGGCTCCGCGGTTAACATGGTGCGCGAGCGGCTCCTCAGTGCGGCCACGACCGCAAACCTCATCGCCCGCGGCGATCTCAGCAACCTGGAGGTGTACCGCGCGGTGAACGGCGGTACCGGCAGGCGCTCCGAGCACGACACCTTCCTCCCGGCACTCATCGGGATGATGGAAGCGATCCAGGCGATGCTCGACGACGTGAACCTCCTCACCGAGGCGGCAATTGCCGGGAACCTCACCACCCGCGCCGACGCAGAGAAGCACCAGGGGCACTTCCGCCATATCATCGAGGGTTTCAACAGCGCCCTCGACGCCATCGTCGGCCCCTTCTACTCCGCAACGGAGGTGCTGTGCCGCATCGGCATGGGAGAAATCCCGGAGCCGATCGAGGCGGAGTTCCAGGGGGACTTCAACGACGTGAAGGAGAGCCTGAACAGCTGCATCGCCAACGTGAACGGCCTTCTGACCGATGTAAACCTCCTCGTGGAAGCCGCCATCGAGGGAAGACTCACCTTCCGAGCCGACGCCTCGCGCCACCACGGCGACTTCGGACGGATCGTGGAGGGGATGAACTCGGCGATCGGCACCCTGGTCGGACACCTCGACTCTATGCCAGCTCCTGCCATGATCGTGGACCGTGATCTCACCATCCAGTACATGAATCACGTGGGCGCTCAGGTCGGAGGGAAGACGCCGGAGCAGCTCGTCGGCACGAAGTGCTACGACCACTTCAAGACCACCGACTGCCACAGCGACAACTGCGCCTGCTTCCGCGCCATTCGCGACGGGCGCCAGGCATCCAGCGAAGCCACCGCGAGACCGGGTGGAAACGAGCTGGAGGTCGCCTACACCGGCGTCCCGCTGCGCGATTCCCACGGCAACGTCATCGGGGCCTTCGAGGTGGTGAGCGACCAGACGGCGGTTAAAAAGGCAGCGCGGGTGGCCCAGAAGGTGGCGGAGTTCCAGACAGCGGAGACCGCGAAGCTGAACGAAGGGCTGGAAAAGCTTGCCCTCGGCGACACGAGCATCGTCCTCTCCGTAGGGGCAGCGGATGCGGACACCGAGCAGGTGCAGCAGGTATTCGGAAAGATCTACGGCGCGGTGAACGGGCTTGCCGACGCGCTGAAGCACGTGACGAGACTGGCGCGCGAAATCGCCGCAGGGGACCTCACGGTGAGCGTCGAGGAGCGCTCCGAGCGCGACGAGCTCATGCAGGCGCTCGGCGGCATGGTCCGCAAGCTCATGGAGGTGGTGGGCGAGGTGAAGGTGGCCGCCGAGAACGTGGCGAACGGCTCCCGCGAGATGAGCATCAGCGCCGAGCAGATGTCGCAGGGTGCAACGGAGCAGGCTGCTTCCGCCGAGCAGGCTTCGGCCTCCATGGAGGAGATGAGTTCCAACATCAAGCAGACCGCGGACAACGCCTCGCAGACAGAGAAGATCGCGGTGAAGTCGGCGGAGGACGCCCAGGAAGGGGGGAAAGCGGTCGCCGCCACCGTCGCCGCCATGAAGGAGATCGCCAGCAAGATAGGGATCATCGAGGAGATCGCGCGCCAGACGAACATGCTGGCGCTGAACGCGGCCATCGAGGCTGCACGCGCCGGTGACCACGGCAAGGGTTTTGCCGTCGTTGCCGCCGAGGTGAGAAAACTCGCCGAGCGCAGCCAGAGGGCAGCGGGGGAAATCGCCAAGCTGTCGGTATCAAGCGTCGAGGTTGCCGAAAGGGCGGGATCGCTCCTGGCGACGATCCTTCCGGATATCCAGCGGACGGCGGACCTGGTGCAGGAGATCAGCGCGGCCAGCAGGGAGCAGGACAGCGGAGGGGAGCAGATCAACAAGGCGATCCAGATCCTCGACCAGGTCATCCAGAAAAACGCGGCAAGCGCCGAGGAGATGGCTTCCACCGCCACCGAGCTTTCCTCGCAGGCGAGCCAGCTGCAAAGTGCCGTCGACTTCTTCCAGATCCACGGACAGCGCCTCGCCCCGCTGCGCCAGCAGACGCCCAAGAGAAGGGCAGAAGCGGCACCCGCTTCAAAGGAGCTCCCCCGCGGCGGCACGCCGTGCCCGAAGAAGGTGAACGGGTACGACTACATGCTGGAGGACAAGCTCCATCTCGACGACTCCTTCGAGAGGTACTAAAAGTCCGCTCGTGAACGGGTCCCGCAGGCATCCTGCGGGGCCCGTCACGGTGGCGGCACCGGAGAAAACCAGCCGATCACCAGGAGAAGCACCCCCACCGCCACGAAAGACACGATCCTCTCCACCGTCCCCTGTCCCGCCAGATCTATCACGAAAAGCTTCAGCACCACCACCGCGAGAAGCGCTCCTCCGGCAAACCAGAACTTCCGCATCCCCACCCTGCTGGCCACCACCATGACGCACAGCGAAAGAAGCGCCCAGAAGATGGCGAATGAGCTCTGTGCCAGGGTGGAGTCAAAGAGCGCCCCCGCCTCCAGCGGCACGTCCCCCCAGTAGTGCAGCGCGCGGGCCAGGAGCGCGTTCAGCCAGACGAAGACCGCCGCGGCATAAAGGGGGGGCATCGCCCGCGGCTGATACGACGCTGCAACTCCCTCCGGCAGCTCCCGGAAGTGCCGGTACCAGAGAAGGAGCGCGCAGAGGGAGAGGACCACCGCGAGATCGAAGACGTTCAGCAGGGGAAGCCACCTGAAAGGCCACGGATCGCCGCTTTCCTCCAGATTTGCCAGGACGATCCACGAGAGGATCCAGAATGCCAGCGGGACGGCCGCGAGCGTAAGGTACCAGTCGCGGTGTCGCCGCACCGGCCAGGGGAGGCGCCCCCCCCACCCGGCAGCGACGAGGAGAAAGAGATCGGGGAAGAGCACGTACCCCGCCGCCAGCCAGCTCCCCGCTTCCGGGAGGCGCTCCTGCAACTGCCAGCAAAGCTCCCACGTCGCGGCAACGGCCAGAAGCCAGAGTGCCGCTGCGTGCAGGAGTCGCAGCACCTCGTCCTGTTCCCCTTCCCGCAGGTACAGGATGAGATAGCCGAGGGCGAAAGCGACGGGCCAGACGAACCATCCGCCGTTGGCGCAGGGATGCGAACCGATCGCCGCGAAGAGGAGAAGATAGAGGGCCGGTACCATTCCGAGCGCGGGAAATGCGAGCGGATGCCAGGAAAGCCGCCGCTCCAGAAAATGGCACCCCGCACTGGTGCCCGCAACGAAGAGAACCCTGCCGCCGTAAAGGACGGAGGTCGGAAGGTGCCGCCCCATCTCCTCCCACCCGCCCGCCAGCCACCACGCGAGCCCCCAGCCGAGGAGGACGGCATTGAGCGGCAGCTCCCACGCCAGGAGGCGCTCCCGGTGCCGGTACAGGGTGTATCCGCTCCAGAGTCCGGAGGCGGCGAGGAGGAGGCAGCCGAGGTAAAAGGCGTTCAGCAGCGGGGTGTCGCCGACGGAGCCCCACTCCTCACTGATGAAGACGAGCCCCGCGGCGAACTGCAGGAAGATCCCGAAAAACCGCACGTGCTGCCGCGACTGGCGTATGCCGCTCCACGCTATGGCGGCCCCTTCCACCGCCCATACCGCGGCGGTCCAGCGCCCGTCGAAGGCGAGGGGAACCGCGAGGGTGAGGTAGATCCCCCCGAAGGCGGCGAAGGCTTCGGCGAGGGGGCGCAACGCCGAGTCGCGCCGGAAGAGGACGGAAGCGAGGGAGAGGTAGATGAGACCGGCACAAAGGGCGCTCCAGGCGAGCCCGTAGCGGTAGTCGGCGACGAGTTCGGCCTGCAGGGCGAAGGCGGCGACCGGGGTACCAAAGATCAGGGTGCCGTCCAGGTATCCCTTCAGCCGGGGAGGCTGCCTCAGTGCGAAGAGAACCGCGACTCCCACGTACATGAGAAAGAAGAGGACGAGGAAAGGCTCCGTCGTCGGGAAGAAGTCGGGGCGGTAGTACCTCGCCCCCCAGAAGGCGCCGATGACAAAGGTGAAGATGAAGCCGGCGAGGTTCAGCGGGCGCCACGACTTGAACCAGGCGATCCCGATGATCCCGGCATTCAGCACGGCATAGTAGCCAAAGAGGAAGACATGGCTGCCATGGCCGGTGGAGGCCAGTAGCGGCGCGAGGAAGCCGCCGGAGATACCGAAGAGCGCCAGCGTCGGAGTCTCCTCGAGGACCGCGAGCGCGCCGCACAGCACGGAAATCGCGGCGAGAAGGGTGAAGGCGGCGAAGGGAGAAAAGAGGGAGTAGAGGCGAAAGGCTGCGAAAGAGGTGATGTAGAGGACGCCGATGCCACCCCCCTGGAGGGCGAGCGCATACTCGAGCCGTTTGCCGCGCAGGCTCCACCCCACCGCCAGGAGGACGATGCCGGCCGCGGCGCTGGCAGCAAGTCGCAGCTCGATCGGCAACAGTCCGTGCTGCGCCGCGTACTTCACCAGGAAGGAGACGCCGAAAAAGAGGATGACGACCCCGGTTTTTACCAGCAGATTGCCACCTGTGAAAAAGGCGAGGACACCCTCCGGCAAAAGATGCGGCGCACGCTCTCCGGCACCGGGGGGAGCCGGCTCCCGCGCTGCCGGGGGGGTCGCAGCCGTGGGCGGTTCCTGCGGAGCGGCGGCCGCTCCTTCCGGAGGGGGGTGCGGCGCGGGAGTCTGGAGGGGGGCCTTCTGCGCCACGACTTCCGGCGCCCGGCGCGGAACGTTCCGAGCCGCGTCGTCGCGCAGCCAGGCGACCTCACGTTCAAGACGGCGGAAACGCTGGTGCATCTCGAGGCGATCGGCCAGCAACCACCCGATGAGAGCCCCGAAGACGAAGCCGGAAAAGCCGTTGAACGCGGCCCCGATCGCACCACCCGCCATGGCGTACAGCACCTGCATCGATTCCTCCACTTCGAAAGCCCTGCGTTGAGGCTGACGCTATCCCATCCTCAGCACCTGCGCCGGATCCGCCAGCATCTCGGCCCGCATCCCCAGCGCCTCCTTCAAAAGCACATCCTGATCCCACGGGTTCCTGATGCGCGAGAGCTCCAGCATCTCCCGGAAGGAAAGCTTGAACGGGTAAAAGAGAGGGGAAACCATCGCCGTGTTCGGAAGGGGCATGTCGGTGCCGTACAGGAGCCTGCCGTGCACCTCCCGGTGCCTGATGAGCCGCTGCAGATGCCCGAACCGGTTGATCTGGGTAAGGGAGGCGATATCCGCGTACAGGTTGGGAAACTCCCGGATCAGACGGAGAAAGCGCCGGTGATTCGGCTCGCCGCCGTTTCTCCCGTTGCTTCCGGCGTGGGCGGCGATTACGGTGAGGCCGAGCGAGAGGGGGAGGCGCAGCCGCTCCGGGTCGGCGAGCTCATGCCGGGCCGCGGTAAAGGAATTCTCCCGCCCCGTGTGCGATAAAAGCGGCAGATCCAGCGCCTTCACCCGCTTGTAGAAAGGGATCAGCCGCTGGTCCGCAGGGTCGATGTACTGGATCGACGGAAGCCATTTCAAAAGGACCGCACCGTCCGCGGCAGCGCGCTCGAGCCGGTTGTAGGCGTCGCGACGGTACGGGTTCACGCTTGCGGCAAAGAGGAGGTTCGGAAAGTCCCGCACGGAAGCCGCCAGGTAGTCGTTCGGCACAAACATTTCCGTCGCGTCCCTGTCGAGATCCCCTTCCCGCACCACACCGTCGAGAGCGAGCACCACTGCCTTCGCCACACGCTGCGACTGTGCCACCCCGTCGGAGAGGTGCCGCAGCACCAGGATGTCCCCCTCCCGGTGCAGGTCGTTCTCCGTCACGCCGTACGACCGGAGGAAGAGCGGGTACCTCACATTCCTCCTCATCCGGCGGGAAATGAAGCAGCCGCTCCCCCCCGCCCCGATCCCCGCGGCGTGGCAGTGCATGTCGATCATGCTCTTGGCCCCGTCCATAAAAGCCGCTCTCCCGACGACGATCTCCGGCCCAGATTTGGTGGCGCCAGAACCAGAAGGGCGGAGCAACCTGTGATCACTCCGCCCTTTCCTCCTCTCCTTCCAGACCGACCTCAGTAGAGGAACATCGGCTTTCCAAGGACGTGCCGCACCTTCGGGCGGTACTCCGCCACATCGTACAACTCGTTCACGTCGACCCGCTTCTGCCCCTGCATCACGGTGCTCATCGGTATGTGCGTGTAGGTGCCGGCCTGCAGCGCCACCATCCGGCCCGACTGCCCCTCCGCCACCAGGTCCATCGCCATGTGCGCGTAGTTGAAGGCGACCATGAGGTCGAGGGAGTCCGGAGCGCCGCTCCTCATGAGGTAGGAGAGCTGCTGGTAGATGATGTGCGAATGCGTGAGCCGCTTCAGCGCCTCGCTGAGCACCACGCCGATCCCGCCGAGCTTCTTGTGGCCGTAGGCGTCTTCCTGGCCGTACTCCACGATCTGCCCGCCGATCATGGTCGCCCCTTCCGAGATGGTGACCATGGCGTAGTTGCTCGGATTGCTCCTCTTGTCCTCCACAAGCATCGCTGCCAGTTTCTCCACGTCGAAAGGGACCTCGGAGATGAGCGCCCGGTCAACGCCGGCGAGATAGGCGGAGATGAGGGAGGTCTCGCCGGAGTTGCGACCAAAGAGCTCCACGATGGCGATCCGCTCATGGGACCCTGCGCTGGTTCGCAGGTTGTGGATGAAGCTCACGCTGCGAGTGACCGCGGTGGAGAAGCCGATGCAGAAATCGGTGCCGTAGACGTCGTTGTCCATGGTCTTTGGGATGGCCACCACCGGAAATCCTTCCCTGTGCAGGCGCTCCGCGTAGCTCAGGGTGTCGTCTCCGCCGATGGGGATCAGCGCGTCGATCTTCAGGTGCTCCAGGTTGCTGAGGACGTGCGGCGTGAAGTCGAGCTTCTCCTTCGACTCCGGGTTGTAAGCGCCGCCTCGGAGAAATTCCGGGACGTCGTCCGGGCCGACCTTTGCGGGGTTGGTGCGGCTCGTGTGGAGAAAGGTGCCGCCGGTGCGGTCGACGGTACGCACCGCGTTGCGGTCGAGGTCGATCAGATACTTCTCCCGGGAGGCGGGATCGTCCTTGTTGTAATTGAGGAGCCCACCCCAACCGCGTCGTATGCCGATAACCTGGTAACCGCTGTCGAGGGCACGGTTCACCAGGGTCTTCAGAGCTGGGTTCAACCCCGGGACGTCGCCACCACCGGTCAGGATCCCCACGGTCTTCTTTCGATCAGCCATCGGAGCCTCCTTTTCTCATGATAGGTCCACAAGCGCTTACAAAGTATACTGGAGCTTTTTCAAAGCAAAAGCGCCGGCACCCGGAAGTGGCGCAGCGGAGCGGGGATAGAGATGCGAGGGAAGTGAATTTGTCGATGAAGGGGGAGTTATCGGTTCTTCGTGGAATGGTGGGAGTAGATAAATCAAAGCACAGCCGCCGGCAGCACGTCCCTCCCCTTTCAAGGGGGAGGTCAGGAGGGGGATGGGGTTTCTGTAGGCCGGAATAAGCGGTAGCGTTTCCGGCATTCGCTGGTGGCGGCTGCGCATGTGGTGGACTGCCGGGAACGCCTGGCGGCTTATCCCGGCCTACATGGACGTGGCCCACCAGGCTCAACCCCATCCCCACCCTGTCCCTCCCTTTGAAAGGGAGGGGACGCGCGTGCACCTGTTCTAGTGAAGGAATATACGGCGAAGGTACAGTGGAGTCAGTCAGGGAAGTGTGGCCTTGAGGTCCCCCCTCCCTTGACGGGAGGGGGACAGGGGGTGGGTGAAGCTGCCATCAATTCAGCCGGTGGCACCCTCGCCACCAAAGAGAGTCGTACTACAGCACCGGCGTCTGCGGCTCCTCATCTGCGGCGGGTGCGCCGGAAGGCTCCTCCTCACCGCCCTCAGGGTGCGGCTGGTCCGGCTGCGGCACTGCCTGCTGCACCGGGGGCAAGGCGTCGCCGCCGTGTTTCGGGCAGTACTGGTTCGGCTCCTTCCCGGCGATGAAGAATTCTTCCTTCTTGTTCGGGCAGTCCGGCGCCGCCAGGTATCCGGTGGAGGGATCGATAAAGGCGGAGACGACCCCCTGCGGCTTCGGGAAATCTCCGGCGGGCTTGGCAGCCACGGCAGCGCGCATGAATTTCCCCCAGATCGGGGCGGAGGCGGCCCCGCCTGTGAATCCTTTCCCTCCCGGCTTCGGCTTGTCATAGCCAAGCCACACGCCGGTTACCACCGTCGGGGTATAGCCAATGAACCAGGCATCGCGGTAGTCGTTCGTCGTCCCGGTCTTTCCTGCGCTCGGGTGCTGCATGCTGAATTTCTTCAGGTGCTTCGCCGTCCCGTAGGTAAGGACGTCCTTCAGCATCCCGGTCATGACATAAGCCGTAGCGGGGTCGAGCGCCGGGGTCAGCACCGGGGGGTTCTCGGTCCACTGCTGGCGCTTGCGGTCGAGGATGCGGACGATGGTGCGCGCCTCGGGGCGCACCCCGCCGTTGGCAAAGGGGGCGTACGCCTGGACCAGGTCGTTGAGGGTGACCTCCTGCGTACCGAGCGCCATGGAAAGATCGTTCGGCGGAGGGAGGGACAGCCCGAGCCTGCGGGCGAAGTTCGTGAAATCGGGAACGCCGACCGTGTTGAGGAGCTTCACCGCCACCACGTTATTCGAGTGCGCCAGTGCCTGCCTGAGGGAAAGATCGCCGTAGTGCTCACCCTCGTAATTCTGCGGCTTCCACACCCCATACGAGACCGGGGTGTCGTTCCAGATGCTGCTTGGGGAGATCCCCTTCTCCAGCGCCGCCGCATATATCAGGGGCTTCATGGCGGAGCCGGGCTGGCGCCTCGCGAAGAAGGCGCGGTTGTAGTTGCTCTTGGCGTAGTCGACGCTCCCTACCGCGGCGAGGACGTCACCGGTCGCGGTATCGAGGCAAAGAAGCGCCCCCTGCAGCTTCGGAGAGATCTTCTTTGCCCCCTCGCGCAACGTCTTTTCAGCGAGCGTCTGCAGCGAAAGATCCAGCGCCGCGATGACATCGAGCCCCCCCTGCTCCACGACTCCCGGCCCGTAGTGCTCGACGAGCTTGTTGCGGATGTGCGCCACATAGGAGGGTGCCTGCCCCGGCTGCATGACCTGGGGAGGGTGCGCCCTGAGGTTCGCGTGCTGCGCCGGGGTGATCAGCTTGAGGTCCTCCATCCGCCTGAGGACGACGTCGCGCCGCAACATGACGTCCGCGGATTTCCCGAGGGGGTTGTAGCGCCCCGGCGACTTCTGCACCCCCGCCAGCATGGCGCACTCCGCGTCGGAAAGCTCCTCCGGCCTCTTGTCGAAATAAAGCCGCGCCGCCTGCGCGATCCCCCAGGCACCGTTGCCGTAATAGATCTCGTTGAAGTACATCTCGAGGATCTGCTTCTTGGTGTACCTCTTCTCGAAGTCGAGGGCCATCCGCCCTTCCATCAGCTTTCTGTCGATGGTCTTCTCGCTTGAGAGGTACTTGTTCTTGATGAGCTGCTGCGTGATGGTGGAGCCACCCTCCGCCATCCTCCCTTTCACCACGTCCTTTACCAGCGCGCGGGCGATCCCCCGGAAGTCGAGGCCGCTGTGCTCGTAAAAGCGCGCGTCCTCCACCGCAACGACGGCGTCCTGGAGGAATGCCGGGATGCGCTCGATGGGGACCCAGTAGCGCTTCTCCGGCAGGATCCTCCCGACGAACCTCCCCTTGTTGTCGAAGACGCGGATCGAGCTGTAACCGTTCGGCAGGAACGGAAAGGTGGCGATGCCGGCGTGGGCGACGGATGCCGAGGCGACGAGGAGGACGATGAAAAGGTGAATCAGGAGAAGCGGGGCGAACTTCTTACGCAGCGGGGATAGATAAGGCTCCAAGGCGAGTTGTGCTCCTTCGAAAGAGTGGGGTCCGGAAAAACCTCGGAGATTTTCTCACAGGTTAGCCACCGGGGCAAGTCAAAGATGGGCGTGCTCACGCTCCTGCGACGGAACTCATTCGCCCCGAAGAGACTATGTCGAAGCAACCGGTGTTGACGCGGCCGCGCCTGCGGCGTACTATCCCGGGCTTTACCTCTTGCAAGCGGAGTAACGATGATCGGACCAATTGTAAACGCCTCCGCCGTAGCGGTCGGCTGTGTCATAGGATTTACCTGCGGCGGTCGGCTCCCGGAGAGGGTGCGCAAGAACATGCCCCTCACCTTCGGCTGCGCCTCCATGACCCTCGGCATCGCCATGATCGGGCAGATCCGGCAGATCCCCGCGGTCATCATCGCCCTTCTTCTCGGGTCACTATGCGGGGAGCTCTTCGACTTTCAGTCGTGGATCGAGCGCCTGACGGCGGTGATCTATGAGAGAAACAAGGAGGGGGGGAGCTTCCACGGCATGACGGAGGAAAATTTCTCCACACTCTTCAGCAGTCTCCTCGTCATCTTCTGCTTCAGCGGGACAGGTGTTGTGGGGTCGCTGAATGAAGGGCTTACCGGAGACCCTTCCCTTCTGATCGTGAAGAGCTGCCTCGACTTCATCACGGCGATCGTCTTCTCCGCCAATATCGGCTACAGCCTCCTTCTCTTCGTCATCCCCATGTTCGCCGTGCAAAGCTCCCTTTACGCCGGTGCCGCGAGCATCAACACCTTTATGACCCCTGTGGCGGTGAGCGACTTCAAGGCGACGGGGGGGATTCTCATGCTCGCCGCCGGCTTCAACCTCCTGCAGCTGAAAAGCTTCCGGCTGGTGAACATGCTTCCAGCGGTATTCATCATTCTTGTCGTGTCCGGGGTGTGGACCAGGCTGATGCCGTGACAGGGGCCGCTCTACTCCCGGGAAAAGTCGCCGACTTCGCCGCCGCTTGCAGTGACCAGGTCCTCGGGTGAGAGCTCGAATGTGCGGTCGGTGCGGCCGGTGCCGCAGTAGAGGGTGGGGAGAATGGTGAGGATGTCGCTGTCCAGAAGAACGGTGGTGTTGTCGCCGGCAAGAAGGGGCGACACGCCCCCCGGCTCGACCCCGAGGATCTCGCGCACCTCCTCCGGCGAGAGGGGAGCGAGATCGCGGCGGTTGATGCCGAGAAGGGCGGCGAGGCGGGGATAGTTCACCCGCCGCGTGCCGCGCAGGGCGGCGAGAACGATCCTGCCGTCCCTGGTGCGGAAAGCGACGGTCTTCACGATACGGGAAACGTCGAACGACAGCTGCTCCGCGGCATCGTCCACCGTGCGGGTCGCCGCATGGGCATGGAGCGCGAAGGGAAAGCCGCCCTCCCGAAGCCTCTGCACCATAAGCTGAAAGGGGGCCTCCTCCCGCGCAGCAAATTCCTCCATCTCGTCCGGCATCCGGCAGCTAGCGCTTCTCATGGTTTATCTTCTTCAGGCAGGAGAGCATGCTCGCGAGCATCCGGTACAGCCTGTCGTACCGGGGCCCGAGGCTCTTCAGCACCGCGGAGATGGTGGCGAGCGGAAGATGGATCTGATGCACCAGCGCGGCGATGCGGGCGGCGCGTTCTTCCGCCTTTACCTGCTGGGTGATGTCGATGGAAAAGCCGATGATCCCGGAGACGGCGTCGTCGTACATGAGGGGCATCTTCGTTACCGACATCCACACCACCTCGCCGTTGGGGTGGGTGATCCGCTCGCGCCGGTTCTTGATCGAGCGCCTGTTCTGCATTACCCACAGATCGTCCATCACAGCCCGCTGCGCCTGGTCCAGAGGGAGGAGGTCGTAGTCCGTCTTCCCGAGGATCTGCTTTATGCTCAGCCCGTAGTGGCTGGCCTTCACCTTGCTAACCCGGACGAAGTTCCCCCCGCTGAAGTTGTCGTTGCCGTCGTTGAAGTACTCCTTCACGTAAAAAGAATGGGGGAAATAATCCAAAAGGGCGCGAAAGATCATGAGATCCCTCATCATCGAACCCATCTCTTGCCTCCTTCTCTCTGGTCTGCGACATCCCGTCGGCGGCCCCTCGCGGCACCGCTCTGTCTTGAGCGGCAGGGAGTATAGCACAATCTTCGGAGAATCGTTTACTTTTCCTCATTCATTCCAGATCATCGATCTTTCCCTCTCATTCCTCCGCTCCCGCTTTCCCGGGATTGTATAAGAAAAACCCCTCCTCCAGTTGACTTCCGGAAGGATCGTTACTAGCTTTTTCTCAATACATGAAGGAGTCCTGCCATGAGTGAATACTTCCAGGAGATTATAGATATGGAGAGCAACGAGGAATTCGAGAAAGAGGGGGCGGGCGAGCTCGTCCTTGCGACGGACCTTCTCCCACCCCTCATCCCCATAATCCCGCTGCGGCCGCGGCCGGCCTTTCCCGGCCTCCTGATTCCGATCGTGATAAGCGGATCCGCCCAGATACAGGCCGTGCAGCGGGCGATGCAGACCCCCTCTCGGGCCCTCGGCATGGTGCTGGTGCGTGATCCCGAGGCTCCCGACAGCTCCGTCAACCTGCACGGCTTCGGGGTCGCCGGAAGGATCGTGAAGATCGTCCACCAGGACGATGATAACGCGCACTTCCTGATCAGCACGCTGGAGCGCTTCAGCATCGAGGAGGTCACCGAGTCCGCCGAGGGGTACCTGGCAAAGGTGCGGTACCACTATGCTGCGGATATCCCGGTAAATCCGGAGGTGAAGGCGTACTCCATGGCGGTGCTGGCGACCCTGAAGGAACTGGTCCAGATAAACCCCCTCTACTCCGAGGAGATCAAGCTCTTTCTCAGCCGCTCCAACCTCGACGACCCCGGCAAGCTCGCCGACTTCGCGGCGCACCTCACCACCGCCGACGGGCAGGAGTTGCAGCAGGTGCTCGAAAGTGTCGACGTGCGCAGCAGGATCGACCTCGTCCTCGTCCTCCTGAAGAAGGAGCTGGAAGTCTCCCGCCTGCAGACAAAGATCACCAAGCAGATCGAGGAGAAGATCAGCACGCACCAGCGGGAGTTCTTTTTGAAGGAGCAGCTGAAGGCGATCAAGAAGGAGCTGGGGCTCGAAAAGGAAGGAAAGACGACCGAGGTGGAGAAGTTCGAGGAGCGGCTGAAGGAGCTCAAGCTGAACCCCGAGGCGGAGCGGGCGATCACGGAGGAGTTGGAGAAGTTCAAGCTCCTTGAGCCCTCCTCCCCGGAGTACCACGTGACCCGCAACTATCTCGACTGGCTCACCATCCTCCCCTGGGGGAAATTCGGGAAGGACTCGTACAACCTGGAGAAGGCGCGGCGCATCCTCGACCGCGACCACTACGGGCTGAAGGACGTGAAGGAGCGGATCCTCGAGTTCATCGCGGTCGGCAAGATGAAAGGGGACATCTCCGGATCGATCCTGTGCCTGGTCGGCCCTCCGGGGGTCGGTAAGACCTCCGTCGGCAGGAGCATCGCCGACGCGCTGAACCGCACCTTCTACCGCTTCTCCTTGGGCGGCATGCGCGACGAGGCGGAAATCAAGGGACACCGGCGCACCTACATCGGCGCCATGCCGGGGAAATTCGTGCAGGCGATGAAGAGCGCGAAGACGGCAAACCCGGTCCTCATGCTGGACGAGATCGACAAGATCGGCGCCTCCTTCCACGGCGATCCGGCATCCGCCCTTCTCGAGGTCCTCGACCCGGAGCAGAACGCGACCTTCCGCGACCACTACCTGGACGTCCCCTTCGACCTCTCCAACGTCCTCTTCGTGGCGACCGCCAACACCCTCGACACCATCCCGGCGCCCCTCCTCGACCGCATGGAGGTGATCCGCCTCTCCGGCTACGTGCTGGAGGAAAAGCTGGAGATCGCCAAGCGCTACCTCATACCGAAGGCGCTGGAAAGCCACGGGCTCAAGGCGGGACAGGTGGTACTGCGCAAGGAGACCCTTGCCGCGCTCGTCGACGGCTGGGCCCGGGAGGCCGGGGTGCGCACCCTGGAAAACCGCATCAAGAAGCTCATGCGGAAAGCCGCCACCGAGTTCGCCACCGGACGGGTGGAGCCGCTGGTGATAGGGAAGAAGGACCTCCCGGAACTCCTCGGGCAGCCGGTCTTTGCCACCGAGGAGATCTTCGAGAACGTCGCAGGGGTGGTCACCGGGCTCGCCTGGACCAGCATGGGGGGGGCAACACTTCCGATCGAGGCGGCGGCGGTTTCCAGCAAGAACAAGGGGTTCAAGCAGACAGGGCAACTCGGGAACGTCATGGTGGAGAGCTCCGAGATAGCCTATTCCTATGTAATGTCCCACGCCAGGGAGTTCGGGGTGGAGGAAGATTTCTTCGATACCCGCTTCGTCCATCTGCACGTCCCGGCAGGCGCCACCCCGAAGGACGGCCCCTCCGCCGGCGTGACGATGGCGACCGCGCTCGCTTCCATGATGACGGGGAAACCGGTGCGCCAAAAGCTCGGCATGACCGGCGAGCTCACCCTCACCGGACGTGTGCTTCCCATCGGCGGCGTGAAGGAGAAGACGATCGCGGCGCGGCGCGCGGGCCTCAAGGTCCTCGTCTTCCCCGAGGCAAACCGGAAGGACTTCCTGGAGCTCCCCGACTACCTGAGGGAGGGGATCGAGGTGCACTTCGCCCGCGAGTACAAGGACGTGTACCAGGTCGCTTTCCAGGAGTGAACAGGAATAAAGCTCAGCCGCCCGGCGTGCTGACACTCGTAGGCCGGAATAAGCGCTAGCGTTTCCGGCATTTCGCTGCGGCTGCGTCTGCGGTGGACCGCCGGGAACGCCTGGCGGCTTATCCCGGCCTACATTGACTATATTGACGCCCGAGCAACAACCCCATCACCACCCTCTCCCTTGAAAGGGAGGGAACGCGTGAGCCCAAGGCAAAATGGTTTTATCGAAACCACCCCGTCCCTGTCACAAGGGGCGGGGTCTCTTGCACCTCCCGCACCTCTCGCACCTGCACATCCAGTCACTCCGCCCCCTCCGTTAACCCCGCCTTATGCGAAATTCACCCGATATTCTGCCACTTTCGACGCTACATGTGCTATAAGAGCAAGGTTCTGTCTCTACCCGAACACACTCCCAAAGAGACACCTTCAGATTGAAAGGGTTCAGCATGTCGAGGGCAAACAGTGCCGCCGCAGGTGTGAAATCCTGCACTCTCCACATTCTTTTCGCCATCCTCTTCCTTCTCTTTTGCACCGCACTCCCCGCAGTTGCCGACGTCGCAGGGCAAAAAAGGGTGCTGATCCTCAACTCGTACCATCAGTGGTACAAGGGATCGGACAGTGCGGTGGAGGGATTCTATCAGACCCTCATGAAATCCCTGCCGCTCACCGAGGTGCAGATCGAGTATCTGGACTCGAAGCACTTCACCGGCAAGGAGTTCGACGAGAAGGTGCTCGACCTGCTGCGCTTCAAATACCAGCAGCGCCACTTCGACCTCATCTTCTCCACCGACGACTACGCTTTCAACATCCTGGAGAAGTACCGCGACTCCATCTTTGGGCAGGAGCCTGTTCTCTTTTGCGGCACCAACTGCTTCGACCCCTCCCGCCTCAATGGAAAGAGGAACTTCAACGGCCTCGACGAGCGCCCGAGCTTCGCAGATACCCTGGAGCTGATCCTCCGCCTTCACCCCCGCACGAACGAGGTGGTGGTAGTCCACGACGACTCCGTAACAGGGGAGTTGAACAGCGCCGAGTTTCGCAGGCAGACCGCCAGCTTCAACAACAGGATCCGCTTCTCCTACCTCAAGGGTAAGAAAGTGGACGAAGTTTCCCGGCAGCTGGCGCAGCTGCCGCCGACGGCGGTGGTGATCTATTTCGCCTCCTTCATGGAGGACCGCGGCGGCGAGCGGCTCTCCAGCAACCACGCACTGCAGCGGCTCGCGGCGGCCACCCCTGTCCCGATCTACGGCGGATGGGGGTTCAGCCTCGGCAACGGAATCGTCGGGGGCCGCCTCCTCGATCTTCACGAGCACGGGGTCGTCATGGCCCAGATGGCGGTGAAGATCCTCGGCGGCGCCTCCCCCGCCTCCCTGGTTAATCTCTCCCCCGGCCCGAACGTGTACATGTTCGACTATGCGCAGATGAGCCGATTCGGGGTGAAGGAGTCACAGCTCCCCCCCGGCAGCATCATCATCAACCGTCCCGACACCTTCTGGGAAAGCAACAGGATGACGATCCTGGGGTTCCTGTGCGGCGCCCTCTTCCTCGCGCTGGTGGCAAGCTTCCTAAAGCTCCTGAGGAGTAGAAGGGAGCTCGCAGCCTCACTCGTGGAGCAGCAGCAGATCTCCCGCTCACTGGTCCGGAGCGAGGCTCGCTTCCGCAACGTGGTGGAGGCGATGCCGGACATGGTGTACCGCTGGACGACGAAGCGCGGCGGGATCTACTACTCCCCGCGCGTCATCGACATCCTCGGCTACACGCCGGAGGAGCTCTACGCCCGGCCGATGCTCTGGCGCGACTCCATTCACCCGGAGGATGCAGGCGTGGTCGACAGGGCGCTCCAGCAGTTCATGGCGGGGGAGCAGTTCGACATCGTGTACCGCCTCACCGACAGGGATGGGGAGCTGCACTGGATAAACGACCGCTCCATCTCTATGCACGCCGAGGGTGACGAGATCATCTTCGAGGGAATAGCCGCAGACATCACCAAGCGCAAGGAGGCGGAAGAGGTGCTGCGCCTTTCGGAGGAGAAGCTCTTCAAGGTCTTCAACACCTCCCCCGACGCACTTTCCCTCACCCGACTCACCGACGGCCTCATCCTGGAGGTGAACCCGAGCTATCTCAGCATGAGCGGTTACTCAAGGGAGGAGGTTGTCGGAAAGACGACGCTGGAGATCGACCTCTGGATCGACCCGGGCCTCAGGGGAGAAATGACGCGGCAGATCCGCGAAAATGGCGAGGCGGTGAACATGGAGGTGAGCTTCAAGAGGAAGGATGGCTCCATCCTGGAGACCCTCCTCTCCGCCCGCCCGATAGACGTCTTCGGAGAGCGGTGTCTCCTGGTCGCGGCGCGCGACATCAGCGAGAGGAAGCTCCTCGAGGAGAAGCTGCGCCAGTCCCTCAAGATGGAGTCGATCGGGCGCCTCGCAGGAGGGGTGGCGCACGACTTCAACAACAAGCTGACGGTCATTCTGGCCTACTCGGAGATGGCCCTCCTGGAGGTCCCCCAGGAGCAGCGCCTCTGGCGCTACCTGAACGAGATCTTCAAGGCGGCGGAGCACTCCCGCGACCTCACGGCGCAGCTCCTGGCCTTCTCGCGGCAGCAGGTCATCTCCCCGAAAGAGATGGACCTCAATGCCTTCATCAGAGACGGACAGCGCACCCTGCCGCGCCTCATCGGCGAGGACATCGTGGTAAAGTACTCGCTCGCCGGGGACCTGTGGAAGACGAAGATCGACCCGACCCAGTTGGACCAGATCGTAATGAACCTCTCCATAAACGCCCGCGACGCCATGCCCGCAGGGGGGACGCTGAGCATCATCACGGCAAACACCGTCATCGACGAAGATTTCTGCGAGGAGCAGCTCGACGCGAAGCCGGGGGAGTACGTGCGGCTGACCTTCAGCGATACCGGGCACGGGATGGAAAAAGGGACGCTCAAGCACATCTTCGAGCCGTTCTTTACCACGAAGGAGATCGGGAAGGGGACGGGACTCGGACTTGCCACGGTCTACGGAATCATCACCCAAAACGGTGGATTCATTGAAGTCCGGAGCGAGCCGGGGCGCGGCACCCTCTTCCACATCTACCTGCCGCGCCACCACACCGAGAGTGCGGGGCAGGTCGAGGAGATCGAGACGCCGATCTCCGGCTCCGGCTCCATCCTGCTGGTGGAGGACGACGAGACGGTGCGGGCGATGACCTGCGAGATGCTGGAGAGGATCGGCTACCGTGTCGAGGCGCCGAAGACCCCGGAGGAGGCGATCGAGCTTTGCCGCGACAGAAACCGGGTGGTGGACATGATCCTCAGCGACGTCATCATGCCGGGTATGTCCGGGAAGGAGATGTCGGACGCCATCAGGAAGATCCGCCCCGCCATCAAGGTCGTCTTCATGTCGGGGTACACCTTCGAGACGATCTCCAGCAAGGGACTCGTTCAGGAGGGGATGCAGCTCATCCAGAAGCCCTTCGACCTGAACACGCTGAGTAAGACGGTGAAAGGGGCGCTCGCCTAGAGCGCCCCAGCACCACCACTTCCCTGCAGCATCTCCCCACCCAAGGCAAATCCCCCCTGTCCCCCCTTCGCAAAGGGCCTTCCGGGAATTCTGGGGAACGCGCTACAAAGAATCCGGGTGCCCCCACGCTGGAGCGTAGGCATCTTGCCTGCGATGGCGGCGCAGCCGCCACAGACCGCGCGGCTGGCGCCGCGGTACAGGCTGGGAAGCCTGTGCTCCAGCGCGGCGCCACTAGTGTCCCCTCACGTCAACGGAAGCGACCGGGCTGAATTCCCGGAATTCCCGGATGAACCTTCGCAAAGGGGGGGAACGCGAGTTCTCCTGCAGCGCTTCGTGGAAATGTACTCCAGCTTCCCAGGACCTCCTGGATAAATCTTTTTATTTCACCTTCGCCGAAGCCGGGTCAACATGCCAGAGCGTCACGTGGTAGTGAGGCGCTGCCAGCCCCGGGTGGCCGCCGTTAAAGGTGATGTCCACCTTCTTCACCGGCTTGTTCGTCACCGCGAGTCCTGTGAAGTCCTTGTGGGCTTCCATGTCCGAGAGGGGGACCATGTAGATCGTGGAAACCATCTTCCCTTCCTTGTTGTAGGCGACAAACGGCCCCACCGGCAGCGTAGAGGGATTGACATACAGGGTGCCAACGCCTGGAATGAAGTCCGGTATGGGGACGAGCTCGCTCACTTTCTTGTACGACTTGTCCGGCAGATCTTTCGGCCCAGCCGCCAGCGCCGGGACTGCAAAGGCAAGCAAGAGGGCAACTATGGCAAAAATCCTTCTCATGGCTAAATCTCCTTTCTTCCTCGGACCGGTCATCTCTTCTCCAGCCTGCGCAGGACGTTCGTGACGATCCGGTCGCATCGTGCACCGTCAAAGGGAAAGACTTCGACTGCATGGTCATCCACCACCTGCGCCAGATTCTCCCTCAGGATATTCCGGGCCCTGTGGTAGCGCGTTTTCACCGTGGCTGGCTCCACCGCGAGGATCTCTGCGGTCTCCGCCACGGACATTTCCTCTATCCCGCACAGCACAAAAACCATGCGGTAGTGATCGGGAAGGAGATCGATGGCCGACTCCAGCAGACGGCGTATCTCACCGCGCGCGGCTGTCTGCTCCGGGGTGGGGAGCGTATGAACGGGCTCAGCCATAAAATTCGCCTCCTCCCCCTCCTTCTCGTCGTCAAAGGAAAGAAGGTCCGTCACCTTCAGGCCGTGGCGCAGGCGGGAAAGCGCCTCGTTCACCGTTATCCTGGCAAGCCAGGCGGAAAGCGGGCCCTTCCCGGAAAACTGCTCCAGCTTTTCGTACGCCTGCAGGTAGGAATCCTGCACCACATCCTCGGCGTCGGCGTCGTTTCGGAGCACTCCGCGGGCGATTCGAAAGAGCCGCCTGTTGTAGCGCCGCATGATCAGCTCGAAGCTTGCGGTGTCCCCCGCCAGAACCCGCCGCACCACTTCCTGATCGGAAACCATTGTGGAAACATCGACAGCATCGAGTGGAGCCATTTCCTGTAACCTCCGATCAACCTTCTCACTACGTAGATGCCGAAACGGCGAGAAAGGTTCCCGCTTTTTTTGATCCTCAAGAAATTCGCCGAGGTGCCGAAATGAGAGCTTTTCCTTTGCTACACAAATATTTCAAAAGTATAGTAGGATCCCTCGCCCCACCATAGATCGAAGGAGGATGCCATGAAGATCGTAGCGCTATTAGGAAGCCCCCGCTCAAATTCCAACAGCAGCGCCATCGCCAACCGCTTCACCGAGACCGCAGCGGCACGCGGCGCGCAGGTGCAGACCTTCGAGATCAACAGGCTCACCTACCACGGCTGCCAGGGGTGCTATGCCTGCAAGAGGGGATTTGAGCACTGCGTGGTGAAAGACGACCTGGCCGAGGTGCTGAAGGCGGTGGAAGGTGCCGACGTCGTGGTCCTCGCCTCCCCTGTCTATTACGGCGACGTCACCTCGCAGATGAAGGCCTACATCGACCGCAACTACTCCTTCCTGAAGCCCGACTACATCACGAACCCGCAGCCGAGCCGCCTCTCCCCCAAAAAGCTCCTCTTCATCCTGACCCAGGGGAATCCGGACCAGGCGATGTTCGGCGACATCTTCGGCCGCTACGACTTCTTCATGAAATGGATGGGGTTCACCGAGTCGCGGCTGATCCGCCTGTGCGGCGTCGGACCGGCCAGCGCAGACGCGGTCCCGGCCGAATGCCTTGCCGAAGCCGAAGAGGCTGCCAAAGCATTGGTAATAGAGTAGGGACACGAGTGAGCTAATCCCGCGCATGGCACAGGATGCACTTTCTGCCATCCCGGCTCGACCTGATGAAGTCAGAGATGCTGGGACCGATTTCCACAAACAGAGCACGAACCGCCCGATTCTCTCAAACCCCGCTTGGGGAACGGGTGATGTCTCTCCCGCGATGGAGAGAGGCATCACGTCCCCTCCGTTTCAAGGAGACGGAGAAGGTGGGATAAGGTTGCGCCGTATCAGTGCGATTTATCGCCACAATTACAAGACTTTGTATTAAAATTACAAAGTAGGGTACAGAAAAAGCCCTGACACGGAGGTGCAGTCATGAGAGAAAGCATCAAAGACAAACTCAAAGGTACCTTCCACCAAGCGAAGGGGAAAGCAAAAGAAGCCGCCGGAAGGGCGACCGACGATCCGAGCCTCAAAATAGAGGGTCAGGTCGAAAAGAATGCCGGCAAAGTGCAGGAGAAGGTCGGCAAGGTCGAGAAAAACCTTGAAAAGTAGCGCACACGCGCGGTGGCATTGATGGAATATATTTGAGCCACGACCGCACCTTACGATGCGGTAGAGAAAGCCCGGTCCCCCGCGAGGGGAGCCGGGCTTTTTTTGCTTCATTGGTGCAGAAGGGTTAACCTTCCCCTAAGGTTTTTCCGCCGATTGCCGATACGATTAGGATGCCACCCCGGTCAGTACTTCTGTCCGAGCGCGCCCCCCTGCCGAGGCTGTTTGCGTCGCTGAAAAACCTTATAATTCAAGACCTGACCCCGGGGTCAGGTCTTGAATTATAAGCTTGCAGCATTCCCTACAATGGAGGAGCGTCCCATGCCCAGGAAGTGGCAGAGGTTGTCGTTAACCGAGCTCGCCGTCGGCCTCGGCTCCCTCATGGTGATCGCCATTGTGGCTCTGGCCCTCGTGTCCGCCGGCTGCCTGCGCCAGCAGGAGATCGAGGTGTGGCGCAAGCAGATGGGAAACATCTCCCTCCTCCTCGCGGAGCAGACCCGGCAGTGCATGGCCTCCTCGTACCTCGCCCTCGACGGCATCGCCGAAGAAGTAAACGGCGCGGGCGCCGACACTGAAGGGGAATTCAGAAAGCTCCTCGCCACCCCGCAAACTTTCCGGATGCTGAAAAAGAAAACGCAATTCCTCCCCCACCTGGACGTCGCCACCGTCGTGGCCGCAAACGGCGATGTCATCAACTTCACCCGCTCCTTCCCCCCTCCCCCCATCAACCTGGCAGACCGAGAAGTGGTACAGGCTCTTGCCGCCGGGCACGACGGTGAGACGATGATCACCCCGGCGCTGCGCAGCAGGGGGAACGGCAGGCCGGTCTTCTACATCGGCCGCCGCATCGATGACAGGCACGGCAATCTCCTCGGCATGGTTTTGGTTGGCACCTCCGTCGATCTCTTCACATCTCTGTACCAGCGGCTCGGCGAGAATCTCGGCTCCGGCGCGTCGATTACGCTATACAGGAGCGACTTCACCATTCTTACCCGCTGGCCCTGGAGTGAGAAAGCCCTAGGACAGTCCGACTCTGCCGCGACCCGCGCCGATCCTGGAACGAGGCAAGATGAAAGCGGCGTCGTCTACCTCCACCCGACGAGCATGTCTGAGGGGGGACGGCGGGTGTCAGGGATAGGCGCACTGCGTGCGGTGCCGGAATACCCGCTTCGTATCAGCATCTCGGTCACAGAAGACCTTTTTCTGCACAACTGGCACCACATGACCAGGGGAATCGCCCTCATCTCCGTGGTCTTCATCCTCTCACTTCTCTTCGGCCTCGCCTCATCGTGAAGGTGCTGCGCCAGCGCGACAATGACCTGCTGCAGACCATGGAGCTGAAGAGCCGGGCCGAGTCGGCGAGCAGCTCAAAGAGCGCCTTTCTCGCCAACATGAGCCACGAGATCCGTACCCCTATGAACGGCATCATCGGCATGACAGAGCTCTTGCGGGACACGGAGCTCACCACGGAGCAGGGGGAGTACCTGCGGGCGATCAAGCTCTCCGCGGACAACCTCATGGAGATCATCAACGACATCCTGGACTTCTCCAAGATCGAGGCGGGTCGCACCGATCTTGAGGAAAGCCCCTTCTTCCTGCGGACCACGCTCGGGGAGACGCTGCGGACACTCGCCTCGCGCGGGGCGCAAAAAGGGGTGGAGGTCGCCTTCTCCGTGGACCGCGATGTTCCGGATCCTCTCATCGGTGACGCGGGGCGTCTGGGGCAGGTTCTGGTGAACCTGGTGGGGAACGCCGTCAAGTTTTCCGACCACGGGGTTGTGGAGGTTGCAGTCCGGCTGGTCGGGGAGACAGAGGGAGCGGCGATGCTGAGTTTTAGCGTCACCGACCAGGGGGTGGGGATCCCGCATGAGCTGCAGTCACGCATCTTCCACGCATTCGAGCAGGGGGACACCTCCACCACGAAGCGATTTGGCGGTACCGGTCTCGGCCTCGCCATCTCGAAGCGCCTGGTCCATCTCATGGGTGGTGAGATCTCGGTGGAGAGCGAGCCGGGGGGTGGAAGCCGCTTCACCTTCACCGTATCGCTGCGGCTCTGGACGGAGCCGCCGGCGGAAGTGGCGGAAGACGATCTCCTCAGCGGTGTCGCAGCACTCGTTGTGGACGATGTGCTGGTGAACCGGCAGATGCTCGCCGGCTTTCTCTCCCGGTGGGGGATGAGGGTGCACCTGGCGGGAGGGGGCGCGGAGGCGCTCGCCCTCCTGGAACAGCTGCGGGAGAAGGGGGAACTGCCGCGCCTTATGCTGACCGATGCGCGCATGCCCGGAATGGACGGATGGGAGCTGTCGCAGCGCGTGCGGGAGGAAAAGAGGCACGAAGGTATCCTCATAGTCATGATGCCGAGCGCCGGCATCCGGGGCGATGTCAAACGCTGCCGCGAGGCGGGGATCGCAGGGTACCTCACCAAGCCGATCATCCACGAGGAGCTTCGCGACACCCTCATCGCGCTCCTGAAAGGCCCTCCCCCTTCGGCCCAGTTGCCCATGATCCCGCACGGCGCCGCGGAGAACCAGCGCCGCCACACCGTGCTGGTGGTGGACGACGTGGAGATCAACCGCAAGATAGTGCGCATCATACTGGAGGAACGCGGACACCACGTCACCGAGGCATGCGACGGTCAGGAAGCGGTCGATGCCTGCCGCAAAAAAGAGTACGACATCGTCTTCATGGACATCCAGATGCCGGTTCTCGACGGGTACCAGGCGATCGGAGCGATCCGTGACATGGAGACGGAGGGGCGCAGGACACCTGTGGTGGCGATGACAGCCTACGCGCTGAAGGGGGATCGCGAAAAGTGCCTGGAGGCGGGGGCGGACGAATACCTCTCCAAGCCGGCACGTCCGGCGCAGGTGGTGGAAATCGTGCAGCGACTCCTCCCGGATCAGGAACTTCCAGCTGCCGAGGAAGGGGCGGCAGACTCAGCTGCAGAGAGTAACTACGTCCCTGTCTTCGATCACGCCGATCTGCTGTCGCGTCTGGGGGGCGAAGCCTCCATGGTGCACCATTTCCTCCTCATGTTCAGCCGGCACAGCGCGGGGTACGTGGTAGCGCTACGGGAGGCGGTCCTTCTGGGGGACCCCCGCCAGGTAACGATAGAGGCGCATACCATCAAGGGGGCCGCCGCCAGTATCTCGGCAACGAGTATTTCCCGCACCGCGGCGACGCTGGAGGATCTCGCCCGCGAAGGGCGACTGGAACGAGCAGAAGAACTGCTGGCCAGGCTCGAGTCAGACTTCGAAGAGTTCACCAGGGAGACCGCGACCTACCTCGCCGCCGCTCAAAGAGCAGGTGAATGAGGGGCGCCGCTTCGTAGCGACAGAGATGTGAAGACTCAATCCCGAAGCGGCCACACCAGGTCAAAGAGAGGGGTGCTCCACCCGAGCTCCTTCGTGGTGGGAATGAAGCGGGGGTCGAGCCGCGCGGCGATCATCATGACGCCCCTGGCGCCTTTTGGGTCGAATTGCCCGCGGAATTCCGCAATCCCCGCCTTCCGCCGCTCTGCATCGAATTTCACCTTCGAGCGCACGAACTCGTCATGCGTCGCCGATCCATCCGCATACGGCTTCAGCCATAGAAGCGCCTCCTCCAACCCCACCCCCGCCGGATTCTTCAGATGGTACCAGTCCTCGCCGTGCTCCTGCGCCGCCAGTGCAGCCAGTGCCAGAGGCTCGAGGTCGTACACCACATAATGCACCGCATCCCGCTCCTGGAAATCGACGGTGGAGCCGTCAGGGCGTATGTTGTTGGCAAGCTGGGTGCGGTAGGCGGATTTTGCCTGTGCGATGAGCGACCTGTCCCCGAGCGCGTACGATGCAAGGGTGATGAGCTTGATGCGGTGGCTTTGCCAGTTGTTGGTGGCGGTCTTGTCCGTCACCTGCGGGAGCCGGTCGAGGTACCCTTCAGCTAATTCGCGCAGAAAATTGTTCATCGGCTTTGCCAGCGGAGCCTTCACGTCCGGGGGGAGCAGATCGTAGGCGATGATCAAGCTGTCGATCCTTGACTCATCGATAGGATTGTAGGTGGGATGGTAGACGGCGAGCCATGCGGAGATTATTCCGGCGGCACGCTTCAGCTTCTCGGGGTCCCGAGTGAGGCGCCCTGCGAGGGCGAGATCGCGCGCAGCGGTAAAGTCCTTGGCGGCCTCCATGCTCTCGTCGTACCCCCCGCGGTGCGGCAGCCGCCCCTCTATCTGGAGGCGCGGAACGGGGTGTGCTGCGTGGCGCCGCACTTTTTCGCCGTTTCTCAGAGCAGCCCCCCGCGTTCTGTGGGAGGAATGCTCCAGCGCCTCCGCCTTCCGCGGAGAGACGAGCGCAAAAGGGGCCCCCGGTGCCGTTGCGGCGCAGGCAACCCCTGTGAAGGTGAGGCAGAGCGCTGCAACGGCAAGGATAAGGGAAGAAATTGTCCGGCGTGGACCGGAGTCCCGGAAGGAGTTAGCAGGGTCTGCCTGCATTGTGGTAGCTCCTTTGGCGCCGGAGTTCGGCTCAGGGATCCAGCACGATCTCCTTTTGCACGTTGTCGACCAGTACCGGCGTCTCGAAAAAGGTTACAGACGGCTCACAGCCGTACTTCGTCATTATAAACTCTCGCCATTCCCTGGTATATAGCCGCTCCGCCTCTTCACGGGAGGCCCAGGTGTAGGCGCCGCCAGCCGTGCCGCCGTCCTCGGAGAGGAGGTAGTATTTCCTGATCAGCCCCGGAATCTCCTGGTACTTCGGCGCAGTGGAGGCAAAGATCTCCCGCGCCTGTTCCCGCGTAATCGGCTGGGGGAGTTTGAACTGGACGATAGCAGTGATCATGAAGGCTCCTTTTTACAGTGAGATGTGAAAAGCGGATGACATACTAACATGAAGAGGGAAGCTCGCTAGCGGAAAAGCAGCGATGACAGGTCTTTGAATATAGCAGCGTCAACTCCGCTAGCTGGCTCGACTCCCACATCCTACCAAATTTTCGCGCTCGCCCTGCTGGTCCCGCTTGTTGAAACGGCCCACGTGCCATCTCTCACGCGACATCATTTCGAAGTACCGGCAGCGTAAATCATGATCCCCCGCCTCACGCTTAATTAGAAAAGGGGCCAACGACTCAGACATATAGGCGATTTCATCTGCAATATCAACATGTTAGGCAATACCCTTCGGACCTCCGAAGTTTTTCCCACAACTCTTCGCTCCCCCCTGCTCACCTCCTTTTTGGCGACATCAGGAGCCCCCCCATTTGAGGCTCATCGAGTCGAAGTCTTTGTAGGCCGGGATAAGCCTCAGGCGTTCCCGGCGTCGGCGCCAGCCGAAATATGCTGCAGCAGAGTTGCCGGAAACGCTCCGCTTATTCCGGCCTACAAACTTCACTCATCGTGTCATGCAATGTAAAGCCCTTAACACTCACCCTTTTCCGCGCCAGATCCGGCTTTCCACCGGCGCAAGCCCCGCCCACCGGCGCGAAGAGTGTCAACAGCGGAAAACTCAGCCGCGCCAGCGAAGGGAGAAACAACCGCCTTTTCACGCCTTTGCGAATTGACACGTCAGGCACCGAAGATGTATTGCGAGGAGTAGGAACCGTATTGCCTGAGACAGAAGGAGGTGAGGAATACATCCGGAGCTTCAGTCTCAAGACCCGCAGGGAACAGAAAGGAGGCGTCTATGAAAAGAGTACTTACAGGAGTTGTTGCCATGCTGGTCGCCCTCCTCATCGGTGGCGCCACGCATGCCGCAGGCCCGCCTATCCACGTCGGCCACGACCTTACGGGGTACAACCAGGGAGGGACCTCGCTGACCGCGGACTACTCGCTGCGTGTGGAGAATCAGGGAGATCTTCCACTCTCGGAGGTGACCCTCTCCCTGGTTCCCCTCCCACCACTTTTTGCCGAGAGGGCCACCGTCAATCTCGGCTATCTCGCCCCGCATGAAAAAAGGGACGTCTTCCTGCAGGTGGTCATTCCGGTACGGATAGATGCCGCACGTGTCTCGGCGACTCCCCTCTTCTGGGCCGCAAGCTACCGTGATGCCGATGGAAAGGTCGCTGAGTTTGCTGTCACCAGCAAACCGGGAGGTGCCAAATGACAACCTTTCTACGTGCGTCGATTGCATGCGTCGTACTCGCGATCGCGCACTTCATCTACCAGCCTCCCGCATATGGTGCACCCGGTGAATTCCTCTACGAGACGGGGGCGAAGATCCACCTCTCCGATCCTCATGCCATAGCGCGAGACCGGGACGGCAACATTTACGTGACTTCGCTGACCTACTACACCGGCAAGGAGACGGGGAGAAGTGTCCAGGTCTTCGACAAGACAGGGAAGCGCCTGTACAGGTGGGGAACCTACGGCTCCGCAGACGGTGAACTCGCCTACCCCGCAGGAATCGCGGTGACCCCGAACGGGCGGGTGTACGTGGCGGAGACGCTGAACAACAGGGTGCAGGTCTTCGACAGGAGCGGGAAGTTTAAAGGCAAATGGGGAGCTCACGGCGCAGGGGACGGCGAGTTCGATGGTCCCAGCGCCATTGCCACCGACAGGACTGGCAACCTCTACGTCTGTGACAGCGGCAACCACAGGATCCAGGTCTTCGACGGCACAGGACGCTTCCTCAGGAAGTGGGGGAGTGCCGGCACCGATGACGGCCAGTTCAGCTATCCCGCTGCCGTCGCCGTGGATGCCGCCGGAAACGTCTACGTGGCAGACAGCGGCAACTACAGAATACAGATCTTCGACAACTCCGGGAACTTCCTTAGGAAATGGGGAAGCCAGGGAGACGGCAAGGGAGAGTTCAGGTCCCCCTCCGCGCTCGCCATCGACAATAGCGGCCACGTGCTTGTCACGGACAGCTTTACCAACACGGTGAAGGTGTTTGATAGCACCGGGACCTTCATCGCCACCGTCGGCGGACCCTCGGAAAACCAGGGGCCCTCAGCAGTCCTGCAGGGGTCGTCGTGCACCCTGACGGAAACGTCTACGTGGTCGGCACAGGAAACGGGGGAGTCGCCATCTTTGCCAGCGCAGGGGACTTCATCACCCAGTGGGGGAGCTACGGCTCCGCGGACGGGCAATTTGACCACCCGATGGGACTCGCGGTAGCCCCCAACGGTGACGTCTACATAGCAGACACGAACAACCAGCGCTACCAGGTCTTTACCGCGACCGGTACATTCCTGAGAAAGTGGGGAGGGTTCGTCGATGTCGCCCACCTGCAGTACCCTTTTGGAGTCGCGCTGAGCAGCACCGGAGACGTGTACGCCGTCGATCCGTACAGAAGTGTCATAAAGGCTTTCGACCCCCTTGGGACCCTGCTGAGGGAATGGAGTGCGGGGACGATGTTTGAAGTAGTGGGGCTGGCGATAGACCCATTTGACAAGATCTACGCGGCTTCCGGAGGTATTCAGAAATTCGACCTCTTCGGCAACCAGCTTTTGTTCATCGGCTATCCGGCAATCCAGGGGGTAGGGAGAGTCGCAACGGATTCCCAAGGGAACCTATATGCGTCCGACAACAGCGCCGTGCGAGTAATCGACAGCGAGGGAAATCTGCTGAGGACGATCGGAGAAGGCGTGTTCACTGTCGCCCCCGGCGCCATTGCCGTTGATGGTAACGGCAATGTATTTGTGTCCGGCAATGACGACACGGTGTACGTATTCGATGCGGCCGGCAGGCTTCGCTTGTCGTGGGGAGGATTCGGTGACGAACCTGGACGCTTCAACGGGATCAGCGGGATCGCCATCAACAAGGACGGCACCAGGGTCTACATCTCCGACTCCAACAACAATCGCATCCAGGTATTCGAAGGCTTTGACAGCGAGATCCCCTTTGGCTGGCTCACCCGTGACATCGGCAGTGTCGGAGTCGCAGGAACCGCGGCATTCAGCAAAGGTACCTTCACCCTCGCCGGCTCCGGTGCGGACATCTGGGGCTCAGCGGACGCCTTCCGGTATGTCTACCAGCCGCTGACAGGCGACGGGCAGATCATCGCCCGCGTCGTCTCCCTGCAAAATACCCAGATGTATGCCAAAGCGGGAGTGATGATCAGGGAAACGCTGGCGGCTAGCTCGCGGCACGCCATGGTCGACCTCACCCCCGGAAGAGGTGCGGAATTCTCTCGTCGCAGCACGACCGGCGGAAGCACGACGGTCAGCGGTTTCAGCGCAGCGGCTCCGTACTGGGTGAAGCTCGTCCGCCAGGGGAACACCTTCAGCGGGTATGTCTCCAGCAACGGAACCAACTGGTCGCTCGTCGGCACGAGCACCATTACGATGGGGAGCAGTGTGTACATCGGCCTCATCGTCTCCAGTCACAACAACTCGGTCCTCTGCACCACGAGGATCGACAGCGTCTCCATTCGGGGACAGGTGAATATACCGACCGTGGCGTTGACCGCTCCCGCCTCAGGGTCAACATACAAGGCCCCGGCTTCCATACCGCTGTCGGCAACTGCCACCGCAGGATCCGGCGCCACCGTCAGGCAGGTCAATTTCTACGCAGGACCGACCCTCATCGGCACGGCAACGACAGCACCGTACCAAATCACCTGGAGCAGTGTGCCTGCCGGCGATTACTTGCTCACTGCCCAGGTCATCGACACAGCCGGCGGCACCGTGAGTTCCAGCGCAGTGGCAGTCAGCGTCATCGACAGCCATCTCCCGCCGCCGTGGGACACCTCGGACGTCGGGAGCGTCGGGATAGCAGGGAACGCCGTATACGCCAACGGAGTCTTTACAGTCAACGGTGCCGGCGCCGACATCTGGGGAAGCACCGACGCTTTCCGCTTCGTGTACCAGACTCTCACCGGCGACGGCCAGATCGTGGCGCGGGTAGCCGCCTTGCAAAATACGAACGGCTACGCGAAGGCGGGTGTCATGTTCCGCCAGAGCCTTGCGGCCAACTCCATCCACGCCATGATGGTCCTCACGCCAGGGTACGGAGCCGAGTTCTCGCAGCGCACGGCCACCGGCGGCTCCACCACTGTCACAGGGGTCGGCGGGGTCGCAGCACCATACTGGGTAAAACTCGTCCGCAGCGGCAATACCTTCACCGGGTACATCTCAACCAACGGCACAACCTGGCGACTCGCCGGGTCGAGCAGCATCGCGATGGGAACTTCGCTGTACGTGGGGCTTGTCGTCTGCAGCCACAACACCGCAGTACTTGCGCAGGCGAGGTTGGACAGCGTCACCGTTACGAGGCCGGAGGTGGTGCCTACCGCAACCATTACCTCCCCGGCGAGTGGCGCGACGTACACCGCACCAGCCACCATCCCGGTCACGGCTACAGCCACTCCGGGAACGGGCGCGACCGTCAGCAGGGTCGATTTCTACGCCGGAAGCACCCTCATCGGCACCGCCACGGCAGCGCCCTACACCGTCACCTGGAACAGCGTGCCGGCAGGAAGCTATTCCCTCACCGCGGTCGCCACCGACTCCCTCGGCAAGAAGGGAACCTCCACCCCTGTCACCGTCAATGTAACCTCACTCCCGACGCCGTGGGCGACCACGGACATCGGCCCGGTCACCATCGCAGGGAGTGCGACCTATCTTAACGGCACCTTTGGCATCACGGAGTCCGGCATCGATATATGGGGCTCCGGCGACGCATTCCGCTTCGTGTACAAGACGATGACCGGCGACGGCGCAATCACCGCGCGCGTTGCGTCACTGCAGAACACCAACTCCTACGCCAAGAGCGGGGTCATGATCCGCGAGACGCTGGCGGCAAACGCAAAGCACGCAATGATGGACGTCACACCCGTAAACGGGGCGGAATTCCTGCGCCGCGCCACCACGGGGGGAAGCACCGTCTCCAGCAAGAAGCTCGGAGTGACTGCGCCGTACTGGGTGCGGGTCGTGCGCAGCGGCAATACCTTCACCGGGTACGTCTCCTCGGACGGCGTGACATGGGATCTGGTAGGGACGAGCACGATCAGCATGAACAGCACGGTGTACGTAGGTCTCGCTGTCTGCAGCCACAATACCTCTGCGCTGGCTGCCACCACCATAGATCACGTGTCTGCGCCATGAGGCGCGCAGCAGTGAAAGGATCGAGTCATCGCTGAGGCCTCGGCGCCTTTTCTGACGAAGAAGAGGCGCCAACCTCACCACATGGGAGGCGAATTCACTGCCATCTGTACCGCGGCACCTCGGAAAGGAGGTGGGAAAAACAATCCCTTCACGATGCAATGACCCGCCGCAGATGCACTGAGATAAAGCTCCTTTTGGCGAGAGAGATCTGTCTCTGCGGGACAAGAAATGAACGGATGTGATGGGAGTGGAGGTAACCGATGAGAAAGTTCATTACCTGCTGTCTTCAATCTGCACTTCTCCTGCTTCTGGGAACGAGTCTGGCGCTTGCCGGGCCGGCGATGCCGACACCCACCGAAGTGAAGCAGCCGGACGGTGCCGTCCTGCAAATACAGATACGAGGGGACGAGTACCAGAACTGGATCGAACTGCAGCCGAGCGGGCATACCATCATCAGGAATCAGAAATCCGGCTACTGGGAGTACGCGGAAAAATCTCCGGACGGGACGCTGAAGCCGTCCGGGATAAAAGCGGAGCCGGCGGGGAGGAACGCCCCCGATTTCCTGCCGCCGCGGGCGAAACCGCAGAGAAACCAGGAGCTCGAAAAACAGCTACTGGAGCAAAGGGCGCTTGAAAGGGCGCTTTCGCCGGCTCAAACAGCGCTCAAGGCGCCAACGACGGGAACGCGGAAGGCTCTGGTCATCCTGGTCAATTTTTCCAACCGTTCCCTCGTCACCACCCCCGGCGGATGGTACGGGAAGATCTTCGACACGACGCCGGGAGTAAAGTCGCTGGCAAACTTCTACCACGACAACTCCTACGGGGCGATCACCGTCGCCCCCGCCGCCCATACCCAGTCTGGCAATCCTCCCGGCATTATCACCGCGACCATCACCGACCCCCACCCAAACTATGGAGGTGACATTTCCTACTCCGCCGACACGGCAGTCGCCAACCACGCCCTCCTGCAGGCTTCCTCCTATATAGATTTCGCCAGCTACGACACCAACGGCGACCACTATCTTCAACCGGAGGAACTGGCAATTTACTTCATTTACGCCGGGTACGAGGCATCGGGATCATGGCAGACGCCCAGTGTCTGGGCGCACGCCTGGTGGGGGGGGAGCATAACGGCGGGGACCGAGACGGTCACGTACTGGGCCCTGAACGGCGAGCTCAATGACCGCAGCGTGCAGCATCCGATGGGGGTCATAGTCCATGAGATGGGACACGCGCTTTTCAGTCTGATCGACCTGTACGACACCAGCTACACGAACGAGGCGCTCGGCAACTTTTCCACCATGGCCGCAGGCTCATGGGGAGCGGACATCGGTGAGGATGGCGGAACCACGCCGACCAACCTCGACGCCTGGAGCCGCAACTGGCTCGGGTGGTCCCAACCGGTCGAGCCCGGTGGGGGCGGATGGATCAATCTCCAGTTCGCCGATCCTTCGGCGTCGTCGACCTCTGCCTACCACCTGGCCCACCCCTCCTTCTCAAACTCCGAATACTTCCTCATCGAGAACAGGCGGCCGTCCGGCTGGGACAGGGGACTCCGGGGATTCCTCGGCGCTGACTGGGCCGGCGGGTTGCTGGTTCTGCACGTCGACGACGATGTCTACTCGAACCAGTACGTTTCCGGGTCACACCAGAAGGTCGTCCCGGTGCAGGCGAGTACCTCGTACTGCGACATGCTGGCGATCGGGTCCTACTGCCGCGGGCATGCCACCACCCTCTTCTACAAGGGGAATAACGACAGCTGGACCCAGAGCACAATTCCAAACTCGAACTACTACAACGGCACGCAATCCGGATTCAACCTCAACGGGATCTCCGTTCCGCAGGGCATCATGACGGCGCTGTACAACCGTGACGCCATCCCTCCGACCGTCACCGCTTTTGCCCTGCCACAGTCATGGGATTCGCTCACCGTGCCGATAACCGCTTTCACCGCCGCGGACAACATCCGCGTCGCCGGCTTTCTGCTGACCGAGACCTCGGTCACCCCGTCGACCGCTGATGGCGGCTGGAGCAGCACCCCGCCTGCCAGCTACACCTTCGGCACCCCCGGCCTCCATACCCTCTATGCCTGGGCAAAGGATGAGGATGGAACCGTTTCCAGCAGCCGTTCGGCGACGGTGCGCGTCACTGTTGTCGACAGTGCGGCGCCGATCGTTACGGCATTCAGCGTGCCTGCGACCTCTTCCACGCTGACCGTTGCGATTACCACGCTGACTGCAACTGATGACGTCGGTGTAACGGGATACCTGGTGAACGAGAGCGCCGCGAAGCCGGCGGCAGGCGCCGCGGGATGGAGCGCCAGCGCGCCGGGGAGCTACACCTTCCCCTCGGCGGGGGAAAAGACCCTGTACGCCTGGGCGAAGGACGCGGCGGGGAACGTCTCGGCCAGCCGCTCTGCCACCGTTACAGTGGGGGGGGGTGGGCTACCGGCTCCATGGGTAACGCAGGACGTCGGAAGCGTCGGCCTTACCGGAAGCGCGGGGTACCAGAACGGAGTCTTCACCCTCAGAGGGGCGGGCGCCGATATCTGGGGGAGCGCCGACGGGTTCCGCTTCGTCTACCAGGCGATGACGGGGGACGGCACGATCACGGCGCGGGTCGCTTCCCTGCAGAACACCAACGGGTACGCCAAGGCCGGTGTCATGATGCGCCAGTCGCTGACGGCGAATTCCATCCACGCCATGGCCGCCCTCACCCCGGTATACGGTGCGGAGTTCTCGGTCCGCACCAGCACGGGGGGTTCAACGGCGGTGACCGGGGCCGGCGGTGTCGCGGCGCCGTACTGGGTCAGGCTGGTACGCAGCGGCAACACCTTCACCGGCTACATTTCACCCAACGGGACGACATGGCGGCAGGTCGGCAGCAGCACCATCGCCATGGGGAACACCATCTACGTGGGGGTCGTCGCATGCAGCCACAGCGTCTATGCACTCACCACCGCGACGCTCGACAGCGTTAGCGTCCCCGGTTCCGACACCACTGCGCCGGTTGTGACGGCATTCTCCATTCCGGCCACGTCGGCGTCTCTCACCATCCCGATTACCTCCCTTGGCGCAACCGACAACATCGGTGTCAGCGGGTACCTGGTGAACGAAAGCGCAACCAAACCCGCAGCGTCCGCCCCGGCTTGGAGTGCGGCTCCTCCCTCCAGTTACACCTTCGCAAGCTATGGCGCCAAGACGCTCTATGCCTGGGCCAAGGATGCGGCAGGGAACGTCTCCGACAGCCGCTCCGCCACGGTGACGGTAAGTGGCGGGGATCTCCCCGTACCGTGGGCTGCCCAGGACGTTGGCAGCGTCGGCATCGCCGGGAGCGCGAGCTACTCCAGCGACACCTTCACCATCAGGGGCGCCGGAGGGGACATCTGGGGGAACGCCGACGCCTTCCGCTTCGTGTACCGGACCCTCGACGGCGACGGACAGATCGTCGCCCGCGTCGCCTCGCTGCAGAACACCAACGGCTACGCCAAGGCCGGCGTCATGTTCCGCCAGAGCCTTGCCGCCAACTCCATCCACGCCATGATGGTGCTGACTCCCGGGTACGGGGCGGAGTTCTCCCGGCGCACCGCCACCGGCGGCTCGACGACCGTCACCGGGCTCGGCGGGATGGCCGCTCCTTACTGGGTGAAACTGGTGCGCAGCGGCAACACCTTCACGGGGTACGTCTCCTCCAACGGCACCGACTGGCGACAGGCCGGCAGCAGCAGTATCACCATGGGAAGCTCCCTCTATGTGGGGCTTGCCGTGTGCAGCCACAATACCGCCCTTCTCTCCCAAGGGACTTTCGACAACGTCATCGCTATCGGCGGCACCTCCCCCACGGTCACCATTACCTCGCCGTCCAATGGCGCAATCTTCAACGCACCCGCCACAGTACCGGTTTCGGCGAGCGCGACTCCGGGGAGCGCAGCGGCGGCGATCAGCAAGGTCGATTTCTACGCCGGGAGCACCCTCATCGGCACCGCCACCGCGGGCCCCTACAGCGTCATCTGGAGGAACGTGGCTGCAGGAAGCTACCCCCTCACCGCCGTAGCCACCGACTCACTCGGCAACAGGGGGAACTCTGCTCCAGTGACGATCACGGTCAGCACCCTCCCTGCTCCCTGGACCACCCTTGACGTCGGCCCCGTCACCATCGCTGGGAGCGCCAGCTATGCCAGCGGCACCTTTACGCTGAAGGGGTCCGGCATCGACATATGGGGGGCGGGGGACGCCTTCCGCTTTGTGTACAAGGCCATGACCGGCGACGGCGAGATCATTGCGCGGGTAGCGTCGCTGCAAAACACCAACAGCTACGCGAAGAGCGGGGTGATGATGCGTGAGACTCTGGCCACAGACTCGGCGCACGTCACCATGGACGTCACCCCCGGAAACGGGGCGGAATTCCTGCGCCGCGGCATCGCGGGGGGGACGATGGTCTCCAGCAAGAAGCTCGGGGTGACCGCGCCGTACTGGGTAAGACTTGTTCGCAGCGGCAACACCTTCAGCGGCTACGTCTCCTCCAACGGGACGACGTGGGAACTGGTAGGGACGAGCAGCATCAGCATGAAAAGCACGCTGTACGTCGGACTGGTGGTCTGCAGCCACAACACCTCGGCCCTTTCCACCGCGACGATCGACGGCGTGCTCACCTCCTTCGCACCGCCGCTCAGTGCTTTCTGAGCAGCGTGCGGGGAGTTCGCAGGAAAGAAGGCCCCTCCCGGGATCGCGGAGGGGCCGGAACCTTTTCGCAGGAGGGACGCAGCAGCCTCGCCTGCTCCTTCGAACGGAGACAAACCCGGGGTTCACGCATGGCATTAAACGCAAAAAAGCCGTCACCCTCTAAAGGGGACGGCTTTTTCTCAAGTTGATGCCTGTTTCTTCGGCAGCTCGGCTACCTGTTAATTTAATAACGGGTCCGTCAGCTTTGTGTCTCTGGAATTTCTTCCAGATTTACTATTTCGGAAACAGGCTAAATTTATTATATCGAATCTCCACAAAGTGTAAAGGTGTAAAATGCATCCAGTGAATGCCACTCTACGGGAGGCTCTGGAAGTGAAACGTTTCGCATGCGCTGCCTGCGTTGCTGCCCTCTTGGCGTCAACCGCTGCCGATGCCGGCTTCTTCGGCGATCTTTCGAGGAAGGTCACCGGGCCCCTCAAGAAGCAGGCGACCCTCGACGAGAACATCATCGCAAAGGGGTTGAAGGAGGCGCTCGCCATCGGTACGGAGCGGGCGGTGAAGGAGGTGGCGAAGCAGGATGGCTACTTCGGCGACGCCCTCATAAAGATCCTCCTGCCGCCAAAGATGCAGCAGGCGGCCGACCTGCTCGCGAAGGTGGGGTATCAGCAACAGGTCGACGACCTCGTTCTCTCCATGAACAGGGCAGCGGAAAAGGCGGCTCCGAAGGCGGCAAAATACTTCGGCGACGCGATCCGGCACATGAGCGTGGAGGATGCCAAGGGGATCCTTCGAGGCGGCGACACCGCCGCGAGCCAATTCTTTGAGAAGAAGACGCGGAGCCAGCTCTTCGAGGAGTTCAGGCCGACGGTGGCCGAAAGCATGAAGCAGGTGGGGGTGGCACGGGCCTACCAGGAGATGATAGGGAGGTATGAGAACATCCCCTTTGCCTCGCTGGTGGGACTGCCATCTCTCGATCTCGACACCTACGTCACGAACAAGGCGCTGGACGGACTCTTCATCAAGGTCAGCGAAGAAGAAAAGAGGATCAGGAAAAACCCGGCAGCGCGGACGACTGACCTACTGCGCAAGGTATTCGGAAGGCTTTAGCCCCCGTTCCGCTGTCTAAGCCCAGGCGCCACCGGCCATACCAGTGGAGCCGTCACCCACTTCTCCCCTCAAGGCAGGGGATTTTTATGTAGGCCGGGATAAGCCGCAAGGCGTTCCCGGCGTCGGCGCCAGCCGATGTAGATGCTGCCGAAAGTGCCGGAAACGCTGCGCTTATTCCGGCCTACGATACCCTGTCTCGAAATCCCCCTCGTCTTTAGCGCTGCGGCACCCCTCCCAACTCCCGCCTCGCACGATCTTTCTTTCCCAGCGATGCAGTATACACCCATGTTGTTTCTCAAGTTTCCTTTCACTCTGGCCGAAGAAAAGAGCGAATCACACCAACAGGCAAATTGCCGATACTGTTTCATCGAAGATTTATCAAGTGTACCAGGATCAGGATGACGTCCTGACAGATGGTGAGACAGTAGCAATGAGGACCCATGAAGACTCGCGCTCGTTTCATTCATATGAAAAATTTGCCCATACTCATCCTTCTTGCGACTTCTTTTCTTTCTACCTTGCACGCGGCGCCCGCTGAGTGTGCCAACGACGAGGAGACGGGCCAGACGACATCGGTAGAACTCTCGGAGCTGAGCCTTGAGGAACTGATGAATGTGAAGGTCGCCACCGTCTACGGCGCGTCGCGGTTCCAGCAGAACGTCAGCGAAGCCCCGTCATCGGTTAGCATAGTGACGGCCGACGAGATAAAAAAGTTCGGCTACCGAACTCTCGCCGACATCATCAACAGCCAGCGCGGACTGTTCACAACGAACGACAGGAACTACACCTACATCGGGGCCCGTGGCGTGGACCGCTCCGGCGGATACAGCAACCGCATCCTCATTCTCGTCGACGGCCACCGCACCAACGAAAATGTCTACGGCACCGCATTTGTCGGCCACGACTTCGTTCTCGATGTCGACCTCATCGAGCGCGTCGAGATCATCCGGGGACCCGGTTCCTCCCTCTACGGCGACAACGCCTTTTTCGGCGTCATCAATGTCATCACCAGGCACGACAACAGCCTTCAGGGGGTCGAGGTATCGGGCAACGCCGGCAGCCTGGAAAGCTACCAGGGACGGATCAGCTACGGCAAACGCTTCAATGATGACTTCGCCCTCTCCCTTTCGGGCACCATCTACGACAGCCGCGGGAACCGCAACCTCTACTACCCGGAGTACGACACGCCGGAGCAAAATAACGGAGTCGCACGAAACCTCGACTACGAGCGCAACTACAGCTTCTTTAGCACCGCTACCCTGAAGGACTTCACCCTCCAGGGAACCTTTGTGAAAAGAACGAAGGGAGTCCCTACCGCATCGTACGGCGCGACCTTCAATGATCACCGCTTCCATAGCGTCGACTACCGCGGATACCTCGACCTGAAGTACGAGCACACCTTCAACGAGTGGGAGACCATGGCGCGGGGGTACTACGACTACTACGACTACTTCGAGGACATCCCGTTCAACGCCGAGAGCGGCGATGTGGTGCTGAACCGGGACAGCGCCGAGAACCACTGGTGGGGCACCGAGGTGAAGCTCTCCCGCACGTTGTGGGAAAAGCACAGGGTCATCGTCGGCGCCGACTTCCAGAGCAACACGAAGCAGCAGTTGAACAACCACGACCTCGACCCGTACCTGCTCCATCTCCACGCGGATCATCCGACCTGGCGCTGGGCCTCGTACCTCCAGGACGAGTTCACCCTGCTGCCCAACCTCATTCTGAATGCCGGTGTCCGTTACGACTATTACAACACCTTCGGCAGCACGGTAAACCCGCGCGCCGCGCTTATCTATGAGCCGTTCGAGAGCACCAGCCTGAAGGCGGTTTATGGTGAGGCGTTCCGGGCGCCCAACAGCTACGAGCTCTACTATGACGAGCCGTCCTCGGAGCAGAAGGGAAATCTCAACCTCGCCCCGGAGAAGATCAGGAGTACCGAGCTCATCTGGGAGCAGACGCTGGGAGAACACGTCCGCACCACCGTCACCGGCTACTACAACACCATTACCAAGATGATCACCCAGATCACCGACCCCGCTGACGGCTACCTCGTGTACAACAATTCGAGCAGCGTCACGGCACGTGGAGTGGAGGCGGAAATAGAAGGAAAATGGAAGAACGGGCTTTTGGCGCGCGGGAGCTACGCGTTCCAGGTTGCTCGCGATGACGCGACGGGAGTCACCCTGCCAGACTCGCCACGGCACCTGGGGAAGATCAACCTGATCGCGCCCTGTTACAAGGACCGGCTCTTCACGGGAGTCGAGCTTCAGTACCTCAGCAAGCGGAAGACCTTGGCGGGGAGAAGCGACAAGCCGCACCTCCTGACAAACCTCACCCTCTTCAGCAGGAAGCTCGTCGAGGGGGTGGAGCTTTCAGGAAGCATCTACAACCTCTTTGACGTCCGCTACGGCGATCCGGGGTCGGGGGAGCACCTCCAGGATGTCATCCCTCAGGACGGCCGCCTTTTCCGCATCAAGCTGACGTACCAGTTTTAGCCCCTACGCCTCGTCCATGTAGGCCGGGATAAGCCGCCAGGCGTTCCCGGCAGTCCACCCGCAGATGTTGGGCAGCAGCGAATGCCGGAAACGCTGCGCTTATTCCGGCCTACGGGCACTAGCGCTTCTCCGGCGGAGTGACAAGGTCCGTCGGCGTCATCTCCGGAATCACACCGATGCGCCGGTAGATCGGACGCACCTGTTCCCGGATGGCCGGCAGGTGGCGGGCGTAGAGGAGGCCGGCGACAAAACAGGCGCCGGCGCCGATGAGGAGCGTGGCGGTGGCGCCGATTCGCCCCGCGACGACTCCCGCGAAGAGACTCCCAAAAGGGGTCGTCCCCATGAAGGCCATGGTATAAAAGCTCATCACCCGCCCTCGTTTGTCGTCGTCGACGATCGTCTGCAGCACCGTGTTGCCGGAGGCGATGACGGTCATGACGCCGAATCCCGCAACGAGCAGGCACAAAAGCGAAAGGATGAGGGAGCGCGACATGGCAAAGGCCGCGACCCCGATACCGAAGACGCAGGCGCAACTCCACATGAACCTCCCCAGGCCGAGGACGCTCCTTCGCGATGCCAGAAATATGGTGCTCACGAAGGCGCCGAGCCCCGTGGCGCCCATGAGGAACCCGTAGGTATGGGCGCCGCCGTGCAGCAGGTCCTTCGCAAAAACCGGCATCAGCACCGAGTACGGCATTCCCATCAGGCTGAGGACTCCGATCAGGAGAAGGATCGCCCATATCGGCTTGAAGCCCGCCGCATACTCCACCCCTTCCTTCAACTCCCGCAACAAGTCCTTCCGCGCGCCGTGCGGCTGCGCCGGCCGTATCCGCATGGCAGCGACTGCAACGATGACGGCAAGATAGCTGAAGGCGTTCAGGATAAAGCAGACCCCCTCACCGAGGCTGGCGATGAGGAGTCCGGCGACGGAAGGCCCAATGAGGCGCGCACCGTTCACCATGGAGGAGTTGAGGGCAATGGCGTTTCCGAGCGACTCCTTGTCCTCCACCATGTCGATGACGAAAGACTGCCGTACCGGAACGTCGAAGGCGCTGATGACGCCCAGGAAGGAGGCGAGGGCGATGACGTGCCAGACCTCCACCATCCCGGTCACGACAATGAGGGCAAGAATCGCTGCCTGAAGCATAGCCAGGGCCTGAGTGCACAGCACGAGCTCGCGGCGGTCCCACCGGTCTGCGAGGACCCCTGCGAAGGGGGCGAAGAGGAAGGTCGGCAACTGCCCGACAAACCCGATGACGCCGAGAAGCACCGCCGAGCCGGTGAGGCGATAGACGAGCCAGCTCATGGCGACCTGCTGCATCCACGTCCCCACCAGCGATACGCTCTGCCCAAGGAAAAAGAGACGGTAATTGCGGTAGCGCAGGGCTCGCAGCAGAAGCTGCCAGCGCCCTATCCTATCACCGCCGTTGTTTTTCATTGCCCCCTCCCTTGCCACCTCTATTCACTATGAGAGGTTCCGAGGCGGTGTCAACGCGGACCGTCTGACTGGTCTGACTGGTCTGACTGGTCTGACTGGTCTGACTGGTCTGACTGGTCTGACTGGTCTGACTGGTCTGACTGGTCTGACTGGTCTGACTGGTCTGACTGGTCTGACTGGTCTGACTGGTCTGACTGGTCTGACTGGTCTGACTGGTCTGACTGGTCTGACTGGACACGGTGGTGGTCGGCGGCGCCGTCGAGGGCCTCTACTTCACCTTGTCCAGCAGGCGCAGCAGCCCGTCGAGAATCGTCACCGGGTGCGGTGGGCAGCCGGGGATGTACAGGTCCACCGGCAGAAGGTCCCCTACTCCGTCGTGCGCCTCGGGGGAGCCGATGAAGGGGCCGCCGTTGATGGCGCAGGCGCCGTTCGCCACCACGAGCTTCGGCGCGGGGATCGCCTCGTACGTCAGAAGGAGCGCCTCCCTCATGTGCTCCGTTACCGGCCCGGTAACCCACAAGCCGTCGGCATGCCGGGGGGATGCCACAAACTGGATCCCGAAACGCCCGAGATCCCAGCCGATGGTAGACAAAACGTTCGTGTCGGCGTCGCAGGCATTGCAGCTCCCGGCAACGACAGAGCGAAACTTCAGCGATCTCCCGAAGAGGGAGAGCATCTTCTTCTCCAGGGCCTGGGCGAGCCGCCGCTCATCCCCTTCCGTGACAACGAGATCCTCCCGCCGGTTCGCCGCCAGCCGCCAGTCCTTGCTGAACTCGATGGCGCCGTGCGGGCACGCCCTGGAGCAGGAAGGACAGAAGAGGCACTTTCCCATGTCGACAGAGAGAGCCGGCTCCAGCGTCACCGCTCCGGTCGGGCAGGCATCGACGCAGGCGCGGCAGTCGGGGGGGCAGGCGCTCCCCTTCACGACGGGGTAGCCGCGGAAGCGCTCAGGAAGGGGCACCGGCTCCTTCGGGAAACGCATGGTGCGGTGCCCCTGCTTTATCCTCGCCACTATCGCTTCTATCATGGTGATGCTCCTTCTTCTCGAGACCCGCGGAAGCGTTCCTCCCGCGAGACGGTCCTCAGCCTCCGCCAGCCGTTCACAGATCAAACCCGCAGTACGACAGGTTGAAACTCTTGTTGCACAGCGGGAAGTCGGAGATCTGCTCGTTTCTGAGCGCCATCGCGAGCCCGCTCCAGTTGTGGAAGGACGGGTCCACGATCTTGTAGCGGCTGAAGCGCCCTCTCTCATCGGTAAGCGCCACGTGGCACACCTCGCCGCGCCACCCCTCGGTCAGCGCTATCGCCATGTGGTTGCACGCCAGCGTCCCCACCTCCACCTCCACGTTGCCGGCCGGAAGCTGCTTCAGTTGCTCGTCCAGGTAGTCGAGCGATTTCTCCGCCTCCAGCCAGCGCACCATGGCGCGCGCGAAGACATCCCCCGTCTTCAGCGTTTCCACCGGAATCTGCGTGAGGCTGTAGATGCCGAAGGGGTGATCCCGCCTCACGTCGCGGTTCACGCCGCAGGCGCGGGCCGCCGGCCCCACGAGGCCGAGATCGAGTGCGGTCTGCTCGCTCACCCTCCCCGTCCCCTCGAGCCTCCCCAGCGCGCTCGGTGTGTGCCACATGAGCTCCGTGGCATTGGAGAGATCCCGCCGCGCCGCCGCGACCCTGTTGCGCAGGGCGTCCGCCTGCAAGGGGGTGCAGTCGAATCCGACGCCGCCTGGAACGATCAATCCCCTGCTGAAACGGCTGCCGCACAGCTCCGCGGTCATGTTGAGGAAATCGCCGCGGATCCTCCCGCAGAACGAGGCGGTCGGGAGGAAACCGACGTCGCCGGAGATGGCGCCGAGGTCGCCGGTGTGGTTCGCGAGGCGCTCCAGCTCCATGGCGACCCCGCGCAGCGCATGTGCCCGGGCCGGCACCGCGACCGCGGCGAGCGCCTCCACCACCATGGCATAGGCAACGGTGTGCCCGACGGTGGTGTCCCCCGCCACGGTCTCCATCTGGTTCAGGGTGACGCGGTGCGGCCCTCCGATCAGCATCTCCTCCAGGCCGCGGTGCTGGTACCCCAGTGCGATCTCCAGGTGCAGCACCTTCTCGCCGTAGCACTGAAAGCGGAAGTGCCCGGGCTCGATGATACCGGCATGAACGGGACCGACCGCCACCTCGTGGATCTCGTCCCCCTGCACCTGATAGAAGTCCATGACCCCGGGAAGGGCGGGAAGAGATGCTTCGCTCTCTTCAACCAGTCGCAGCGCCTTCTGGAAGCGCACCGGTTTCCCCCACGGGTGGTTCTCGAATACGACCCCGTACTGCTCCGCGATCTCCCGCTCGAAGAGGTGCAGCTGCGGACAGAACGGCGTCAGCGACGGGAGCCTCCCCCCCGACACTTTCGTGGAGGCGATCCCCAGCTGCCCCCCGGCCTTCGGCGCGAGAAGGGCGTAGAGCTCGAGCTCCCGCCCCGCCGGCACTCCGAAGTATGAACAGACCCGCCAGCCGGAGTCGACGGCGTCCAGCACCTTCTGCAGAAATTCATCCTGATCGAGAGAGGGGATGTTGCAGCGCTGGATGGCTGAGCCGTTGTAGAGCCGATAAAAGTCGTTCGTCATCGCCCACCCCCCAGAAGCGCCGCCGCGTCAGCCAGGAGATCCTGCAGCGGAGCCGGTATCCACACCCCCAGGACAAGTACCACCCCCATGAGGATCAGCGGAGGGAGGACCGTCTGCGCGCTGTCGCGGTAGGTCGTAGGCGGGAGGTCGCGCGGGATCTTACCCATGACCACGGAGAGGACGGTAGAGGCCATGCCGATGAATATGATTCCCAGGAAGAGGAGAAAGAGCCCCCCTGCCCACCCGGTCCCTTCGGTGAAGGCGCTGCTTACGATGGTGAACTCGCTCACAAAGGGGCCAAAGGGGGGTGACCCGGTGATTGCCAGGAAGGCGGCCAGAAAGAGGGCGCCGGACCAGGGGGAGCGCCGCAGCGCCCCCTTCACAAACTCGGTGCTCTTGCTCGAATAGGCCCGGTGGATGTTCCCGGAGGAGAGGAAGAGGACCCCCTTCGTGAGGGCGTTGTTCATCATGTGCAGGAGTCCGCCGAAGAGGGCACCCTTCCCGAGCCCCAGCGCGAGCGCGAGGATACCGACGTGCTCGACGCTCGAGTAGGCGAGCATCCTCTTGAAATCGCTCTGACGCGCCATGAAGACCGCCGCAAACGCCATGGAGACGAGTCCCATTCCGAGGAGAACCTGCTGAAAGAGCGCACCCTCCGTGGAGGCGACGGCGATCTGGTACACCCTCATGAGGGCGAGGAAGGCGCAGTTCACCAGCCCACCGGCAAGGAGCGCCCCGACGAGCCCCGGCGCCTCGCCGTAGGCGTCTGGCTTCCAGGTGTGCAGCGGCGCGAGCCCCATCTTCGACCCGAACCCGACGAGGAGGAAGATGAAGGCGGCATGGCGCCACCCGGCATGGAGGCTTGCGGCGCCGGAGATGAGTGGCTGGAGGAGAAGGGTCGCCTCCCGCCCCGCCACTATGGTGGAGTAGGCGAGGAAGAAGAGCCCCAGGAGGGCGATGGCGATACCGACGGAGCAGATGAGGAGATACTTCCAGGTCGCCTCGATGGAGCGGGCGTTGCGGTTGAAGTAGATGAGGGGGGCCATGGTAAGGGTGGTGGCCTCCAGGGTGATCCACAAAAGCCCCAGGTGCTGCGAGAGGCAGACCAGGGTCATCGCCGAGAGACAGATGAGAAGGGCCGCGCAGATCGTGCGGTTGGAGCGCTCCTTCCGGTAGAAACCTAAGTAGCCGACCGCGTAGAGGGCGCAGACAGTGAAGAGCGCGCTGGTGGAGAGAAGCGTCACCTTCCCTAGCGCGTCGAGGTAAATCCAGCCGTGCGGCGAGGGGCCTGGGGAATCGTTCAGAAGGACGACGGTGAGAGCGAGGTGCAGGACCGCAAAGACGGGGAGCACCAGCGGGCGCCTGGTGTTTTCCGAGACCGCCCAGGCGATGAGGGCGCCCAGGAGCGGCAGGGTGACGTATGCCCAGATCAGTGCCATTTATTCCTCCCGCAGCGCGCTCAGGCGCGAAGTGTCGATGGACGAGAACTCGCGGCTTATGTGGTTGATGACGATCCCCATGACAAAGACGCCGACCAGGAGGTCGAGAAGTGCCCCCGCCTCCACCATCAGGGGCATGGCGTCCGCCAGCAGCAGGCCGAAGATGAAGATGCCGTTTTCCAAAAGCAGGTAGCCTATGACCTGCGAGATCGCCTTGCGCCGCGCCATCAGCACCAGAAAGCCGCACATGAGGGTGGCGATGGAGGCGGGGACGAAGAGGAGCCCCTCGTGCTCGGGGGCCAAGGGGAGCTTCTCGGCAAAAACGAAGGCGAGGCTGGTGAAAAGGGCCCCGAGGACGAGGGAGGAGATGTAGCCGATGAAGGGATCGAACTCCCGCTGGATCTTCGCCTTGCGCACCGCGCGCATGATCATCACCGGGATCACCACCCCTTTGGCGGCGAGCATCCCCGCCACGATGAGGACCAGGTGCCAGGAGAAGGGGTGCACCAGCGTGGGCAGGACCGCGAGCACTATTCCCTGCAGCGCCACTGCCCGCACGGAGAAGGCGAGCCGGCTCGTACCGAGCACCACGAAGTTTATGAGGAGGGACAGGACGAGAAACTGGTCTGCCAGAGCATTCATAGAGGTCACCTCACCACAAGCACGAGGGAAAAGGCAGCGAGGATCATCGCCGCCACCAGAAGCTGGGGCACCCGGATCAGCCTCAGGCGCGCCATGACCGACTCCACCACCCCCACACTCACCGCGAGGAGAAGGATGGCGGCGATGAAGATCCCCCAGTCGGCGAAGGTGTCGCCGGAACTCCCCGGCAGGGCAAGACCAACAAAGAAGGCGCCGAGCACGAAGAGCTTCAGCGCCGCGCCGTACAGGATGCAGCCGAAATACGGGCCGCTGTGGTCCAGCACCATGACCTCGTGGATCATGGTGAGCTCCAGGTGCGTGTTGGGGTCGTCGAAGGGGATGCGGCTGTTCTCGACAAGAAGAACCACGTAGAGCCCCGCCAGCATGAGAAGGAGGGCCGCGCCGGTGCCGACCCACACCGACGAGGAGAGGTGCAAAAGCATCGGGGTGAGGGACATGGTGCCGCTCAGCCTGGTCAGGGTGATGAGCGCGAAAAAGAGGGTCGGCTCCGCAAGGCAGGAAAAGCTCGCCTCACGCGCCGCCCCCATCCCCTCGAAGCTGGAGCCTGTATCGAGCGCGGCGATGGTGGTAAAGAAGCGCCCGAGCGCGAAGAGGTAGGCGAAGAGGATCATGTCGCCATCGAAGGAGAGCGGGGCCGGGTGCTTGCCGAGCGGGACGAGGAAGGAGGCGCAGGCGGTGGCGGCAAGGGTGATGACCGGCCCGGCGCGAAAGATCCAGGTCGTGGTGTCGCTAAAGACGCACCCTTTCCGCATGAGGCGGATGATGTCGTAGTACGGCTGCAGGAATGGGGCGCCGACCCTGCCGGCGAAGAGCGCCTTCGTCTTCCCGATCACCCCCAGAAGGAGGGGGGGCATGGTGAAGACCAGCAAAATGTGCAGGAGCGTATCGATCATTTCGGTCTCCTTCGAAATCGGAGCTGCAAAAGCAATCCGACCAGTCAACAGGGGAGGAGGGAATCTATCTCACCCACACCATCAGGAGCACGAGCGCCACGAACATGTAGAGCATGTACAACTGCACCTGTCCGTGCTGCAGCTTGCGCATGTAGTAGAAGCCCTTCCCGATCATCCTGAAGGCCGGGAGGATGCCGCGGTCGAGAACCGTCTCCTCCGGCTCGTACTCCAGCCGTGAGGCGCCCGGCGCGTACCCTTCCACACCGACGGCACGCACCGTGGTGCGGGTGACGCGCGAGGTGAGGCTCGCCAGGAACTCGCTGAAAGAGGTGGCGCTGTACTGCATCCTGGACGTCGGGCGCAGATAGCCGCATCCCCAGGTTGCCGCCTGCGAAGTCGTCCCCTGCGCCGTTCGCCACCGCAGAAAGAGAGCGAGCGTGCCGCCGGTGAGGAGAAGGGCGCAGGCGCCCCAGGCAAAGATCCTGGGGTCTATCGGGAGGGCGATGGCGACAGGAGCGAGTGCGGGGACCGCCGCCAGCACCGGCGCCACCAGCGCGAGGGGGGCCTGGGGGTAGACACCAGCGCCCGCACAGAGCAGAGCGAGGAACCCCATCGGGAGGAGCATCGAAAGGGGCGCCTCATGGCACGCCGCCCCCCTCTCGCTGCGCGCGCTCCCGAGGAAGGTGGCACCGAAGAGCTTCACGAGGGAAAGGACCGCGATGCCGCCCACGAGCGCAAGGACCGGCGCCCCCAGCGTCAGGTACGGATGGTCCCCCATCGCCTCGCCGAAGAAAGCAACGTAGAGAAAGAATTCGCTGACGAAGCCGTTGAAGGGGGGCAGCCCGCAGATCGCCACAGCTCCGCACAGGGCAGCAAGGGTGCTCCACGGCATCCGCTTCGCGAGCCCCCCCATGCGGTCCATGCTGCGGGTGCCGGTGGCGTGCATGACGCTCCCGGCGCAGAAGAAGAGGAGAGGCTTGAAGAGGCTGTGGTTCAGGGTGTGCAAAAGTGCGGCGGTGAGGCCGAGCAAGGCGAGCCGGTCCGCATGGGTCGCCTCTCCGATGAGGGCGACTCCTATCGCCGCCGCGATGATCCCTACATTCTCGATACTGCTGTAGGCAAGAAGCCTCTTGATGTCACTCTGCAACGAGGCAGCGCAGATCCCGAAAAGCGCCGACGATAGCCCCGCAACGAGGAGAACCGCCCCCCACCATAGAGGGCGCTGCGGCAGAAAGGAGAGGGTGCGCAGGATTCCATAGATCCCCATCTTCAGCATCACGCCGGAGAGGATGGCCGACACGTGACTCGGAGCGTTGGCGTGGGCGGACGGGAGCCAGATGTGCAGCGGCATGATTCCCGCCTTTGAGCCGAATCCGGCAAGGGCTGCGAAAAAGATCACCGACGCAATGACTGCATCGACATGCTGCAGTGCCCCCCTTGCAGGAAAGAGGAAGGAGCCGGTATGGAAGCGCAGCAGTGAGAAGAGGAGAAAAAGCGCCGCAACGCCCACATGGCTTGCCACGAGGTACACGACCCCGGCGCGGCGCACCTCCCCCTTGTCGTGCTCGGCCATCAGGAGGAAGAAGCCGGAGAGCGCCATCACCTCCCAGAACATGAGGAAGAAAGCGCCGTTTCTGGCGACCACCACGAGCGCCATGGCGGCGGCCAGAAGGCCATAGAAAAAGGTCAGCGGCGGCTCGCTGGAGCGATGCGATGCCGAAGGCCAGTACCCATTGGCGTAAAGAGAGCCGCAGGGAAAGACGACGAATATCGGTATCAGGAAAGAGAGAGAGAGAGGATCGAGGCCGAGCAGGCACTCCCCGAAGGGGAGATTGAGAGCGAGCAGGTAGCTCGCGCTGGCGCCGGTGAGGAGCATGAAGACGATGGAGGGGAGTGCCAGCAGCGAGGCGAGGAGAGCGGCTGCGGTGGCGATACGCTGCCCGAGCGACTGCTTTTTTATCAGGAGTCCGGGGGCTCCGGAGAGGGCGACGAGGGTTATGGAGATCAATACCACCAGGGAAGGGTCCCGCATCAAATTATGAAGCATTACCAACCTTTCTTGCTGCAGCACTACGAACCAAATTTCCCGTCTCGGAAATTCACTAGTCAAAACGTATAGTTCATAAAAAAACCTCTGTCAATTTATTTTACAGTGTTCTAATTTTTCTCACACCTGTTCTAATTTTAGATTGAATATCTCTAAGGAGTTCGATCAAAGCCATTCCCGAGCAGAATCCTTATCGCACATTCAGCTCATAAAGAGGGAAGCGGGCCACGCCTGTGTACTTTGAGCAAGTTCTCTCACAGAGATGGTTGTGAGGCAGGTTCAGTTACATTAGACGGACCTCCCCTACCTGACAGTGAGCACCATGAGGAGTACGAGCGTGACGAAGGTATAGCCGATGTACAGATGGAGACGTCCGTGCTGCAGCTGCCGGATCACGGCACTCTTGCGGTAGAGCCAGGCAAGCGCGGGAAGGTACACCCGCTCCAGCATCGTTTCCGGCACATGGCTCTCGAAGCTCGCCGGCTGCGGGAAGAGCCCCGCCACCTTCGCCTCGTGCGTCTCTGGTCGCAGCGCACCGCTGAACCAGTGCACCAGCATCGATCCGAAGGAGGAAGGGGTGTATTGCATGCGCGACGTGGGACGAAGATAGCCGCACCCCCACGTTCCCGCCGCACCTTGCGGGAGCTTTGCCCCCCCCCTCCGCAGCGACCACCACAAGAGGAGCGCGCCCCCCACCAGCGCGACCGCCATGACCGACACCAGGGAAAAGGGGGCGACTTCCGCGAGCGCCACCCCCGCTACCGAGGGCGCGAAGGTCTCCAGCGCACTTTCCAGCGGCACCACCAGTACCACCGGAACGATACCGATGAGAGCGCAGAGCGCGGCGAGGATCCCCATCGGAACGAGCATGGTGACAGGCGCCTCGTGCCCCCCCGCGTGGGCCTCCGCCCGCGGCACGCCGAGAAAGACGGCGCCGTAGACCTTGACGAAGCAGGCAAGCGCGAGCCCCCCCACAAGAGCCAGCGCCGGCGCGGCGAGCGCAGGAAGCGCCGCCGCCACCCCATCGAGGGAGCGGGTGGCGGTGAAAAAGCCGAGATACACGAGGAGCTCGCTCACAAAGCCGTTCAGCGGGGGGAGCCCGCAGATCGCAACAGCTCCGACGAGGAAGGTGAGCGCGGTCCAGGGAAGACGGCGGGCCACCCCTCCCATCAGTTCCATCTCCCGGGTTCCCGTAGCGTGAATCACCGAGCCTGCACCGAGAAAAAGAAGCCCCTTGAAGGTCGCGTGATTGAGGGTGTGCAGCAGTGCCCCTCCCATCCCCAGCGCCATGAGGGCCGGAGCGTCCGCCGTCTTTCCGACCAGGGCCACCCCGATCCCCAGCATGATGATCCCTATGTTCTCGATGCTGTGGTAGGCCAGGAGCCGCTTCAGGTCGTGCTGTCCGATGGCGAAGGCGACCCCCACCACCGCGGAAATAGCTCCGAGAGCGAGAACGATGCTCCCCCACCAGATAGGAATGTTTACGAAGAAGGAGAAGACGCGCACCATCCCGTAAATCCCCATTTTCAGCACGACCCCCGAAAGTATCGCGGAGACATGGCTCGGAGCGGTCGCGTGCGCCGACGGAAGCCACACGTGGAGCGGCATGACGCCGGCCTTCAGCCCGAATCCTAAGAGGGCGCAGAAGAAGATCGACCACCCGAGGGCTCCGTACGCGGAGAGGGAGGCGTTGGCGGGAAAGGCAAAGGAGCCGGTCGCCACCTTCAGGAAGGAGAAGAGGGCAAAGAGAAAGAGCGTCGCGCAGTGTGTCGTGATGAGATAAAGGATCCCCGCCTCGCGCACCTCCTTCTTTTCGTCCTGTGTGGTCAGGGCGAAGTAGGCGGCCACCGCCATGATCTCCCAGGCGATCAGGAAGAGGACGCCGTCCCGCGCCATGAGAAGCGCCGTCAGTGCCGCGGCGAGAATGCCGGTGAAAAAGGTCATTTTTCCGGTGCCGTGCGGGTGCTTTTGTGCGGGCCGGTAACCGATGCTGTAGAGTGCGGCGCAACCGCAGATCAGGAAGACGGGGAGGAGGAAGAATGCAGAGAGAGGGTCGATGCCGAGCTCGGTAGCGCCGAGGGGGAGTCCCAGGGGGAGGGTGTACGTCGCGCTTACCCTGCCGACGAGGGATGAGCAGGCGCCGAGGAAACCGGCGAGGGAGCCGGCGATCATGAGTCCGGCGGCACTTCTCTGGGCGGTGCCGGAGCCACGCGCAAAGAGCAGGGGAATGCCGGAGACCGCTTGCAGCAAAATGGCACAGCTCAACAGGGCAACAGAAGAAAACGCTTCACCGGGGAGATGCATCGGTCAACTCCTTACCTTTAGCGCTGATCTTTTACACTGCCTTGAGAAGAATCTTTGGCGGAGCGTCGCGCGGGATCGAGTGCAGGTGAAATAAAGCTCAGCCGCCGGCAGCACGGCCCTCCCCTTTCTACCCCATCCCCACCCTGTCCCTCCCCTTGAAAGGGAGGGGACGCTTTGGCTCCCGTTTTGCCGGGGGGCACCTCAGGGGTTCTTCCCGTTCTTTATCCCCTGATCGAACGACCGCGCCGCCGCGAGGATTGCCGCCGCATCCGACCTCTCGCTCAGCGCCGAGCGGAATCCCTCGTTGTGCAGGGCGTAGGCGATCCTGGACAGAAGGTGGAGATGGGTCTTCACGTTGGGACTGGTAAGGAGAAAAAGGATCTCGACCGGCTTTCCGTCGAGGGCCCCGAAATCTATCGGGTTTTCCAGAAAGTTGAGCATCACCGCCGCCGCGGGCTGCCCCTGGAGGAGGATCGGGTTCCGTACGTGCGGTATGGCGATGCCGTCGCCGATGGCAGTTGTTCCGAGCGCCTCGCGGGCGAGGAGCACCTGCAGGAGAAACTCCGGGTCGACCTGGGGAGGGAGATTCAGGCGGCTTACCACCTCGCGCAGGACCGAGAGCTTGTCAGTCCCGGGGACGTTGCGGTGGATGCCGCCGGTTTCCAGCGCTTCCGCTAAGGTGGGGAATTGGAGATCGGCATCGGCGGCTGTGAAGAGTTCGGGGGGGACTTTTATGTCGTGCTCGGTGGCCCACTCCAGGAGATCCATCCTGTTCACCACGTACGTCTCGTTCATCGGTGTGGCGGGAAGTTTCTCCTTCTTGATCCATTTGACGACGGTACTTTCCTTCGTGTGCAAAAGAGCTGCTACTTCGGCTACAGAAATCAGCATCAACAGCCTCCTCGCAAGAGATGAAACCCGACCATAGCTGCAAGCCTGCACAGGAGGGGCAACGACAGCCTGAGAATTAGACGGGGCTTAGGCTACCACCTCCATTGGGGATATTCCAACATTTTTTTTGCACCGGGAGGTTCCCGCCACTGGAGGATAGGCTTCCCGGCGTATCCTGCGGCGAGTGCCGCAGCATCCTTGGCGGCTGCGCCGCCATCAGGTAGGGAGCGCGGGGGCGCGGATTTAGTCCCTCGGTCCCTCGTTCCCAAGCTCCAGCTTGGGAACGGGCTTGCGCCAGAGGCTCCGCCTCCCCTAATGCCGGGATATATGCCTCACCGCTGACGCGGATGCAAAGCCGGAGCTTTGCACCCAAGTGCGTTCCCAAGGCGGACCTTCGGAACGAGTATGGAAAGAGGATGGAGCAGGCACGCTGCAGCGGGTGGTTCAAGCGCTCCTGCGGCGAAGCGACGTCGGTTGAGCGGGCTTAGTCGTAGGCCGGAATAAGCGGTAGCGTTTCCGGCATTCGCTGGTGCACGGCTACGTCCGTGATGGACTGCCGGGAACGCCTGCCCGCTTATCCGGCCTACATTGCAGCGTCTTTGGCGTCTACGCCGCCATCGCAGGCAGGGATGCCTCCGCTCCAGCGCGGCGCCGGCACTCTCTTCCCGCCCCATAAAGAAGAAAAAGGGCACGCCCCGCTTGCCGAGACGTGCCTTTTTCACATCACTTCGTTCTTCTAGAAATGCTCGAAGGACTCGTCACCCTCGTACATCTCCAGTGCCGCACCCGACGGTTTGGCAGCCGGCTTCGGCGCGATGCGCGACTTTATCGCCGCCTTCGACGCTGCCGGGGCCCGCCGTTGCTGCACAACCTTGTGCCCGACGGTGTGCCCGACCTCAAAAAACCCGATCGTCCCCTGCAGCTGCTCGCTCTGGGTAGCGAGCTCCTCTGCGGTGGAAGACATCTCCTCCGAGGCGGCTGCGTTCTGCTGGATCACCTGGTCGAGCATCTGGATCGCCTTGTTGATCTGCCCGGCCCCCGTGTCCTGCTCGCGGCAGGCGGCGCTGATCTCCTGTACCAGCTCTGCAGTCCGCTTGATGTCCGGGAGCATTTGCGCCAGCATCCCTCCTGCCTGCTCGGCGACCTTCACGCTCGATGAGGACAGCCCCGAGATCTCCGCGGCCGCCCTCTGGGAGCGCTCCGCGAGCTTTCTCACCTCGCTCGCCACTACAGCGAACCCCTTGCCGTGCTCGCCGGCACGCGCCGCCTCGATCGCTGCATTGAGCGCCAGGAGGTTCGTCTGCCGTGCGATCTCCTCGATGATGCTGATCTTTCCCGCGATATCTTTCATGGCAGACACGGTCTGCGCTACGGCGTGTCCGCTCTCCTCCGCGTCGGTTGCCGCCTTCACCGCTATCTTCTCGGTCTGCAGCGCGTTGTCTGCGTTTTGCCTGATATTGGCGGACATTTCTTCCATGGAGGACGAAGCCTCCTCTGCCGCCGCGGCCTGCTCCGTCGCCCCCTGGCTCATCTCTTCTGCGCTGGAGGACATTTGCTGGCTTCCGGCCGCCACATTGTCGGCAGCTCCCTTCACCTCGTTTACCACCTCGGCAAGCTTCGCCACCATCGCTGAGAGAGAAGCCATCAGCTCGTCCTGCTCGGAGCGCTTCGCAAGCGCCACCGTGAGGTTTCCGCTCGCGACCTCGCCGGCTGCGCGGGCGATCTCCTCGTTGGAGCGGATCAAGAGGTTCAGGTTCTCCTTGATGGCACTGAAGTCGCCGCGGTACTCATCCGTGATCTGCGGCGGCAGGTCGCCGCGCGAGATGCGCGCCACGTAGTCGGCGGCCACGTTCAGCGGGCCGATGACGGCGTCGAGGGTGCTGTTTACCCCCTCGACAACCCTGCGGAAATCGCCGCTGTGCCTGGAGGCGTCGGCGCGGATCGCGAGGTTCCCCTGTACCGCGCCGCTGGCGAGGGTGTTGGCGTCAGCCACCAGAGCATTCACGTTGTCGATGCAGTTGTTCAGGTTCAGCTTGATGTCGTTGAAGTCCCCGTTGTAGCTGTCGGTGATCTTCGGGGGGAGATCCCCCCTGGAGATCCGGTCAACGTAGTCGGCGGCAACGTTCAGTGGGCCGATGACCGCGTCGAGCGTCGAGTTCACCCCCGCGATGACTTCGCGGTATGCCCCCTCGTGTTTCGAGGCATCCGCGCGCGTGGCGAGATTGCCTTCCACGGCAGCCCTGGAAAGCTCGATCGAATCCTCGACCAGGAGACGAATGCTGCCGGTCATCGCCGACATCGCCTTCAGCAGCTGGCCCGTCTCATCAGCGGAAAAGTGGTCGATGGTGAGGGATAGATCCCCTCGCGCCAGACTCTCCGCCGCGTTCACCCCCCCCTTCAGCGCACGGGCTATGACCCGGGCAACGGCAAGCGCGAGCACTATCCCGAGAAGAACTGCGACAACGATGACTGCGGAGATCATGATACGGGAGCTCCGGAATACTGCCTGCGACTTCTGATATGCCGCATCACTCCCCTTCTCGTTCAGAGCGACGTCCTTGTCAACGGCGTCCATGCAGGCATTGAAGCTCTTCGATGACTCCGCGCGCAGCAGCTCCATTGCCTCGGCCTTCTTATCCTGGGCCACGAGCTCCATAATCTTCTGGTGCGACATCTGGTAGGAGGCCCAGTGCCGGTTGAAGGTGTCGAAAAGCGCCTTCTCCTCGGGGGAGGAAATCAGCTTTGCGTATTCTGCCGTCGTTTTTTCGTAATCCGCCCCCCCCTGCTGCATCCGTTTCTCGTACTTCTCCATGTCCTCTTTTTTGGTGGAGAGGAGATAGAGGAGCTCGGACCTGCGGTAGGTCGCTACCACGTTGGAGATACGTCCCAGTGTCTTTACGCTCGGCAGCCAGTTGGTACCCATGTCCACCGTGGAGCCGTTGACACGGGAGAGCTGGACGATGGAAAAGATGCCCAGGAAGACCATCAGCGTCAGCAGCGCAAAGACGACAGTGAGGATCTTTCCGCTGATGCGCAGATTGTTGAACCACTTCATAAAAAATCCATCCTTCTTCCTTGATTACCGTATGACCGGTTTTTCTGGAGGCTTCGTGCCCCGCTAGATGCTACGCCAGTGCCGGGTTCAGAATTGTTCGAACTCTGCATCGAGTTCGTCGAGATTGAGGCGTACCCCATGCTGCGCGGCGGATGCCTTCTGCGCACCGCAATTCCTGGAGATCGGGCGGACCGGAGGTGCCGACGCCTTCCGGAGAGGGGCAGCACCACGCACCGCGGGGGCAGACTCGCCGGCCATCCTGAAGAAGGAGATGGTGGACTGCAGCTGCCCGCTTTGCGAGGCGAGCTCTTCGGCGGTGGAGGACATCTCCTCGGCAGCAGAGGCGTTTTGCTGGATCACCAGATCGAGTTGCTGGATCGCCTTGTTGATCTGCACGGCACCGCTGTCCTGCTCGCGGCAGGCGGCGCTGATCTCCTGCACCAGTTCCGCCGTCTTCTGTATGTCGGGGAGCATGCGGGAGAGCATCTCCCCTGCCCTTTCCGCCACCTCCACGCTGGAGGAGGAGAGGGCCGAAATCTCCGCCGCCGCCTTCTGGGAGCGCTCGGCGAGCTTTCTCACCTCGCTCGCCACCACGGCGAACCCTTTGCCGTGCTCGCCGGCCCGAGCCGCCTCTATCGCGGCGTTCAGCGCCAGGAGGTTCGTCTGACGGGCGATCTCCTCTATGATGGAGATTTTCCCGGCGATCTCCCTCATGGCGCCTACCGTCTGGCCGACCGCCTTGCCACCTTCATGGGCGTCGGCTGCGGATTTCACTGCGATCTTCTCGGTCTGCAGCGCATTGTCCGCATTCTGCTTGATGTTGGAGGCCATCTCCTCCATGGCGGAGGAAGCCTCCTCCGCCGCAGCCGCCTGCTCCGTCGCCCCCTGGCTCATCTCCTCCGAGCTGGAGGACATCTGCTGGCTCCCTGCCGCAACGTTGTCGGCGGCATTCTTCACGTCGTTTACCACCTCGGCAAGTTTCGCCACCATGGCGGACAGCGAGCGCATAAGCTCGTCGTTCTCCGAGCGCTCCGCGAGCTGAACGGTAAGGTCCCCGGCGGCGACGGCCTTCGCCCCCTCGGTGATCGACTCGGTGGAGCGGATCAGAAGATTCAGGTTGTTCTTGATGGCGTTGAAATCGCCCCGGTACTCCTCCCGGATCTGCGGGGGGATGTCCCCGGAGGAGATCCGCTCCACGTACTCCGCGGCCACGTTCAGCGGGCCGATGACAGCGTCGAGGGTGCCGTTCACCCCCTCCACGATGGTCCGGAAGTCCCCCTCGTGCGCCTTTGCGTCGGCGCGGGTGGCAAGGTTTCCGGCCACTGCTTCCCGGGAGAGGTGATCCACGTCGGAGACCATGCGCTTTATGGCATCCACCATCTGCTGCATCGCGCTTTGCAGGAGCCCCGTTTCATCCTTGCAGGTGGTATCGAGGGAGACCGCGACGTCACCCCTGGCGATCCGTACTGCCGCGTCTATGCAGGAGTTGAGAGGCCGGGTGATGATCCGGGTGATGAGAAGGCCGAGGAAGATGGCCACCAGAGCCCCCGCAACCGCAAGGACCGCCATGGTGGTGAAGGCGCCCTGCGCCGTGGCGGCATTTTCCTCCGCCGTTCGCTTCCCCTGGGCGATCTTTGATTCCTGCAGCTTGTCGATCAGCTCCTGCTCCCGGAGAGCTACCTGCTTCCCCTCCGCCAGCAGCGCGGCCGCCTCCGCGTCGCGGTTCGCGGCGGCAAGGACGCAGACGCGGTCCATTACTTCGCCGTAGGCTTCGTTCGCTTTCCTGAAGTCGGCAAAGAGCCGCCGCGCCTCATCGGAGATGATCGTCTTCTCGAAGCGGTCGGACTTCTCCAAAACCTCCTGGCGCAGCCCCTTCAGTGTGGCCAGGATCTTCCCCTTTTCCTCCCGGTCCTCGGTCGCTGTGAGGTCACGCATGTTGATGCGCTCCCTCTGGAAGGCGGTGGAGATGTCGGAGAGATCGCTTAGCGGCACCGTAACCCTCTGGTACAGCCGGGTGCTCGCTTCGTCCAGCAGGCGCACCTTCGCGATACCGATAAAGCCGATCGTGCCGGCAATGAGGGCGACGAGTATGAAGCCCGAAAGGAGCTTCGTCCGAACCTTCAGATCTTGATACCACTTCATGTTGACCTCGAAACTATAAATTTTTAGCAGCAGTGCGCGTTATGCAGCGCGGTCCTCCGGCTCCGTCAGGCGCGCCAGGTCGTCGGAGGAGAAGACCTTGTCGATGTCCAGGATGATGATGAACTCTTCGCCGTGTTTCCCCATGCCGCGGATGAAGTCCGTGTCGAGCTTCGTGCCGATGCGCGGCGCCGGCTCGATGTGGTCCGGCGGCAGGTCGAGCACCTCCTGCACCGCGTCCGCCATGGCGCCCATCACCACCGTCTCGCCGTCCAGCGCGACCTCCACGATGATGATGCAGGTGTTGACCGTCTTTTCCGCCCCCGCCAGCCCGAACTTGAGACGCATGTCCACCACCGGCACGACGCTGCCGCGCAGGTTGATGACACCGCGCATGTAGTCCGGGGTCTGCGGAACCTTCGTGATGGTGGTGAAATCGAGGACCTCGCGCACCTTGCCGATGTCGAGCGCGAAGAGCTCCTCTTCCAGCTTGAACGTCAGGAACTGCGTTGTCTCAGTTGTCGTCTCCGTAGCCATCGTGCCACCTCCCTTTTCTGTTCACGGAGCCCGACGGCCGTGCCGCCGGTGCCGTTATGATCGCTTTTTACGCCGCGCGGTCATCCTGGCCGCTGACGCAGGCCAGCTCCTCGGCGGAGAAGACCTTGTCGATATCGAGGATGATGATGAAATCTTCGCCGTGTTTCCCCATGCCGCGGATGAAGTCGGTGTTGAGCTTCGTTCCGATGCGCGGCGGCGGCTCCACCTGGTCAGGCTCGAGGTCGAGCACCTCCTGGACCGCGTCCGCCATCGCCCCCATCACCACCGTCTCCCCGTCAAGTTCGACCTCCACAATGATGATGCAGGTGTTGACCGTCTTTTCAGCGCCGGTCATCCCGAACTTCAGGCGCATGTCCACCACGGGAACGACGCTGCCGCGCAGGTTGATGACACCGCGCATGTACTCCGGGGTCTGCGGAACCTTGGTAATGGTGGTGAAATCGAGCACCTCCCGCACCTTCCCGATATCGAGTGCGAAGAGCTCGTCCTCCAGCTTGAACGTCAAAAACTGTGTCGTTACCGCAATCGTTTCGACCGCCATGTCATAGCCTCCATCTACATCGTGTTAACCTGGGGCACGCGCCGCAGGATTTTTGTTGTCGCGGGGTTTATCCGGCAGCCGGCGTCCGTATACAGGAGTCGCGGCGGCCAGAGATGTCCCTCCAGTTATCGACCGGGAGTCCCTTTTCTTTAGTGATTTGGCGGAGTTTTAGCAAAAACTAATAGAGGTGTAAGAGTGAGGCTTCGGGGGATGGGAGCGGTTGGGAGAGCTTCCCGGAGGGGCCGGCTTTGTGCCGGAAACGCTGCGCTTATTCCGGCCTGCATTTCGTCTGCATCGGGGGATGATGGTAAGGGGAGTTCGTGCGGGGCCCGGACAAAAACAGGGGGGGGAGCCTTCCGGCTCCCCCCCTGCGCCCTAGCGGGCGGCGTGGCTTTCTCCGCCGGGAACGTCTTGCCCCCCTGCGGAGTGACACTCGCTGCAGTTCGTCTTCATGATCTCATCCCCTATGTCGACGGGATGCACAAACGCATTTACCTTCGTCCCTGCCGGGATGTTCTCCTGCTTTTGCGCAAGGACTACATGGCAGATGTTGCAGTCCTTGGAGATCACCCTGCCGTCCGCCGACTTGTGCTTCCCGTCATGGCACCGGAAGCAGCCGGGGGTATAGAAGTGCCCTATGAAGTTCGGATAGGTGTTCCACGCCACATTCATTCTCGGGAAGAAGTTCTTGGCATACATCTCCTGCACCTGCGCTATCGCCTGCTGCACCGCCGCGCCCTTCGTTTGCAGGATCTGCGGGTAGTTCTTCGCGTAGTACTCCTGCATCCCGGCGGCAATCGCCTGCTGCGCCTCCTCCCTCGACTTGTACGGCCTGGTCAGAAGGCCCACCGCAACCTTCTTCACATACGGAATACCGCGATCGATGCGACCGGCCATAAAGGCCTCGTCCATCTCCGTTCCCGGTGCACGGTATATGTGCGTCGGGCGGTTGTGGCAGTCGATGCAGTCCATCGTCCGCTTCTCTGCCTTGTCGATCTGCTGGCGGGTCAGCGGCTTCTCGGTGTCGAGATACTCAACCACCTTCCCGTCAGCCCCGTGCACCGCCACGTACGGGATCTCGATCCTCTTTCTGTCGGTGGCGATGTAGTTCACCACGCTGCCGATATGCCAGTGAATCCCCTTGTTGTGCGCGGTCCCCGGGGTGCCTCCGATCTTGAGGAGCATGTCGATCTCCCGAGGGGTGTTCTCCTCGTTGGGGGCGTAGTGGGCAAAGACCTTCTGCCTGCCGAAGTAGAACTTCTCCGGCCAGTGGCAGTGCTCGCAGGTGTCGCGCGCCGGGCGCAGGTTCGCGATGGGGGTCTCGATCGGGCGGGAGTAGGTGTGCAACGCCACCGCCACCAGCTGCCGCAACCCCGAGATTTTTGCCTTCACATACCACTCCGCACCCGGCCCGACATGGCACTCGACGCACTTCACCTTCGCGTGAGGGGAGTTGCTCCAGGCCGTATGCTCCGGTTCCATGACGGTATGGCAAAGCTCGCCGCAGAAGGTGGTGGACTCGGTAAATTCGTACCCCTTTATGGAGGCAACCGAGACGATGAGCAAAAACACGATGGTCGCCAGCACGAAGAAGATGAAAAGGCGCCGCTTGTGCGGGTCGTTGAAGTCGACCTGGGGGAAAGGAAGAATGTCTTCCTCCGGTATCGCCCGCCTCTTCTCCCTGACGCGGTATGCCCCGAGCGGCACCAGAAGAAGGCCGAGGATGAGCATCCCCGGGAAGAGGAAATAGGTCAAAAGCCCCAGGTACGGCTTTTCCATGCCGATTATCGCCTCGAAGGAAAGGAAGGCGATGATCAATCCCGCTGCTGTTATCGCGATCACCATGCCGAAAAGACTGATCAGGTTCCATGCATATCCGGCGTACTTTCTAAGTGGCATACTCACTCCTTTACGTGTGCGAGGTTGGCGGGAGAGCCTACTACGCTGACCAAGCTTTGTCAAAAAGAGTCTCTGCGCGTGCCCAACCGTGAAACAGCACTATTCGCGCATCGATTTAGCGATGCAATAGTACCGCTCTTTTCGGCAATCATCATCATGTCTTGAGGCAGAGGCTATAGATAAGTCCGGACCAATACGAAGAGGACTCCTGTGGCGGGTTGTGGAGAGGCGGTGACTACATGCTGGAGTGCGGTGGAGGAGTGATGAAGACACCCAGAAAAGAAATTGATGCAGGGGGGCTGAGTGGTGCTGCAGAGGAGGGCGCGGGGGGAGGCGGGGGATGCACGGCACCCCCCGAGTCTGGAGCGATCACTCCGGCTCGAACACCTCCTTGCCGGCGCCACACACCGGGCAGACCCACTCGTCCGGCAGATCGTTGAAAGATGTCCCTGGTGCTATGCCGCCATCGGGATCCCCCAGGGCGGGGTCGTACACATACTGGCAGATAGTACAGATGTAGGTTCCCATGTTTCTCTCCTTTGGTAACGGTTTTCGGCCCCTCCGATCATTCCGCCCGGGAAAAACGGAGCGCTGCACCGGCATTAGATTACCAGAGGACCCCCTACTGTCAATTAGAGGAAGCCCACGGCATTTTTGTTGATTTTAAGGGCTCGTGTGTTAAGTTTACAAAAGTTTTCTTATCATGAGATGCCCTTAAAGGGAGGGGTGTATGAGCATGGATCTCAATAGCGTAACCAGAAGCACCGGTCTCGAAGAGCACGGGATCACCAACGCCAATATCATCTACTGGACGCCCCCGACTACGGTTCTGTACGAGCAGGTCGTAAAAAGGGGGGAGGGACTGATTTCCCACCAGGGCCCGCTGACGGTGAAGACGGGGCACTATACGGGGCGCGCGGCGAATGAAAAGTTCATCGTCGACGAGCCCTCCTGCCGCGACAAGATCAACTGGGGCACCATAAACCGCCCCTTCGACGAGGACCGCTTCGAGGCGCTGTACAGGCGGCTCACCTCATACCTGCAGGGGAAGGACCTCTTTGTGCAGGACTGCTACGCGGGCGCCAGCCGCAGCCACCGCATTCCGGTGCGTATCATCACGGAGAAGGCCTGGCACTCCCTCTTCGCGCGCAACATGTTCATCCAGGCGACGCGCGAGGAACTGGAGAACCACAAGACCCAGTTCACCGTCATCGACATACCGAGCTTCCACGCTGTCCCCAGTATCGACGGCACCAACTCGGAAGCCTTCATCATCATACATTTCGCGAAGCGCCTGGTGATCATCGGCGGAACGAGCTACGCAGGGGAGATCAAGAAATCGATCTTCACCGTCATGAACTACCTCCTCCCCTCCCAGAAGAAGGTCCTCTCCATGCACTGTTCTGCCAACGCCGGCCCGGACGGTGACACAGCCATCTTCTTCGGTCTCTCCGGGACCGGAAAGACCACCCTCTCCGCGGCCCCCAACCGCCGCCTCATCGGCGACGACGAGCACGGCTGGGACGACGGGGGGATCTTCAACTTCGAAGGGGGGTGCTACGCGAAGGTCATCAACCTCTCCCCGGTGAGCGAGCCGGAGATCTACGACTGCACGAGGAGGTTCGGCACCATCCTCGAGAATGTGGCGATAGACACCCTCACCAGGAGAATCGATCTCAACGACGCCTCCTTCACGGAGAACACCAGGGCCTCATACCCCCTGACACACATTCCGAACATCATCGGTGCCGGCACCGGCGACCATCCGAACAACGTCATCATGCTCACCTGCGACGCCTTCGGGGTCCTCCCGCCGATCGCGCGCCTCACACCGGAGCAGGCGATGTACCACTTCCTCTCCGGGTACACCGCGAAGGTCGCCGGCACCGAGGCAGGGGTAACGGAGCCGAAGGCGACCTTCTCCACCTGCTTCGGCGCTCCGTTCATGGCGCTGCACCCGTCGGTATATGCCGAGCTCTTAAAGGAGAAGATCGGGACGCACCAGTCGCACTGCTGGCTGGTGAACACCGGCTGGAGCGGCGGCGGCCCCGGAGTCGGCAGCAGGATGAAGATCGCCTACTCAAGGGCTCTGGTAAACGCCGCCCTCGACGGCACGCTGGCCGCCGGTCAGTTCGAGCTCGACCCGGTCTTTGGCCTCAGCATCCCGAAGTCGTGCCCCGGCGTTTCGCAGGACGTCCTCAACCCCAGGAACTCCTGGGCGGACAAGGCTGCATACGACGAGGTGTCGCGCAACCTCGTGGCGCGTTTCCGCAAGAATTTCGAGCAGTTCAGCAACTACGTCTCCCCTGACGTCGCGAAGGTCATGTAGTCGGTTGAGCAGTGACAAGCTTTCGGGGCCCCGGTTAAAGCCGGGGCCTTTTTTCCTTGGTAAACTCGCTCTATAGACCATTGAGGAGGTGCACCATGGAGTTCAAGCTGAGCAGTCCTGCTTTCAATAACGGCACCCAGATACCGTCGAGGTACACCTGTGACGGCGAAAACATCAACCCACACCTGGTCATCCACGGCGTGCCGGCAAAGACGAAATCGCTCGCGCTCCTTGTGGAGGACCCGGACGCTCCGGCAGGGCTGTGGGTTCATTGGGTGATGTGGAACATGCCCCCCGACACGACGGAGATCCGGGAGCACACCGTCCCCTTCGGCGCGAAGGAAGGGCTCAACACCCGCCGCAAGCACGGCTACGACGGCCCGTGTCCCCCCTCCGGTTCCCACCGCTATTTCTTCCGGCTCTTCGCGCTGGACCAGAAGCTGGAGCTGAAGGCGGACGCCGGGAAGGAGCAACTGGAAGAGGCGATGATGACGCACATACTGGCTACGACGGAGCTTATGGGGACGTACTCGAGGACGAACGAAGGCCCGATGTAGCGACCGGGTAAAGACAGGGAAGAAAAAGAGGCCCGCCGGCACAGCCGGGGGCCTCTTTTTGTTGAAGTCGTAGGCCGGGATAAGCCGCAGGCGTTCCCGGCGTCGAGGCCAGCGACTAGATGCGCCCCATGATTGCCGGAGACGCTCCGCTTATTCCGGCCTACCTTGAAAGCCGCATGAGCTTCTATCTCCACTCCACCGCGCCGAACTTCGACGCACCGAGATAGGAGTAGGTGATGCTGATACTCCCTTCGCTCTCGTGCATGCTGGGGTGGCTGCCGTACTTCGCCTCGCGTGAAGAAAAGACGTATTGCAGGCCGAAGCCGTGGCGCTTGTACACGCGGACGGTAAAGCCTATGTTGCCGCGGAAGATCAGTTCGGAACCTTCCGAGTCATCCGAGCCTGTGCCGCTCACATAGTACTCGTTGCCGCTCAGGTAGCACAGGGTTCTGTCACCGAAGATGAGACGAAGCGAGGCGGAAGCCAGGGGGGTAACGCCGTAGTGGTAGTCACGCTCTCCGGACACCGTCGGAGTCTGCCCCGCCGCGCCGAAACCGACCCCGGCCAGTACAGACCCCTGAAGAGCTATGCCGGGAGCCACCCAGTACTGGGCGGTGCTGCCGAGGGAGAGCGCCATGGTGGAGACACGGAAGAGCTCGGGAGAGATGTAGTCGTAGCTGCCGTAGAGCCCCCAGATGCCGCGGTAGTCATTCCCCAGCTCGTAGCGTTCCCCGAAGAGAAGTCCCCTGAGCACCACGTTTCCCACAGGGTTGCTGCTCCTCGCCCGCAGCTGGAAGAGGAAGTCGAAGTAATCCATCGGCCGGCGGTATGTGTACCCCGGCTTGCCGGGAAGGCCGTAGATCATGGAGAAATCGACGGTTGCATCGTGCCGGAGGATTTCCGCAGTGGTTCCCAGGTTGTCCTTGTTGGTGTCGAGGCTCAACCCCATGCGCAGACGCCAGAAGACGGCGGGGTCGTGATCGGGATAGAGCGTCTTGAACCGGTCGCCGAAGACGTGCCGGTTGAAGGCGGTGGCAGGGGAGATCAGGGCGGCCGACGCCTCGTGCAGCGTGTCGTTTCCGTCCCTCAGCACGAGGTTCGCCATGCGATAGAGCGCCTCCCCGAGGAGGCTCCCTGCATTGCCGGTGGTTATCTGGTCATTTATGGAAGGGGGGTCGGTCTCTCCCGCCATCTTCCAGATGAAGCTCCCCATGTTGCTGTACAGGAGCGATTCCCAGAAGCTGAGTCCTGCAGAGCGCGCGAGGCCGTACATTACCGCCCCCTGGTACGGATGCGCGAACTGGTTCACATCGAAGGGATCCTTATCGAAGACCCAGTTCTGTTCCCTCAGATGCTCCCATGTGGTGGAGAGGTTCACGCTGTAGACCTTCTTGTCGTCCTCCTTGTCGCCGGAATAAATGACCCGGTCCACCAGGTTGAGGCCGATGAGAAAGGCGGGAATTTCCAGAGCCGGAATTGCATAGCTTTTTCCCGTGCCGGTGTTCCACGAGAGGGGGGGAGGCTCCTGCGTAGGGGGGCGCGCTGCCGGCTGAAAAAAGGTAGTCTCGGCCGCATTGTCTGCCACTACGACCATAGACGGCTTTAGCTGTAACTCACCGGGGGAGAGTAAGGAAATTGGTGAATGCGGTGCCGACCCTTCAAAAGCCGCCACAGGGGTTGCAAAAGAAAGGCACAGGAGAATGAGGATGCAAACTTTGAGGACCACTTCTGACACAGAAAGGCTCCCTTGAGGGTGTTCCATCCGATTCGCGGGCAGGAAATATGGGCGGTACTGATCTTCGGGCAAATGAGGCTATTAGATAATACTAAGGCGCGCTCAAAAGTCCAGAATGCCGCGCCAGTTGCAGAGTTCGGCATCGCGGTGAGCAACTCCATGTCTCACAACCTCTTTTCACACACTGAGTTCCGTCCACAAAGTAGTATCACATGGCAGAGTAGATAGTAGCGGGCCGTACCCTTCACCTTGCCAACGCAGGGAGGTAGCTGGTACAGTAGCCGCATGTCCGACATCGTCCGCCGCCACTACGAGCTGTACCCCTACCCTCACTACCCTCTGCTCGCCTCGGTGCGCCGCTGCGACACGTATGCCGCCAACCTTTCCGCGCTCTGGTGCCGCTTCAACGGGGAGCTCCCCTCTCCGGAGGCGCGACGCATCCTCATCGCCGGGTGCGGCTCGTTCTCCCCCTACCCCTTCGCTCTCGCCAATCCCGATACCCCCATTACCGCCCTCGACCTCTCCGCCTCAAGTCTCAGGAGGGCACGGCTGCACTGCCTGCTGCACGGCCAGCGGCATGTCACCTTCAGGGAGGGGGATCTGCGCGACCCTTGCGCAATCGACGGCGCCTTTGGGCTCATAGACTCATTCGGCGTTCTGCATCACCTGGAGGATCCGCTGGCGGGGATGCGGGCTCTGGCGGCGCACCTGTGCGAGGGGGGGATACTGCGCGTCATGGTGTACAGCCGCTACACCAGACGTGAAGAGGAATCGGTGCGGCGGGCCCTGCGCATCCTCGGGGTGCGGGACCCGGCAACGGCGCGTCGGCTCCTGAAGCGGGCCCGAAAGGGATCGCGGCTGCGACGCTTTCTGGAGGCGTCGGAGGAAGTCTCCGGCACCGCCGGCCTCGCCGATGCGCTGCTGCACCCCTGCGTCACCACCTACCGCATTGACGAGTTCATGGAACTGGTTGCCGCCTCCGGCCTGCAACCTCTCCTCTTTGCCCACCGGCACGCCCTCCCGGACGTCGAGGAGGAGATAGCGAGGATAAGGGCACTGGAGGGCCAGAAGCGCTCTCCCGGTAATTTCGTCCTTTATCTCGGGCGCGGCACCAAGGGGGGGTGCGGCACGGAGGAGGACTCCCTGTTCCTGCTAAACCCTGCCCTTTCCGGCGCCGTCCGCTCCCTGCGCCCCGGCGCTCTGCACATTCCGCCACGCCTGGGACACCACAATCCCCCGCTTAGGGGAGGGGACCGCCGCTTCCTGCGCCGCTTCCTGCGCCCCGTCGGCAGCGACGCATTGACGAGGGAAGAGCGGGAGGCCGCCCTCTCCTTTGCCGAGAAGCTTTTCCTCCTTCAATACAGAAGATCGCCCCTCTGACCACCAGGCATCGCACACGTTTCGTTCTTCAGGAAATGGAGCAGGCGAAGCTATTTCCCCCTCTGCGATGATCTGGGAGTCGGGCGCAACCACCGGTTGCGTTCCCTCAAACAAGATGAGAGGCCATACGTTCCCCCCTTTGCTAAGGGTCTTCAGGGAATTCTGGGGAACGCGCTGCAAAGAATCCGGGTGACCCCACGCTGGAGCGTAGGCATCTTGCCTGCGATGGCGGCGCAGCCGCCACAGACCGCGCGGCTGGCGCCGCGGTACAGGCTGGGAAGCCTGTGCTCCAGCGCGGCGCCACTAGTGTCCTCTCACGTCAACGGAAGCGACCGGGCTCAATTCCCGGAATTCCCGGATGAACCTTTGCGAAGGGGGGGACAGGGGAGATTTGCCTTGGGTAGGCGGACGGGTGGGATGTTTGACAGGGGGTGGATAAAGCTGCGGGCTTATCGGAAGGCTTTCCCCCGGGAAGCCGCATGTCGCGCGGTTCCCGGGGGGCAGCGGGTAACGGTGCAGCGTTTAGCGGAAGGAACCGGAATTTTTCAGCGCCTGCAGCCGTTCATTGTCGATGTCGTGCAGCGCCACGATGTTCTGCCTCGGCAAAAAGACGCTGCCGTCCCCCTTCGGCGTCGGGATGTGCAGCGTTATCCCCTGGTCCGAGCAGCAGCTCAGATACCACGACTCGCTTCCCGATCTCTCCAGCTTCCCGAGAATCTCCGGATAGTCCTTCAGTTCCACGTACAGCGTCACGTCGTCCAGATTCCTGAGCTTCTGGATGTAGGTCATCCCTTGGCTGGAAAGAAAGGTGGTAATCTTTCCGAGGTTCTTATCATTGCCGTTGGCGCGGATTTTCACCTTAACAGTCGTAGTCATCACTCCCCCGAAAACATGGAAATAGCACGGAGAACCCGTTGTTGCAGCTTTTCGGACGGTACCGCAAATCGCTTGAGTGAAAAAAGACCAGAGAAGCAAAATAGGTTTACCGCGAAGAAGTAACGGGTAAACTAGAAGTCATCTCTTCTCTCATTACTCATTCGAAGCTGCGCCGTTAACGGTGAGCGGGGGCAGTCGTTAAGGGGGAGCAGGTTGGGATCTCTGAGCGAGTTGATCAACATAGAGCAGATCCGTCTCCTCCTGGAGGCGCACCACAGGGTCACCGGGATCTGTTCGGCTGTTGTCGATGCCGAAGACAAGGTCCTCGTGGCGGTGGGATGGGGGGATGCGGAGTGCACCCCCTCGGAGCGCTCGGGCTCCGGCTCCTGCCAGGGGTGCAGCGAAAATAGAACGGTACCCTCTTCTTTTTCGGCGACCGCTCGCGACCTGAAGTGCAAGAAGCTCCTGTGGGACGTCGCACTCCCGATCATCGTGGAAGGAAAGCACCTCGGCACCTTTTTTACCGGCCAGATCTCGGCCGGGGATGAGAGTACAGAGAGGGCGGAGGTGCCGGGCCCAGCCAGGATAGGGCGCAGCACTGCCGCCACCGGAGAGAAGATAAAGCATCTCATCGACTTCTTCTATGTTCTTGTGGAGATGATGGGTCAGATGGTCGGACGGACTATGGAACTCGCCCGCGAGGTGGAGGAGAGGCACAAGGCGGAGAAGTCGCACCGCGAGTCGAGGGAACTTCTGGAAAAGATCGTGAACAGCATCAGCGACCCGATCTTTGTGAAGGATCGGCAGCACCGGCTCGTCCTTGTGAATGAGGCGGTGTGCACGCTGGCGGGGCTGCGCCGCGACGACCTGATGGGGCGCAGGAACGAGGAGGTATCGCTGGCAAACGAGGTCGACGTGCTCTGGGAGACGGACGAAGTGGTATTTACCACCGGCGAGGAGACGGTCAGGGAAGAGGAAGTCACCGACGCCCAGGGGGGAAGGCGTGTCGTCCTTACCAGAAAGAGCATCTGTCGCGGCGCCGACGGCAATCCGTACCTCGTCGGGGTGCTGCACGACATAACGGAGAGAAAGCGTAGCGAGGAGGACATCGCTTTGCTGAACTTCGCCCTCGACAACGTCCGGGAAGCGGCCTACCTCATGGACCAGCAGGCGCGCTTTCTGTACGTCAACGAGGCGGCCTGCCGCGCCCTCGGCTACCTGCGCGAGGAGCTCCTCTGCATGAGGCTCCCGGAGATAGCCCCGGACCGCCCCCAGGAGCGCTGGGTCAAGGACTGGGAGGAATTGAAGGAAATGGGGCGGCTTACCTTCGAAAGCAGGCACAAGACGCGCTCGGGGCGGATCTTCCCGGTGGAGATCACGGCCAACTACTTCGAGTACGACAGCACAGGATACACACTCGCCCTGGTGCGGGACATGACCGAGATCCCTCCGCTCACCCCTCCCCCCTGGCCATAGGCTTCAGCACCTCCTTTTTCAGGAGATCTCCACTATCTCGTATTCCCTTTCCGACCCACCGCAGTCGACCTGCACGACATCCCCCACCTCCCTGCCGAGAATCTGCCGCCCCAGCGGGGAATGCGGGGTGATCACCGTTATCTCTCCCGCCTCGTCCGAAATCCGCAACCCACCTGCGGCGGGTCCGAGGAAGATCCTCTTCTGGGTGCCCTCCTCGTCCTCGAGGGTGACGAGTGCGGTGAGCCGGACAGCTGAATCTGCCGAGAATCCCCTTACCTCCAGATGCCGGTAGCTCTCCAATGCTCCCCGGATCTCCTGTGCCCTGTTCGCCTGCCCCTGCGCGACGTAGGACGCTTCCAGGCTCAAGGTGTCGTACTTGTTGTCGGGGATATTCTCGGAGTCCGTCGCTGCGCGGTGGGCGGTCCTCGCCGCATCGAGCAGCACCTCGTGGCTATGTGAAAGTGCGCCTGCGATGAGGGCGACGATTTTCTCTTTCTTCTTCATCCTTACCTTTTCGCTCCTGCTGGCAATATTGATCATCCCGGGATTTCGGGAGAATGCGGACGACTCAAAAAAAGCCACAGGGTGATCGCCCTGTGGCTGGAAAGAAAAGCTGAGCAGTTATAGCAGTTTTGCCGGCGGCATTCAAGGCCGGTATGCGCAGAGTTTCTTCATCTGCAGCTTCATCCGGTAGCACCCGAAATAGGGCGCCGCTCAGCCGAAATGGGGCAGAGAGAGGGGATCAAAGGGAGAAAAAGAGGGGAAGGTCGAGAGTCGATCGGCATCCGCAGGCTGCTGGGGAGCGGCATGAAAGATGCTATGCTTAGAAGTGGTGCAGATATCAACCTATGGGAGGAATCTATGAAGAGAGTACTTTCTACCATCGTCGCGTCACTCGTTGCACTATCCTTTGCCGCACTCGTCTCCGCCGCGGAAACGACAACGACAACCACCGAGCATACGACCGCCGCGCCTGCAGCGAACGGCAGCGATCAGGCCACAACAGCGAAGAAAAAGCCCGCGAAGAAGAAACACCACAAAAAGCACCACAAGAAGAGCAGCACGAAGAAAAAAACGACTACGACAACCACCACAACGACAGAGCCGGCTCCGGCAGAGAGCAAGTAGTACAACAGCTCAAGTCGCAGGTGGCGGTACCAATACGCCCGACAAAGCCCCAACGCACCCCGTTGGGGCTTTTTTCGTGTGAAGGAGAGTTCCGGGACCGGATCCCGCACCCGTAGGCCGGGATAGGGCTCAGGCGTTCCCGGCGGTCGTCGCCACACCGATAGATGCTGACCGGGAGTTTCCGGAGGCGCTGCGCTTATTCCGGCCACATCATTCCTAGCAGATGTGCCACGTGCTGTCATAGCGCCGCCTGGCGAAGACTCGGGGTCTCGTGCTGCAACTTATAAATTTTCCGACACCTGGCACTATGACTGCCCCTGTTGTGTATCATTGACATACATTGGACAATTCTTTCAATCACCCCTGTCATGTGAGCAAAGCGGGCGAGTGGAGCCAACCCTGAGTCGATCTTATGCAAGAGGTGATCATCTCGGGAACTGGGAGAGAAGCACCCGCAAGTATCTCTCACGACATCGATAATCGGTGCTACTACCCCATGAGAACCATCAACTTCATAAAGGGGAGACGTGCCCCATGGCAGCGCCTGCTGCTCCTTGGGGTGCTGGCAGCCTCCCTTTTCCCCTCTGCGGGGCAGGCCGCCTCCGGCGAATCGGAACCACCGGTGGCGGTCGTCCCGGCGGAACCCGCTCCCCCTCCCCCTCCCGAACCTATCGTGGAGCCGAGCTTCTTCCGATCAATCACCAACGGGATCCTCCTACTCGGCAGGAGCGCGGAAAAGACCCATGACAAACTGCAGGCATCGATCCTGGAGCAGACGATCAGGTTCGACGACTTCTTTGGCACAATGAATAACAAGAAGGAGCAGCGGACCGGTTATCTGCTGCGCTGGCGCAACGATGTTCGCCTCGATGAGGGGGGGCATCTCCATTACGGCTCGACGCTGCGTGCCGACGTGAGGCTTTCGCGAATCGACGAGAAGTTGCGCCTCACCTTTGCCAGCGAAAACGATTCGGAGGCTTTCGCGCCGCGTCTCCCCGAGGATCCGGGGAATCCCGGTTTCGACCGCACCACCCCCAATGCCCGGATCGTGAACATGGAGCTGCGCTACCAGCTTGTAAACTCGCTGGCTACCACGTGTTTCATGGGTGTCGGTCTCGACCTCTCCTTTCCCCTGCAGGTCTTTGTCAGGGCCAGGTACCAGCACAGCTTCCGCCTGAGCGACGTCTCCCAGATCCGGGTATCGGAAACGGCCTTCGAGAAAACCGCGGACGGACTCGGGGAGACGACAGAGGTATCGATCGAGCGCTCCCTTTCCCCCGAGACGCAGCTGCGCCTTGCCACCAGCGGCACTGCCTCGGAGGAGATCGGAGGCTTCGAATGGGGAAGCGAGCTCTCCCTTTTGCACCGGCTCTCCCCCAAGAGCGCCGTCACCGTCGCAGCCGGAGTTTATGGAGATACCTCCGAGGCACACGGCATAAGCAACCATCGCATCTTTGCGCGCTACCGCCGCAACTTCCTGAGGAGCTGGCTCTTTTACGAGGTGGAGCCCGAGGTGTTCTGGCCCCGCCGGGACGATGACACCTATCCCACCAGCTATGCCGTCACCTTCCGGCTCGAGGTCCTCTTTGAAGGGAAGGAAGAGAAGAAGTGATGGCGAAGGGATTCGGCGCCTCAAAAAATTCTACTCGCGAGTGACAGGGACCGATCAGGAGGTGCCCATGCGCCGATTCTCTAGTTGCGCCGGAAAAAGATCAGGCCGGCTGAAACGCGTCATCTTCCCGAGAGGCATCCACGCTGTAGCCACCTTGCTGTGCGGGCTCATCACGCTCCTTTCTTCCACCGTCGAAAGCGCGGCCCCGCAGTACGGCGGAACTCTCACCATCGCGGTCGACCGGGAGTTTCGCGGCTTCGACCCCCTCAATGCGGGGTACCTGCAGCTCGGGGACCGCAGCGTCGTTATGGCCGTGGAAGAGCGGCTCTTCTCCACCGACACGGAGGGAAACCTGGTGCCGGAGCTTGCCCTCTCCGCCACAGTCTCCAAGGACGAACTGACCTGGTCAATCAAGCTGCGCACCGGCGTCTATTTCCACGACGGCACCCCGTTCAATGCGGATGCAGTGGTTCAGCACTGGCAGCGGATGCTCGACCCCGCGAAACGCTACCCCGGCGCCCTCTACCTGGAACCTGTCGACTCCGTCACAAAGGGGGACGACTACACCGTCCTCTTCACCCTGAAGCACCCGTGGGCACCGTTGCGGGCGATGCTCAGCGAGTCGCAGTGGATGGGTGCCTTCATACCGTCTCCCAAGGCTGTACGCGCCAAAACACAGAGCCGCGCTCCGGTGGGGACGGGACCGTTCGTCTTCAAGGAGTGGGTGCCGAACGACCGCCTTGTGGTGCTGCAAAATCGGAACTACTGGCGCAAGGGGAGACCGTATCTCGACAAGGTGATCTTTCGGCCCATCGCCGATGCCAGCGCCCGTCTCGCCGCACTGACGGAAGGAAGAAGCGACATCGTCCTCAGCGACGTCGGGAGCGAAGTGGCCACGGCGAAGGGGGACACGACCCTCAAGGTGTACAGCGCACAGTCGACGGGGCCGTACACCCTGATCATCAATACCAAAGTTTCACCTCTGGACGACTCCCGTGTGCGCCGCGCCCTCGCCTACGCGTGGGATCAGGAGACCTACGTGAAGAGCATGTCGGGGGGCCCCGCCCCTGTCGCCCGCGACCCCTTCGGCGGCACACTCTCCTGCGCCGATGTCAGCTACCGCAACCACGACCTCCCCAAGGCCCGGGAACTCCTCACCGCATACGGCTCGCCGGTTGCGCTGGAGCTTCTGGAGTCGGATACACCGCGGGGACGTGCGGCGGGAAAGCTCGTGCAGCAGCTTTTTAACGGTATCGGCGTTACCGTCACCGTCACGCACCTCCCCGAGGGAGAGCTGGTGCAGCGGGTCATGCGCGGCAACTATCAACTCTCGGGGTGGCGCCTGATGGACCTGGACGACATGGGGCCATACTTCAACGTCACCCTTCAATCGGAGGGCAAGCTCAACTTCAGCCGGTACAGCAATGCCGCCATGGATGAGCTGCTGAAGATCCAGCAGACGACCGACGGCAGCATCAGACAAAATGCGCTGTGCCGGATCGCCAGCCTCATCAATGAAGACGTCATGTACCTCTACGCCGGTACCAGACGGTTTCATCTCATCTCCAGGGGATCGATCCGGGGCATTTCCGGAGCCGAGCACGGGGTGGTGCGGGTATCCGAGGCGTGGCTGCAGAGTGGGAAAGGCCAGCCCCGCCGCTGACCTCCCGCTGCGTCGAAATTTTCACCGCCTCGTGACGAAATTACTAACTTTCCGGAAGGCGAAGGGAAGAAAGGGCGATGCAATGAAGGCTTCGGCACCCGGCCGTCCCACGGGGGGAAGCACTCAACGTGGCGGGATTTCCACCCCTTTTCACCATTTCGCCCCTTCCCTCGGGGCCATCTACACCCGGGGCGTACAAATTGCTTGCGCAGCCGCATTAAAATGCCATAATTTTAACGTTTGCCCAGCCCAGAATGGACTCCCCCTGGCCACCCGCCGATACACATTTTCGGGGGCGCGCCGCCCCGTTTCACAGTGACACAGTTACTGCCGTACCAGAAGACTTCCCAACTACCAAGACAGAGGCTGCTGGAGGTGTGACATGATGTTTCCTTGTGAGGCAATCCCGATTCCCGAGGCCGAGAGTGAGAGCAGCGGCAGCAGGAGCGTCAACAAGTCGTACCTGGTGAACAAGCTCAATTACCTCAATTTCCAGGATGAAAGCATAGAGGTCCACCTCAAGCACAACAAGTACGACAACACGATCACCCTGCCGGTGAAGCCTCTCCCTTGCGCGGGGGAACGCCTGGACTGCAGCTGGATCCGCAGGCCGGGGCTCCAGCAGGTCCTTTCCTCTTACAGCTTCAAGTATCTCCTGATGAACGACGGGAAGAAGTTTCTCATGGTGGCGCCGAAGCTCCTGAACATCGACGAGGAGGGGCTGAGCGTACTCCTCCCCATGAAGGGGCGGGAGTTCAGGATGAGACGGATCAGGAGGCACCCCAGCTCCGGCATAGGTGTGCAGCTCACCCAGGACGGCGCGCTCTTCCAGGGGACACTGGCGGACTTCACTCCCGTATCGCTGCGGGTGGAGGGTAGCGTCGCGACGCCGCAGACCTTCAAGTGGATCAGCCCCAGGTCGCCGGTCAACCTCCACCTTTACCTCGGGAAGCAGATTCTCTACTCCGGCCCCTGCGACATCACCAGGGAAAGCTTCAAGGAGAAGCAGGGAGCTTTCGTGCTGAGCTGCCAGGAAGGGGCGGTGCGCAGGTTCAATGCCGAGCGCTACCTGAGGGCGGCGCAGCAGCTTATCCCCTCCCCGAGCATCATCTTCGAGCACCCCCTCATCGGGAAGACCGTGAACCTGAAGGTTACCTCCCTCACGGGGTGGGCCCTGACAGTGCAGGAAACGGAGGAAAATTCGGTCCTGATGACCGGGATGATCATACCGACGGCGCGGCTCAATTTCGGGCACGCCCTCAACTTCACCTGCCGGGTCCAGGTGGTGTCCCGCACGGTGAGGAGGACGGAGGGGGACGATGAAGGGGTGGCGAGCTGCGACCTCGTGATCATGGACATGGACATCCACGAGCACGTGAAGCTTCTCTCCATCCTGCACCAGGCGAGCAACGAGAATTCCTACGTCTGCAGCACCGTGGACATGGACGCGCTGTGGGACTTCTTCTTCGAGACCGGCTTCATCTACCCCGAAAAGTACGCCCACTTCCAGGCGAACAAGGGAGCGATCAAGAAGATCTACCACAGGCTGTACGGCCACAACCCGCACATCGCACGGCACTTCACCTACCAGGACAAGGGGGTCATCCTGGGGCACGTGGCGATGGTGCGCTTCTATGAAAACTCCTGGATGATCCACCACCACGCGGCTCGCAAGACCGTCTCCTTGAAGGCGGGGATGGCCGTGCTGCACCAGATCGGGCAGTATGTGGACGTGCTGCGTAACTTCTACTTCGCCCACCTGAACTACGTGTACTGCTACTTCCGCCCGGAAAACAAATTCCCCAACCGCGTCTTCGGCGGCGTGGCGCGCCACCTGAACGACCAGAAGCGCTGCTCGCTGGACAGGTTCGCCTTCTCCCACTTCATTGCGCCCCCCGTAAAGGAGGCTCTCCCGGAGCCATGGCAGCTGAAAAGAACCTGCCCCTTCGATCTCAGGGAGCTCGGGAGTTTCTACGGCTTCACCTCCGGGGGGCTCATGATGGACGCCTTCGACCTCCGCAGCGAGGACGAGATGCCAGACTCGCTGGACAAGGAGTACCAGAAGCTCGGATTCCGCAAGGAGAAGCACCTCTACTCCCTGCATCATGAAGGGAGTGTGAAGGCGATAATCATGGCGCACGCCACCGATGCCGGCTTCAACATGGCGGACCTCACCAACTGCGCGACCCTCATCGTCCTCGACGAGTCGATTCCCGCAGAGGTCATGCAGGCGGCACTCGGGGAGGTGGCAGCACACTACGACGGCGAGATGCCGGTCCTGACCTATCCGTACAGCTATGCGGAGAACGGCAGGCTGCCGGTGGAGAAGACGTACGCGCTGTGGATCCTCGATCTGCGTTACCTCGAGGAGTACTTCGAATTCACGGAGTCGCTCTTTGCGGGTGGAGGCAGGAAGACGGAGGATTCGGAGATGCGGGAAACTCCCGCACTTCCGGAGGCCTGACGTCCGCCAGGACGCACGGGTCACAGGGAAATGACCATGGATGTGCATGCTCCCCTCTACAACAGCAGGATCACGGACTCGTACCTCAAGCTGGTGAAGAAGAGGTACCCGTTTGTGAACATCGGCGAACTGCTGGCGTATGCAGGGATGAAGGAGTACGAGGTCGCGGATCAGGGGCACTGGTTCACTCAAGACCAGGTGAACCGTTTCCAGGAAAAGCTGATCCAGATGACCAGCAACCCGCACATCGCGCGGGAGGCGGGACGCTATTGCGCGTCCGTCGATGCGCTCGGTGTCATGCGGCAGTACATCCTCGGCTTCATCGGTATCTCCCATACCTTCCAGATGACCACAAAGACCGCCTCCAACTTCACCAGGTCAGCGATGTATGAGGCAAAGGCGGTTTCCTCCACCCAGGTGGAGGTCGTGGTGACCCCGCTGGTGGAGGGGCTGGAGCGACCGTTCCAGTGTGAGAACAGGGCGGGGTTCTTCGAGGCGATCGTCCTCATGTTTTCCAGCAAGATGCCGACAGTCTCCCACCCCGAATGCGTCTTCAACGGCGGGAAGGTGTGCCGCTATGTCATCACCTGGGAGAACACCCTCCCCGACGTCCTGAAGCGGGTGCACAACATCCTCACCCCCCTTCTCATACTCCTTAACGTTACAATCGTCCTGGGACATAACTGGGGAATGCTGGAGAGATCCCTCACCGGCTCCCTCATACTTGCCCTGCTCATTACCATAGCTGCCCAAAGGAGCGAACTCCGCGGGCTCTTCTCCAGCCTCAGCAACACCATGGCCACGAAGGACAGCCTTCTGGAGCAGATAAATATAAACTACAACAACGCGCTCCTCACAAACGACGTCGCCCAGGGGCTCGGGTCGTACTCGAATGCAGACGACATCCTGGCCGACGTCCTCCGTGTCATGCAGAAGCGGCTCAAGTACGACCGCGGGGTGATCTTCCTTGCCAACAAGGAGGGAACGCGCCTCGTGTTCCATGGAGGGTATGGCTACTCAGACGAGCACATCGCCCTGTACAAGAAATTCCCCTACCATCTGGACCGTCCCCGCTCGAAAGGGATGTTTCTGCGCGCCTACCGTGAACAGAGGCCCTTCCTCATCAACGACGTCGAGGACATAAAGGACTCCCTGTCCAACCGGAGCCTCGCCTTCGCCCGAAAAATGGGGGCGGTTTCCTTCATCTGCTGCCCCATCATCTGCGAGAGGAAATCGATGGGGATCGTGGCGGTGGACAACGTCACGACGAAGCAGGCGCTGGTCGAGAGCGACATCGGGCTGCTCATGGGAATTGCTTCGGTCGTGGGGATCAGCATCAGGAATGCGGAGCTCACCGATTCCCGCGTTCGCGTCTTCAGCTCCATCCTCCATGCGCTCGCAGCGAGTATCGACGCCCGCGACCCGCTCACCGCGGGGCACTCGGAGAAAGTGACGGAATACTCCCTCGGGATCTGCCGCGAGCTGGAGCTGCAGCCGGAATTTTGCGAGGTGATCCGGGTCGCGGCGCTGCTGCACGATTACGGCAAGATAGGGGTGCCGGACACGATACTGAAAAAGAAGGGGAAGCTGACGCAGGAAGAATACGAAGTGGTAAAGGCCCACTCGCTGAAGACGAAGGAGATTCTGGCGAAGATCAATTTCGAGGGACCGTACAGGGATGTACCTGCAGTTGCGGGTGCCCATCACGAGAAACTCGACGGCAGCGGTTATCCGTGCGGGATGAAAGGAAGCGACATACCGCTCGGAGCGCGCATTATCGCAGTAGCCGATTACTTCGAGGCGATCACCGCGAAGAGGCACTACCGCGATCCAATGCCCGTTGCGGAGGCGTTCTCAGTCCTCTACGGGGCGTGTGGATATCATCTCGAGGAACGGCTGGTGGAGGCACTGAGGGCGTATTACGTGCGGACCTACCCGGAGGACTTCTTCGACCAGTACGTGCTCCCCGAAGCGCAGCTTCGCCGGCCGCCGCCGACTCCGGAAATTTGGGAGGCCTTGCCGCAACCCGCCGTTACGACTCCCACAGACCCCGCCACAGCAGATACCCGCACCTCCAACACCTAGCCGAGACGCCAATCGATCGGCTGCACCCCATGTTGGGCGAGATAGGCCGCCGCCTTGGAAAAGTGCCTGCAGCCGAGAAAGCCGCGGTGGGCAGAGAGCGGTGAAGGATGAGGAGCCTTGAGAACAAGGTGCCTCTTCTGGTCGATGACTTCCCCTTTGCGGTGGGCGTAGGCTCCCCACAGCATGAAGACGAGGTGCTCGCGCTGATCATTCAAAGCACTGATGGCACGATCGGTAAAGGTCTCCCACCCCTTCCCCTGGTGCGACGCAGCGCGCCCATCCTCAACTGTCAGGACACTGTTTAGAAGGAGCACCCCCTGTTCGGCCCACCGCTTCAAATTTCCATGAGGGAAGTGCGCCGGAGGTATGGTGAGGTCAGACTGGATCTCCTTGAAGATATTCACCAGAGAAGGGGGCGAGGGGGTGCCCGGCGGCACCGAGAAGCAGAGCCCATGTGCCTGGTTCGGCCCGTGGTACGGATCCTGCCCGAGGATGACGACCTTCACGGCATCGAAAGGAGTGGTATTGAAGGCGTTGAAGTACTCGTTTCCTTTCGGATAGATCCTTTTGCGGGAGGAGAGCTCGCGTCGCAGAAAATCCTTCAGCTCGAGCATGTAAGGCTTCTCGAATTCAGAGATGAGATGCCGCTTCCACCCTTCCTCCAACCGGACCGCCCCTTCCGCATCAGCCATTACCGCACCCTCCGTGCTACAGTCAGTCAGCGCCGGGACGCCACTGCCTCTTATACTCCACAACGTCCACAACGTCCACAACGTCCGTCGATTCGCGCCAGCGCCAGCCATGAAGCCCCAGACGCAGAAAAGCCCCACCTCTTTCGGGGTGGGGCTTTTCAATTAAATTCCCTGCGGCGACCTACTCTCCCACACAGCTTCCCGTGCAGTACCATCGGCCCAGAGAGGCTTAACTTCCGTGTTCGGGATGGGAACGGGTGTGACCCTCTCGGCATTGCCACAGAGAAACTTTTCGCTTCAGGTTTATTGCCTCAAGCACATCGTTTCTCCAATCGCATAGTCTTCTGATCTGTCGGCAGTCGCAGCATATAATCGGGGGGTGGAGGTCCACCCCCCTTCAATAATTTTTTATGGTCAAGCCTCACGGCCGATTAGTACCGGTAAGCTGAGTACATTACTGTACTTACACACCCGGCCTATCAACGTTGTGGTCTACAACGGGCCTTCAGGGGATTGCTCCCGGGGATACCTAATCTTGAAGGAGGCTTCCCGCTTAGATGCTTTCAGCGGTTATCCTTTCCGTACATAGCTACCCAGCGACTGCTCCTGGCGGAACAACTGGCACACCAGAGGTACGTTCAACCCGGTCCTCTCGTACTAAGGTCAACTCTTCTCAAGTATCCTACGCCCACGGTAGATAGGGACCAAACTGTCTCACGACGTTTTAAACCCAGCTCGCGTACCGCTTTAATTGGCGAACAGCCAAACCCTTGGGACCTACTTCAGCCCCAGGATGCGATGAGCCGACATCGAGGTGCCAAACCTCCCCGTCGATGTGAACTCTTGGGGGAGATCAGCCTGTTATCCCCGGCGTACCTTTTATCCGTTGAGCGACGGCCCTTCCATACAGAACCGCCGGATCACTAAGACCTACTTTCGTACCTGCTCGACTTGTGGGTCTCGCAGTCAAGCTCCCTTATGCCTTTACACTCTACGGCTGGTTTCCAATCAGCCTGAGGGAACCTTCGCGCGCCTCCGTTACTCTTTGGGAGGCGACCGCCCCAGTCAAACTACCCATCAGACAGTGTCCCCGATCCGGATGACGGACCTGGGTTAGACACCCAAACCAACCAGGGTGGTATTTCAAGGATGGCTCCACCGAAACTGGCGTCCCGGATTCACAGCCTCCCACCTATCCTACACAAGCTAATTCGAATGTCACTGTCAAACTGTAGTAAAGGTGCACGGGGTCTTTCCGTCTTACCGCGGGTACTCGGCATCTTCACCGAGAATTCAATTTCGCTGAGCCACTGGTTGAGACAGCGCGGAAATCGTTACGCCATTCGTGCAGGTCGGAACTTACCCGACAAGGAATTTCGCTACCTTAGGACCGTTATAGTTACGGCCGCCGTTTACCGGGGCTTCGGTTCAAAGCTTCACCTTGCGGCTAACAAATCCCCTTAACCTTCCGGCACCGGGCAGGCGTCAGACCCTATACGTCGTCTTGCGACTTTGCAGAGTCCTATGTTTTTAGTAAACAGTCGCTACCGCCATTTCTCTGCGACCCTCCTCAGCTAGGCGAGCGAATCGCTTTCACCAAAAAGGGCATACCTTCTCCCGAAGTTACGGTATCATTTTGCCGAGTTCCTTAACCAGTGTTCTCTCAAGCACCTTAGGACATTTATCCTCACCCACCTGAGTCGGTTTACGGTACGGTCACCTGCTGTCTGAAGCTTAGAGGCTTTTCTTGGAAGCATGGGATCGACGACTTTACGGGGATACCCCCTCGTCATCAGCTCTCAGCGTTGAATAGAGAAAGGGATTTGCCTCCTTCTCCCGCCTACAGCCTTAAACCAGGACAACCAGCGCCTGGATCGCCTACCCTTCTCCGTCCCCCCATCGCAACAACAGGTGGTACAGGAATATTAACCTGTTTCCCATCAACTACGCCTTTCGGCCTCGCCTTAGGGACCGACTAACCCTACGCAGATTACCTTTACGTAGGAAACCTTGGGTTTTCGGTGACAAGGTTTCTCACCTTGTTTTTCGCTACTCATGTCAGCATAATCTCTTGTGATACCTCCAGCCGTCCTCGCGGTCGACCTTCACAGGCTTACACAATGCTCCCCTACCACTCGCTCCTTAAGAAGCGAATCCGCAGCTTCGGTACTACGCTTGAGCCCCGTTACATTTTCCGCGCAGACCCACTCGACCAGTGAGCTATTACGCTTTCTTTAAAGGATGGCTGCTTCTAAGCCAACCTCCTGGTTGTCTGGGCATTTCCACATCGTTTTCCACTTAGCGTAGATTTTGGGACCTTAGCTGGCGGTCTGGGCTGTTTCCCTTTCGACCGCGGATCTTATCACCCGCGGTCTGACTCCCACAGTAACAGTTAACGGTATTCGGAGTTTGGTTAGGTTTGGTAATCCGGTAAGACCCCTAGCCCATCCAGTGCTCTACCCCCGTTACTTACTCTGTGAGGCTATACCTAAATATATTTCGGGGAGAACCAGCTATCTCCGAGTTTGATTAGCCTTTCACTCCTATCCACACCTCATCCCCTGGCTTTTCAACGCCAGTGGGTTCGGGCCTCCACGAAGTGTTACCTTCCTTTCACCCTGGACATGGATAGATCACCCGGTTTCGGGTCTACTCCCAGCAACTATGGCGCCCTGTTCAGACTCGCTTTCGCTGCGGCTCCGTTCTATGAACTTAACCTCGCTGCTGAGAGTAACTCGCTGACTCATTATGCAAAAGGCA